>NZ_CP129980.1:2545000-2682500 GCF_030503915.1 Diaphorobacter sp. C33
CAGGATTACGATGGCACGGTGTTCGTAGTGAGCCACGACCGCACCTTCTTGGACAACGTGGTCACCAGCACCCTTGCGTTCGAGGGTAATGGCCTGTGGCGTGAGTACGAGGGCGGCGTGCAGGACTGGCTGGCCCAGTCGAACCGCAGCCGTTCACTCGCGGGCGGACCGGCGGTTCCTGAGAAAAATACGAGCAAGAATGAGCCAAAACGCCCGTCAGATAAGCGCGAGCAGCTACAAAAAAAGAAGCTTAGCTACAAGGAGCAGCGTGAACTGGAGCAGCTACCTGCCCAGATCGACGCACTGGAGGCCGAGCAAAAGGCGATCCGCGAAGAATTGGCGGACGGCAGCCTGTACAGCCGGGACGGCGCGCGGGCGACGGCGCTGCATACGCGTGACGGAGAGATCGAAGATCTGTTGATGCAGGCGCTGGAGCGCTGGTCCGCGCTCTCGTCCTGACGGGGCCGGTCAGATTCGGTGGTGCAACCGGTCGGTGGAACCGCGCAGGCGCGCAATCAGCGCCTGTGCAATCTGCGACAGCGGCAGCACCTCGTCGGCCGCCCCATGGGCGATGGCCTCGCGCGGCATACCGAAGACGATGCAACTGGCTTCGTCCTGCACGTAGTTGTAGCTGCCTGCGTCGCGCATCTCACGCATGGCAGCAGCGCCATCGCCGCCCATGCCGGTGAGCATGATGCCGTAGGCATTGCGCCCCACCACGGCGGCTGCCGACTTGAACAGCACCTCCACCGAAGGCTTGTGCCGGTTGACCGGCGGGCTGTCATCCACCACCGCTACATAGTTGGCGCCGCTGCGTGCCAGGTAGAACTGCCGCCCCCCCGGCGCAATATAGGCATGGCCGGGCAGAATCCGCTCGCCGTTCACCGCCTCTTTGACCGTGATCTGGCACAGGCTGTTGAGCCTCGCTGCAAAACTGGTGGTGAACCCTGGCGGCATGTGCTGGGTGATCACGATGGCCGGAGAGTCCGCCGGCATATGGATCAGGACCTCGCGGATGGCCTCGGTGCCGCCGGTCGACGCGCCAATGCAGATCACCTTTTCGGTAGAGACGCGCCCCAGCAGCGCCGACGCCGCGGGAGCGGGAGCCGGCGCGGTAGCGGCACCTGCATCGGGGTGGACAATGGCGGCGGCGCTGCGCGCGGGGGCGCGCCGCACATGGGCCACGGCCGCAACGCGGATCTTGTCCACGATCTGAGCCGCCAATTCGTTCAGTCCGCTGGACAGCCCCACGCGCGGCTTGGCGACGAAATCCACGGCCCCCAGTTCGAGCGCCCGCATGGTCACTTCGGCGCCGCGCTCGGTCAGGGTCGAGATCATCACCACGGGCATCGGCCGCAGGCGCATCAAGCGCCCCAGGAAGTCGATGCCGTCCATGCGCGGCATCTCCACATCGAGCGTGATCACGTCGGGATTTTTCTCGCGGATCATCTCGCGCGCGATCAGCGGGTCGTTGGCCGTGCCGATGCACTCCATGTCGCTCTGGCGGTTGATGATCTCCGACAGCAGGCTGCGCACCAATGCCGAATCGTCCACCACGATCACCCTGATCTTGCCGCTCATGCCTTTCAAATCCTTGCTGTATTGTTAGTGCCGCCGATCAGAACAGATCCACGGAGCCTCCGCTGGTGGCGCGCGCCACGGTAGCCGCGTTGCCCCGCACCACTTCCTGCTCCAGCGTTTCGGGATGGGCATGCGCCAGGCGCTTGACCATCACCTTGCCCGTCACCGGAAAGAACACCACTTTGCGCGGATAGATGTCGAGCACGTCCTCCGACACCACCGGAATGCGCTCCGTGGCCAGATAGTCTTGCACAAAGCGGGTGTTGCGCTCGCCCACGTTGAGCGTGGTGAAGTTGTGCATCACCTGGGCACCGCCGAAGATCTTGGCCTGCAGCGTCTCGCGGCGAGCGCCCAGCTTCATCATCTCATTAATGAGCAGTTCCATGGCGTAGGAACCATACCGGCCCGACGCATCGGCGCTGTCCCCCTCGGGCAGCATGAAGTGGTTCATGCCTCCCACGCGCATGCGGCTGTCCCACAGACAGGCGGCAATGCACGATCCCAGCACCGTCATGATGGCCAGGCTGTCGTGCGAGACAAAAAACTCGCCTGGCAAGACCTTCACCGCGTTGTGCTGGAAATGGTGATCGAAAAAGAAAAACGATGCCTCACCCGGCCTGCGCGGACAGGCCTTGAGCTCCTGCAGCGTCATGGCAGGCGCGGTGCCTGCCGGGGCATTCATAGGCAGAGGCGTGATGCGGGGCGTGCGCCGGCGCTCCAGCCCCCCGCCCGGCAAGGCAGAGGGCCGTGGATCAGCTCCGGGTGTGATGCTCATGGATTCGCCAGCGCCTCGCGGTAGGTCAAAAATGCCCGCATCAGATGCGTTCGTACACCGTCTTGCCTCGCAAGGCAAAAAGGTCGCGCGAATCGCTGAAGTTCTCGGCATGCCCCACGAACAGCATGCCGCCGGGCTTGAGCACACGGTGGATGCGCTCCAGCACCCGTCGCTGGGTGGGGCCGTCAAAATAAATCATCACGTTGCGGCAAAAGACTACGTCGAAGGGCTCGCGGAACGGCCAGTCGTCGCGGATCAGGTTCACGCTCAGGAACTCGATGGGTTTGCGCAACTCGGGGCGCACACGCGCCAGCCCGGCGTTGCCGCCCTTGCCGCGCAGAAAGAAGCGCTGCAGGCGCTCTTGGCTCAAGCCCTTCAGACCGTCGAGGCGATAGACCCCGCGGGCGGCCGTGGCCAGCACCCGCGAATCGATGTCGCTGGCCATCAGCTTGAAAGACGCGTTGTTGCCCAGGGTTTCCAGGACCGTCATCGCGATCGAGTAAGGTTCTTCGCCGGTCGATGCCGCATTGCACCAGATGTTCCATGGCCCGGCAGAGCGCATGCGCAGCAGCGACGCCAGGATCTCGAAATGGTGTTGCTCGCGAAAGAACGCCGTGAGGTTGGTGGTCAGGGCGTTCACGAACTCCTGCCACTCCGGCCCGTCGTGGCCTTCCAGCCAGCTCAGGTACTCATGAAAGCTGTCGTACCCGGTATCGCGCAAGCGGCGCGACAGGCGGCTGTACACCATGGCGTGCTTGCCATCATGCAGGCTGATGCCGGCGCGCTGGTAGATCAGGGACTGCACCCGCGCGAAGTCCTGATGGGTCCAGGCGAACTCGCGCCCTTCGCCACTCTCGGCCACGGGAGCAGCAGCCCCCGCAGCGGGGCGGGCCGGGCGCCGTGGCGCGGCGGTGGGGCTGGCGGTCAGGCTCATGGCGCGCTCGTCAACGTGTGTATAGCGGGAAGGCTGCGGCTCGCCGCATCAGTCCCCGGCCATGGCAAGGCCCATGTCCATGCCGGCCATGAGTTTTTCGATGTCCAGCAAGATGAGCATGCGGTCGCCCACCGAGCCAAGCCCGCGGATGCACTGCGCGTCGATGGAGCTCTCGATGTCCGGGGCCGTGCGAACCTGTTCGGGCGTCAGCTCCATCACGTCGCTCACGGAATCCACCACGATGCCCACCACCCGCTCGCGCAGGTTCAGGATGATGACGACCGTGAAGCTGTTGTACTCGGCCTGCGCACAGTTGAAGCGCAGCCGCATGTCCACGATCGGCACGATGGTGCCTCGCAGGTTGGTCACACCTTTGATGAAAGCCGGCGCATGGGCGATGCGCGTGGGGTTTTCATAGCCGCGGATTTCCTGCACCTTGAGGATGTCGATGCCGTATTCCTCCTGGCCCAGGCGGAACGTCAGGTATTCCCTCGCGCCCGCAGCCGTGGTCTCTGCGCCCTTGTCCACCAGACTCATGCCCTCACTCCTCGTCGTTCAGCGTTTCGCAATTCAGTGGCGCGCACGGCGCACCAGGGCAGCCGTGTCCAGAATCAAGGCCACGGTGCCATCCCCCAGAATGGTGGCGCCCGACACGTTGGGCACCTTGCGGTAGTTGGTCTCCAGGTTCTTCACCACCACCTGGTGCTGCCCCAGCAGTTCGTCGACCAGCACCGCCACGCGGCTGCCATCGGCCTCCACCACCACCATGATGCTGCTGGTGGAATTCGCGTCGGGGCGCGGCACCTGGAAGATCTTCTCCAGCGCCACCACGGGCATGTATTCGTCGCGCACCTTCACCAGTTGGGAGCCCTGGGCCACGGTGTTCACTTCGCCACCGTTGACCTGGAACGACTCCACCACCGACGACAGCGGCAGGATGTACACCTCGTCGCTCACGCCCACCGACATGCCGTCCATGATGGCCAGCGTCAGCGGCAAGCGCACGGACACACGCATGCCGTAGCCTTCAGCGGAATCAATCTCCACCGAACCACCCAGCGCGGTGATGTTGCGCTTGACCACGTCCATGCCCACGCCGCGGCCCGAGACATCGGTCACCACATCCGCCGTGGAGAAACCGGGCGCGAAGATCAGGTTCCAGACCTCGCTGTCGGGCATGGCGTCGGAAACATCCAGCCCACGCTCGCGCGCCTTCTTGAGGATCTTCTCGCGCGACATGCCCTTGCCGTCGTCGCGCACCTCGATCACGATGGAGCCCCCCTGGTGCGATGCCGACAGCGTGATGGTTCCGTGTTCTGGCTTGCCCGCAGCCAGGCGGTCGGCGGGCATCTCGATGCCGTGGTCGCAGCTGTTGCGCACCAGGTGGGTCAGCGGGTCGGTGATCTTCTCGACCAGGCTCTTGTCCAGTTCGGTCGCCTCGCCGTGGGTGACGAAATCCACCTTCTTGCCCAGCTTGCCCGCCAAGTCACGCAGCATGCGCGGGAATCGGTTGAACACGATCGACATGGGAATCATGCGGATCGACATCACGGATTCCTGCAGGTCGCGCGTGTTGCGATCCAGGTCGGCCAGGCCTGCCAGCAGTTGCTGGTAGACGCCGGCGTCCAGGCCACGGCTGTTCTGCGCCAGCATGGCCTGGGTGATGACCAGTTCGCCCACCAGGTTGATGAGCTGATCCACCTTGCTCACCGCCACGCGGATGGTGGACGATTCCATGGAGGCCTGCGCGCCGCCCTTGGCCTCGGCGGAGGCGGCACGCGCGGCAGGCCGCTCAGCAGCACTGGCCGGTGCGGCGGCAGGAGCGGCCTCGACAGGCACGCCCGGCGCGCCGGCAAAGAAGCCGTACGGCTCGGCCAGGGCCGCAGCGGATGGCTCCAGCGGCTCGTGGGCCTCTTGCGCGGCAGGCGCCGCGGAGGTCGCCGCGTCGTGGATGGCCACCTGCTCTTTCGCCACATGGAATGCGAACAGGTCCAGCAGATCCTCGTCCGTGGACGTGGTCTGCACCGCGAACCGGCGCATGCCGGGGCGGTCTTCCGGCAGATCGTTGATGCTGCCCAAGCCCGGGATGTCGCGGAACAGGTCCTTGATCGCATCGGCCAATGTCACCTGGGCCAGTGGACCGATGTGGATCTCCAGCGAGCGAGCGCCGCCGGGGACCGCCGCAGCGGGCACCACCGGCGCAACCGCGGGCGTTGGCGCAGGTGCCGCAGCAACCACAGGCGCTGGAGCGGGCACCGCTGCGGCGGGCGCTGCCGCTGGCACGGCGCCGGCCGCCAGTTCGCTGATGCGGCGCACGAGGTCATGCGTGGAAACCGCCTCACCCTGCCCGCCCGCCTGATGGCGTGCCAGCAGGCTGCGCGAGGCGTCCGCCGACTCCAGCAGCACGTCCACCATCTGCGGGATCAGCTGGAGTTCGTGGCGGCGCAGCCGGTCCAGCAGCGATTCCATTTGGTGTGTGAGTTCCGCCACATCCGAAAAACCGAAGGTGGCCGAGCCGCCCTTGATGGAATGCGCGCAGCGGAAGATGCCGTTCAGCTCTTCGTCGTTGGCGGCATCCACGTCCAGGTCCAGCAGCATCTGCTCCATCTGGTCCAGGTTCTCGCCGGCCTCTTCGAAGAAGATCTGATAGAACTGGCTGAGGTCAAAGTCCGCGCCTGCGCCCTCTTGGTAGGTATCCGCCATGGTCCCGAGTTCCTGTGTGCTACGTCGTAGGTGTTGGTGTGGCCGGCGCGATCAGCGGATGACCTTTTGGATCACTTCGATGAGGCGCGTGGGGTCGAACGGCTTGACCAGCCAGCCGGTGGCGCCCGCGCTGCGGCCGGCCTGCTTCATCTGGTCGCTGGATTCCGTCGTGAGGATGAGGATGGGAATGCTCTTGAAGCGCGGATGCTCGCGCAGCTTGCGCGTGAGGCCGATGCCGTCCAGGCGCGGCATGTTCTGGTCGGCCAGCACCAGATGGATGTCGTGGGTCTCGGCCTTTTCCAGCGCGTCCTGGCCATCCACCGCTTCCACCACGTGGTACCCCGCTCCGGTGAGCGTGAAGGAAACCATTTTCCGCATGGACGGAGAATCATCGACCGCAAGAATGGACTGCATGTAAAGCTCCAACGACTTTTGATTTGAATAAGGTTAATGGGTTGGGAGATACGGGAACCGCGCCTGGATCAGAACAGCTCGATCGAGCCGGCCTCCATCTCGCTTTGCGTGACAGGGTTGGGCCGATCGGGCACCACGCCCTCCAGCGGCGCGGCGTCCTCCCCCTCTTCTTGTCCCATGGTCTCGGCCGCCAGGCGAAAGGCGCATCCCTGCAACACCTTGGTAGTGTGGATGATGAGTTGGGTCGCCATGTCGTGAAACTGCAACTCCGTCACTGCACTGCGCAAGGCGGTGCGCAAATCGGCCAACTCTGCCGACGCGCCGATGAGCTCATCCGTCAGCGAGGCGTTGGCCTCGCCGAAACGCGCGAGCAGGTTCTCGGTGGCGTGGTTGAGCAGCCCTTCCAGCCGGTGCAGGTCGTGCATGGCCATCAGCAGGGAATCCTGCAACTCGGCCGCCACCATGACGGGCACCTGCACGGCAGGCCCATCTGGCGTATTTAGCGTAGATTGCATCGTTTCTCCATAGCTGCTGGCGCACAGCCGGCGGCACCATCGTCCGGGGCCCATTCCTGTCGCCTGTACTGCAGCATTACGGCATCCGTTGTACCGCGCCACAGGCTGAAATGACCGTTTCGGGCCCAATTTGTTCCAATATGTATCCTATGATACCCACTCCCACCGATCTTGAGGCCCCGAAAAGACCCGTGCGAGTGCTGCATCTCGAGGACTCAACCGCCGACCACGCGCTGGTGCGGCTGACGCTGCGGCGCGCCGGGCTGTCCCATGAGATCCACCAGGTGGATTCCCTGGAGGCCTTCACCGGGTGGCTGGAGCGGGAATCGTTCGACGTGATCCTGGCGGACTACCGCCTGCCCGGCTTCACGGCGCTGGATGCCTGGCGCATCGTGGACCAATGCCCGGGGCACCCGCCCTTCGTGCTGCTGTCCGGCGCGATCGGCGAGGCCGCCGCAGTGGACGCCATGCGGCTGGGCTTTGCCGACTACCTGCTCAAGGACGACATGGCGCGCCTGCCGCATGTGCTGGCGCGTGCGATGGAGGTCGCGCAGGCCCGCCGCGCGCGCGAGGAGGCTGCGGCCGAGTTGGCCGAGTCCCGGCAGCAGCTGGCCGACCTGGCCGAGCACCTGCAGACCTCCATCGAGGAAGAACGCGCCGCCATCGCGCGCGAGATCCATGACGACATCGGTGGCGCACTGGCCGCGGTGAAATTCGACCTGGCCTGGATCGGCCGCCACGCCGGTGAGGACGGCCTGCGCGAACACGCTGGCACCGCCACCGAGATGCTGCAGCACGCCATCGACGCGGCCCAGCGCCTCATGATGAACCTGCGACCGCCCGTGCTGGACCAGGGCCTCGTGGCCGCCGTGCGCTGGCTGGCCGAGACCTTCGAGCGCCGCACGCGCATCCCCGTGCGCGTCACCGCCAGCCGCGAGGCGCTGGACGTGCCGCCCGCGCTGCAACTGGTGGCCTACCGCACCGCGCAAGAGGCGCTGACCAACGTGCAAAAGCACGCGCAGGCCGGCCACGTGCGCATCGATCTGTCGGACCACGAGGACGTGCTGACGCTGGAGGTGACCGACGACGGCCGCGGCATGGCGCCCGAGATGCGCAAGAAGCCCCGCTCCTTCGGCCTGCAGGGCCTGCAGGAGCGCGCGCGGCGCGCGGGCGGCTGGATGGACATCAGCAGCCGGCCGGGGCATGGCACGTCGGTGATCATGACCGTGCCGCTAACATCGCCCGCAGGCAAAGCAGGAGATGTGCAGTGATCCAGGTGGTGCTATGCGATGACCATGCCGTGCTGCGGCGCGGCATACGCGACACGCTGACCGAGTCGCCCGATATCCACGTGACCGGCGAGGCCGGCAGCTATCCCGAGTTGCGCGAGGTGCTGCGCACGGCCGCCTGCGACGTGCTGCTGCTGGACCTGAACCTGCCCGGGCGCAGCGGCCTGGAGGTGATGGCCAGCGTGAAGGAGACGCACCCGGACATCAAGGTGCTGATCGTCTCGATGTATCCCGAGGACCAGTACGCGCTGCGCTGCCTGAAGGCCGGGGCGCACGGCTACGCCAACAAGGCGGGCGACCCGGTGCAGCTCATCGCCGCGGTGCAGACCATCGTGCAGGGGCGCAAGTACCTCACGCCCGAGGTGGCGCAGTTGCTGGCCGACAGCCTGGCGCAGCCCACGCCCGAGCTGCCGCATGAATCGCTGTCGGAGCGCGAGCTGCAGACGCTGGTGAAGATCGCCTCGGGCAAGCGCCTGTCGGACATCGCCGAGGAGCTGATGCTCAGCCCCAAGACCGTGAGCGTGTACCGCGCGCGGGTGCTGGAAAAGCTCAAGCTGGCCAACAACGCGGAGCTGACGGTGTACGCGATCCGCAATCGGTTGGTATGAAAACAATAGCTGCTACCGCTTGATGCACAAGCATTTCAATATGTTTTGATATTGAAAATGGCTTGTGGAAAGCCCTGGCAGCTCTCTTTTTTGACCGGCTAACGCGGCGCGGCGAACAGGTCGATGGACTGCTGCAGCAGCGCCAGCATGGGCTGCTCCAGCATCGGCAGCGTGGCCGTGATGCCCAGCATGCCCACGGTGAGCGTGACCGGGAAGCCCACGGCATAGATGTTCATCTGCGGCGCCACGCGCGAGATGATGCCCAGGGTCAGGTTCACGAACAGCAGCAGCGCAATCATGGGCAGCGCGATCCACAAAGCGCTGGAGAACAGCGACGCACCCAGCTCGTGCAGCCGCATCTGCCCGATGGCCTGCAGAAAGTTGCCGCCCACGGGGAAGCTGTCGAAACTCTTGACCACGGCCATCAACACCATCAGGTGGCCGTTGATCACCACGAACAGCAGCATGGAGATGTTGCCGAAGAAGCGCGCCACCGCGCTCACCTGCGCATTGCTCGCGGGGTCGAAGAAGGAAGCGAAGTTCAGGCCCATCTGCAGGCCGATGATTTCGCCGGCCAGCTCCACGGCCGCGAACACCAGACGCACAGCGAAGCCCATCGCCAGGCCAATCCCCACCTGCTGCACCACCGCGCCCGCGGCCTCGCGGCTGTTCAGGCTGATGACCGGCTGCTCGGGCAGCACAGCCTGCGCGCACACCGCCACCAAAAAGGCCAGCCCGATGCGCGTGCGCACCGGGATCACGCGCATCGAGAACACCGGCGCCGACGTGAACAGCGCCAGCACGCGCAGGAACGGCCACAGCACCGGCGACAGCCAGGCCATGATCTGCGCCTCGGTGAACGTGATCAAGATGCCTACCCGACGACGGACGGAATGGCCTCGATCGTGCGGCGCAGGAAGTCCACCAGCGTGGTCAGCATCCACGGCCCGGCGATCGCGAACACCACCACGGCCGCGATCAGCTTGGGCACGAAGGCCAGCGTGGCCTCGTGGATCTGCGTCACGGCCTGGAAGATGCTCACCAGTAGGCCCACGGCCATCACCACGCCCAGCACCGGCATGGAGATCATCAGCAGCAGGGTGAGGGCGTCACGGCCCATGGTGAGCACGAACTGGGAGGTCATGCGGAATCCTTCACGTCGCGAAGCTCGCGGCCAGCGAGCCGATGAGCAGGTTCCAGCCATCGGCCAGCACGAACAGCATGAGCTTGAACGGCAGCGCCACCAGCACCGGCGACAGCATCATCATGCCCAGCGACATGAGCACGCTGGAGACCACCATGTCGATGATCAGGAACGGAATGAAGATCATGAAGCCGATCTGGAAGGCCGACTTCAGCTCGCTGGTCACGAAGGCCGGCACCAGCACGCGCAGCGGCGCAGTCTCGGCCGTCACGCCCTCGTCCAGCTTGGCCAGGCGTGCGAACAGCGCGAAGTCAGACTGGCGTGTCTGCTTGAGCATGAAGCCGCGCATGGGCGCCTCGGCCTTCTGGATGGCCTGCTCGAAGGTGATGGCGTTGGTGGTGTAGGGCACGTAGGCCTCCTGGTACACCTTGTCCAGCGTGGGCCCCATGACGAACAGCGTGAGGAACAGCGACAGGCCGATGATGACCTGGTTGGGCGGTGCCGACTGCGTGCCGATGGCCTGGCGCAGCAGCGACAGCACGATCACGATGCGCGTGAAGCCCGTCATCATGAGCAGCACGGCCGGCAGGAACGACAGCGCCGTGAAGAACAGCAGCGTCTGGATGGGCACCGAGTAGCTCGTGCCGCCCGGCCCCGAGCCGATCACCAGCGGCAGCGCACCCGCGGGCTGCTGCTGCGCCCAGGCGGCGCCCGCCAGTAGCAGGCCAGCCGCACCGGCCGCGATGCCGCGCACGGCCTTATGCATGGCCGTCTCCGCCCGCATGCGCCGGTTGTACGGTCTGCGCGCGCGCAGCCGCCATCTCGGCGGCAAACGAAGGCGCTGGCGCCGACCCCGGCGCTGCAGCCGCCGGCAGTACATGCAGGCAGTTGATCTGCTGCGCGGTCACGCCCAGCACCAGCAGCGTGCGCTGCTGCGGCGGGCCGACCTCCACGGTCACCACGCGCTGCTGCGGCCCCACGGCCACCGCCGAGAGCACGCGCGAGGCACCGCCCGCATGGGCCTGCAAGCCCGCATGGCGCTGCTGCAGCCGGCGAATCAGCCACGGCAGGGCCGCCAGCGCGCCGACGAACAGCACCACCAGCAGCAGCGTCTGCGTCATACCCACGCTATCCACGGCTGACGCGGCGCAGCCGCTCCGAAGGCGTGACCACGTCGGTCAGGCGGATACCGAACTTGTCGTTCACCACCACCACTTCGCCCTGGGCGATGAGGTAGCCGTTGACCAGCACGTCCATGGGCTCGCCGGCCAGCGCGTCCAGTTCGACCACCGACCCCTGGGCCAGCTGCAGGATGTATTTGATCGGCACCTTGGTGCGGCCCAGTTCCACCGACAGCTGCACCGGAATGTCCAGCACCATGTTGATGTCGTGCACCTGCGGCTCGCCGCCGGCGGCATAGGGGCGCGCGGGCTCGCCCGACAACGGGCCTCCCTGCTCGGCATCGATGGTCTGCCCGTCGACGCGCTTTTGTTCTTCCAGCGCCTCGGCCCAGCCGGCAAACGGGTCGTCCGCAGCGGACCCGCCAGAGTTGTCGTTGTGGTCGGATTCAGTTGACATTCTTTTCTCCCATCCAGTGCGCTTCGGCACCGCGCAGGCATTCCTCGATGCGGATCGCGTACTTGGAGTTGTGCGTGCCGTACTGGCACTCGAAAACGGGCACCCCCTCGATGGAGGCGCGGATGCGCGGCTCGCGCTCCAGTTCGATGAAGTCGCCCGGCTTCATGGCCAGCAGTTGCTCCACCGTGGCGTCGGCGCGCGCCAACTCGGCCACCAGGGTGACCTCGGCGGCCTGGATCTCGCGCGTGAGCACGCGCACCCAGCGCCGGTCCACCTCGATCGCGTCACCCTGCACCGACGAGTACAGCACGTCGCGGATGGGCTCCAGCGTGGCATACGGCATGCAGATGTGGATCGCGCCGGCCAGGTCGCCGATCTCCAGCTGGAAGGCGGTGGACACCACGATCTCGCTGGGCGTGGCGATGTTGGCGAACTGCGGCTGCATCTCCGAGCGCTGGTAGGCCAGCTCCAGGGGGTAGATGCCTTGCCAGGCCTTCTTGTACTCTGCGCAGATCACGTCCACCAGGCGGTTGATCACGCGCTGTTCGGTGGCCGAGAAGTCACGCCCCTCGATGCGGGTCTGGAACTTGCCCACGCCGCCGTACAGCGTGTCGATGATGCCGAACACGAGCGACGGTTCGCACACGACCAGGCCGCTGCCGCGCAGCGGACGAATGGCGACGATGTTGAAGTTGGTCGGCACCACCAGCTCGCGCAGGAAGGCGCTGTAGCGCTGCACCGACACGGTGCCCACGGAGATCTCAGGGCTGCGGCGGATGAAATTGAACAGGCCGATGCGGAAGTTGCGCGCAAACCGCTCGTTGACGATTTCCATCGTCGGCATGCGGCCGCGCACGATGCGCTCCTGGCTGGAGATGTCGTAGTTGCGGACGGCGCCGGCCTCGATCTCCTCCTTGACGGTCTTCTGGCTTTCGCCCGTCACGCCCTCCAGCAGGGCATCGACTTCTTCCTGGGACAGAAAGGACTCACTCATGGCTGCAACCTTTCCTCACTGGATGATGAAGCTGGAGAACAGCACCTGCCGCACCGGATTGGTGTCGGCGCGGGGACGGGGTTCTTCTTCTTCGACATCCTCGTCCAAGGGATCGCGGCTGGCCGAGCGCTTGCGCGGCTTGGGCACGCTGTAGCCCAGCGGGCGCGACACCTCGCGGCGGATGTCCACCGCCAGCTTCTCCTTGCCCTCGCGCGTCAGCAACTCGTCGGTCGTACGCTGCGACAGCAGCAGCAATACGCCGCTGCGGATGGTGGGCATGTAGGCCTTCACCTGGTCCGCCGTCTTGCCGTCGGCCAGCTCCAGCGTGATGCCCACCTGGGCAAAGCGGTCGCCACCGGGGTCGGCCAGGTTGACCACCATGTTGTCCATGGGCAGGAAGGTGGGAGGTGTCTTGGGCGTGCCCGCCTGGGCGACCGCCCGGCCGCCGCCCTCCTCGTCCTCGGCCGCGTGGCGCTGGGACAGCATCATCCAGGCTGCGGCGCCGCCCGCCACCAGCACCAGGGCGAGAACGGCCAGGATGATGATCAGTTTCTTGCTTTTGGCCGGGGCAGCAGTGTTGTCGGACACGTTGGGGCTTTCTTGCGCAACAAGGGCAGGGGAAGTGGGCCGCGGGCGGCGGGCCGAAAGGCCCTTCCCCGCAGTGATGGGCGATTATTGAACGCCCCGGCGCCCCGCGAAAGCCAGAATAAGCGCCCAAAACCCGGGTTTTCAGCCGCATGCGCCCCGATGCGCACCGCTGCCGCCGGGGCGGCACAGGGGCCACCCCGGCGGTGCGTCAGACGAAGATATCCACCGAGCGCTCGGCCACGCCCCGTCCGCCGCCTGCCTGCCCCGCAGGCGCGGCGGCCTGCACGGCGGCCTGGCGCGCGCCCGGGCGGCCCTCGTCCCGTCGGCCCTGCCGGTCGGCGGCACCGCCACCCGCCGTGTCCACCGTCACGCCGGCGAGCTGCAGCCCCTCGCGCTGCAGCATCTCCCGCAGCTGGGCCGTGCTGCCGTCCAGCCACTGGCGCGCATCGGCTTGGTCGCTGCGGAAGGTCACATGCGCCTCGTCGCCCGTGAGCGCCACCCTCACCTCCACGGGCCGGCCATCCTGGTCCAGCGTCAGTTCGGCATTCTGGGTTTTCTGGTGCACCCAGTAGGCCACCTGCTCGGCCAACTGATCCGCCAGGGCGTCCTCCGCCCCGGCCATGCCCGCCAGCGTGGCGTCGGCCGACTCCAGCCCTGCCCCCTCGGCAAGTGACCTGAAAGGTTCCGCGCCCGAAGTGCCCGCGGCAGCGTCCGCACCCCGCAGTCCCGCGGGGGTGGCGGCCCCGCCCGCGCCCGCCGCTGCGGAGCCAGGTGCGGCGCCCGAGATGCCCGCGGGGGCTGCCTGCGCAGCCATCCATTCGCCGGGCTGGGCCTGCAACGGCGTGCCAGCGACCGGCACGCCGTCGCGCCGCTGCGCGGTCGCATCCACGGCCTGGGACACCTGCGCCGCAAGGTGCGACACCGTGTCCGCTGCCTGCTGCAGGCCAGAGCGCGCCGCATGGACACCGGCGCGCAAGGCATCCCCTGCGGCGCCGGCGGCGTCCTGTGCCGCAGCCTGCAGTGCCATGCCTTGCGCGCGCCAGGCTGTGCCGCGGCCCGCGGCGCTGCCGGGCCCCGCCATGGAGGCCCCGCCCTGCAGAGCCGCCCGCTCCGCCGCGCCGTCCAGCAGGGCGGTCTGCCCCACCAGCGTATCCTGCCCCGCGCGCACCAGGCCCAGGCCCAGGCGGCCGGCCAGGGCATCCGCCTCGGCAGCGAGCGCTTCCCCCGTCCGCTGCGCGAGCGCGGCTCCCGGCTGAAGACCCGCCGCCCAGGCCGCCAGCGCGCCCGCGTCCGGCAGCGCCTCGGGCGCCTGCAGTGCATCGCCAGCCACCGCCAGCGTGTCCAGCACTGTGGCCGCGCCCTCGCCGCCGCCCAGAGCCGCCAGCAGCAGGGCAAAGCCGTCGCCCTGCGCTGCCGCCTGGTCGTCAGCGGCGCTGCCAGCCTTGGCGGAGGCGCCCCGGGCGCCGCGCGCCTCGTGCGCAGCCGTAGAAGGCGAGGAGGAAATACGGGTCTGTTCCATGGTCAATACTCCTGATCCTGCGGGAAGCGTGCCCCCCGCCCGGCGCGCAACGCGGCGCGCTCATCGGTTTGTTTCTGCTCACGGCGCTGCTGCTGTAAGGCCACCTCGGCGCGCCGCCGCTCCAGCACCTTGCGCAGGCTGGCCAGGCGCAGTTCGGCCTCCAGCAGCGCCTGCCGGGCCTTGTCCACACGCACGTCCTGCCCGCTCACCACGCCCGTCTGCAGGCCGATGGCATGGTCCAGCCGGCCCATGAATTGGTAGTGGTGGTACATCACCTCGGGTTGCATGGCGCTGTCGGCCTTCATGCCCCAGCGGCCCTGCGTTTCCGCGGCGTAGCCCGTGAGCTGCTCCAGCTGGGCCTGTGCGGCGTGGCGCGCGTCCTGCACGTTCTTGAGCGCCTGGCGCGCAGCGTCGCGCCGGCGTTCGGCCAGCTCCACCGCCACCTCGAAGGCCTTCAGCGACGACATGCGGCGTGCCCTCCCATCGCCCTAGCCTCACGCGCCTTCCAGCGCCTGGCCCATGGCGGCGATGCTGTCGTCCATGGGGGCGGCCTCGAACATGCTCTGCTGCAAAAAGGCTGTCATGCCCGGCTGCAGGCGGATCGCCTCGTCCAGCTGCGGGTCGGATCCGCTCATGTATGCGCCGACCTGGATCAAATCACGGCTCTTCTGATAGCGCGAGTACACCGCGCGGAAGCCGCGCGCCAACTCGAAGTGCGCGCGCGGCACGACGTTGTGCATCACGCGCGAGGCAGATTGCTCGATGTCGATGGCCGGGTAGTGCCCGCTTTCGGCCAGCGCGCGCGACAGCACGATGTGCCCGTCCAGGATCGCGCGGGCTGCGTCGGCGATCGGGTCCTGCTGGTCGTCGCCCTCGGACAGCACGGTGTAGAAGGCGGTAATGGAGCCCACGCCGTTCAGTCCGTTGCCGCTGCGCTCCACCAACGCCGGCAGCTTGGCGAAGCAGCTGGGCGGGTAGCCCTTGGTGGCCGGGGGCTCACCGATCGCCAGGGCGATCTCGCGCTGCGCCATGGCGTAGCGCGTGAGCGAGTCCATGAGCAGCAGCACATGCTGGCCCTTGTCGCGGAAGTGCTCGGCAATCGCCGTGGCATAGGCCGCGCCCTGCATGCGCAGGAGCGGCGGTGCATCGGCCGGTGCGGCCACCACCACGGCGCGGCCGCGGTCCTGCACGCCCAGGATGTCTTCGACGAATTCCTTGACCTCGCGCCCGCGCTCACCGATCAGGCCGACCACGATCACGTCGGCCTGGGTGTAGCGGGCCATCATGCCCAGCAGGACGCTCTTGCCCACGCCCGAGCCGGCGAACAGGCCCAGCCGCTGGCCACGGCCCACGGTGAGCAGGGCATTGATGGCGCGCACGCCGGTGTCCAGCGGCTCGCGCACCGGGTCGCGCTCCATGGCATTGATGGGGCTGCGGTCCATGGGCTGGGCCGTCACCTGCGCCAGCGGTCCCGCATGGTCCAGGGGGTTGCCCTGCGAATCCACCACACGGCCCAGCAGGCCGTCACCCATCGGCAGAAGCAGTGCGCCCACGCCCGCGCCGGCTTCCTCCACCGGCGCCGCGCCCAACTGCAACGCCGGCACGTAGGCGGGAGCCGGCATCACGCTGGCGCCGCTGGACAGGCCATGGATGTCCCCCGCGGGCATCAGGTAGGCCGTGTCGCCCGCGAACCCCACCACCTCGGCCAGCACTGGCTCCTGGCCGTTCATCTGCACCTGGCACTGCGACCCCACGGGCACGCGGATGCCGGTGGCTTCGAGTACCAGGCCGGTCAGGCGGGTGAGCGTGCCGCGCGTCTCCAGCGGCTGCTCCGGTGCCAGGCGCGCGCGCGCCTGTGCCATGAAATCATCCCAGGCGCGGGCCGGCTCAATCGCCATGGTCCACGTCCTTCCAGGCCGCGGTCAGACCCAGCGCGGCAATGGCGCGGCGCCAGCGCTTGTCCAGCGACCCGTCCACCACCATGCCGCCCGACTCCACCTGGCAGTCGCCAGGCTCCACGGCGGTGTCGGCCAGCCACTGGATGCGGCCGGCGGGAAACTCCTCGCGCAGTGGCTGCTCCAGCGCGGCCCAGTCGCCCGGGTTCAGGCGCACGGTGGCGGGCCGCGCCTCGCTGACCAGCATGCCCAGCGCCTCGCGCACCACGGGCAGCACCGCCTGGGAATTGCCCGCGACCTCCTGGCGCACCACCTGGCGCGCGATGTCGCAGGCCAGTTGCAATACCTCCTGCGCCATGCCCTGCTGCATGCCGGTGAAGCTTTCTTCCAGCGCCTGGGCGAGCCGGGCCAGCCGCTCGGCGCCTTCGCGCCCCTGGCCGGCCACGTAGTCGTCCATGCGCTGTTGCCACTGCAGCCGCGTCTGCTCCTGGCCTTCGGCCAGGCCCTGGGCATAGCCCTCTTCGCGCGCCTGCTGCACCAGGGCCTGGTGCTGCGCCTCGTCGATGCCAGGCTCCACGGGCGCCGCATCGGGCTCCAGCACCGGCGGCTCGGGCGCCAGCGGCTGGCTGCCCGGGGGAAACTCCACGTCACCGAACTCCCAACGGGTGACGTCGCCCACCTCTTCGCGCGGGATGAAGCGGGTGTAATAACGCAGGGACCGGGTCATTGATCAGTCCTACACAAAGGCGTCGTCGCCGCCGCTGGCCAGCGCGATCTGGCCCTCGTCGGCCAGGCGCCGCACCGTCTTGAGGATTTCCTTTTGCTGCGCCTCCACCTCGGACAGGCGCATCGGGCCGCGCGACTCCAGGTCTTCGCGCAGCGCCTCTGCGGCGCGCGAGGACATGTTGGACAGAATCTTGTCGCGCACCTCGGGCTGCGCCCCCTTGAGCGCAACCACCAGGGTCTCGGAAGCCACTTCGCGCAGCACGGTCTGGATGGCGCGGTTGTCGAGCTTGACGATGTCGTCGAACACGAACATCTTGTCCATGATCTTCTGGGCCAGGTCCATGTCATAGCCGCGAATGGACTCCAGCACCGCCGCATCCATGCCCGAGCCCAGCAGGTTGATGATCTCGGCCGCCGCCTTGATGCCGCCCAGCGAACTCTTGCGCACCTTGTCGCCGCCGGCCAGCACCTTGAACAGCACCTCGTTCAGGTCCTTCAAGGCCGTGGGCTGTATGCCCTCCAGCGTGGCGATGCGCAGCATCACTTCGCTGCGCTGTCGCTCGGTCAGGTGCATCAGGATGGCCGAGGACTGCTCCGCGTCCAGGTGCACCAGGATGGCCGCGACGATCTGCGGATGCTCGTTGCGCAGCAGCTCGGCCACCGACAGCGGGTCCATCCACTTCAGGCTTTCGATGCCCGACACGTCGCCGCCCTGCAGGATGCGGTCGATCAGCAACGCGGCCTTGTCGTCGCCCAGGGCGCGCTTGAGCACGGCACGCACGTAGTTGCTGGTGTCGGACACCAGCAGGCTTTGCGCGGCCGCATCGCTGGTGAAACGGTTGAGCACCTCGTCCACCTTCTCGCGGGAGACGGTGCGCATGCGCGCGATGGTCTCGCCCAGCTTCTGCACTTCCTTGGGCGACAGGTGCTTGAAGACCTCGGCGGCCTCTTCCTCGCCCAGGGACATCAGCATGATGGCGGCGTCGTTCAGGCCTTGCTCGTCCATGACAGTCTCGTGATTCGGTGCGGGCCGGCGGCGTCAGTCGCCATTGACCCAGGTTTTGAGGATGCTGGCCACGGCGACGGGGTTGTCGCGGGCCAGTTGGCGCGCCTCTTCCAGGCGCAGTTGTTCCGCCGTGGGCTGCAGCTCTTCGGGTTGCGCAGGCGCCGGCAGGCCGGGGCGCTGCAATTCTTCGGAGGCGATGGCACTCAACTGCGCCCCCGCCGGCTGCTGCGCCGCCATCTGCACGGCGCGGGCGCGGGCCTTGAGCGCCGGGCGCAGCAGCCCCAGCAGCAGGATGGCCGCGGCCAGCGAGATGCCCAGCGGCCAGCCCAGCGTCTTGGCCAACTCGATCGTCTCGGGCTGCTTCCACAGCGGCAGTTCGCCCGGGGGGACCTCCTCCACCAGGAAGGGGGCATTCATGAGGTTGACGGAATCGCCGCGCTCCTTGTTGAAGCCGATCGTCTCGCGCACCAGCGCCGTCATCTGCTCCAGCTGTTCAGGCGTCAGCGCCTTGTTCACCGCGGGTTTGCCCGGCCCTTCGCTCACGGGCTGGTAATTCACCACCACGGCCGCGTTCACACGCTTGATGGCGCCGGCGCCGCCGCGCGTCACCTGGGTGGTCTTGTCCACCTCATAGTTGGTGATGGACTCGCGCTTGGCCTGGCCCGCAGCGCCGCTGCCCGGCGCGCCACCGGCCGCCGTGGGCGCGGGGTTGGCGCCGTTGATGGGAGCCGCGGAGGCCTGCGGTGGCTGGTTGGTCACCGCGCCAGGCACGCCCGTGGGTGGCTGCGCGCCGGGCGTGCCGCCGCTTTCCACCACCTGCTGGCTGCGTACCGCGCTGGCATCGGGCGCCAGGTTGGGCTTGTGCTGCTCGACGGTGGACTCGGTCTGGTTGAAGTCCACTTCGGCGGTCACCTGCGCCTTCACGTTGTTCTTGCCCACGACGGGCTCCAGCAGGTCCAGGATGCGGCGCGCGTACTGCTGCTCGATCTGCTGCACATAGGCCAGTTGCTGTGCGTCCACGCCGGCGCCGGCCATGTCGGGCGTCTGCGACAGCAGCTTGCCGGTATCGTCCAGCACGCTCACGGCTGAGGGAGCGAGTTCCGGCACGCTGGAGGCCACCAGGTGCACGATGCCTGCGAGCTGCGCGCGGTCCAGGAAGCGCCCGGGGTACAGGCTGAGCAACACTGAGGCCGAGGGCTTTTGCTGCTCGCGGAAGAAACCGTTTTGCTGTGGCAGCGCCAGGTGCACGCGTGCGCTCTGCACCGAGGCCAGCGCCTGGATCGAGCGCGTGAGCTCCCCCTCCAGCCCGCGCTGGAAGTTCAGACGCTCCTGGAACTGGGTGACACCGAAGCGGTTGGTCTCCATCAGCTCGAACCCGGTCACCGATCCCTTGGGCAGGCCCTGGGTGGCCAAGCGCAGGCGCACGTCGTGCACGCGCTCGGCCGGCACGAGGATGGCACCGCCCCCTTCGGTGTACTTGTAAGGCACATTCATCTGCGACAGCTGCGCCACGATGGCGCCGCCGTCCTTGTCGTTCAGGCCGGAGAACAGCACCCGATAGTCGGGCTGGCGGCTGTAGAAGAACGCGGCCAGCAGCGCCGCGACCAGCAGCGCTGCCACCACCCCCAGGCGCAGGCGTGCGGGACGGTCGAGCGAGGCCAGCCGCTGCGGCCAGCCGGGGCTGGCAACGGGAGGCGGAGCGACGGGAACTTCGGCAACTGCAGACATCGGGTTTTCCACAAAAAGACGGGCGCCAGGCGAGGCTCTGGCGTGCGGCGATTATGGAATCCGCCCCGTCCGCCGTTCAGCCGATAAAGCGCGGCTTTGGCCATCATTTCCCGCCTCTGCGCGCCCCACAGCGCCCTACGATTGCGCCATTCCTGACATTTCCCGATCCCACCATGGACCTGCGCATCAACAGCACCCAGTTTCCCCTCACCGGCACCCAGGTGGCGCGCCGCGTCACCGCGCCGCAGGAAGGCGTGCAGGAGGCCGGCTTTTCCTCGGCGTTCAAGAACGCGCTGCAGTCCGTGAGCGCCGCGCAGGACCAGGCCAGCGGTCTGCAGCGCGAAGTGCAACTGGAAAACCCCAACGTCAGCATCGAGGAAACCATGGTCGCCATGCAGAAGGCGCAGATCGGCTTCCAGGCCACGCTGCATGTGCGCAACCGCATGGTGCAGGCCTACACCGACATCATGAACATGCAGGTGTAAGGCGCGCGTCGACGCGACTTTCACTCATTATTTGATAGCTGTTAGCGCTTACTGGATAAGCGCTAGAGGCACATTTCGTTTATAAAAAAAGCCGGCCACCTTGCGGTGCCGGCTTTTTGCGTTGCCCCTGGAGCCCCCGCCCGGCGCCACCACGCCGCAGCCAGGGAAGGAAAGCACAACGTCAGTGCATCATCTGCGGCTGCCCGTCGAACAGGTGCTCGAACTGCGCCAGCCAGGGCTCGGCCAGGCAGCGGATCTGGGCATCGTTGCGCAGGATGCGCTGCATGATGCGGGCCTTCTCCTTGCGGTGCTCAGGCGCCAGTTCCTGCTGCTGCGACTGGTAGCGCAACTGCTCGATGAGCACCGCGCAGGTGCCCTCGTAGCGCACCACGCCGTCCCAGTCCTTGAGCTTGGCCGCCTCCAGCATCTTGGCGCTGCTGTCCTCGATGGCCTTGTAGTAGTCAATCAGCATGTCGGGCATTCTTCAGGCCTCCGCCAGCGCGGGCTGCGCCACGTCGTTGGCCGCCTCGGTACTCTTCTTCATCTCTTTCCAGGCCAGCGCGATCGGCTCGATCAGGCGGGCCACCTCCTGCAGCTTTGCGTCGTCATTGCCGGCGTTCGCCTCAATGAGCCGGCGCAGCGCGTAGTCGTACACCGCCTCCAGGTTCGCCGCCACCTCGCCGCCCGACTCGCGGTCCAGCGCGGTCATCAGGCCCTCTTCCAGGATGCGCACGGCCTTGGAGATGCTGTTGCACTTGGTCAGCACGTCGCTGCGCGCCAGCGCGCCACGGGCGGTGGCCACGGCACTCAGCACGCCATCCAGCAGCAGGCTGACCAACTGGTGCTGGTCGATCGTGTGCATGCTGGTTTCGACATTGATCCGCTGGTAGGCGGACGCTGCGCGGGGGTTGAGGGCACTGAACATGGCGGTAATCCTTGAGCTGGCTGCTATTCAATTTATCGGCATCGCGCCGTCAAACTGAAGCGCTTTCAGCCCGAGGACTTGTTCCAGGTGGTGACCTGCTGGGCGATGTAAGCGTTCAGCGCATTGAGCGACGCCATCTTCGTGTCCAGCGCCGTGTAGCGTTGCGTCAGGCTCTTTTCCAGGCGGTCGGCGCGGTCGGTGATGCGCTCGATCTCCTTGGCGTTGAGTTTGAGTGCACTCTCGTACAGCTTGGTCTTGGAGGCAAAGAACCCGTCCGTGTCGAGCAGCTGGGACGTCATGGCCTTGAACTTGCCGGCAAAGCCGTCTTCCACGCGCCCGCCCTCGGGCCCGCGGAAGAATTCCTTCACGGCGTCGGGATCTTCCATCGCCTTGTTGAATTTCGTGGCGTTGAGCTCCAGAGAGCCGTCCGGCGAAACGTTGCCCAGCCCCAGCCCGCCCGCGGACACCACGCCGACGGCCGACAGGTTGCGCAACGCACCCGAGCTGTTGACGGACTGCAACGCCATGCGCAGCGTGTTCTGCAGGGCCAGCACGGTGGAGTCCCCCTGCAGCAGGCCGGCGGTCTGCGTCTCCTTGTCGTACTTGGTGCTTTCATTGAGCGCGCTGTTGACGGCGTTGTACGCGGCAACGAAGGCCTCGATGTTCTTCTTGACCGCCGAAGTGTCCTTCTCCACGGTCAACGTCACGGCCTCCGTGGTGACCTTGTTGGCCGTGAAGGTCACGCCCGCCACGGTGTCGGCGAACGCATTGGTCGCGGAACTGACGGCGATGCCGTTCACCGTGGCGTTGGCATTGCGTGCGTATTCCGTGGTCATTCCGGTGGACAAGCGCGACAGGCCGGCGCCGTCGGCCAGGTTGCCGTCCGCGTCGGACACGCTCAGCTGGAACCCGGCCGCCTCGCCGGTGGTTTTGCTGCGCAGCAGCAGCCGTTCGCCCGACGCGTCGTTCAGCACCGTGGCGGTCACCCCGGCCTTGGACCCGTTGATCTTGCTGGCCACGTCGGCCAGCGTGTCGGTGGCGCTGATCTCGAGGTTGACCGCCTCGCCGCTACCCGCGGTGAATGCCTTGGGATCGCCCGCCCAGGTTCCCGTGGCCAGCGTCAGCGTGCCCGCACCCACCGGCTGCTTGGTGGGCTGCAACGCGGCCGACATGGACGACTGGGCCATCGCCAGGTTCTGCACCTGCACGGTGAAGGACGTGACCGCTGCGCCGCCCACCGCGCTGACGGATACCGCGTCGGCATTGGAGGAAGTGGCCTTGACGCCATTCCACCCGGTCACGCTGGTGAGTTTGCTGGCCGCGTCCGCCAGCGTGGACACCAGCGACTTGAATTGGCCGAAGGTAGACACCTTGGCACTGGTGAGCGCCGCCTGCTGTTGCAGGCCGTTGGTCTTCGTGATGGGCAGCTTGACGGCATCTACCGACGCCTTGATCAGCCCGTTGACGTCCACATTGCCGCCCAGGCCGATACCGATAGAGGAAAAACTTGCCATGACCATCTCCGTATGCATGCAAACCGGCATGCGTGCCGGTAACGCCAGAAATTATCAAGCCGAAGGGCCCTGTGCGTCTCGTTGAATAGGACGGAAGAATCCCGCCAATCCCGCACGTCACGCTCGCCATGCCGCCCCACAAGCGGGAAAGCGCGGCCGTGAGAATCTCACTGCCGCGCTCGGGGAGAGATGCGGGAACGAATCCCGCGTCTCACCTGAAGGCTGCCGTATCAGCGCAGCAGGGCCAGCACGCCCTGGGGCAGCTGGTTGGCCTGGGCCACCATGGCGGTGCCGGCCTGCTGCAGGATCTGCGTGCGCGACAGGTTGGCCGTTTCAGCCGCGAAGTCAGCGTCCTGGATGCGGCCGCGCGAGGCGGACATATTTTCGGAAGAAGTCTGCAGGTTGTTCACGGCGGTCTCGAAGCGGGACTGCAGGGCACCGAAGCTGGCGCGCTGGCCGTTCACGGCCGCCAGGGCGGAATCGATGATCTTCAGGGCCTTGGTGGACCCATCGACCGTGGAAACGTCGATCTGGTTGACCGAGTTCAGCGTGGAGGCGCCTGCGGCTACATAGGCAGAAGTTCCCCCCAGCGAGAAGCCCTTGTCGGAGCTGAATTCCACGGTGCCCCGCGATACCGCGGTAGCGCCGGCTGCAGTGGCCTGTGCGCCGCTGAAAGTCAACGTACTGGCCGTTGCGTTCTGAGCAGCCAAGGAAACAGCGGCGGCTGTCGAGTTGTTGGTGATCTCGATATCCGCGCCTGCATCGTTCGTAAGGATGATGCCATCTCCAGCGCTATTGAGCTTGGCGGTGATACCCGTTTGGGACGACACATCATTGAATGCCTTCACACCCTCAGCCAAGTCTGTCGTCGTAGTGGCCGAGAAGGTGATGTTGGCAGCCGTAGTGGTGTTATCGCCTTTGATCGCCAGAGACACGGCGCCAGCAGTCGTCACCTTGAATTCCGACACATTGCGCGCCGATGCTGTAACACCAGTGGTTTCCGCCGCGCCATTGACTGCAGCAGCGATCTTGGCAGCCGTATCAGATGCGTCCACATTCAAGGTCTTGCTCTGCAGACCATTCACAATCACTGTTGCCGCAGCGCTGGCAGGCACAGCGGTACCGGCTGCCACACTCGCAGAAGCCTTGAGTTGCGCGCCATAGGTCGTCGTGCGGAAGTTGCCCGTCGTGGCGGTGATGGTCTGGTTGGCATTCGCGCCCACCTGGAAGGTGGCGGAGCCGAACGAGCCGTCCAGCAGCTTCTGGCCGTTGAACTCGGTGGTCACGGAGATGCGGTCCAGTTCGGACAGCAGCTGGCCCACTTCAGCCTGGATGGCCTTGCGGTCGGAGGCGCTGTTGGTGGCGTTGGCCGACTGCACGGACAGTTCGCGCACACGCTGCAGGATGTCGCCGGACGCCTTCAGTGCGCCTTCAGCCGTCTGGGCCAGCGAGATGCCGTCGTTGGCGTTGCGCACGGCCTGGTTCAGGCCGCGGATCTGGCTGGTGAAGCGCTCGGAGATGGCCAGGCCGGCGGCGTCATCCTTGGCGCTGTTGATGCGCAGGCCCGACGACAGGCGCTGGATGGAGGTGTTGAGGGAGGCCTGGCTCATGCCCAGGTTGCGCTGGGCGGTCAACGAGGCGACGTTGGTATTGATGGTCGATGCCATTGCAAATCTCCTGAAAGAACTGACTGAATAAGGCGTTACCGCCATCTGGGCCCAGAACCGTCTGGCCTCAGGGTTCACAGGGCCTACACAGGCTCCCTGTTGAACGGCGGGTCGTCACTTCTTGTTTCAAACGGCCCGTTGAATGTGTTTTCGGGCTGTGGCTGGAAAACTTTAGGGACAAACGCACGGACTGGACGGTTTTTGCGCCGCTTATCGCGGCAACGCCCCCACGCCGGCTCTCCACAATCTGCCCATCGTTCCCGCACAGTCCGCCGGAGGGGCCACGCTTAAGCCGGCAGAAATCATCGTTTCCAGCCACGCAGGAGTTCCGCCATGGCAGCTACCATCAATACCAACGTCGCCTCGTTGACCGCCCAGCGCAATCTGGGGGTCAGCCAGGGTTCGCTCAATACCTCCATCCAGCGCCTGTCGTCGGGTCTCCGCATCAACAGCGCCAAGGACGACGCCGCCGGCCTGGCCATCTCCGAGCGCTTCACCAGCCAGATCCGCGGCCTGAACCAGGCGGCACGTAACGCCAACGACGGCATCTCGCTGGCGCAGGTGGCCGAAAGCGCCCTGGCGGGAGCGGGCAACATCCTGCAGCGCGTGCGTGAACTGTCCGTGCAGTCGGCCAACGCCACCAACAGCGCCTCCGACCGCAAGGCCCTGCAGGCTGAAGTGGGCCAGCTGCTGTCCGAGCTGGACCGCTTGGCTGTGACCACCGAGTTCAACGGCCAGAAGCTGCTGGACGGCTCGTTCGGCTCCGCCACCTTCCAGGTGGGCGCGAATGCCAACCAGACCATCACCGCCACCACGGGCAACTTCCGTACTGCCACCTACGGAGCGCAGTTGAAGCAGTCCGCGCCAGTGGTGGTCACCGCCACCAACACCCCCACGCCGCTGACCGGCACGTTCGACGTGGCGGGGCTTCAGACCAAGACGATCAACCTCACCGCTACGGACACCCTGGCGACGGCTGCAGCCAAGATCAATGCTGCGTCGGAAGCGACCGGGGTGACGGCCTCCGCACGCAACCAGGTCGAGCTGACGACCTTTGTGGCCGGTGGTTCCTATTCCCTCGCGGTGGTGGGCGACAACGCCACCGCGGCAAACGTCACCTTCAGCGTCAGCACCGCAGGCGCCACCGCGGCAGGCCTGGCCGAGGGCATCAAGGCCTTCAATGACGTGTCCTCCCAGACGGGCATCACCGCCAAGCTGAATGCGGACGGGGACGGCATCATCCTGATCAACGAGTCGGGGGCCGACATCCAGATCCAGAACAATTCCGCGGCCGGCAACACTCTCGCCGTCGGCGCCTACGATGCCGTGACGTCTGCCAGCTCGGGAACCCCGACTTTCGTGGCCGGCGTGGCCGCCGCGCCGGCAGGAGGGTACGCGACGGCCCGCGGTTACCTAGAAATGAACTCCGACAAGGGCTTTTCCATCGGAAATCTCACCGGCACGCCTCCCGTCACGGCAACGCCTTCCACGCTGAACTCCGTCAATACCATTGACGTGTCCACCGTGGACGGCTCCACCAAAGCGCTGAAGATCATCGATTCCGCCCTGGCGGCGGTGAACGGCCAGCGGGCCAGCTTCGGCGCCTTGCAGGCCCGCTTCGAGACGACGATCGCGAACCTGAACACCTCCTCGGAGAACATGTCCGCCTCGCGTGGCCGCATCCAGGACGCCGACTTCGCCGCCGAAACGGCCAACCTGTCGCGCACCCAGATCCTGCAGCAGGCCGGCACCGCCATGGTGGCCCAGGCCAACCAGATCCCGCAGGGCGTGCTGGCCTTGCTGAAATAAGGCGGTCCGTTACTGCTTCCAAAATAAGAGCTGCCAGCGCCCTGACTGTGGGCACTACAGCTCTTTTTCATAGGAATCACCGACCGTTGACAAGGGAACCCGGTCAAGCCGGCTTCATTTTTCTCGCGACAATCCGATACAAAAGTCATTCCCTTATGCAAGGCTAAGGGGCTCCCATGCCCGCTTTGCCCGTTTAGAACCCCAGCATGCTCGTCATCCTCGGCTACATCATCACCTTCGGCTGCGTCTTCGGCGTGTTCGTCGCCCATGGCGGCAACGTTCAGGTGCTGCTGACGGCCCTGCCCTTTGAAATGATCACCATCGGCGGGGCCGCGCTGGGCTCATTCATCGTGACCAACCAGCCCAAGGTGCTCAAAGCCACCATGGCCACGCTGCCCCAGGTGTTCAAAGGCAACAAATACACCAAGGCGCGCTACATGGAGCTGATGGCCATGCTCTACGAGATCCTGCAGAAGGCCCGCAAGGAAGGGCTGATGTCGATCGAGCAGGACGTGGAGTCGCCCAAGGAATCAGAGCTGTTCAAGAAATTCCCTACCGTGGGCAGCGACCCGCACGTGATCGAATTCACCACCGACTACCTGCGCATGATGGTCTCGGGCAACCTGAACGCCCACGAGATCGAGGCGCTGATGGACAGCGAGATCGAGACCCACCACGCCGAGGCGCACGCCCCCGTGGCGGCGCTCACGCGACTGGCCGGCGCCCTGCCGGCCTTCGGTATCGTGGCCGCGGTGCTCGGGGTGGTGAACACCATGGGCTCGGTGGGCCAGCCGCCCGCCGTGCTGGGGGGCATGATCGCCTCGGCGCTGGTCGGCACCTTCCTGGGCATTCTGCTGGCCTACGGCGCGGTGGAGCCGCTGGCCGGGCTGCTGGAGCAAAAGGCCGCTGACGCCGCCAAGGAATACGAGTGCATCAAGTCCACCCTGCTGGCCAGCATGCAGGGCTACAACCCCGCCACCTCCATCGAGTTCGGCCGCAAGGTGCTGTTCTCCGGGGACCGCCCGGGCTTCGTCGAGCTGGAAGCCCACGTCAAGGGCAAGAAGTGACGCGCCACGCCTGAACCGCCTTTGCCATGGCCGAAAAGAAGCTCCAGCCCATCATCATCAAGCGCGCCAAGAAGCGCCCCCATGCGCCGCACGGCGGCGCATGGAAGATCGCCTACGCCGACTTCGTGACGGCCATGATGGCCTTCTTCCTGCTGATGTGGCTGCTGGGCTCCACCGCCAAGGGCGAGCTGCAGGGCATTGCGGCCTACTTCTCGTCGCCGCTCAAGGTGGCGATGCAGGGCGGCGACGGGGCGGGCAACAGCTCCAGCGTGATCCCGGGCGGCGGCAACGACCTGTCCAAGGTGCACGGGCAGGTGCGCCGCTCCAATTCCGACAGCTCCACCAACATGCGCTCCAGTGTGGAGGCCTCGCGCGCCGAGCGTGCCCGGCAGGACGCACAGCGCATCAAGGCGCTGCAGACCAAGATCGAGGCAATGATCACCGAGAGCCCTCGCCTGAACGAATACCGCTCGCAGATCCGGCTGGACCTGACGCCCGACGGCCTGCAGATCCAGATCGTGGACGATCAGAACCGCCCCATGTTCGACAGTGGCAGCGCGCTGGTCAAACCCTACATGCGCGACATCCTGCACCAGATTGGTGCAGCTTTGGGCGGGGTAGAAAACCGCATCAGCCTGTCCGGCCACACGGATGCCGTGCCTTATGGCAACGGCGACCGCGGCTACAGCAACTGGGAGCTGTCGGCCGACCGCGCCAACGCCTCGCGACGCGAACTGGTGGCCGCAGGCATGCCCGACGCCAAGCTGGGCCGCGTGGTGGGCATGGCTGCCAGCGATCTGCTGGAGCCCGAGAACCCCCGCGCCGCCGTGAACCGGCGCATCACCATCACCGTACTCACCCATGAAGCCGAAGAGCGGCTCATGGGTAAAAAGAACATGGTATTTCCGTTACCGTCGCCCGTGGCAGAAAAGCAGGACAATCCAGCTTCCTCATCGCCGAATCAGTAACAACTTGTCACGTTGCTGATGACTTACGACAATAGCCCCATATTCACCGAAAGGGTCCTTTGTGTCCTCCGCCCTTCGCTTTCTGATCGTTGACGACTTTTCCACCATGCGGCGCATCGTCCGCAACTTGCTCAAGGAAAGCGGTTTCGCTGATGCCGACGAGGCCGAAGACGGCGTGGCGGCACTGAACAAGCTGCGCAACGGCAAGTTCGACTTCGTGGTCACCGACATCAACATGCCGAACATGAACGGCTTCCAGTTGCTGGGCGAGATCAAGAAGGACGACAAGCTCAAGCATTTGCCCGTGCTGATGGTGACGGCCGAGGCGCGCAAGGAAGACATCGTCGCCGCCGCCCAGGGCGGCGCCGCCGGCTACATCGTCAAGCCCTTCACCAAGGCCACGCTGGAAGAAAAGGTCAACCTGATCCTCAAGAAAATGGGGCTGTGAGCATGACGGCGGCAGAAAACGGCGCGCCAGCCGACGGGGCAGACGACGTCCACCACAAGATAGGCCAGCTCACGCGGCAGCTGCATTCCGCCCTGAACGAGCTCGGCTACGCGGACCAGTTGCGCGGCACCATGGGTGAGCTGCCCGATGCGCAAAGCCGCCTGTCCTACATCGCCCGCTTGACGGGCGAGGCGGCCGAGAAGGTGCTGGGCCGGGTGGAGCAGGCCAAGTCGCTGCACGACCACGTGGCCTCGGAAACGCGCCGCGTGGTCACCTCGCTGGTGGCCGACCCCGTGGCCGCGGTGGCCAAGGGCGAGATCTACAACTTCCTGACCGATGTGGAGCGCGCCACGCAGGAGGCCGACAGCCACCTGACCGAGATCATGATGGCGCAGGACTTCCACGATCTCACCGGCCAGGTGATCGCGCGCGTGGTCAACCTGGCGGCGACGATCGAGCAGCAGCTGGTGCAGTTGCTGATCCAGACCGCGCCGCCGCAGGCGCAAACACCCATCGCGCCCGAGCCGCGGCGCGACCAACTGCAGGGGCCCGTGGTCAATCCCGAGTCCGCACCCGACGTGGTGACCAGCCAGTCGCAGGTGGACGACCTGCTGGCCAGTCTGGGGTTCTGACGCGGCCGGGCCCAGGCAGGAGCCCGGCGCATGACATAAACATCAGCAAAATCAGGCTCTAACGCCCACTGGGCAAGCGCAAACAGCTATTATTTTAATAGCTTACCAATCGTCGGCGCAACCGCCGCCACCGCCGCGAATAACGCCGGCGCAACCCCTTTATTCGGGCTTTAGCTTTCGCCCCGGCTCCCGACAATGGCGTGACCCAGCAGTCACGCCGCCATGAGCTCGAGCCAAGACAAAAACCTCCCAGCAACCGAGCGCAAGCTCCAGAAAGCGCGCAGCGACGGCCAGGCCGCGCGCTCGCGGGACCTGTCGCACCTGGCCATCCTGGGCATGGGCGCGCTGGCGCTGCTGGTGCTCGCGCCCTGGTTCGTGGAATACCTGCAGCGCGCGATGCGCCAGCAGCTCGCATTCAACGCGGCCACCGTGCAGGCGCCCGGCCACATGCTGGAGCGCCTGCAGACCATGGCGGGCGTGGGCCTGCTGGCCAGCGCCAGCTTCGCCGCACTCACCGGCGGCGCAGCGCTGCTGAGCGCCGTGGGCGCCGGCGGCTGGGTGTTCAGCTTCAAGCCCATCACGCCGCAGTTCAACCGGCTCAACCCGCTGACCGGCTTCACCAACCTGTTTTCCAAGCAGCAGCTCGCCAACGTGAGCAAGATGGTGCTCATGACCGGCATCCTGTCGTTCGTGGCCTGGAACTTCATGGGCCAGAGCATCGAGAAGATGGCTGCGCTGGTGCTGCAGCCTTCGCCCATGTCGCTGCGCCACGTGGGCGACTGGATCGTCTCGGGCGCCAGCCTGCTGCTGCTGGTGGTGTTCCTGTTCGCCGTGGTGGACGTGCCGCTGCAGGCGTTCTTTTTCAAGTCGCGCCTGAAGATGTCGCACGAGGAAGTCAAGCAGGAGCACAAGGAATCCGACGGCAACCCGCAGCTCAAGGGCCGCCAGCGCCAGCGCGCGCGCGAGATCGCCGACGGCGCCAGCATCACCGCCGTGCCCAAGGCCGACTTCGTGGTCATGAACCCCACGCACTACGCCGTGGCCCTGAAGTACGACGACGCCACCATGGGCGCACCCCAGGTCGTCTCCAAGGGCACCGACCTGCTCGCCTTCAAGATCCGCGAAGTGGCCCAGGCGCATGGCGTGCCCGTGCTGCAGTCCCCCATGCTGGCGCGCGCGCTGTATGCGCACGCCGAGCTGGAGCAACCGATTCCCGCACAGCTGTACACCGCCGTGGCCCAGGTGCTGGCCTACGTGTACCGCCTGAAGGCCGCGCTGCGCGGTGATGGCCGCATGCCCGAGGCCCAGCCCGATCCCTACGTGCCGCCCGAGCTCGACCCCCACAGCGCCCACCACACCCGGCGCCCCGCACCCGCCACAGGTAACGCAAGATGACGTCCCCCTCGATCCATTCCGTCCGGCAATGGGCCGGCAACCACGGCCCGGCACTGCAGGGGCTGTCGGCCCCGCTGCTGGTAGTGGCCATCCTGGCGCTGATGGTGCTGCCCGTGCCGCCCTGGATGCTGGACACCTTCTTCACCCTCAACATCGCCGTGGCGCTGATGGTGATGATGGTGGCCGCGTACATGATCAAGCCGCTGGACTTCGCGGCCTTCCCGTCGGTGCTGCTGCTCACCACGCTGATGCGCCTGTCGCTGAACGTGGCGTCCACCCGCGTGGTGCTGCTGGAAGGCCACACCGGCCCGGGCGCGGCCGGCGCGGTGATCGAGGCCTTCGGCCACTTCCTGATCGGCGGCAACTTCGCCGTGGGCCTGATCGTGTTTGCGATCCTGGTGGTGATCAACTTCGTGGTGGTGACCAAGGGCGCGGAGCGCATCGCCGAGGTGTCGGCCCGCTTCACGCTGGACGCCATGCCCGGCAAGCAGATGGCCGTGGACGCCGACCTGAACGCCGGCCTGATCGACGAGAAGGAAGCCAAGCGCCGCCGCGCCGAGGTGCAGGAAGAGGCCAACTTCTTCGGCTCCATGGACGGCGCGAGCAAGTTCGTGCGCGGCGATGCCGTCGCCGGCATCCTGATCCTGATCATCAACATCGTGGGCGGCTTCGCCATCGGCATGCTGCAGCATGGCCTGTCGGCCAACGACGCCGCCAACAGCTACATCCTGCTGGCCGTGGGCGATGCGCTGGTGGCCCAGATTCCAGGTCTGCTGATTTCCGTCGCAGCCGCGATGGTGATCTCGCGCGTGGGCAAGGACTCCGACATGGGCCAGCAGATCGTGCAGCAGTTGCTCATGTCGCCACGCGTGCTGGGCGTGACCGCGGGCGTGCTGATCCTGCTGGGCCTCATCCCCGGCATGCCGCACACCGTGTTCCTGGTCATGGGCAGCCTCCTCGGCTACGGCGCCTGGATGCTGCTGCAGCGCCAGCGCCGCCCCGCCCCGGTGGAAGAAGCCCCCGCGCCCGTGAGCGACGGCGAAGCCAGCTGGGACGACCTGCAACCCGTGGACCTGCTGGGCCTGGAGCTGGGCTACCGCCTGATCGCCTTGGTGGACAAGAGCCGCCAGGGCGACCTGCTCACGCGCATCAAGGGCGTGCGCCGCAAGTTTGCGCAGGAGGTGGGCTTCCTGCCGCCGGCCGTGCATGTGCGCGACAACCTGGAGCTCAAGCCCAGCGCCTACCGCATCACGCTGCGCGGTGTGGTGGTGGGCGAAGGCGAGGCCTTCCCCGGCATGTACCTGGCCATCAACCCCGGCGGCATCTCCACGCCGCTGATCGGCACTCCCACTACCGATCCCGCCTTCGGCCTGCCCGCGCACTGGATCGACGCCGCGCAGAAGGAAGCGGCACAAATGGCGGGCTTTACCGTGGTTGATTCGGAAACCGTGATGGCGACCCATTTGTCACACTTGATGCAAGTGCACGCCGCCAAGCTCCTGAGCCGCACCGAGACGCAGCAGCTCGTGGAGCATGTGACCCGGCTGGCACCCAAACTCATCGAAGAAGTCGTGCCCAAGATGGTGTCCATCACAACATTCCAGAAAGTGCTGCAGCTGTTGCTGGAGGAGTCCGTGCACATCCGCGACATCCGCACCATCATCGAGACGCTGGCGGAACACGCCGGCAGCACGCAAGACCCCGTGGAACTGGCGCGCCGCGTGCGCATCGCCCTGTCCCCCGCCATCGTGCAGCAGATCTACGGCCCCACGCGGGAGCTCAGCGTCATCGCCATCGAGCCCGGGCTGGAGCGCCTGCTGATGCAGGCCCTGGGCAATGCCAGCGGCCCGGCGCTGGACCCCGGCGTGGCCGACCTGCTCACCCACAAGGCCGCCGAAGTCGCCCTGCAGCAGGAAGAGCTGGGCATGCCCGCCTGCCTGCTGGTGCCCGACCAGATCCGCAACGCCATCGCCCGCCTGGTGCGGCGCGTGGCTCCCCGCTTGCAGGTGCTCGCCCACAGCGAGATTCCTGAGACCCACACCATCCGCATCGGCCCGATCCTCAAAGGTGCATCCGCATGAACATCAAACGCTTTACCGCTCCCACCGCACGGGAGGCCCTGGCCAAGGCGCGCATGGCCTTCGGTGAAGGCACACTGATCCTGTCCAACCGCCCCACGGCGGGCGGCGTCGAGGTGGTGGCCACGGCCGAGGACGCGCTGTCGTCCCTGCACGGCGGTGCCGAGCCGGCACCCAACCGTCTGCAGGAGCGCGCCGACGACCTGGCCGCGAGCCAGCCGGTGCGCATGTCCCAGACGCAGCCCCATGCAGCCCCTGTCCCGCAGCCCGCACGCCAGCCGGCGCCCGCAGCACGCAGCACCGTGGCGCACGACACCGAGCAACTGGCCATGAGCACGCTGTCGTTCCAGGACTATGTGCGCGAGCGCATGCTGCGCCGTCGCCACGAGGCCTTGCACGGCACGAGCGCCCCCGCGCCGCTGAACGAGCGCGCAGCGCTGGAGCGCGGCCTGCCCGAGCCACGCTTCGAACCCCGCGCCGAGCGCCTGCCAGAGCCACCCGCGCCACAGCCCGTGAATGCCCCGGTGGCACGCCACAACCCATTGCGGCCCATGCATGCCGCCCTGGGCGCAGAGCAGCTCACGCCGCGCCGCGCCGAGGCGCCCGCCACAGCCGCGCCCACGCTGGCGGCCGGCCTGGGACAGCAGAACCTCATGAAGGAACTGCAGTCCATGAAGGAGCTGATCGAGGACCGCTTCAACACCCTGGCCTGGCTGGGCCAGGCCCGCCAGAACCCGATCCAGTCCACGCTGATGCTCAAGCTCATCCGTGCGGGCTATTCGCCCGCCCTCTCGCGCGCGGTGCTGGAACACCTGCCCGAGCATCTGGGCGCCCAGGACGCCGTGCGCTGGCTCATGGAAGTGCTGGAGCGCAACCTGCGCACCGACGCGCAGACGCTGCCGCTGTACGAGGAAGGCGGCATCTTCGCCATGGTGGGCGCCACCGGCGTGGGCAAGACCACCACCACCGCCAAGCTGGCCGCCTTGTGCGCGCGCATCCACGGCCCCGCCAGCGTGGGCCTGATCACGCTGGACACCTACCGCGTGGGCGCGCACGAGCAGTTGCGCTCCTACGGCCGCATGCTGGGCGTAGTGGCGCACCTGGCGCACGACCGCGCGGCGCTGCAGGACCTGCTGGGCCTGCTGTCGTCCAAGAAGATGGTGCTCATCGACACCACGGGCGTGGCCCCGCGCGACCCGCGCAAGCGCGACCTGCTGGACGTGCTGGCGCTGCCCGGTGTCAAGCGTCTGCTGGTGCTCAACGCCAGCAGCCACGGCGATACGCTGGACGACGTGCTCACCGGCTTCAAGACCACCGGCTCGCAGCAGGCCATCCTGTCCAAGGTGGACGAGGCCGTGAAGCTGGGCCCCGCCATTGATGCGCTGATCCGCCACCAGATGGTGCTGCGCGGCGTGACCAATGGCCAGCGCGTGCCCGAGGACTGGGAAGCGGCCGACGCCCGCAAGCTCGTGAGCGCCTCCATGCGCACGAGCGTGAAGTCGGCCTTCGACCCCAAGGCCGCCGAGCTGAACTTCTTCTTCTCGCACGCCACGGAAACGGCCGATGAGCGGGGGATGGCCGATGTTGCTTGATACCGCTTTGCACCAGGCCGCCGGGCTACACAGCTACACGCCGCAGCAGGACCTGCGCCTGCTGGCCGTGCTGAGCCAGCCGGGCAGCGGCCCGTGGCTGGAGATGCTGTGGCAGCTGTGCTCCAGCCTGCAGCGCCTGGGCTACCCCGTCGTGGTGCTGGACGGCACGGCGCTGGAGAGCCCGCACATGCCCGGCCTGGACCAGCTGCTGCACCCGGCTCCCTGGAACGGCGCGCAGACGCTGGCCTCCGCCACCGGCGCGTCGCTGGCCGTGGTGCCCGCGGCCCGCGGGCTGGCCCGCCTCGCGCAGCAGTCCGAACACCATGGCGCCACCGTGCTGCAGCGCCTGCAGCCCTTGTTTCGCGCCTACGCGCTGGTGGTGCTGCATGCTCCGCCCGAGCAACTGGCGCCGCTGCTGCGCGGCAGCGCCAGCGTACCGCTGATCATGACCGGCCCCGGCGCGCAAGGCATGGTGCGCAGCTACCGCCAGCTCAAACACATGGCGCTGCACGCCGGCGTGCGCTGCACGGTGGCGTCCATCCTCGCGCCGCAGGAGCCTGTGCAGCACCGCCAGACCGCCGAGGCGCTGGACACGCTGCAGCGCAGCGCGCGCACCCACCTGGGCCTGCAGGTCCACACCACCACCGTGGCCGCGGCGCGCGCGCAGGACATCCAGCGGCTGGCCTTGCAACTGCTGGAAAACGCATGCACCATTGACGCTGCCATGCCCCTGCTGCCCCCGCACAGCCTGTGCGCCTCCCTCTCGCCCCTGGACCGGAGCCACTGACCCGATGTACACCGCGAAAGGCCAGCTCGACCGGGACGCGCTGTTCCACCAGCACGTGCCCCTGGTGCGGCGCATCGCCCACCACATGATCGCCAAGCTCCCGCCCAACGTGGAGCTGGACGACCTGATCCAGGTCGGCATGATCGGTCTGAACGACGCGCTCTCGCGCTACGAAGTCGCGCAGGGCGTGCAGTTCGAGACCTTTGCCAGCCAGCGCATCCGCGGCGCCATGCTCGACGAGCTGCGCGAGGGCGACTGGATGAGCCGCAGCTCGCGCAAGAGCCAGAAGGACATCGAGCATGCCCTGCACCGCGTGGAGCAGCGCCTGGGCCGCAGCCCCATCGAGTCCGAGATCGCCGCCGAACTGGGCATGAGCCTGGAGGACTACCAAGCCCTGCTGAGCAAGGTGCGCGGCACGCAGCTGGTGTACCTGGAAGACTTTCACCACGATGACGAGGACGAGGGCTTCCTGGACCGCCACGTGGCCGACGAGGGCGCCGATCCCATGGCCGTGCTGCGCGACCAACGCCTGCGCGCCTCGCTGGTCGAGGCCATCAAGGCCCTGCCCGAGCGCGAGCAGTACATCATGGGCATGTACTACGAGCACGACATGAACCTGAAGGAAATCGCCGCCGTCCTGGGCGTGACCGAATCGCGCGTGTGCCAGCTGCACAGCCAGGCGATTGCGCGGTTGCGGACCAAGATGCGGGGGCACTGATTCTTTGGATGAAATAGCTGTTTTGCGCTTGCTGGACAAGCGCGGGCAGCTATTTTTTTGAGCTTGTGGTGCGGCTTTTCATGGCGCGGGCCGGGATATGCGCTCGCCGGAGCGGGTCCCGGTCAACAGCATCAAGCCCGAAGAACCCATCAAAAAAGATAGCTGCCAGCGCTTATTCCATAAGCCTCAGCCAGCAATTCGGGCTAAAAGTCACCCCGGTGCCCGGTAAATCCGCGCCCCCGCGGCGCCGGACGAGGGCCCATAAGTCACCCCCTCCACCGGCGGCAGCAGCGACGCCGCCTGTCGCTCGGTCAGCGCCATCACCCGCGCCAGTTGGTCGCGCACCAGGGTCAATTGCCGGCCGATGGCCTGCACCCTTTGCGTGGCGGCGGGCTCCAGCGCGCCCGCCACAGGCGCCAGGGCCTGGGCCAGCGCCATGGCAGCGCCGCGCAGCTGCACCGCAGTGTCTTCAAAAGTCTGGGGGTTGGAAGCAAGAAGCGCAGCCTGCATGTCCTGCAGCTGCGCTTCGATGAAGGTGAGGGTGTCGTCGAGTGACATGGGGTGCAAGTCTAGAGCCTGTCACCCCGGCGGGCCAGCCGGCCCAGGAGGGCGGGTCAGCCCCGCGAGTGGGACAGGGTTTCGTAGGCGTTGGCCAGCAGCTTGTCGGCCACGGCTTCGGCGTCCACGCGGAAGGTGCCTTTTTCGATGGCGGCCTTGATCGCCTTGACCTTGGCGGTGTCGAAGTCGGCCGTGGACTTGGTGGCGTCCACCCCGCGGGCGGCGGCCGACAGCGTGACGGGCACGCCTGCGGCGGCGCGCGTCGCGCCCTGGGCCGCTTCTTCAGCGGCCGGCGCAGGTGCGGCGGCCTTGGCCTGCTGCTTGTTGGCAGCGGCCTTTGACAGCGCAGTCGCAGTATCCGGGTTGTGTCCAATCTTCATCGCACTCTCCACCACCCCTGTGAGATGTGGGGCCAGTAGCCATGTTTTCGGCCGGCAGGGAGCAGACTTTAGCGCTTTGTGGTGCCTCGCGGCTCACAAAGTGGCTTCTATTGTCCCATCCTCAAGCACAGTACCCCCAATGATGCGTCCATTGGCCATGCGAACGCGCACATTCTGTCCTTGAGCGCCCGCGCTCATGGCCTGGCCCGAGGAGGTGACCGCATAACCCGGCCCCTGCACCACCACGCGCACCGCAGAGCCGGCCTTGAACAGGTCGGGGGCGCGCACCATGTTCTGGCGCAGCGCCTGGCCGGCGGACAGCGGACGGGTGGCGGTCTGCCCCACCCAGTCCTTGGGGTTGGCCACGATGGCCGCGGGTTCTGCGGCCCAGTCCACCTCGGCCTCGATGGCATCTTGCTCGCTCAGCACTGCGCCGGTGCCCACATTGCCGGCCAGCACCCAAGCGGGGCCGAAAGCCTTGACGGTGATGGGCAGGAACACGTTCCAGCGGGTGGGGCCGTCCACGCAGCGCAGGCCCAGGCGGGTGCGCCCCCACAGGCGGGCACCAGCGGGCAGATAGGGTTCCACGCGCGCGCAGGGCGCCAGGCGCAGGCGCGAATCCAGCGTGCCCACACTGACTTCCATGCGCAGCGGCAGCCCCCCGGCCTGCGCCTGGGCCAGCGCATCGTCCAGCCAGTGCTGGGTGATCGAGCCCAGCTCGGCGGTCTGATCGCCTCCCTGCTGGGCATGGGCGGGCAGCGCCAGGGCAGAGCCCAGCGCCAGCGCGCCGCCCATCAGGAAGCGAAGGCAGGCAAGGCGGGATGAGCGCAGGATAGGAAGCGGCATGACGGGACTCCAACGGGTCTGACGGCGGTCCGGCACAACGGGCCCCGGACGCCTTTTCACACCTGCCACTGTAGGCTGGCCACCGCATGCGCCAAGCGCGGAACAACGGGCCAATCCCAGCGCTCTTCGCGCTTTAGAAAAACGGGGCGATTTCCATAATCGACGCACGCCACAAGCCCCCTGGGCCATGGCGGCCGAACCCCTTTTTTACACGCCGAGGCCCACATGCTCGACAAGATGACCAACCGCCTGGACTTTCACGGAAGCGCCTTGCTGCTGCGCTCGGAGCGCCAGCGTGCCATCGCGAGCAACATCGCCAACGCGGACACGCCCGGCTACGTGGCGCGCGACTTCAAGTTTGCCGATGCCATGCGCGCCGTGAACGAAGCCCAGAACCCCAGCCCCCTGCGCAGCCAGAGCGTGAGCGACCCGCGCCACATCCCGCTGCCGGCAGCCGCCAGTGGCAGCTCGGACAGCACGCTGGGCTATGCCCTGCAGACCCAGCCGAGCCTGGACAACAACACCGTGGACATGGACCGCGAGCGCGCCGCGTTCGTGGACAACGCCGTGCGCTACGAGGCCACGCTGCGTTTCATCAACGGCCAGTCCAAAACCATGCTCAGCGCCATCCAGGGCCAGTAATCCCGAAAGAGAGCACCCGCCATGTCCATGTTCTCCATCTTCAACGTCTCGGGCAGCGCCATCAGCGCACAGTCGCAGCGGCTGAACGTCGTGGCCAGCAACCTGGCCAACGTGGACGCCGTGGCCGGCCCCGACGGCCAGGCGTACAAGGCGCGCCAGGTGGTCTTCCAGACCGCGCCCATGGGGCCCGAGAGCGCCGCGGGCGTGCGCGTGTCGTCCATCCAGGAGAGCGACCAGCCCGGCCGCCGCGTGCACGACCCGGCCAACCCCATGGCCGACGCCGAAGGCTACGTGACCCACTCCAACGTGAACGCCGTGGAGGAGATGGTCAACATGATCTCGGCCTCGCGCTCGTACCAGAACAACGTGGAGGTCATGAACACGGCCAAGACGCTGCTGCTCAAGACCCTGCAGATGGGCCAGTAAACCGCCCTCCGAAAGCACGCCATGATCCTCAACCCCATCGGCACCACCGCCACGACCAACACCGGCGCTTCGGCCAACGCGACCAACGACCCCGCGGCCATGCAAGACCGCTTCCTCAAGCTGCTGGTCGCGCAGTTGAACAACCAGGACCCGATGAACCCCCTGGACAACGCGCAGATGACCACGCAGATGGCGCAGATCAACACCGTCACCGGCATCCAGACGCTCAACCTCACCATGCAAACCATGGCCGAGGAGTTCTCGACCATGCAGCAGATCCAGGGCATCTCGCTCATCGGCCGCTCGGTGCTGACCGAGGGCGACCGCCTGAGCATCAGCGACGGCAAGGGCAAGGGCTACTTCAACCTGGACAACAGCGCCACCGACGTGCAGGTGGACATCGTCACGCCCGGCGGCGTGGTGGTGGACACCGTGGACCTCGGCGCACAGGACAAGGGCCGCCGCTCTTTCGAGTGGGACGCCGCCGGCTACAGCGGCAACGCCGCCGACCTGCGGTTCCGCGTGCGGGCCACGTCGGGCGAGACCGCGGTCACCGCGACGGGACTGTCCGAGGCGCAGGTGGTCGCCACGGGCTCCAACGCCGGTGCGCTGACGCTCACGCTGGACAACGGCGACATCGTCAACTACTTCCGCATTCACAGCGTGCTCTGAGAGCCGCGCTTTCCTCCAGGAGAACACCATGGGTTTCCAGCAAGGCCTCTCGGGCCTGAACGCGTCGGCCAAGAACCTCGATGTGATCGGCCACAACATCGCCAACGCCAACACCACAGGCTTCAAGGCCTCGCGCACCGAATTCGCGGCCATGATCGCCTCGGCCATCGGCGCGTCCAGCGGCACCAACTCCGGCATCGGCGTGGAGGTGTCGGCCATTGCGCAGCAGTTCAACCAGGGCAACCTCACCGTCACGGGCAACAGCCTGGACGTGGCCATCAACGGCAACGGCTTTTTCACGCTGCAGATGCCGGATGGCTCGCGTGCCTACACGCGCGCCGGCAACTTCAAGCTGGACAACGTGGGCAACGTGGTCACCAATGACGGCGCCCAGGTCATGGGCTACCCCATCGACCCCGTGACCGGCCTGCGCACCTCCAGCACGGCCGTGCCGCTGACCTTCCCCACCACGGCGCCCATCCCGGCCCGGCAGACCACGGCCATCAAGACGGCCTTCAACCTGGATGCCCGCACGCCCAACGCCAAGGGCGACCCGGGCGCCACCCCACCCGTGGCGGCTACGCCGCGCACGACCTACGGCACCTCGCTCAACGTGTACGACAGCCAGGGCGTGGCCACGCCGCTGTCCTTCTACTTCGAGAAGAACGGCGCGAACACCTGGGACATCTACAACCAACTGGACGACCTGACCACCACGCCGCCGACGGTCCCCGCCATCACCGGCCGCCTGATCGCCGACAAGAACGGTGCCGTGGCCGCCACGCTGGAGCCCGTGGCCACCTCGGTCGCCAACGCGGACCCGGCGTTGACGCAAAAGGACGATTTCCCCACGTCCTTCACCTACCGTTTCTACGGCCCGGACGACCAGGGCGTGTATGCCATCCGCGAGACCACGCTGAGCTTCACCAACCCCGAAGACGCCTGGGACTTCACCTATTCGGACGCGCCCACCAACAGCCTCGTGGCCTCCGCCCGCCTGAAGGACAACCTGGTGGACTACGCGGGCGGCACGTCGCCCGCCGGCGGCACCTTCGGGGTGGCCGACCTGACCGATGCGCCCGCGGCCGCCAAGCAGTCGTTCGAGCTGGCGCTCATGGTCAACCCCAGCCCGGCCAACCCCAACAGCCCCACGGCGCCGGGCAGCAACCCCGCGCCAGGCTCCTACCCCGTCACGCTGGACCTGAACAACGTCACCCAGTTCGGCACCAAGTTCGCCGTCTCCGAACTCTCGCAGGACGGCTACACCTCGGGCGAGCTCACGGGCATCAATGTCGAGAACAACGGCATGATCATGACCCGCTACTCCAACGGCGTGACGCGTGCCGAGGGCCAGATCGCGCTGGCGAGCTTTCGCAACACGCAGGGCCTGGCGGCCGTGGGCGGCAACAACTGGGTGGAGACCTACGAATCGGGTCAGCCCGTGCTGGGTGCGCCCACGGATGGCAACTTCGGCGCGCTGCGCGCCGGCGCCCTGGAAGACTCCAACGTGGACCTGACGGCCGAGCTGGTCAACATGATGACCGCCCAGCGCGCCTACCAGGCCAACGCCCAGACCATCAAGACGCAGGACCAGGTGATGTCCACCCTCGTCAACCTGCGCTGATAACCCACTGACGCCGAGGCCACGCCATGGACCGCATCATCTACACCTCCATGACCGGCGCGAATGCCGCCGCGCACCGGCAGGCGGTGCTGGCCAACAACCTGGCCAACGCCTCCACCACCGGCTTTCGCGCCGAGATGTCCAACTTCCGCTCGGTGCCGCTGCAAGGCGGCGGCTCCACGACGCGCGTGTTCGCGCTGGAGGCCACCTCGGGCCATGTGGACACACCCGGCCCCGCGCAGACCACGGGCCGTCCGCTGGACGCCATGGCCGTGGGTAATGCCTGGTTCGCCGTGCAGGGTCTGGACGGCGTGGAAACCTACACGCGCGCCGGGTCCTTTCAGGTCACTGCCACCGGACAGCTGGTCACCAGCACCGGCATGGCCGTGCTCTCGGACGGCGGCGCACCCATCGACGTGCCCCCTAATGCCGAAGTGACGCTGGGCGCCGACGGCACCATCACCGCCCGCCTGGCGGGCGAAGTACCCCAGCCCGTGGCCCGCCTGAAACTGGCCACGCCCGCGGCGGACAACCCGCTCAAGCGCGGCGACGACGGGCTGTTCCGCACGGCCGGCGGCGACCCGCTGCCCGCCGACCCCAACGCGCGCCTGCGCTCGGGCGTGCTGGAGGGATCCAACGTGAACCCGGTGGAATGCATGGTCGGCATGATCGCCGCCGCCCGCCAGTTCGAACAACAAATGCGCCTGCTGCAGACCGCCGAGAGCGACGACAAGAGCGCAGGCCAGCTGCTGAGCCTCAACGGCTAACCCTGAAGGACTACCGCCATGATGAATTCGCTGTGGATCGCCAAGACCGGCATGACCGCCCAGCAGACCCAGCTGGACGTGATCTCGCACAACCTCGCCAACGTGTCCACCACGGGCTTCAAGCGCAACAACGCGGTGTTCGAGGACCTGATCTACCAAAACCTGCGCCAGGTCGGCAGCCAGACCACCGAGGAGAACCAGTTGCCCACGGGCCTGCACCTGGGCCTGGGCGTGAACGTGGTCGCCACCAGCCGCAACTTCACGCAGGGCAGCCTGCAGCAGTCGGGCAACAGCCTGGACGTGGCCATCGACGGCAACGGCTTTTTCGAGGTCCAGTTGCCCGACGGCACCACCGGCTACACGCGCGACGGCGCGTTCAAGCTCGACTCGCAGGGCCGCGTGGTCACCTCCAGCGGTCTGCCCGTGGCGCCCGGCATCACCGTGCCGGCGGACGCCAAGAGCATCAGCATCAGCGAGCGCGGCATGGTAAGCGTGACCGTGGCGGGCAACCCCAACCCCCAGCAGATCGGCCAGCTGGGCATGTCCAGCTTCATCAACTCCGCAGGCCTGGAGCCTGTGGGCCAGAACCTGTACCGCGAGTCCGCCGCCTCCGGCGCGCCGCAGCAGGCCGAGCCGGGCACCAACGGCCTGGGCATCATCAAGCAGGGCTTCCTGGAGAACTCCAACGTCAACGTGGTGGAGGAACTGGTCACCATGATCCAGACCCAGCGCGCCTACGAGATGAATTCCAAGGCTATCCAGACGTCCGACCAGATGCTGGCCAAGCTGTCGCAGCTGTGAGCCGCACGACAAGGAACCCTGCCATGACCACCTCCCTCCTGCGCCTTCTGGCAGCGGCCACCGCTGCCGCGCTGGCCGCCGGCTGCGCCAGCATCAACCCGCCCCCGCCGGTGGACGTGCTGCCCACCACGCCGCCCCCGATCGCCGCCCTGCCCCGCCCCGCCGGCCCGGCCTCGGGAAGCCTGTTCCATGCCGCCAGCTACCGGCCTGCTTTCGAGGATCAACGCGCGCGCCTGGTGGGCGACATGGTCACCATCGAGATCCTGGAGAGCATCGACGCCAAGCAGGACACCAAGTCCAACGTCAACCGCAACGGCGACACCAAGGGCAGCATCACGGCGCTGCCGCTGCTGGCCCCCTCCACGGTGGGCAAGCTGGCCGCGCGATCGGGCCTGGGCGCAGGCTACGAGAACACCTTCAACGGCAGCGGCAACACCGCCAGCAAGAACGAGTTCAAGAGCAACATCACCACCCTCGTCACCGAAGTGCTGCCCAACGGCCACCTGGTCATCACCGGCGAGAAGCAGGTGGGCGTGAACCGCAGCGTGGATGTGCTGCGCTTCTCGGGCATCGTCGATCCCCGCCACCTGCGCCGCGGCCAGCCCGGCCATCCGGGCAGCGTGATCGACTCGCGCTACGTGGCCAATGTGCGCGTGATCTCGCGCGGCCTGGGCGAGCAGGCCGAGGCCCAGGCCATGGGCTGGCTGGCGCGCGCGTTCAACACCATCAGCCCGTTCTAAATGACGCTGCAACGCTTGTGGGCAGGTGCCCTGCGCGCGGCCGCACTGGTGGCGGCACTGGCCTGCGCTCCGGCGGGCGCGCAGGACTTCCGCGACCCGGTGGACCAGCCCTTCACCGTGTGGCCCAACATCCCGGTGATCCGCGCCTCCGACCTCGGCGACTACGGCCAGGACCGCCAGATCATTGCCGACCTGCATGCCGACAAGGCCGACCCCGCCAAGGTGGCCGCCGCGCTGCAGGCGGTGGACGGCCTGCAGGCCCACCACGAGCGCGCGGCCCTGGCCGAGCTGGGGCGCAGCCTCAACGTACAGCTGATCGCCGAGCTGGACCGGCAGGCGCGGCGCATCAACACGCGCAACCCCAAACTGCGCTTCGACTTCGCCGACATCACCCCCGAGCAGCTGCAGCGCCCCTCCGCACGGGACGACCTTCCCAGCCGCGTGGGCCGCATCACGCTGGCCGCCTACATCACCTACACGCGGCTGGACGGCGCGCTGGTGCAGGCCACGGCCACGCTGGTCAAGCTGCGCAGCGGTGCGTCGCAGAGCTTCACCGCCACGGCGCCCGCGCCGCTATTGGCCGAGGCGCTGGCGCGCGACCTGTTCGACTACTTCCAGGGCACGCGCTTCACGGCCCACCAGAACCCGCTGGCCAGCGCGCAGTGGCTCACGGCCGCGCCGGGCCATGCAGACCGGCTGGTGTCGCGCGACGCGGCCTTGCGCTACTGCCAGTCGCAGAACGCCGCCCTGCCCACGGCGGCAGAACTGGAAACCGCCGAGGCCGCGGGCTTCTACGGCGGCGGCGTGGCCCTGCAGCCGGCTGGCGTGTACCACGTGCAGGCGGGCCTGTACGACACGGCGCTTGCGCACGACGGCGCGGGCCGCGCGCGGCCCAACCACCTGGCCAGCGTGCCCAACGGCTACTACTACTGCATCCGCCATGCCGCAGCGCCCACCAGGGCCGCGCGCACGCGCAAGTAAACTATTACTTTTATAGCTACTAGCGCTTGATGGTAAAGCGCTGGAGGCCAATTTTGCTATCGGCGCTGCGCCACCGGCAAGCCACGCCGCACCCGCTGCCCCAGCGCCGATAAACGCCCCAAAAGCCCCCGCTTTTCCGCGCATTGCCCGAAGGCCCGCCTGCCCACAATCGGGGGCATGAAAGCCTTGCCCAACTCCCGCATCGTCCATTGCCTGGTGGCCCTGGCCACCGCCCTGGGCCTGGCCGCGCCCGCGCAGGCCGTGCGCCTGAAGGAAATCGCGGCCGTGCAGGGCGTGCGCAGCAACCAGTTGTCCGGCTACGGCCTGGTGGTGGGCCTGGACGGCACGGGCGACCAGTCCACGCAGATGCCGTTCACCGCGCAAGCCATGTCCAACTACCTGCAGCAGGCGGGCATCAGCCTGCCGCCGGGCACCACGGCGCCGCAGCTCAAGAACGTGGCCACGGTGGTGATCACGGCGCAACTGCCCGCCTTCGCCCAGCCGGGGCAGATGATCGACGTGGCGGTGTCCTCCATCGGCAACGCCAAGTCGCTCAAGGGCGGCACGCTGATCGCCACGCCGCTGCGCGGCGCGGACGGCGAGATCTACGCCCTGGCGCAGGGCAACGTGGTGGTGGGCGGGGCGGGCGCATCGGCCGGCGGCAGCAAGGTGCAGATCAACCACCTGAGCGCCGGACGCATCCCCGATGGCGCCCAGGTCGAGCGCGCCGTGCCCACGCCGCTGCACGACAGCGACACCATCACCCTGGGCCTGAATGCCTCGGACTTCCAGGCCGCGCGCAAGGTGGCGCTGGCCATCAACGCACGCTCGGGCCCGGACACCGCCGTGGCGCTGGACGGGCGCACCGTGCAGGTGCGCGCGCCGCAGGACCCCGGCGCGCGGGTGAATTTCATCGCCGAGCTGGAGGAGCTGCAACTGCCCGACTCCACGCCCGCGGCCAAGGTGGTCATCAACGCGCGCACCGGCTCCATCGTGCTCAACCAGGCGGTGACGCTGGGCCCCTGCGCCATCGCGCACGGCAACCTGTCCATCACCATCAGCACCACGCCAGTCATCAGCCAGCCCAGCCCGCTGTCGCGCGGCGTGACCGTGGTGGCGCAAAAGAGCGACATCGCCATCCAGCAGGACGGCGGCAAGGTGATGCAGGTGCCCGCCTCGCCGCAGCTGGCCGACGTGGTGCGCGCGCTCAACACGCTGGGCGCCACACCGCAGGACCTGCTGGCCATCCTGCAGGCCATCAAGGCCGCAGGCGCTCTCAACGCCGAGCTGGAGGTGATCTGATGCCGCTCCTGCGTACCCTTCCCCGCGGCGGCGCCGCTTCCATTCAAGGCCCATGCCGCGTGCGGCGCGACGGGAGGTGGACATGAGCCTTTCGCTCCCCAATGCAGGCGCAACGTCCGTACGCCAGGCGCTGGCCGTGGATGGCCGCGCACTCAACAGCCTCAAGGCGCAAGCCAGCCAGGGCGACGCCCAGGCCACCCAGGACGCCACGCTGGAGGCGGCCAAACAGCTCGAATCCCTGTTCATGCGCGAGCTCATCAAGAGCATGCGCGAGGCCACCATGAAGTCCGGCCTGCTGGAGGGCGCCGAGGGCAACCTGGCCAGCGACCTGTTCGACCAGCAGCTGTCGGTGCAGATGGCAGGCCAGCCCGGTGGGCTGGCCGAGGCCATCCAGCGCCAGCTCTCGCGCCAGTTGGGCGGCGACGGCCAGACCACGCTGGTGCCGGGCTCCACGCTGAGCATGGACGTCGCGCTGCGCAAGGCTGCGCCTGCCGACAATCCGCGTGCCGCGTCGCCCAAGGGCCGTGAAGACTTCGTGCAGCACCACCGCGCGGCGGCCGAGCGCGTGGCGCGCAGCAGCGGCATCCCCGCCAGCTTCATGCTGGGCCAGGCCGGGCATGAGACGGGCTGGGGCAAGGGCGAGATCCGCCACAAGGACGGCAGCAACTCCTTCAACCTGTTCGGCATCAAGGCCGGCAAGGGCTGGACCGGCAAGGTGGCCGAGGTGACCACCACCGAATACATCAACGGCGCGCCGCGCAAGGTGGTCGCCAAGTTCCGCGCCTACGATTCGTTCGAGGAATCGTTCCGCGACTACGCACGCCTGATCAACGACAACCCGCGCTACGAGAAGGCGCGCGAGAAGACCCATTCCGCCGTCGCCTACGCCACGGAGCTGCAGAAGGCCGGCTACGCCACCGATCCGCAATACGCCGCCAAGCTCAGCCGCGCCATCCAGAGCACGCTGGGCGTGGCGCGCACCCCCAGCGCGCCCGTGCTGGCCCAGGCATCCGGGACGCAGGCCTGAATCCATAAGAACCAACGCACTGAACCATGAGTCTTCTGAACGTCGGCGCCCGCGCCCTCCTCGCCAACCAGGTCGCCTTGCAGACCACCGGGCACAACATCGCCAACGTCAGCACGGCCGGATATTCGCGCCAGAACGTGGCGATGGAGACCGTGCAGGGCCAGTTCACCGGCTCAGGCTACATCGGCAACGGCGTGCAGGTGGCCACCATCCTGCGCAACCACAGCGAGCTGCTGACGCGCCAGGCCGCGGCCGCCCAGGCGGTACAGGCGGGCGACACGGTGCGCGCCGAGCGCCTGGGGCAGTTGCAGGACGTATTCCAGGGGGGCACCAGCGGCCTGGGCGCCGCCATCACCGACATGCTGAACTCGCTGGCCGACGTGGTGTCCTCGCCGACCGACATCACGGCGCGCACCGTCACGCTCACGCGCATGAACGAGATGGCCGCGCGCATGCGCAGCAGTGCGGAGCAGCTGCACGAGATCGCCTATTCGGTCAATGAACAGTTGCAGAACGACGCCACGCGCATCAATTCGCTGGCCAAGAGCATCGCCGACGTGAACGAGCAGATCGCCCGCGTCAAGGGCAACGGCCAGAGCCCCAACGACCTGCTGGACAAGCGCGACCAGCTGATCCGCGAACTCAACCAGTTCATCCAGACCACGCAGATCCCGGCCGACGATGGCACGGTGGGCGTGTTCATCGGCGGCAGCCAGGCGCTGGTGCTGGGCGACAAGGCCAGCGAGGTGCTGGTGGCGGAATCCCAGCAGTTCCCGGGGAGCCAGCTCACGCAGCTGTTCTTCAAGCCCGCGGGCGGCGCGCCCGTGGAGTTGAACGAGGGCATGCTGGGCGGCGGCGAAGTGGCCGGCCTGCTGCGCTTTGCCAACCAGGACCTGGCCGAGGGCCGCAACCTGCTGGGGCGCATGGCGCTGGCCATCGGCACCACCTTGAACCACCAGCAGACGCTGGGCCTGACGCTGGAGGGCCAGCCCGGCAAGCCGCTGTTCTCCACGCCCGCATCGGTCGTGGGCCACACCAGCGGCACCGCGGTGGGCAGCATCGACCTGAGCGACAGCACGCAGTTCTCTCCCACCGAGTTCGCCGCGTCGGACTACGAAGTGCGCTTCACGGGCCCGGCCCCCGCAGGCCAGATCATTCGCCTGTCCGACGGCAAGACCACGGCCGTCGCCGACCTGACCGACCCGGCGGGCACGATGGTGGACGGACTGACCTTCAAGTTCACCACCGCGGGCGCCGTGAACGAACGCGTGCTGTTCAAGCCCTTCGCCAGCGCGGCGGCCAACATCCAGTCGCTGGTGTATTCCCCGCGCGACCTGGCCGCCGCCAACCCCATCAATGCGGCCATGGGAACCTCCAACGCGGGGACGCTGCAACTGGCGGAACTCAAGGCCACGGGCCAGCCCAATCCCCCGGGCCTGGTGCTGCCGCCCAACGGCGACACCGCCACGCCGCCCACCTATCCCGGAGGCATCCAGCTGGCCTTCACCGCCGGCCCGCCCGCGACATACGACGTGTACAACCGGGGAACCACGCCCCCCACGGCGGTTGCCACGGGCCAGACGTTCACACCGGGCGTCCCCATCCAGATCAATGGCTGGTCCATCACCCTGCAGGGCACGCCCAAGGATGGCGACACGGTCAACGTGGGCAATGCCCTGGACCCGCAGTACGGCGACATCTACACCCGCAACGCGGGCAACGCCAGCGCCCTCATGGCGCTGCGCGACGTGAAAATGTTCGACGAGTCCTCGCTGGCCGACGGCTATGCGGGCCTCATGGCCCAGGTGGGCACGCGCACGCAAAGCGCGCAGTACGCGGCCAAGCTTTCGGGCTCCATCGCCAGCAACCTGGAAGCCAGCCGCACGGCCGTCTCCGGCGTGAACCTGGACGAGGAGGCCGCGCGGCTGATCCAGTACCAGCAGGCCTACCAGGCATCCGCCAAGATGCTGCAGATCGCGCAGAACATTTTCGACAACCTGATCCAGACCATGGGCCGCTGAAAGGAATCGCCATGAGCAGCTCTTTCTACCGCGTCAGCACCGCCAACATGTACGACGCCACGCTGCGCAACCTCAGCGCACGGCAGAAAACCCTGGTGGACCTGCAGGAGAACCTCACCGCGGGCAAGCGCGTGGTGCGTCCCAGCGACGACCCCGTGGCCGCCGCACAGGCCGAGCGAGCGCTCACGCGCATCAGCCGCATCCAGACCGAGCAGCGCGCGCTGGACGTGCAGCGCAACGCCATCGCGCAGGCCGAATCCACCCTGGGCGACGCCGTGGGCCTGGTGCAGGAAATTCGCCAGCTGGTCGTGGCCGCTGGCGGCGGCGCGCTTAAGCCCGAGGACCGCAAGACCTACGCCAACCAGATCCAGAGCCTGCGCGAGCAGCTCACGCAGGTGATCAACCGCAAGGACACCAACGGCGTTCCCCTGCTGGGCGCGCTGGGCAGTGCGCTGGAGCCCTTCACCGGCCCGCTGCTGAGCAACCCCGACTACCTGTTCGCCGGACTGCCGGGGCAGGCAGCCAGCAGTGGCGCGGCGATCCCCACCACCGTGGACGGGCATGCCGCGCTGATGTTCGACCCGGTGCGCGACGGCGTGTACACCGCCACCGTCACGCGCGGCGCGGGCAGTTCCCTGGTAACGAGCGCCATCACGACCTCCAACCGCGAGGCACTGGACGGGGCGCAGTATGCGCTGGCCGTGAACACCGTCACGGTGGACCCGGTAGCGGGCACCACCGTCGTCGACTACACGCTGACCAAGACCGCCAAGGACGGCACGGTGACCACCTCGAACGTGACCACCGCGCCCGTCAAGACCGGCCAGCCCATTCCCATCACCATCAACGAAGGCCCGGACACGGTCATGTCGTTCAGCCTGACGGGCACGCCCGCGGCGGGCGACAGCGTTGCCCTGCAGCCCAGCTCCAGCCTGATGGGCACCATCGACAGCGCGATCCGCGGGATCACCGACGCCACCGACAGCGTGGCCGCGTCCCAGGCCGTCGGCCAGGCCCTGGCCAACATCGACGCCGGCATGGAACGCCTGCACAACATGCGCGGCTATGCGGGCGAGCTGCTCAACCGCGCCGACCGCATCACCGGCGACCAGGACAAGCGCTCGATCCAGCTCGAAGCCGACCGCTCGCGCGCGGAGGACCTCGACATGGTGCAGGGTATCTCGGACTTCCAGAACGCCAGCGTGGGCTACGAGGCCGCGCTCAAGTCCTACGCGCAGGTGCAGCGCCTGTCGCTCTTCAATTTCATCAGCTGACGCCGCGCACGCAGGGTTTCGCCACGTGCGCGCCCGCGCGACTGGCGTGACAATGGCCGGCATCCCGCTCTGACCACACTTCTACCCCATGGTCCAATCCGTTCTTGGCAGCCTGGTGCTGGGCTACCGGCCCCTCTGGAATGCCGCGCGCCGGCTGGCCGGCATCCAGCTGTACGTTCACAGCGAGGGCGCCACCCTGGTGGATGCGCCGCACCTGCTGCGCACCATCCAGGAGCTGTGGACCTCCAGCTCGCCGCCGCTGCTGCTGTCCGCTCGCTCGCAGCAGCTGCTGGTGGACCTGCTGGAGCACGCCCCTCGCGGCGCGCCCTGGATCGAAGTGCCCCAGGCCTGGCTGGACGTGCCCGCGATCCGCGAGCGCGCGCGCCAGGCCCACGCCCGCGGCCTGCGCCTGGTGTGGCGCGGCGAGCTGGACCACCTGCCCGACGCCGACATCGCACGGCTGTTCGACAACAGCCTGCTGCACCTGTCCAGCAGCGACGCCGTGCAGGCCCTGCAGGCCGCGGCTGCGGGGCGCAGCGATGCCAGCCCCCGTGCCGCCGGCCAGCGCAGTCCGCTGATCGCCGGGCAGGTGTATGACAACGTGGCCAGCCGCGCGCTGCTCACGCACTGCCTGGACGAGGGCGGCGCGCTGGCCGTGGCCGGCTGGCCCGTGGAGGACGTGCTCTACAGCCTGCGCCATCGCCAGCCCCAGCCCGCGCACGAGGTGGTGCTCAAGCTCATGAAGGCCATCGACGACGAGCAGTCCATCGACCGCTTCGAGCAGATCCTGGGCGAGGACCCGCTGCTGGCCTACCGCTTCATGGTCTACACCAACTCCGCGGCGCTCGGCCTGTCCACCGGCGTGGATTCGCTGCGCCGCGGTCTGGTGATGATGGGCTACGGCTCGCTGGGGCGCTGGCTGGCCGACCAGTTGCCGCACGCTGCCACCGAACCCGATCTGCGCCCCATCCGCGCCAGCATGGTGCTGCGCGCGCGCCTGACCGAGCACCTGCTGGACGCTGGCGTGGGCAAAGACCTGCGCCGCGAGGTGTACCTGAGCGGCCTGTTCTCGCAGCTGGACGAGGTGCTGCGCGAGCCTCTGGGCACCATCCTGCGCCGCGTGCCGCTGTCCGAGCGGGTGTACGACGCGGCCGTGCTGCGCACCGGCCCCTACGCCCCCAGCCTGGAGATGGCCTGCGCGCTGGAGAGCGACGACGCGGGCGCCATCCGCCAGCTGTGCGAGACGCATGAGCTGGAGCTGGAATACGTCAACCGCGCGCTGCTGCGCGTGCTGTCCGAGCTGGTGGTGGAGCGCCCGCACGCGCACTGATGGCGACTCACGGCCCGTGGTGTTTTTGGGCCGTAGCGCACAATCCAGGCGCGCAGACCACTATCAAATCATGAGCAAATCCGGCCCTTCAAGCACCGACGCCTCCCGCACCCACGCAACCACCAGCCGCGGCGGCTTCTCCTCCAGCCTGGGCGTGCTCGCCGCCACGCTGGGTTCCGCCGTCGGGCTGGGCAACATTTGGAAGTTCCCCTCGCTCACCGGGGCCAACGGCGGCGCGGGCTTTCTGCTGATCTACCTGCTCTCGACGCTGTTCATCGGCCTGCCGCTCATGGTGGCCGAGATCGCCATCGGCCGCCAGGCGCGCGCCAATCCCATCTCTGCGCTGCGCCAGTTGCAGCCCCGCGGCGCGCCGTGGTGGCTGATCGGCGTGGCAGGCATGGCGGCGGCGTTCCTGATCATGGCGTTCTATTCCGAGGTCGTCGCCTGGGTGTTTGCCTACGTGGCCAAGGCCCTGTCGGGCAACCTGCTGTCCAGCGACCCGGTGCAGACGCAGGCCAGCTTCGACGCCCTGGTGCGGGACCCGGTGCAGGCGCTGCTGTGGCAGTGGGTGGTGCTGGCCTTCATCGGCGGCATCCTGCTGCTGGGCGTCACCCGCGGCATCGAGGCGGCCACCAAACGGCTGATGCCGCTGCTGTTCCTGCTGCTGGTGCTGCTGGGCGGCTACAGCCTGACGCTGCCCGGCGCCGGCCAGGCGCTGTCGTTCCTGTTCGCGCCCGAGTGGCACAAGATCACGCCCGCGGTGGTGCTGACCGCCATGGGCCTGGCGTTCTTCAAGCTGTCCATCGGCATGGGCACGATGATGACCTACGGCAGCTACTTCACCGCCGAGCAGAACATCCCGGCCACCGCCACGCGCGTGATGCTGGCCGACCTGTCGGTGTCGCTGCTGGCGGGCATGGCGATCTTCCCCGCGGTGTTCAGCTTCGGCTTCCAGCCGTCGGCGGGGCCATCCCTGGTGTTCATCACGATCCCCGCGGTGTTCGCACAGATGCCGGGTGGCTCGGTGCTGCTGGCGGCGTTCTTCCTCCTCACCGCTATCGCCGCGACCGGCGCCATGCTCTCCCTGATGGAGGTGCCGGTCGTCATCCTGCACGAGCGCTGGGGCCTGAGCCGGCCCCGGGCCACGCTGCTCACGCTGCTGATCCTGGGGCTGCTGGGCGCGGGCTGCGCCCTGAGCCAGAGCACGCTGGCCACCTTCCAGCCGGGCGGGCGCACCCTGTTCGACTGGGCGGACTACCTCTCGTCCAACCTGCTGCTTCCCGCGGGGGGCATCGCCATCGCGCTCTTCGTCGGCTGGGCCTGGGGCGAGCGCGCATTCGCGGCGCAACTCTCCAACCACGGGCAGTTGGGCAACCAGGGGCTGGCCCGCGTCGTGAGCCTGCTGCTGCGCTGGGTCACGCCGGTGCTGATCCTGCTGGTCATGCTCGCGGGGCTGGGGGTGTTCTCCGGCGCGTGACGGCGCGGCACCTCGGCGTTTTGAGCAAAAACACCGCGCAACCCCTTCCTGGCGAGCGCAAGCAGCTAGTTTTTTCATAGCGCACGCCATCCATGGCGCCGGCATGGCCTTTGCGCCGTGCGTGGCGCAGGACGCATGATGGCCGGCTCTTCCATAGCCGCCAGCCCACAGGAGAACTCCATGCACGACGCCCCGCCCGCCACCCCCCTGTGCCGCCTGCTGGGCTGCCGCCTGCCGCTGGTGCTCGCGGGCATGGGCGGCGTGTCGCGCAGCGAACTGGTGGCCGCGGTGACCGAGGCCGGCGGGTTCGGCTTCCTGGGCATGGTGCGCGAGCCGCTGGCGCTGATCGAGCGCGAGGTGGCGCAGGTGCGCCAGCGCACGGCCTTGCCCTTCGGCGTGAACCTGATCCCCGCGGCCACGCCCGCGCCCCTGCTGCGCGCGCAGGTGGACCTGCTGATCGCGCTGCAGGTGCCCGTGGTCAGCCTGTTCTGGGACGTGGATGCCGGCGTGATCGCGCGGCTGCGCGCAGCGGGCATCACCGTGGTGCACCAGATCGGCTCCGCCGCCGAGGCGCTGCAGGCGCAGGAGGCCGGCGCGCAGGCGCTCATCGCGCAGGGCGTGGAGGCCGGCGGCCATGTGCGCGGGCGCCAGCCGCTGGCCGAGCTGTTGTCCGAGGTACTGGCGATGGTCAGCGTCCCCGTGGCCGCCGCGGGCGGCCTGGCCGATGGGCAGGGCGTGGCGCGCGTACTGGCCCAGGGCGCGCAGGCCGCGGTGCTGGGGACCGCCTTGATGGCCACGCATGAGTCCTTCGCCCACGACGCGCACAAGCAGCGGCTGGTGGCCGCGCAGGCCGGCGACACCGTGCTGACCGAGGACTTCCACATCAACTGGCCGCCCCACGCCGCGGTGCGTGTGCTGGCCAACAGCGTCACGCGGCGCGAGCGCGGCGACCCGTTCGCCACCACAGGCGACATCCCACGCACGGTGATCGGCGACGAGGAAGGCCGCCCCATCTACCTGTTCAGCACCGACTCGCCGCTGCGCTCCATGACCGGCGACTTCGAGGCCATGGCGCTGTACGCCGGCCAGGGTGTGGGGCGCATCACGGCCATCGAACCCGCGGGCGAGCGGCTGCGCCGCATCGCCGCCGAGGCCGCCGCGCACCTGCGGCTGCTGAACGACACGCCCGTGGCCGTGGCGTCCCCCGTGTGCTACGCGGGGGATGCGGAGCGCGAGCGCCACGCCCCACTCATCGCGCGGCTGGACGAGCTGCTGGAGGCCGAGCGCGCCGGCGCGCGCGTGGCGCTGCGCAGCCGCACCGAAACCGAGGACGAAGCGCTGCGCGCGCTGATCGACGCCATCCACCGCGACGAAGTGAAGTGGTGCGGCATGCTGATGCGCGCCATCCGCACGCTGGAGGGCACGCCGGGCAGCCGCACGGGCGACTTCTACGACAAGGCCATGGCCGTACCCGACCTGCGCGAGCGCCTGGCCTTCCTCAACCGCGGCCAGGGCTGGGTGGCCAAGAAGCTGCGCGAGCTGCTGCCGCTGGTGGACGATGCGGGCATCCGCGCCGGGCTGCAGGAGATGCTGCAGGCACACGTGGACAACCTGGACAAGGTGAACACCGCCTTGGGGCTCACGCCGCCGCGGCGTTGACGCCAACGCTACGTAAAAGAGAGCTGCTTGCGCTTGCCCATCAAGCGCTTCAGCCCGATTGGACCACTCTCTTCCACGTACGCCAGAACGCCGGGTCCTGCGTGGTGCAGAAGTTGATGCGCATCAGCGTGCAGGGGCGGCGCGTGGCGTGGAACAGCGCGCCGGGCGCGATGAGGTAGCCCTCGTCCAGCATGCGCTGGGCCAGCATGTCGGTGTCCACGCCGGTTTCCACCCAGCCGAACATGCCCGCGGGCTCGGCGGCAAAGCTGCAGCCCGCCTCCAGCGCCAGTTGCACGCTGCGCGCGCGGGCCTGCGCCAGGCGCAGCCGCATGCGGTCGGCATGGCGGCGCAGCTGGCCCTGCTCGATGCACAGCGCCAGGGCCTTCTCCAGCAGCGAGGGCGTGGTCAGCGTGGACAGCAGCTTGGTGTCCAGCAGTCGCTCCACCAGGTCGGGCGGCGCGGCCAGGTAGCCCACGCGCCAGTTGGGCGCCAAGATCTTGGCGAAGCCGCTCACGTAGATGGTGCGGCGCAGCCCGTCCAACGCCGTCAGGCGCGTGGCGTGGTCGGCGGCGATGTGGCCGTAGGTGTCGTCCTCGACCACGTGGAAGTTGTGCTGCTGCGCCAGCTGCAGCACCTGGTGCGCGCTGCCCGGCGACAGGCTGTAGCCCGTGGGGTTGTGCAGCACGCTCACGCTCACGAACAGCTTGGGCGCGTGCAGCTCGCAGTAGCGCGCCATGACGGCGAGGTCCGGCCCCTCGGGGCCGCGCGGCACGGGCAGCACGCGCATGCCCAGCGCGTCCAGGCGCGCGAACTCCACCGACCAGCCGGGCTCCTCCACCATCACCGGGTCGCCCGCCTTGAGCAGCGTGCGGCTCACGATGTCCAGCGCCTGCGTGGCGCCCACGGTGGTCATGATCTGATCGGGCTGGGCGTGGATGTTGATGTCGGCCATGCGCCGCGCCAGCGCCTCGCGCAGCGCGGGCTCGCCCATGGGCTCGCCGTAGCTCAGCGAGCCGTCGCGCAGCGCGCTGCTGCCGGTGATCTTGCGCACCGCGGCGCCCATGAAGCGCGCCTCGTCCAGCCAGCCGATGGGCAGCACGCCCGCACCGGGCTGGGGCTTGCTCGACGCCTGGTGGAACATGCCGCGGATCAGCGCCGTGGCGTTGATGTGCGAGCCCGACAGGCGCATGCCGACACCGGCCAGCGGCGACACATTTTTTGCCCCTTTTGTAGGAGCTGTCAGCGCTTGCCCATCGGGCGTCGGAGCCTGTTTTTGCACAAAATCGCGCACGAAAAAGCCACGCTGGCGCCGGGCCTCCACCAGCCCCTGGGCCAGTAGCTTGTCGTAGGCTGCCACCACGGTGTAGGGGCTCACGCCCTGCTGGCGCGCGCATTCGCGCACCGACGGCAGGCGGGCACCCGCGGGCAGCAGCCGCGCGTGGATGCGCTCGGCAAAGCGCTCGGCGAGCTGTTCGGTCAGGGTGCGGTCGGGGGTGCGGGTCAGCATGGAGGCGTTTCCTGAGCCGGCACTGTGCCAATGCAATTGCCGATACAGTGCTTGAAATTGTGGGGTTTGACTGTATTGGTACTGTAATGGACTTTGCCCCTACAGTGCATCGCATAACTTCATTCCCAACGATGGACCCCACCCATGCCCCTGGTTGAATTCACCGCCCTGCTGGTGCTGGCCACTGCCATGAGCTTTACCCCCGGGCCCAACACCACCCTGTCCACCGCGCTGGCCGCCAACCGCGGCCTGCCCGCCGCCATGCGCTTCGTGGTGGCGGTGCCCGTGGGCTGGAGCCTGCTGCTGGTGCTGTGCGCCGCCGGGCTGGGTGCGGTGGTGGTGGCGGTGCCGGCGCTGCGCTGGGCCATCAAGGCCCTGGGCATCGGCTACCTGCTGTGGCTCGCGTTCAAGCTGTCGAACACGGGCCGTCTGTCCGAGGCCGATGCGGCACGCCTGTCGGTGGGCTTCTGGCAGGGCGTGGCGCTGCAGTTCGTGAACATCAAGGCCTGGCTGCTGGCGCTGACCATCGTGGCCGGCTGGGTCATCGGGCGCGACGACAGCCTGCAGCGCATGGCAGTGGTGCTGCCGGCAATGGCCTTCTTCGCACTGACCAGCAACTTCACCTACGCCGCCACGGGTGCGCTGCTGCGCCACTGGCTGGCCCACGGACAGCGCCTGCTGTGGTTCAACCGCGCCATGGCGGTGGTGCTGCTGGCCACGGCGCTGTGGATGGTGGCCGCATGAGCACGCGCCCTCCGTCGGCCCCAGCCGTGGCTCCACCGGGCGAGCCGTTGTCCGCCGAGACACGCGGCCTGATGCTGGGCTTGCTGGGCGTGGCGATCTTCGCGCTCACCCTGCCCATGACGCGCCTGGCCGTCGGCACGCCCGAGGCACCGCTGATGTCCGGCCTGTTCCTGGCCATGGGCCGGGCGGCGGTGGCCGGGCTGCTGTCGGCCGCGCTGCTGCTGTGGCAGCGCGCCCCATTGCCGCAGCGCGGCGACTGGTGGCCGCTGGCCGTGACGGCGCTGGGCGTGGTGTTCGGCTTTCCGCTGCTCACCTCCATCGCCATGCGCTACGTGGGCGCCGTGCACGCGGCCGTGATCATCGGCCTGCTGCCGCTGGCGACCGCCACCGTGGGCGCGCTGCTGCACCGCCAGCGGCCGTCTGCCGCGTTCTGGGCCTGCGCGCTGCTGGGCTCGGCGCTGGTGGTGGTGTTCGCGGTGCTGCGCTCGGGCCGGCAGGGCCTGTCGCTGCATCCAGCCGATCTGCTGCTGATGGCCGCCGTGGCCTGCGCCGCCGTGGGCTACGCCTGGGGCGGGCGGCTGGCGCAGCACATGCGCGCCGATGCGGTGATCTGCTGGGCCCTGGTGCTGTCGCTGCCCGTATCGCTGCCGCTGGCCTGGCTGGCATGGCCGCAGGCGGCGGTGCCTGCCGCGGCCTGGGCTGGCTTTGCCTACGTGGCGGTGTTTTCGATGTGGCTGGGCTTCTTCGCCTGGTACCGCGGCCTGGCCCTGGGCGGCACGGTGCGGGTGAGCCAGGTGCAACTGGCCCAGCCGTTCATGAGCATGCTGTTTGCCGTGCCGCTGCTGGGCGAGTCGCTGGACGCGGTGAGCGTGGCGTTTGGCCTGGCGGTGCTGGCCACCGTGGCCCTGGGGCGGCGCATGCCGGTGCGCCGGTGAACCGCCGCCCCGTGAAAACCCTGGACCCGGCGCCGCGCCCCTCGGGCGGTGCGCCGTTGCCGTATGCTGCGCGCGCTGCCCCACCCGCAGGGCCGCACACCGCCGCACAACGGCATTTCTGAGTGGATAGACGGCGCGCAGCAGCGCGCCATTGGAGATAAACGAATGACGAACTGGACCCTGGCCGCACGTGCCGAAAAGATGAACCCCTCGGTGATCCGGGAAATCCTGAAGGTGACCGAGAAGCCCGGCATCATCAGCCTGGCCGGCGGGCTGCCCTCGCCCAAGACCTTCCCGATCGAGTCCTTCGCCGCCGCGGCCGCGTCCGTGCTGGCCACCGACGGCGCATCGGCGCTGCAGTACGCGGCCAGTGAGGGCTATACCCCGCTGCGCGAGGCCATTGCCGCATTCCTGCCCTGGGACGTGCACCCCGACCAGGTGCTGATCACCACCGGATCGCAGCAGGCGCTGGACCTGATCGGCAAGGTGCTCATCGACGCGGGCAGCCGCGTGCTGGTGGAAACACCCACCTACCTGGGCGCGCTGCAGGCCTTCGCGCCCATGGAACCCCAGGTGGTGTCGGTGGCCAGCGACAGCGAGGGCGTGCTGATCGACGACCTGGCGGCCAAGGCCGGCAGCGGCGCGGACAAGGCGCGCTTCCTGTACGTGCTGCCCAACTTCCAGAACCCCACGGGCCGCACCATGAGCGAAGCCCGCCGCGAGGCCCTGGTGGCCCAGGCCGCCGCGCTGAACCTGCCGCTGGTGGAAGACAACCCCTATGGCGACCTGTGGTTCGACCAGGCGCCCCCCCAACCCCTGACGGCGCGCAACCCCGAGGGCTGCATCTACATGGGCTCGTTCTCCAAGGTGCTGGCCCCCGGCCTGCGCCTGGGCTACGTCGTCGCACCGCGCCAGATGTACCCCAAGCTGCTGCAGGCCAAGCAGGCGGCCGACCTGCACACGCCCAGCTTCAACCAGCGCCTGGTGTCCGAGGTCATCAAGAACGGCTTCCTGGACCGCCACGTGCCCACCATCCGCCAGCTCTACAAGGAGCAGTGTCAGGCCATGGTGGCCGCGCTGGAGCAGGAGATGCAGGGCCTGGGCGTGACCTGGAACCGCCCCGACGGCGGCATGTTCCTGTGGCTGCGCCTGCCCGAAGGCATGAGCGCGCTGCAACTACTGCCGCGCGCGGTGGAGCGCAACGTGGCCTTCGTGCCCGGCGCGGCCTTCTACGCCGACCAGCCGGACGACCGCACGCTTCGGCTGTCCTTCGTCACGGCGTCGCAGGGCCAGATCCGCACCGCGATTGCCGCGCTGGCCGCCGCCATCCGCGAAGCGGCCTGACGCCTTTCAAACCCTGACCTTCCCGCGCGGGAAGGTGGCTGCAGCCCTGCGCACGCGCAGGTGCCGCCGCCGCATGCCCGCCCCATCCTCTATCACCACCACCGGAGCCGTTCCATGCGCCTGCGCCCGTTCCAGCAAGTCGATGTCTTCACCGCCACGCCCTACCTCGGCAACCCGCTGGCCGTGGTGCTGGACGGCGAGGGCCTGTCCACCGAGGAGATGCAGCGGTTCACCAACTGGACCAACCTGTCCGAGGCCACCTTCGTGCTGCCGCCGACGCCCGAGGGTCATGCGGCCGGCGCGGACTACCGCGTGCGCATCTTCTGCCCTGGGCGCGAGCTGCCCTTTGCCGGCCACCCCACGCTGGGCACCTGCCACGCCTGGCTGCAGGCCGGCGGCCAGCCGCGCGCCACGGGGCGCATCGTGCAGGAATGCGGCGTGGGGCTGGTCACACTGCGGCGCGACGGCGAGCAGCTTGCCTTTGCCGCGCCGCCGCTCGTCAAGAGCGGCCCGCTGGCCGAGGAGGACGTGCAGCTCATCGCACGCGGCCTGGGCGTGGCGCGGGACGACATCGTGGCGCATGCCTGGTGCGACAACGGCCCCAACTGGCGTGGCGTGATGCTGCGCTCGGCCGAGCAGGTACTCGGGCTCAGGCCCGACGGCGCAGTACTGGCCGGGCTGGACGTGGGCGTGGTGGGGCCGCGCGGTAAGGTCGGCGTGGTGGGTGCCAGCGATGCCGAGGGCATCGCGTTCGAGGTGCGCGCCTTCTTCCCGGGCAACAACGGTCTGGCGGAAGACCCCGTCACCGGCAGCCTGAACGCGGCGCTGGCGCAATGGCTCATCGGCGCGGGCCTGGCGCCCAGCCGCTATGTGGCCAGCCAGGGTACGGCGCTGGGCCGCGCCGGGCGCGTGCATGTGCAGCAGGACGGCCCGCAAATCTGGGTGGGCGGCCACTCCGTCACCTGCGTGCGCGGCGAGGTGCGGCTGTGACGCGCGCCGCAGCACCGCTGCCCACGCTGGCCGACATCGAAGCCGCGGCACGCACCGTCTACCAGGAGTTCCAGCCCACGCCGCAGTACCGCTGGGGCCTGCTGGGCGAGCGCCTCGGCACGGAGTGCTGGCTCAAGCACGAGAACCACAACCCGGTGGGCGCGTTCAAGATCCGCGGCGGCCTGACGTACTTCGACCGGCTGGCGCAGCGGGGTGAGCTGCCGCGCGAGGTCATCAGCGCCACGCGCGGCAACCACGGCCAGAGCATCGGCTGGGCCGCGCGACGCCATGGCGTGGCCTGCACCATCGTCGTGCCGCACGGCAATTCGGTGGAGAAGAACGCGGCCATGCGCGCACTGGGCGTGAACCTGGTGGAACACGGCGACGATTTCCAGGCCGCCCGCGAGCACGCCCTGCAACTGGCCGCCGAACGCGGCGCCCACATGGTGCCCAGCTACCACCCCGACCTGGTGCGCGGCGTGGCCACCTACTGGTGGGAGTTCCTGCGCGCCGTGCCGCACATGGATGTGGCCTATGTGCCCATCGGCCTGGGTTCCGGCGCCTGCGCTGCCGTGGCGGCCAAGCGGGCATTGGGACATGGGGTGCGCCTGGTGGGCGTGGTGAGCTGCCACGCCACCACCTATGCCGACTCGTTCGCCGCGGGCCATGTGGTGGCGTCGCCCGTCAGCACGCAGATCGCCGACGGCCTGGCGGTGCGCATGGCCGACCCGGACGCATTGGCCGTGCTGCTGCCTGAACTGGACCGGGTGGTGCAGGTCAACGATGACGCAGTGGCCGCCGCCATGCGCGCGCTGTTCACGGACACCCACAACGTGGCCGAGGGCGCGGGCGCGGCGGCACTGGCTGCCGCGCTGCAGCAGCGGGAAGCTCTGCGCGGCCAGTGCGTGGGCCTGCCGCTCACAGGCGGGAATGTGGATGCGGCGTTGTTCGCCCGGGTACTGATGGGGCAGTGACTGCGGGTTTCGACCTGCAAAACACGCCGCACGAGGCCGGCCAGAGAACGCCAGGGTTTTCCCGGCGGGTGATTTCAACCAACAAAACTTTCATCGCGGTGTTTGACGCAGCCCTGCCTGCGCCAACACCATTGCTTCCAAGCCGCACCCATCCGCGGCGCTGGAGACACCAATATGCGATGGAGACAACGCCCCGCCGGCTCCAACTGGGGTGACTTCGGGCCCGACGACCAGTTGGGCCGCACCAACCTGATCGGCCCGGAGCAGGTGCGCAAGGGCGTGCAGGAAGTGCGCGAGGGCATCAGCCTGTGCCTGTCGCTGCCGCTGGACTACCCCGGCGGCAACGTGCTGAACGCGCGCCGCCTGCCGCCCCAACTGCGCCCCACGCGGCGCGAAGGCATTCCGTACGTCAACTTTCCGCTGGGCCATGTGTACCCCGGCGCCACCGACGTGGTCAGCGACGACCAGGTGCTGCTGTCGTTGCAGTACTCCACGCAATGGGACTCGCTGGCGCATGTGGGCGCGCTGTTCGACCCCGACGGCGATGGCCAGCCGCGCACGGTGTACTACAACGGCTACCGCGGCCACGAGCACATCCTGGGTCCGCAGGACCATGGCATCCCCGCGCGCGACGGCGACGGCACGGCGGCGCGTTACCAGCCCGTGTGCTGCGCCGGCCGCGCGCCGGACGAGAGCGTGGCCCGCGCGCTGGGCGTGGAGCACCTGGCCGTGAAGGGCATGCAGGGGCGCGGCGTGCTGGTGGACCTGGAGCGCGCCTACGGCACCGACTTCCGCGACATCGGCTACGACGAACTCATGCGTGCCATGGAGCGCAGCGGCGCCAGCGTGGAGCCCGGCGACATGCTGCTGCTGCGCACCGGCTTTGCCGAGCTGGTGCTGTCCATGCAGCTCCAGCCCGACGCGCACCGCCTGCACCACAGCTGCGCCGCGCTGGACGGCGGCGACGAAAAGCTGCTGCAGTGGATCACCGACAGCGGCATCGCCGCGCTGATCGCCGACAACTACGCCGTGGAGCGCCACCCGCCACGCCGCGTGCCCGAGGACGGTGCGCCCTACCCCGTGCTGCCGCTGCACGAGCACTGCCTGTTCAAGCTGGGCCTGCCGCTGGGCGAGCTGTGGTACCTGAAAGAACTGGCCGACCACCTGCACGCCCTCGGGCGCACCCGCTTCCTGCTCACTGCGCCACCGCTGCGCCTGCCGGGCGCCGTGGGCTCGCCCGTGACCCCCATTGCCACCCTGTGATTCCCCCTACACACACCAACGAAGGAGACAACCATGAACCGCCCCGTCCACCTCACTCCGCGTCCCCTGACCCGCGCCTGCCGCGCGCTGTGCACGGGCCTTGCCCTGCTGGCCGCCACGGCCACCGTCACCGCCCAGGGCACGGCAATTTCTGACGACGTGGTGCGCCTGGGCATCCTCACCGACCTGAACGGCCCGTTCGCCGACATCACCGGCCCAGGCAGCGCCGCCGCCATCCAGATGGCCATCGACGACTTCGGCGGCAAGGTAGCGGGCAAGAAGATCGAACTGGTGGTGGCCGATCACCAGAACAAGGCCGACATCGCCTCCAGCAAGGCGCGCGAGTGGTTCGATACCGGCAAGGTGGACGCCATCATGGACGTCGCCGTCTCCGCGCCGGCGCTGGCGGTGCTGGAGGTGGCCAAGCAAAAGCAGAAGGTCGTCATCTTCAACGGCCCCGGCCTGGACCGCCTCACGGGCGACCTGTGCATGCCCAGTACCGTGCACTACGTGTACGACACCTACGCCCTGGCCAACGTAACGGCCAGCGCGATCACCGCACGCGGCGGAAAGGACTGGTTCTTCATCACCGCCGACTACGCCTTCGGCCACAGCCTGCAGGAGCAGGCCAGCGCCGTGGTCACGGCCCAGGGCGGCAAGGTGCTGGGCGCGGCCCGCCACCCGATCGCGGCGACCGACTTCGCCTCGTTCCTGATCAGCGCGCAGAACAGCAAGGCCCAGGTCGTGGGCCTGGCCAACGCGGGGGGCGATACGGTGAACACCATCAAGGCCGCGCGCGAGTTCGGCCTGACCACGGGCAAGAACAAACAGACCCTGGCCGGCCTGCTCATGTACATCAACGACATCCACGCCATCGGCCTGCGCACCGCCGGCGGCCTGATGCTGACCGAGGGCTTCTACTGGGACATGAACGACGAGACGCGCGCCTGGTCCAAGCGCTACTTCGAGAAGATGAAGAAGATGCCCAACATGAGCCAGGCGGGCGCCTATTCCTCGACCATGCATTACCTGAAGGCCGTGCAGGCCGCCAAGACCGACGACACGGCCCAGGTCATGGCCAAGATGAAGGCCACGCCTATCAACGACTTCTTCGCCAAGAACGGCCGCATCCGCGAGGACGGCCGCATGGTGCATGACATGTACCTGTTCGAGGTCAAGTCGCAGGCCGAGTCCAAGTACCCGTGGGACTACTACAAGCTCGTGGCCACCGTGCCCGGCGACAAGGCCTTCCTGCCACTGTCGCAGTCCAAGTGCCCCATGGTGAAGAAATGACGAACACCGTACTCGTCGTGGGCGCCACCGGCGTCGTGGGCCAGGCCTGCCTGCGCCACTTCGCCGCCCTGCCCGGCTGGCGCGCCGTGGGCGTGGCGCGCCGCGCCATCGCCCTGCCCGCGGGCGCCACCGCGCTGCAGCTGGACCTGCAGGACGCGGCGGCCTGCCAGGCTGCGCTGGGCGCACGGGACGACATCACCCATGTGGTCTATGCCGCCGTGTACGAGCAGCCCGGGGGCCTCGTGGGCGGTTGGCGCGACCAGGAGCAGATGCGCATCAACCTGCAAATGCTGCGCAACGTGGTCGAGCCGCTGGACCGCCCGGGCGGTGCGCTGCGCCATGTGACCATCATGCAGGGCGGCAAGGCCTACGGCGTGCACATCCACCCGCAGATCGCCGTGCCCGCACGCGAACGCTGGCCGCGCGACCCCCACGAGAACTTCTACTGGCTGCAGGAGGACTTCCTGCGCGAGCGCCAGGCCAAGGGCCCGTGGCACTTCACCATCATGCGCCCGCGCATCGTGTTCGGCGACGCGGCGGGCAGCAACATGAACCCCATCCCGGCCATCGGCCTCTATGCCTGGCTGCGCCATGAACAGGGCCTGCCGCTGGCCTACCCCGGCGGCCCGGCGCGCGTGAACCAAGCCATCGACGCCGACCTGATCGCCCAGGCCTGCGCCTGGGCTGCCGAGTCGCCCAACGCACGCAACGAAACCTTCAACCTGGAAAACGGCGACGTGTTCGTCTGGCAGAACGTCTGGCCCACCATCGCCGACGCGCTGGGCATGCCCGTAGGCGAGCCCGAGCCCCAGTCGCTGGCCACCGCGCTGGCCGACCAGCAGCCCGCGTGGGGACGCCTGGTGGACAAGTACCAACTGGCGGCGCCGCGCGATCTGACCGCCTTCATCGGCCAGGGCGCAGCGTACGCCGACTTCCAGATGAACCACGGCAGGGCCGCCCCGCTGCCACCGGTGATCATGAGTTCGGTGAAGATCCGCCAGGCGGGCTTTCATGCGTGCATGGACACCGAGGACATGTTCCGCAAATGGTTCGGCCAGTTGCAGCAGCGCCGCCTGCTGCCCACGGCGGCGCAGGCGCGGGCGGCGCTTGCAGCCTAGCGCGCCGCCGGTCGCAGCCGCGACAAGCGCGCGGGTGCGGCCTCGCCACAATTCCAGACCATGGGAACCCTCTACCTCGTGCGCCACGGCCAGGCCTCGTTTGGCGCGGACGACTATGACCAGCTCAGCCCGCGCGGCCATGAGCAGGCGGTGCGCCTGGGCGCGTACTGGCGCGAGCGCGGGCTGCAGTTCGATGCGGTGCTGTGCGGCACGCTGCGGCGCCATGCGCAGACGCTGCAAGGCATTCAGCAAGGGCTGGAGGGCACGCCCGAGCCCCTGCTGATGCCGGGACTCAACGAATACGACAGCCATGCGCTGATCCACTGCGTGCATCCCATGCCGTTGCCGCGCCCCGACACGCCCGAGTTGTACAAGCAGCACTTTCGCCTGCTGTGCGATGCCATGGCGCAGTGGATGGCGGGCACCATCAGCCCGGCGGGCATGCCCTGCTGGGACGATTTCTCTGGCGGGGTGCGCGCCGCGCTGGACCATGTGCGGCGCCAGCACACGGGGCACAACGTGCTGCTGGTCTCCAGCGGCGGGCCCATCGCCGCCGCCGTGGGCGAGGTGCTCTGCACCCCGCCCGAGGTCACGATCGCGCTGAATATGCGCATCCGCAACAGCGCGGTCACGGAGTTCAGCATCAGCCCCAAACGCCTGATGCTGCAGACCTTCAACACGCTGCCGCACCTGGACACGCCCGAACACCGCGGCTGGGCAACGCACGCCTGAGAACGGTTGCTATTGAAAAGTGAGCTGTTAGCGCTTGATGGAAAAGCGCTAGAGCCGATTTTTGCTTAAATTTTTGCCACGGTCTCGGGCGGCAGCGCATGCAGCTCGCCCAGCAACTGGGCCAGCCCCCTTGCGGCAGCCTGCACCATGGCCTGTCCCTGGGCGGCAGTGGCGGCCGCGGCATTGCCAACGGCGCCCGCGGGGTTGTAGTCCTCGATGGCCCAGCCCATCTTGGCGCTCTTGCCGTTGCCCAGCAGCCCGTAGCGCGCCGCGCGGTCCTGCGAGGTCGAGGGGAAATGCTGCGCATGCTCCATGCGCACGGTGGCCGGCGCCAGGTGCAGCATCATGGACGTCTCGATCTCGCCGCCGTGGATGCCGAAGCGGTGCTCCTGCGCAGCAAAACGTGCGTTGGTGGCCTCGTCCACCAGGTTGAACCAGCTACTGCCGTACACCAGCATCCCGTGGCGCTGGCGCAGCTCGCGCGCCACGATGTCCATGGCCGCCACGTTGCCCCCGTGGCCGTTGAGCAGCAGGAGCTTCTTCACCCCCGAGCGCGCGATGCAGGCGCCCAGCTCGGTCCACAGCGCGATCAGCGTGGCGGGCGACAGCGTGAGCGTGCCGGGGTAGGACAGGTGCTCGGTGGACAGGCCCACGTTCTGCGCCGGCAGCAGCAGCACGGGCAGGTCAGCGCTCAGCAGCGGCAAGGCGGCGTCGATCACACCGGCCAGCAGCGTGGCATCGACCGACAGCGGCAGGTGCGGCCCATGCTGCTCGACGGCGGCCACGGGCAGCACCGCCACGGTCTGCGCTGCCAGGCCCGAGGCCTGCGCCTGGGCAAAGTCGCGGGCGGACAGATCGGCCCAAAAGCGGGAGGGATATCGCATGCGGGCCATCTTAGAGCCTGTCCGCGCACTCCTGGGCGGACGCTCTACCATTGCCCACCATGACCCACGACCTTTTCCGCGCCGACAGCTACCTGCGCGAATGCAGCGCCACCGTCACCGCCCTCACGCCCGAAGGTGGCGTGGTGCTGGACCGCACCGTGTTCTACCCGCTGGGCGGCGGCCAGGCGGGCGATGCCGGCGTGCTGCTGCGCCCCGATGGCACGGCACTGGCCATCGCCGACACGCGCAAGGGCAAGGACGCCGAGGGGCGGCCCACCGCGGACATCGTGCATGTGCCCTCGCCGGGCCAGGCGCTCGGCCTGGCGGTGGGCGATGCGGTCACGGCGCGCATCGACTGGGAGCGCCGCCACCGGCTGATGCGCTTTCACACCACCACGCACCTGCTGTGCCACATCGTCGCGCAGCCGGTGAACGGCTGCTCGATCACGCCCGACTACGCGCGCCTGGACTTCCACATGGACGGTGCGCTGGACAAGGACGCGCTCACCGTCGCCATCGCGCGCCTGGTGGCGCAAGACCATGCGGTGACCATCGGCGCGATCAGCGACGCGGCACTGGACGCCAACCCGCAGCTCGTCAAGAGCATGAGCGTGCAGCCCCCGCGCGGCACCGGCACGGTGCGCACGGTGCGCGTGGGCGGCGCCTGCGACGGCGACGCCGCGCAGATCGACCTGCAGCCCTGCGGCGGCACGCATGTGGCGCGCACCGGCGAAATCGGCGCCGTGGTGGTCACCAAGATCGAGAAAAAGGGCGCGATGTCGCGCCGCGTGGTGCTGGGCTTGGGCGCCTGAACGCCAGCCCCAAGGAACCAAACCCCGCCCCAGTTGCTCCCACCCTGCGCCATGTCCCGCCTTCGCCCCTTGCAGCGCTCCCTGCACACTCTTTTTTTCATAGCTGCTTGCGCTTTATCCACGGGCGCCATCGGCCAAATTCAGCTCAAGACATCCGCCACTGCGGGCAGCAGCAGCGTCGTCACGCCGCATGTGCGCGCCGAGCTGGTGGCCCAGGCACCCGACGGTGTGGGCCCGGGCAAGCCGCTGTGGCTGGGCCTGTCGATCACGCACCAGCCCGAGTGGCACACCTACTGGAAGAACCCGGGCGACTCCGGCCTGCCCACGCAACTGGAGTGGCAGCTGCCGGCGGGCATCGACGCGGGCGAGGTCGCCTGGCCGGTGCCCAAGAAGATTCCTCTGGGCAACCTGGCCAACTACGGCTACGAGGGCACGGTGCTGTTGCCCGTGCCCATGACCGTCTCCCCGGCCTTCAACCCCGGCCCGCTGGCCAAGGAAGCGACCTTCCAGCTGAAGGCCTCGTGGTTGGTATGCCGCCAGGAATGCATCCCCGAGGAGGGCAGCTTCACGCTGCAATTGCCACTGCAAGGCACGACGGCGCTGCATGCCGCCGCGTTCGATGCCGCCGCCGCGGCGCACCCGCGCGATCTGCCGGCTCTAGGCGGCAGCAGCGCGCAGGTCGAGGGCGACGCCGTGCTGCTGCGCGTGGCCGGCCTGCCCCCGGCGCTGCAGGGCCAGACGCTGGAGGTGTTCCCCGAGACCACAGGCGTGGTGGAGACCGCCGCCACGCCCACGCAGCAGTGGGACGGCGCGGTGTGGACCGCGCGCCTGCCGCTGTCGCCCCAGCGCAGCGACGGGCCCGTGCCGATGCCGGTGGTGCTGGCCCATGGCGGCCAGGGCTGGCGTGCCGAGCTGCCCGTGCCGGGCGGCTGGCCCGCCGTGGCGGCACTGAAGGGCATGTCGCCCGCGCTGGAGGCCGCGCTGAAAGCCAACGCCGCCAATGCCGCCGCGCCCGCGGCCCCCGCCGCTGCGATACCCGCGCCGCTGGGCACCTGGCTGGCCGCGCTGGCCGGCGCGCTGCTGGGCGGGCTGATCCTGAACCTCATGCCCTGCGTGTTCCCGGTGCTGGCAATCAAGGTGGTGGGCTTTGCGCGCCATGCGCAGAACCAGCGCGCCCACCGCATCGGCGGGCTGGCCTACACCGCGGGCGTGGTGCTGTCGTTCCTGCTGCTGGGCGCGCTGATGCTGGGCCTGCGCTCCGCGGGTGAGGCCGTGGGCTGGGGCTTTCAGCTGCAGTCGCCGGCGGTGGTGGCGTCGCTCGCCGCGCTGTTCACGCTGATCGGATTGAACCTGGCGGGCGTCTTCGAGTTCGGGCGCATGCTGCCCTCGTCGCTGGCAGGCCTGCAGGCGCGCCACCCGGTGCTGGATGCCTTCCTCACCGGGGTACTCGCCGTGGCCGTGGCCTCGCCGTGCACGGCGCCGTTCATGGGCGCATCGCTGGGCCTCACGGCCACGCTGCCCGCATGGCAGGCACTGTCCATCTTCGCGGCGCTGGGCCTGGGCCTGGCCCTGCCCTACCTGCTGGCAAGCTGGCTGCCCGCGTTTGCCCGCCTGCTGCCGCGGCCGGGCGCGTGGATGGACACGCTGCGCCGCCTGCTGGCGTTCCCGATGTTCGCCACCGTGGTGTGGCTGGTGTGGGTGCTGGGCCAGCAAAGCGGCATCAACGGCGCGGCGGCGCTGCTGGCGCTGCTGGTGGCGCTCAGCATGGCCGTGTGGGCGCTCACGCTGCGCGGGGCCACGCGGGCTGTTCTCGCTCCTCTTTCAATAGCTGCTTGCGCTTGGCTGGTATGGCTTTGGGGCCCAAAGATCATTGAACTGGAAAGCGCACCCATGGCCGCGGCCTCGGCCCCCAGCGGCGTGGCCGGCGTGACCTCCTGGCAGTCCTGGCGCCCTGGCCTGGCCGACGAGCTGGTGGCCCAGGGCCGCCCAGTGTTCGTGGACTACACGGCCGCCTGGTGCGTGACCTGCCAGTACAACAAGAACACCACGCTGGCCAGCGCTGCGGTGCTGCAGGACTTTGCAACGAAGAACGTGGCCCTGCTGCGCGCCGACTGGACGCGGCGCGACCCCGCCATCACCGCCGCGCTGGCGCAGCTCGGCCGCAGCGGCGTGCCGGTCTATGTGCTGCATGCGCCGGGCAAGGCGCCGGTGGTGTTCTCCGAGATCCTGGGCGAGTCGGAACTGCGTGCCGCCGTGTCCGCGCTCTGATCACCGCCGCGCGCCGCGTGGCCGTGGCGAGTGCGGCGGGTCGATCTCGCGCACCAGGCGCAGGCCCACCAGGGTGTAGCGCGTCTGGGCCGTGTTCCAGTTACGGAACGCGCAGCGCGCGTACAGCGGCCAGGTGTGCCAGGAACCGCCGCGGCGCACGCGCACCTGGCCGGTGGCCGAGCCCTGCGGATCGTCCCGCGGGGAGTGCGCATAGCCCTCCTCGGCATACCAGTCCGACACCCATTCCCACACGTTGCCCAGCATGTCGTGCACGCCGAAGGCGTTGGGCGCGTAGCGGCCCACGGGCGCGGTGAACGCATGCCCGTCGTGCCCCGGCGCGGCCTGGGGCCGCCAGCGCGGCCAGTAGGGCGCGGCATCCTCGTCGAACACGTTCGCGTGGCGCGCCAGCGCGGCCGGGTCGTCGCCATGCGGGTAGCGCGTGCGCGTGCCAGCGCGGCAGGCGTATTCCCACTCCGCCTCGGTGGGCAGGCGGTAGCGGTGGCCCTCGGTGGCGCTGAGCCAGGCGGCCAGCGCATGCGCGTCGTGCCAGGTGATGTTGACCACCGGGTGGTCGTCGCCCTGGGCGAAGCCGGGGTTGCGCCAGGAATAGCGCGGGTCGCGCCCCTCGAATGCGTCGCCGCGCGCGCTGGCGGCGGGGTCGTAGGCCGGGTTGTAGCCGTAGCCGCCCGTGCCGTCGGCCTCGGACTCGGGCACGTAGCCGGAGGCCTGCACGAAGCGGCGGAACTGCCCCACCGTCACCTCCGTCTGCCCCAGGTAGAAGGCGCGCGTGATGCGCACGGTATGGGCGGGCGCCTCGTCGGCCAACTGCTCAAACCGCCAGCGCTCCAGCGTCGGGTAGGCACGGGCCAACGCGTCGACGGGCTCGCTGCTGCCCATGCGGAAGCTGCCCGGCGCGATGCGTACGAAGGGCATGCCCAGCGCATTCACCCAGAGGGCCGGCGCGGCCGGCTGCGCCTGCGCCGCGCTGGCGGCCAGGACAAGCGCCAAACAGACGCCTTGCAAAGCGGCAGAGGTGGCACGGACCATCGCAAACTCCTGGGCATGCGAAAAAAGCCAGTGTAGGGCCAGGGCATTGCGCGGGCACGCTGGGCGCGGCTTCCTATACTGCCCGCGGGTGTCCACCGCATGGGGCGGCAGGGCAGGATTGTTGCAGCGCAGGTCGGGCCGCCTGTGCACCACGGGCCGCAGCATGCGGCCCCGCCTGCCCATGACCGACCGCCTTACCCCGGGGCGCGCTGCGCCGCGCCAGCCCGCCCTGCTTCCCCTGTCCGACCGCTGCACGGCCCTGCTCTCGCGCCTGTCGCATGCCGATGCCGCGGGCGGCATCGTGCTGCTGATCGCGGCCGCCGCCGCGCTGGCCTGGGCCAATTCACCCTGGGCCGCCAGCTACCACGCACTGTGGCACGTGCCGCTGTCGGTCGCCGTGGGCGGCTGGCAGCTCACGCAGTCGCTGCATTTCTGGGTGAACGACGCGCTGATGACGGTGTTCTTCCTCGTGGTGGGGCTGGAGATCCGGCGCGAACTGCACGAAGGCGCCCTGGCCCAGCCCCGCGATGCGCTGCTGCCCGTGCTGGCCGCGCTGGGCGGCGTGGCCGTGCCGGCGCTGCTGTACCTGGCGCTGGTGCCGCCCGCGTTGCGCAGCGGCTGGGCCGTGCCCACCGCCACCGACATCGCCTTTGCGGTGGGCGTGCTGGCCCTGCTGGGGCGCGGCCTGCCGCCGGTGGTGCGGGTGTTCCTGCTCACGCTGGCCATCATCGACGACCTGGTGGCCGTGCTCATCATCGCGCTGTTCTACTCGGGCGGGCTGCAGTGGCCGATGTTCGGCATCGCCGCGCTGGGCCTGGCGGGCGTGCTGCTGCTGCAGCAGCTGGGTGTGCGCCGCGCCTGGGCCTATGTGCCGGCCGGCGCGGTGCTGTGGTGGGGCATCTGGCAGACGGGCGCCCACCCCACGCTGGCCGGCGTGGTGCTGGGCCTGGTGACGCCGGTGCACGCCCTGGCCGGGCGCGAGCCCGCGCCCCCGGTGCAGCGCGTGCAGGCCAGCCTGCACCCGTGGGTGACCTTTGGCGTGATGCCGCTGTTTGCCCTGGCCAATGCCGGCGTGGCGCTGGGCAGTGCAGGCGGCGCGCAACCGGCGGCGCCGGGCACCGGCCTGCTCATGGCCGCGGTGGCCGTGGCGCTGGTGGCCGGCAAGCCGCTGGGCGTGCTGCTGGCCTGCTGGCTGGCGGTGCGCCTGCGCCTGTGCGCCCTGCCCGCGGGCATGGGCTGGGGCGGGCTGCTGCTGACCGGGCTGCTGGCGGGCATCGGCTTCACCATGGCGATCTTCATCGCCACCCTGGCGTTCGACAGCGCCGCGCTGCTGGACGCCGCCAAACGCGGGGTGCTGCTGGCCTCGGGCCTGGCCGCGCTGCTGGGGCTGGCGTGGGGCTGGTGGCTCCAGCGCCGCGCCACGACCGCCTGAGGGGTGGCGCGGATACCCGTGGGCCCACGGCTGTGCATACACTGCCGCCATGCTCCGCACACCCGACACCATCAGCACTTTGCGTGACGTGCTCACGCAGTGCCACACCATCGCCGTGGTGGGCCTGTCACCGCAATGGCACCGGCCCAGCCACTTTGCCGCCAAGTACATGCAGGCGCACGGCTACCGCGTGATTCCCGTGAACCCGCTGGTCGCGCGCGAAGGCGGGCAGATCCTGGGCGAGACCGCCTACGCCAGCGTGCTTGATGCCGCCGCCGCGCTGGCCGCGCAGGGCGCGCGCATCGATATGGTGGATTGCTTTCGCAAGAGCGAGGACATCCCGCCGCTGGCGGCTGAAGCCATCGCGGTGGGCGCGCAATGCCTGTGGCTGCAGCTGGGCGTGTTCAACGAGGCCGCCGGCGCACAGGCCGAGGCCGCGGGCCTGCGCGTGATCCAGAACCGCTGCGTGAAGATCGAGCACGCACGCCTGTTCGGCGGCCTGGGCTGGATGGGCGTGAACACCCAGGTGATCTCGTCCAAGCGCCTGCGCAAGCTCCCATATTGATAGCTACTAGCGCTTGATGGATAAGCGCTAGAGGCCTATTTAACCCATAACACCATGACCGCATCCACCCCACCCGGCTCTGGAGCCGACCGTGCCTTCGGCTTCGGCACGCGCGCCATCCACGCCGGCGCCCAGCCCGACCCCGTGACCGGCGCGCGCGCCACGCCCATCCACCAGACCACGAGCTTCGTCTTCGACGACGCCGAGCACGCCAGCAGCCTGTTCAACCTGCAGACCTTCGGCAACGTCTACAGCCGCATCAGCAACCCCACGGTCGCTGTGTTCGAGGAGCGCATGGCCAGCCTGGAGGGTGGCCGCGCGGCCCTCGCCTGCGCCAGCGGCATGGCTGCGCAGATGGCGGCGCTGCTGGCCATCCTGAAGGCCAGCGACCACATCGTGGCCGCCAGCACGCTCTATGGCGGCACGGTGGGGCAGCTGGGTGTGGGCTTCAGCCGCCTGGGCATCGAGACGACCTTCGTCGACCCGTCCGACCCCGAAAACTTCACCCGCGCCATGCGTCCGAACACGCGCGCCGTGTACGGCGAGACCATCGGCAACCCGCTGGTCAACGTGCTGGACATCGCGGCGATTGCGGAGGTGGCCCACGCCCACGGCGTGCCGCTGGTCATCGACAACACCGTGGCCAGCCCCTACCTGTGCAACCCGCTGGCCCTGGGTGCCGACATCGTGGTGCACAGCGCCACCAAGTACATCGGCGGCCACGGCACCACCATGGGTGGCGTGGTGGTGGAGGGTGGCCAATTCCCCTGGGACAACGGCCGATTCCCCGAGATGGTGGAGCCCAGCCGCGCCTACCACGGCGTGAAGTTCTACGAGACCTTCGGCGATTTTGGCTACACCATGAAGGCGCGCATGGAGGTCAACCGCACCTTCGGCGGCGTGCTCTCGCCCCTGAACGCCTGGCTGCTGCTGCAGGGCGCCGAGACGCTGCACCTGCGCATGCGCGAGCACTGCCGCAACGCGCTGGCCGTGGCGCAGTTCCTGCAGCAGCACCCGCAGGTGGCCTGGGTCCACTACCCGGGCCTGCCGGACTCGCCGTACTACGCGCTGGCGCAAAAACAGTTCCGCGCGGTGGATGGCAGCCCCGGCGCCTCGGGCATCCTCACCTTCGGCGTGAAGGGCGGCGCCGCGGCGGGCGAGCAGTTCATCGACGCCTGCGAGTTCTTGAGCCACCTGGCCAACATCGGCGACGCGAAGACGCTGGTGATCCATCCCGCCTCCACCACGCACCGCCAGCTCAACGAGGAGGAGCTGGCCCGCGCCGGCGTGCGCGCGGACATGGTGCGCCTGAGCGTGGGCATCGAGGAGTTGGACGACATCCTCTGGGACATCGACCAGGCCCTGGCACGCACGCGCTGAACCGGGCCACCCACGGCCAGGGTCACGCCCGACCGGGGGCGCGCAGGGCAGGTCAGCGCTTGCCCGGCAGTGGGGGCGCGGGGCGCGCCGCGCTCCCCCCCGAGCCGCGCAGCGACAGCACGATGGAGCCGGCAATCAGCGTCGCCGTGACCAGCAGCGCGTAGCCGATGGGAATCTTCACCAGGTCGATCAGCAGCATCTTGGTGCCGATGAACACCAGCACCAGCGCCAGGCCATAGGCCAGCAGGTGGAACCGGTTGGCCAGGTCGGCCAGCAGGAAGTACAGCGCGCGCAGGCCCAGGATGGCGAACACGTTGGCCGTGAGCACGATGAACGGGTCGCTGGTGATGGCGAAGATGGCGGGGATGCTGTCCACCGCGAAGATGATGTCGGTGGTGCCGATCAGCACCAGCACCACGAACAGCGGGGTGTAGTGCTTGACGCCGTCGATCATGGTGGAGAGTTTCTCTCCGTCGAACCGGTCGGTGATGCGCATGCGCTGGCGCAGCAGCTTGAGCACCGGGTTGGTCGCGATGTCGGGCTCCTGCCCCGCCGCAAACCACATCTTGATGCCGGTGACCACGAGGAACGCCCCAAAAACGTACAGCAGCCAGTGGAACGTGGCCAGCAGCCACGCGCCCGCCAGGATCAGCAGCGTGCGCAGCACGATGGCGCCGATGATGCCGATGATGAGGGCGCGCTTTTGGTACTGCGGCGGCACGGCAAAGTAGCTGAACAGCATCAGGAACACGAAGATGTTGTCCACCGACAGGCTCTTTTCGACGAGGTAGCCGGTGATGAACTGCATCGACACCGTGTTGGCCACGTCGCGACCCTGGCTGCCGTCCAGGTACCACCACAGCAGTCCCACGAACACGAACGCCAGCGCAAACCACAGCAGGCTCCAGCGCGCGGCCTCGCCCATCGTCACCCGGTGCGCGCCCTGGCGCTCCATCACCAGCAGGTCCACGGCGATCGCCACGACCACAAAGGCGGCGAAGCCCGCCCACATCCACCAGGTGCCTATCGTTTCCATGCGTCCTTCTCCAATGGGGTTGTACTGACGGGCCCACCGCCCGAGGGGTGCAATGTAGGAGGCGCGTGGATTCCAAAAAACCTGCCTTATCGGTACTATTACTTCGGTTTTTACGAAGTAACTCCATGAGCCAGAGCTTCAACTACCGCCACCTGTACTACTTCTGGGTCGTCGCCAAGGAGGGCGGCATGGCACGGGCCGCCGAGCGGCTGGACATGGCGGTGCAGACCATCAGCGCACAGGTGCGCGAGCTGGAGAAGTCCCTGGGGGTGAGCCTGCTGCGCGCCGAGGGCCGCAACCTCATGCTGACCGAGGCCGGCGTGGCCGCGCTGCACGAGGCCGACCACATCTTCGCGCTGGGCGAGCAGCTGCCCCAGCGCGTGCGCGAGGCCGCCTCGGGCCCCACATTGCGCCTGAACCTGGGCATCTCCGACGGCATTGCCAAACTGGCGGTGCACCGGCTGCTCACCCCCGTGCTGGACGAGCCCCACCTGCGCCTGCTGTGCCACGAGGGGGAATTCCAGCCCCTGCTGGGCGAACTGGCGCTGCACAAGCTGCACGCGGTGCTGGCCGACCGCCCCGCCCCGCCGAACCCGGCGCTGCGCACCACCAGCCAGTTGCTGGGCACCAGCGCCATTGGCTGGTATGCCCCGCCGCTGTGGGCGCAGGCCGCGCGCCACGCATTCCCGCGCAGCCTGGCGGTCGTGCCGGTGCTGCTGCCCACCGAGCACGCCGCGCTGCGCGCGCGCATCGACCACTGGCTGGAACGCGAGCGCATCCGCCCACGCATTGCAGGGGAATTCGAGGACAGCGCCCTGCTCAGCACCTTCGCTGCCACCGGCATGGGCGTGATGCCCGCGCCCGAGACCCTGGGCCCGCACCTGGAGCAGACCCATGGCCTCGTGCCCGTGGGCACCACCCCTGAGGTGCATGAGCAGTTCCACCTGATCTACAGCGCCCGCAAGGTGATGCACCCGCTGCTGACCCGGCTGCTGGAGGCCGGAGCCGATGGGACGCTGTGGAACCCGGCCCCCACCCGTTCCCCCGTCTGAGGAGACGGCGCATCGTCCTGCAGCGCCCCTTTCCTTGATCTGAGGCAAGCCCGCGGGGCTTGCCCAAGGCCTGCGGGAGCCGGCCTGCGACAATCGCGCGCATGAGCTTCGCCCCCCTCCAGAACGACACCTTCCTGCGGGCCTGCCGTCGTCAGGCCACCGACTACACGCCCCTGTGGCTAATGCGCCAGGCGGGCCGCTACCTGCCCGAATACAAGGCCACGCGCGCCAAGGCCGGCAGCTTCATGGGCCTGGCCACGAACGTGGAGTACGCCACCGAGGTGACGCTGCAGCCGCTGGAGCGCTTCCCGCTCGACGCCGCCATCCTGTTCAGCGACATCCTCACCGTGCCCGACGCCATGGGCCTGGGCCTGTCGTTCGCCGAGGGCGAGGGCCCGCGCTTCGCCAAGTCGGTGCGGAGCGAAGCCGACGTGGCCGAGCTGGCCGTGCCCGACCTGGACAAGCTGCGCTACGTGTTCGACGCCGTCACCAGCATCCGCAAGGCCCTGAACGGCCGCGTGCCGCTGATCGGCTTCTCGGGCAGCCCCTGGACGCTGGCCTGCTACATGGTCGAGGGCAAGGGCAGCGACGACTACCGCCTCGTCAAGACGCTGATGTACAGCCGCCCGGACCTGATGCACCGCATCCTGGCGGTGAACGCGGACGCCGTGGCCGCCTACCTGAATGCCCAGATCGACGCCGGCGCCCAGGCCGTGATGGTCTTCGACAGCTGGGGCGGCGTGCTGGCCGACGGGTGCTTCCAGGACTTCAGCCTGGAATACACCCGGCGCGTGCTGGCGCAGCTCAAGCGCACGGGCGTGGACGGGCAGGATGTGCCGCGCATCGTCTTCACCAAGGGCGGCGGCATCTGGCTCGACGACATGAAGGACATCGACTGCGAGGTGCTGGGCCTGGACTGGACGGCCCACCTGGGCAAGGCCCGCGCCATCGTCGGCGGGCAGGTGGGCGGCCCCGGCAAGGCGCTGCAGGGCAACATCGACCCGAACGTCCTGTTCGCCCCGCCCGAGGCTGTGGCAGCCCAGGTGCGCGCCGTGCTCGACAGCTTCGGCACGCCGCACACTGACAAGACCACCACCGGTCCCACGCACATCTTCAACCTGGGCCACGGCATCAGCCAGTTCACCCCGCCCGAACACGTGGCCGCGCTGGTGGAAGCTGTGCATGGCTATTCACGCAGCCTGCGGCAGCGGTGAATGCCTACTTACCAAGGCTGCGGCGCCGGCATGACTTATTCACACTGCGGCAGCCGCATCCGGCGTGCCGCGCGGCCCGCAGTGAGCAGCGCAACAACCGGCAACAAATCACGGCGAACCTCGTAAGTGGTTGATTCATATGAAGGTCCTGCGCCTGCCGATTTTGTGGGCACCCTAAGCAAACCACGGCCAGACAAGGGCTTTCGGGCGGCCCAGCCGGGATATCAACAAAGTTATCCACAGAAAATCTGAACTTCCTGTGTTTCCCTCGCAAAATCAAGCACTTGCCGCACGAAGTGAAGGAAAAGTCCCACAGTGGCTGCGGCGCCTACCACATCCGGGGGATGCTCTTCCCTATTGACAGCGCCAGTTGTTCACATGCTGGCAACTGCGGCCCCCTGCGCAGAGCGTCGCCCGACAACCGCTGCGGCACTTTTTGCGGCGCAGCAAAGAACGTTGATTCATAAGCTTTTTTTGCACCGCGCCGTCTACAAATCCGCTAGCGCGCAGTCCAGCAGGAGCGCGCCCCGCGGCGTGTTGCACGCTGCTTTTCAACAAAGTTATCCACAGCATCTCTCATAGCAGTGGGCAAGCTTGTGGAATCATGCGGGGCCGCGCCCCGGTGCCGCCCGCCTTTTCACCCACCGCCCATGCCTGACCGCTCCCTGTCCCCGACCACGCCGCATGACAGCGCAGCCTGCCTGCTCTGCGTGGCCGTGAGCACGCCGGCGCACAGTGGCGTGGGCGAACCGCTGAGCTATGCCAGCCCGCGCCCGCTGCCTGCCGGGACACTGGTGCGCGTCCCGCTGGGCGCGCGCGAGGTGCTGGGCGTGGTCTGGGACGCGCCCGCCGAGCTAGCGGCGCTACCGCCGGGCATGGTGCCGCGCACGGTGGCGGGTGTGCTCGAAGGCGTGGCGCCGCTGGACGCCGCCTGGCGCCGTCTGGTGAGCTTCGCCGCGCGCTACTACCAACGCGCGGTGGGCGAGGTGGCGCTGGCCGCCCTGCCCCCACAGCTGCGCGACCTCACGCCCGAGCAGTTGGCGCGGCGCCTGCGCCGCCCCGCACCGCCGGCGCACCCGTCCGAAGCAGTTGCAAAAACAATAGCACTTACCGCAGAACAGGCAAGCGCTACAGCCCAAATCGATGCAGAGCGCGGGCCCTTCCTGTTGTTCGGCAGCACGGGCAGCGGCAAGACCGAGGTGTACCTGCACTGCGTGCAGCGCGCCCTGGCCGGCCATCCCGCCGCACAGGCACTGGTGATGGTGCCCGAGATCAACCTCACCCCGCAGCTGGAGGCGCGCTTTCGCGAGCGCTTCGCTCCCCTGTACGGCGAGGCGGCCGTGGTCAGCATGCACAGCGGGATGACGCCGGCACAGCGCCTGAAGAGCTGGCTCGCCGCGCATACGGGCGCTGCGCGCATCGTGCTCGGCACGCGCATGGCGGTGTTCGCCAGCCTGCCGGGGCTGGCACTGGTCGTGGTGGACGAGGAGCATGACGCCAGCTACAAGCAGCAGGAGGGCGCGCGCTACTCCGCGCGCGACCTGGCGCTGTGGCGCGGACGCGAGCAGGGCGCCAAGGTGATCCTGGGCAGCGCCACCCCGTCGCTGGAGAGCTGGCATGCCAGCACCCCGGCCAGCGAGGGGGGCCCGGGCCGTTATCTGCGCCTGCACATGCCCAGCCGTATCGGCTCAGGGGACGGCGCCGGCACAGGCGAGCTGCCGCGCGTGCGCCTGGTGGACATGGGACAACAGCCGCGCAGTTCGGGGGCGGGTGGCGTGTTCTCGCCCCCGCTGCTGGCCGCCATCACCGAACGGGTGCAACGCGGGGAGCAATGCCTGGTGCTGCTCAACCGCCGCGGCTTTGCACCCGTGCTGCACTGCCATGACTGCAGCTGGAAGAGCGACTGCCCGCACTGCAGCGCCCACCAGGTGTTCCACAAGAGCGACCGCACGCTGCGCTGCCACCACTGTGGCTTTACGCAACGCGTGCCGCGGGCCTGCCCCAGCTGCGGCAACCCGGACATCCTGCCCCTGGGCCGGGGCACCGAGCAGCTGGAAGAGCAACTGGCCGCCCTGCTGCGCAACGTGATCACCCCGGACCGCCGCGCCGCGCGCGTGGCACGCATCGACGCCGACACCACCCGCGCCAAGGGGGCGCTGGAGGAGCAACTGGCCCAGGTGCACAGCGGCGAGGTGGACGTGCTGGTCGGCACGCAGATGGTGGCCAAGGGGCATGACTTTCGGCGCATCACCCTGGTGGCGGCCGTGCAGCCCGACGGAGCGCTCTTCAGCAGCGACTTCCGCGCGCCCGAGCGCATGTTCGCCCTGCTGATGCAGGCCGCGGGCCGCGCGGGGCGCGATGCGCGCTATGTGGCCGCGCAAGGCAGCCCGCCCGAGATGTGGATCCAGACCTGGCACCCCGACCACGCCGTCTATGCCGCGCTGCGCCGCCACGACTACCCGGCCTTCGCCGCGCGCCAGCTGGCCGAGCGCCAGGAAGCCGGCATGCCGCCCTTCGCCTATCAGGCGCTGGTGCGCGCGGACGCCCGCACGCAGGAGGCGGCCCAGGCCTTCCTGCAGGCCGCCAGCGACGCCGCGCGCGCCGCCGGGCTGCCGGGGCTGGACCAGGTCTTCCTGTTCCCGCCGGTGCCGCTCGCCATCCAGCGCGTGGCCAATGTGGAGCGCGCGCAGATGCTGCTGGAAAGTCCCCAGCGCGGCGCGCTGCAGCGCTTTCTGGCTGCATGGCAGCCGCTGCTGCATGCCGAGCGCCCGCGCCACCGCGGCCTGGTGCGCTGGCTGGTGGACGTGGACCCGCAGGCGATCTGAAGGAAATCCCGCGTGGTGCAACTACGGCAAAGGTGCTGCCAGCACTTTTCAACCAGCGCTTACAGCTATCCTCCTAATAGCATTTTTTGCGCCATGCAGGCGCGCATGGCTCGCGGTATCGCCCCGCGCTACCGGGAGTAGCCGCTGGCAGGCTGGGCTGGGAAACCGCTCGCCATACTCGCCCGCGCTGCCCACACTGCGCAGCACCGCCCACCGGCATACTCGGGACAACTCACCGAATGAACCGCTACCAAGACATTCTGCCTCCGCTTTGGAGCACCGTCGCACTGACCGTGGCCACGCTGGTCACCAACTGGGTCTGGGCAGCCTGGTTCGCAGAAACCGACGGCACGGGCCTGATGGCACTGATGATCGCCAGCCTGTTTTTCTGGCCGGTGATGCTGATCCTGATCTACCTTGCGCTGGCGCACACCCTCCGATTTTGCGAAGACTACGGTTTCCTGCGCATGGCGGTCGTTGTGGGCGTTGCCGTAGTGGGTACGGCCATCTTCGGCGTGCCCGGCCCCTGGAACCTGCTGATCTGCGCGGTCACGGCCGTCACGGTGGGGATTCAGATCAGGCGCGCGGCGCAGGACGACGCCGACCTGGAGGACTTGTGAATGGCTTTCAAGGAGAAGCCGCCGCGCGGTCTACTCGAGAGCTTTTCAGACCCGCTCTGGCAACGGCTGGGCCTAGTTGTGGTGGGCCCGCAGTGGATCGTGAAGGGCCGGCATCGAGGATTCGACTGGATGGCCATCGAGCTGCTACATCGCCCCACGGGCTTTCGGCAAACGATCATGACCACCACCGTCTTCGTGGTACGGCTGCCGCGCAAGTCCAAGGACTGGTATTTGCCAGCCGACCGCATCACCCCTGACAAGCAGGTGTGCGTGGACGACGCCTGCGTCTATGCCGCAGCGCTGGGCGAACAGCCCCGCGTGCGCACGTGGCGCCAGTGGCTGGACCTGGCCGTGGACGCTGCCGAAGAGGTGATCCGCACTGAAGGCGCGCGCCGTAAGGAGAACCCGCAGCAGAAAGCGGAACGCGCCGATGCCCCGAGTTGGAACGTGGTGGACGGCAACCTGGCCTCTATCTGGTTGGTGGCGATGGCGTTTTTCACCTTTCTCAACGTGATGGGGCTTTGGCAGGCGTACGGCGACTGGCAAGGCCAAGGAGCCATCCTCCTGTGCCACGGGTCGAAGCCCTTCGGCACGTACCTGCAGGGCTGGAAGGCCGCCGTTTACGCCATATCGCTCGTCGCGCCCCTGCCCATCGTGGCCAAAGCGCTGCATACCGTGACCACGCGGATGTACCGGCAGGCGTTCCGGCTCCAGCTTTGTGTCGAAGGCCTGCTCTGGGCAGGGGCGATGGTCGGGATGCACTACGTGCGGGACGCCCTCGTCCAATCGGTGCGCCAGGCCTGCTGAGAAGATTTCTCGATTTTTTGCCACTCAACGCTTATGCCGTAAGCGCTTATAGCTATCAAAACAGAAGTAAACAGGTCAAGTCAAAAGCGCAACGGCAGCCGAAAAGCTGACGAACGCCAGCGCCGTACTCACCAGGATGATGCGCGCCACGCGCCCGCCGTGGGCCCCGAAGCGCTCCACCAGCAGCGCCACGTTGCTCGCGCTGGGCAGCGCGGCCAGCAGCACCATCACCGTGAGCGTGAACGGCGACAGATCCACCCCCAGCGCCATCGCCGCACGTCCCACGCACCACACCAGCAGCGGGTGCACGACGAGCTTGGCCAGCGCGATCGGCACGTACTGGCCCGGTGGCACGTATTCCTGCTGGTTCATCTGCGAGCGCGCCAGCACCGCGCCAATGGTGAACAGCGCCACCGGCGATGCCGCGCCCGCCAGCATGGCCAGGGTCTGATCCACGGGGCCCGGCGGCTGCCACTGCAGGACCGACGCCACGCCGCCCAGCACGATGGACCAGGGCATGGGGTTGGTGGCCATGCCGCGCAGCGCGTTGCGCAGCGCCACGGCCACGCCGTGCGCACCCGCGCCATCCAGGCGCGACAGCGCGATGCACGCCGAGCTGGTGATCACCAGGTCCACCGCCAGCACCACGATCACGGTGCCGGCACTGGCCTCGCCCAGCAACGCCACCAGCAGCGGAACACCCATGAAGCCGGTGTTGGGAAAGGCAGCCACCAGCGCGCCGAAGGCCGCATCGTTCCACCCCCGGCGCCGCAGCGTGAGGGCCACCGTGCCGCCCACCATGAGCAGCGCACACAGCAGGTACAGCCCGGCGACGGCCGGGTCCAGCAGCTGTGCGATGGGCGTGCTGGCGCCGAAGCGGTACAGCATGCATGGCAGCGCGAAATACAGCACGAAGCTGTTCAGCCCCCCGATGGCGGACACCGGCAGCGCCCCGGCCCGCGTGGCCAGGTAGCCGCACAGTACGAGGGCGAAGAAGGGGAAGGTGATCAGCAGGACGGACAGCACGGGCGCGATTGTCGCAGCGCCGCCGCGCGCTGAAACGCCTTGTCACCGGGCGTGCCACCCCGGGCAATCACCCTGGTGCGCGCACGCCGCTATCATGCACACCCGCTGTTCTCCCTCTCACCCGCCGCCCGCCGCAACCCGTGGCGCAGGCGCGCCCCGTTCCTCCCGCTGCATCCATGTCCGGTCTCAATCTTGCTCAGTTGCAGGCAGTGCACTACACCGAGGGCCCGTGCCTGGTGCTGGCAGGCGCGGGCTCGGGCAAGACGCGGGTGATCACGCACAAGATCGCGCGGCTGATCGAGACGGGCCTGGCGCCCCGGCGCATCGCTGCCATCACCTTCACCAACAAGGCCGCGGCCGAGATGCGCGAGCGCGCCGCCGGCCTGATCGGCCGCCAGGCCAAGGACGTGCTGGTGTGCACCTTCCACGCCCTGGGTGTGCGCATGGTGCGCGAGGACGGCCATGTGCTGGGCCTCAAGCCCTCGTTCAGCATCCTGGACCAGGACGACGTGACGGGCATCCTCAAGGACTGCGCGGGCGGCACCACCGACCTGGCCACCGCGCGCCAGTGGCAATGGACCATCAGCAACTGGAAGAACCAGGGCTGGGACGCGCGCAAGGCGCTCGCCATGGCCCAGGATGACCATGAGCGCAGCATCGCCCTGATCATGCAGCGCTACGAGGAGCGCCTGACGGCCTACCAGAGCGTGGATTTCGACGACCTGATCGGCATGCCCATGCGCCTCTTGCGCCACCACCCCGAGGTGCGCGAGAAGTGGCAGCGCCTCTTGGGCCACGTGCTGGTGGACGAATACCAGGACACCAACGCCACGCAGTACGAGCTACTGAAATACCTGGTGGGCGAGCGCGCGCGCTTCACCGCCGTGGGCGACGACGACCAGAGCATCTACGGCTGGCGCGGCGCCACGCTGGACAACCTGAAGAAGCTGCCGCAGGACTTCCCGCAGCTCAACGTCATCAAGCTGGAGCAGAACTACCGCTCGACCAGCGCCATCCTGCGCGCGGCCAACCACGTCATCCAGCCCAATCCCAAGCTGTTTCCCAAGACGCTGTTCAGCGAGCTGGGCGAGGGCGAGCCCGTGCGCGTGGTCGATTGCGACAACGAGGAGCACGAGGCCGAGCGCGCCGTGGCGCGCATCCAGGGCCTGCGGGCAGCCAGCAATCCACCGCCGGCGTGGAAGAACTTCGCCATCCTCTACCGCGCCAACCACCAGGCCAAGCCGTTCGAGAAGGCCCTGCGCAAGGCCAACATCCCCTACAAGGTCTCGGGCGGCACCAGCTTCTTCGACCGCGCCGAGATCAAGGACCTGTGCGCGTGGTTCCGCCTGTGGATCAACAACGACGACGACCCGGCCTTTCTGCGCGCCGTCACCAGCCCGCGGCGCGGCGTGGGCCACACCACGCTGGCGGCGCTGGGCGAGTTCGCCACGCAGCACAAGCAAAGCATGTTCGGCGCGCTGTTCAACGCCATGCTGCCCGCCGTGATCCCCAAGCGGGGCCTGGAAGGCCTGCTGGAGTTCGGCCGCACCGTCAACGACCTGGAGCACCGCGCACGCCACACGCACGGCCACGAAGCCGCGCGTGCCTTCCTGGCCGACTGGCTCAAGGACATGGGCTACGAACAACACCTGTACGACAGCGAGGACAGCGAAAAGGTGGCCGCAGCGCGCTGGAGCAACGTGCTGGAGTTCTGCGACTGGATGGCGCAGCGCGCGGGCGGCCAGATCGACGACACCGCGGGCACGACGGTGCAGGCCACGACCAAGAGCCTGCTGGAGGTGGCGCAGACCATCGCCCTGCTGTCCACCATCTCCGAGCGCGAACAGGAGCAGGACATGGTGGTGCTGTCCACGCTGCATGCCAGCAAGGGACTGGAGTGGCCGCACGTGATCCTGGCCGGCGTGACCGAGGGCATGCTGCCCTTCAAGCTGGACGATGACGATGGCCGCCAGCAGAAGGTGAGTGACGACACCCTGCAGCGCCTGCAGGAGGAGCGCCGCCTGATGTACGTGGGCATCACCCGCGCCCAGCGCACGCTGGCCGTGAGCTGGACCAAGAAGCGCAAGAAGGGGCGCGAGATGGTGGCCTGCCAGCCCAGCCGCTTCATTGCCGAGATGAAACTGGACGCCGCCACGGCGCGCGAGAACCCACGCGACAAGTTGCGCCAGTTGCGCGAGGAATTTGCGCGCAAGGCCCAGGCCGCCCCCAGCCCCGCCACACCCTGAACACATGTTGAAAACTATATTTTTGATAGCTACTAGCGCTTTACTGGCAAGCGCTTGTGCCCAAAAAACCTCTCAACCTCCGCGCCCGGCCTGCCCCACGGCCGCGCAGATGGAGCAGCCCGAACTCGTGGGCCGCTGGCAGGCGCGGCTGGACGGCATGGCCGAGCCCGTGCTGCTGGAACTGGGCCCCCACCCCGAATGGGACGGCACGGTGAAGGGACGCATCCAGTGGCCGGGCTTCACCTCGGTGGTGGTGGGCGACGTGCACCAGGGCCGGCTCACCATGGAAGAGTCGCGCGACGGCACGCGGGTCAGCGGCAACTGGAGCGGCGACGTCGTCGAAGGCAGCTGCGCGCGCGAGATCCGCGGCGAATGGACCGACGAGGCCGACCGGCCCTACACCTTCACCCTGCGCAAGCAGGCCCCTTCCCGGCCCTGACCTGCATGGCAGCCGTCACCGACCACGCGCATCATCCGACCATGACACAGCCTTCACACCCCCTGTCCCGCCTGGGCCTGGCCACCGCGCTGCTGGGCACGGCCCTGCCGCTGGTCAGCTGGGCCCAAACCGCCGCAGTCCCCGCCGTCAACCGGGCGGCCGGCTGGCGCCAGTGCGCCGCACTCACCGGTGACAGCCAGGCACGCCTGGCCTGCTTTGACCAGTGGGCCGGCGAGCAGAGTTGGCAGGCGCCGCCCGCTTCGGCCAGCGCCCAGCCCGCCGCCGCCACGCACGCGCCGCCCCCGCCGGTGGACGCCACGCTGCCGGCCACGCGCATCATCGACGTGGCGCAGGTGGACGGCTGCCGCGACGGCCAGTACAGCACCCTGTCGCGCTTTTGGGAGCTGGAGACGGGCAGCGACTGCGGGGCGTTCCGCTTTCGCGGCTACCGGCCCATGAGCGTGTCCGTCGTGGGCGCCACCAGCGTCAACCGCCTGCCCACCTCGGGCAGCCCGGACAACAATGCCGCCAGCGAGGTGGACTACCGCAAGACCGAGATGCGCGTGCAGCTGTCGGTGCGTACCAAGCTCGCGCAGGGCCTGCTCACGCGCGGCCACCCCACGCTGCGCGACTCGCTGTGGGCGGGCTACACGCAGCAGTCGTACTGGCAGCTGTTCTCGCCGGGCATCTCGCGGCCGTTCCGCAACACGGACCACGAGCCCGAGATCATGTACGTGTACCCCACCGACGCCAAGCTGCCCTTCGGCTGGCGCTGGCGCTACAGCGGCATCGGCCTGGTGCACCAGTCCAACGGCCAGAGCCTGCCGCTGTCGCGCAGCTGGAACCGCGTGTACCTGATGACCGGCATGGAGCTGGACAACCGCTGGACCGTCACCGGCCGCCTGTGGAAGCGCCTGCACGAGAGCGCGGACAGCGACGACAACCCCGGCATCAGCAACTACGTGGGCCGGGCCGAGCTGGGCCTGACCTGGAACGTGGACAAGGACAACACCCTGGCGCTGACCGCACGGCATTCGCTGGGGGCGACCGGGCGCGGCTCGGCACGGCTGGAATGGCTGCAAACCCTCGGAACCAGCCTGGTGGGCAACCGCACCAACCTGCGCCTGCACACCCAGCTGTTCACGGGCTACGGCGACAGCCTGATCGACTACAACCGCAAGCGCACCGTGTTCAGCGTGGGCCTGAGCCTGGTGGATTTCTGAACCCCACAGCGCGAATGGATGGGCGGGCGCGCCACGCGCGCCTGCCGGCCCGATCACAACCGGTTACCCTTTGACCGGGCCGGCGGGTTGAAGGCGCCGCGGTGCGCCGACACAATCGGGCGCACCCCGGCGCCGCCGGGGGCGGGCCCGCGCCCTGCGCAATAAGCGCCTGCTTTCGCGCGGTATTCGCCCCATCACCGGCCAGCGCCGTCCGCACAATGCAGCCCGGAGGACGACGACCATGGACCTGCAATACCAGCTGAAGGCCGGCAGCTACTACCTGTACGACATGCGCGAAACGCCCAGCGCAGTCACGGGCGAGCGTCGCTTCAAGCTCAAGACCGACACCGTGGCCATTGCCTTCGACCTGCACACCGGCGAGGTGCACCAGCACGGCAGCCCGGCACGCATCCAGTCCTGGGCCACGCACACGCGCCGGCGCCTGCGCGCCGCAGGCGCGGCGGACGTGGCCAACGACATCGTGGTCGTCTCCGGTCCGCTGCCCGTGGACGAGCTCAACAAATGCCTGTGGATCAGCGGCTACTGCCGGCGCATGTTCACGCGCCTGGCCAGCCTGCCGCACGGCAAGCTGCAGCGCGCGGCGCAGCAATGGAAAAAAGCAGCCTGAACGCCCTGCCCATCTGCGCCAGCAGCTCTTGATTCAATAGCACAACGGGTCCCGCGGGACCCGTTGTTTCTGGTGTCAGTCCTGCGCACCTACGTCGTCGTCCTGGTCGTCATCCTCGGGCAGCTCCTCCGGCTCCGCATGCTTGACCACGGTGACGGGCACGGGACTTTGCTGCACCAGCGCCTGCGACACCGAGCCCAGCAGCGTGCCGCGCAGCCCGCCCAGGCCGCGCGCGCCGATGATGAGCGCGTCGCAGCCGCAGCGCTCCACCATGTCCACCAGCGTGGCCGCCACGGGGCCCAGACCGATCTCGGTCTCATACGGCACGCCCGCGGCCTCCACCATCGCCACGGCCGACGCCATCAGGTGCTGGCCCGCCTCCACGCTCGCGGCGGCCACGGCGTCCGCGCCCTGCGTGGCCAGCTCGATCAGCGAGGCCTCTTCCTGCACATGGCCCAGCACCAGCGTGGCCTGCAGGCCACCGCGGCGCACCAGGGCCACGCCATGGCGCACGGCGTCGAGCGCGAGTTCGGAGCCATCAACGGCGATCAGGATTCGGAACATGGGGCACCTCCTTGCAATGCTGTGTCGATAGGGTCAGTGTAGGCCGCGCGGGGCGCTACGGGCACCAATCCCCGCCGGTGCAGTCTGGGACAATCGCGCCCATGCTCAAGTTTGAAATCCTGGCCACCGACACCTCCAGCCACGCGCGCCGCGGCACGCTCACGCTCAACCACGGCGTGGTGCAGACCCCCATCTTCATGCCCGTGGGCACCTACGGCACCGTCAAGGGCGTGATGCCGCGCAGCCTGCGCGAGATGGGCGCGCAGATCATCCTGGGCAACACCTTCCACCTGTGGATGCGGCCCGGCCTGGACGTGATGCAGAGCTTTGGCGGCCTGCACGCCTTCGAGCAGTGGGACAAGCCCATCCTCACGGACTCGGGCGGGTTCCAGGTCTGGAGCCTGGGCAGCATGCGCAAGATCACCGAAGAAGGCGTGCATTTCGCGTCACCCGTGAACGGCGACAAGCTCTTCATGTCGCCCGAGGTGAGCATGCAGATCCAGACCACGCTCAACAGCGACATCGTGATGCAGCTGGACGAGTGCACGCCCTACGAGACCAACGGCCACAAGACCACCGAGGCCGAGGCGCGCAAGAGCATGGAGATGAGCCGCCGCTGGGCGGTGCGCTCCAAGAATGAATTCGAGCGCCTGGGCAACCCCAACGCGCTGTTCGGCATCGTGCAGGGCGGCATGTACAAGAACCTGCGCCAGGAGTCGCTCGAAGCCCTGGTGGAGATGGACTTCCCCGGTTACGCCGTGGGCGGCGTGAGCGTGGGCGAGCCCAAGGACGAGATGCTGGACATCATGGCGCACACCCCCCACCGCCTGCCCGCGCACAAGCCGCGCTACCTGATGGGTGTGGGCACGCCGGAGGACCTGGTGGAGGGCGTGGCCCAGGGCGTGGACATGTTCGACTGCGTGATGCCCACGCGCAATGCGCGCAACGGCACGCTGTTCACGCGCTATGGCGACCTGAAGATCCGCAACGCCCGCCACAAGACCGACCACCAGCCGCTGGACCCAAGCTGCACCTGCCACGCCTGCGCAGGCACCGAGGGCGTGAGCTGGAACGACGGGGGCCGCGGCGGCTTCTCGCGCGCCTACCTGCACCACCTGGACCGCTGCGGCGAGATGCTGGGGCCCATGCTCACCACCATCCACAACCTGCACTACTACCTGAACCTGATGCGCGAGGTGCGCGAGGCGCTGGACGCCGGCCAGTTCGGCGCATTCCGCGCGCGCTTCAAGGCCGAGCGCGCACGCGGCGTATAGCGCCGCGTAGGCGGCGGCTGACGGAGAGGGCCGGCGCATTCCGCGCGCGGCGCCGCGCCATCCTTCCTATGCTGGGGCGATGGACACCCGACCGTCGACGGCCGCGCCACTGCACATCGGCACCGCGGGGTGGAACGTACCGCAGGGCAGTCGGCACCGATTCCCGGCCGAAGGCTCGCATCTGGAGCGCTACGCCGCCCGGCTGCCCGCCGTGGAGATCAATTCATCGTTCTACCGCCCCCACCAGCGCAGCACCTACGAGCGCTGGGCCGCTTCCACGCCGCCAGCGTTCCGCTTCAGCGTCAAGCAGCCACGCAGCATCACGCACACGGCGCGCCTGAAGGGCACGGACGCGCTGCTGGAGGCTTTCCTGGAACAGGTGCAGGGGCTGGGGGAGCGCCTGGGCTGCCTGCTGGTGCAATTGCCGCCCAGCCTGCGGCTCGACCGGCCCGTCGCCGAGGCGTTCCTGCGCGGCCTGCGCGAACGGCATCCCCACGGCAGCGTTGCCGTGGAGCCGCGCCACGCCAGCTGGTTCACGCCGGAGGGCGACGCGCTGCTGCGCGCCTGGCAGGCCGGCCGCGTGCTGGCCGACCCGGTGCTGCACGCGGGCGGCGAGGTGCCCGGCGGCTGGCCCGGCCTGGTCTACTGCCGGCTGCATGGCGCACCGCGCGTGTACTACTCGGCCTATGACGCGGCGCTGGTCGACGCGCTAGCAGCACGGCTGCGGGTCGCCACCCTGGCGGCGCGCAGCGTGTGGTGCATCTTCGACAACACGGCCAGCGGCGCGGCAGTTGCCAACGCGCTGGACCTGCACCAGGCCTGCGCCTAGCGATTCCCTGCCGCGCCGGGCATCGCACCCTGGGGTGGCGTACCGGTGGGGGCCACGCCGGCGGGCGGCATGCCCGAGGGGACCGCACCCGCAGGGGCCACACCGGGCGAGGCCGTCCCGGACGGCGCTGCACCGGCCCCGCAGGCATGGCAGAAACGGGCGAAGGCGCTCTTGCGCGTGCCGCAGGCACCGCAGCGGTCAAACAGGCCAATGCCACAGTGCGGGCAGTAGTCGGTCACCCCGTCCTTCAGGTCCACCAGCCGCTCGCAGCCCGGGCACACGCCCTTGGCCAGGCGCGCCAGGGCCACGTCGTAGCCCAGCTCCTTGCGGCGCTCCTGCTCGGGCAGGGCCTCGGCCTGTTTCTGGCGTTCCAGGTAGCGGTTGAGCGCAAGGATGGCGTAGCGCCCCACCAGCGCCGTGACCACGATGCCCACCACGTAGCGCACATAGCCGCCATAGCTGGGCAGGTAGGGCACCAGCTCCACGAAGAACGCGAACACCGCGAAGAAGATGAAGCCCCACACGAACGGCCACCAGGTGCTCTTGCGCTTTTTGGCGAACAGCCAGCCTGCCGCCACCAGCAGCGGCAGCGTGAGCGCCAGGCGGTAGAGGAACACGCGCAGCTCCACCTTGCGCCGCTCGGCGGCCATCTTCTCGTAGCCGCCCTGCTCCAGGCGCCCCAGGCGCTGCTGCGCGGCCTGCGCTGCCTGGCGCGCGTCCAGCAGGGCTTGGTCCTGCGCCTGCACGGCCTGCTGGGCCCGGCGCTCCTGGGCCTTGAGGGCGTCCAGCGCCTGGGTGCGCGCGATCACCTCGGGGTCGTGCTCGGCGCGCTGGGTGGCGCGGCGTGCGGCCAGCCAGTTGCTGAAGGTCTCGCGCTCGGCCTGCGTCTCGCTGCGCGCCTTGGCGTGCTGCAGCCGGGCCTGCTCCAGCGCGGTCTGGGCCTCCTGCTCGGCCTGGCGCGCTTCCTTCACCTGGGCGCGCAGCGCCTGGGCGGCGTTGCGGTCCAGGAAGTCGTCCAGCTGCAGGGGCGCCTCCACCTTGGGCAGGTCGCCCACGATGGTGCCGCCCAGCCCGATCAGAAAGCTGGCGAACACCAGCGCCACCAGCCACAGGCCGCGGCGAAACCATTTCTCCGACAGTCGCAATGCCTTGCTCATGTGTGATCCCTCACGATGTTTACTATTGAAATAGTAGCTGCTCGCGCTTGATGGATAAGCGCAGGAGCCCGTTTTTGCTTAAAACTTCTCCGGACCCAGCACCTGCACCTGCGGGGCGCCCGCCAGCCGCGCATGCTGCAGCCATGCGAGGGCGGAGTCCACCGTCACGGTCTCGATGCGGTCGGCGTAGCGCTGCGCGGGCGGATGGTCGTCGAAGGCGACGTTGGCCGCCGTCATGCGCCCGCCCAGCCGCGTGAGCGGCCCGATGCGCAGCACCGTGGGCTGGTAGCCCTGCAGCCGCAGCCAGGCCTGGGCCTGCGCGCGGGTGTGGGCGCGCTCGGGCTCCATGGCCAGGGCCAGGGTCTCCAGCGCCCACTGGTTGGACTGCTGGTAGGTCGTGCCCCACGCATAGCTCACCATGCTGTAGGCACGCTGGTGCAGCCGCGTGGCGCGCGCGCCGTCGGCTAGCACGGGCAGCAGCGCCTGCTGCACGGCGGGCGTGGGCACGGCCCACACGGCCTCGTGGCGCCACAGGTCGTCCAGGAAGAACTCGCCCAGCCCCTGGCGGTACACGGCAGCCACGGCGGTGCCGCAGTCGTTGAGCTTGTGCACCACGCGCCACGGGCCCTCGGGCGTCTTGTAGGCCCAGCCCAGGTGCGAGTAGCGCAGGCCGTAGCGAGACAAGTCCTGCCCCGCGCGCGCCAGCACCACCACGCGGGCGCCGCTGGCGTCCAGCGCCTGGGCCGTCTGCTGCGCCAGCTGCATGCCCTGTGCGATGGTCTGCGCCGTGGGCTGGCGCGGCTCGCAGGAGCGGCCCGCATGCGCCGCCACGCCCGCCAGTGCCAGGGCGGCGGCCGCGATCCAGTGCAGGGTGCGCATGGTCAGAGCCTTTCGTTGTGCAGCAGGGCGCGGCCCAGCGCGTTGGGCACGAAGGCCAGCACCTCGCCCGCGGCCGACAGGATCACGCCCGTGCCGATCACGGTGCAGGTGAGCACCGTGCCCACGGCACCACTGGCGGCACCGGCGGCGCGGCCCGAGACCTCCACGCTGGCCTGGGCGCCGTCCGATGCACGCTCCAGCAGGTACACCGTGCCCGTGGCCGAGGCCTGCACGGCCTTCACCGTGAGCACCGCGCCGCCCACCGACAGGGCCGCCGGCAGGGCCACCACGGCGCCCGCCGCCGCGGACGCCCCGCCCGCGGCCACGACCACGGAGGCCACCGGCATCAGCGACAGCGCTGCAGAGGCCTCGCTGTGCGCCCGCGCTGGCAGCGCCGCGCCGCACAGCAGGCCCAGCACCAGCAGCGCGGGGGCGAAGGTCTTGCGAAAAAGGGTTGGCATGTGGGTCTCCTGCGCGGCGGGCATCATTCAGCAGCCTCGGTGCGGGCCTGCAGGCGGCTGCGCAGGCGGGCGTCGGCCAGATCCGCCTCGTGGCGGTCGCGCAGCATCTTGGCCAGCGTGAACGCGCAGGTGATGAGGTACAGCCAGCTCACGCCCAAAAAGGCCTTGTAGGTGGCGCTGATCGCCATGCCCCACAGCCCCCAGCCGGTGAGCCCCATGGCCACGGCAAAGCCGCCCCAGACGACGAGCTTCCACAGCGGGGTGTCGCCACCGCCCTGGCCGGCGCCGCGGCGCACGCCCTGGTTGTCGCGCACGAACTTGGCCAGCATGAAGGCCGCCGACAGGCAGAACACGTAGCCCATGAGCATGAAGGCCACCTCCAGCCGCTCGCCCGGCAGCCAGGCCAGGCCGGTGGCGCACAGGAACACGGCGATGCCGAACGAGGCCCACACCTGGAACTGCCAGGCCCGCGTGTCGCGCTGGAGGGTGGGGGTAGAGGAATGCATGGTGGTCGGTGCCCGCAGGCGTTGGTTGAACACGGGGCGGATGCTGCGGCCGCGCGGCGCCAAAGCAGCCGATATTCCGACGCAGTAACCTATCCAGCGGCGAAAAGTATCGCCATGCGATACCGCATTCAGATCGCCAGCGGCAGCTCGGTGGTGGACAGCACGTTGCGCAGCACCATGAACGAGCGCACCTGCCGCACGCCCGGCAGGTACAGCAGCTGCTCGGCATGCAGGCGGTTGAAGCTCTCGCTGTCGCGCGTGCGGATCAGCATGAAGTAGTCGAACTCGCCCGTGACCACGTGGCATTCCATGCAGCCCGAGATCTTGGCCGCCGCCTTCTCGAAGGCCGAGAACGACTCGGGCGTGGAGCGGTCCAGCACCACGCCGATCATCACCAGCATGCCCGCACCCACCGCCTGCGGGTTCAGCCGCGCCACCACGCCATCGATGAAGCCCAGCCGCTTGAGCCGCTCCACGCGGCGCAGGCAGGCCGGCGGGCTCAGGTGCACCTTGGCCGCCAGGGCCACGTTGGACAGCGACGCGTCGCGCTGCAGCAGGCGCAGGATGGCGCGGTCGGTGCGGTCCACCTCAGCGCCCTCTACCGCGGCATTCATGTTTCGTTTTTTTATTGCGGCCATGGCTTGATTGGAGAAATGAAATACTGCTCCTTGGCGATGAGTACTTTTTTTGATTCTTGAGATCATCTTATTTCACAACCCTGTTAATGCGCGGTTTTCCTACGATGCAAGGCACCTTCCCCATCGACCGGAACACCGCCATGAACCTGCAGAAATTCCCCCGCCATCCCCTGACCTTCGGCCCCACGCCCATCCAGCCGCTCAAGCGCCTGTCGCAGCACCTGGGCGGCAAGGTGGAGCTCTACGCCAAGCGCGAGGACTGCAACTCGGGCCTGGCCTTCGGCGGCAACAAGACGCGCAAGTTGGAGTACCTGATCCCCGAGGCGATTGCCGGCGGCTACGACACGCTGGTGTCCATCGGCGGCATCCAGTCCAACCAAACGCGCCAGGTGGCCGCCGTGGCCGCGCATTTGGGGCTCAGGTGCGTGCTGGTGCAGGAGAACTGGGTCAACTACTCCGATGCGGTGTACGACCGCGTGGGCAACATCGAGATGAGCCGCATCCTGGGCGCCGACGTGCGCCTGGACGCGGCGGGCTTCGACATTGGCATCCGCCCGAGCTGGGAGCAGGCCATGGCGGACGTGAAGCAGGCCGGCGGCAAGCCCTTTCCCATTCCTGCTGGCTGCTCCGAGCACCCTTATGGCGGCCTGGGCTTCGTCGGCTTTGCCGAGGAAGTGCGCCAGCAGGAAAAAGAGCTGGGCTTTCGGTTTGACTACATCGTCGTGTGCTCGGTCACGGGCAGCACGCAGGCGGGCATGGTGGTGGGCTTTGCCGCCGACGGGCGCGCGCGCCGGGTGATCGGCATTGACGCATCGGCCACGCCCGAGAAGACCCACGCGCAGATCCTGCGCATCGCGCAGAGCACCGCCGATCTGGTGGAGCTGGGCCAAGACATCACCGCCGAGGATGTGGTGCTTGACACGCGCTACGGCGGCCCGGAATACGGCCTGCCCAATGAAGGCACGCTGGAGGCCATCCGCCTGTGTGCGCGCCAGGAGGGCATGCTCACGGACCCGGTGTACGAGGGCAAGTCCATGCACGGCATGATCGAGCGGGTGCGCAATGGCGAATTCCCGGCCGGATCGAAGGTGCTGTACGCGCATCTGGGCGGCGTGCCGGCCCTGAACGCGTACAGCTTTCTTTTTCGCAACGGCTGAAGCCGCAGCGAATGCGCAGGCCCTGGGGCGCCTGCTGGCTCAGGCGCTGATCTGAAGCAGCCCCGCCACCCGCTCACGCAGCAGGGCTGGCTGCACCTCGGCAGCCGGCAGCGGTGCGCCCACGTTCAGCCCCACGCGGTTGAACATGCCTCGGCGGAACGGCCGCACCATGGCGCCGCCCTGCTCAATGCGGCTGAAGAACGAGCCCCACAGGTTGGTCAGCGCCATGGGCACCACCGGCGCCTGCACGCCGTCGGCCTGCGCGCGTTCGATGATCTTCATGATGCCGCCCTTGAACGCCTGCAGTTGCCCGTCGCGCGTGATGCCGCCCTCGGGGAAGATGGCGAGCAGGTCGCCGTCCTTCAGCACCTGGGCCGCGCGCTCGAACGCGGCTTCGTAGGTGGCGGCATCGTCCTTTTGCGGCGCGACGGGAATGGCCTTGGCCAGGCGGAACAGCGCACCCAGCACCGGGATGCGGAAGATGCGGTGGTCCATGATGAAGTAGATGGGGCGCGGGCTGGCCGCCATCAGCAGCACGGCATCGACAAAGCTCACATGGTTGCAGGCCAGGATGGCCGCGCCCTCCGTGGGAATGTGCTCGTCGCCGCGCACCTTGAAACGGTAGATGCAGCGCGACAGCACCCAGGCCACGAAGCGCAGCAGGTACTCGGGCACCAGCAGGAAGATGTAGAACGCCACCACCGCATTGGCGATGCCGGTGAACAGGAAGATCTGCGGCACCGTGAAGCCCGCCGACAGCAGCGCCCCCGCGAGCACGGCACTGGCGATCATGAACAGCGCGTTGAGGATGTTGTTGGCGGCGATGATGCGCGCGCGGTGCGTGGGCTGGCTGCGCATCTGGATCAACGCGTACATGGGCACGCTGTACAGGCCCGCGAACAGCGACAGCAGCAGCAGGTCGGCCATCACGCGCCAGTGCGCGGGCTGCGCCGCGAAGGCCGCCAGGGTGAGCACCTCCGACGGCGGCAGGGCCCGCGAGGCGAAGTACAGGTCGATGGCGAACACGCTCATGCCGATGGCGCCCAGCGGCACCAGGCCGATCTCCACATGCCGGCGCGAGAGCACCTCGCACAGCAGCGAGCCGATGCCGATGCCCACCGAGAACACCACCAGCAGCAGCGACGCCACCTGTTCGTTGCCATGCAGCACGTCCTTGGCGAAGCTGGGGAACTGCGACAGGAACACCGCGCCGAAGAACCACATCCACGAGATGCCCAGCAGCGAGCGGAACACCACGGTGTTGCCGTGCGCCAGCTTCAGGTTGCGCCATGTCTCGCTGACCGGGTTCCAGTTCACCGTCAGGCCCGGGTCGGTGGCCGGGGCCGGCGGAATGAACTGCGCCACCAGGCGGCCCAGCAAAGCCAGCGCCAGACAGGCCACCGCCACCGTGGTGTGGCCGATGGCCGGCAGCGCCACCAGCAGGCCGCCCGCGACGTTGCCCAGCAGGATGGCGACGAAGGTGCCCATCTCCACCATGCCGTTGCCGCCCGTCAGCTCGCGCTCGTTCAAGGCCTGCGGCAGATAGGCGAACTTCACGGGGCCGAACAGCGTGGAATGCAGCCCCATCAGGAACACGCAGCCCAGCAGGATGGCCGCGCTGCCGGCCACGAAACCCGCGCCCGCCACCAGCATGATGGCGATCTCCAGGTTCTTCACGAAGCGGATGATGCGCGTCTTCTCGTACTTGTCCGTGAGCTGCCCCGCCGTGGCCGAGAACAGCAGGAACGGCAGGATGAACAGCGCGCCGATCACCAGTCCCGCCAGCGCCGGCGGCATCCACGACACGCTGAGCTGGTAGGTCACCATCACCGTGAAGGCGAACTTGAACAGGTTGTCATTGGCCGCGCCAGCGAACTGCGTCCAGAAGAACGGCGCGAAGCGGCGCTGACGCAGCAGCGCGAACTGGTTGGGGTGCGCCGCCTCGGCAGGCTGGGCGGTGGGCGACAAGGTCACGGGGTGCTGCGCGCTCATATGCGGTGTGCTGGGGTGTGAAGGTGCCGCGCATTGTGCGCACAAAGCCCGCACAGGCCAGCCGCTTGTGGGCCTTTGTGGCTTGGATCACACTTAGGGTATCGCCATTCGATACTTTTTACGTTCCACGCCCCATGAGCACCACCGCCGACCTCGTGATCGCCCTGAAGAAGGAACTCAAGTCCGCCCAGATGACCTATGCCGGCCTGGCGCAGGCGCTGGGCATGGCCGAGTCCAGCGTCAAGCGCATGCTGGCCAAGGGCGACATGCCGCTGTCGCGCATCGACGCCATCTGCCGCGTGCTGCGGCTGGACTTTGCCGACCTGGCGCGGCGCGTGGCGGACAGCCAGCCGCTGCTGAGCGAGCTGACGCAGGAGCAGGAAAAGGCCGTGGTGGCCGACAAGAAGCTGCTGCTGATGGCGATCTGCGTGCTGAGCCAGTGGACGCTGGAGCAGATCACCACCACCTACCGGCTGAGCGAGGCCGAGGGCATCCAGTACCTGGCGCAGCTCGACCGCATCGGCATCATCGAGTTGCGCCCGCTCAACCGCTACCGCCTGAAGCTTGCCAAGACCTTCCGCTGGCGCCCGCACGGGCCGGTGATGCACTACTTCCGCGACCATGCACTGCTGGACTACTTCAACGGCGGCTTCGACGCGCCGGGCGAGGGCGTGCTGCTGGTGCACGGCTCCATCGCACGCAGCCTGGCGCCCGCGTTCACCGAGCGGCTGCAACGCGTGGCGCAGGATTTCGCGCAGCAGCACCTGGCCGACCAGCGCCTGCCCGAGCGTGAGCGCGAGGGCTACACCCTGCTGCTGGCCATGCGCAGCTGGGAGTTCGAGGCCTTTGCCCAGATGCGCCGCACCGCAAGGCCGTGATGCTCCTATATTAATAGCTTATGGCGCTTGATGGACGGATGCCAGCGCCTTAAAACACCCAAAACCCGACGCCGTCGGCCTGCCATTGACTTCCCCCTTCGCGGTGCCCACACTGGACCATCCGTCGCCCCCACACGCCTGCACGCACAGGTTCTCGCGCCCACTGGTGCAGAACCGGCAGTGCCCGCAGGTCCACCCCAGCCAAGGAACGCCTACCCGCTGTCCCCGCCGCCAGCCCCGCACGCCCGGCCCCAGGCCGGCGACACGGGCCACGATCTCATGCCCCGGCACAAGGGGCCACACCGCATCCGGCAGCTCGCCGTCACGCAGGTGGAGGTCCGTGCGGCACACGCCGCAGGCTTGCACCGCCAGCAGCAACTGGCCTGCCTGCGGAACGGGGCACGGCAACTCCGCCAGCCGCAGCGGCTGGCCGGGCCCGTCCAGCACCATGGCGCGCATGGTCGGTCCTCACACCGGGGCCGTGTCAGCCGCCGCGTTCCGCCTGCAAATACCGCGCCAACTCCTGCAAGCTCAGCTGCGTCAGATCCTGTGCATGGCTGGCCACCAGCCGCTGGTGGGTGACACCATCCAGCTGTTCCATCAGCTCGCCGAGGAAAGGGTTGGACGCGAACACGGCCTCGCGCAGCGCGTGGGCCACCTCGCGCGCGAAGGTGCGCCGCTCCTGCGCGGCGGCCTCGCTGCGCGGCGCCAGACCGCTGCGTCCTGCGATCGAATGTCCGGGCGGCTCATGCCCCGCCGCACTGCCATGCAGGCGGGCGGCCGGATGCGTCAGGCATTGCCTTTCCGTCCAGTGCGTGGCTGCCGCAGGGTCAAGCTCCAGCAGGCGCGCCATCGAGCCATTGGCCACCAGGGCCCAGTTGGGTGTGTCCATGCAAGCCCCCCAGTTCTCCAAGCCGTGTGCGGTGTTTGATCTTGGGGGGCGGCCCCAGAGGGGTCAATCCCACGGTACATGCAAGCAATCGTGGCGTGGCGGGCGGTGCGCCAAGCACCGCGGCGCCTCGCCACGCACTGGTCGCGCCTCTCTCACTATTGAAAAAGGAGCTTGTGGCGCTTCTCTGACAAGGGCTGCAGCCCTACCAGCACCTGAGTCCTGCCCGCCGAAAGGCCGTCGTCACACCTGCTCACAAACCTTTGCCGGGGATGCAACAACGCGCCCGAAACGTTGACATGCGGCCCGCAGCATGGAGTCTCCCGCAGCGCCCCGCGCCGCATCCCACAACAAAGGAGAACGCCATGGTCCGCACCACCACCCTTGCCGCAGCCGGCAGCCTCGTCGCCCTGCTGTCATTGGCAGGCGCCGCGCATGCGGCCACCAACGCCACCGTCGTGATCCAGGCCGGCACGCCCCACTACTCGGCACCGCCCGCCTATGCGGTGCAATACCACGCGCCACCGCCTCCACGCTACGAGCGCGTGCCCCCGCCGCGCCGCGGCATGGTCTGGTCGCAGGGCCACTGGGAATGGCGCGGCCACCGCCATGTGTGGGTGCCCGGCCAGTGGATGCAGGTGCGCCACGGCCACCATTACCGCCAGCCGCGTTGGGTGCAGCGCGGTGACCAATGGCGCTTCGTGCGCGGCGGCTGGGACCGCGATGGCGACGGCGTGCCCAACCGCCACGACCGCCGGCCCGACAACCCCTACCGGAGATGAACGGCCGAGCGCCGGTCGTCCGCGCGCAGCATGGCCCGGGACGGCGACGGGCCGTCCATATGCATATAGCGCGTGCGCATGTGAATTTCTCCACAATGGGTGTGTTTCGGCTGCGCCTACACGATAGGGCGCCGCCTTGCACTGACCCATCACAAGGAAATTCGCCATGCCCCTCCTGCGCCACGCCACCGCCGCCCTGGCCACGCTGCTGACCGTCACATCCGCTCTCGCCCAGGCCACGGACTGGCCCAAGCAGCCCGTCACCCTGATCATGGGCTTTCCGGCCGGATCGGGCGTGGACGTGGTGGCGCGCGCGGTGCAGGAGCCGCTGGGCCAGAAACTCGGCCAGCCCGTTGTGATCGACTACAAGTCCGGCGCGGCCGGCAACATCGCCAGTGAGTACGTGGCCCGCGCCAAGGCCGACGGTTACACCCTGGCCTTCGGTACGGCCGCCACGCACGGCAGCAATGCAGCGCTCTACAAGAACCTGCCGTTCGACGTGGAGGCCGACTTCGTGCCCGTCGCCCCGCTGATCGACGTGTCCAACGTGCTCACCATCAACCCCGCGGTGATCGACGCCAAGAACCTCAAGGAGTTCGTCGAGACCGTGCGCGCCAACCCGGGCAAGTACAACTTCGCATCCACCGGCAACGGCACGGGCACGCACATGGCCTTTGCCGAGCTGAATGCGCGCCTGGGCCTGAACATGGTGCACGTGCCCTACAAGGGCGGGCCCGAGGCCATCACCTCGGTGCTGCGCGGAGAGACCTGCTGCATCATGAACCAGGTGCAGACCGTGCTGCCGCACTACAAGACCGGGAAGGTGCGCCTGCTGGGGGTGACCACGGCCAAGCCCGTGGCGGCCGTGAAGGAGGTGCCGCCCATCGGCGCCAGCGGCCTGCCCGGCACCAAGGGCTTTGACAGCTCGATCTGGTTCGGCATCTTCGCCCCCAAGGGCACCGACCCGGCCGTGGTCCAGAAGCTGAACACCGCCTTGCGCGAGGTGCTGGAGCAGCCCGACGTGCGCCAGCGCTTCGAGTCGCAGGGCAACACGGTGCGCATCGAAACGCCCGAGCAGTTCCGCCAGACGGTCCACAAGGACCGCGCGAAGTGGGCGCAGGTGGTGAAGGACGCCAAAATCAGCATCGACTGATTTCGCCCTCCACGCTTTCTTCGACATCCTCCATGTCTTTTTCGCTTCCCCTGGGGGTGGCCGGCCTGGCCGCCCTCGAAGACCGCCTGCGGCACGACCTGCTCACCCTCAACTGGCGTGCCCGCGCATGGCTGCCTCCACGCACCCATGAAGGGCAGCCCGTCACCGACGTGCTCATCATCGGCGCCGGCCAGGCAGGCCTGGCGGCCAGCATGGCGCTGGCGCAGCAGGGCATTGCCGCCGTGCTGCTGGACCGCGCGCCCGCCGACTACGAGGGCCCCTGGGCCACCACGGCGCGCATGGACACGCTGCGCTCGCCCAAGGAGCTCACCGGCCCCGCGCTCGGCGTGCCCTCGCTCACCTTCCGCGCCTGGTTCGAGGCCCAGTGGGGCCGCGAGGCCTGGGCCGCGCTCGACAAGATCCCGCGCCTGCAGTGGATGGACTACCTGCGCTGGTACCGCCGCGTGACGCAGGCCGACGTGCGCAATGAACACACCGTCACCGCCGTGCACCCACGCGCCGACGGCCTGGTGGCGGTGGACGTGCAGACCCCCACCGGCCACGCCACCTGGCTGGCGCGCCGCGTGGTGCTGGCCACGGGCCGCGACGGCCTGGGCGGCCCGCAGGTCCCTGCCTTCATGCGGGGCGTGGCCCACGCCGCACAGGGTGGCCTGTGGGCGCATTCGTCCGACGTGCTGGACTACGCCACGCTCAAGGGCAAGCGCGTGGGCGTGATCGGCATGGGCTCGTCCGCCATGGACAGCGCCGGCACGGCGCTGGAATGCGGCGCCGCCAGCGTGGACCTGATCGCGCGTCGCGCGGTCATGCCCACGGTGAACAAGTCCAAGGGCTCGGGCGTGCCCGGCCTCACGCAAGGGCACCACGACCTGCCCGACGCATGGAAGTGGCGCATACGCCACTACATCAACGTGCAGCAGGTGCCGCCGCCGCACGGCAGCACGCTGCGCGTGTCGCGGCACGCCCATGCGTTCTTCCACTTCGGTTGCGCGGTGCAGGGCGTCACGCAGGTGGGCGACGCGCTGCACGTGGCGACGGCCCAGGGCACGTTCGCATTCGACTTCCTGGTTCTCGCCACGGGCTTCGTGATCGACTGGGCACAAAAGCCCGAGTTCGCGCCGTTTGCGCGCCATGTGCGCACCTGGGGCGAGCGCTACCAGCCGCCCGCCGGCGATGAAGACCGCGAACTGTCCGACTCGCCCGACCTCGGCCCGGCGTTCGAATTCCGCGAGAAAGCCGCCGGCGCCTGCCCCGGCCTGGACCGCATCCACTGCTTCTGCTACCCGGCGGCGCTGTCACACGGCACGGTGTCGGGCGACATCCCCGCCATCAGCGACGGTGCACGGCGCCTGGCCAGCGGCATCGCCGGCCTGCTGTACCGCGAGGACGTGGAGCACCACTTCGCCGCGCTGCAGGCCTATGCCGAGCCGGAACTGCTGGGCGACGAATGGACGCCCGCCGACACCTCCCAACGCATCCTGCCTTCGCCATGACCGACACCATCGACCAACTCGCCCGCCTGGGCCATGCCCCCCATGCCCAGGCCGCGCGCCAACAGCGCGCCAAGGCCATCACCGCCACCCAGGCCTGCGAAGACCTGCTGCTCGCGCCAGCACTGCCCGGGGGCCTGGCGCTGGCCGAGCGCCTGTCCGTGGCCCAGGCCGTGGCGGCCGCCAGCGGCGTGGCAACGCTGGCCGACTATTACGGCGCGCGCCTGGCCGGCCTGCCCGCCCCCGCGGCGGATGCCCGCTGGCAAGCCATCACGCATTTCACGCAGCTGCTGGCCACGCAGCCCGCTGCGGCCGACCGCGCGGCCCTGCTCGCCCTGCCCCAGGCGGGCCTCGCCACGCCGGACGTGGTGCTGCTCGCGCAACTCATCGGCTTCGTGGCCTACCAGGCGCGGTTGGTGGCCGGCGTGGCGGCGCTGGCCGCCCTCGGCCCCGCGGGCACCGCAGCCACGGCGGTCGCTCCCACCACGCCGGACGCGCCCTTCGTGCACCCTGCCAACCTGCCCCCGCCCGGCGAGCCGCTGCGCCTGGCCGGCTACACCAGCGAGACGCTGGACTGGAAGGCCTGGCTGCCCGTGGTGGACCCCGCCACCGCCAGCGCCGAGCAGAACGCCGTGCTGGACGCAAGCCACCCCAAGGCACGCACGTCGGACTTCTACCTCGTGCTGGCGCACCAGCCCCGCGTGCTCGCCGAGCGCTCGGAGGCGTTCAACGCCATCATGTATGCGCCTGGCGGCCTGCCGCGCGCCGAGCGCGAGGTGGCCACCACCGTGGTCTCGCGCATCAACGGCTGCGTGTACTGCGCGTCGGTGCATGCGCAGCGCTTCGAGCAGCTGGCCAAGCGCAACGACGTGATCGCGCAGATCTTCACCGACCCCGACAGCGCCGGCACCAACGCCCGCGAACGCGCGCTGGCGCAGGCCAGCGCCGCGCTCACGCGCGCGCCCGGTGCATTCGGGCCGCAGCACCTCGCGCCGCTGCGCGCCGCGGGCCTGAGCGACCTGGAAATCCTGGACACGGTGCACGCCGCCTCGCTGTTCGCCTGGGCCAACCGCCTCATGCTCAACCTGGGCGAAGCGGTCTACCCCTGAGCATGCGCCCGGCGCCCCGCCCTGAGAGCGTGTTCATGGTCTGAGGGTTAGCCCGCTGGGGGCGCCGCGCCCGCATCGCTACGATGGCCGGCGCAGGAGAGCAAACGGCTGCATGCCGTTTCACCGAAGGCGCAAACTCCCATACACGCTCAGGTTCCGAACTGCACATCCACACAGCCGTCTGGAGAGCCGCCACGCCCGCCGTGGCGCACCGAAGGAGCAAGTGCCGCGCACGGTCCCGCGCGGCATGAATCTCTCAGGTACCAAGGACAGGGGGAGCGGCAGCCAGGCCATGTCGCGCCCGCTGTTCGCTATTCATTCAATAGCTGCTCGCGCGCGCCCTGCCTGCGCAAACCTTGAAAAAGGCTTGTAAACCATGCGCGTGATCGTTCTGGGCGCCGGCGTCGTCGGCACCACCTCTGCGTACTTCCTCCAGCAACTCGGCCACGAGGTCACCGTCATCGACCGGCAGGCTGTGCCCGGTGCGGAAACCAGCTTCGCCAACGGCGGCCAGATCTCGGTCAGCCACGCCGAGCCCTGGGCCAACCCCGGCGCGCCGCTCAAGGTGCTGCAGTGGCTGGGCAAAGAGGATGCGCCGCTCTTGTTTCGCCTGCGCGCGGACATGCGCCAGTGGCTCTGGGGCCTGCAATTCCTGCGCGAATGCACGCCTGCGCGCACGCGCCACAACATCGAGCAGATCGTGAGCCTGGGCAGCTACAGCCGCAGCACGCTGCAGCAACTGCGCACCGACACGGGCCTGCAGTACGACCAGCGCACGCAGGGCATCCTGCACTTCTACACCAGCACCCAGGAGTTCGACGCCGCGCTGGCGCCCGCCGAGCAGATGCGTGCGCTGGGCTGCCACCGCCGCGTGGTGGATGCCGACGAGGCCGTGCGCATCGAGCCGGCCCTGGCCCACGTCCGCCCGCAGCTGGCGGGCGCCACCTATACGGCGGAGGACGAGTCCGGCGACGCCCACCTGTTCACGCGCGCGCTGGCCGGCGTGGCCCAGGCCGCGGGCGTGCAATTCCGCCTGGGTTGCCACATCACCGCGCTGCACCAGGCGGGCGGCGCCATCGACCATGTGGAGATCACCAACGAGGCCGGCGGCTACGAGCGCGTGCGCGGCGACGCCTACGTGCTGGCGTTGGGCGCATTCAGCCCGCTGCTGGCCCAGCCCCTGGCCCTGCGCCTGCCGATCTACCCGGCCAAGGGCTATTCGGTGACGCTGCCGGTGCGCGACGCGGCCGCCGCCTACCAGGTGAGCCTGACGGACGATGAGTACAAGCTGGTCTTCTCGCGCTACACCAGCGCGCAGGGCGACCGGCTGCGCATCGCGGGGACGGCCGAGCTCAACGGCTACGAGCGCGCACTGAACGCTGTGCGCTGCGAAGCCATCGTGCGGCGCGTGGAGCAGCTCTTTCCCGGCGCGGGCGATGCGAGCCAGGCGCAGTTCTGGAGCGGCCTGCGCCCCGCCACGCCGAGCAACGTGCCGCTGATCGGCAAGACGCGTTACGGCAACCTGTTCCTGAACACCGGCCACGGCACGCTGGGCTGGACCCACGCCTGCGGCTCGGGCAAGTCCATCGCGCGCATCGTGAGCGGGCTGGAGCCGGAGCTGGACTTCGCGTTCTGCGGCCTGCCGCGCCCTGCTGCGGCGCCCCGCCCCGCCGTCATCGGCGTTTGAGCAAGCGCCACGGCGCTATGCATTGCATAGCTGCTTGCGCTTGGTGGACGGGCGCTAGAGGCCCAAAAGGCTTATAAAGCCCCGTCCGGCGCGACGAACACCGTCAGCACGCCCGTGTAGCCATAGAGCCGGTGCGCGGCGATTTCGCCGCCGGCGAAGAAGCCCGCCAGGGGCACATCGCCCAGCGCATGGCGCACGATCTGCAGCTCGGCGCTGGGCCCACCGAAGTGCGGCCCGCCGCGGCCCGAGCAACTCACATACAGCGCACCGCAAATGCGCCGGCCGCCCGCCGGCTCGGCATGCGGCGCGCTGCCTGCGGCGGGCAGCGCCTGCGCCTCTTCGAGTTGGGGCGACAGCTCCTCACGGATCTCGGCGCAGATGCGCATCAGGTCGGCACGGGCCGCGCCGACGTTGCGCTGGCAGAAGGCCAGGCGCATGCCCACCTCGACATGGTCACCCAGCGCCACGCCGCTGCGCGTCGCGTCCAGCCCGACGATGTGGCGCACGCGCGTGTCGGCGCCGAAATGGCCCGTGCGCTGGCGCTGCGGCGCGTCCGCGTCCTCCAGCCCTGCCAGCGTGGCGCGCACGGCGCGCAGGGCGGCCTGAGCGTCCCCCTGCAGCGTCACGCCCAGCGTGTCCAGCAGCACGTCCAGCGCAGGCTCGCCGTCCAGCTCCAGCACCACGTTGTCCTGCGCGGCGGTGATGGCCGCCTGCGCGCCGATGGGCTGGCAGCCCTGCGTGACGCGCGAGACCAGTTCCACCTGCGCATCAAAGGCCACGCCCGACAGGCCGCCGTGCAGCACGCCGTCGCCCTCGCCGCCGGCGGGCAGCGCCAGTTGCACCTGCGCCCCGCGGCTGGCCACCACGCCGCCAAACAGGTAGCCGCTGCTGGTGCGGCCCGCCATCTCGGCCACCAGGTCCGCCAGTTCGGGGGTCTGGCCGTCCGCATGCACCAGCGCCGTGTGGGCCGCAAAGCCCACCCCGGCCGCATCGCCGTGCGCCAGCGGCGCCACGCCCGAGAACACGCGGTAGTGCGCGCGCGGCAGGTCGCACAGCATCAGCGAGAGCGCGGGTTCATCGAAATATTCGACGTTGTTGCCCGCCACGCCCACGCCGACCGCGCCTGCCCAGTCGGTGACCGTCGGCAGTTCGCGCCGCAGCAGGTCCAGCAGGGCCGCGGCATCGTCCGCGTAGTGGTCGGTGATGTAGAGCAGCCCCAGCGTGGGTGCACTGGCGTACTGGGGCAGCGCCATCTGCGCCCGCAGTTGCGCCAGAACCAGCACCGCGGCCATGTGCCACTGCGGATGGGTGGCGTGTGCATTGGGAAAGAGTCTCATGTGTCAGCCCTGCGGTGGGGTACAGGCGCCGCCGCGCAGCTCAGCCTGCCGGCCGCCGCGTGCGGGACGCGGCAGCCTTTTGGGTGGGCGATGGTGCGGGGGCACGCTTGGCGCCCGCGCTGGCCGCGGCAGCCCGCTTGGCGGCCGGACGTGACTTGTCGTTGGCCTTGCCGCCCGGTTGGGTCGCCGGCCGGGCGGCCGCCTTTGCGGAAGGCTTCCCGGCGGCAGGTGCGGGCGTTGCCGCAGGCGCCGCACCGGCGGCCTGCGCCGCCGCGTGCATGCCGTGCATGCCCTGCGCAGCCATCTGCGCCGCCATGCTGGAGGCGGTCTTGAGTGCGCCGCTGGCCATCTCGCGCGTGGCATCGAAGGCCGCCTGGTGCGTGCCCGCATCCCGCAGGGCATGCGCCGCGATCTGCTGGAACTGGCTGGTCAGCGCACCCCACCATTGCATCGGGTCGGCCGCGCCCTTGGTCTGCTCGGGCGCGGCCTCATCGTCCGGTGGTGTTCGCGCGCTACGCGCCGCCGAGGCGTTGTTGGCCGGGGGCGGCGCCTCCGGTGCAGGTGCAGGTGCAGGTGTGGGTACGGGTGGAGAGGTGAACGGGAACGCGGACGGTGGCTCGGCGGCTCGTGCGGCGGGCCGCTCCTTGTCCTGGCCTGCGGCGGCGCCGAAGCTCGCGGCCAGGTCGCCCATCGCCACGTTCATATCCTGCAGCGTGGCCAGCGTCATCTTCTGCACCTCCAGCGCCTGCACGGTGGCGGCCAGGGCGCGCGCGTTCTGCTCCAGCCAGAACTGCACGGCCTTGAGCTCCTGGATGCGCTTGTCCAGCTCGTCCACACTCACCGTGGGCGCCACCCAGCCCGACAGCCCCGGCATGGTGGGCATACCCGCCGCAGCGCCCTTGGCCAGGTTCTGCAGGAAATCAAATCCCGGGACGAAACGCCCGAAGCCGAAAGGGGTGCTATCGCTCATGGCCTGCTCCTGGTACATCAGGGAATGGTTGCACAGCTTACCCGCATGCGCGCCACCCGTGCGGCACGTGCGTGCCCTGTACCGTCCACAGGCCCGCGATAGCGTGGTTTTCTCGCGCAAACCCGCATGAATAGGGCACCCCACGCGCACAGACAGCGCCTAGAATCCGATCACCAGCCTGGCTGGCCTGCTTCTATACACCTTACAACGATCCGACATCATGGCAACTGCAAAGAAGACCACCGCTCCGGTGAAAAAGACCGCCGCCAAAAAGGCTGCGGCACCTGCCAAGAAGGCAGCCGCCCCCGCAGCTCCTGCTGCCATCAAGCCCGTGAAGGAAGCCTTCACCAAGACCGCGCTGATCGCCCATCTCGCCACGCAGGCGGGTGTCGAGCCCAAGGCCGCCAAGGCCGTGCTCGCCGCGCTGGAGACGGCCATCCTGGCTTCCGTGCACAAGAAGGGCTCCGGCGAGTTCACGCTGCCCGGCCTGCTCAAGATCGGCCTGCAGCAAGTGCCCGCCAAGAAGAAGCGCTTCGGCAAGGACCCGTTCACCGGCGAAGAGCGCTGGTTCCCCGCCAAGCCCGCATCGGTCAAGATCAAGACCCGCGCACTGAAGAAACTCAAGGACGCCACGCTCTGACACCGTGGCGCGGGTTTCGCAAAAAAGCAGCCTCCGGGCTGCTTTTTTTATACCCGAGCGGCCCAGGGCGCACGGCCGCGGCGCCTCACTCCGGCAGCGGCTGCAGGTACAGCTGCGCCAGGCGGTTGCGCGCGGCATCGTCCACGCCCAGGCGACGCTCCAGGTAACGCTGCACGCCGCCGTGGTCCTGGTTAACGGCTTGCAATGCGGCCTCCAGGAAGTCCTCCTGCACGCGCCAGATCACATTCAGCACCTCCTGCGGCGCAGAGCTGACCAGCCCCGCAGGCCGACGGTACAGCGCGTTAGTCAACAGGTAGTCCTGCATCACCACCTCGCGCGACACGCCGAGCGCCAGCAGAATCAGGGCCGCGGCGAAACCGGTGCGGTCCTTGCCCGCAGTGCAGTGAAAGACCAGGGGAGAATCCTCTGCCAGCAACTGCTCGAACAAGCCCGCAAACTGCTGCGCGTTGTCGGAAACAAAGGCGCGGTAGGTGTCCTGCATCAGCCCTACCGCAACGGGTGCCGTGATCTGTTGGCCCGCTACCGCCAGTTCCTTGGCGCGCTGCACGACGGTCGGCTCGATCGGCAGCGCGTGATAGCGCACCTGCGGCAGCGCATACGACTGGGCCGCGCTCTCCACCAGCCCGCGGAAGTCCACCGAGCGGGTCAGCCCCAGACCGGCCAGCACCTGCGCGTCCTGTGGTGTCAGGGCCGCCAGATGATCGGAGCGGAACAACCGGCGCCAGCGTACCGTGCGTCCATCCAGCCCCGCATAGCCTCCCAGATCACGGAAGTTGGACGCCCCCGTCAGCGAAAGCGTGCGTGAAAAGTCTTGCATCCGGTCACTGTAGTTCAAAGCCGTCACACGCTCATGACACATGGGCGTACATGCGGCCCGAAGTGTCGCCCTGCGTAGAGCTGCCCGCAGCGCATGATCTTTGGGGGAATGGACAGTGCGTGGCTGCTGTACGCCCCGTGCCCGTGCCCGTGCCTGCAGGTATTGGCTTCCAAAGCAAGGACTACCGCTCCGTGAAAGAGACGGGGCCCCGAATCACGGAGAGGTCCTGTGCAGCGCTGGAGGATGAGGACACGCAACCACTGCGTCGTTCCATGCAGCGTGGCAGTGCAGAAACAAAAACGCCCAACCGAGTGGTTGGGCGTTGTATGTGGTGGCCTGGGACGGAATCGAACCGCCGACACAAGGATTTTCAATCTACGCACAATTAAGCGCGAATCAATGCTCTGTCCTTTCTTGGCTTCTACAAACAAACGCATGGTTTACGTGCGTAGTTCCTATGGTGCAGCGAGGCGTTGTAGAAGGCTTAAGCGTGGCGTATTATTAAAGCCGAGTTGGGGTTGCCACGCCCCATGATGCAAAAGGCAACCTCTTGCATCGCCAGTTCGTCAAGCGACAGGCCGTCAGTATTGGATCAAGTCTGAGCTGATCGAGTACGTGCTCGTGGCAAGCACGCCACTTCAACGCTCAACGCATGGCCAAATCCACCCTCCGAAGATCTCGCAATAGCGCGTATCTGCGCCAGTCCTGCCGCTGCTTCTATTGCGACCTTCTGCTCCCGCCTCCTGGGCATGAGCTTGAATTCGCTGCGAAACTATCTATCGGCGGCAAAATCGCAAAACTCCTGCAATGCACAGCCGAGCATCTCCATCCGAAGTCCGCTGGCGGGGCAGATGTCCCTCAAAACATTGCAGCGGCCCATCAATGGTGCAACAGTCGCCGACACGCTCGCCCATCACCGTTGTCCCCTGACGAATTCAAGGAGCATGTGTTGAGACGCGTTGCCCAGGGTCGCTGGTGGCCACCTCATGTTCGGTCCGCCTTGATCAACAAGCAGTGAGGCTGTGTAGCGCACCTCGTCAATTGGGCGTGCTCGTCAAGAGTTTGAAGCAATACCGACTATGCGCTGATGTTGCAGGAGCGCTCAACGCTTGCCGGTATTTGCTCAAGCCGCATCGATTTCGAAGAAATCGTTGCGGAACTGACAGGGTTCTTGAAGTCCCCTTCGCCTGATATGCTGCGCACATGCCCGCAAAGAAGCATGCCCCCCTGCCGACCCTGAAAACGCCTCCCGTTACCCCGGAACAGGCCGTGGAAAGGTATGCGCTCATGGAACGGGCCATTCGTCAGCCTGGCTTGCAAATCGACGAGCTGGAGTCGGCTCTCGGTATGTACATGGTCGGCTTCCACTTCGGCTGGAAAGTGCTGCATATCGTGCATAGCAAAAAGACCATTGCGAAGTACGAAGCCCTCTTAGGAATCAAGATCCGCGAAGTTTTTCCCGAGTACGGTCCTGACGCGGATCGCACCAATGCCTACAAGATCGCCACTGCGGTTTCCAACTTCTGGAAGGCAGTATCGGGCGAGGAAAAGCCGCCGTTCACAATCGACAAGCGCAGCCTGGTCGATTGAGGGAACATAAAGTCCCTTGACAGGAATTTTAAGTCCCCTTTAAATAGGGGGCATGAAATCCCCTCATCCTTCTTATCTGGAAGCACCAACGCGTGCGGCAGCGCCGCACGAAGGGGCCCCGCCGTGCGGGGAACGGCGGGCGGCGCTGCCGCACGCTGGGCTTGTCCAACTTAAAACAAGTGACACGCTTCTACCTGATGAAGTAGTGATCGATCAGGACCGGGCACGGCTCACCCGCCTTCGGCGCTCAGTGCTTACCGCTGCCCAGCTGTTTCAGCAACCGTGGCACGGTTTCAGAACACGCAGCGCCATGCTCACCCTCACCTACCGCGACGTCGAGGGTTTCGAGCCTTGCCACATTTCCACGCTCATCAAGCACATCCGGCAATGGTTGCATCGCCGCGGCTTCCGCATGCTGTACGTGTGGGTAGCGGAGCTGCAAGCGCGCGGCGCCCTGCATTACCACGTGCTCATCTGGCTCCCCAAGGGCCTGACTCTCCCCAAACCCGACAAACAAGGATGGTGGCCTCATGGAAGCACCCGCATCGAATGGGCAAAGCGCCCCATCGGATACCTGTGTAAGTACGTCAGCAAATTGGATATCAAGGGCGGACTTCCAAAAGGTGCTCGCCTTCACGGATCGGGCGGATTCGTCCAATCTGCCAAGCAGATTCGACAATGGTTCAACTTGCCCACATGGCTCAAGCATCTCGCCGGAGTCGGCAGCAGCTTTGTGCGAATCAAAGGTATTGGCCTGGTGGATCGGGCTTCGGGGATTTGCGTGCAATCGCCCTGGCGGGTGTCCGTCAGCGGCAGCAGAGTCACCGCGCAAAAGGTTTTCGAATACATCGGCGGAATGACAGACGTCTGCGGACCCTACACCCTGCTGGGTCGCCCCAATCTTTTTGCTCCGGTGCAGCCATGACGCCCGAGCCACTCTTTCTGACCGCCGATGAAATAGCGACCCTCACGGGGTTTCGCCTGCCATCCAGGCAAGTGAAATGGCTAAGCCTGAAAGGTTGGCGTTTCGAACTCAACGGTAATCGGCAGCCCATCATCGCGCGAAAGTACGCAGAGAAAATGCTCGGATGCGGCTTGCCTGAGGAACGCACTTTCAGGCCTAACTTCGCCGCAATGCAGGGGGCGTGATGGGGCGACGTAGGCAGTCCAATTTCGATGATCCCCCGCGCTTTCATCGCAAGGGCAATGTCTGGTACCACGTGAGCGGCACCCTGCCCCGCGTGTGGACGCGCCTGTCCAACGACCGCGCCGAAGCCCTGCGCCTATGGGCACAGCGGGAGGGCGTGAAGGAAGACGAATCAACCCGTCTTTTTTCCGTGGTGGCTCGCCGCTACGTGCGCGAAGTGTTCCCCACCAAGAGCTATCAGACCAGGCGCGACAACGACAAGGAACTCGCCAACCTGCTGCGCGTGTTCGGGCACATGCCCATCGACGCTATCGCCCCCATGCACATCCGCGAATACCTCGACATTCGCGGACAGGCAGCCAAGGTGCGCGCCAACCGCGAGAAAGCCCTGTTTTCACACATCTTTAACAAGGCCAGGGAGTGGGGCTTCACCGCCGCTCAGAACCCCTGCCAGGGCGTGAAAGGTTTCAAGGAAACGGGGCGCGACCGCTATGTGACCGATGAGGAATTTGAGCGTGTGAAGCAGCATGCACATTTCACCGTGGCCGATGCCATGGACGTTGCATTGCTTACCGGCCAACGCCCCGCCGACGTGCTCAAGATCAAGCGCGCGGACATTCGGGATGGTGCGCTATGGATCGTTCAGAACAAGACCGGGGCGCGCCTGGGCATCGAGATCACGGGCGAGCTGGCGGCGGTCATCGACAGAATCAATCAACGCCCCAGGAAGGCTATCAGCGCATTCCTGATTCAGGATGAGAACGGCCAGCCGCTCAGCCGTTTTGCACTGCGCTCACGCTTTGACAAGGCGCGCACGCTGGCAAAGGTGGACTTCCAGTTTCGAGACATTCGGGCGAAAGCTGCGACTGATACCGGCGACCTGGCGCACTCGCAAAAGCTGCTTGCGCACAAGAATCGGGAGATGACAGAGCACTATGTGAGGACGCGGATTGGAGAGCGTGTAAAGCCGCTACGATGACCAGCGTCATTAAAGGATGCCGTGTGTATCGACACTGATCCAATTTCGATGGTTGCCCCATCGTTCCATGCGCCACTTGCGAATTCGAAGAGCAAGCTGCAAAACGACGAAATACAAACCTAAAAAAACGGCTAGGTTGCTCGGTTCAGTAAAAAATTTAAGAAACGCATCGAAGAAACCTACGCGAGACCGCTTGGCCATTAGGACAAGTGTGGCAGAGTGGATTTCTTGCAATCGCTTGAGATTCGCCAGTGCTGCCGAGCTCTTGCCCTCCTGGATTTGCTTAGCCAGCTCGTTCAGAAGTTCGGAGTTTGGCTCAGTGTCGGGGAAGGATAGAAAGCTACGACTTGCAACGTCTGCATACAGGGATTCAAAGATTGGTTTTATCTCCTCTTTCCTGGAAACCGGCAGGTAGGGGCTGCTAGCGATGTTGAACTCTGCTTGTTCGACCACATCGACGGTGGGAATTTGCAGGAGTACACGTTGATCACGCCGGCGCTGGTCGATCAACCGCCCAATACGATCCGCATCCAACTTGATGCCATTCAGCGCTTGCTCCTCAATGATCCCAATTACGCTCTGCCGCACTGCCCGGCCGCGTTCTATCTCAGCAGCTGTTGCCTCTCGTTCGGTCACTGCGATCTGATACCAAGTCGCCAAGAAGGTTGCGACTATGCCGATTACAGCTGTCAGCACATACCCAAACCAGTCGCGCTTGCTCTTGGGCGCTTCGGCCTCTCGCAAAGCGGTTGCAGGGTCACTCATGAGATCTCCCCCTTCAAAACCAAGACAACATGGCGCTTTTGTAGAAATTAGCGCCTTTATGTAGAAACGCCCCAGAACCCTTTCGGGCGCTGGGGCGCATGCTGACTGGTGGCCTGGGACGGAATCGAACCGCCGACACAAGGATTTTCAATCCTCTGCTCTACCAACTGAGCTACCGGGCCTGAGCCTTGAATTATAGCCCGAGAAATCTGGGCATGACGCCAAGCTGCAAAATTTTTGCCAATTCACGCGTTGCGTTTGTTGCGCCCGAGGTCCACTCCCAATTGGCGCAGCTTGCGGTAAAGATGTGTGCGCTCCAATCCTGTTTTTTCGGCGACGCGTGTCATCGAGCCGCCTTCGCGGGCGAGATGGAATTCAAAGTAGGCTTTCTCAAAACCGTCGCGCGCCTCTCGCAAGGGTCGGTCGAGATTGAAGCCCTGGTGGGACATGGGCGCCTGCTCCATCACCGCAACAACAGGCGCAGGAGCCGGCGCGCCATTGGCAATGGCGCCGGTTGTTGCGGGTGCAGGTGCGGTGTTGGTCTGGGCCGGCGCGGCAGCGCTTGCTGGTGGCTGCGCCGTACTGCGTGCCAGGCCCTGCTCCACTGCCTTGAGCAGCTTCTGCATGGTGATGGGCTTCTCGAGAAAGGAGAAGGCACCGATGCGCGTGGCTTCCACGGCCGTGTCGATGGTGGCGTGGCCGCTCATCATGATCACTGGCATGGTCAGCGTGCCGGCCATGGCCCATTCCTTGAGCAGCGATACCCCGTCGGTATCGGGCATCCAGATATCCAGCAGCACCAGGTCATAGCTGCCATTCAAGCGCGCGTTGCGGGCCTGCGTGGCGTTCTCGGCAAGGTCGACGCTATGCCCCTCGTCGTTCAGAATTTCTGACAACAGGTCCCGGATCCCCAGTTCGTCGTCGACCACCAGAATATTTGCCATGTGTGTAAATGCACCCTTGCTGCACGTGCGGTGTTGTTAGAGCGCCACCGCCGATTCAGGGGCGAATGATAGCGACACTTGTGCGCCCTTCACCATGCCGTCTTCCACGCGGTTGACCAGATCGATCCGCGCGCGATGTTCATCCGCGATTTTTTTGACGACGGCCAGCCCCAGCCCGGTGCCCCGCGGCTTGGTCGTGACGTAGGGCTCGAAGGCGCGCTGCAGGATGTGTGGCGGAAAGCCCGGCCCGCAGTCCGACACCGTCAGCCGCACACGTTGCGCGGATGCACTCCAGCGTGTGCTGATGCGCACGGGCGGCGGTGGAACGCCCCCCTGCTCGGCCGCCTGCTGTGTCGCGTCCTGAGCGTTCTGCAGTAGGTTGTGCACCACTTGGCGCAATTGCTGGGCATCGCCGGAGATCGCGGGGCAGCGCGGGTCCAGCTCGGCCTCGACCGGCACCTGCGCGGTCTCGGCGCCATACAAATGCAGCACATCGGCAACCAGTGCGTTCAGGTCCAGCGTGTGCAGTTCCGCAGACGGCAGGCGCGCGTAGTCGCGGAATTCATTGACCAGCCGTTTCATCGCATCCACCTGGTCCACGATGGTCTTCACCGACTTGGTCAGCACGGCCTGCTCTGCCGCAGGCAGCTTGCCTGAGAGCTTGATCTCCAGACGCTCGGCCGAGAGCTGGATCGGCGTCAGCGGGTTCTTGATCTCGTGCGCCAGACGCCGAGCGACCTCGCCCCACGCCTGGGCGCGCTGCGCGGAGACGATTTCGGAGATGTCGTCGAACACCAGCAGCCGCGCCTCGTTGGGCAGTTGCGCGCCGCGCGCCACCAGGCTGGTGCCTTGCGTGGTGACGCCACCGCCCGCCGCGTGCAGCTCAAAGGTCTGCTGCCAGTGGTCCAGACCGTGGTGGTCACGGTCCAGCAAAAAGGTATCGAAGTGCCGCTGCACGGCCGCCGCGAAATCCGCCAGCCCCGGCACCTCAGCCAGCGGCCGTCCTTCGTAGGCCGCCAGCGGCGCGCGCAGGACGCGGGTCGCACCGGGGTTGGACGACTGGACGATGCCTTTTTCATCCAGCACGATGACTCCCGACGTGAGGTTGTCCAGGATGGTCTGCAGGTGCCCGCGCGCGGCTTCCAGCGCGTTCAGGCTTTGCTCGACCGTGCCGCGGGCGTCCGCGAGCTGCTGCGTCATCAGGGCAAAAGAGCGCGTCAGCCCGCCCAGCTCGTCCTTGGTCTGCAGCGCGGCCTTGGGCGACAGGTTGCCTGCTGCCACCTCGCGCACGCCGTCGGCCAGCACCAGCAGGGGCCGCGCAAGCTGGTTGCCCAGCACCACGGCGAGCAGCACCGCGCCAAAGACGGCAAGGAACAGGCTCAGCGTCAGCGTGCCGATGTACATGCGCCGCAGCCCGCCGCGCGCCAGCGCGCGTTCCTGGTATTCGCGGTTTGCTTCCTGCACCGCAATGGCGTTGGCGACCAGCGCCTGGGGCAAAGGCACGGTAGCCTGCACGAAGCGCGGCTCGGCCAGCAGACCCACGCCGGGGTTGGCCACCAGCACCAGCGCGCGCACGCGCGCGTTCTCCGCGGCCAGCGGGTCGGTGATGTCGTCCAGGCCCTCGATCTGGAAGGTGACGCGGTCTTGCCGCGCCATGCGGAACTGCTGCGCGCTTGGCCGCTCGGGGTTGAGCATGTAGCGCGATTGCCCGGTGGCGGCGACGGGCTGGCCCGCGGCGTTCCACAGCACGAGGTCGGTGGCCCCCAACTGGTCCCGCATGCGCTCCAGCACCAGGCCCGCGGCCGCATCGGGGACCTGGGCCAACTGGCTGCTGGCGGTGCGCGTCTTGGAGGCCAGGTCGCTGGCAATGGTGTCGAGCGTGACGCGCGCCAGGCTCACACCGGCGGTCAACGCGCCCTCGACCTTGACGTCGAACCAGCTCTCGATGGAGCGCGAGACGAACTGGTAGGACACCACGTAGATCAGCAGCCCGGGGATCACGCCCACCAGCCCGAAGATGCCCGCGAGCTTGAGCAGCAGCCGGCTGCCGAAGCGCCCCCGCCTCAGGCGCACCACCAGGCGCAGGGCGCCCCAGACCAACACGGCCAGCAGCACCAGCGCCACCAGTACGTTCACGCCCAGCAGCCAGGCGAAGTTGCGTTCGTACAGGTCACGGTTGTTGGTGGCCAGCGTCAGCAGGAACAGCAGCACCAATGCGATGGCGCACATCAGACCCGTGCCGAGGCCCAGCGCCCATCGCACGGCGCGTGCGCGTGTCTCTGCGCGGCGGGCCGAACCCGCGGGACGCGGATCGCCCGCTTTCACCGCGCAGCCTCCACCACGCTCAGCGGCACGCTGCGCGCAAGCACCATGTTCCAGCCCGAGCGGCCCACCGCACCGATCTGCAAGGGCCGGGGCAACTGCGAGGTATCCAGCCGGAACTGGAAGTTCATGACGTAGGTCACGCCTTCATCGACCTGCCCCTCGTCGGCGATCTTCCAGCGCGCGATGCGCTGCATCGATGCCAGCGCATCCTGCAACGTGTCAAAATTTTGGCCCAGCGACACGCCCAGGCCCGACGGTGCAAAGGGCGTGGACGACTGCACCACACGCCAGCGCCGCGTAAGGGGCTGGTAGCTCAACCGCAGAAAACGGCTGGCCTGCGCCACCACTTTGTCGGACCAGTACCAGCGCTGGCGCACCACCTCGGCCTCGGTGATGAAGAACACGGAAATGCCCTTGTAGAGCGCATCCTTGACGAGTTCGGGGAGTTCCAGCTGCAGCGTGGCCGACAGATACAGTCCCTCGGGCAGAGGGTCGAGTTGCAATTCAATAATCTCGCCGTGCTGCTGGGCGTGGGCGGCGGGAATGGCCGCGATCCACAGCGCCAGCAGACAAACCAGCGCGGCCCACAGCCAGCCCGGCCTGCGCAGACCGGCACGTTCAGGCGGGGGCCTTGTGCAACAGGGCGTAAAAGAAACCGTCGTGTTCACCCGGCCCATTGTCACGGAGCCCGTCGCGCTTGTCTGGGCTGCCGGGGAATAAATGGCCCGGCGACGGCAGCAGGCGTGCGTCAGTGTTGTGCGCAAGAAACGCTGCGATCTGCCCGTCGCCCTCGGCCCGGAACACCGAACAGGTGCAATACAGCAGCCGCCCGCCGGGGCGCAGCAGCGGCCACAGCGCCGCCAACAGACGCGACTGCTGCGCGGCCAGCTGGGCCACGTCGCTCTCGCGCCGCAGCCAGCGCACGTCGGGATGGCGGCGCACGATGCCCGAGGCGGTACAGGGCGCGTCGAGCAAGATCGCGTCGAACAGCTCACCACCGCTGGCCTGCTGCCACCAGTCGGCGGGCACGGCGGCATCGGTCACCAGCACCTGGGCGCTCAGCCCCAGGCGATGCAGGTTGTCATGGATGCGCTCGGCGCGTGCCGCATCCACCTCTAACGCGGTGACCCGCCAGGGGGCCCGCAGTGCGGCGGCCCATTCCAGCAAATGGGCGGTCTTGCCGCCGGGGGCGGCGCAGGCATCCAATAAGCGCAGCGGCTGCGCGGCGTCCAGCCCGTTGAGCAGCAGCGGCGCCGCCATCTGCGCGGCGGCATCCTGCACCGAGACAACACCCTCTGCAAAGCCAGGCAGTTGCTGCACCGGCACGGGGCGTGCCAGCGCCAGCCCTTCGGGGCCTACCGCCATCGCTTCAATATTGATAGCTTCTAACGCTTGCTGGTAAAGCGCTGGAGTGCTTTTTGACTTAGAAATCCGCAGCACCATGGGCGCGGGCGCATTGTTCGCCTGCAGGATCTGCTGCCACTGATTGGGGTGGTCGCGGCGCAGGCGCTGGATCCACCATGTGGGGTGGTTCCACACGGCGACCTCGTCGCCCTGCGTGGCGGCCACCAGCGTGTCGCGCTCACGCAGGAAGCGCCGCAGGCAGGCGTTGACGAAAGACGCCTGCGCCCGCGTCGCGGGGTGGCGCTTGGCGGCCTCGACCGCCTGGTTGACCAGGGTGAACGGCGCGTAGGGAGCAGTCTGCGGGTCCCAGGCCAGTGCCAGGGCGGTGCACAGCAGCGCATCCACCCGCGGCGGTGGGTTGCGGGGTGCCAGCTGGCGGCGCAAGGCCTGCGCGCGCCCCAGGTGGCGCAGCACCTGGAACAGCAGCGCCTGCACGCCGGGGCGCAGCGCGGCAGCCGTGGTCTCCAGCGCCACGGTGCCCGACTGTCCTGCGCGCACCGCCTGCAGCGCCAAGGCGGTGGCGTCCAGCAACTGGCTCAACGCAACCGCGGGAGCCCCCTGCGTCGGGATGGAAGTAGGCTTGTTCACAGCGTCTGCGCCTTCTTGAAGCCGAACAGCCACGCCAGCAGGCTGGCGGGAAACTGGGCGATGGCATGGTTGTACTGAGCCACGGCATCGTTGAACAGGCGGCGCGCCTCGTCGCTGTGCAGCGCCACCTGTTCGCGCCGCACCACCCATGGGGCGAGTGCAGGGGGTGCCACACCTTCGCTCACCTGCGCGGCTTCGCGCACAACGGTCTGCCAGGCGTTCTCCAACACCTGCGATGCGGCCGCCAAGGCGGCGGCGGCGCCGCTGTCCAGCGGGCGCGCGCGCGCTACTGCCAGCGAGGCGCCGAATTGCGTGGCCGCGGCCCAAAGGGCGGCATGGGCGTCGTGCGCGCCTGCCGCCGGCGCCGGTTCGTCGCCCACGATGGCCTGGACCGCGCCAGGCGCACCGTGCGCAGCCTCGTATTCACCCAGCAGGGCAATCCAGCGCACCATGTGGGTGTCCAGCCCGCCAAAGGCCTGCAGCGCCGCGGATCGCAGGCGGATGAGCCGGTTGTAGGCGCCCACGGCCCAGAACAGGAACAGGGCGAGAAGTATCCAGGTGGTCAACATGTTCACAGCCGGGGCTTCGCGCCAGCGGGCACGGCCCCTGCCAACCGAGGGATTGGTAACACGACAAAAAAGAAACTCCCGGCCTGCCGGATGGGCAAGCCGGGAGCGTTCAGTACCCGCATGCGAGAGGCGGGACTGGCAACGGCTTAATCAGCCGTGTCGGCGCTGCCGTCGATCTCGGCGGCTGCGTCGTCGGTGCCTGCAGAGGCCAGCTCGGCGGCTTCGGCATCCGCGATGGCGCGGCGCTCGGCCTCGTCCATGGCGTCCTTGGCCTTGCGCGCCTGGTGGTAAGCCAAGCCCGTGCCGGCGGGGATCAGACGGCCCACGATCACGTTCTCCTTCAGGCCGCGCAGCTCGTCGCGCTTGCCCATGATGGCAGCCTCGGTGAGCACGCGGGTCGTTTCCTGGAACGACGCGGCGGAGATGAACGAGTCGGTGGACAGCGACGCCTTGGTGATGCCCAGCAGTACGTTGGAGTACGTGGCAGGGAGCTTGCCTTCGGCCTGCAGCGCCTCGTTGGTGTTGAGGATCTCGGAACGCTCCACCTGCTCGCCGGCGATGTAGGTGGACTCGCCCGGGTTCTCGACCACGACGCGGCGCAGCATCTGGCGAACGATCACCTCGATGTGCTTGTCGTTGATCTTCACGCCTTGCAAGCGGTACACGTCCTGCACTTCGTCAACGATGTAGCGCGACAGCTCCTCGATGCCCAGCAGGCGCAGGATGTCCTGCGGATCGGCCGGGCCGTCGACGATCAGCTCGCCCTTGTTGACCACCTGGCCTTCGTGGACCAGCACGTTCTTTTCCTTGGGCACCAGCTCGTCCCAGACCTTGCCGTCCGGATCGGTGATCTGCAGGCGCACCTTGCCCTTGGTTTCCTTGCCGAAGGAGATCGTGCCGGTCATCTCGGCCAGCATGCCCTTGTCCTTGGGGCTGCGGGCTTCAAAGAGCTCGGCCACGCGCGGCAGACCGCCGGTAATGTCGCGGGTCTTCTGGCCTTCCATCGGGATGCGGGCCAGCACTTCGCCGGGGCCCACTTCCTGGCCGTCGCGCACCTGGATCAGCGCGCCGACCTGGAAGCCGATCGTCACCGAGTGGTCGGTACCGGGGATCTTCACCTCCTTGCCATCGGCGTCCACCAGCTTCACCTGCGGACGCACCACCTTGGCAGAGCCGCGGCGCTTGGGGTCGATCACCACCAGCGTGGACAGGCCCGTGACCTCGTCCACCTGCTTGGCCACCGTGAGGCCTTCCTCGACGTTCTCGAACTTCACCGTACCTGCGTACTCGGTGATGATCGGGCGCGTCAGCGGGTCCCAGTTGGCGAGGATGGTGCCGGCCTTGATGGTCTGGTCGGCCTTCACCGTCAGCGTCGCGCCGTACGGCACCTTGTGGCGCTCGCGCTCGCGGCCGTGCTCGTCCTGGATGATGATTTCACCCGAGCGCGCAATCACCACCAGCTCGCCCTTGGTGTTGGTCACGTAGCGCATCGTGGCGTTGAAGCCGATGATGCCGTTGGACTTGGCTTCCACACTGGACGCCACCGCCGCACGCGATGCCGCACCACCGATGTGGAACGTACGCATGGTCAGCTGCGTGCCGGGCTCGCCGATGGACTGCGCGGCGATCACGCCCACGGCTTCGCCGAGGTTGATCAGGCCGCCGCGGCCCAGGTCGCGGCCGTAGCACTTGGCGCACAGGCCGTAGCGGGTTTCGCAGGTCAGCGCGGTACGCACCTTCACTTCGTCCACGCCTGCGGCTTCGAGCTCTTCGATCAGGTCTTCGTCGAGCATCCGGCCCGGCTGCGCCAGCACGGCACGCGTTTCGGGGTGCAGCACTTCCTCGGCCGCGGTACGGCCCAGGATACGGTCGCGCAGGGACTCGATGACTTCACCGCCCTCGACGATGGCGCGCATCAGCGAACCATTCGAGGTGCCGCAGTCGTCCTCGGTCACCACCAGGTCCTGCGTCACGTCCACCAGGCGACGGGTCAGGTAGCCCGAGTTCGCGGTCTTCAACGCCGTATCCGCCAGGCCCTTACGGGCACCGTGGGTGGAGATGAAGTACTGCAACACGTTCAGGCCTTCGCGGAAGTTCGCGGTGATAGGCGTCTCGATGATCGAGCCATCGGGCTTGGCCATCAGGCCGCGCATACCGGCCAGCTGACGGATCTGGGCCGCCGAGCCGCGGGCGCCGGAGTCGGCCATCATGTAGATGGCGTTGAACGATTCCTCGTTCACTTCCTTGCCGTTGCGGTCGATGGTCTTCTGGACCTTGAGCTGGTCCATCATCACCTTGGACACGTCGTCGCCGGCCTTGCCCCAGATGTCCACCACCTTGTTGTAGCGCTCGCCGGCCGTCACCAGACCGGAGACGTACTGCTGCTCGATCTCCTTCACCTCGGCTTCGGCGCGGGCCAGGATCTCGGCCTTCTGCGGCGGCACCAGCATGTCGTCGATCGCCACGGAGAAGCCCGCGTGCGTGGCCAGGCGGAAGCCGTTTTGCAGCAGCTTGTCGGCGAACACCACGGTGTCCTTCAGGCCGCACTTGCGGAACGACGCGTTGATGAGCTTGGAGATTTCCTTCTTCTTCAGCGCCTTGTTCAGGTTGCTGAAGGGCAGGCCCTTGGGCAGGATTTCCGACAGCAGCGCACGGCCCACGGTGGTGTCCACGAGCTTGGTCTCGGGCACGAACTCACCCGTCGCCTTGTCCTTGGTCCACTCGGTCAGGCGCACGCTGATCTTGGCGTGCAGCTCGGCCTCGCCCGCATCCAGCGCGCGCTGGACTTCGCCGGTGTCGGCGAACACCAGGCCTTCGCCCTTGCCGTTGATCTTCTCGCGGGTGGCGTGGTACAGGCCCAGCACCACGTCCTGCGAGGGCACGATGGAGGGCTCGCCCGAGGCCGGGAACAGCACGTTGTTGGAGGCCAGCATCAGCGTGCGGGCTTCCAGCTGCGCTTCCACCGACAGCGGCACGTGCACGGCCATCTGGTCACCGTCGAAGTCGGCGTTGAACGCGGCGCAGACCAGCGGGTGCAGCTGGATGGCCTTGCCTTCGATCAGGATGGGCTCGAACGCCTGGATGCCCAGACGGTGCAGCGTGGGCGCACGGTTGAGCATCACCGGGTGTTCCTTGATGACCTCTTCCAGGATGTCCCACACCACGGGCGTGCCGGCTTCCACTTCCTTCTTGGCAGCCTTGATGGTCGTGGCAATGCCCATGGCCTCCAGGCGCGAGAAGATGAAGGGCTTGAACAGCTCCAGGGCCATCAGCTTGGGCAGGCCGCACTGGTGCAGCTTGAGCGTCGGACCCACGGTGATCACGGAACGGCCCGAGTAGTCCACACGCTTGCCCAGCAGGTTCTGGCGGAAGCGGCCCGACTTGCCCTTGATCATGTCGGCCAGCGACTTCAGGGCACGCTTGTTGGCGCCCGTCATCGCCTTGCCGCGGCGGCCATTGTCCAGCAGGCTGTCCACGGCTTCCTGCAGCATGCGCTTTTCGTTGCGCGCGATGATCTCGGGCGCCTTCAGCTCCAGCAGGCGGCGCAGACGCGAGTTGCGGTTGATGACGCGACGGTACAGGTCGTTCAGGTCCGACGTGGCGAAGCGGCCTCCGTCCAGCGGCACCAGCGGACGCAGGTCCGGCGGCAGCACGGGCAGCACTTCCAAGATCATCCACTCGGGCTTGATGCCGGACTTCTTGAAGGCCTCCAGCACCTTCAGGCGCTTGGCGTTCTTCTTGACCTTGACTTCGGAGCCCGTCAGGTCGCCGCGCAGCTTCTCGATCTCGATCTCGATGTCGATGCCTTCCAGCAGCTCCTTGATGCCCTCGGCGCCCATCTTGGCGACGAACTCGTCGCCGTATTCCTTGCGCTTGGCGTCGTAGTCGTCCTCGGACATGATGCCGAACTTCTTCAGCGGGGTCATGCCGGGGTCGGTCACCACGTAGGCTTCGAAGTACAGCACGCGCTCGATGTCGCGCAGCGTCATGTCCAGCACCAGGCCCAGGCGCGAGGGCAGCGACTTCAGGAACCAGATGTGGGCGCAGGGCGCGGCCAGGTCGATGTGGCCCATGCGCTCGCGGCGCACCTTGGTCTGCGTGACTTCAACGCCGCACTTTTCGCAGATCACGCCGCGGTGCTTCAGGCGCTTGTACTTGCCGCACAGGCATTCGTAGTCCTTGATGGGCCCGAAAATCTTGGCGCAGAACAGGCCGTCGCGCTCGGGCTTGAACGTGCGGTAGTTGATGGTCTCGGGCTTCTTCACTTCGCCGAAGGACCACGAACGGATCTTCTCGGGCGAAGCCATGCCGATCTTGATGGCATCGAAATGCTCATCGGGCGTGAATTGCTTGAACAGGTCGAGTAGCGATTTCATGTGACTCTTTCCTTTTCACCTAAAAACATAGCTGCTGGCGCTTGCCACATAAGGATTTGCAGCACAAAACATTTGCAAACCCAGACGAGGTGAGCGCCAGTCGCTCACTTTTTTAAAAACTCGATCCTGCTCAGGAACGTTCCAACTCGATGTCCAGGCCCAGCGAACGGATTTCCTTGACCAGCACGTTGAACGACTCCGGCATGCCGGCTTCGATCGCGTGTTCGCCCTTGACGATGTTCTCGTACACCTTGGTACGGCCCTGCACGTCGTCGGACTTCACCGTCAGCATTTCCTGCAGCACGTAGGCGGCGCCGTAGGCTTCCAGCGCCCACACTTCCATCTCCCCGAAGCGCTGGCCACCGAACTGCGCCTTGCCGCCCAGCGGTTGCTGCGTGACGAGCGAGTACGGACCGGTCGAGCGGGCGTGCATCTTGTCGTCCACCAAGTGGTGCAGCTTCAGGTAGTGCATGTAGCCCACGGTCGTCGGGCGCTCGAAACGCTCGCCCGTGCGGCCGTCGTACAGGTACGCCTGCGTGCGCGTCTCGGTCAGGCCCTTGGCCTGGGCGAGGTCGTCCGGGTAGGCCAACTTGAGCATGTCCTTGATTTCCTCTTCGGACGCGCCGTCGAACACGGGCGATGCGAAGGGAACGCCCGAGGTCAGCTCGCGCGCCATGGCCAGGATTTCGTCATCGCTCAACTGCGACAGGTCTTCCTTGCGGCCGCGCGAGTTGTAGATCTCTTCCAGGAACTTGCGCAGCTCAGCCGTCTTGGCCTCGCGCTGCAGCATGTCGCCGATGCGCTGGCCCATGCCCTTGCCGGCCCAGCCCAGGTGAACTTCCAGCACCTGGCCGATGTTCATGCGCGAAGGCACGCCCAGCGGGTTGAGCACGATGTCGGCGGGGGTGCCGTCGGCCATGTAGGGCATGTCTTCGACCGGAACGATCTTGGACACCACGCCCTTGTTGCCGTGGCGGCCGGCCATCTTGTCGCCAGGCTGCAGGCGGCGCTTGACGGCCAGGTACACCTTGACCATCTTCAGCACGCCCGCGGGCAGTTCGTCGCCTTGGGTGAGCTTCTTGCGCTTTTCTTCAAAGGCCAGGTCGAAGCTGTGGCGGGTCTGCTCCAGCGCGTTCTTGATGGACTCCAGCTGCGTGGCGACCTCTTCCTCGGCGGGGCGGATGTCGAACCAGTGGAACTTCTCCACCGAGGCCAGGTAGGCCTTGTCGATCTTCGTACCCTTGGCGAGTTTTTGCGGGCCGCCGTTGGCCACGCGGCCGGTCAGCAGCTTCTCGATACGGTCGAACGCGTCGGCCTCCACGATGCGCAACTGGTCGTTCAGGTCCAGGCGGAAGCGCTTGAGTTCATCGTCGATGATCTGCTGGGCGCGCTTGTCGCGCTGGATGCCTTCACGGGTGAACACCTGCACGTCGATCACCGTGCCCTGCGAGCCCTGGTCCACGCGCAGCGAGGTGTCCTTCACATCGGACGCCTTCTCGCCGAAGATGGCGCGCAGCAGTTTCTCTTCAGGCGTGAGGGTGGTTTCGCCCTTGGGCGTGACCTTGCCGACCAGCGTGTCGCCGGGCTGCACTTCGGCGCCCACGTAGATGATGCCGGACTCGTCCAGACGGTTCAGCTGCTGCTCGGACAGGTTCGGGATGTCGCGGGTGATTTCTTCCGCGCCCAGCTTCGTGTCGCGGGCCATCACCACCAACTCCTCGATGTGGATCGAGGTGTAGCGGTCTTCGGCCACCACGCGCTCGCTGATCAGGATCGAGTCCTCGAAGTTGTAGCCGTTCCATGGCATGAACGCGATCAGCATGTTCTGGCCGATGGCGATCTCGCCCAGGTCGGTCGAGGCGCCGTCGGCAATCACGTCACCCTTGGCCAGCTTGTCGCCCTTCTTGACGATGGGGCGCTGGTGGATGTTGGTGTTCTGGTTGGAGCGCTGGTACTTGATGAGGTTGTAGATGTCCACGCCGACTTCACCGGCCACGGCTTCGTCGTCGTTCACACGCACCACGATACGGGTGGCGTCCACATAGTCCACCACGCCGCCGCGGTTGGCCGTCACCACGGTGCCAGAGTCCACGGCCGCCACGCGCTCGATACCCGTGCCCACCATGGGCTTCTCGGGACGCAGCACGGGCACGGCCTGGCGCGACATGTTGGCGCCCATCAGCGCGCGGTTCGCGTCGTCGTGCTCCAGGAACGGAACGAGCGAAGCCGCCACCGACACGATCTGTGCAGGCGACACGTCCATGTACTGCACACGGTCGGCGGACACCAGGGTCGATTCACCCTTCTCGCGCGCCGACACCAGGTCGCCCGTCAGACGCCCTTCGGCATCCAGCGTGGCGTTGGCCTGGGCGATGATGTACTTGCCTTCTTCGATGGCCGACAGGTAGTCGATTTCCATCGTGACCTTGCCGTCCACCACGCGGCGGTAGGGGGTCTCGATGAAGCCGTACTCGTTCAGGCGCGCGTACAGGGCCAGCGAGTTGATCAGACCGATGTTCGGACCTTCCGGCGTCTCGATCGGGCACACGCGGCCGTAGTGGGTCACGTGCACGTCGCGCACCTCGAAGCCGGCACGCTCACGGGTCAGACCGCCCGGGCCCAGGGCCGAAACACGGCGCTTGTGCGTGATCTCGGCCAGCGGGTTGGTCTGGTCCATGAACTGCGACAGCTGGGACGCACCGAAGAACTCCTTGAGCGCCGCGGAAATCGGCTTGGAGTTGATCAGGTCATGCGGCATCAGCGGCTCTTGCTCGGCCTGGCCCAGGCGCTCCTTCACGGCCTTTTCGATACGTGCCAGGCCCGTGCGGTACTGGTTTTCGGCCAGTTCACCCACGCAGCGCACGCGGCGGTTGCCCAGGTGGTCAATGTCGTCCACCTCGCCCTTGCCGTTGCGCAGGTCCACCAGGATTTTGACCACGGCCAGGATGTCGTCGTTGGACAGCACCATCGGGCCGGTGGCTTCGTCGCGGCCGATCTTGGCGTTGAACTTCATGCGGCCCACGCGCGACAGGTCGTACGTGTCGGGGTTGTAGAACAGGCGCTGGAACAGGGCCTGCACGGCATCCTCGGTCGGCGGCTCGCCGGGGCGCATCATGCGGTAGATAGCCACGCGCGCGGCGAATTCATCCACGGTTTCGTCGATGCGCAGCGTCTGCGAAATGTAGGCGCCTTGGTCGAGTTCGTTGGTGTAGATGACCTGGAGGTCCTGCACGCCAGCAGCGCGCAGCTTCTTGAGCAACGCCTCGGTCAGCTCTTCGTTGGCCTTGGCCAGGATCTCGCCGGTGTCGCCGTCTACGATGTTGCGGGCCACCACGCGGCCGATGAGGAAGTCCTCAGGCACGCTGATGTGCGTGGTGCCGGACTGCTCCAGTTCGCGCGTGTGGCGCGCCGTCACGCGCTTGTCCTTGGCCACAATCACCTTGCCGGCCTTGTCGGTGATGTCGAAGCGCGCCACCTCGCCACGCAGGCGCTCGGGCACGAACTCCAGCTGAGCACCGCTGTCCATCAGGCGGAAGTTGTCGTTGACGAAGAAGTTCGCCAGGATGGACTCGGGGTTCAGGCCGATGGCCTTGAGCAGGATCGTGACCGGCATCTTGCGGCGACGGTCCACGCGGAAGTACAGGATGTCCTTCGGGTCGAATTCGAAGTCCAGCCAGGAGCCGCGGTAGGGGATGATGCGCGCAGAGAACAGCAACTTGCCCGAGCTGTGGGTCTTGCCCTTGTCGTGCTCGAAGAACACACCTGGCGAGCGGTGCAGCTGGGAGACGATCACACGCTCGGTGCCGTTGATGATGAAGGAGCCCTTATCAGTCATCAGGGGCACTTCGCCCATGTAGACCTCCTGCTCCTTCACTTCCTTGACCACCTTGGACTGCGAGGTCGAGGACTCGCGGTCGTAGATGATCAACTGCACCTTGGCACGCACGGCCGATGCAAAAGTCAAGCCGCGGGTCTGGCATTCGCGCACGTCGAACGCCGGCTTGGCCAGGTTGTATTCAACGAACTTCATCTCCACGAAGCCGTTGTGGGAAACGATGGGGAACGCGGAGTTGAATGCGGCCTGCAGGCCTTCGATGCTGCGTTTTTGCGGGGCCGTGTCGGCCTGCAGGAACGCGGTATAGGCATCCCGCTGCATCTGCAGCAGGTACGGGACCTTGAGCACACTGTCGCGGCTACCGAAGCTCTTGCGAATGCGCTTGCGTTCGGTATAACTGTACGTGGATGTTTGGGCCATGAGATCTCCGGGCAAGGACATGGAATGGGATCTTCGACGACTGCCCTGCAAGGCGGCCACCTTGCAGGCTTGGCGGTTGGCCACTACCAACCATGGCGGACGGCGATGCGTTGCACATCGCCCGAACCAAGGCGTCTTCTGCTGTCGGATGGTTCAGAAGACACTAGAAAACAGTCCACGGGGGCCGCTTTCTGGTGCGCTCTAAAGTGCGTCCCATAAGCACCAAAGGCTGGAGGCCTTTTGCAAGACCCCCAGCCCAGGAGACAAGGTCGATTACTTGAGTTCGGCCTTGGCGCCGGCTTCCACCAGCTTCTTGACGGCAGCTTCGGCGTCAGCCTTGGCAATGCCTTCCTTGACGTTCTTGGGAGCGCCGTCCACCAGGTCCTTGGCTTCCTTGAGGCCCAGACCGGTGATTTCGCGCACTGCCTTGATGACCGCCACCTTGTTGGCGCCGGCGTCAGCCAGCACCACGTTGAATTCGGTCTTTTCTTCAGCAGCTGCAGCACCGCCGCCGGCAGCGCCGCCAGCAGCGGGAGCAGCCATAGCGGCAGCGCTCACGCCGAACTTCTCTTCAATGGCCTTCACCAGGTCATTGAGTTCCAGGACCGTCATGCTGTCCAGCGCGGTCAAGAATGCGTCTTTATCGAATGCCATTTTGATTTCCTAACAATTGGTTGAGAGGGGGGACGATTGCCACGCTGCCTCAGGCAGCAGCAGGCTCGCCTTCGCCTTTTTTGGCCGCCAGGGCACCCAGCACCACGGCGGTGCGGGAGATCGGCGACATCAGCAAGCCACACAGCTGGGCCAGCAGCACTTCCTTGGTAGGAATGTTGGCCAGTTGCTTCACGCCGTTCACGTCCAGGGCCTTGCCCGCGAAAGCGCCGCCGCGAATCACCAGCTTGTCGTTGGTTTTCGCGAAATCGGCCACCACCTTGGCGGCGGCCACAGCGTCTTCGGAGAAGCCATAGATCAGAGGACCGGTCATCTGGTCGGCCACCACGTCAAACTGGCTGCCAGCCACAGCACGGCGGGCCAGGGTGTTCTTCAGAACACTCAGGCTCACACCCTTGCTGCGAGCTTCCACGCGCAGTTTGGTCATGTCGGCCACCGTGATGCCACGGTATTCCGCGATCACGAGCGTTTGAGCTTTAGCGGCGAGGCTGGTCACTTCATTGATGACCGCTTCTTTCTCACTGCGATTAAGACTCAAGGTCTACTCCTTCATATGCGCACTTCGGACAAGCCTCCGTGCGCGCTCTTGTTGCAGCGACCAACTGTTTTGGAACATGCATTCCATCTGCAGCGGGATCGCCATCTGCGTTGGCCTCCAAAGGTTTAAGTGCACCTTGCACACCAACGGTCTTGGATGGCCTGCCAGCCCTCAAAGGAGCTGTCAGCCCACCACATCAGACCTGCCGCCCTCATGGGCACCACGCCTGAAGATTTCGCAATTACGCTGCGATGGTCTGCGTATCCACGCGGACGCCGACGCCCATCGTGGACGACACGGCTACCTTGCGCAGGTACACGCCCTTGCTGGTCGCAGGCTTGGCCTTGTTCAGCGCTTCGATCAGAGCTGCCAGGTTGCCCTGCAACTTGTCGTTGTCGAACGACCGACGGCCAATGGTGCTGTGCACGATACCGGCCTTGTCGACACGGAACTGCACCTGACCCGCCTTGGCGTTCTTCACGGCCGTCGCCACATCCGGCGTCACCGTGCCTACCTTGGGGTTCGGCATCAGACCGCGGGGGCCCAGGATCTGGCCCAGCGTACCCACGACGCGCATGGCATCGGGAGCAGCGATCACCACGTCGAACGGCATATCTCCAGCCTTGACCTGAGCGGCCAGGTCGTCCATGCCCACGATGTCGGCACCTGCGGCCTTGGCTTCTTCTGCCTTGGCGCCTTGGGCGAACACGGCAACGCGCGTCGTTTTGCCCGTGCCATTCGGCAGCACCACGGCACCACGCACCACTTGGTCCGACTTCTTGGCATCCACGCCGAGTTGCACAGCAACATCGATGGATTCGTCGAACTTAGCAGTAGCGGCTTCCTTCACCAGAGCCACCGCCTCAGCGAAAGCGTACAGCTTGGTAGAGTCCACCTTGCCCTGCAGGGCCTTTTGCTTCTTGGTCAGCTTTGCCATTTACAGACCCTCCACCGTCACGCCCATCGAGCGAGCAGAACCAGCCAGCGTGCGCACTGCCGCGTCAACGCTAGCAGCATTCATGTCCTTGAGCTTGGTCTTGGCGATCTCTTCGAGCTGTGCACGGGTGATCTTGCCCACCTTGGTGCTCAAGGCATTGGAGGAGCCCTTGTCCAGCTTGATCGCCTTCTTGATCAGCACCGTTGCGGGCGGCGTCTTGATGACGAAAGTAAAGCTCTTGTCTGCAAAAGCCGTGATCACCACGGGCAGCGGCAGACCAGGCTCGACACCTTGGGTCTGCGCGTTGAACGCCTTGCAGAACTCCATGATGTTGAGACCGCGTTGGCCCAGCGCGGGACCAATCGGAGGGGAGGGATTGGCCTTACCAGCTGGCACTTGCAGCTTGATGAAGCCGACGATTTTTTTCGCCATGTTTGCTCCTTGCGGGTATTAACGCCTGATCGTTCACCAGGCTCCCCGGGGTTATCGACTCTCTTCTCTCATCGCACCGAGTCGAAAAGCGCGAATACTTCACTGACGCTCAGGTCTTTTCGACCTGGGCAAATTCCAGTTCCACCGGGGTGGAGCGGCCAAAGATCATCACAGAAACGCGCAAGCGGTTCTTCTCGTAATTCACTTCTTCTACGGAGCCGTTGAAATCGGTGAACGGACCTTCCTTGACCCGCACCAACTCGCCCACCATGAATTCGATCTTGTGGCGCGGCTTGTCCGTTCCCTGCTGCATCTGGCTGACAATCTTCTGCACCTCTTCTTCGGAAATAGGCGCAGGGCGGTTCTTCACCCCGCCCACGAATCCTGTCACTTTGCTGGTGTGCTTCACCAAGTGCCAGGTGTCATCGTCCATCACCATTTCGACGAACACATAACCAGGGAAAAGGCGACGCTCGGTAGTCTTGCGCTGCCCATTCTTCATTTCCACCACTTCTTCAGTGGGCACCAGAATGCGGCCGAACTTTTGCTGCATACCGGCACGCGCAATGCGTTCCTGGATGTTGCGCTCCACCGCCTTCTCCATACCAGAATAGGCATGAACGATGTACCAGCGCAGATCTGGATTCACCGCAACATCCACCGGAGGCTGCACACCATTCGTGTCCACGGCATCCACCATCACTTCCTCCAGCCCAAGATCAAGTCGTACAGAACCCATTCCAAGGTCTTGTCCGTGAACCAAAGGAACAGCGCCATCACCACCACAAAAGCGAACACATAGCCCGTCATTTGCAGCGTTTCCTTGCGCGTGGGCCAGACGACCTTCTTGACCTCACGCCACGCATCGCTTGCAAACCCGACGAACTGGCGTCCATGCTCGGAAACGAGAAAGACCGCCACAGCCAGCACTAGCCCCAACAGCAACACCCCCCATTGAATAAGGGGCCCTTGCTTACCCAGCAAATAGAAACCGGCAATGGACGCGAGAACAATCGCCACTGCCGCGAACAACTTTGCCTTGTCCGCACCAGTCGTGACCGTCTCAACCTGGGATGTGGCCATAGATAAATTCGCCTATTTGATCGCGCCTTACAAGACGCCGAAGCCCGCCAGGGGCTGGCGGGCTTGTTTTGTTACCACCCTGAAGTGGCAGGGGCAGTAGGAATCGAACCTACAACCTTCGGTTTTGGAGACCGACGCTCTGCCAATTGAGCTATACCCCTTCGATCCCCACTAGATTACGCAATGATCTTGGCAACGACGCCGGCGCCCACGGTACGGCCGCCTTCGCGGATAGCGAAGCGCAGGCCTTCTTCCATGGCGATGGGGTTGATCAGCTTCACAGTGATCGACACGTTGTCGCCGGGCATCACCATTTCCTTGTCGGCCGGCAGCTCAATGGAGCCGGTCACGTCGGTGGTGCGGAAGTAGAACTGGGGGCGGTAGTTGTTGAAGAAGGGCGTGTGACGGCCGCCTTCGTCCTTGCTCAGCACGTACACCTCAGCCGTGAAGTGGGTGTGGGGCTTGATGGAGCCGGGCTTGCACAGCACTTGGCCGCGCTCGACGTCTTCGCGCTTGGTGCCGCGCAGCAGCAGGCCCACGTTGTCGCCAGCCTGACCCTGGTCCAGCAGCTTGCGGAACATTTCCACGCCGGTGACGGTGGTCTTTTGCGTGTCGCGGATACCGACGATTTCGATTTCTTCGCCGACCTTGATGATGCCGCGCTCGACGCGGCCGGTCACCACGGTGCCGCGGCCGGAGATGGAGAACACGTCTTCCACAGGCATCAGGAAGGCGCCGTCTACGGCGCGCTCAGGCGTGGGGATGTAGGTGTCCAGGGCTTCGGCCAGGCGCAGGATGGCGGGTTCGCCCTTGTCGGACTGGTCACCTTCCAGGGCCAGCTTGGCGGAGCCGCGGATGATGGGGGTGTCGTCGCCGGGGAAGTCGTACTTGTCCAGCAGTTCACGCACTTCCATCTCGACCAGCTCGAGCAGTTCCTCGTCGTCGACCATGTCGCACTTGTTCAGGAACACGATGATGTAGGGCACGCCCACCTGACGGGCCAGCAGGATGTGCTCGCGCGTCTGGGGCATCGGGCCGTCAGCGGCCGAGCACACCAGGATGGCGCCGTCCATCTGAGCGGCGCCGGTGATCATGTTCTTGACGTAGTCGGCGTGGCCGGGGCAGTCGACGTGGGCGTAGTGGCGGGTGGCCGTTTCGTATTCCACGTGCGAGGTGTTGATCGTGATGCCGCGCGCCTTTTCTTCAGGGGCGTTGTCGATCTGGTCGTAGCCCTTGGCTTCGCCGCCGAACTTCTTGGACAGCACCGTGGCGATGGCCGCCGTCAGCGTCGTCTTGCCATGGTCCACGTGACCGATCGTGCCCACGTTCACGTGGGGCTTGGTACGTTCAAACTTACCTTTTGCCATCTTTTCGACTCCGAAAAAATCTACACCAACACGACAAATATTGATGCACCCCAAACGGAGACGCACCTGAAACTGTGGTGCCCATGGCGGGAATCGGACCCGCGACCTCTCCCTTACCAAGGGAGTGCTCTACCACTGAGCCACATGGGCAACAAGGAGTCAAACTCCTCTTAACCAACCTATCCAAACCGTGGAGCGGGAGACGGGAATCGAACCCGCGTCATTAGCTTGGAAGGCTAGGGTTCTACCATTGAACTACTCCCGCAAGACCGAATTTCGCGCAAGTACGGTCCAACGCCTTCAAACCACAATCTGGTGGAGGGGACTGGATTCGAACCAGTGTAGGCGTAAGCCAACAGATTTACAGTCTGCCCCCTTTAGCCACTCGGGCACCCCTCCGAAGAATTGAGAAGTATACAGCCTTTTTGATCCTTGCGTCGATATCACTATTTTTTGTTTTAGGCGTGGCGGATCTTTATGCAGTCGGTGGCATCAGTTTGGCGAGCTAGCCGTTGAGTTCCAAGAGGTTGCTCATGGGCGGCTGTTGGTTGAGTGGGCTGCTGCCTGTTCCCTTGACACCAACCTAAGCCTTTTGAGTTTGCTCGTACTGTACGGACTGAGATAGCCGAGCGTCGAATGCCTGCGCGTCGGGTTGTAGAAGCACTCGATGTAATCGAATACATCTGAACGGGCCTGCCTTCGTGTTCAGTACACCTTCCTGGCGATGCGTTCGGTCTTGAGAGAACTGAAGAAGCTCTCCATGGCCGAGTTGCCCCAGACCTCGCCGGCCCGGCTCATGCTGCAAGTGATGCCCTGTTCATCCAACAACCTCTGGAAGTGCTCCCTGGTGTACTGGCTACCCTGATCCGAGTGATGCAGTAAGGCTACCGGCTTGCCCGACGCCACACGGCCATCATCAGCGCGTCCACCACGAGCTGCAAGGTCATGCTCTCCTGCATAGACCAACCCACAATGCGCCGCGAGTACAGGTCCAGCACCGCGGCTAGGTACAGCCAGCCTTCTGCCGTCCAGATGTAGGTGAAGTCGGCTACCCACCTCTGGTTCGGGCAGTCAGCCTGGAACTGCCGGTCCAGTACGTTGTTGGCCACGGCATTGCGCGCGCCACGGTCTCCTTAGGCGATCCCGTCGGGGTCTGGCTCGCAATGCCTGTTCGCGCATGAGCCGTTCAATGCGGTGCAGACCACAAGCCTGACCTTGCTCCAGCACCTCGTGCCACACACGGCGTGCGCCATAGGTGCGGTCGCTGTGTACGAAGCTCTGGTAGGCCTGCGCGCCCAGCACTTCATCGCTGAGGCTGCGCCGCCCCGCCGGGCCGTGTCACGCGGCCACCCCACGAGACGCCGGGCGCCTCGTACATTAGATCGACCGGCAGGGCCCCCCGGTGTTTCGCCACGAACCCGAACTTCACATCGACTCCTTCGCGAAGTAGGCCGCGGTTTTTTTGGGATGTCGCGCTCCATCTTGAGCTCAGCCACTTCCTTGCGTAGCTGCGCTACTTCCGCGTCCTGGGCCTTTTGCTTGCCGTTGCCAGGGAAGGCCTCCTGAGGTTCGTCTCGCAGCTCACGAACCCACTTGCGCATCACGTTTTCGTGACTGTCCAGGTCTTTGGCAGCCTGTGACCTGCCCCCTGTAGACGTACCAATCAAAAGTGAAAGTCCGGGTTCAAGATTACTCGGTGGGTTCGGGGTTGACGGGTATTGAGCTGCATCGCCAGCGCGCTGGCGATGCAGCTCAGCGAAGCGAGCCGGTCGCATGCGTCCCAGGCTGCTGTTGTAGTCCGTTCGCCAGACCGCCACGGCCACCCTGGCCTGATGCAATGTCTCCAACCAGCACTCGTTCAAGTGCTCGTCCCGGAACTTGCCGTTGAAGCTCTCGATTTAGCCATTCTGCATGGGGCGCCCCGGCTGGATCAGGATGTGGCGAATGCTATGCGCCTGCGCCCAGGCCATGAAGGCTCGGCTGGTGAACTCCGGGCCATTGCTTGAGCTTGGCGTTCTCGGATTCGAGCTCGCGCTGGGCTTCAGACACCTGCATGCCGCCGAACTTGGCGCGTCACTTGTAGAAAGTGGCATCGCTGAAGCCGCCGTTGCGGCACAGCTCCTTGATCGGCATACCCGCTTCGGCCTGCCGCAGGACCCCATGTGATCTGTTCCTCGCTGAATCTGCTCTTCTACATGCCCGTCATTCTCCTAGTGGTTGACGGACTTCACTAACTTCAGCCTGGTACGGCTGGCGGGGGGCAGGTCACCTGGGCCACAACCACATCACGCTCGGTGACCAGTTTGATCGCTCGAGCTTGAACTCTCGGCTGAATGTCCTTCTTCTCTCCATGAACCACCTCCCGTTTCACTTTTACCTTAACAAGGTGTCTTTGAAACCGGCAGCAGCCCAAACCGTCAACTCTTCAACTAGCACGTCTAAAGGGGGCAGGTCGAATTGGCTGCAGATCTACAGGGCAACTGGGAGTTGTTGAATGCTGTGTGCCGGCCGATGTTGATTGACCGCTCAAGCCCAAAGCAAAACGCCCTCCCACTGTTGTAGTGGGAGGGCGGTTTGGGCTGTAAGAGCCTGACGATGACCTACTTTCACACGGGAACCCGCACTATCATCGGCGCGAAGTCGTTTCACTGTCCTGTTCGGGATGGGAAGGAGTGGGACCAACTTGCTATGGTCATCAGGCATAAAGGGTTGCTGAGCAGTGAGGACTGCACAGCGAATTCATAGAGTCTGTGAATCAGCGTGGATTTGATTGCGTACTTGGCATAACAGTCTTGAGCTGCGATTGGCAGTCAAAGTTATAGGGTCAAGCCGCACGGGCAATTAGTACTGGTTAGCTTAATGCATTGCTGCACTTCCACACCCAGCCTATCAACGTCGTGGTCTACAACGACCCTTCAGGGGGCTCAAGGCCCCGGCAGATCTCATCTTGAAACGAGTTTCCCGCTTAGATGCTTTCAGCGGTTATCTCTTCCACACTTAGCTACTCGGCAATGCCACTGGCGTGACAACCGATACACCAGAGGTGTGTCCACTCCGGTCCTCTCGTACTAGGAGCAGGCTTCCTCAAATCTGCAGCGCCCACGGAAGATAGGGACCAAACTGTCTCACGACGTTTTAAACCCAGCTCACGTACCTCTTTAAATGGCGAACAGCCATACCCTTGGGACCGACTACAGCCCCAGGATGAGATGAGCCGACATCGAGGTGCCAAACACCGCCGTCGATATGAACTCTTGGGCGGTATCAGCCTGTTATCCCCAGAGTACCTTTTATCCGTTGAGCGATGGCCCTTCCATACAGAACCACCGGATCACTATGTCCTGCTTTCGCATCTGCTCGACTTGTCAGTCTCGCAGTTAAGCACGCTTATGCCATTGCACTATCGTCACGATGTCCGACCGTAACTAGCGTACCTTCGAACTCCTCCGTTACGCTTTGGGAGGAGACCGCCCCAGTCAAACTGCCTACCATGCACTGTCCCCGATCCAGCTAATGGACCTAGGTTAGAACCTCAAACGCACCAGGGTGGTATTTCAACGTTGGCTCCATGAGATCTAGCGACCTCACTTCAAAGCCTCCCACCTATCCTACACAGATCCGTTCAAAGTCCAATACAAAGCTACAGTAAAGGTTCATGGGGTCTTTCCGTCTTTCCGCGGGGAGATTGCATCATCACAAACATTTCAACTTCGCTGAGTCTCAGGAGGAGACAGTGTGGCCATCGTTACGCCATTCGTGCAGGTCGGAACTTACCCGACAAGGAATTTCGCTACCTTAGGACCGTTATAGTTACGGCCGCCGTTTACTGGGACTTCAATCAAGAGCTTGCACCCCATCATTTAATCTTCCAGCACCGGGCAGGCGTCACACCCTATACGTCCACTTTCGTGTTTGCAGAGTGCTGTGTTTTTATTAAACAGTCGCAGCCACCGATTTTTTGCAACCGCTTTGGGCTCCCTTTGTACAAGTTCACCTACTTGCGGCATACCTTCTCCCGAAGTTACGGTATCAATTTGCCGAGTTCCTTCTCCTGAGTTCTCTCAAGCGCCTTAGAATACTCATCTCGCGCACCAGTGTCGGTTTGCGGTACGGTCGTCAATAGCTGAAGCTTAGTGGCTTTTCCTGGAAGCAGGGTATCACTCACTTCGTCTGCAAGCAGACTCGTTATCACCCCTCATCTAAGCCCGGCGGATTTGCCTACCAGGCACGACTACAGGCTTGAACCAACATATCCAACAGTTGGCTGAGCTAACCTTCTCCGTCCCCACATCGCACTATTGATCGGTACAGGAATATTGACCTGTTTCCCATCAGCTACGCATCTCTGCCTCGCCTTAGGGGCCGACTCACCCTACGCCGATGAACGTTGCGTAGGAAACCTTGCGCTTACGGCGAGCGGGCTTTTCACCCGCTTTAACGCTACTCATGTCAGCATTCGCACTTCTGATACCTCCAGCATCCGTTACCAGACACCTTCACAGGCTTACAGAACGCTCTCCTACCACGTGCAATAAATTGCACATCCGCAGCTTCGGTAACTGGCTTAGCCCCGTTACATCTTCCGCGCAGGACGACTCGATCAGTGAGCTATTACGCTTTCTTTAAATGATGGCTGCTTCTAAGCCAACATCCTGACTGTTTTAGCCTTCCCACTTCGTTTCCCACTTAGCCAATTTTAGGGACCTTAGCTGGCGGTCTGGGTTGTTTCCCTCTTGAGTCCGGACGTTAGCACCCGGTGCTCTGTCTCCCAAGCTGTACTCTGCAGTATTCGGAGTTTGCCTTGGTTTGGTAAGTCGCCATGACCCCCTAGCCAAAACAGTGCTCTACCCCCGCAGGTAATACTTGAGGCACTACCTAAATAGTTTTCGGAGAGAACCAGCTATTTCCAAGTTTGTTTAGCCTTTCACCCCTATCCACAGCTCATCCGCTAGTTTTGCAACACTAGTCGGTTCGGACCTCCAGTACCTGTTACGGCACCTTCATCCTGGCCATGGATAGATCACTTGGTTTCGGGTCTACACCCAGCGACTGAACGCCCTGTTCGGACTCGATTTCTCTACGCCTCCCCTATTCGGTTAAGCTCGCCACTGAATGTAAGTCGCTGACCCATTATACAAAAGGTACGCCGTCACCCCTAAGGGCTCCGACTTTTTGTAAGCATGCGGTTTCAGGATCTATTTCACTCCCCTCCCGGGGTTCTTTTCGCCTTTCCCTCACGGTACTGGTTCACTATCGGTCGATGATGAG
>NZ_CP129980.1:2687500-3674978 GCF_030503915.1 Diaphorobacter sp. C33
CCACCATGACCGGCTGGCGCAGGATGAGCGAGGGAATCAGCGAGCACAGCCCCATGCCCAGGCCCAGCGCCCACATCCAGGAGGTGATCTGCTCGGGCGTCGCCCCGAACGCCTGCGCCGCCTGGAACACGATGGCGACCGAACTGGTGAACCCTACCAGCACAGCCACGAAACCGGCGGTGAAGGCGGACAGGCTCAGGTCTTTGAAAAACTGCATGGCGGCGGATTGTGGCATTGCTCTTTGCGCAACCACTGTCCTGCTTCATCAAAATATATAGCTGCTCGCGCTTGCCAGCTAAGCGCCGGAGGCGAAAATCTTACAAACCCGCAGCCCCCTCAGATCTCGACCTTGGAGCCCAACTCCACGACGGCGTTGCTGGGCAGGTGCAGGAAAGCCGCCACCCCGCTGGCGTTGTGGTGCATCTGCGCAAACAGCTTTTCGCGCCACGGCGCCATGCCGCTGCCGATGGTAGGCACGACCACGTCGCGCGAGAGGAAATAGCTGGTGCTCATGGTTTCCAGTTCGCAGCCGCGGCCGTGCATCAGGCGCAGCGCGCTGGGCAGGTCCAGTTCATTCTTGAAACCGTAGTTCACGGTGACCTGCCAGCAGTCGCCTCCCAACGGCGCCACCTGCAGGCGCTGGTCCAGGCCGATCCAGGGGGTCTCGTGGTAACGCACGGTGACGAACAGGTTCTGGCGGTGCAGCACCTTGTTGTGCTTGAGGTTGTGCAGCAGTGCATTGGGCACCACGCCCGCCTCGGCGCTCAGGAACACCGCCGTGCCGTCCACGCGCATGGGCGGGTTGGCCTGCACCGAGGCCAGGAAGTCCTGCAGGCCTATGGAGTCCTCTCGCAGCTTGTCGTTGAGCAACTCGCGTCCGCGCTTCCAGGTCATCATGAGCGTGAACACCAGCCCCCCGATCATCAGCGGGAACCAGCCCCCTTGCAGCAGCTTGAGCAGGTTGGAGCTGAAGAATGCCAGGTCCACGACAAAGAAGAAGCCCGTGGTGGCCACGCACAGCGCCAGCGGATAGCCCCAGCCGTAGCGGATCACGAAGAAGGTGAGCACCGTGGTGATCAGCATGTCCAGCGTCACCGCGATGCCATAGGCGGCCGCCAGGTTGCTGCTGTTGCGGAACATGACCACCGCCAACACGATGGCGACGAACAGGCTCCAGTTCACGAACGGCAAGTAGATCTGGCCTGTCTCGCGCACGCTGGTGTGCTGGATGTTCAGCCGCGGCAGGTAGCCCAGCTGGATGACCTGCTTGGTCACGCTGAACGCGCCGGTGATCAGAGCCTGCGACGCAATCACCGTGGCCATGGTGGCCAGCACCACCAGCGGCACCAGCGCCCAGTCGGGCGCCATCATGTAAAACGGGTTCTTGACGGCGGATGGCTCGGACAGCAGCAGCGCGCCCTGGCCGAAGTAGTTGATCGTGAGGGCCGGCATGGCCACGCTGAACCACGCCAGGCGAATGGGGCGCTTGCCGAAATGTCCCAGGTCGGCGTACAGCGCCTCTGCGCCGGTGACGCACAGCACCACCGCGCCCAGGATGATGAAGCTGATGCCCGGGTTGCCCAGGATGAAGCCCAGTGCATGGTGCGGGCTCAGGGCGCCGAGGATCTCCGGATGGCCCACGATGTGCGGCACGCCCAGGGCTGCGATCGTAGAAAACCAGACCAGCGTCACCGGACCGAAGTAGCGGCCCACCCCCGCCGTGCCGCGCTTTTGCACGGCGAACAGCCCGAACAGCACCACGAGCGTGAGCGGAATCACCGCCTTGCCGAAATGCGGCGACACCACCTCCAGGCCCTCGATGGCCGAAAGCACGGAGATCGCCGGCGTGATCACGCCGTCGCCATAGAACAGGGACGTGCCGAAGATGCCCAGGCCCAGCAGCCAGCCGCGCAGGCGCGGCCGGTCCTTCACCGCCTGCGACGCCAGCGCCAGCATGGCGATGAGGCCGCCTTCGCCATGGTTGTCCGCGCGCAGCACCAGCACCACGTATTTGAGCGAGACGATCACGGTGAGCGTCCAGAACAGCACGGACAGCACGCCGTACACGTTGGCATGCGTGAAAGGCACATGGCCGGAGCCGAAGACCTCTTTGACCGCATACAGCACGCTGGTGCCGATGTCGCCATAGACGACGCCGATCGCGCCCAGGGTGAGCGCTGCTAACGACGATTTGGAGGTTTGCACGGTGAACAGGTCCGGGCTGCTGCCTCAGCGGCCACGGGGGATGCCAAAGGAGCGCCATTGTGCGCCGCCCCCGCTCCGGGCACATACGGGGTACCGCCTATGTTGCAATGCAGCAACTGCAGGGCGGCACATCCGGCACATCAGTCGTACACCTCGGCCTCGGGGTCCGTGGCCTCCAGCTCGTAGCTGGCCGCGAGCATCGCCAAGCGGGCGATGACCCCATACATATAAAAGCGGTTGGGGGCACTGGCGCCCGGACGCGCACCGGGCTGCGGCAGATGGGTACTGTGCTCGAACGCCAGCGGCACGAAACTCGCGCCGGGGATGTTCAGGTTCTCATCCACGCCGCGTTCGGCATGCATGCGGTAGAACCCCCCGACCACGTAGCGGTCCATCATGTAGACCACTGGCTCGGCCACCGCTTCGTGCACGCGCTCCTGGGTGAGCACACCCTCCTGCACGATCACGTCATGCACGACCTGGCCGTCCTTGATCACGGCCATCTTGTTCTTGGTCTTGCGATTCAGCCCGTCCAGTTCCTTGGCATCGCGCACCGTCATGATGCCCATGCCGTAGGTGCCGTTGTCGGCCTTCACGACCACGAACGGCTTTTCGTTGATGCCGTATTCCTTGTACTTGCGACGCACCTTGGCCAGCGTGGCGTCCACGGCGCTGCGCAGCTCCTCCATGCCCGTGCCTTCGTTGAAGTCCACGCCTTCGCAGCGGCTGAACAGCGGATTGATGAGCCAGGGATCGATGCCCAGCATCTTGCCAAAGCGCTTGGCCACCTCCTCGTAGCTCTGGAAGTGGCGGCTCTTCCTGCGCACGCTCCAGCCCGCATGCAGCGGCGGCAGCAGGTACTGCTCGTACAGCTCCTCCAGAATGCCCGGCGGGCCGGCCGACAGGTCGTTGTTGAGCAAGATGGTGCAGGGGTCGAAGTTCTTCAGCCCCAGGCGGCGCTTGCTGCGGATCACCGGCTCCAGCGTCACGGTCTCGCCATGGGGCAGCGTGATGGTGGTGGTCTTCTTGATCTCGGGGCTGATGGAGCCCACGCGCACGTTCAACCCGGCCATGTTGAAGATGCGCACCAGCTGCGCCACGTTCGCCAGGTAGAAGGTGTTGCGCGAATGGTTCTCGGGAATGATCAAGAGGTTGCGCGCTTCGGGGCAGATCTTTTCGATGGCCGCCATGGCCGCCTGCACCGCCAGCGGCAGCATTTCATTGGTGAGGTTGTTCCAGCCGCCCGGGAACAGGTTGGTGTCCACCGGCGCCAGCTTGAACCCCGCGTTGCGGATGTCCACCGACGAGTAGAACGGCGGCGTGTGTTCCATCCACTCCAGACGGAACCAGCGCTCGATGGCTGGCATGGAGTCGAGGATGCGCTGCTCCAACTCGTTGATTGGCCCGGTGAGCGCGGTGATGAGGTGGGGAACCATGAAGAGCCCTCAAATGGGAGACGGAAAGAGGTTGGCGACGATTGTAGGGAAGGCCCCGTGCGCCCTAGCGCCGCCAGAATGCGGGCGTGAGCAGGGCCATGAAGCTCAGGATCTCCAGGCGTCCCAGCAGCATGGCCAGCGTACAGACCCACAGCTGGAAGTCGGTGAGCACCGCGAAGTTGGAGGCCGGCCCCAGCATTCCCAGCCCCGGCCCCATGCAGTGCACGCTGGCCAGCACGGCCGAGAACGCGGTCACCATGTCCAGGTCGGTCAGCAGCAGCACCATGCTCAGCGTGATCACTGTGGCGCCGTAGACCAGCATGAAGGCCAGCACCGAGAAGATCATGCGGTTGTCCACCACGCGGTCGCCCAGGCGCACGGGCTGCACCGCACGCGGGTGCACGATGCGCGTCATCTCGCGGCGCGCCTGCTTCAGCAGGATCAGCATGCGCACCATCTTGATGCCGCCGCCCGTGGACCCGGCGCTGGTGGCCACACCCGACAGCAGCAGCATGAACACCGGCGCGAACACCGGCCAGCCCAGGTAGTCGGTGGTGGCAAAGCCCGTGGTCGTGGCCACCGACACCACGTTGAACATGCCGTGGCGCAGCGCCTGCAGCGGGTCGTACACGCCCTTGGCCCACAGCAGCAACGCCACCAACAGCCCGCCGCCCAGCAGCGCGGTGATCGTGGCGCGCATCTCGGGGTCGCGCCAGAAGCCCCGCCAGTTGCCCTTGCGCAGCGCGATGAAGTACAGCGCGAAGTTGCAGCTGGCGCACAGCATGAAAACCAGGGCGATGGTTTCCAGCAGCGGCGACTCGAAGTAGGCAAAGCTCGCATCGTGGGGCGACAGTCCGCCCAGGCTGACGGTGGCGAACATATGCATGATCGCGTCCGGCGGCGTCATGCCGCCCAGCCAGAACGCGAGCGCGCACACCAGCGAGAACACCACGTACACGCCCCACAGCCCCTTGGCCGTCTCGGTCATGCGCGGGGTGAGCTTGGTGTCTTTCACCGGGCCCGCAGCCTCGGCCTTGAAGAGCTGGCTGCCGCCCACCCCCAGCAGCGGCAGCACCGCCACCGCAAGAATCAGGATGCCCATGCCGCCGATCCACTGCATGAACGTGCGCCACATGTTCACCGACAGGGGGAGCCGATCCAGCTCGGCCAGCACCGTGGCGCCGGTGGTGGTGAGGCCCGACACCGATTCGAAGTAGGCATGCGTGAACGACAGCGGCCGGCCGATGGCGTGCATCACTAGCAGCAGCGGCAGCGCCGCGAACAGCGGCAGGATCCCCCACACCACCGACACCAGCATCACGCCGTGGCGCGGCAGCAGCTCGCGCTTGTGCGCGCGCAGGCCGCCCCACAGCAGCGCGCTGGCCATGGATGTGACGGCGATGGCCGTGGCGTAGTGCTGCCACAGGCCCTCCCGCGCCCAGAGCGACGCCGCCAGCGGCACCCCCATGGACACGGCAAACAGTGCCAGCAAGGCACCGAGTACGCGCATGACGGGCAGGACGTCGGACATCGCGGCTCCTGCCGATCAGAAGAAGGTGGCGCTCACGCGGAACTGCTTTTCCACCTCGCGCACCAGCCGCTTGTGGGGCAGGAAGAACACCACGTGGTCGTTGCTCTCGATCACGGTGTGGCTGCGCGGAATGATGACCTGGGGCGGTGCGTCGGCCGGCGGCTCGCCACCGTCCTCGGGCAGACCGCGCACGATCAGGCCCATGTGCACCTCGGCGGGCAGGTGGATCTCGCTGACCTTGCGGCCCACCACGCGCGAATTCTTGCGGTCGCCGCGGGCCACGATCTCCAGCGCCTCGGCCACGCCGCGGCGCAGGCTGTGCACGGCCTGCACGTCGCCGCGCCGCACATAGGCCAGCAGCTCGCCCAGCATGGCCTGCGCGGGCGACAGCGCAATATCGATCTGCGTGCCATGCATCAGGTCGGCATAGGTGCGGCGGTTGATGAGCGCCAGCACGCGGCTCGCGCCCATGCGCTTGGCCAGCAGGCTGGCCATGATGTTGTCCTCGTCGTCGTCGGTGAGCGCGAGGAAGAGGTCCACCTCCTCGATGCTCTCGTCGCCCAGCAGGTCCTCGTCGGTGGCGTCGCCCTGCAGCACGAGGATGTCGGAGGGCAACTCGGCCGCCAGCGCCACGCAGCGCTCGGCACTTTCTTCCACCACCTTGATGTGAAAGCCCCCCCGCTGGGCCAACTGGCGCGCCAGCCGCAGGCCCACGCGCCCGCCGCCTGCAATCATGATGCGGCGCACGGGCCGCGCCGGGTGCCCATGGTGGCGGTGCAGCGCGGCCAGCACCTGCGGGATCTGCTCGCGCGCGGACAGCACGAACACCTCGTCACCCGGCTCCACGCGCGTGGCGCCGTCGCAGGGCAGGAAGCGGTCGGGCTCGTCGGGAAAGCGCCGGTAGATGGCCACGATGCGCATGGCAACGTCGGGCGCGGTTTCGCGCATGGTGGCGATGCGCATGCCCACCATGGGAGCGCCGGGGCGCGCGCGCACCGACACCAGGCAGGCGCGCCCGCCCGCGAATTCGCGCACCTGCAGCGCCTCGGGGTATTCCACCAGCTTGCCGATGTAGCGCGTGAGCGATTCCTCGGGACAGATGACGCGGTCCACGCCAAAGCCCTCCTTGCCCAGCAGCGCCTGGTTGCGCTCCAGTTCCAGGCCCGACGAGCGCACGCGCGCGATGCGCGTGGGGATGTTGAACATCAGCTGCGCGACCTTGCAGCACACCAGGTTGGTCTCGTCCTGCGCGGCGCAGGCGATCAGCAGGTCGGTGTCGCGCGCGCCGGCCTCGGCCAGCACCTGGGGGTCGATGCCGTTGCCCACTACCCCGCGCAGGTCAAACCGCGCCTCCAGGTCGCGCAGCCGCTCGGCGTCGGTGTCGATGACGGTGATGTCGTTCTTCTCCGACACCAGGCTGTCGGCCACGCTGTAGCCCACGCGCCCCGCTCCCAGGATGATGATCTTCATGCGCAATTGGCCTCAATCCCAATGTTGACGGGCGCCAGCAGCTATCAAACTAGCAGCAACCCCATCAAGTCCGCACCTCACCCTCACCCAACACCACCCACTTGAGCGACGTCAGGCCCTCGATGCCTACCGGGCCGCGCGCGTGGAACTTGTCGGTACTGATGCCGATCTCGGCGCCCAGCCCGTACTCGAAGCCGTCGGCAAAGCGCGTGCTGGCATTGACCATCACGCTGGCGGAATCCACGTCGCGCAGGAACTGCTGGGCGTGCATGTGGTCGCGCGTGAGGATCGCGTCGGTGTGGTGGCTGCCGTAGCGGTTGATGTGCGCGATGGCCTCATCCACGCCTGCCACCACCTTCACGCTGATGATGGGGGCCAGGTACTCCTCGCTCCAGTCGGCCTCGGTGGCCTCGGCCAGCTGCACGCCCGGAACGGCGCGCAATATGGCCAGCGCCTCGGGGCAGCCGCGCATCTCCACGCCCTTGGCGGCGTAGACGGCGCCGATCTGCGGCAGGAACTCGGCCGCCACGCCGCGCGCCACCAGCAGGCCCTCGCTGGCGTTGCACGGGCTGTACTTCTGGGTCTTGGCGTTGTCGGCCACCTGCACGGCCATGGCGATGTCGCAGGGGTCGTCCACATAAGTGTGGCAATTGCCGTCCAGGTGCTTGATCACGGGCACCTTGGCCTCGGCGCTGATGCGCTCGATCAGCCCCTTGCCGCCGCGCGGGATGATCACGTCCACGTATTGCGGCATGGCGATGAGCTGGCCCACGGCGGCGCGGTCGGTGGTCTGCACCAGTTGCACGCCGTGCTCGGGCAGGCCGGCCTCGGCCAGCGCCTGGGCCACGAGGCGCGCCAGCGCCTTGTTGGAGTCGATGGCCTCGGAGCCGCCGCGCAGGATGCAGGCGTTGCCGCTCTTGATGGACAGGCTCGCGGCCTCGATGGTCACGTTGGGCCGGCTCTCGTAGATCATGCCGAACACGCCGATCGGCACCCGCATCTGTCCCACGCGGATGCCGCTGGGCTGCTGCTTCATGCCCTGGATCTCGCCAATGATGTCCGGCATGGCCGCCAGCTGCTCGCAGCCCTGGGCGCAGGTCTCCAGCACCTTGGGGGTCAGCTTGAGGCGGTCCACCATGGGCTCAGCCAGGCCGGCGGCGCGGGCGCGCTCCAGGTCGCGGGCGTTGTCCCCCTGCAGGGCGTCCACGTTCTGGCGCAGCAACCGCGCCAGGGCCAGCAATGCCTTGTTTTTGATAGCTGCCGGCGCGCGCGCCATTTGGGCGGAGGCCGTTTTTGCCTGCAAACCAAGCGTGTGCGTGTATTCAGCGATGTTCAGCGCGTTCATGGGCGTGATTCTGACGCAGTTCACCGCCGCCACGCTGGCCGGGGGACTCCGGCTACGCTTGAGGCCTTTGCCACCCTCCGTGCCCTCGCCATGACCGCCGAACTCGCCACCCACCAGCTCGACAACCTGCAGGCCGACCTGCACGCCCTGCGCGAGCAGCGCATCAGCAACCACGCCTTCAGCGCCGCCGCGCGCGGCCACGCCGTGCTGCTGGCCGCCCTGCCCCCGCGCTATGGCGAGGTGCTGCTGGGGCTGTTGGACCGGCTGGAGGCCGGCGCGCTGTTCACCGAGGAGAGCTGCTCCTTCAGCCACCAGGCCCTGGTGGACCAGCTGCAGCAGTGGGCGGACAAGGCGCGTGCGGCGCTGGTCGCCTAAAGCTCCTGAATCAATAGCTACTAGCGCTTATCTCATAAGCGCCAGAGCCATATTTTCCTTGCAATCTCAGCGCGCCAGCTTGCACATCTGCAGCGCCAGCCGCGAGAGCGCCTGCCAGCCGTCCTGTGGCCAGTCGGGCGCCTTCAGGCCCTTGACGATGCCGTCCACCGTGTGGGCGGACTGCAGCAGCCGCGCCAGGGCGGCGTCGCTGGCCTGGGGCAGCAGGCGCTCGAACAACCGCTCCTTCGCGCCCCAGACGCGGTTCTCGCGCAGGGCCATGGGCAGGGGCTTGCCGGCGTTCATGGCGTCTTTCACGCGCTTGAGGGCGCGGATGTCCTCGGCCAGCGCCCAGTGCACCAGCACCTCGGCCTCGCCCTCGGCCTGCAGGCCGTCCAGCATGCGCTGCACGCGCGCCACCTGGCCGGAAAGCACCGCCTCGGACAGCTTGAACACGTCGTAGCGCGCCACGTTGAGCACGGCCGCTTCGACCTGCGCCCAGGTGAGTTCCCCCTCGGGGTGCAGCAGCGCGAGTTTCTGGATCTCCTGGTGCGCGGCCAGCAGGTTGCCCTCCACCCGGTCGGCGAAGAACTGCAGCGTGCGCTGCCCCTCTTCGCCCGCGACCACGCGCTGGCCTTGCGCGGCCAGGCGCTGGGCGATCCAGCCGGGCAGCTGGGCGCGCTCCACGGGGTCGATCTGCACCGTGGCGCCGTGCGCTTCGAGTGCCGCGAACCACGCGCCCGTGCGCGTGGCCTTGTCCAGGCGCGGCAGCACCACCACGGTGAGCGTGCTGTCGTTGCCCGGCGCGGCGGCAGCCATCTGCTGCAGCGCGGCGGCGCCGTCCTTGCCGGGCTTGCCCGAGGGGATGCGGATCTCCACGATCTGCTTGTCGGCGAACAGGCTCAACGACCCGCCCGCGGCCAGCACACCGCTCCAGTCGAAATGCGCGCCGGCCACGGTGAAGCTGCTGCGCTCGGTATAGCCCTGCGCACGTGCCGCGGCGCGGATGGCGTCCAGCGCCTCCTGCTGCAACAGCGCCTCGTCGCCGTGCAGCGTGTAGAGCGGGCGCAGGCCTTTGTGCAGCTGCGCACCGAGCTGGTTCAAAGCGATTTGCATGCGGCCTGTTCTAGTAACAAATATGCCGCTAGCGCCCGTGCAGCAAGCGCAAACAGCTATTAAATAAGGAGCGTTACAGCGATTTCACTGCCGCCAGGCGGCGCATCAGCTGCTGCACGAGGTCGGTGCGCATGTTGCGAAACAGCATCGCCTCCTCGCCTTCCTTGGAAAGGGCGACGGTTTCGTTGTAGCTGATGTCGCGCTGTTGCAGCAGCTCGGTGTCGGCGATCCATTCCTGGCCTTGCTGGCCGCGCAGGCGGATGCGCACGCGCTGGCGCAGCTGCAGCTCGCGCACCTGGCCCGAGGCGTTCAGGCCCACCACCACGCGCTCCTGCTGCTCGGACAGCACGTCCAGGATCGCCTCGGCCTGGGGCAGCTGCGCGGGCGCCGTCAGCACCACGAGGTCCCCGCCCGCCCCCTGCAGCGTGCGGATCAGCTCGCGTGCCAGCGGCGAGCCGGGCTGCGCCTGCACGTACAGGGACCGGAAGGCGAACTGCGGCGCGCCGCGCAGGCGAAAGCCGCAGGCGGTGAGGGCGGCCAGCGGCGCCAGTGCCGCGGCGGTGAGCAGGGTGCGCTTGTGCATGGCGGGAGGGCTCTCAGACGACGACGTTGACCAGGCGGCCGGGCACGATGATGACCTTCTTGGGCGCCTTGCCCTCGGCGAACTTCTGGAAGTCCTCGCTCGCCAGGGCGGCCTGCTCGATGGCAGCCTTGTCGGCCGAGGCGGCCACGCGGATCGCGCCGCGCAGCTTGCCGTTGACCTGCAGCATCAGCTCCAGCTCGTCCTGCACCAGGGCATCGGGGGCCACCTGGGGCCAGGCGGCGTCCAGCAGGTCGCCCAGGGCGCCGGCGTAACCCAGCTCGTCCCACAGCACATGGGCGATGTGCGGCGTGGCCGGGTACAGCACGCGCAGCAGGATGCCGAAGCCCTCGATCAGCGCCACCTGGGCGCCGGCGCTGTCCGTGGCCTTGAAGTCCTCCAGCGCGTTGATCATCTTCATGGCGCCGGAGACCACGGTGTTGTACTGCATGCGCTGGTAGTCGTAGTCCACCTGCTTGAGCACGGTGTGGATCTCCAGGCGCAGCGCCTTGGCTTCCTTGCCGAACTGCACGTCCTTCAGGCTGGCGGCGCCCGCCACGCTGGCCAGGGCCGCGTCCTTGTCAATGGCGGAGAGCTTCACGCCGAAGTTCCACACGCGGCGCAGGAAGCGGTAGCTGCCTTCCACGGCGGCGTCGTTCCACTCCAGCGTCAGCTCGGGCGGCGCGGTGAACATGGTGTACAGGCGCGCGGTGTCGGCGCCGTACTTCTCGATGAGCTGCTGCGGGTCCACGCCGTTGTTCTTGGACTTGGACATCGTGCCCACGCCCTCGTAGTCGATGGGCGTGCCCACGGGCAGCAGGCCGTCGCCGCTCTCGGCGGGGTTCTTGAGCTTGGCGCCAACGATCTTGCCGGCCTCGTCGTAGACGTGCTCGACGTCGTGCGGCCAGAAGTAGTCCTTGGCGCCCTTGGCCGTGCGGCGGCTGTAGATGTGGTTCAGCACCATGCCTTGCGTGAGCAGCTTGGTGAAGGGCTCGTCCACCTTCACCAGCCCCAGGTCACGCATCACCTTGGTCCAGAAGCGCGCATACAGCAGGTGCAGGATGGCGTGTTCGATGCCGCCGATGTACTGGTCCATGCCGCTGCCGCCGGTGGCGGCCTTCTGGTCGCGCATCCAGTAGTCGGTGCCGCCCGCCACCATAGCGTCGCGGCTCTTCGGGTCGCAGTAGCGCATGAAGTACCAGGACGAGTCCACGAAGGTGTCCATGGTGTCGGTCTCGCGGCGCGCGGGCTTGCCGCAGCAGGGGCAGTCCACCTTCAGGAAGGCCTCGCACTTGGCCAGCGGGTTGCCGCTGCCGTCGGGCACCAGGTCCTGTGGCAGCACCACGGGCAGGTCCTTCTCGGGCACGGGCACGGCGCCGCAGCTCTCGCAGTGGATGATGGGGATCGGCGTGCCCCAGTAGCGCTGGCGGCTGATGCCCCAGTCGCGCAGGCGCCAGGTGGTCTTGAGCTCGCCCAGGCCCTTCTCGGCCAGCGCGTGGGCCACGGCGGCCACGGCGTCCTGGTACGACAGACCGCTGAAGTTGTCGGAATTGATGGTGACGCCGCGCTCCTTGTCACCGTACCAGTCCTGCCACTGGTGGAAGTCGAAGGTCTCGCCGTCCACCAGCACCACTTGCTTGATGGGCAACTGGTACTTGAGCGCGAAGGCAAAGTCGCGCTCGTCGTGCGCGGGCACACCCATCACGGCGCCGTCGCCGTAGCTCATGAGCACGTAGTTGCCCACCCACACCTCGACCTGCTCGCCGGTGAGCGGGTGGGTGACGAACAGGCCCGTGGGCATGCCCTCTTTTTCCTTCAGGGCCAGCTCGGCCTCGGTCGTGCCGCCCTTCTTGCATTCCTCGATGAAGGCCGCCAGCGGGGCGTTGGACGCCGCGGCGTGCTGGGCCAGCGGGTGCTCGGGCGCGACGGCGCAGAACGTCACGCCCATGATGGTGTCGGCGCGCGTGGTGAACACGTACAGCTTGCCGTCCTGGATCCGCTCGCCCGCGGCGTTGCGGATGTCGTGCGGGAACGCAAAGCGCACGCCCGCCGACTTGCCGATCCAGTTCTCCTGCATCAGCCGCACCTTGTCGGGCCAGCCGGTCAGCGTGGCCTTCTCGTTGCCGATCTGGACATGGTCCAGCAGCTCCTGCGCGTAGTCGGTGATCTTCAGGTAGTAGCCGGGGATCTCGCGCTTTTCCACCAGCGCGCCGGTGCGCCAGCCGCGCCCGTCGATCACCTGCTCGTTGGCCAGCACGGTCTGGTCCACCGGGTCCCAGTTCACGACCTGGGTCTTGCGGTAGGCGATGCCCTTGTCCAGCATCTTCAAAAACAGCCACTGGTTCCATTTGTAGTAGTCGGGGTCGCAGGTGGCGACCTCGCGGCTCCAGTCGATGGCCAGCCCCATCGCCTGCATCTGCTTCTTCATGTAGGCGATGTTGTCGTAGGTCCACTGCGCGGGCGGCACGCCGTTCTTGAGGGCGGCGTTCTCGGCCGGCAGGCCGAAGGCATCCCAGCCCATGGGCATGAGGACGTTGTGGCCCTTCATGCGCAGGCTGCGCGTGAGCATGTCATTGATGGTGTAGTTGCGCACATGGCCCATGTGCAGCTTGCCGCTGGGGTAGGGCAGCATGGAGCAGGCATAGAACTTGGGCTTGGCCTGGTCCTCGGTCACGCGGTAGGCGTCGTTGGCATTCCAGTGGGCATGCGCGGCGCGCTCCACCTCGGTGTGGTTGTATTTGTCTTGCATGGAAGCTGGGAAAAGGGGAACCGCGCACCTGCGCAGTGGTCACAATGGGCTGTACTGCGCCCAATTCTAGGCGTTCATCCCCCCATCCCCTGCATGGCCGCCCCGCCTGGGCCGGCCGTTTCCTGCATTTCTGGAAAGTTGTCTTGCCTGTGTCCGTGCCCCCGCTGATTGCCGATCTGGATCCTTGGCTGCAGGCCGCCCTGGGCCTGTGCGGCCTGGTGCTGCTGGCCTTCGCCCTCCAGTCCGTCGCCCAATACGTGCTGCTGAACACCGTGCCGCGCCTGCGCGAACGCGTGGGCGCGCGCTGGGCGCGGGTGTTCTGGCACGACCAGGTGTTGCGGCGTCTGGCGCATGTGGCACCGTCGCTCGTCATCCAGGCAGGCATCGGCGCCGTGCCCCATGTGCACCCCGTGGCGGCCGCAGTGATCGGCAACGTGGCCGTGGCGCTCACCGTGCTGCAGCTGGTGCGGACGCTGATCGCGCTGCTGGACGCCGTGCTGCACGAGCATGAGCAGGCCCCGGACGGCGTGCCCACGGCCACGCGCTCGATCAAGAGCTATGTGCAGCTGGGCAAGCTGCTGCTGGCGCTGGTGGGCACCATCGTCATCGTGGCGGCGCTGGTGGACCGCTCGCCACTGATCCTGCTGTCCGGCCTGGGCGCCATGTCGGCGGTGCTGATGCTGGTGTTCAAGGACACCATCCTCTCGTTCACTGCCGGCGTGCAGCTGTCGTCCAACGACATGCTGCGCGTGGGCGACTGGATCGAGATGCCCCAGGTGGGCGCGGACGGCTTCGTGGTGGACATCGCGCTGCACACCGTGAAGGTGCAGAACTGGGACAAGACCATCACCACCATCCCCACCTGGCGGCTGATGAGCGAGAGCTTCAAGAACTGGCGCGGCATGTTCAGCTCGGGCGGGCGGCGCATCCGCCGCGCGTTGCGGCTGGACACGAACTCGGTCCGCTTTCTCACCGAGGCGGAGATCGAGCACCTGTCGCGCATCGCGCTCCTGCGCCCCTACCTGGAAGGCAAGCTGCGCGACGTGCAGCAGACCAACGCCGCCCTGCAGGCGCAGCTGGGTGCACAGGCGCTGGAGCCCGCCAACCAGCGCCGCCTGACCAACATTGGCACCTTTCGCGCCTACTGCGAAGCCTATGTGCGCGCGCACCCGCGCATCCACCAGCAGATGCTGCTCATCGTGCGCACGCTGGAGCCCACGGCCGAGGGGGTGCCGCTGGAGCTGTACTGCTTCACGGCCACCACCGCCTGGGTGGAGTACGAAGCCATCCAGGGCGACATCTTCGACCACCTGATCGCCGTGCTGCCGGAGTTCGGCCTGCACCTGTTCCAGAGCCCCACGGGCAACGACATCCGCGCGGGACTGCGCCAGCGCGCCCCAACAGCCATGGCCGCGTTGCCATAAAAATAAGAGCTGCCAGCGCTTGCCAGCTGGCGTTTTCAGCTACTTTTCTACCGCAAACACCCGCACATCAAGCGCGAGCAGCTCCTATTTTTGAGTACCTTGCACGGCCCCATCGGTGGGCTGCGTGACGAAACCAATGCGCTGCAGGCCCGCCGCATGGGCAGCCCCCATCACCTCCACCACGCGGCCGTAGGGCACGGCGGTATCGGCGCGCAGTTGCACCTCGGTGTCCGGCGCCTCGGCGGCGATCTGGCGCAGGCGCTGCGCCAGCGCATCGGCGCCCAGGGGCTCATCGTCCAGGTAGGCCTGGCCGGCGGTGTCCACCACCAGCATCACGGCATGCGCGGGCGTGCCCGGTTGCGCGCCTTCGGCGCGCGGCAGCTGCAGCCGGATGCTGCTGGCCAGCAGCGGCGCGGTCAGGATGAAGATCACCACCAGCACCAGCATCACGTCCACCAGCGGTGTGACGTTGATCTCGCTCATGGGCTGCGGGCCCGGGGTGCGCTCCAGTCGGCCGAATGCCATGGCGTTTACCGGCCCTAGTCGGCGGCGTTGGTGTCGATGACCAGCTCGCGCAGGTCGCGGGCAAAGCCTTCGAGGTCGGCCTCGATGCGGCCGATGACACGCCCGAACCAGTTGTAGGCCAGCACAGCGGGAATCGCCACCGTGAGTCCGGCGGCGGTCATGATGAGCGCTTCGCCCACCGGGCCGGCGACGCGCTCGATGCTGATCTGCCCCGCGCCGGCCATGGCCGTGAGCGCATGGTAGATGCCCCACACCGTGCCCAGCAGCCCCACGAACGGCGCCGTGGAGCCCACGGTGGCCAACAGCACCTGGCCGAACTGCAGCTTGCCCAGCACGCCATGCAGCGCATCGCGCAACACGCGCGTGAGCCGCTGCGACAGGCCGCCCTGCCCGGCCAGCGTGGCCGCACCGGCCTGCTCCACCTGCTGCGCGGCACGCACCAGCGGCAGCACCAGCCCTTCACGGTCAAAGGCGGGCAGCCGCTCGGCCGCCGCGGCCAGCGACGGCGCCTGCCAGAACGCGGCCGTGCTGCGCGGCACGTCCACATGGGCGCGCCGCATCAGGCGCAGCTTCCAGAAAATCACCACCCAGCTGGCGACCGACATGGCCAGCAGCAGCAGCGCCGACGCCTGCGTGACCGCATCACCCTGACGCAACCAGTGCAGGCTGTCCATGGGCAGGTTACTTGAGGTTCAGCACGTCGAACATGTCGAACAGGCCCGCGCGCTGCGTGGCCAGGAAGCCCACCGCGCGCAGGCTGCCCTGGGCGTAGCCGGCGCGGCTGCTGGACTTGTGCGAGATCTCCACCCGCTCACCCGTCCCGGCGAACAGCACCGTGTGGTCGCCCACGATGTCGCCGCCGCGCACGGTGGCAAAGCCAATGGTGTCTGCCTTGCGCTCGCCCGTGTGGCCGTAGCGCTCGTACACGGCACGGTCGGCGAGCCGCGTGCCCTGCGCCTCGGCAATCACTTCGCCCATCTTCAGCGCCGTGCCCGAGGGGGCGTCCACCTTGTGCTTGTGGTGCGCCTCGATGATCTCGATGTCATAGCCCGTGCGCAACGCCTGCGCGGCCATCTGCAGCAGCTTGAGCGTGACGTTCACGCCCACGCTCATGTTGGGCGCGAACACGATGCCCACCTTCTGCGCGGCGGCCTCGATCTGCGCCTTCTGCGCATCGGAAAAGCCCGTGGTGCCGATGACCATCTGCACGCCGAGTTCCGCGCACACGGCCATGTGGGCCAGCGTGCCCTCGGGGCGCGTGAAGTCGATCAGCACGTCGGCGTCCTTGAGCCCCTCGCGCAGGTCAGCGGTGATGACCACACCGCTCGCGCGCCCCAAAAACGCGGCGGCGTCCGTGCCCACGGCGGGGTTGCCGGGCTGGTCCAGCGCACCGGCCAGCACGCAGCCGTCGCTCGCCTGAATCGCCTCGATGAGCATGCGGCCCATGCGGCCAGAAGCGCCGGCCACGGCCACGCGGCGGGGAGCGGAGGAGGAAGAGGTCATGTCAGTTCGCAATCCAAACAGGGGGCGGTTCTGCTGCGTCCAGAGCGACGCGCTGCAGCGGGCGCACCGGCCGCGTTCAACGGCGCGGAGATTCCAGCGGCGGATAGCTCGTGGCGGGCGGCAGAGCGGGCGCGGCGGCCGGCTCGGCGGCCGGCTCCGCCTTGGGAAAGCGCGCGAGCTGCGCCTCGGTGGCCTCAAGCTGCGGCACCTTGGGCTTGGACACCTTGGTGGAGAGCGAGGCCACGAACTCGGCCTCGGTGGGCATCTCGTCGCCTTCGACACGCTCCATCACGTTGTCCTTGAAGAACACGGTGAGCTTGCGCGTCTGCACCTCGACATCGGGGCGCTTGAGGGTGAAGACGTATTCCCAGCGGTCGGAGTGGAACACGCTCACCATGAGGGGTGTGCCCAGGATCTCACGCACCTGCTGGCGGCCCATGCCAGGCTGCAACATCTGCACCTGCTCGCGCGAGATGAAGTTGCCCTGCACCACGTCCACCTTGTAGGGCGTGACCATGCCGGCCAGGCGACTGCCGGTGCCCGCGCAGCCGGCCATCCCGGCACCAATCAACACAATGGCGCCCCAGCGGGCGCCCCAACGGGCGGGTGCAAACATGGGTTTATGCATAGGGGATATGATCCGGCCCATTGTAGCGGCTGGATCTTCTGGGCCTTGCGCGCAAGCCGCCGGTATCCATGGTTTCGCCCTGGCACACGAAAGACCTTGTCATGACGAACATCGACGAACTCAAAAGCACCGGACTCAAGGCCACGCTGCCCCGGCTGAAGATCCTGGAGATCTTCCAGAAGGGCGCCCAGCGCCACATGACAGCCGAAGACGTATTCCGCGTGCTGCTGGACGAGCGCTCCGACATCGGGCTGGCCACCGTGTACCGCGTGCTCACGCAGTTCGAGCAGGCCGGCATTCTGATCCGCAGCAATTTCGAGAGCGGCAAGGCCGTTTACGAACTGAACGAGGGCCAGCACCACGACCACTTCGTCTGCACCGCCTGCGGCAAGGTCGAGGAGTTCTACGACCCCGAGATCGAAAAGCGCCAGAACCTGATCGCCCAGGCCAAGGGCTGGGTGGTGCACGACCACGCCATGGCGCTCTACGGCCAGTGCGCTAATTGCGCGAAGAAATAAGCGCCCGGCGCCCTCAGGAGGCGCCGCCCCGCTCCATGGCGCGCCGGTGGCGCTCCACGAACTCCTGATAGGTATCGATGCCGCGCAGTTGCAAGATGGTGTTGCGCACAGCCGCTTCCACCAGCACCGCGATGTTGCGGCCCGCCACCACCTGGATCACCACCTTGAGCACCGGCACGCCCAGTACGTCCTGCGTGAGCGGCTCGTAGGGAAGGCGCTCGTAGTCGCGTTCCAGCGTCTCCTTGCGCACCAGGTGCACGATGAGCTTCAGCCGCATGCGCCGGCGCACGGCCGTTTCGCCGAAGATGGCGCGAATGTCCAGCAGACCGATGCCGCGCACCTCCAGCAGGTTCTGCAGCAACTCGGGGCACTTGCCCTCGATGGTGGTCTGGTTGATGCGGTACAGGTCCACCGCGTCGTCGGCCACCAGGCCATTGCCGCGCGTGATCAGCTCCAGCCCCAGCTCGCTCTTGCCCAGGCCCGACTCGCCCGTGATGAGCACGCCCAGGCCCAGGATGTCCATGAACACGCCGTGCATGGTGGTGCGGTCGGCAAAGTGCTTGGACAGGTAGGCGCGCAGCACATCGATCACGAAGGCCGCGGACTCCTGGGTGGAAAACATGGGGATCTGTGCGCGTTCGCACATGGACACCACCTCGTCCGGCGCGGCCTGGCCGTCGGCCAGCACAAGCACGGGGGGCTCCAGCGTGACGATGCGCGCGATGCGGCGCTTGCAGTCCTCCGGCGTGGCGTTGGTCAGATAGGCAATCTCGCGCTCGCCCAGGACCTGCGCACGGTAGGGATGGATGTAGTTCAGGTAACCCACCAGGTCCGCACCCGAGCGGGCGGCACGCACCGCCACCTCGGCAAAGCGCCGCTCGGACGCGCCCAGGCCCGCCACCCACTCCCATTTCAGGAGGTTGCGGAACTCCTCGAAGAGCACATCCGCGCTGACGACGTTGGGTTTCACGGCGGCGCGATGGCGGTGGCGTCAGGCGCCCTGGGCGGACTGCCAGCCCGCGATCAGCGCATGCAGGCTGGCCGCGTCGGTATGGGTCTTGAGGCGTTCGCGCAAGGCTCCGTCGCTCAGCAGTTCGGCGATTTCCGAGAGGATTTCCAAGTGCTTTTGCGTGGCCGCCTCGGGCACCAGCAGAAAAATCAGCAGCGATACGGGTTGCTCGTCGGGCGCGTCGAAGCCGATCGGCTGCGCCAGTTGGAACACCGCCGCCATGGGCGACTTCAGCCCCTTGATGCGGCCATGGGGAATGGCCACGCCATGGCCCAACCCGGTCGAACCCAGGCGTTCACGCGCAAACAGGCTGTCGGTGATCAAGGCCCGCGACAAACCGTGCTGGCTTTCGAACAACAGGCCCGCCTCCTCAAAGGCACGTTTTTTGCTGGTGGCATCGACGCTCACGAGCACTTGTGCGGGAGGCAGTATGGAAGCAAGTCGATTCATGGTCTGAGCGACGATTATGCACGCCTAGCGGAAACCCTGAGAGTGTATCCACTGGCAACAAAAAACCGCCCTGGCTGGGCGGTTGCGGCACCGCCGGCGCGTTCCGGCGGTACACAAGCCGTCAAGGGACGGTTCAAGCCGTGGCGGCAGCTGCTGCCTGAATGGTGGCGCGGCGTAGGCCGGCCTGGTGGTCCTGCAGACGGTCCTTGTGGCGCACGACCATGCGGTCGAGCTTGTCCATCAATTCGTCCACGGCGGCATACAGGTCGAAATGGGTGCTTTCCACGAACAGGTCATTTCCTTTCACATGCACGGTGCATTCAGCGCGCTGGCGCTTTTCCTTTTCCTTCTGCTTCTCCACGGTCAGTAGCACCTTGACATCCACCACCTGATCGAAGTGGCGGGTAATGCGGTCCAACTTGGACGTCACATAGCTGCGCAAGGCGGGGGTCACTTCAAGGTGATGGCCGCTGATCGTCAAGTTCATAGACAAGTCTCCTGTGACTCACAGTTGAAAAACACCGCCCCTTGCCGGTGCGGGGCGGTCTGCGAACGTGAATGCATTCAGGCCTGGGTTCACTATGCGCCCGCCGCCAGCGCAAATCAATCGTTCCCGCGCATGGCGCAAGGGATATGACAGGAAGGTGTCAAACCGACCGAAACGCATCACAATCGTTGGGTTGCCTCCAGCGCCGACCTGGGGCTCCAGCCTCTCCAACCCGCGTGCCTTGTGGCGGGTGCACGGTGCCCGCACGGGGGCCGCGTCGCTAAAATCCCTTCCTCGCCACCAGCGGGGCGTCTTGCCCCAACGTCCACCGCGCGCCTGCATTGCGCGAGCGCCTTCCGTACGACCGCCATGACCCAGCCCAGCACCTCTGCACTGCACACCTCCGCCCTGACCTCGCTGCCGCTCCTGGCACGCGGCAAGGTGCGCGACAACTACGCCGTGGGGGACGACCGCATCCTGATGGTGGCCAGCGACCGCCTCTCGGCCTTTGACGTGATCATGGGCGAGCCCATCCCCGGCAAGGGCGAGTTGCTCACCCAGATGGCGCTGTTTTGGTTCGGCAAACTGGGACACATCGTGCCCAACCACCTCACGGGCGAGGCGCCCGAGAGCGTGGTCACGCCGGCGGAGGCGCCCCAGGTGCGGGGCCGCTCCATGCTGGTGCAGCGCCTCAAGCCCATCCCCATCGAAGCCGTAGTGCGCGGCTACCTGGCCGGCAGTGGCTGGAAGGAGTACCAGGAATCGCGCTCCGTCTGCGGCGTGCCGCTGCCAGACGGCCTGACCAATGCCGCCAAGCTGCCACAGACCATCTACACGCCCGCCGCCAAGGCCGCCATGGGCGAGCACGATGAGAACATCAGCTTTGAGCGCACCGTGGAGATCGTGGGCCTGGATCTGGCCACCAGGATCCGCGACATCTCCATCCAGCTGTACGAGGCCGCCGCCGCCATCGCGCTGGAAAAGGGCATGATCATTGCCGACACCAAGTTCGAGTTCGGCCTGGCGCCCGACGGCACGCTGGTGCTGATGGACGAGGTGCTCACGCCCGACAGCTCGCGCTACTGGCCCGTGGAGGGCTATGCCGAGGCCCTGGCCAAGGGCGAGAACCCCCCCAGCTACGACAAGCAGTTCGTGCGCGACTGGCTGGAGCAGGCCCAGGTGGGCGGCAAGCCCTGGAACAAGACCGCCCCCGCGCCGCGCCTGCCGCGCGAGGTGGTGGAAAAGACCGCCGCCAAATACCGCGAAGCGCTGGAGCGCCTGACCGCTTGATTGCTTGCGCGACGCCCCTGGCCGGGGATCGGCCGGGGATCGCCAACGCTTGCTCAGAACTGGTGGTTCAGCGAGAGCTGGTAGCTGCGCGGCGCGCCGTAGTAGCCCGCGTAGCGCAGGGTGTTGATGTACTTCTCGTCAGTGATGTTGTTCACATTGAAGCGCAGCGTCGTCTTGGGCTGCAGCTGCCATGCGACGAAGGCGTTGAGCACGGCATAGCTGCCCTGGCGCACGGTGAAGCCGCTGGCTTCCATGTTGGAGATCTTGCTCTGCCACCGGGCGCTGGTGCCAAAGGACAGCGCGGGAAGGCTCGGTAGACGCGCCTTGAGCGCGAGATTGGCCGTATGGCGCGGTACCCAGGCGTAGGTGTCGCCGCCATCCGGGCCGGTCAGCTTCAGGGTGGTATAGCCCGCTGTCAGGTCGATATGGTTGTTGAGCCGGCCCACGGCTTCCAGCTCCACGCCGGTGGACTTCACGTCTTCGGGCGCGTAGACCGCCTGGCCATTCTGGTTATAGGTGCCCGTGGGCGTGGCCAGGCCCGACTGCTTGGCCTGGAACACCGCGACCGAGGTCAGCAGGCGCTTGTCCAGCCAGTCGGCTTTCAGGCCCGCCTCGTAGTTGGTGCCCTTGCTAGGGTCGAGATAGCGGTCGTTCGCATCGGCCTGGCTCTGCGGGAAATACAGGTCGGAGTAGCTCACGTAGCCCAGCACGCTGGGCGTGAACTCGAACGTCAGCCCGGCATAGGGGCTGGTCTTGCTGCGTGAAAGGTCCGAGGCCACGCCATAGCTCGTTCCGTCGCGGCTGTATTGCGCGTGGTTGACTCCCACCACCGCCTTGAGGCGATCCGTCAGCGTGAACCGCATGGTGCCAAATGCGCGCTGCAGTTTCTGGTTCAGCGTGCTTTCGAGGGCCAATGGGCCCCACTGCGGCTCGGGAACAAGGTTACCGGGGTACGGAAAGCCCGGCAGCGCGATGGCGCTGCAGGCACTGGCGCCGCAGTCCGACCCGGCGTATCCATTACCCGTGTACTCGCTCTTGGCCCAGCTCACACCGAACAGCGCCTCGTGCTGCCGTCCCAGCATCTCGAAGCGGCCGTTGACGGTGGCGGTGGCCAGGTGCGCGTCCATCGTGTCTTTGCCGCCCCACGCATAGCCGACCAGGCTGGAGCCCGAGGGAAACGCGTAAAAGAGCTTGCTGTCGTTGTCGATGGCGCGGTAGTTGTAGGCCAGCTTGAGCTGCCAGTCCATGCCGATCTGATGGGCGTATTCCACGAAGGCCGTCTTGGTCGTGGTGTCCCAGCGGGTCCAGTCCTGCGTCGTGGATGCGTTGCGGCCCCATGCGTTCTGGGTGCCATCGGCATTCATGAAGGTCAGGGCGCCCCACATGTTGCCCGTGGAGTCGGACTGCTGATGGGACAGGCCCAACGTCAACAGGCCGTTGTCGCCCACCTGCCCATCCACAACGCCATAGAGGAACGTGCGCTCGCGGTCGAAACTGCGCAGGTGCGAGCCGCCCTCTTCGCGTGCCGCCACGACCCGGCCCGCCCAGCGGCGATCGGCGGTGAGCGGCCGCGAGTAGTCCGCCTCGACGCGCGTGGTCCCCCAGGACCCATAGCTCAGACCCAATGAGCCCTGCTCCTTGTTGGTGGGACGCTTGCGCACGAAGTTGATCGTGCCCGCCGCATTGCCCACGCCGGTCAGCAGCCCGTTGGCGCCGCGGATGACTTCGATCTTTTCGTAGCCGAAGGAATCCATGGCGCCGGTGACGATGCCCCAGTCATTGGGCAGGCCGACGCCGTCGATCTGCGTGTTGGCGATGTCAAAGCCGCGCGCGGTGAACGTGGTGCGGTTGGTCTCCCACTCGTCGACGATGATGCCGGTGCTCAATCGCAGCGCTTCGTTGAGATTGCTGGTGCCGAAATCGCGCATTTGCTCGGTGGTCACGATGCTGATGGATTGCGGCGTTTCCTTGATGTCCAGATCCAGCCCGGTCGCCCCGCTGCTCACCCGGTCCTCGCGCTGCTGGACAATCGTCACCTCCTTCAGCGTAGGCTCGACGGGCGCACTCGCCTGGGCCCATGCGGCGCCCATCAGGGGCGGCTGCACGATCAACGTCATGAGTGCGATGGAGCGCACGACAGGGCGGAGGGGATGGGGGTTCATGGACGACAATTCCCTTGATTTCAACAAATGGGAATCATTATCATCTCTATTTGTAAAAAGCACTGTCGCGCAAATGCCGCGCCTGCCGCGATGCACGCATCAGAACTTCTGTTTTTGTAGCGGCTGGCGCTCACCCACCAAGCGCTAGAGGCCAATTTTCTTCATGCACCCGCATCAACCACGGCGAACGCCGCGGCATGGGTCGCAGCGCACTCACTGGGGTTGCATGGGTGGCTCGTCGTCCTCGGGCCGCGGCGCGCCCCATTCCTCGGCCACGAAGCGCAGCAGGGGCGTGCCGTCCTCGCCGCGCAGCTCCAGCGTCCGGCCTTGCTGCCGGTAATACGCCACCGCGCCCAGGCGCTGGAAGAAGGCCGGCTCTGATCCGCCGCCCGCAAGGCACAGGCGCAGGGATGCGCTCATGCGGGACAGCCGCAGTTGCCCGCCCTCTTGCACGTACTGCCCCACGAAACGGTTGCACCCTCCCGAACCGCTCACACGCCCCGCATCGCGCTGCAGCATCAGATGGGCCGCGGCCTGCCCCTCGGCTGGCGCGTCCACGGGCGCATCGTCCACCACCTCCACGAGTTTCCAATAGGTCTGGCGCAGCGGCACGGATGCGGCCGCCGTGGCTTGCAGCGCTGGCACGCGCGCCAGGATGACGTCCACATGGCGGAAGGCCGGATCGATCAGCACCGGGTGCACGCGGGGTGTGTCCAGCAGCAGGCGCCCCTGCTGCATGACCGCTGCGCGCACCTCGTAGCGGCCTTGGGCGTGGACGTCTGCCTGGCGGTACGGAATGCGCAGCATGTAGGGCAGCGGGCCGGCCGGGTCGATGCGCTGGCGGCCCAGCACCCGCGGCGGATAGTCCTCGCGCGTCACGTCTACAAGCGCTGCCTCGAACAGCGCGTCGGGCGGCACGTAAAGCCGCTCGCGCGAGATCACGGTGCCGGAGATCTGCGCATCGGGGCCCGGGGCCGTGGCGCAGCCGGCAAGCCACGCGGCGGCCAGCAGCAGCGCCGTCCGCCCGGCCGCATGCAACGGCTGCAGTCCCGCCACCGCGCGCCCGCCCCCGGCGTGGGTCAGCTCAGCACCACGCTGGACAAGCGCCGCCGGTAGCTGGCCACCACCGGGTCCTCGGGCGGGATCTGCCCGTCGGCCACCTTGACCTTCGGGGGCTCGATGATCTCCAGCACGGCCACGTAGGCCTTGCGCGCGGCATCGTCGTTCCAGGCCTTGTCGCGCATGAGAATTTCCAGCAGCTCGTCCATGGCCTCCTGCCAGCGCTGCTGGGCCATGAGCCAGCGTGCGCGTGCAAAGCGCGTCTCGAAGTCGCGCTTGTTGGCCGCAATCTTTGCATCAAATTCGGCTCCAGCGCCCGCCCCATAAGCGCTAGAAGCTACGAAATCAAGAGCATCCATCCACGCCTTGAGCGCCCCCAGGCGGCGCGAGACCTCGGCCTTGGCGATGACCGGCGCGAAGGCCACCTTGGCGTCGTCTTCGCGGCCCAGCTGCAGCAGCAGCTTGACGTAGTCAAAGCGCGCGTCGTCGTTGGCCGGGTCGGTGGCGACGGCGTGCTGCAGCTTTTCCAGTGCACCCTCGGTATCGCCCTCGGCGAGCGCATCCAGAGCTTCCTCTTCCTGCTCCTCGGCCTGCAGCTCCTCGGCGCTGGGCACATGCTTGTCCAGGAAGGCGCGCAGTTGGCTCTCGGGTTGGGCGCCCATGAAGCCATCCACGGGCTGGCCATTCATCATCAGCACGCAGGTGGGGATGCTGCGGATGCCGAACATGGCGGCCAGCTGCTGCTCCTGGTCAGAGTCGATCTTGGCCAGGGTGAAGCGGCCAGCGTATTCCACCTCCAGCTTCTCCAGTACCGGGCCCAGCGTCTTGCAGGGGCCGCACCAGGGTGCCCAGAAGTCCACCAGCACGGGCACTTGCATCGAGGCGGCAACCACCTCGGTTTCAAAATTCTCTAGGGTGACGTCGATCATGTGTAGCGGTCCCGGTAGTGCGGCGCACGGCGCCGGTCAATGGTGACGGGGATTCTGCGGCAATTTCGCGCGCCACAGGTACAAGCCCGCAGGGCCCCTTGTAGTAGCGGGTTAATACCTGCCGCACCTGCAGGCTGCCCACAATGGTCTGCACCCCAGCCACCCACAGCAAAGGAGACTCCCATGGCAGGCAAGAAGATTCTGATGATCTGCGGCGACTACTGCGAGGACTACGAGACCATGGTGCCGTTCCAGGCGCTGCAGGCCGTGGGCCACACGGTGCATGCGGTCTGCCCGGGCAAGAAAGCGGGCGACCACATCAAGACGGCCATCCACGACTTCGAGGGCGCACAGACCTACAGCGAGAAACCCGGCCACAACTTCACCCTGAACGCCACGTTTGCGGACGTCCAGGCGCAAAGCTACGACGCGCTGGTGATCCCCGGCGGGCGCGGCCCCGAGTACCTGCGCAACGACGCCGCCGTGTGCACCGCCGTGCGCCATTTCTTCGAGGCGGGCAAGCCTGTGGCCGCCGTGTGCCACGGCGCCCAGCTCCTCGCGGGTGCCGGCGTGCTCAAGGGCCGCACCTGCTCGGCCTACCCCGCCTGCCGCGCCGAAGTGGAACTGGCCGGCGGCCGTTACGCCGACATCCCCGTGGACCAGGCGCACACCGAGGGCAACCTGGTCAGCGCGCCCGCGTGGCCCGCGCATCCCGCGTGGATCGCACAGTTCCTGGCACTGCTGGGCACGCGCATCACGCTCTGAAGGCAAAAAGGGCCGCAGCGCTTACCCATCAAGCGCAAGCAGCTATCACTTTGAAAGCACGCACCTCCTGACTTGACGGCGCCGGCGGAGGGCCGCACCATGGCCCGCCGTCCCCACGCCCGAAGGAGTTCCGCCGTGTGCCAGGTCTTCATCAGCGCCGACCCGCAGCTCTACGCCTACCGCGCCCGCTCCGTGCGGCTGCACGGGGTGGCCACGAGCATCCGGCTGGAGAACCTGTTCTGGCAGGTGCTGCAGGAGATCGCCGCGCGCGACGGCTACAGCGTGGCCCAGCTGTGCACCAAGCTCTACGACGAGCTGGTGGCCGAGCACGGCGCGGTGGACAACTTCACCTCGTTCCTGCGCGTGTGCTGCACGCGCTACCTGGCGCTGCAGCTATCCGGCGAGATTCCGCGCGACGCGCGCGTGCCCGTCCGCTCGATCACGCTGGGCGCCAGCGCCGCCCTGCTGGCGCATTGACCCCCGGGCGCGCGCACAAAAAGTAAAATCGCGGGCTTCACCCCCGGCGAGCGCACCGCGCGCACCCCCACATGAACCCCATCCAGATCGGCGTGGTCATGGGCTCCAGCAGCGACTGGGAGACCATGCAGCACGCAGTTGCCATCCTCCAGCAATTCGGCATCGCGCACGAGGCGCAGGTGGTCTCCGCCCACCGCATGCCCGACGACATGTTCCGCTACGCCGAGGCCGCGGCCGGCCGGGGCCTGAAGGCCATCATCGCGGGCGCCGGCGGCGCCGCGCACCTGCCCGGCATGATCGCCGCCAAGACCACCGTGCCGGTGCTGGGCGTGCCGGTCGCCAGCCGCCACCTGCAGGGTGTGGACTCGCTGCACTCCATCGTGCAGATGCCCAAGGGCGTGCCCGTGGCCACGTTCGCCATCGGCGCGGCCGGCGCGGCCAACGCGGCGCTGTTCGCCGTGGCGCTACTGGCCAACGAGAACCCGGCGCTGCGCGAGCAGCTGGACGCCTTCCGCGCCGAGCAGACCGCCGCCGCCCGCGCCATGACGCTGCCGCCGGTGTCCGCATGAACGAGCGTCAGACCGTGATCTTGCCCGGCGCCACGCTGGGCGTGCTGGGCGGCGGGCAGCTGGGGCGCATGTTCGTACACGCCGCCCAGGCCATGGGCTACTTCACCGCGGTGCTGGACGAGGACGCGGCCAGCCCCGCCGGCCTGGTGAGCCACCACCACATCCGCACCGGCTACGAAGACCCGCAGGGCCTGGCCATGCTGGCCCGCGCCTGCGACGCCGTGACCACCGAGTTTGAAAACGTGCCCGCCGCCGCGCTGGACACCCTGGCGCGCAGCCTGCCGGTGTCGCCCGCCGGCAGCGCCGTGGCCATCGCCCAGGACCGCGCGCGCGAAAAGGCGCACTTCGTGCAGTGCGGCGTGCCCGTGGCGCCGCATGCAGTGATCGAAACCGCCGCGCAGCTCGCCGCCGTTACCGCTGATCTGCTGCCGGGCATTCTGAAAACCGCCCGCATGGGCTACGACGGCAAGGGCCAGGTGCGCGTGGCCACGCCCGCCGAGTTGGCCGGCGCCTGGGAGCAACTGGGCCGCGTGCCCTGCATGCTGGAAAAGATGCTGCCGCTGGCGCACGAGTGCTCCGTCATCGTCGCGCGCGGGCGTGACGGCACCGTGGTGCACCTGCCCGTGCAGCGCAACCTGCACCGGGACGGCATCCTGGCCGTGACCGAGGTCTACGAAGGAAATCTGCCTCCAGCGCAGACCAGTCAAGCGCTGGCAGCTGCAAAATCAGTAGCAAACGGTCTGAACTACGTGGGCGTGCTGTGCGTGGAGTTCTTCGTGCTGCAGGACGGCACGTTGGTGGTCAACGAGATCGCCCCGCGCCCGCACAACAGCGGCCACTACAGCCAGAACGCGTGCGACGTCTCGCAGTTCGAGCTGCAGGTGCGCTGCATGACCGGCCTGCCGCTGGTCCAGCCGCGCCTGCACAGCCCCGCCATCATGCTCAATCTGCTGGGCGACCTGTGGTTCACGGGGGACCAGCCCGTGGCGCCGACTCCCCCCGCGTGGGATGCGGTGCTGGCCCTGCCGGGCTGCCACCTGCACCTGTACGGCAAGGTGGAGGCCAAGCGCGGCCGCAAGATGGGCCACCTGAACATCACCGGCACCACGCCCGAGGCGGTGCGCACCACGGCGCTGCAGGCGGCGGCCCTCCTCGGCATCGCGCCGTTCTGAACGAGGCCCGCATGATTCTGGATGGAAGCCTGGACGCCTCGGTGCAGGCCGCCGCGCAGGCCCTGGCGCGCGGCGAACTGCTGGGCCTGCCCACCGAGACGGTGTACGGCCTGGCGGCCGACGCCGACAACGACGCGGCCGTGGCGCAGATCTTTGCCGCCAAGGGACGCCCTGCCAGCCACCCGCTGATCGTGCACGTGGCCGACGCCGCGGCCATCACCCGCTACGCCAAGGAAGTGCCGCTGTTCGCGCAGCAACTCATCGACGCCTTCTGGCCCGGCCCGCTCACGCTCATCCTGCCGCGCCTGGCCCACGCCGCCGTGGCCTCCACGGGCGGGCAGGACAGCGTGGGCCTGCGCTGCCCCGCGCACCCCGTGGCCCATGCGGTGCTGCAAGCCTGTCAGCGGCTGGAGCCCCCCGTGTGGGGCGTGGCCGCGCCCAGCGCCAACCATTTCGGCCGCGTGAGCCCGACCACCGCACAGCATGTGGCCGAGGAATTCGGCGACGGCCTGCTGGTGCTGGACGGCGGCGCCTGCACCGTCGGCATCGAATCCACCATCATCGACTGCACGCGCGGCGTGCCCGTGCTGCTGCGCCCCGGCGCCATCTCGCGCGAGGACGTGCAGCGCGCCTGCGGCCAACGACCGCTATCGAAAGAAGAGCTTCCAGCACTGACCCCGCGGGCTTCAGGCACACTTTTAGCCCATTACGCCCCAACGGCGCGCGTGCGCCTGATGGACGCCAAGCAACTGCAGGCCGGACTGGATGTGCTGGGGGCGGACGCGGCCCACATCGCCGTGTATGCACGCGCGCCGCTGCGCGCGGCGTCGTCGAAGATCCTTGTGCGGCGCATGCCCGATGACGCCGCCGCCACCGCGCAGCAGCTGTTCGCCGCGCTGCGCGGCTTCGACGAGGCCGGAGTGAAGCTGATCTGGATCGAAACGCCGCCCGATGCGCCCGCATGGGAAGGCGTGCGCGACCGCCTGCAGCGCGCCGCGGCCGCGGGCTGACGCGCCTACATCAAGCTACAAGCCTTGTCCGCACCCTCGTTACACTCTCGCCCACTTCAATCGGAGAAATACATGGCAGCAAATTGGATGCGCCGCACTTTCGTGGCCGCCGCCTGTGCATCGGCCGCGCTGCTCGCGGCCTGCGGTTCCAGCAGCACTGAATCGGCAATCTCGCCCCAGCGCTTCATCGCCTTCGGCGACGGCCTGGCCGACGTGGGCCAGAAGGGCTCCAGCTACACGATCAACGACGGCAGCATCAACAACTGGATGCTGCGCATCTCCTCCAACTACGGCGGCACCTTGAAGCCCGTGTCGGCAGGCGGCTTGAGCTACGCGCAGGGCAATGCCCGCGTGACGGCCACCCCCGACGCCGCAGGCAACGCCGCCACCCCCACGGTCACGCAGCAGATCGACCAGTTCCTGGCTGCCAACAAGTTTGCCGACACCGATCTGGTGATGCTGAGCGCCGGCGGGAGCGACATCATCGCCGGCATGGCCGCGGTGCAGGCCGGAACGCTCACCGAAGAACAGTACGTGGCTGCCGCTGGCAAGGCAGGCCAGGAGCTGGCCGCGCAAGTGCGCCGCCTGTCGGACGCGGGCGCCAAGCACATCCTGATGACCGGCACCTACGACCTGAGCCGCACACCCTGGGCCAAGGCCATCAAGAAGGAAAGCCTCATCAGCAGCGCCAGCCGCCGCTTCAATGACGACCTGCTGGTCAACATCGTGGACATGGGCAAGACCGTGCTCTACGTGGACGTGGCCTACTACGTGAACCTGTTCGAGGGCTCGCCCGGCGGGTACGGCTTCACCGACAGCAGCACACCCGTGTGCACGTCGGTGGACACAGGCCCGGGCATCGGCATCGGCGCGGGCGAGGTGAACTCCGCGCTGTGCACCACCGCCACGCTGCTGCCCAACGCCAACCCGGACCGCTTCCTGTTCGCCGACAAGGTGTACATCACTCCGGCCGCGCACCGCGAATTCGGCAACTACGCCTACGACCGCCTGCGCAACCGCTGGTAAGCAAGCACGCCGCCCGCGGGGCACCCGCCGGCGGCCACACCGGTGCTGCGCCGGCCCAGCCACAGGGGCGCATCCGCCCCCGTTCGCTCCCCTGATCGTCAGAGCCCCCAAAAAAAGAGGCCAGCTCCGCAAGGAGCCGGCCTTTCAAGCCTCGGAGACGAAAACCTGGGGCACTTCGCGCACCCCGCGGCGCGCCCCTCCCTCGGCGCCTGGGGCGCTCTCAGAACCGGTAGCCCACCCCCACCGCCACCACGTTGGGGTTCAGCCGCATGCCGATGCTCTGGCCGCTGGACAAGTGGGCCGTGGTCTTGAGGAAGCTCTTGTAGTACGCGACGTCCAGGAACCAGCGCTCGCTGAAGTTCCAGACAAAACCCACCTGCGCCGTGAAGCCCCATTTGTTGTCGATGTGGGCCGTGGTGGGGTTGGCGGGCGAGCCGCCCGTGACGGCCGTCAGCGCCGCCGTGCTGCGGTTCTTGAAGAACTTGCTGTAGGTCACGCCCAAGCCCAGGTACGGCCGCAGCGCGGCCTGGGCCTCGCCGAAGCGGTACTGCGCGAACAGCGTAGCCGGCACCACCTTCGTCTGGCCGAGCTTGCCCACGCCGGCGATCGCGCCGTCGCCGTAGAACGAATGCTGGAACGGCAGGCCCACGGGCAAGTCCAGCGCCCAATGGTCGGTGAGCATGTAGTTGATGCCGCCTGTGAGTGCCGTGTCCGCACCCACGTCCACATGGGTGTGGGGAAAGCTCGGCTCGCTCAGGTCGCCGCTTTTGGTCTGCGGCATGATGCGTGTGAAGCCCGCGCGCACACTGAACGTACCGGCCTGCTGGGCCTGGGCCGCAGCGCACGCGGCGGCCAGGGCCAGCACGCAGCCGGCCCGCAAGAATTGCTGTGTCATGGATCGGTTGTGAGAAATGTCTGCGCAAAAGCGCTCAGAGCCAGCCCGCCTGGGACAGCGAACGCGACACCAGTTGCCCCATCAGCTGGTGGCCGAAGGGCGTGGGGTGGAAGCTGTCGGCAAAGCCGTAGCTCTTCCACCAATCGGCCCCGCCGGTGGCGCCGGCCGGCGGCGTCATGGCCGACAGCGCGGCCGCCGTGCAGGTGGCGAAGCTGTAGGTGGGCAGGCCGTCGCTGCCCACGCCGGTAGCGGGGCAGGCCGGCGTGGTCACGTTGGTGTAGGCGTACTGCGCGGGATGCTCGGCCTGGTCCTTGAACGAGGCATAGAAGTCCACCACGGTGAGACGCCCATCGCCCGCCAGCGCCGCGGCCAGCTTGGCGTTGAAGGCCTGCACCCAGCCATCGAACAGCGTCTGCGCCTGGGCCGCGGCCGCCGCGCCGTTGGCGGCGGAAATGGATGCCAGCACCATGCGGAACTTGGGCGTGAGCGTCACGCCGGGCATGTTCAGCACGGCCACGCGCGTCGCGCCCTTGTCCAGCGTCTGCGCCTTGATCGTGGCCGCGAACTGGGTGGCCAGCGCCTGCATATAGGCGCCGCCTGCCTGGGCCATGCCGGTGGCGCCGCCCGCGAGCAGACTGTTCACCGTGGCGGCGTCCAGTACCGTGCCCAGCAGGGCCGCGTAGGCCTTGCCGCCGTCCCTTGAAGCCCCCAGGTAGGCGCCGATCAGGTCGGCCGCATCGTTGCCGCCACCGTCGATGAGCACCAGGTCACCCGTGGCATAGCCGGCGGCGCCCGCATCCTTGAGCTGTTGGAGGATGGACACGGGCGAGGTGGGCGCCGTGAAGTTGTTGATGCGCCCGCCGCCTACCGCGTAGTTGGTGCAGTCGGCCTTGGCGCTGAAGCTGCCCCCCGCGGACACATAGTGCGGGCACAGCGTGCGGCCATAACTGGCGGCCACGCGCTCGGGCCAGATGGCCGTGGAGCCCGCGCCCGTAGGGGCCGTGCCCTGGACCGTGAACTTCAGCCCGAAGGTGCCGCTGTCCGCCAGGCTGTCGCCCATCACCTTGACTGCGGTGACCGCCGTGGCGGGCGTGGTGTCGGCGCCGCCGCCCCCGCAGGCCGCCAGAACAGCGGCGGAAACGGCAACGGCTACCCACTGCATGCGTGGTTTCATCAGGAACTCCTGTTATGAATAGAACGAACGTTCGTTTTTTTCAGGGATATTACCGATGAAGCGCGACAGGCCGTCTGCGGGTAAATACCAACATCGGAGGCATCCCGCCGCGCCGCGCGGGCAGCACGACACGTCTGCCGGTGGGCTGGCCCGGGCGTTCGATGGCGGACGGCGGCTGCGCCGCCTCAGCGGTCGCTCGCGGCCCAGTCCACCAGCGCGTCCAGGGCCGGTCGTGCCGCGGAGGCATTTGGGTGGTTGACGAAGCCCACCAGCACATAGCGCCGGCCGCTCGCGGCATGCACATAGCCGGCCAGCGCCACCACGTCGCGCAGCGCACCCGTCTTGAGGTGCGCGAAGCCCGCAGCCTGGCCCTGGCGGCGGCGCAGCGTCCCGTCCACCCCGGCAATGGGCAGCGATGCCATGAATTCCGGCATCACCGGCGACGCCCAGGCGTGCTGCAGCATGCGCGCAAGCGCCCGCGCGCTCACGCGCGCCTCGCGGCTCAAGCCGGCGCCGTTGTCCACCACCGGCATCTCGGCGGCGCCCAGGCGCTGGCGCCACCACTGTGCGAGCACGCTGCGCGCCTGGTCGAAGCTGCCTGCGCCGGCTTTTTGCAGCCCCAGCGTCAAAAACACCTGCTGCGTCATGACGTTGTTGCTGTACTTGTTGATGTCGCGCACCACCTCCGACAACGGCGGCGAGGTACTGCCGAATGCCGACGCCAGCCCCGCGGGCACCTTGCCGTCGCGCACGCGGCCGGTGAGCTTGCCGCCCAGTTCGCGCCACATGCCTTCCACCGCGCGCGCCGCATAGCCGCCCGGGTCGGCCGGTGCGATGGACCACTCGCGTTCGCCGCAGGCCGCCGGGTACACGCCCTGGAAGGCGATGCGCGCAGGGTCCGCGAAATCCGCCCGCAGCCCTGCACGCCAATCGCCGCAGGCCGCGCCCTGCGCCGCCAGCGGCACGGTGGCGGGCAGTTCCACCTGGGCCTGCGGCGGCTCATAGCGCAGCCGCGCCACGCCGGCCGCCAGATCCGGCACGAAGCCGATGGACACCGCCTTGTAGTTGAGCAGCAGCGCGTCGGGCGCGGCGTTGTAGGGGCGCCAGGGCTCGCCGTCGAACAGCGCCGGATCGTGCGCCGGCAGCGCGAAGGCGCTGCGGTCCAGCACGATGTCGCCCAGGATCACCTCGACCCCCATCGCACGCAGGCGGCGCATGAGCAGCCACAGGCGCTCCACCACCAGCTTGGGGTCGCCCTGCCCCTTGATGTACACGTTGCCGCGCAGGCTGCCGCCCTGGGGCCCGGCGTCCAGGTACACGGGCGTGTCCCAGGTGAATGCCGGCCCCAGCAGGTCCAGCGCCGCATACGTCGTGACCAGCTTCATGACCGAGGCCGGGTTGGCGGGCGCATCGGCGCGGTGGGCCAGGCGCGGCTGGCGCCCCTCGACCTCCACCACCAAGGCGGAGAGTGCTTCGCGCGGCACCTTGGCGCGCTGCAGCGCGGCCTCGACGGAAGGGGGCAAGGCCGATGCATCGGCGGGCACAGGCTGGGCGCCCGCCCAGGGCGTCAGGAAGGCCAGGGCCAGCGCCCACCCGGCCGCACAGCGCAGGCGGCGGGCCTGCCCAAGGAAAGAAAACGACATGGCGGCGAGTTTAGGGGGCGCCATGGCCGCCCGCCCCGCCATGGCTTGGCGCGCAGCCGATAATCACGCCCTCCATGAACCTGCTTGCCTTCGACACCAGTACCGACGCGCTGTCCATCGCCGTGCAACACGGCGCGCGCGTGTGGCAGCACAGCGGCGCCGGCGGCGCACAGGCCTCGGCCACGCTGATCCCGGCCATCCGCGACTTGCTGGCGCAGGCCGGACTGTCGTTCGATCAGCTGGACGCCGTGGTGTTCGGGCGCGGCCCGGGCTCGTTCACGGGGCTGCGCACCGCGTGCGCGGTGGCCCAGGGCCTGGCCTTTGGCGCGCGCGGCGGGCAAGGCGTGCCCGTGCTGCCGGTGGACACGCTGCTCGCCGTGGCCGAAGAGGCCCGCGCGCAGCACGGCTGCACGCGGGTGGTGGCGACGCTGGACGCCCGCATGAACGAGGTCTACGCGGCACCCTTTGAGTGGCAGGCCGACGGCCGCTGGCAGGTGCCGCAGGACTTCCAGCTGCTGGCGCCCGAGGCCCTGGCCGTGCCGGATGGCTGGACGGTCGCCGGCAATGCCCGCGCCGCCTACGGCGAGCGCCTCGCGCCGCAGGCCCCGCACATGCACGCCCTGCCTACGGCGGCGGCCCTGCTGCGGCTGGCACCGGCGCTGCTGGCGGCGGGCGCGGGCGTGGCTGCCGACGCAGCGCTGCCGCGCTACATCCGCGATAAAGTGGCGCAAACCACCGCCGAGCGAGAAGCCGCCCGCCAAGCCGCGCCGGCCCCCCAGACATGAGCGCCATCGTCCAGCCCCCCCACGCCTTCGAGGCCGCCTTCGAGCCGCTGACGCCCGCGCGGCTGGATGCGCTCCTGGCCATCGAGAACAGCGCCTATAGCCATCCCTGGACACGCGGCAACTTCATCGACGCCATGGCCGCCGGCTACCAGGCCCAGCTGCTCGTGGCCGATGGACAGATCCTGGGCTACTTCGTCGCCATGCGCGGCGTGGACGAGGTGCATCTGCTCAACATCACCGTGGCGCCCGCCTTCCAGCGCCAGGGCTGGGCCCATGTGATGCTGGACACGCTGGCCGTGTGGGCGCGCGGCCAGGGCGCGCAATGGCTGTGGCTGGAGGTGCGCGCGAGCAACGAGCGCGCGCGGCGCATCTATGAAGTCCACGGCTACCGCCGTGTGGGCGAGCGCAAGCGCTACTACCCCGCCGCGGACGGCGAGCGCGAGGACGCCGTGGTGATGAGCCTGCTGCTATGAGCCTGTCCCTGGATGCGCGCCAACGCGCCATGCTGCAAGAGATGGGCGTCACCGTCTGGGCGCCGCCGCCGGCACGCCCGCTGCCGCCCCCAGTGGCCGCGCCTGCGCAAGCGGACGCGGAAGTGGCCATCGCCGCCGCCGCGCCCACGCCAGTGCTGCACGCGCAACCCACGCCAGCCGCGCCATCCGCCCCGCGCCAGCCCGCGCATGCTGCTGCCCCTGCCGCACCCGCGTCCGAGCCGCGCACGGCCGGCGCCGCGCCCACCGGCCTGCTGCTGCGCGCGCCCGTGGCGCTGTACCCGCAGGCCGACGCCCAGGCCGTTCCGCCCGAGCTGGGCGCCGGCTGGCTGGTGGTGCTGGAAAGCCCCACGCCAGCCGAGCCGCTGGCGGGCGACAGCGGCCGCCTGCTGGACAACATGCTGCGCGCCATGCGCCTGCACCGGCACCCGCGCACCTTCGTCGCCACGCTGAACCGGCACGCGCCGGGCCTGACCGCCGAGGGGTTGGAGCCCGCCGCCGGCCTGCAACAGGCGCTGCAGACGCTGCGCCCCTCCCTGGTGCTGGTGCTGGGCCTGGGCGCGGCGCGCGTGGTGCTGGGCAGCCGCGAGCCCCTGGGGCGCCTGCGCGCCACCGCGCACCACCTGCCAGACGGCACGCCCGCCGTGGTGAGCTACGACCCCGCCTACCTGCTGCGCGCACCCGATGCCAAGGCCGCCGCCTGGGCCGACCTGTGCCGCGCGCTGGCCCTGGTGCGGCGCAGCACCGCACCCTGACCCGCCGCACCCTGATCCGCCGCGACCGGACGGCCCGCCCGGCACGCGCCTGGCGGGGTACGGCGCGCACCCAATACCCGACGCGGGTTTCCCCTCTGCAAGTCCCCTCCCCTGGGCTGCCCACAATACCTATGCAAATCTTTTCATAGGCAAGGCGTCCCCTGCCCTGGGCGCCGGTACCCAAGGAGACATTCATGCAAAAGGTGTTGCACATCAACGCCGACAAGTGCACCGGCTGCCTGCAGTGCGAGATGGCCTGCTCTTTCGAGAACTACGGCGTCTACGCCACCGCCAAATCGCGCATCAAGGTGTTCGACTTCCACACCACGGGCAAGAAGGTGCCCTACACCTGCACCCAGTGCGACGAGGCCTGGTGCCTGCACGCCTGCCCGGTGGAGGCGATCACGGTGGACAAGCTGAGCGGCGCCAAGATCGTGTCCGAGTCCACCTGCGTGGGCTGCAAGGTCTGCACCATCGCCTGCCCCTTCGGCACCGTGAACTACGTGGCCGACACCGGCAAGGTGCAAAAGTGCGACCTGTGCCACGACCGCGCCGAGGGCCCGGCCTGCGTGGAGGCCTGCCCGACCACGGCCATCACCTACATCGACGCCAACTGGACCGGCCTGGAGCGCATGAAGCAATGGGCCGAGAAGCTGGGCAATCAAGCCAATCAGCCCGCTGGCGCTTGACCACCAAGCGCCAACAGCTATTAATCAAGGAGCACACATCATGTCCTGGGCTGGCAAGATTCTGCGCGTCAACCTGAGCGCGGGCACCGTTACCCCCGAGCCGCTGAACATGGACTGGGCACGCCAGTACCTGGGTTCGCGCGGCCTGGGCACCAAGTACCTGGTCAGCGAGATCGACCCCCAGGTCGACCCGCTGTCGCCGGACAACAAGATCATCTGGGCCACGGGTCCGCTCACGGGCACCATGGCCTCCACGGGCGGGCGCTATACCGTCATCACCAAGGGGCCGCTCACCGGCGCTATCGCCTGCTCCAACTCGGGCGGCTACTGGGGTGCCGAGCTGAAGATGGCCGGCTGGGACATGGTCATCTTCGAGGGCAAGTCCCCCAAGCCCGTGTACCTGTACATCAACGACGACGTGGCCGAGCTGCGCGACGCCGCCGACATCTGGGGCAAGAGCGTGTGGGAGACCGAGGAGCACCTCAAGACCACGCTGCAGGACCCGCTCACGCGCATCTCCGGCATCGGCCGCGCGGGCGAGAACCAGGTGCTGTTCGCCGCCGTGGTCAATGACCTGCACCGCGCCGCGGGCCGCTCGGGCGTGGGCGCGGTCATGGGCAGCAAGAACCTCAAGGCCATCGCCGTGCGCGGCACCAAGGGCGTGGGCAACATCCGCGACCCCAAGGCCTTCATGGCCGAGACCTTCGCGCGCAAGAAGATCCTGCACGACAACGCCGTCACCGGCCAGGGCCTGCCCACCTACGGCACGCAGGTGCTGATGAACGTGATCAACGAGGTGGGCGCCCTGCCCACGCGCAACCACCGCGACGTGCAGTTCGAAGGCGCCAAGGACATCTCCGCCGAGGCCATGGCCACGCCGCGCGCCAGCGACGGCAAGAAGCACCTGGTGACCAACCAGGCCTGCTTTGGCTGCACCATCGCCTGCGGGCGCATCAGCAAGATCGACGAGACGCACTTCACCGTGGTCAACAAGCCGCAGTACTGGGGCGCCAGCGGCGGCCTGGAATACGAGGCCGCCTGGGCCCTGGGCGCGGCCAACGGCGTGAACGACCTGGAATGCCTGCAGTACGTGAACCTGCTGTGCAACGAGCAAGGGATCGACCCCATCAGCTTCGGCGCCACCGTGGGCGCGGTGATGGAGCTGTACGAAATGGGCGTGCTCACCCGCGAGCAGATCGGCATCGAGGCACCCTTCGGCTCGGCCAAGGCGCTGGCCTTTCTGGCCGAGGAAACCATCCACGGGCGCGGCTTTGGCAAGGAGGTGGGCCAGGGTTCCAAGCGCCTGTGCACCAAGTACGGCCATCCTGATTTGTCCATGTCCTCCAAGGGCCAGGAGTTCCCCGCCTACGACGGCCGCGCCATCCAGGGCATCGGCCTGGCCTACGCCACCAGCAACCGCGGCGGCTGCCACCTGCGCGGCTACACCATCGCGTCCGAGATCCTGGGCATCCCCGTCAAGACCGAGCCTACGGCCACCGAGGGCAAGCCCGAGCTGGTCAAGGCCTTCCAGGACGCGACGGCGGCGTTTGACTCGGCCGGCGTGTGCATCTTCACCACCTTCGCCTGGAGCCTGCCCGACCTCGCCCCCCAACTGCAGGCGGCGTGCGACGAAGGCTTCACGGTGCCGGAGCTGGAGAAGATCGGCGAGCGCATCTGGAACATGGAGCGCGAGTTCAACAACGCCGCCGGCTTCACCAAGGCGGACGACAGCCTGCCCCGGCGCCTGCTGACCGAGGCGGCCAAGACCGGCGGCTCCAAGGGCACGGTGAGCCACCTGCCCGAAATGCTGCCCAAGTACTACGCCGTGCGCGGCTGGGACCCCGAAGGCCGGCCCACACCCGAGACGCGCGCGCGCCTGGGACTGTGAGGCCATCTGCCGCGGGCCACGGCAGGGGCCCGCCCGCGGCGCAAGGACAAAAGGCAAATCGGCATGCAGCGCATACCTATCCTGCGTTAGCAGCTATCAATACTGCAGCAACCGAGCATCCCTATGCACCACCTGATCCTCGGGGCCGGCCCGGCCGGCGTCATCGCCGCGGAAACCCTGCGCAAGCATGCGCCGGGCGACCGCATCACCCTCGTGGGCGACGAGGCCGAGCCGCCCTACTCGCGCATGGCCATCCCCTACCTGCTGGTGGGCGACATCGACGAGCGCGGCACCTACCTGCGCAAGCGCGCCGACCACTTCGCACAGCAGCGCATCGACCGCCTGAGCGCGCGCGCCGCGGGCGTGGATGTGCAGGCCCGCACCGTCACGCTGGAGGGTGGCGTCACGCTGGCTTTCGACCGGCTGCTCATCGCCACCGGCTCCCACCCCGTGCGCCCGCCCATCCCCGGGCTGGACCTGCCGGGCGTGCAGACCTGCTGGACGCTGGCCGACGCGCGCGCCATCGCCGCGCGCGCCCGGCCCGGCGCGCGCGTGCTGCAGATGGGCGCGGGCTTCATCGGCTGCATCATCATGGAGGCGTTGCAAAAGCGCGGCGTGCGGCTCAGCGTGGTCGAGATGGGCGACCGCATGGTCCCGCGCATGATGGGCGCGGTGGCCGGCGGCATGATCCGCGACTGGTGCGAGCGCCAGGGCGTGCAGGTGTTCACGGGCCACAAGGTCGAGCGCATCGACCGCGCACAAGGTGAAGGCGGCGGCGACGCGCTGCGCGTGCACCTGTCGGGCGGCAGGGTGCTGGATGCCGACCTCGTCATCAGCGCCACGGGCGTGCGCCCGGCCATCGGCTTTCTGGCGGGCAGTGGCATCACCTGCCTGCAGGGCGTGTTGACCGACGAGCGCATGCAGACCAACGTGCCCGGCATCTATGCCGCGGGCGACTGCGCCGAGGCGTTCGACCCCTTCACGCGCAAGACCGTGGTCAGCGCCATCCAGCCCAACGCGGCCGAGCAGGCGCGCGTGGCGGCGCTCAACATGCTGGGGCTTCCCGCGGCGCTGGCGGTGGTCACGCAGATCAACGTGCTGGACACGCTGGGGCTCATCTCCACCAGCTTCGGCAACTGGCAGGGCGTGCCCGGCGGCGAACAGGTGGCGCTGACCGACGCGGCGGCCGGCAAACACCTGAGCCTGCAGTTCGAGGGCGACCGGCTCATCGGCTGCAACTCCGTGGGCATGACGCAGCACGTGGGCGCCATGCGCGGCCTGGTGGAAGGCCAGGTGCGCCTGGGCCCCTGGAAGGAACACCTGCGCCGCGACCCCACGCGGCTGATGGAGGCCTACCTGGCCTGCGCCCAGGCGCAGGGGCACTGGAGTGGCGCGCCGGACGCGCGCCGGCGCTGAGGCCAGGGAATTTGCTATGCTAAAAGTAGCAGCGCTTACCCCACAAGTGCAAACGGCTGATTTGGCATGAAACCGGATAGGCACATGCGCATCACTTTCAAGCTCTTTGCCTCGCTCACCGACTACCTGCCGCCCGAGGTGCGCCCAGGCAACCAGATGGCGCTGGAAGTCGCCCCCACGCAGAGCATCAGCCAAATCATCGCGCCTTTCCGCCTGCCGCCGGACATGGTGCACCTGGTGCTGGTCAACGGCCGCTACATCGCCCCCGCGGCGCGCGCCACCACCACGCTGCACGAGGGCGACGCGCTCGCCATCTGGCCGCCGATCGCCGGCGGCTGAATCGCAGCCTCCTACCCTCCCCGCACCTTTTGAGCGATTGGCCTGACCACTTCACGCGCGACATGAGCTGCGCGCCCGCCGAATGGCAGCGGCTGCTGCAGCGGGCGCTGGCGGGGCACGACTGGGCCGCACAAGGCGACGCCCAGGTACGCATCGCGCTCGCGGGGGGCGCGCTCACGCTGCAGTGGGCGCCGGGGCCTGCGCGCCAGATCGCGCTGCTGCGCCTGCCCACGCTGCACCTGCACTTCGCGTTCGACGGCGTCCCGCCCGCCGAGCGCCAGGCTTTCATGCGGCACCTGGACCTGCACACGCACCGCGGCGGGGGGTGATGCGGTGCGGCGCCTTTCCCCCGAAAAGGCGCCAAGAACGTGTCATGCGGCGGTGCTTCCATTGGGGAGCGGATGCGATAATTCCCGCCTTGCACAACGTATGGAGACAGCTCCGTGGAAACCTACCCTAGTTGGTAGCTTTCAGCCTCCCGGCCCATTGACATGCCGAAGGGACTGAAAGCGCCCCCCGCCCCTTTTGCAGACGCCACAAGACAACCGGGAGAGTGAGCCATGCTCAACATCTTTACGCTCGCCAACGGCCGGCTCGTCCAGGAAGAAATCGAGTCCCTGGAAGAGTTGGCGCGCTTTCAGCCGATCTGGGTGGACCTGGAGTCCCCCACGCTGGAAGAAAAGCGCTGGATCAAGCAGCACTACGGCCTGTCCATCCCCGAAGATGCGATGGACGAGGACATCGAAGAGTCCGCGCGCTTTTACGAGGAAGACAACGGCGAGCTGCACATCCGCAGCGACTTTCTGGTGGATGTGGACGACGAGCCCGCCTCGGCCCGCGTGGCCTTCATCCTGAACCTGGTCAACGACACCCTCAAGAGCAAGGGCGTGCTGTTTTCCATCCACGACGAGGACATCCCCGTCTTTCGCCTGCTGCGCATGCGCGCACGCCGCGCGCCCGGCCTGATCGACGATGCCAAGGACGTGCTGCTGAGCCTCTTCGACACGGATGCCGAGTATTCCGCCGACACGCTGGAGGGCATCTACGACGACCTGGAAGAGGTGAGCACCCAGGTGCTGGCCGGCAACGTGACCGACGCACGCGCCGGCGAGGTGCTGGCGGCCATTGCGCGGCAGGAGGACTTGAACGGCCGCATCCGCCGCAACGTGATGGACACGCGCCGCGCGGTGAGCTTCATGATGCGCAGCCGCATGCTCAGCTCCGAGCAGTTCGAGGACGCGCGCCAGATCCTGCGCGACATCGAGTCGCTGGACAGCCACACGGCCTTCCTGTTCGACAAGATCAACTTCCTGATGGACGCCACGGTCGGTTTCATCAACATCAACCAGAACAAGATCATCAAGATCTTCTCCGTGGCCAGCGTGGCGCTGCTGCCGCCGACGCTGATCGCCAGCGTCTACGGCATGAACTTCAAGTTCATGCCCGAGCTGGACTGGCAGTACGGCTACCCCTACGTGCTGGCGCTGATGGTGGCCAGCGCGCTGGGGCCGATGCTGTACTTCCGCAAGCGGGGCTGGTTGAAATAGGGAACATCCCCCTGAGCGGCTGCGCCGCTTCCCCCTTCTCTCGCACCGCTGCGCGCTGCGGGAAGGGGGACGACGCCGGTGGCCTGGCGAAGCCCGTTCCACGGCGTCCGCTGGGGCGGCCTGCTCCGCGGCCATCGGACTGTCGAGGCGTGTGCCAGTTTTGAAGAAATTGGCCTCTAGCGCTTATATAGCAAGCGCTGATAGCTCCTGTTTTCAGAGCATCCGCACGAAGCGCTGCACGATGTGGTCCGCATAGCGGCTCGCCACGTTCTGCACGAAGTGGGCGAAGTCGACATGCGCACTGTCGTCCGCGCGGTCGGAGATGGTGCGCACCGCCGCAAACGGCAGGCCGTAGTCGCGGCAGACCTGGGCCACGGCGGCGCCTTCCATCTCCACGGCCAGCACGTCGTGGTCCGACGCCAGCAGCGCCGCGCGCAGCGCGCTGGATTCCTGCGCCGTGGAGACGAAGCGGTCGCCGCTGGCCATCAGGCCGTGGTGCACCTGCGGGGCGCGCGCAGCGTTGGGAAGATCAGCAACAAAATGGGCTCCAGCGTCCGCCAGGTAAGCGCGAGCAGCTTCCAAAAGCAGAGCATTCAGCGCCGAGTCGCAGTCCATGCGCGCACGGCCGTAGCCCGGCACTTCCCAGCGCGGGAAGATGGGCGAGGCATCAAAGTCGTGCTGCAGGTAGTCCTGCGCGACCACCACATCGCCCACTTGCACGCCCTCGCCCACGCCGCCGGCCACGCCGGTGAACACCATGCGCGCCACGCCAAAGCGCTCGGCCAGCGCTGCGGCCGTGGTGGCCGCCGCCACCTTGCCAATGCCCGACAGTGCCAGCACCACGGGCTGCCCATGCAGGTGGCCGCGCCAGAAGACGCGGCCCGCATGCTGCAGTTGCTCAGGTTGCTGCAGGGCGTGCATGAGGCCGCCCTGCTCTTCGGGCAGGGCGCTGAGGATGGCAGTGGTCATGAGGGCGAGGGCCGGGCGTAAAAAAGCCGGGATTATCCCGGCTGGGGGAATGTACGAACGTGTTCACGAGCTTTTCATGGAGCCCGTTGCCCCGCCAAAGCGGCGGATGCAAGGCGCAAAGCGCAGCCGGGCTGGTGGCCCGGCGAGCCTTTGCAACGCCGCAGAGGCCACTTTGGCGGGGCACCCCTGCGGGCAAGACAGCAAAAAGCCGCACTCGTCGTTGCGCACCTTGTCCAGGCCCCCAGAATGGCCTGCGGTGCGCGCCTAGATTGCGGCTTTTTGCTGCCTTGCGGGCTTCATGAAAAGATCGTGAACACGTTCTAAGAGCCCGCGCGGGGCCCTCGGGTTCTCGGCTTATTTCTTGTCGCGCAGCTCGCGGCGCAGGATCTTGCCCACGGGGGTCTTGGGCAGTTCGGTACGGAACTCGATCACCTTGGGCTGCTTGTAGCCCGTGAGGTTGGCGCGGCAGAAGTCCTTGACCTGCGCCTCGGTGAGCGCCGGGTCCTTCTTGACGATGACCAGCTTCACGGCCTCGCCCGTCTTCTCGTCGGGCACGCCCACCACCGCGCATTCCAGCACGCCGGGCATCAGCGCCACCACGTCCTCCACCTCGTTGGGGTAGACGTTGAAGCCGCTGACCAGCACCATGTCCTTCTTGCGGTCCACCACCTTGAAGTAGCCGCGCGCGTCCATCACGCCGATGTCGCCGGTCTTGAAGTAGCCATCCTCGGTCATGACCTTGGCGGTCTCGTCGGGGCGCTGCCAGTAGCCGGCCATGACCTGCGGGCCCTTGATGGCGATCTCGCCCGCCTGGCCGGTGGCGGAGATGTCGTGCCCCTCGTCGTCCAGGATGCGCATGGAGGTGCTGGGCAACGGCACGCCGATGGTGCCCGAGAACTCCGTGGCGGTGACCGGGTTGCAACTGGCCGACGGGCTGGTCTCCGACAGGCCGTAGCCTTCGCAGATCGGGCAGCCGGTCTTGTCCAGCCAGAGCTTGGCCACGGCCGCCTGCACAGCCATGCCGCCGCCCACGGAAACCTTGAGGTTCTTCCAGTTGACCGTGTTGAAGTCGGGATGGTTGGCCAGGCCGTTGAACAGCGTGTTCACCGCCGGGAAGCTGTGGAACGTGTGCTTGGACAGCTCCTTGAGCACGGCCGGCAGATCGCGTGGATTAGGAATGAGGATGGTTTTGCCGCCCGTGCGCATGGACAGCATCATGTTCACCGTGAACGCGAAGATGTGGTACAGCGGCAGCGCGCACACGGCCGTGGGCTGCTCGCTTTCGGGGATCTTGCTCGTCGCGGGCTTATTCCAGGCCTCGGACTGCAGCACATTGGCGATCACGTTGCGGTGCAGCAGCACGGCGCCCTTGCTCACGCCCGTGGTGCCGCCGGTGTACTGCAGCAGTGCGATGTCGTCGCTCTTCAAAGACGGCTTGTTCAACTGCAGGCCCGCGCCCTTGGCCAGCGCGTCGTTGAAGCGCACTGCGCCGGGAAGCTGGTAGGCCGGCACCAGCTTCTTGACGTTGCGCACCACGTAGTTGACCAGCAGGCCCTTGAGCAGGCCCAGCCGGTCGCCCATGGCGCACAGCACCACGTGCTGCACGGGGGTGTTGGCGATGCAGGCCTGCAGCGTGGCGGCGAAGTTCTCGATGATGACGATGGCCTTGGCACCCGAGTCCTTGAGCTGGTGCTCCAGTTCGCGCGGGGTGTACAGCGGGTTCACGTTGACCACCACGAAGCCCGCGCGCAGCACGGCCGCCACGGCAATCGGGTACTGCGGCACGTTGGGCATCATGAGCGCCACGCGGTCGCCGCGCACCAGGCCCAGGCTCTGCAGGTAGGCCGCGAACTGGCGACTCAGCGCGTCCGTCTCGCGGTAGCTGGTCTCCTTGCCCATGAAGCTGTAGGCCGTGCGGTCCGCATAGTCGCGGAAGGCCTGCTCCATCAGCTCCACCAGCGACGTGTACTGCGTCGGGTCGATGTCGGCAGGAACGCCCTGCGGGTAGGCGCCAAGCCATGGGCGGTCGGTCATAGATGTCTCTCCTGGAATCTTCTAGTTACGAATGACGGCAAAGTGCGGCGCATTGTGGATGGCCTGCAGCCTTCGCGCGTCTGGAATTACCCTAGCGTGCCGGCCCCGCCGGCATGCGCGGATGCGGCACTACTCCACGGCCTTGCCAATGTCTTCGACCACCTTCTTGGCGTCGCCGAAGACCATCATGGTCTTGTCCATGTAGAACAGTTCGTTGTCCAGGCCGGCGTAGCCCGCGGCCATGGAGCGCTTGTTGACGATCACGGTCTTGGCCTTGTAAGCCTCCAGGATCGGCATGCCGTAGATGGGACTGCCCTTGTGCAGCGCGGCGGGGTTCACCACATCGTTGGCGCCCAGCACGATGGCCACGTCCGCCTGGCCGAACTCGCCGTTGATGTCCTCCATCTCGAACACCTGGTCGTAGGGCACCTCGGCCTCGGCCAGCAGCACGTTCATATGGCCGGGCATGCGGCCCGCCACCGGATGGATGGCGTACTTGACGGTGATGCCCTTGTCGGTGAGCTTCTGCGCCAGCTCCTTCACCGCATGCTGCGCGCGCGCCACCGCGAGGCCGTAGCCGGGGACGATGACCACGGTCTCCGCCTGGCTCAGGATGAAGGCCGCATCGTCGGCGCTGCCGCTCTTGGCCGTGCGCTGTACGGCGCCGCCCGCAGCCGCAGCTGCCGCGTCGCCGCCGAAGCCGCCCAGGATCACGTTGAAGAACGAGCGGTTCATGGCCTTGCACATGATGTAGCTCAGGATCGCGCCCGAGCTGCCTACCAGCGAGCCCGCGATGATGAGCATGCTGTTGTTCAGCGAGAAGCCGATGCCCGCCGCTGCCCAGCCCGAGTAGCTGTTGAGCATGGACACCACCACGGGCATGTCGGCGCCGCCGATGGGAATGATGATGAGCACGCCCATCACGAAGGCGAGCGCCAGCATGGCGAAGAAGGCATCCCAGCGCTCGGTGAGCATGAACACCAGCCCCAGGCCGACGGTGGCCAGGCCCAGCACCAGGTTCAGCAGGTGCTGCCCCTTGAAGACCACCGGCGCGCCCTGGAACAGGCGGAACTTGTACTTGCCCGAGAGCTTGCCGAAGGCGATCACCGAGCCACTGAAGGTGATGGCGCCGATGGCCGCGCCCAGGAACAGCTCCAGCCGGTTGCCCAGCGGGATCGGCTGGCCATGCGCCACGATCTGGAAGGCCCAGGGCTCGGCCACGGCCGCCACGGCGATGAACACCGCCGCCAGGCCGATCATGCTGTGCATGAAGGCCACCAGCTCGGGCATCTTGGTCATCTCCACGCGCTGTGCCATCACCGAGCCCGCGCCGCCGCCCACCACCAGGCCGGCCAGCACGTAGGTCATGCCCACGCCCTTGTCGCTGGCCAGCTCCACGATGAGCGCCGCCGTGGTCAGCACGGCGATCGCCATGCCCGCCATGCCGAACAGGTTGCCGCGGATCGATGTGGTGGGGTGCGACAGGCCTTTGAGCGCCTGGATGAAACAGACGCTGGCGACCAGGTACAGCAGCGTGACAAGGTTCATGCTCATGCCAACGCTCCTTATTTCGTAGCTGCTTTCGCTTGTTCGGCGGGCGTCTTGCGCTCTTTCTTCTTGAACATCTCCAGCATGCGCCGGGTGACCAGGAAGCCGCCGAACACGTTCACCGCCGCCAGCGCCACGGCCAGCACACCCATGGTCTTGCCCAGTGGCGTTTCGGTGAGCGCGGCGGCCAGCATGGCCCCGACGATGACGATGGCCGAGATGGCATTGGTCACCGCCATCAAGGGCGTGTGCAGCGCCGGGGTGACGTTCCAGACCACGTGGTAGCCCACGTAGATGGCCAGCACGAAGATGATCAGGTTGATCAGCGTGGGCGAAACCGACTCCATCTCGACGCTCCTTCGGAAAGGGGACCTTTACACGGCCCCAATTGACAGCTATTCGGGCAAGGCCTGGGGAAACGGGGGCACGACGAAACGGCCGTCCAGCATGGTGATGCTCTGGCGGGCCGCTTGGGCGAGTTGCTCCATCCACGCCTGCGCGGGACGGCCTGCACGCAGGAACTCCTCGTTGTTGCGCACGGTAGGCCGCAGCAACCGCCGATCGGCCAGCACATCCACGGACACATAGCCACCTTCGGGGGTGGAGTAGCGGTACGAGACGTGGGAATACGGGTTGGCGGGCACGGCCTGCTGCTGCGTCAGCCACTGGGCAAGCGCCGGACGCGCGCTGGCCAGGTAGCCGTCGGTGCCCGCGCTGCGCTTGTAGCGCAGGCAGTCGATGCGCACCGGACTGCCGCGCGCCGCGTCTTCCACCTGCACGCCCTTTTGCGGCAGGCAGGCCGCGGTCCACAGCGTGGTGTCGCGCGGGTGGTTGCTGGCATTGGTCTGCACCACCAGAACCGCCAGCGGTTCCTTGGCCCGGCCGCGCAGGGCCACTGCGCGGGTCTGCATGGGCAGATCGTGCGCGGTGTCATCGGGGCGGACGTCAAACTGTTCGGCGTCGCCGCCCAAAGGCTGCCAGGTGCCCGCAGGCAACTGCAGTTCGGCACGGCCCACCCGTACGAGGTCCGGCTGCGCTGGCGCGCATGCAACGAGCGACAGCAGGGCCGCGATGGCGGGGACAAAGGGGTTCCAACGAAGACGCAAGAAAGTCACTCCAAGGTTGCGGGCAGAACAGGGTCACGCACGCGTGACGGCCCCCTCATGCGCCACCAAGCAGGCCACCACGATGTCGTCATCGCGGTTGAGATGCAGGGCGCCTTCGGGGTTGATGATGAGTTTGAGAAAGTCGAGCACGTTGCGCGCATACAGCGCGGAGGCATCAGCCGCCACGAGCGCGGGCAGGTTGGTCTCGCCGACCAGGGTCACGCCGTGGTGCACGACGGTCTGACCCGGCTGGGTCAGCGGGCAGTTGCCTCCCTGCGCGGCCGCCAGGTCCACGATGACCGAGCCGGGTTTCATGGACTCCACCATCTCCTGCGTGACCAGCACCGGCGCGGCGCGGCCGGGGATCAGCGCCGTGGTGATGACCACGTCGGCCTGCGCGACACGCTTGGCAACCTCGGCCTTCTGGCGGTCCAGCCAGCTTTGCGGCATGGGGCGGGCGTAACCGCCCACGCCCTCGGCAGCTTCTTTCTCCTCGGCGGTTTCGTAGGGCACGTCGATGAACTTCGCGCCCAGCGACTCCACCTGCTCCTTGACGCTGGGGCGCACATCGCTGGCCTCGATCACCGCGCCCAGGCGCTTGGCCGTGGCAATCGCCTGCAGGCCCGCCACGCCCACGCCCAGGATGACCACGCGAGCCGCCTTCACGGTGCCCGCCGCAGTCATGAGCATGGGAAAGAAGCGCTGGTAGCGATCAGCGGCCATCACCACGGCCTTGTAGCCGGCGATGTTGGCCTGCGAAGAGAGTACGTCCATGCTCTGCGCGCGTGTGGTGCGCGGCGCAGCTTCCAGTGCATAGGCGGTGACGCCGGCAGCGGCCAGGCGGTGCAGACCTGCGGCGTCGAACGGATTCAGCATGCCGACCAAGGTACTGCCCGGGCGCAGCAGGCCGGCTTCGGACTCTTGCGGCGCGCGCACCTTGAGCACCAGGTCGCAGCCCCAGGCGCCGGCCGCGTCGGTGATCTCGGCTCCCACGGCGGCAAAGCCGGCATCGGTGACGCTGGCGCAGACGCCGGCGCCTGACTGCACCCGCACCGTGTGGCCTTGGGCCACGAGTTTCTTGACGGTTTCTGGCGTGGCGGCCACCCGCGTCTCGCCTGCCAAGGTTTCGGCGGGCACACCTATCAGCATGTCATCTCCTCCTGCACGCGAGCGCCCTACGGCGTTGGTCCACGCAGCATTGCGTATTTCTACTTACCGCGAGCTTACATGAAGAATTTCACACCTTCGACGCACGCGCGACATGGCACGGAGCGAGGCCAAAGAAAAAGCCCGGCGGCCATGGGGCGCCGGGCTTGGGAAAGCGTGGGCGGCAGACGGCTCCGCCACGCGCCTCATTGCGTCAGTTCACGACCTGCTGCAGCGCGCCGCTGGCGTATTTGGCAGCCATTTCGCCGAGGGGATAGCCCTTCACCTTCGCGCCCTGGCCCTCGCAGCCAAACTCCAGGTAACGTTGCTTGCAGATGGCCTTGGCGGCTTCGCGCGCGGGCTTCATCCACTCGCGCATGTCGAACTTGTCCGGGTTCTCGGCCTGGAACTTGCGCACCGCCCCGGTCATGGCCAAGCGGATATCGGTGTCGATGTTGATCTTGCGCACGCCGTGCTTGATGGCTTCCTGGATCTCGGCCACAGGCACGCCGTAGGTTTCCTTCATCTTGCCGCCAAACTGGTTGATGAGGGCCAGCAGATCCTGCGGCACGCTGGACGAGCCATGCATCACCAGGTGGGTGTTGGGAATGCGCGCGTGGATTTCCTTGACGCGCTGGATCGACAGCACATCGCCCGTGGGCGGGCGGGAGAACTTGTAGGCCCCATGGCTGGTACCGATGGCGATCGCCAGGGCGTCCAGTTGCGTGGCCTTGACGAACTGCGCAGCCTCCTCGGGGTCCGTGAGCAGCTGGGCGTGGCTGAGCTTGCCAGCCGCGCCGACGCCGTCTTCCTCACCCGCCTCGCCGGTCTCCAGGCTGCCCAGGCAGCCCAGTTCGCCTTCGACGGTAGCGCCGATCTTGTGCGCCATGGCCACCACTTCCTGGGTGACGCGCACGTTGTAGTCGAAGTCTGCGGGGGTCTTGCCGTCTTCGCGCAGCGAGCCGTCCATCATCACCGAGCCGAAGCCCAGCTCCAGCGCGCCCTTGCAGATGGCGGGGCTGGTGCCGTGGTCCTGGTGCATGACCAGGGGGATGTGCGGATACGCCTCGGCAGCGGCGGCGATCAGGTGCTTGATAAAGCTCTCGCCGGCGTACTTGCGGGCGCCGGCGCTGGCTTGCAGGATCACCGGCGCGCCCACCTCGTCGGCAGCGGCCATCACGGCCTGCACCTGCTCCAGGTTGTTGACGTTGAAGGCGGGAATGCCATAGCCGTGGTCGGCGGCATGGTCGAGCAGTTCGCGCATCGAGACGAGAGGCATGGGGTGGATCCGTTCGAGGGTTGATGGATGAGCGGCGGTAACCGCTTGGTAACCCGTAATTTTAGCCGCCCTACCGCTTCCTGGACCCATGCCCCCAATACCCCCCATCGCCCCGTCTGCGTTCACGGGGTGAAAGGATGCGCTACCGCGCTTTCATCGTGCGCGGCAGATCTTGAGCATGTTCGTGCCGCCGGGTGCACCCATGGGCTCGCCGCAGGTGATCACGTACAGGTCGCCCTGCTGCACGATGTTGCGCATCTTCAGGTGGCTCTCGGCCTGGTCCAGTGCAGTGTCGCGGTCGGCGCTGGTGTCCATGAGCAACGGGCGCACGTTGCGGAACATGGCCATGCGCCGCTGCGTGGCCACCTTCGGCGTCAATGCATAGATGGGAATGTGGATGCGGTGGCGGCTCATCCACAGTGCCGTGGAGCCGCTGTCGGTCATCGCCACGATGGCCTTGGCACCCAGGTGGTGCGCCGTGAACAGCGCGCCCATGGCGATGGACTGGTCGATGCGGCCCAGGGTCTGGCCGATGAAGTCGGAGTCGCGCTCCAGGTCTTCGGCCGCTTCCGCGGCGGCGCAGATGGTGGCCATCTCCCGCACCGTGTCCAGCGGGTACTTGCCGGCCGCCGTCTCGGCGCTGAGCATCACGGCGTCGGTGCCGTCCAGCACGGCGTTGGCCACGTCGCTCACTTCGGCGCGCGTGGGCACGGGGTTGGCGATCATGCTCTCCATCATCTGGGTCGCGGTGATCACCACCTTGTCCATGTCGCGCGCCATGCGGATCATCTTTTTCTGCAGCGCGGGCACCGCGGCGTTGCCCACCTCCACGGCCAGGTCGCCGCGCGCCACCATGATGCCGTCGGACACGCGCAGGATCTCCTCCAGCAGCGGCACGGCCTCTGCACGCTCGATCTTCGCAATCAGGCCGGGCTTGTGGCGGAACTCGGCCGCGGCCACGTTGCACAACTGGCGCGCCATCTCCATGTCGGTGGCGTTCTTGGGGAAGCTCACGGCCACATAGTCGGCCTGGAAGCTCATGGCGGTCTTGATGTCCTCCATGTCCTTGGCCGTGAGGGCGGGCGCCGTGAGGCCTCCCCCCTGCTTGTTGATGCCCTTGTTGTTGGACAGCTCGCCGCCGATCTTCACGGTGGTGTACACGGCCTCGCCGCGCACGGCATCCACCTGCAGCACGATGAGGCCGTCGTTCAGCAGCAGCACGTCGCCGGGCTTCACGTCACGGGGAAGTTCCTTGTAGTCCAGGCCCACGCCCTGCAGGTCGCCGGGCTCGCTGCGCGACGCGTCCAGCACGAAAGGCAGGCCCGGCTCCAGCATCACCCGCCCTTCGGCAAACTTGCCCACGCGAATCTTCGGCCCCTGCAGGTCGGCCATGATGGCGACCTCGCGCCCGGCGCGCTGGGCGGCCTCGCGCACCATGGCGGCGCGCTCCACATGGTCCTGCGCCTTGCCGTGGCTGAAGTTCAGGCGCACCACGTTCACGCCCGCCGCGATCATCTGCTCCAGCAGTTGCGGGTCGCTGGAGGCGGGGCCCAGGGTGGCAACGATCTTGGTGGCGCGGCGGATCTGCATGGGGTGTCTCTTTTCCGTGGATGTAATCGAGTTTCGATTTTTGCACAAAATCAGTTACATCGCGGTTCCTGAAAACACCCGCTCAGCCGCGCATCAGCGCCTCGATCTCGTCGCCCTCCACGGGCACCCCGCGGGTGATCAGTTCGCAGCCGGTCTCGGTGACGATGGCGTCGTCCTCGATGCGGATGCCGATGTGGTGGAAGGCCTCGGGCACGCCCGGCGCCGGGCGCACGTACAAGCCGGGCTCGATGGTCAGCACCATGCCTGGGCGCAGGATGCGGCTGGGGCGGTTCTGGATCAACTCGCCCGACAGCGGGTCGCGCCGCTCGCTCACCTGGCCCACTTCTGAGGGCTCGACGTAGCTGCCGCAGTCATGCACATCCATGCCCAGCCAGTGGCCGGTGCGGTGCATGTAGAACTGGAAGTACGCACGGCTCGCGATCACGTCCTGCACGCTGCCGACCTTGTTGGCGTCCAGCAGGCCCAAGTCCAGCATGCCCTGCGCCAGCACGGCCACCGTGGCGTCGTGCGGGTCGTTGAAGCGGTTGCCCGCACGCGTGGCGGCGATGGCCGCCTTCTGGCTCTCCAGCACCAGGTCGTACAGCGCGCGCTGCGGGCCGGTGAAACGGCCATCGGCCGGAAAGGTGCGCGTGATGTCCGAGGCGTAGCCGTCCAGTTCGCAGCCCGCGTCGATCAGCACCAGCTCGCCCGCGCGCACCGGCGCGGCATCGGCGCGGTAGTGCAGCACGCAGGCGTTGGCCCCCGCAGCCACGATGGAGCCATACGCCGGGCACTGCGAGCCCTCTTCGCGGAAAGCGTGCAGCAGCTCCGCATCCAGGTGGTATTCGCGCACGTCCTGGCCGGCGCGCAGCATGCGGGCGCTTCTTTGCATGGCGCGCACATGGGCGCGGGCGCTGATGGCGGCGGCGCGGCGCATCAGGTCCTGCTCATGCGCGTCCTTGATCAGGCGCATCTCGTCGAGCAGCGTGCACAGGTCGCCTTGCTGCGCGGGGCACAGCGCGCCGTACCGCACGCGTGCGCGCACCTGGTTCAGCCAGCCTTCCACACGCGCAGCCAGCCCTGGGTGGGTGGCGAAGGGGAACCAGACGCTGTCGCGGTTTTCCAGCAGGCGCGGCAGGCGCGCGTCGATATCGGCCACCGAGTGCGCGGCGTCCACGCCCAGGGTGGCCAGGGCCGCCTCGGGCCCCAGGCGGTAGCCATCCCAGATCTCGCGTTCCAGGTCCTTGGGCTGGCAAAACAGCGTGCTGTGGCCTTCCGCGGTCAGCACCAGCCACGCGCCCGGCTCGGCAAAGCCCGTGAGGTAGTAGAAGTAGCTGTCGTGGCGGTAGAGAAACTCGCTGTCGCGGTTGCGCTGCTGCAGCGGGGCGGTGGGCACGATGGCGATGCCGCCCGCGCCCAACTGGGCGGCAAGGCGGGCGCGACGCTGCGCGTAGAGGGAGCTGGGCGTGGTCATGCTGCCATTGTGGGCCCAACGGCCGGCGCGCGCGGCGGCACCCAGGCGCCGTGGCAGACTCGCCGCATGTCCTTCCTGCTGACCACCCTCATCCCCCTGCTGGGCCTGGTGCTGACCGTGGCCCTGCTTTCCTACGCGTTCTATGCGCGGTATATCGATGTTCCCAACAAGCCGCGGCTGGACCGGCGCGTGCTGGTCGCCCTGTGCGCCCTGGCCGTGGTGTGCGATGCCTGGCTGGGCCTGCGCCTGTACCTGTCGGGACGCGCGCAGCAGACGCGCCAGGACAGCGCCGTGCATCGCACCCACCGCGAACGCTTCGTGCTGCCGCACGACGTGCAGTACGGCGAACTGGTGATTCCCGCGGGCAGCCTGATCAACCGGTTGGATCCCTTCGACAACGGCGCGCCGGTGCAGCCCGTGTCCCTGCGCGGCCTGGAGGCGGTGCGCTTTTCGCAGCCCGTGCTCGTGGCTGGCGTATGGGCCCAGGCGATGCAGGTGCTGCCGATGCGCGTAGAACTGGCCCAGGACCAGCGTATTGGCCCGCTGTACCGCTACAACACCGACACCAAGGAATGGGAGCTGAACAAGGTGGTACCCGCGCTGCTGTGCCGCCAGGGCCAAATCGCCCTGTTCCAGGTGCCGCACATCCCCTACGACGTGCAGGCCGAGGTGGGCAAGCCCGCACCCGACGGGCCGCAGGCCCGCTTCCTGCCCAGCCAGTGGCAGTTCCGCAACTGCGAGAACGGCCCGGCCATCGATGTGCAGCCCGCCCATCCCGCATCGGCCGCCGCGCTGGCGCCCGCGCCCGAGTTGCTGCCTCCGCCGCCGCCCGCCGAGCCGGCATCAGACCCCTCCGATCCCGCGTCGGGCGCCGCCTCGGCCCCCGCATCCGCGCCAGGCGCCTGAACGGCTGGGCGACGGACGCTGCCTCAGCCGGCGTTCAGCTCGGCCAGCCGCTCGGGCGTACCCACATCGGTCCAGCGCCCGGTATGGAGCGTCGCCGTCACCCGCCCCGCATCCATGGCGCGGCGCAGCAGCGGCGCCAGCGGCGCGGCCACGCCCTCGGGGTTGCCGGGTGCGATGTCGCACCAGGGCGCGGTGAACAGCTCGGCGCGCAGCAGGGCGATGGTGCTGTAGGTGTAGCGCGGCCGCGGGTCCTGCGCCGGCAGATTCAGCGCCAACCCCTCGGGCGACAGGCCGAAGTCGCCGCGCGGGTGGTGCGGCGGGTTGGGCACGAGCCACAGATGGGCCAGGGCATCGCCGGCCACGAACCGCTGCACGGCCTGCGCCTCGAAGGTGAAGTCGGGCGCGAACACATCGCCCGCCGCCAGCCAGAACACCGGCCCCAGCTGCGGCAGCGCGCGTGCGATACCGCCGGCCGTCTCCAGCGCGCGACCGAAATCCCGGCCTTCATGGGAGTATGAAATTGATAGCTGCTCGCGCTTTTCCCGCTTGCCTTCGACGGCAAAAACATCTGAAAACCGGTGGTCAATCTGCTCGCCCAGCCACGCGGTGTTGATCACGGCGCGCTCGACACCCGCTTCGACCAACGCACGCAGGTGCCACTCCAGCAGCGGCCGCCCGCGCACTTCGAGCAATGGTTTGGGACAGGCGTCGGTCAGCGGTCGCATGCGCTCGCCGCGGCCGGCGGCGAGCAGCAGGGCCGGCACTTGCGCCCAGCCGTGCGCCGGGCCGGGGGCTGTCGGGAGGGAGGAATCTGCGAAGCAGGAAGGCACCGTGGGCATGGCTGCGCACTGTAGTGCATGCGCCGCGCGCAACCGTGCAACAGGCCAGCCAGCCGCCCCGCCACCCAGCCCATCAGCCCCCGCGCCGCCCAGGCTGCGGGGCCCCCGGTAAAATCCCGGGTTTCTTCACAAGAACACCGCCCCCTCTGCGGAGCCACCCCTCATGGCCAACTCTCAACAAATGGCGAATGCGATCCGCGCACTCGCAATGGATGCCGTTCAACAAGCCAACTCCGGCCACCCCGGCGCCCCCATGGGCATGGCCGACATGGCCGTGGCGTTGTGGGGCCGGCACCTAAAGCACAACCCCACCAACCCCCAGTGGATGGACCGCGACCGTTTCGTGCTGTCCAACGGCCACGCGTCGATGCTGCTGTACTCGCTGCTGCACCTCACGGGCTATGACCTGCCCCTGCAGGAGCTGAAGAACTTCCGCCAGCTGCACAGCAAGACCGCCGGCCACCCCGAGCACGGCATCACCCCCGGCGTGGAGACCACCACCGGCCCGCTGGGCCAGGGCGTGACCAACGCCGTGGGCTTTGCGCTGGCCGAGAAGCTGCTGGCCGCAGAGTTCAACCGCGAAGGCCACGCCGTGGTGGACCACCACACCTACGTGTTCCTGGGCGACGGCTGCCTGATGGAAGGCATCAGCCATGAGGCCGTGGCTCTCGCCGGCGCGTGGAAGCTCAACAAGCTCATCGCGCTGTACGACGACAACGGCATCAGCATCGACGGCCAGGTGGCGCCCTGGTTCATCGACAACACCCCGCAGCGCTTCATGGCCTGCGGCTGGAACGTGATCGACGCCGTGGACGGGCATGACGTGGAAGCTGTGGCCGCCGCCATCGGCCAGGCCAAGGCCAGCGCCGACAAGCCCACGCTGATCGTCTGCAAGACCGCCATCGGCAAGGGCAGCCCCAACCGCGCCAACACGGCCAAGGCCCATGGCGAGCCCCTGGGCGCCGAGGAAATCAACCTCACGCGCGCTGCCTTGGGCTGGTCGCACGAACCCTTCGCGATCCCCGAGTCGGTGTACGCCGACTGGGATGCCAAGGCCGCCGGCCAGGCCGCCGAAGCCGAGTGGACGCTGCGCTTTGCCGCCTACGAGGCCGCCTACCCCGAGCTGGCATTCGAGCTGTCCCGCCGCATGGCCGGCGACCTGCCCAAGCACTTCGCCCAGGTGGCGGTAGACACCGTGGTGGCCGCGCACACCAAGGCCGAGACCGTGGCCAGCCGCAAGGCCAGCCAGATCGCGCTGGAAGCCTTCACCGCCGCACTGCCCGAACTGCTGGGCGGCAGCGCCGACCTGACCGGCTCCAACCTCACCAACACCAAGAGCACGCCCGCGCTGCGCATCGAGCCCAACGGCGCCGTGGCCAAGACCGAGGCCGGCCAGGTGGGCCGCCACATCAACTACGGCGTGCGCGAGTTCGGCATGGCGGCCATCATGAACGGCCTGGCGCTGCACGGCGGTTTCATCCCCTACGGCGGCACCTTCCTCACATTCAGCGACTACAGCCGCAACGCCATCCGCATGGCCGCGCTGATGAAGCAGCGCGTAGTGCACGTGTTCACGCACGACTCCATCGGCCTGGGCGAGGACGGCCCCACGCACCAGTCGATCGAGCACGCCGCCAGCCTGCGCCTGATCCCCGGCCTGGACGTGTGGCGCCCCGCCGACACGGCCGAGACCGCCGTGGCCTGGAGCGTGGCCCTGTCCAACCGCGACAAGCCCACCGCGCTGCTGCTGTCCCGCCAGAACCTGCCCTACGCGCCCAAGAGCGACCTGGGCGACATCTCGCGCGGCGCCTACATCCTCTCCGAGCCCGCCGCCGTGGGTCTGAAGAAGAAGGCCCAGGCCGTGATCATCGCCACCGGCTCCGAGGTGCAGCTGGCCCTGGCCGCGCAGCAACTGCTGGCCGCCAAGAAGATCGCCGTGCGCGTGGTCTCCATGCCCAGCACCACCACCTTCGATCGCGAGGACACCAAGTACAAGCGACTGGTGCTGCCCGCCGGCACGCCGCGCATCGCCGTCGAGATGGGCGTGTCCGACTTCTGGTGGAAGTACGGCTGCGCCGCGGTGGTCGGCATCGACACCTATGGCGAGTCGGCCCCGGCCGGCGTGCTGTTCAAGCACTTCGGCTTCACGGCCGAGAACGTCGCCGACACGGTGCTGGCCGCGCTGCAGCGCGCGCGCTGATCCCTCCCGGTTCTCGTTTTTTTGCAATCCATCCATCCCTAGAGGCTCACACCATGACGATCAAGATTGGCATCAACGGCTTCGGCCGCATCGGCCGCAACGTACTGCGCTCGGCCGTGCAGAACTTCTCCGACATCGAAGTCGTTGGCATCAACGACCTGCTGGAGCCCGAGTACCTCGCGTACATGCTGCGCTATGACAGCGTGCATGGCCGCTTCAAGGGCGAGGTCTCGGTCGAGGGCAACACGCTGATCGTCAACGGCAAGAAGATCCGCCTGACGCAGGAGCGCGACCCCGCCAACCTGAAGTGGAACGAAGTCGGCGCCGACATCGTGATCGAGTCCACCGGCCTGTTCCTGGACAAGGCCAGCGCCGAGAAGCACATCGCTGCCGGCGCCAAGAAGGTGCTGATGTCGGCCCCGTCCAAGGACGACACGCCCATGTTCGTGTTCGGCGTGAACCACGCCACCTACGCCGGCCAGGCCATCATCTCCAACGCGTCCTGCACCACCAACTGCCTGGCCCCCGTGGCCAAGGTGCTGCATGACAAGTGGGGCATCAAGCGCGGCCTGATGACCACCGTGCACGCCGCCACCGCCACGCAAAAGACCGTGGACGGCCCGAGCAACAAGGACTGGCGCGGCGGCCGCGGCATTCTGGAAAACATCATCCCCAGCTCCACCGGCGCCGCCAAGGCCGTGGGCGTGGTGATCCCGTCGCTGAACAAGAAGCTGACCGGCATGTCCTTCCGCGTGCCCACCTCCGACGTGTCGGTGGTGGACCTGACGGTGGAGCTGGAGAAGGAAGCCAGCTACGACGAGATCAAGGCCGAGATGAAGGCCCAGTCGCAGGGCGCGCTGAAGGGCGTGCTGGCCTATACCGAGGACAAGGTGGTGGCCACCGACTTCGTGGGCGAGACCCACACCTCGGTGTTCGACGCCGACGCCGGCATCGCCCTGGACAAGACCTTCGTGAAGGTCGTGGCCTGGTACGACAACGAGTGGGGCTACTCCAACAAGTGCCTGGAGATGGTGCGCGTGATGGCCGGCAAGTAAGCCGCAGCCTCCGCCGCTCACAGAGAACGCGCCTTCGGGCGCGTTTTTTATGTCAAATATGCCTCCGGCGCTTACCCATCAAGCGCAGGTAGCTATTTATTCAATAGCAAAGCACGTCCACGGCCGGCACCCCATACTTGCGGCATGACCACCTCTCCCGCCCTCCCCACCGCCGCCGACGTGCTGCGCTTCTGGTTCGACGAGGCCACGCCGCAGCAATGGTTCGCCAAGGACGCCGCGTTCGACGCCGCCATCCGCACCCGCTTCGCTGCGTTGCACGCGCAGGCCGCGCAGGGGGAGTTGTGGCACTGGCGCGGTGATGCCCAGGGCCGCCTGGCGGAAATCCTGGTGCTCGACCAGTTTTCGCGCAACCTGCACCGCGACACCCCCGCCGCCTTCGCGCAGGACGGCATGGCCCTGGTGCTGGCGCAGGAGGCCTTGGCACAGGGTCTGGACGCGCGGCTGGAGCCCGCGCAGCGCGCCTTCCTGTACATGCCCTACATGCACAGCGAGTCGCCGCGCGTGCAGGAAGAATCGGTGCGCCTGTTCACCGCGCTGGGCAACCCGGGCAGCCTGCACTTCGCACATGCGCACCGGGACATCATTGCGCGCTTTGGCCGCTATCCGCACCGCAACGCCGCACTGGGCCGCGCCAGCACGGCCGAGGAGCTCGCCTTCCTGCAGCAGCCGGGCAGCAGCTTCTGAAAGGCAAAAGGCCGCAGGAGCCAACGCTCCTGCGGCCTTTTGCGCATTGCAGCGCCCTACTGTCAGGCGCTGGCAGCTATTGCATCAATAGCGCCCGCTCACTCCGCCGTGCGGATGGTGTCGCGGCCGTTGCGGTCCTTGGCGCGCTCGATGTCGTCGCCCAGCGCGCGCACCAGCTTCTCCACGGCCGCCGTGAAAGCATCGGCCACCTTGGCCGCCTCGGCACGCGCAGCCACAGGCTGGCGGCCAGCGGGGCGCACCTCGATCACGCAGCGCTTGTCGGCCGCGCCGGACTTGCCGCCGTCCACGTCGGACAGGAACACCTCCACGCGCGTCACGTGCTCGCGAAAGCGCGCCAGCTTGGCGGTGGCTTCTTCCTGCACCCAGCGGGCCAGCGATTCGCCGCCCTGGATGTGGTCGTCGGTATGCACCTGGATCTGCATGTTTTCTCCTTCGTGAAGTGGATGGGTCGATGGGGCGGACGGTAGCGCCCCTCGTCTTCATCATGCCCCAGTAGGCGCCTGCATGCTTGATTCGTATCAAGCAAAACGCACAGCCGCGCTCTGCGGCTCGTTCCTACAGCGTGCGGGCAAGCGCGGTGTTACAACTGAGTCGATGACTGTCCTGCCGCCCTGGCTACAGCCCGACCGCATGCCGTCGGTAACGCCCTCCCAGCCGCGCCTGAAGATCGGCCTGTCCGCGTGCTTTTCGCATGCGGACCCGGGCCGGCCACTGTTCACCAACAAGACCCTGCAGTACGTGGAGCAGTCCATCGCGCACTGGATCATGTCGGCCGGTGCGCTGGTGGTGATGGTGCCCTGCCCCACGGGCGAGACCGCGCGCGGAGACGTCACGCTCAAGCACTACGCCGAGTGGCTCGACGGCGTGGTGATGCACGGCGGGGCGGACGTCTGGCCCGGCAGCTACGGCGAGGTGCCGCTCAAGGACGCATGGCTGGGCGACCGCGTGCGCGACCTGTACGACCTGGCGGTGGTGGAGGCCTTCGAGCAGGCCGGCAAGCCCATCTTCGGCGTGTGCCGCGGGCTGCAGCTCATCAACGTGGCTTTTGGCGGCACGCTGTACCAGGACATCGAGACCCAGCACCCTGGCGCGCTGCAGCACCGCAACCCGAGCACCTACGACCAGCACTTCCACGAGGTGGACATCGTGCCCGGCACGCGGCTGGCGCGGCTGTACCCGGAGCAGCCGCGCGTCACCGTGAACAGCATCCACCACCAGGGCATCAAGAACCTGGCGCCCGGCTTCGACATCGAGGCCTGGAGCTACCCCGACGGCGTGCCCGAGGCGATACGCCGCAACCCGAGCCACGGGCGCGGCTACATCGCGGCGACGCAGTGGCACCCGGAGTTCCGCGCCAGCGCGGCCGTCACGCTAGACGACTCGCCGCTGCTGCACGACTTCCTGGCCGCCTGCAGCCGGGCGCGCGTGCTGCCCCGGCCCGGCCACAGCCCGCTGCAGATCCGCGACCGCGCGGAGCGCCTGCTGCGCCGCGCGCTGCTGCGCAGGCGTTAGCCAAAATGGCCGCTGGCGCTTGATAGGCAAGCGTTGACAGCTATCAATAAAGCAGCATCAATGGTGATGCCCATGCCCGCCATGCACATGGCGGTGGGCGATCTCCTCGGCCGTGGCGGCGCGCACCTCGGTCACCTTGCAGGCAAAACGCAGCGCCTTGCCGGCCAGCGGGTGGTTGCCGTCCAGGTGCACCACGGGGCCCTTGATCTTGACCACGTGGAACATCTGCGGCTGGCCGTCGGCGCCGGGCCCCTGCAACTGGCCGCCCACCTTCACGCCGGGGGGGAACTCGCTCTTGGGGATGGTGCGCACCAGGCTCTCGTCGCGCGCGCCGAATGCGTCCTCCACCGCCAGGTCCAGCGTGACGGCATGGCCCGGGGCCTGGCCTTCCAGCGCGGCCTCGACCTTGGGGAAGATGTTCTCGTAGCCGCCGTGCAGGTAGGCCACATTGCCGGCATCAAGGGGCTTGCCCGTGGCGGGATCGGTGACGCGGTAGCTGAGCGTGACGGCGGTGTCTTGGGTGATGTTCATGGCTTGGTTTCCGTGGAGGGCGGCGGCGCGGGCAGGCGCCGCAAGGCCGCCATTGTCCCGCACACGCCAAGGCCGTGCGGGCGGCCGGGCCGGCCGCCGTGCAGGCATTCAGGCCTGCGGCACCTCGTCCTGCGCGCTGCCCGGGTGGCGCGCAAAGCGCCGGGGGGCGCTGCCGTGCACCGGGTCGCTCGCGTCCCAGGGCCAGCCGCCGAACTGCGTGCGGCGAAAGTCCTGCATGGCCTGCATGATTTCCTGCTGGGTGTTCATCACAAACGGGCCGTACTGCACCACCGGCTCGCCGATGGGACGGCCCTGCAACAGCAGGCATTCCACGGTGTCGCCGCCGGTGTTGACCAGCTCCAGCGCCCGATCGGCCGCCACCTCCAGCGCCGCGTGGCCGCCCTGGGGCTCGCCGGCGATCGAGAGCCCTTCGCCCACGAACCAGTACAGCATGCGGCGCGTGCCCTGTCCGCGGGCCGCCGGCAGCGTCCAATGCGCGCCGGGCTCCATGCGCAGCGTCCAGATGGCGACGTCGGCGTCCGCCTGCGCGGCCCAGGACTCGGGGGGCGGCGGCAGCGGCGCACCGGCGCCGTCCAGCGCGCCGGCGACCACGGTGACCGTGGTGCGCAGGCCGGCCGCGTCGGCATGCTCCAGGCGCGGGATGCGTTCGTTCCACAGCATGGTGAAGTGCGGCCGCACCATCTTGTGGCGCGCGGGCAGGTTCAGCCAGATCTGGAACAGCTCCAGCGGGTTGGGCGCGTCGGTGTTCAGCAGCGGGAACATCTCCGAATGCATGATGCCCGCGCCGGCGGTGACCCACTGCACGTCGCCGCCACCGAAGCGCGCGGCCGCGCCCAGCGAGTCGGCATGGTCGATCAGGCCCTTGCGCACCAGCGTGACGGTCTCGAAGCCCCGGTGCGGGTGGCCGGGAAAGCCGGGCACGTGCTCTCCGTGGTACATCGAAAAGCCGTCCTTGCGGCTGAAGTCGCTGCCCATCTGGCGCCCCTCCAGCGCCACCGCCTGCACGCCCATGGCGCGGTTGCCGGCGGGATAGGCGTCGTCATGGTGGGCGCAGAACAGGAACGGATCAAGCGTGGGCCACAGCGGCCCCAGGGGCTGGGATTGCAGGACGGGACTGGCGCGGGTGTTCATGGGGCTCCTTTCCAAGGCCGGCGCGGCGACACGGCGCAGGCACTGTGCATCATGTGGGGACGGAAGGCCATTTGCCCAGCGGGCGCCGGCGCGACACTGCGGCCCATGCGTGGAACGATGGCAGCCCAATCTTCGAGCAAAAACCGTCGCAAAGGCAGTCGGGGTGAGCGCTGGCAGCTACTTTTTCATGAGCAACCTGGCGCCCTGTACGCGGGCCCGCAGCTCCCTCGGCGACGGCCGGCCGGCCCGCGGCACCTGCCCCGCGCCTTCAGCCCGGCGCGGAGTCCGCCAGCACCATCCACGACACGCCGAAACGGTCGTTGACCATGCCGAACGCGGGCGAAAAGAAGGTCTTGGCCATCGGCGCCACCACCGTGCCGCCGTCGGCCAGCGCGTCGAACCTGCTGCGCGCCTCCACCTCGCTGGCCACCGAGAGCGTGAGCGAGATGCCGTTGAACACCGGGTGGCCGCCCGCCATGCCGTCCGAGGCCATGAGGGTCGTCTCCCCCACGCGCAGCTCCGCATGCATGACCTTGTCGCCGGGCACGGCGGCTGACGCGGAGCATTCGCCCGCGGGCGGCTCGGGGCTGTCCCGAAAGCGCATCAGCAACTGCGTCTGCGCGCCCAGCGCCTGGGCGTAGAACGCCAGCGCCTCTTCGCAGCGGCCATCGAACATCAGATAGGGTTGGACTTGCATCGCGTTCTCCGCACAAAGGGCCGTGGGGTTGAAAGGCACCGCCTACGCCGCAGCGCCGATGGCGGGCCGGGCCTGTCCGCGCGGGTCCAGCGCCACCTGGATCTGCGGCGCCCCGCGCACGTCGGGGCGGGCGCGGTCGCCCAGGTCCTGCAGCGCGGTGAACTGCCCGTCTAGGTACAGGAAGGTGATGCTGGCGGCGATGTGGGCCAGCGCCTGCCGCGCATCGTCAAAGCCTTCGGCCTCCACGCGCCCGTCGCCATCCAGCTGGTAGGCCCAGCCCTGCGCCTGCGGTGCGAGGGCGCCCAGGTCGATGAGCTTGTCGCGCACATTGCTGGCGTACACGCGCCCGCCCGACGCGTACAGCGTGAAGGTGTGGGCGGGGTGGCTTTCGGCCGGCGGCGGCGCGGCGTCGGTGGCGTCGGTGTGGGAGGGGCGAGAGGTCATGGCGGCGTCCTGGCGGTGGCAGGTGGGATGCCGCGCCACACATGGTGCGGCCCCGGCAGCGCCATCGTAGGCAGCCGGCCGCGCGCGGGCTGTAGGAAAACGCCGGGCGCTGCTGCTTTGCATAAAAAAGGACTACAGCGCCCGCCCATCAAGCGCTTACAGCTATGCAAATAGGAGCATCAACGCCGTCCGCGTCCCCACCACCAGCCCACCGCCAGGCCGACCACACCGAGCACCGCCACCACCGTGGCCGATCCCGCCATGCGCTGGCGGTGGCCGCCGTCGATGGAGGTCTGGTGCGAGGGGGCAAACAGATTGCCTTGGGTGAGCGGCGCGGGCGCTGCCCGGCGCAGCCCCAGGTCGCTGAACCAGCGCATGGCGCGCGCCGTGCCCTGCGGCGCCAGCGCATGCGCCACACGCCCGGGCATCGCGCCCAGGCCCAGCCAGGTGACGGCGCGCGGCTGGGCCGCATCGGCCAGGTCCACGATGGCCTGGGCCACCGCGCGCGGGTCCACCATGGGCAGCGGCGGGCGGATGCGCCGGCCCGTGTAGTTGGCGCCGTGCGACAGGCCCGGCGAATCGACGAACGTGGGCGCCACGTCGCACACATGCACCTGGGGCAGGTCGACCACCTCGGCGCGCAGGCTTTCGGACAGGCCGCGCAGGCCGAACTTGCTGGCCGTGTAGGCGGCCGCGTAGGGCGCAGGCACCCAGCCGCCCAGCGAGATCAGGTTCACCAGCAGGCCGTGGCCCTGCGCGCGAAAGCGCGTGAGCGCCGCGTGCGCGCCGTGCACGTGGCCCAGCAGGTTGGACTCGATCACGCGGCGGTGCGCGGCCAGTGGCACATCGTCAAAGCGCCCCACAGCTCCCACGCCCACGCCGTTGATCCACACATCGATGCGCCCGAAGTGGCGCACCGCCTTGTCGGCCAGGGCCTGCACCGCGTCGGCGCCGGTCACGTCGGTGGGAATGCCCAGCGCCTGCCCACCCTCGGCGCGGCATGCCAGCGCCACAGGGGCCAGCGTGTCAGGGTTGCGCGCGGCCAGCACCAGGCGCGCGCCGCGGCGCGCAAACGCCAGCGCCGTGGCGTGGCCGATGCCGCTGGAGGCGCCGGTGATCACCACCACCGGATTGGGCGAGGACGCAAAGACGCTGGACGGACTGGCGGGCAAAGCTGTGGTCATGGTGCGGCGGGCCGCGCAGACGCTGCGCGGCGCAACGAAGGGCAAAACCCTATTTGTAACCGCGCTGGCGGCGCAACGGCGTAGGACAGCCGCCCTCGCGCTGCGCATTTGCATCCAAACAGCCCGCAGCGCTTGCGTATCCAGCGCGAAGCGCTATGAGTAGCGCAGCATTCACGACAGCGGCTTGGTGCCGAAGCGCACCAGCAGCCCGCGCGGGGTGACGGTGATGCTCTCGGGTTGCAGGCCCATGCCGTCGGCCAGCGCCAGGTCTTTGTCGCGCAGCTGGTGAAGCACCACCTCGCGCAGCGACTGGTCGGCCAACTGCTGGCCGTAGCGCTGCAGCATGCCGGCGGCAGAGGGCTGCACACCGTCCAGGCGCAGCGCGTTCACATGCAGGTCGTGCGCGCGGATGGTGCGGTCGGTGGGTTCGTAGCGCAGGCCGAAGTCCACATCGAACGCGCCCGTGTATCGCCGCGCCTGCAGCAGCGCGCCGCTGGCCGCCACGTCCAGCACGGCGTTGAGGCGGTTGCGCTCGGGCAGCAGCGTGAGTTGCGGCGTCTGCAACTGCAGGTCCAGCAGCCCGCCCAGCGGGTAGCTGCGCGGGAAACGCTCGGCCAGCGCCTGCTGCAGCTGCTGGGTGCTGATGGTGTAGCTGGGCTGCGCGCTGGCACAGCCGGCGGCCAGTGCCAGGGCGGCGGTCAGTGCGTGCGAGAGGGCGAGTCGGCGGTGCATGGCGTTGTCAGCGAAAGACTTGGCATTGTGCGCAGCGCCGCGGCCCGCGGTGCAACCAACTGCGTCAACCGGTGTGCTGCGCGCCGGCCAGCGCGCGCAGTTGCTGGTGCGCAGCGCTGTCCAGGTCCACGGGGCGCTGGTGCTTGGCCAGCAGGTAGCGCTCGCTGAACACGTCCAGCCAGGCCAGCAGCAACGCGGCAGCGTGCGTGTCGCCCGCCTGCGCCAGGCACAGCGCCGCCACCTCGGCGGTGCAGAAATGGTCGCTGCGCTTGGAGCGGCGCAGGCGGTAGCGCGAGGCCTCGTCGCTGTGCAGGCTCAGCACCGGGAAGCGGTCCAGATAGGGGCTTTTGCGGAACATCTTGCGCGCCTCGGGCCAGGTGGCGTCCAGCAGCACGAACAGCGGGCGCGGGCCCTGCGGCGCAGCGGCGGGCGCAGCCGCGTCGGCCTGTGGCGCCACGGCCTGCACCACGCGCGCGGCCTGCGCGAACTCACCCGGGAACACCACGTACGGCTGCCACTGCGGGTCGGCCAGCAGCGCCAGCAAGGCGGGATCGACCTCGGTGCGCGCCCAGCCAAACGCGTGGGTGTCGGGCACCAGGTCGGCGATCAGCCAGCCCGTGTTGCTGGGCTTGAGCGGCTCGGTGTCCGCCATCAGCAGGCACATACCCGCGCGCACCGCGGGCTGCGGGCGCAGCGCGCACTGGCAGTGGCTCAGCGGCAGGCGGCAGCCCTCGCAACGCTCGCGGCGCGAGCCGCCGCGCGCCAGGAACGGCTTGGCGCTGCGGGCCAGGCGCGCGGCGCGCAGCAGGGAAACGGCATGGGGCATGGAAGGGCGGCGTGCGCCGCAACGGGCGCGCACAAGGGTCGGCAAGCCGGCGATTGTGGGGCATGCGCGCGGCGCGGCCGCCGCTTTCATCAGGGTAAGCCCTCGCATCGCGGCGCAACTGTTTTAGCCATTGAAATTTAAAACACGGTCTTTGACCAACCACCGCACCCACACCTAAATTTCATGACAAATCACGTTTCATCCAAAGAAACACACGCCATGCCCCCCACCCCCTCCAGCGCACGCCCCAAGGCCGTGGTGAACCACCTGCCCGGTGGCAGCACGTCCACCGTGGAGCGCGCCATGCGCGTGCTGCGGGTGATGTCCGAGGGCGGCAACTCGCGCCTGACCGACATTGCCGCCGCGGCCGAACTGGACAAGGCCACCACACTGCGCCTGCTGGAGGTGATGGTGCGCGACGGCTTCGTCGCGCGCGATGCGCAGAGCAAGCAGTTCTCGCTGGGGCCCGAACTCATGGTGCTGGGCGCGGCCGCGCTGCGGCGCTTTGACCCGCGGCCGCTGGCGCGCCCCAGCCTGCTGCGGCTGGTGGGCCAGTTCGAGGACAGCGTGGTGCTGTCCATCCCCAGCGGCGTGGAGTCGCTGTGCATCGACGTGGAGGAAGGCACCTACCCCATCCGCGCCAACTACCTGCGCGTGGGCAGCCGCCGCCCGCTGGGCGCCGGGGCCGGCAGCCTGGCGCTGCTGGCCTGGATGCCCGAGGCCGAGCGCGAGGCGGCGCTGGAGATCCTCGCCAACCAGATGAGCCGCTACCCGCGCATCACGCCCGCGCTGCTGCGCGAGCGCATCGCCGACGCGCGCGAACGCGGCCACGTGGTGCTGCTGGACGTGGTAGTCGAGCGCATGGGCGGCATCGCCGTGCCCGTACTCGACCCCGAGGGCCGCCCCGTGGCGGCCCTGAGCATTGCCGCGCTGAACGACCGCATCCTCGCGCGGGAAGCCGCCATGGCCCAGGCGCTGATGCGCGAATCCACCGTATGCCAGGTGCGCTGGTCCGAGGCCGTGCGCACCAGCCGCCGCCAGGCCGGCGCAGCCTCCCCCTCAAGAACCCTCCCGGAGACCCTGCGATGACCCCACCCTCCCCCGCCTACCTGCGCGGCGCGGGCAGCACACCCTTTGGCCGCCACGAAGGGCGCGGCGCGCTCGACCTGATGGCCGGCGCCGCGCACCAGGCGCTGGCCAGCGCCGGCCTGGCACGCGCCGACATCGACGGCGTGCTGTGCGGCTACGCCACCACGCTGCCGCACCTGATGCTGTCTACGCTGTTCTGCGAGCGCTTCGCACTGGCGCCGCACTACGCGCACAGCATGCAGCTGGGCGGGGCCACGGGCGCGGCCATGCTGATGGCCGCGCGCGAGCTGGTGCGCTCGGGCCGCTGCCGCAACGTGCTGGTGGTGGCGGGGGAGAACCGCCTCACGGGTCAGTCGCGCGACAGCTCCATCCAGACCCTGGCCCAGGTGGGCGACGCCGACTACGAGGTGCCCAACGGCGCCAGCGTGCCCGCGTACTACGCGCTGATGGCCTCGGAATACATGCACCGCACGGGCGTCACCAGCGCCGACCTGGCCGAGTTCGCCGTGCTCATGCGCGCCAACGCCGCGCGCCACCCCGAGGCGCACCTGCGCACGCCCATCACCCATGCCGAGGTGCTGGCCGCCAAGCCCATCGCCGCGCCGCTGTCGCTGCTGGACTGCTGCCCCATTTCCGACGGCGCCATGGCGTTCGTCGTCTCGGCCGAGCCCGGCCCGCACGCCCCGGTGCGCCTGGCGGGCGCGGGCCAGGCACACCGCCACCAGCACCTCACCGCCATGGCCGACGTGATGCGGTGCGGCGCATCCGATGCCGCCGCCCAAGCCTTTGCCGAGGCCGGCCTGAGCCCTGCGGACATCGACTACCTGGGCATCTACGACTCGTTCACGATCACGCTGGTGATGCTGCTCGAAGAGATCGGCTTCGCGCCGCGCGCCGGCGCTGCCGCACGGGCCCGCGCGGGCGACTTCGCGCCCACGGGCGCGCTGCCGCTGAACACGCACGGCGGCCTGCTGTCGTTCGGCCACTGCGGCGTGGCCGGCGGCATGGCCCACACCGTGGAGGCGTGGCGGCAGATGACGGGCCAGGCGGGCGAGCGGCAGATCCGCACCCCGCAGCGCGCCTTCATCCATGCCGACGGGGGCGTGATGTCGTCCCACGTGAGCCTCATTCTTTCAACGGAGGGCTGACCGCCATGACCTCGCTGGCAACCCCTTTCAACGACGGCCTGCGCGCGGGCGTGGTGCGCTTTCAAAGCTGCGCCGCCTGCGGCCATGCCCAGACCCTGGCGCGCTACGCGTGCCAACGCTGCGGCCACGACGGGCTGGACTGGCGCGACGCCGCCGGCACCGCCACCGTGCGCGCCACCACGGTGGTGGCGCGCACGCCCTCGGAGGACTTCCGCGCGCTGGCGCCCTACACGCTGGCGATCGTGCAGCTCGACGAGGGCCCGCGCCTCATGGGCCACGCGGCCGCGGGCGTGCAGATCGGCGAGCGCGTGCGCGCCGAATTCTTCGAGCACCAGGGCCGGCCGCTGCTGCGCTTCGTGCCAGCCGCCTGACCGCTTTTTTCACCACAACGATCAAGGAGACAAAGACATGCCTAAGACCACCCCCATCGCCCCGCGCCGCCATGCCGTCGGCCTCGTCTGCGCCGCGCTGTGCGCCGCCGCCACGCCCTTTGCCTGGGCCAGCGACTACCCGAACAAGCCCGTGAAGCTGGTCGTGCCCTACCCGCCCGGCGGCCCCACCGACATCGTGGCGCGCGTGGTGGCGCAGAAGCTCCAGGAGCAGATGGGCCAGCCCTTCGTGATCGACAACCGCCCCGGCGCTGGCGCCAACATCGGCGCCGAGGCCGTGGCCCGCAGCCCCGCGGACGGCTACACGCTGGTGGTGGCCACCACGGCGCATGCCATCAACCCCTCGCTGTTCAGCAAGCTCAACTACTCCATTACCAAGGACTTCGCGCCCGTCTCGCAGCTCACCAGCGGGCCTCTGGTCATCGTGACCCATCCCGCCACGCCCGCCAACAACGTGAAGGAGCTGATCGCGCTGGCCAAGTCCAAGCAGGGCGGGCTCAATTACGCGTCGTCCGGCAACGGGCAGTCCACGCACCTGTCGGCCGAGCTGTTCAGCGCGTCGGCCGGCGTGAAGATGGCGCATGTGCCATACAAGGGCAGCGCGCCCGCACTCACCGACGTGATGGGCGGCCAGGCGGACCTGATGTTCGACACCATGCTCTCGTCCATGCCGCACGTGAAGGCCGGCAAGTTGAAAGCGCTGGCCGTGACCAGCAGCCAGCGCTCGCCCAGCGCGCCGGACATCCCCACGGTGGCCGAGTCCGGCCTGCCCGGCTACGAGGCCATCGCCTGGAACGGCGTGCTGGCGCCCGCGGGCACGCCCAAGGAAGTGGTGGACCGCCTGAACGCCGAGCTGAAGAAGGCGCTGGACAACCCCGAGGTGAAACAGCGCTTCGAGGCCCAGGGCTTTGCCGCCGCCTGGAGCACGCCCACCGCCTACGCCGGCTTCCTGCAGGCCGAGGTGGACAAGTGGGGCAAGGTGGTCAAGGCCTCCGGCGCAAAGATTGACTGAGGCCCGCTGAATGGCCGCGCCGCGCGCTACACGCTCGCCCCGCTGGGCGCTGCGGTGGCGGCGCGGCCGGCTTCAGGCCCCGGGCGGGTTGCCGCCGAGCTGGCGTGTGCTGGCTGCCTGCGCCGCGCCCCTGTCCCTGCCATTCCATTCCACGGCCCTGCCAGCGGCGGGGCGACTGAACGCCCAACGTCTCGCAACCCATCATGTCTGACCTTCTCACCTCCGCACTCAACCCCCGCTCGGTCGCCATCGTTGGCGCCTCCGAGAACATCCACAAGATCGGTGGCCGGCCCATCCACTACATGCAGCGCCACGGCTACCGGGGCACCATCTATCCCATCAACCCGGCGCGCGAGGAAGTGCAGGGCCACAAGAGCTACGCCGGCCTGGCCGCGCTGCCCGAGGTGCCCGACCTGGCGCTGATCGCCGTGGGCGGCGACAAGACCGTCGCCGCGGTGGAGGAATGCGCCGCGCGCGGCGTGAAGTCCGCCGTGGTGATCGCCTCGGGCTTTGGCGAGACGGGCCCCGCCGGGCGCGAGCTGCAGGACCACATGGTGGCCACCGCGCGCGCCGCCGGCATGCGCCTGTACGGCCCCAACACGCAGGGCCTGGCCAACTTCGGCACGGGCGCCATCGCGGGCTTTTCCACCATGTTCATCGAGGTGCCGCCCATGGACGGCCCGGTGGGCATCGTGAGCCAGAGCGGCGGCATGAGCGCCATGGCCTACGGCCTGCTGCGCGGGCGCGGCCTGGGCGTGCGCCATGTGCATGCCACGGGCAACGAGGCCGACGTGACCGCGTCCGAGATGGCCTGGGCCGTGGCGCACGACCCCGATGTGCAACTGCTGCTGCTGTACCTGGAGAACATCGCCCACCCCGAGATGCTGGCCGCCACCGCCGCCTATGCGCGCGAGCGCGACCTGCCCATCGTCGCGGTGAAGGCCGGGCGGTCGGCCAGCGGGCAAAAGGCCGCGTCGTCCCACACGGGCGCGCTGGCCAACGAGGACCGCACGGTGGACGCGTTCTTCAAGCACCACGGTATCTGGCGCGTGCGCGACCCGCATGAGCAGGCACGCGCCGCGCACGCCTACCTGAAGGGCTGGCGCCCCGAGGGCCGCCGCCTGGTGGTGATCAGCAATTCCGGCGCCAGCTGCGTGATGGGCGCCGACGCCGCCGAAGACATGGGCCTGTCCCTGGCGGAGCTGAGCCCCGCCACGCAGGCCGACGTGGCCTCCAAGCTGCCGGGCTTTGCCACCGCCAGCAACCCCATCGACGTCACCGCCGCGCTGCTGTCCAACAGCGGCCTGTTCGGCGACGTGCTGCCCGCCGTGGCGCAGGACCCGGCGGCGGACCTGTTCTTCCTGAACATTCCCGTGGCCGGCGCGGGCTACGACGTGGACCGGTTCGCCCGCGACGCCGCGGCCTTCGAGGCCGCGACGGGCAAGCCCGTGGCCGTGGCCGCGTGGCAAGAGAGCGTGGCGGCGCCCTTTCGCGCGCACGGCATCGCCACCTTCCCCAACGAGGGCGAGGCCATCGCCGTGCTGGCCCAGGTGGCCGGCCACACGGAACGGATGCGCCAGCCGCGCGCCACGTGGCCCGCATTGCCCCACGTGCAGGTGCCTGCCGGCGCACAGGGCTTTCTGAACGAGGTGGACAGCCTGGGCCTGCTGGCGCGCCACGGCGTGCCCACGGTGCCCATGCACCTGTGCCGCACCGCCGACGAGGCGCGCGCAGCGTTTGACGCCATCGGCGCGCCCGCGGTCGTGAAGGCCTGCTCGGCCGAGGTGCCGCACAAGTCCGAGCACGGGCTGGTGGCCCTCAACGTGCAGACGCGCGAGCAGGCGGCCGAGCTGTTCGAGCGCTTCTGGGCCAAGATGGACGCGATGGGCGTGCAGCGCGACGGGGTGATCGTGGCGGCCACGCGCAAGGGCCAGCACGAGTTCATGGTGGGCGCGCGCAAGGACCCGATCTTTGGCCCCGTGGTGGTGGTGGGCGACGGCGGCAAGTACGTGGAGGCGCTCAAGGACTGCGCCGTCCTGCTGCCCCCGTTCTCCGAGGCTGACGTGCAGGCCGCGCTGCGCACGCTGCGCATCGCCCCGCTGCTGGATGGCGTGCGCGGCGAGCCGCCGCTGGACGTGGCCGCCCTGTCGCGCATCGCCGTGGCCGTGGGCCAGGTGATCGCGGGTGCCGGCGGCGCCATTGCATCGCTGGACCTGAACCCGGTGATGGTGGGCGCCGCAGGCCAGGGCGCCGTGGTGGTGGATGCGCTGGTGGAAGTATCAAAAGCATAGCTGCTTGCGCTTGCTACATAAGCGCTAGAGCCGTTTTTGACCATGAACCGGCGCGCTGGCCGGGGCGCGGCGCACGCCCACCCTGGTGCGTGCGCTTGTGCCGCGCCGGGCCGGATGCGTGAGGGCTCGCCGCGCCACGCGTGCGCCCTGGGTGGGGTGAGCCTCGGGCGGGTCAGCCCCGCGCCGGGTTAGCCCCGTGCCGGAATCTCCAACCCCCGCTGCACGGCGGGGCGTGCCACGAAGGCCGCCAGCACGCGCTGCACCTGCGGGAAGGCGTCAAAGCCCACCAGATCGCCCGCGCCGTAGAAGCCCACGAGGTTGCGCACCCAGGGGAACACGGCGATGTCGGCGATGGTGTAGTCGCTGCCCATGATCCAGTCGCGGCCCGTCAAGCGCTGCTCCAGCACGCCCAGCAGGCGCTTGGACTCGGCCACGTAGCGGTCGCGCGGGCGCTTGTCCTCGTAGTCCTTGCCCGCGAACTTGTGGAAGAACCCGAGCTGCCCAAACATCGGCCCCACGCCACCCATCTGCCACATCAGCCACTGCAGCGTCTCGTAGCGCGCGGCGGCATCCTGCGGCAGAAAGCGCCCGGTCTTCTCGGCCAGGTAGACCAGGATGGCGCCGGACTCAAACAGCGCCAGCGGTTGGCCGCCGGGGCCGTTGGGGTCGAGGATGGCGGGGATCTTGTTGTTGGGGTTGAGCGCGAGGAACTCGGGCGAGAGCTGGTCGTTGGTCTCGAAGCTCACCAGGTGCGGCTCGTACGGCAGCCCCGTCTCTTCCAGCAGGATCGACACCTTCACGCCATTGGGCGTGGGCAGCGAATACAGCTGCAGCCGGTCGGGGTGCGCGGCCGGCCATTTGGCCGTGATGGGGTGGGTCCATGCCATGGGCAACTCCTTTTTCAATCCTTGACGAGGCCGCAGTCCACCACCAGGTTCTGCCCCGTCACGGCGCGGCCCCACGGCGAGAGGAAGAACAGCACCGCGTCGGCAAACTCGGCCGGCGTGGTCACGCGGCGCAGCGGGGTCATGCTGGCGATCAGGTCGAACACCGCCTCGGGCGTGGCGCTGCTGGCGTCGGTGGTACGCAGCAACCCGCCCGACACCATGTTCACCGTGATCCCATCCGGCCCCAGGTCGTGCGCCGCCGTGCGCGTGAGCGACAGCAGCGCGGCCTTGGCCGCCGTGTAGTCGTGGTACGGCACCACCGGGTTCTGGAACAGGTTGGTGCCCACGTTCACGACACGCCCGAAGCCCTGCGCGCGCATGGCGGGCAGCGCTGCCTGCATGGTGTTGAGCGCGCCCTTGACCGCGCCCTCGATCTGCTGGCTGAAGCGCTCCCAGGTGATCTCGCCCAGCTTGGGGCGCGCGTCGCCGTCGAACGAGAACTGCGCCAGCGCGTTGTTCACCACGGCGCTGATGGGGGCGCCCGTGCGCTCGCGCGCAGTGGCAAACAGGCGCTGCACGGCGGCAGCGTCAGTCACGTCGGCCTGCAGCGCGATGGCGCGCGGACCCAGCTCGTCGGCCAGCGCCTGCGCGGCGGCATCGCTGCGGTGGTAGTTGATGACCACGCCCGCGCCCTCGCGCGCCACGGCGCGTGTGATGGCCTGGCCCAGGCCCCGGGCGCCGCCCGTGACCAGCACCCATTGTTCAGACAAAAGCATGCATAAATCCTAGTGAAACGCGCCGTCAGGCGGCCTTGGCTTCCTTGGGCGGGCGGTGCAGCACGCACAGCTTGTTGCCGGCCGGGTCGCGCAGGTAGGCCAGGTACAGCCGCCCGCCCGGCGCATGCTCGCGCCAGCCCGGCGGGTCTTCACACGTCACGCCGCCGCTGGCCACGCCTGCCGCGTGCGCCGCATCCACCTGCTCGGGCGACTCGGCCGCAAAGCCCGTCGTGGCGCCGTTACCAAAGCAGGCCGGCTCGCCATTGATGGGCGCGGAGATGGCAAAGGTGTTGCCCGCGTGGCGCCAGAAGGTGCGGCCCTTGGGGTCGGTAAAGCCAGGCTTGCAACCCAGGGCGCCCAGAAAGGCGTCGTAGAACTGCTTGGATTGGTCGGGGTTGCTGGCTCCCAGCATGACGTGGCTGAACATGGGGTGTGGGTCTCCTTGGTGAAATGCTTTGGTGGGCACCTGGAGGACAGGCGCGCGGCACATGCGCCGCGGGCACAGATAGTAGCGGGCGAAGCGCTGGGCCGCAGGAAAGCTACAAGGAGGTATCAACGACCCCTACTTGCAGCCGATGATCGTGGGACGAGTCGTATGCCTAACCCTAACGTTGAAGCTGAGCCGCGAGCGGCGGCCTGCCGACGCGAGTCGGCCCGAGCGACTGGTAAGGTTTCACCCTTGGCTCGGCGTACATGACATAGCGGAAGGCACTCTTTTTGAAATTGCCCCCGCGCTCATCTTTGTAGGAGCCTGCTCGGTGATTCCTGCGCTGGGCACAGCAAATGAGTAAAGCTCTTCTTGAAGCTTCCACTTGCCGTCCTGCAGGGCATACAGCAGCCGCCAATGTTGCATTGTGACAATTGCAACGCCATCCCAAGCTCGCGCAGCTTCTTCGGTAGGGGCTGCAAGCGCCTTCTCTGCGAAGGTCAGGTCTATGTATGCCGTGTAGGGAGAGACAAGCGAGTCTGTCTTTTTGACGTCAAAGCTCATAGGGCCTGGCGTAATCTCAATCCGGACAAAACCACCGGTCTTTCCAGGCACCACGTTATCGCTTGCGTTGAATGCGCCTTGGCACTCTTCTGCGATGACCTTGAAGCTACTGAGCGGATCAAGCTTCACTTCTATCGGCTTGGCAGGTTCCTTTCCGCATCCAACCAAGGCCCCACTTAGGACCAATGAAGTGGCCAACATCCTGGTATTCATGTACGGCCCTTTCATGGTCGCAAAGAAGTGATTCTGAAACCTAACGTTTGAATTCAGCGGCCGCCGTAGGCGGTCCGCTGGAATGACGGGTTGGGCATCGCTGCTCGCAACTAAGCACTGCGTTTCTGGCCCAAGAGGAACACTGTTTCGCAGAGATGCCGCGCGAAATAAACGGTATCCGAGCTGAGCACTTTAGATGCCGTGGGTTCGTACCAATATCGTCCCGAGACGAAGGCACCGTCATGCTTTGTCAGTTCAGCGACGAAATCCACTGCGGTATCAACTTCGCTTGAGCAAACCAGCAACTCATCTTGCAGTGTGGCGGGCAGCTTGTGGAACATAGCGGTCCCGCTATGGCCGCGCTCGGTTGTGGCATGACCCGTTGCATGGCGGGTAGCGAGGAATGACTTAATGAATATCTCGATGGCCAAGCCGGCCACAACGGCGGCAGGTTGGACGCGGTTGTAGTCCAGCAGGATTTCGGCAGATTCGACGTAGTCCCGGCCTTGCAACCAAACTCGGACATTGGGAATTTGCTGAATCGTCATGGTTATGCCCAACGGCCAAAGTAAGCGGCTGGCCGAAGGCCAGTCCGTTTGACTGAAGGGTTAGCAAAATAATCGGGCCAAGGCCACAAATCGCCCGAAAGTCGCTCAGAAAAATTCATTGTAAATCAACCACTTAGAGTGAGCGGCTTGAGAGGTATCGCTTTTTCAATGTTGCTGGGTGCTAAAACTCAGTTGCGTTCCATCAGCTTTCGCCTTGCTTCTGCAAACTCCTGCTCACTAATATGGCCATCTTCCTTAAGCTTTGCCCATTTGAGGAGTTCGTCCGCAACCGAAAACGACCGCAACCTCTCGCCTTTGATGATGTCAATATCTCCTGTGTTGCCTGATGTCGATTTTCTACCAACTGCTGAGACCTTTTGTGTCAGCCAATCTTCATTTGCACGCATGGGCTTTAGGAATAGCACTTGCATGGCGGCAATGTAGAAGAGGGGTATCAAGCTGCTTGCGGCGCATGCGGCCGCGTCGCGAAGGAGGTATTTGCGCTCCCAAGAATCACGGTCTGCTCCGAGGTACTCAAGAAAAAAGTAACCAGCAACGCCCATCAGCCCGAGAAACACCAGAATGCAAAAAATCCGGTAATTGCGTGCAGCAATTTCGATATGGCCAAAGTTTTCTGACTTTCGGAACATAAGAGCGCCAAATAGCAAGAACAGAACAGGAACGATTCCGACCAAAAAAAAGCTCGGCGGAAGTACGAGCAACGCGAAGACAAAGAGCTTCCCGGCGTCGTTGCTGCTGAAAGGCTTGTTGTTGTGTTGTGTCATAAGGAGATTTTATGTTTCGACTTTTTCAACATTATCGCGAGCTGATGTATAGCTGCGGTACAAAAGATGCGCCACTGATTATCAGCTGCGTGACCTAACGTTGAAATTCAGCGGACGCCGAAGGCGGTCCGCTGGAATGATGGGTTAGCCATTCTTCAAATCTTCCTTCTTGACTTTATTGAGGGCTGCGACAAATTGATCTTTCTTGCCAAGTAGGCTTGACCAGGTTCCCACGCGCATACCAATTACGGGGGCGAGAAGAGCACCTCTTACACCACCGGATAAGCCATTTATGCGACCAAAATTTTCGCCGCAGCAACGGACAAAATCCGAGCATTCCGCAACGTTGACCTGTGAGAAGAAAATTCCCACTGGGTTAGGATGATCTGCTGGCACAGAGGGAAGCCTAAACCACATATGCTTAGTTATTTGCTCAAATGACGCGGCGCAGTCTTCCATCGAATCGATCGCGCCCGGCACTGTGGCGAGTATTGAAAAGTGCTTCCCGGACAATCGGTGAATCTCGATAGACATAGCAGATAGCCGCTCTCTTGCCGCCATGAAGGCAGGCAAGCGATCGATAGCCCATTGAACTGCGAAATTGATGTCCGATTGATCTTTGCTACTCTGTATTTTTTTGATGGTGTTTACGAGGGTGTTTGCGTATATCTCGGCATTTGATGTGAGATGCGACGCCTCTGCAAAAAATCCTTCAATCTCTGTGGCGACGTGGATTTTTATGTTTGCGAGAGCTTCGTTCTTCCAGTTTTCGGTTGCGGTCTGAAAAGCGAACATAAACCCAATAATGGTGAGAGATGCTGCGAGAAGCCCAGTCTTTGTTTCTGCCGACAGATCATCAAACCAAACAGCCATCTCTGCAAAAGAGAGAGGTTGTGAGTTCGAAAAATATAACCGATAGATGTAGATGGCAACCGATAACAGCAGAACTCCGTATATATTGCCCAGTAAAAATCGGATCAGAAGCGCGACTGGATAGCCTCTGTAGAACAGCCACGCTGATAGCTTTGGGGGAAGTCGCCTTATAAGCGTGAGGCTCGGCATTTCGGTGGGCTAACCAGGATTAGGTAATCGTACAAACGCAGTCGAAGGCGTGCCGAACACATGCGCGGGCATACAGCACCGCATATTTCTGAGCGTTGTAGAAATTTAGACCGCCTAAAACTTAGCCGATGCACACGCATTGCATTCCTCCCTTTTATTCAGTGACGCTGAAACGTTGAATTAAGCGCGAGGCACTACCACGAATTCGGTGAAGGTCTGCTTGGGGCCTATCGGCATGCCCTACCAGCCGGCAGTCGTCTTCTCAAACTTTCGCTAGCCGCTCGGCCAGCCTGCGTTCACCCGACTGCATGCGCCCCGCGCATGAGCCAAGTGCGGGTATCAACGTCGCCATTCCTCCCCCGCCCATCCCATTTGTTTCGGATTGAAACCTTATAGGCGGCGAAGCTGATTCCAAACTGACGAAAACCCGAGCCCGCGGCATCCGGCTGGATGGGGACGCGGTGCGCGGCTTAAGACGAAAACAGCCCCTAGCGCTTATGCAGTAAGCGCTAATAGCTATCGAAACAGGAGCAACATGAATTCAGGGCGTCAATGCCCTGCAGTCACGGCGCTGCACCAAGCGCATCAGGGGAGCACCACGGCCCCCGGCGCCGCCGCAATGCCCGCTCAGCGCGCCGGCAGGGACGTGACCGCCCCGTCCACCGTCTGCTCCCGGCTGCCCCGCGGGCACGGCTGGTCGGTGTAGATCACGCGGCCGTCGGGTTGCTGGCATTTGCGCGGCTGCGCCAGGGGCGCCGACGCGGCACCGGCCGCGCCCTGTACGGCGGGCGCGGGCCGGCCGGCCTTGTCGCGCGGCAGGGTGTCGGGGCCGGGGCGGGTGATCTTGCGCCACATCTGCGCGGCCCAGGGGGCGGCGTGGGGCGTCCACTGGTCGGCCGTCCACCACGCGGCGGCGGCGCCGGCAATGACGGCGGCGGCCAGGCCGCCCCAGAAGATGCGCTCGCCGCGGCTCAGCATGGCGTCAGGCCAGGTGCTGGCCCAGGATGCCGGCCAGCTCGAACATGCCGATGCGGTCCTTGCCGAAGACGGCGCGCAGTTTGTCGTCGGCGACGATGGTGCGCTTGTCCTGCGGGTCCTGCAGGTTGTGGGCCTTGATGTAGTCCCACATCTTCTTGACGGCCTCGGGGCGCGCCACGGGTTCAGTGCCAATCACGGCGGCCAGTTGGGCGCTGGGCGCCTTGCCGGCGGCGGTGCTGGCCTTGCGCGGGGTCTTGGCGGCCGTGGTTTTGGCGGCGGCCTTCTTGGCGGCGGCCTTGGTGGCGGGTTTAGAGGCTTTTACGGCTCCAGCGCCCGTCCCGCTTGCGCTGGCAGCTCCTGTTTTTGCAGCAGCCGTCTTGCGCGGCGGGTATTTGGATTCGCGCTGCTCGAACTCGAAGTTGACCTTGCCCGCCTCTTTGTCCCAGGCCAGGAAGGCCTTGAACGCGCGGCGCGTGCGCATGCTGACGAACTTGTCCAGCAGGTCGGTCTTGCCGGTGGCCAGCAGCTTTTGCATCTGCGCGCGCTCCACGGGCTGCTGCAGGATGACCTTGCCGCTCTTGAAGGTGCACGACGGCGTGGGCTGCTGGGCGGTGGGCACCGATTTGCTGCACACGTAGTTGCTGCCGTGTTCATACACGGGGGCGCCGCAGCTGGGGCAGGCACCTAAGCTTTCCTGGCCGGCAAAGTCCACGATCTCGCCCGATTCCTCGGCGTTTTTGTCGTCGCCAAAGTCGAATTCGAGCTTGTAGTTGCCCGCCTCTTCGTCGCGGGCGATGGTGACTTCGGCCACGAAGGGCCAGCCGGCCTTGGAGCGGAAGCCCTCCAGCGGGCCGATGCGGCGGTCGCGCAATAGCTGCTCGGCCTCGGCGGTTTCAAACGTGCGGCCCGCGGGCGACTTGGTGAACGAGAAGCCGCAGCCCTCGCCCGCGCCGTTCGCGCCCGTGCAGGCGTAGCGGCGGTAGTTCTCCTTCACCACGCCGCCGCAGTTGGGGCACGGCGTGGACAGGGTGGCGTAGTCGCCGGGGATGGTGTCGCGGTCGTATTCCTTGGCCTTCTTGACCAGCTTCTCGGTCATGGCCTGGATCTGCTGCATGAAGGCTTCGCGGCTCAGCTGGCCCTTTTCCATTTGCGCGAGTTTGAATTCCCATTCGCCCGTCAGGTCGGCGCGGCACAGCTCCTGCACATCCAGGCCGCGCAGCAGCGTCATGAGCTGGAAGGCCTTGGCCGTGGGGATCAGCTCGCGGCCCTCGCGCAGCATGTATTTTTCGGTCAGTAGGCCTTCGATGATGGCCGCGCGCGTGGCCGGCGTGCCCAGGCCCTTCTCCTGCATGGCTTCGCGCAGTTCGTCGTCGTCGATCTGCTTGCCGGCGCTTTCCATGGCACCCAGCAGCGTGGCTTCGGAGTAGCGCGCGGGCGGCTTGGTTTTCAGGCCCTTGGCCTCGGCGAACTCGGTGTGGGTCATCTCGCCGGGCTTGACGGGCACCAGCGGCTGGCCCTTGTCGCCGGCCTTGCCGTCTTCGACCTCGTTGGCGGCCTCCTTGCCGTAGATGGCCAGCCAGCCGGGCTTGACCAGCACCTTGCCCTCGGTCTTGAACGAATGGCCCACCACCTGGCTGATGCGGGTGGTGACTTGGTATTCGGCACTGGGGAAGAACACCGCCATGAAGCGGCGCACCACCAGGTCGTAGAGCTTTTGCTCAGCCTCGGACAGGCCGCTGGGGGCCTGCGTGGTGGGGATGATGGCAAAGTGGTCGCTCACCTTGCTGTTGTCGAAGATGCGCTTGGACGGGCGCACGTAGCCGTCGTCCAGCGCCTGCTGCGCGAACGGCGCCAGGTGGCGCATGCCGCTGCCAGCCAGCATGCCGAAGGTCTGCCTGGCCACGGGCAGGTAGTCCTCGGGCAGCGCGCGCGAGTCGGTACGCGGGTAGGTCAGCGCCTTGTGGCGCTCGTACAGGCTTTGCGCCAGCGCCAGCGTGGTCTTGGCGGAGAAGCCGAACTTGCCATTGGCCTCGCGCTGCAGGCTGGTCAGGTCGAACAGCAGCGGCGATGCCTGGGTGGTGGGCTTGCTTTCCTCGGTGACGGTGGCGGCCTTGCCGCGCACGGCGTCGGCGATGTCCTTGGCCTGGTGGTGCGACCAGACGCGGTCGGCGCGGGCCTCGGGGTCGTCGCTCTTCTTCCACTTGGGGTCGAACCACTTGCCCAGGTATTCGCCGGCTTCGGCATGAAAGCCCGCGTGGATTTCCCAGTAGTCGCGGCTGACGAACTTGCGGATTTTTTCCTCGCGCTCCACCACCAGCGACAGCGTGGGCGTCTGCACGCGGCCCACGGTGGTCAAAAAGAACCCGCCGTCGCGCGAGTTGAAGGCCGTCATGGCGCGCGTGCCGTTGATGCCCACCAGCCAGTCGGCCTCGGAGCGGCTGCGCGCGGCGCTGGCCAGGCCCTGCATCTGCTGGTCGCTGCGCAGGTTCTCGAAGCCGTCGCGGATGGCTTGGGGCGTCATGCTCTGCAGCCACAGGCGGCGGACGGGTTTGGCCAACGTCCCCTTGGCGCCACCGGCGTACTGCTCGATCAGGCGGAAGATCAACTCCCCCTCGCGGCCCGCGTCACAGGCGTTGACCAGTTCGGTCACGTCCTTGCGCCTGGCCTGCTTGACCACCGCGTTCAGGCGGCTCTTGGTCTTGTCCACGGGCTTCAGGTCGAAATACGGCGGGATCACCGGCAGGTGGGTAAAGCTCCACTTGCCGCGCTTGACGTCGAATTCCTCGGGCGCCTGGATCTCCACCAGGTGGCCCACGGCGCTGGTGACCACGTAGCGCTCATTCTCGAAATGGTCCTCGTGCTTCTCGAACTTGCCGGCAACCGGCGTGAGGGCGCGCACGATGTCCTGCGCCACCGAGGGCTTTTCTGCAATTACCAGTGTTTTGGTCATTTTGTGGGTCTCTTACGCCATACCGCGCCCTGCTGGCGCTTCTACAATCCGCCTCACACGCGCGCACGCGCACGCATGTGTGCACACATTCAAAGTAACAGAGTTTCCCCATGCCCCGCACCGCTTCCACCGCCGCCCCCACGCCCGCCGCCGGTCGGCGCATCCAGACCCGGCGCTCGGGCGTGCATGGCAAGGGTGTGTTCGCCGTGCAGGACATTGCCGAGGGCGAGGTCCTCGTCGAATACAGGGGCGAGGTCATCAGCTGGCAGGAAGCCCAGGACCGCCACCCGCACGACCCCGCGCAGCCCAACCACACCTTCTACTTCCACGTGGATGAAGACCGTGTGATCGACGCAAAGTTCGGCGGCAATTCCTCGCGCTGGATCAACCACAGCTGCGACCCCAACTGCTTTGCCGACGAGCAGGGCGGCCGCATCTTCATCACCGCGCTGCGCAACATCCGCGCGGGCGAGGAACTGAACTACGACTACGGCCTGATCATCGAAGAGCGCTACACGCCCAAGCTGAAGGCCGAATACCCCTGCTGGTGCGGCAGCAAGAATTGCCGCGGCACCCTGCTGGCGCCCAAGCGCGGCTGGGCGCCGCCGGGCCTGGCGCCCCAACCTCCCACCGAAAAAGCCGGGAAGGCCCCAAAGACCCGCAAGGCCAAGGAAGCCAAAGGCAGCGGCAAAGCCGGCAAGCCCGCCAAATCCGCGAAACCCCGCCAGGGCCGCAGGAGCGCCCAGCGGTGAGCCCCGCCGCCACCCCCGTGCGCTGGCCGGCCGAGGCCCTGTGGGAGGCGATTGCGCCGCTGCTGCCCGGCTTCACCGTAGAGGTCTTGCCCAGCATCGACTCCACCAACAGCGAGCTCATGCGCCGCGCGCGCGACGGCCGGCTGGAGCCCACGCTGCTGGTGACGGAGGAGCAGACCGCCGGCCGCGGCCGCCTGGGGCGCGACTGGCACAGCGCCGCCACCTACCGCGACACCGGCGTGGTGCCCGCGCTCACGTTTTCGCTGGGCCTGCCGCTGGCGCCGCACGACTGGTCGGGCCTGTCGCTGGCCGTGGGCGTGAGCGTGGCGCAGGCGCTGCAGCCCGTCCTGCCCCCCGAAGGCAGCGGGCACCCGCGCATCCTGCTCAAGTGGCCCAACGACCTGTGGCTCCAGGATGGGCGCAAACTCGGCGGCATTCTGGTGGAGACGGCCACCCTGACCGCGCCCGGCGCGGCCGTGCCGCCGCTGGTGGCGGGCCAGAGCCGCTACGTGGTGGTGGGCATCGGGCTGAACGTTTTGCCCGTGCTGGCCGACGGGCTGCGCACGCCCCCCGCGTGCCTGCGCGAGGTGGACACCACGCTCACCGCGGCCAGCGCGCTGCAGCGCATCGCGCCGCCGCTGGTGCATGCACTGCTGGGTTTTGCCGAGCATGGCTTCGCCCCGTTCCAGGCGCGCTTTGCACAGCGCGACCTGCTGGCCGGGCGCGCCGTCACGCTGAGCGACGGCACGCAGGGCACGGCCCACGGCGTGACCGAGGACGGCACCCTGCTGGTGCACACCGCGCGCGGCATGCAGCCCGTCACCAGCGCCGAGATCAGCGTGCGCCCGCAATGACCGCCACGCCGCGTTCCCCGCGCTTTTTGCGCGCCCCCGCACCCTGAAGGACTGAGCCATGCTGCGCCTTGCCGTCGTGCTTCTGCTACTGGCCAACGCCGGCTACTACGCCTGGTCGCAAGGGCTGCTGCGCGGCTGGGGCCTGGCGCCGGTGGATGAGTCCGAGCCGCAGCGCATGGAGCAGCAGATCGCCCCGCAGAACCTGCGCCTGCTGCCCCAGGGCGGCAAGGGGGCCGCGTCGTCCGCGGCACCGGCGGGCCCGGCGTCTTCCGCGCCGGCCTCCGCACCCGCCACCAGCGGGGCGGCGTCGTCCCCCGCAACCGCCGCCGCGCCCGCGGAGCCCCCGGCCTGCCTGCAGGCGGGCGTGTTCGACGCGCGCCAGGCCGACGCGCTGCGCCAGGCGGCGGCCGCCTTGCCCGAGGGCAGCTGGACCCTGGAGCCCACGCCGATCACGGGCCGCTGGATGGTGTACATGGGGCGCTTTCCCGACGAAGAGGCGGTGGCCAAGAAGCGCGCCGAGCTGCGCACGCTCAAGATCCCCTACGACCGGCCCGGCGCGGCACTGGAGCCGGGGCTGTCGCTGGGACGCTTTTCCACCGAGGAGGCCGCGCAGCGCGGCATGGCCCTGCTGGCCAACCAGGGCGTGCGCACCGCGCGCGTGGTGCAGGAGCGCGCCGACGCGCCCGGCTTCATGCTGCGCCTGCCGGCCGTGAACGACACGCTGCGCACACGCCTGGACACCACGCTGCAGCCGGCGCTGGCGGGCAAGACGCTGCGCCCCTGCGCCTGATCCCTGGCACGCCGCCGGCGCGGTTTGCCGACCGCGGTGGCCTGCGCGGCATGGCGCGCGGCAGTCTTGATGGATGGCGGCCTTCGCACCGGCAGCGCCGCTGCCGGCCCGCCGTCAGCCGTCAGCCCGCGTCCAAGCTGATCTGCGCAAAGCGGCTCACGCGCCGCATCTTGTCCACTTCCTTCTGGATCTGTGCCCCGAATTCCGCGGGCAGCGAGCCCGAGGGGAACAGCCCGTGGTCGGCCAGCGCCTTGCGCACGGCGGGCTCCTCCAGCGCCTGTGCGACGGCATTGCGGCGCGCGCGGACCACGACGGCGGGCGTGCCGGCGGGTGCCACCAGACCGAACCACGACGGATCGTTGTTGGTGAACAGGCTCAGCTCAGCATAGGTAGGCACCTTGGGCAGCACGGCCAGGCGCTGATTCCACGACACGGCCAGCGCGCGCAGCTTGCCGGCCTGGATATGAGGCAGCGACGACGCCACCTGGTCGCAGTACACCTGCACCTTGCCCTCCAGCAGGTCGGCCACGGCGGGCGCCGCGCCGCGGAAGGGCACGTGCTTCATGGACGTGCCGGTGGTGCTTTGCAGCAACTCGGCCCACATGTGGCCGATGGTGCCCGCACCGGGCGTGGCATAGGTGATCTTGCCCGGCTGGCTCTTGAGCAGCTTGATGAACTGCTCGAAGTTTTGCGCCGGCACGCTGGGGTGCACCACCAGCACGCCCGGGGCCTTGACGATCTCGGTCACCGCCGCGAAGTCCTTGATCGCGTCATAGGGCAGCTTCTTGTACACGGCGGGGTTCACGCCATGCGTGGAGAGCGTGGCTACGCCCAGCGTCATCCCGTCGGCCGCGGCCTTGGCCACCGCCTGCATGCCGGTGGCGCCGCCCGCGCCGGGCAGGTTGTCCACCTTCACGGGCATGCCGAGGATGCGCGACAGCGGCGCGGCCAGCACGCGTGCCGTGATGTCGGTGGCGCCGCCCTGCGGGAAGGGGACGACCAGCCGCAGGGTGCTGCTGGAGGCCTGGGCACTCGCCAGGCCGGGGATGGCGCCAGCGGCCGCCAATGTCAGGATGTCTCTACGCTGCATGCAATGCTCCCTCAAGGTTGGTCTTTGGTAACAAACCATTCTGGGAACCCCGCGGGCCGCTGACCAATGAGCATTGCGATACATCTCATTCCAATGCGGAATGCACTGCCGGCGCACACCGCGGGGGCGCCCGGTGGCTGTAGGGAAGAAATCCCGCATTCACCCTTGCCTGGTAAGCGCCAGCAGCTATGTTTTTTATCGCTACTGGCCTGCACAAGCGCGTGGAATGACAAAGGCCCGTCCATGGGAACGGGCCTTGCGTTGGGAACCTCGGTACAGCCGCGGGCCCCTTCGCGGCCGAGGCCGCCGCCTGAATGCCGCCGCCAGCGGTCAGCCGCGCGGGTCGGTCGCCAGCAGAGACTCCACCAGCGCGCGCAGGTCGGCGCGCAGCCGGTCGAACCCTGCCGGCAGGATGTCCAGCGTCTGCTCGTCCATGTAGAGCTTGCGGTTGATCTCCACCTGGATGCTGTGGCGGTGCTGCGCGGGGTTGCCGTAGCGGCGCACCAGTTCCACACCCTTGTAGGGATGGTTGTAGTCCACGCTGTAGCCGCGCTCGCGCAGGAACGCGCAGATCTGCTGCGACAGCGCCGGGCTGGCGGTGGCCCCGTCGCGGTCGCCCACCACGAAGTCGGCATGGTGCAGGCCCGGGTAGAGCGTGGCGTGGCTGGCGGCCACGGCGGGCATGGAGTGGCAGTTGAGGTGGATACTGTAGCCATGGCGCGCGTGGGCGGCGTCGATCTCGGCCGCCACCGCCGCGTGGTAGGGCCGCCAGCAGCGATCGATGCGTGCACGCACCTCGTCCACGCCCAGCGGGCGGTCGTAGATGGGCTCGCCCTCGTCGGTGAACTTCCAGATCAGCCCCTTGCCCAGGCGCACCTTCTGCAGCACCACGGGGTCGGTGGTGACCGGGTCGGGCCAGGGCGCGTCCAGCAGGGTGGCGTCCAGTTCGGTGGTGTCGCGGTTGGCGTCCAGGTAGATGCGCGGGAAGTGCGCCTCCACCCAGCCCACGCCCAGCCCGGGCGCGAAAGCGTAGAGCTTTTCGACGTGGGTGTCTTCCGCACGGCGCAGCACGGGCAGGTCCAGCGCAGCGCGGAAGTCGGCGGGGTAGACGGTGCCGCTGTGCGGCGAATCCAGCACCAGGGGCGTGCGCCCCGCGATGCGGGAGACCATGCGTGCGGGTGACGCAGCGGGCGGCGCCGCAGGGGCGCCGGCTGCGCCGGGCTCGGCCTGCAGGTACTGGCTGTGGATCAGTTTCAGCACTGCTTGCATAGGCACACTCCGTGGAAATCAATCCAGTTTGATCTTGGCATAGGCTGCCACCTGTTTCATCTTGTCAATTTCACGCGCGATCTGCGCGGAGAACTCGGCGGGCGTGGTGCCCGACGCATACAGCCCCTGGGCCGCCAGGCGATCGCGCACCGCCGGCTCCTTGAGGGCCTGGGCCACGGCCTGTTGCACGCGCTGCACCTGGGCCGCGGGGGTGGATTTGGGCGCCACCAGGCCGAACCACGACGCATCGTTGGCCTGCTTGTAGCCCAGCTCGGCATAGGTGGGCACGTCGGGCAGCACGGCCAGGCGTTCGTGCCAGGACACGGCCAAGGCCTTGAGCTTGCCGGCCTTCACGTGCGGCAGCGACGAGGCCACCTGGTCGAAGTACACCGGCACCTGGCCGCCCAGCACGTCGTTGGTGGCCGGACCCGCACCGCGGTAGGGGATGTGCACCATGCTGGTGCCCGTGGCGCTCTTGAACAGCTCGCCCCACATGTGGCCGATGGTGCCGTTGCCCGGCGTCGCGTATTCCACCTTGCCGGGATGGGCCTTCAGGTGCTTCACGAGGTCGGCGAAGTCCTTGACGGGCAGCACCTTGGGGTTGACCACGATGATGCCGGGCGCCTTGACGATCTCGGTCACGCCGACGAAGTCCTTGATGGGGTCGTAGGGCAGCTTGCCCAGCACGGCCGGGTTCACGCCGTGGGTGGACAACGTGGCCACGCCGAAGGTCAGCCCGTCGGTGGCGCGCGCCACCTCGGCCATGCCGATGGAGCCGCCCGCACCGGCCTTGTTCTCGATCACCACCGGCTGGCCCAGCAGGCGCTGCAGGGGTTCCTGCAGCGAGCGGCCGGCAATGTCGGTGGCGCCGCCCGGCGGGAAGGGCACGACGATGCGCAGGGGACGGCTGTTGTCCTGGGCGAAGGTCATTCCAGAAACTACAGAGGTAACCGCCAGCGCGGCAATCAGTTTGCGACGTTGCATGGACTCACTCCTTTGATGGTGCACGAAAGATAAACGAAGGGGTGTGGACGGAAAAGCAATAGCTGTGCCTGTTATCATTCCATTGTGGAATGTTTTGATCGGCAAACCCCATGATCCTGCGCCGCCTTCACCCGCCGCTGCACCTGCTGCGGGCGTTCTGTACCGTGGCCCGCTTCGGGGGCATCTCGCGCGCGGCCGAGGCACTGCACCTCACCCAGAGCGCGGTGAGCAAGCAGGTGCAGGAGCTGGAGCGTTGGGTGGGCGTTCCGCTGTTCGAGCGCAGCCGCAAGCGCCTGTCGCTCACACCCGCCGGTGAGCGCTACGAAAAGGCCGTGAGCGCCCTGCTAGCCCGCTTGGAGGCGGCCACGCTGGAGCTGATCACCAGCGGCGACGAGGGCGGCGCGCTGCACCTGTCGGTGCTGCCCACGCTGGCCGCCAAGTGGCTGATTCCGCGCCTGCCGCAGCTGCGTGCGCAGCACCCGCAGATCACGCTGCACTTCGTGCCCTACGTGCACGGCTACGACTTTGCCGACCCCGAGCTGGACTGCTCCATCCTGTTCGGCGACGGGCACTGGCCGGGCGCACGCGCGCACTACCTGACGGGCAACGACGTGGCCCTGATCGGCCCGCGCGCCGGGCTGGCCGGCGCGCCGCCCCTGCACAGCCCGCAGGACGTGGCACGCCACACGCTGCTGCGCCACGTGAGCGTGCCCGGTGCCTGGCAGCACTGGGCCGAGGCGCACGGCGTGAACGGCCTGGACCCGCTGGCCGGCCCACAGTTCGACCAGTTCCAGACCATCATCCGTGCGGTGTCGGTAGGCATGGGCCTGGCCCTGGTGCCGCGCTGCCTGGTGCAGGACGAGATTGCCGCCGGCACCGTCACCGAGCCGCTGCCCGGCGGCGGCTACACGAGCGACCTGGGCTACTGGCTGTGCTACCCCGAGTCGCGTGCGCAGCTGGCCACGCTGGTGCGCTTTCGCGACTGGCTGCTGGCGCTGGCGGACCCCGCAGCGGGCACTGCCGCACCGGCTGCTTGAATCCACCTCAAAATGCCCTCCAGCGCTTGCCCATCAAGCGCGAGCAGCTATTTGATCGATAGCATCGGACAGCGGCAGCGCTATGGCCCCGATTCGCGTGCCGCGAACCGCACGCTGAAGCGCGCGCCGGGCATGGCCGCGCCGGGGCGCACGTCTTCCAGTTCCACCTCGGCGCCGTGCTGGCGCGCGATCTCGCGCACGATGGGCAGGCCCAGGCCGGAGCCGTCGGCGTCCGTCCCCAGCGCGCGGTAGAAGGGCTGGAAGACCAGTTCGCGCTCAGCCTCGGGCACGCCGGGGCCCGAGTCCTCCACCTGCAGCAGCAGCACATGGCTGAACGGGTCGGGCAGCACGCGCGCGGTGATCACGCCGGGCTGCTGCGCGCTGGACGGGGTGTAGTTGATGGCGTTGTCCACCAGGTTGCGCACCAGTTCCTTCAGCAGCGTGGGGTTGCCGTCCATCCACACGCCATTGGTGCCGGGCTCGACGCCGTCGTAGCCCAGGTCGATGTGCTTGTCCATGGCGCGCGGCACGCTGTCGCGCACCACCTCGATCACCAGCCGCGCCAGGTCCAGCGGCTGGCGCTGCACCACGGCGCTGCCGCCCTCGGCCCGCGCCAGCGCCAGCAGCTGGTTGACGGTGTGCGTGGCGCGGATGGACGAACGCCCGATCTGCTTGAGCGACTGCTTGAGCTCCTCGGTGCTGGTGCCCTCGCGCTGCGCCAGGTCGGCCTGCATGCGCAGCCCGGCCAGGGGGGTCTTCAGCTGGTGCGCGGCGTCGGCCAGGAAGCGCTTTTGCGTGGCCATGGATTCCGACAGGCGCCGCAGCAGGTCGTTCACCGAATCCACCAGCGGCGCCACTTCCATCGGCACGGCCTTGTGGTCCAGCGGCGAGAGGTCGTCGGGCTTGCGCGCTCGGATGCGCTCCTCCAGCTGGTGCAGCGGCTTGATGCCGCGCGCCAGCGCCAGCCAGACCAGCAGCACCGCCAGCGGCAGGATGACGAACTGCGGCAGCATCACGCCCTTGATGATCTCGGTGGCCAGCACGCTGCGCTTGGCGCGTGTCTCGGCCACCTGCACCAGCGCGGCGGGCGCATCGGGCAGCGGCACGCGCACCCAGATGTAGGCCACGCGGATGTCGATGCCGCGCAGCTCGGCGTCGCGCAGCCGCACCTCACCGGAGAACGCCTGCTCCTCGGGCGGCGGGCGCGGCAGGTCGCGTTCGCCCGACAGGTAGTCGCCCGTGGGCGAGAGCACCTGGTAATAGACGATGTCGGACTCGTCGGCACGCAGGATCTCGCTGGCGGGCTGGGGCAGGTTGAACAGCACCTTGCCGTCGTGCACCGTGACGAGCTGCGCCAACGCATGGGCGTTGTACTCCAGCGCGCGGTCGAAGGGCTTGTTGGCCAGGCCCTGGGCCACCAGCCAGGTCAGCGCCAGGCTCACCGGCCACAGCAGCAGCAGCGGCGTGAGCATCCAGTCCAGGATTTCGCCGAAGAGGGAGCGCTGCTCGCGCTGGAAGATTTTCAAGGTGGTGGGCTTTTTTGGCCGCTAGCGCTTATGCATCAAGCGCAAGCAGCTATCAATAACAGAGCATCCACGGGTGCTGTCAGCCGGGGATCTTTTCCAGGCAGTAGCCCAGGCCGCGCACGGTGGCGATGCGGATCGGCCCGCGCTCGATCTTCTTGCGCAGGCGGTGGATGTAGACCTCGATGGCGTTGTTGCTCACCTCCTCGCCCCACTCGCACAGGCGCTCCACCAGCTGCTCCTTGCTCACCAGGCGGCCGGCGCGCTGCAGCAGCACCTCCAGCAGGCCCAGCTCGCGCGCGGACAGCTCCACCATCTTGCCGTCGATGGTGGCCACGCGGCCCGCTTGGTCGTACACCAGGGGCCCGTGGCGGATGGCGCTGCTGGTGCCGCCCATGCCGCGGCGCGTGAGTGCGCGCACGCGCGCCTCCAGCTCCGACAGCGCGAACGGTTTGGCCATGTAGTCGTCGGCGCCCAGGTCCAGGCCCTTCACGCGCTCGTCCACGCTGTCGGCCGCCGTGAGGATCAGCACCGGCAGCGCCGAGCCGCGCCCGCGCAGGCGCTTGAGCACCTCCAGGCCGTGCATCTTGGGCAGACCCAGGTCGAGGATCAGCAGGTCGAACTCGTTGTTGGTCAGGAGCGCGGTATCGACCTCGGTGCCGCTGGCCACATGGTCCACCACGGCGCCCGAGCCGCGCAGCGTGCGCAGCAGCCCGTCGGCAAGCACCTGGTCGTCTTCGGCGATGAGGATGCGCATGGGGTGTCTCTCCTGGTTGTCGTGCGCCGGCCTGCGCTCTATCTGAATTCTAGGCCGCCGTGCCCTCGCCGCCGGCATAGGCCTCCAGACCCAGCGCAACCACCGTGGCCACGTCCTGCCCCACCTCGGCGCGGAACTCGCCCTCGGCCTGCGCCACCGCCGCGCGAAACGCCTGCAGCCACGCCAGTCCCGTGGGCGTGAAGCGCACCAGGCGCGCACGCGCATCGCGCGGATCGGGCTCGCGCGTGACCAGACCCCAGGCCGCGCACTGCTCCACCAGCGCGGCCATGGACTGCTTGGCCATGCCCGCGCGCTCGGCCAGGTCGGTGAGGCGGTCCCCCTGCAGCGACAGATGCCGCGTGATGTGGATGTGCGCGGCGCTCACCTGGTCGCGCGCCGCGAGGTTGGACAGCGCCAGCGGCACCTGCACGTCGCGCGCCATGAGCTGCAGCACGCGCGCATCGAAGCGCCGCATGGCATGGCCCAGCAGGCGGCCCAGGTGGGTCTGGCGCCAGCGGTCGTCGAGGCTGGGGGGAGCGGTCATCCGCACATTGTCAGCCAAACTGACCAAAAATTGATTGGATAACGCATCAACCGCCCATAAACTACTGTTCAAGCATCCAGCCTGTCATTGGAAACAGTTTCCAGGCAGGCACACGATTTCACCGTGACCCCGACCCGAAGGAGCATTCCATGGACGCCACCGTCAAAGGCAACGCAACCGCCGTCAACAGCGAAAAGGCCAAGGCCCTGCAAGCCGCCCTCGCGCAGATCGAAAAGCAGTTCGGCAAGGGCACCATCATGCGCCTGGGCGAGGGCGAGGCCATTGAGGACATCCAGGTGGTCTCCACCGGCTCGCTGGGCCTGGACATCGCCCTGGGCGTGGGCGGCCTGCCGCGCGGCCGCGTGATCGAGATCTACGGACCGGAAAGCTCGGGCAAGACCACGCTCACGCTTCAGGTCATCGCCGAGATGCAGAAGCAAGGCGGCCAGTGCGCTTTCGTGGATGCCGAGCATGCGCTGGATGTGCAGTACGCCAGCAAGCTCGGCGTTCAGCTCACCGACCTGCTCATCAGCCAGCCGGACACGGGCGAGCAGGCGCTGGAGATCGTGGACAGCCTGGTGCGCTCGGGCGCCGTGGACCTGATCGTGGTGGACTCGGTCGCCGCGCTCACGCCCAAGGCCGAAATCGAGGGCGAGATGGGCGACGCCCTGCCCGGCCTGCAGGCACGCCTGATGAGCCAGGCACTGCGCAAGCTCACCGCCACCATCAAGAAGACCAACTGCATGGTCATCTTCATCAACCAGATCCGCATGAAGATCGGCGTGATGTTCGGCAGCCCCGAGACCACCACCGGCGGCAACGCGCTGAAGTTCTACGCCTCGGTACGCCTGGACATCCGCCGCACCGGCACCATCAAGAAGGGCGACGAGGCCATTGGTAACGAGACCAAGGTGAAGGTGGTGAAGAACAAGGTCTCGCCCCCGTTCAAGACGGCCGAGTTCGACATCCTGTTCGGCGAGGGCATCTCGCGCGAGGGCGAGATCATCGACATGGGCGTGAACGCGCGCATCCTGGAAAAGAGTGGCGCCTGGTATGCCTACAACGGCGAGAAAATCGGCCAGGGCCGCGACAACGCCCGCGAGTTCCTGCGCGAGAACCCCGGCCTGGCCGTGGAGATCGAGAACAAGGTGCGCGAAAGTCTGGGCATCGCGCTGCTGCCCACGGGCCACGCCAGCCCGGCGGCCGATCTGCCCGAAGACAAGCCTGCGCGCGGCAAGAAGGCCGACAAGACGGGCGAGATCGAAGCGTAACCACGCACCGGAGTTCTTGAACGAAATCTGCCTCCAGCGCTTGACCATCAAGCGCTGGAAGCTCTTTTTTCAATAGCATTCATGGGATTCACCGCCCTCTCCCTCAAGGGCCGTGCGCTGCGCCTGCTTGCCCAGCGCGAGCATTCGCGCAGCGAACTGCAGGCCAAGCTGGCGCGCCACGTGCAGGAGGGCGACGATCTGCCAGCGCTGCTGGACGAGCTGCAGGCGCGCGACTTCATCAATGCAGAGCGCGTGGCCGAGTCCGTGGTGCACCGCCGCGCGGAGCGCTTCGGCACCCAGCGCGTGCTGCAGGAGCTGCGGCGCAAGGGGCTGGACGAGGATTTGGTGCGCAGCACCGCCGCCCAGCTGGCGGGCACCGAACTGCAGCGCGCCCGGGCCGTGTGGCGCCAGCGCTTTGGCGACCAGCCCGCCGACACGCCGCAGGAGCGTGCGCGCCAGATGCGCTTTCTGGCCACGCGTGGCTTCGCCGCCGACGTGGTGCGCCGCGTGGTGCGGGGTGGTGATGAATGGGAATAGAACGGGGCTTGGCGCGCTTCTGTCCAGCGGCAAAAGCTATGTCATCCATAGCAGCTGTCGACGCGCAGTCCGCCACCGGTCGCACCCCGCAACGCCGCGCCGTCGTGCAATGCCAAACCGCGCAATACGCGCGATGGCTTTAGCGCCGCAATGGACCTGCCAGAGGCTTGAGGCCCGCGGCGCGGCTGTGCGCAGCCGGCCCCCGTTGTGCGCGTTGGGCCGCTGCGCGACCGCTCAACCCAGCAGGCGCTCCGGGTTGGCGTCCAGCTTGATGAGCGCATCGCGCGTGGCGCGCAGCGTGAGGCTCTCCTCCTCCTGCGCTACCAGCAGGCCCGCCTGCAGGTAGGCCCCCAGCCGGCGCAGCTGGATGAGGTAGCTGCCGCCATCGCGCGTGGCAAACAGGTGCAGCTGCTTGCGCTGGCTGTGCCAGGCGTATTGCACCTGCGTGGACGCGCCGTTGTGGTCCAGCGTGAACCAGGTGCCCAGCGGCAGCTGCTGCGCCCAGGCCACCATGTCGTCCTGCACAGGCGCGCCGTTGTCGGCGATGACGTGGATGGACGAGGCGTCGATCCCCAGCAGCATCTCGATGTTGTCCGCACTCAGCGGCATGTCGCCCAGCGCCTCGTCGCCGATGTAGTCCTCCAGGTTCGCCAGGCGTTTGGCCATGGCATCGATGTGCGCCTGCGGGATCGAGGCCGTCTTGGAGAGGAAAGCGTCGGCCAGCGTGTCGGTGATTCCCTTGATCTGTGCATCCTGCTCGGGCCCCGCCACGCCGATCAGCGCCAGCCCCTGGCGCAGGCTCTGCAGCAGCGCCGGCAGGTTCTGGATGACCAGCGCACGGTCGGCCCGGTTGGGCTTGGCACCCGCCGCCCACACCAGGTCGGCCGCGGCGCGCTTGAAGGCGGCGGTACTGGCATGCTGGGCCCCGTCGCGCACGGCCGACATCGCCAGCACCTCGGCCCATGTCTTGAACAAGAACTCGCGGATCTCGTCGCGCACCGGCATGTCCTTGAGCAGCGCGCGCAGTTCGATGGTGTACTGGATCGCCAGCGTCTCGCGCTGCTCCACCTGCTGGGCCACGCTGACGATGCGCGAGGTGCCCTGCTTCTCGGTGAGGAATTTGGCGAGGAATTTCTCGAACTCGTCGTGCACCAGCTGGAACACGCGCTGGCCGGTCTCGGGGTACTGCTCGATCACCTGCACGATGCGGCGGATCTCGGCCTCCAGCGCGCTGCCATTGATGGAGCTGGCGTCAAAGCCCAGCACGCAGGCGCCCATGCGGTCGATGAGCTGGCGCGCGGGGTGCGTGAGGTTGCTGAAGAACTCGGGCTCGGCCAGCGCCACGCGCAGCACCGGCACCTGCAGGCGTGCAAACCACACGCGCACCGAGGGCGGGATGCGGTCTTCGCTCAGGATGCTCTGGAACATCAGCGCCACCACCTCGATGATGGCCTTCTCGCTGGCGGTACTGGCCTTCTTCTTGAACTCCACGGACCGCTCGCGCACGGCGCTCGCCACGCGGACCACGGCCTGTGGGCTGTAGTCCTCGACCAGCGTGGCCACGTCGCTGTAGTAGCTGTCGGCCGAGACGCGGTGCGCCGCCAGCGCATGGGCCAGCGCCGCGGACGCGGGGGGTGCCTTGACCATGTCGTAGCCCGTGGTGGGCTGCGTGAGCAAGCGCCGCAGCTGCATCATCACGCCCTGGGCGCGCTGGCGCGCGCGCACCAGCGGGCTGCCCATGCCGGCCATCGCCGGCTGTCCGCGCATGCCGGGGGGCGGAGGCATGAAGGCCGACGCCGCCTGGCGCGTGGGGGCAAATTCCGTGGGCCGCCCCAGCGCGGCGCGCGACTGCTGCAATGCCTGCGAGGCCAGCCCCACGGGACCGGACGCGGGCGGCGGCTCGCCGGGGCTGCCGGTGTTGGGGCCGGCGGCCGCGCGGCGCACGCGGGCGCGCAGGTCGTCCTGCGCCACGACGCCTTGTTCGTCGTACAGCTTCACGAGGGCCTGGTACTGCGCCAGCGCCAGCGCCGCCAGTTCGCGCTGCAGCGGGTCGATCACCATCTGCAAATGGTCGCGCTGCAGGCCCACCTCCAACCACTGCTCGACCAGATGCAGGCACAGGGTTTCGGGGCGCAGGATATCGGTGCCGGCCAGCTCGCGGCCTTCCAGATGCTGTGTGCGCTGCCGCGCGGCATCGAAGGGAGCGGCCACATGCTCGGTAAGGGTCAGCGCCATGCGCGAGGCGATGATCTTGTTCTCCAACACATCGTCGCCCAGCAGTTCAAGCCCATCGAACGCCTTGGACGCGTTGAGGGTGCCGCGCCCCGTGACGGGCGGGGGCGCCAGGCTTTCACGCCAGGCCCGGCCCAGGTGTTCCACCCAGGTCTTGCGGTGGGCCTGATGGCCCATCCAGGCATCGCGCCGCAACTGCATGTCGCGCTGCGTGGCGGTCTGCCCCATCAACTCGGTCAGGAAGTCATGGACTGTTCTGTCCAGCGCCGACAAGCCGGCGCACAGCCCCTCCACGAAACGCTGGCGGGCCAGGTGGGCCAGCCGTCGGTGGGCAGTGGAAGTGGGCGAAAAATCCATAGGGCTCCGATATTAGCCCCAGCCGCTGTCGCGCCCCGGCCTTTGCATCGGCACGCGGACAAGGCGGCTGCGCACGCGCATCGTCAGACCACGGCGCCGGAGTTCGGGTCGGCCGGGTCGCCTTCCTTGCGGGTCGGCGCCTTGACCAGGTCTTCGCGCTTGACGCCCAGCCACATGGCGATGGCCGCGGCAACGAACACCGACGAGTAGATGCCGAACAGGATGCCGATGGTCAGCGCCAGTGCGAAGTAGTGCAGGCTGGGGCCCCCGAAGAAGAACATGGACAGCACCATGGCCTCGGTGGAAGCGTGGGTGATGATGGTGCGGCTCATGGTGGAGGTGATGGCGTGGTCGATCACCTCATGCGTGTTGAGCTTGCGGAACTTGCGGAAGGCCTCGCGGATACGATCGAAGATCACCACCGACTCGTTCACCGAATAGCCCAGCACGGCCAGCACGCCGGCCAGCACCGACAGCGAGAACTCCCACTGGAAGAACGCAAAGAAGCCCAGAATGATGACCACGTCGTGCAGGTTGGCGATCACCGCTGCCACGCCGAACTTCCACTCGAAGCGGAAGGCCAGGTAGATCACGATGCCCAGCACCACCATGCCCAGCGCCATGAGGCCGCCGTGCACCAGTTCCTCGCCCACCTGCGGGCCCACGAACTCGGTGCGCCGCAGCGTGACCTCGGGGTCCTGCGCCTTCAGCGCGCTCAGCACCTGCTCGCTTTGCTGGGCCGAGGTGACGCCCTTTTGCACGGGCAGGCGGACCATCACGTCGCGCGAGGTGCCGAAGTTCTGCACCACCACGTCGGCATAGCCCAGGCCCGCGACGGTGTCGCGCACCTTGCCGATGTCGGCCGTCTGCGTGTATGCCACCTCCATGACGGTGCCACCCGTGAACTCCACCGACAGGTGCAGGCCCCGCGTGACCAGGAAGAACACCGCGAGCGCGAAAGTGATGAAAGACACCGCGTTGAGCACCAACGCGTACTTCATGAACGGGATGTCTTTTTTGATGCGGAAAAACTCCATGGTTTTCCCCTTTCTTAGTTGCTATTGCCGCGGGCAGCCACCGAGCGGTGCTCATCGCCCTCGGGCTTCCACACCTGGCCGATGGACACGCTCTTGAGCTTCTTCTTGCGGCCATACCAGAGGTTGACCAGGCCACGCGAGAAGAACACCGCCGAGAACATGCTGGTCAGGATGCCGATGCAGTGCACCACGGCAAAGCCGCGCACCGGCCCCGTGCCGAAGGCCAGCAGCGCCAGGCCCGCGATCAGCGTGGTGACGTTGGAGTCCAGGATGGTGGCCCAGGCGCGCTCGTAGCCCGTGGCGATCGCCGCCTGCGGGGCCACGCCAGCGCGCAGCTCCTCGCGGATGCGCTCGTTGATCAGCACGTTGGAGTCGATGGCCACGCCCAGCGCCAGGGCCATGGCGGCGATGCCGGGCAGGGTCAGCGTGGCCTGCAGCATCGACAGGATGGCGATCAGCAGCAGCACGTTCACGCCCAGCGCGATCGTGGAGAACACGCCGAACAGCATGTAGTACACGCACATGAAGGCCGCGATGGCCACCATGCCCCAGACCACCGACTGGATACCCCGGTCGATGTTGTCGGCGCCCAGGCTCGGGCCGATGGTGTATTCCTCGATGATCTCCATGGGCGCGGCCAGCGAGCCGGCGCGCAGCAGCAGTGCGGTGTCGTTGGCCTCGGCCGTGGTCATGCGGCCGGAGATCTGCACGCGACCGCCGCCAATCTCGCTGCGGATCACGGGTGCGGTCACCACCTCGCCCTTGCCCTTTTCGAACAGCACGATGGCCATGCGCTTGCCCACGTTCTCGCGCGTGATGTCCTTGAAGATGCGCGAGCCCTTGGCGTCCAGCGTGAGGTTCACGGTGGGCTCCTGGGTCTGGCCGTCGAATCCTGGCTGCGCGTCGGTGAGGTTCTCGCCGGTCAGCACGACCTGCTTCTTCACGATCACGGCCTGGCCGTTGCGGTCCAGGTATTTCTCGGCACCGAACGGCACGGGGCCCGTGCCCATTTCGGCGGCGCGCGCCTCGGTGCCCTCGTCCACCATGCGCACTTCCAGCGTGGCGGTGCGGCCCAGGATGTCCTTGGCCTTGGCCGTGTCCTGCACGCCGGGCAGCTGCACCACGATGCGGTCCAGGCCCTGCTGCTGGATCACGGGCTCGGCCACGCCCAGTTCGTTGATACGGTTGTGCAGCGTGACCATGTTCTGCTTCAAGGCCTGCTCTTGCACCTTGCGCAGGGCCTCGGGCTTGATGGTGGCGCGCAGGCGCATACCGTCACCGTCGGCGCTGCTCACGACCGCCAGGTCCGGGAACTGGTCGGCGATCAGGTTGCGTGCCGCCGTGAGCGTGGCCTCGTCGCGCACGCGGATGTCCACGGCCTGCCCTTCGCGGCCGATGCCGCCGTGCCGGATGTTCTTCTCGCGCAGCGCGCTGCGCAGGTCGCCTGCGTACGACTCGATCTTCTTCGTGATCGCCGCCTGCATGTCTACCTGCAGCATGAAGTGCACGCCGCCGCGCAGGTCCAGGCCGAGGTACATGGGCCGTGCATGCAGCGCGGTGAGCCAGTCGGGCGAGCGCGACACAAGGTTCAGCGCCACGATGTAGGAAGGATCGCTCGGGTCGGGGATCAGGGCCTTCTCGATCGCGTCCTTGGCCTTGAGCTGGTTGTCCGGCGTGTCAAAGCGCGCGCGCACCGAGTTGCCGTCGAACACGATGGAGTCCGAGGCCACGTTGGCGGCTTTCAACGCGTCCTCGACGCGCTGCTGGACCGCGGCGTCGACCTTCAGCGTGGCCTTGGCCGACGACACCTGCACCGCGGGCGCCTCGCCAAAGAAGTTGGGCAGGGTATACAGGGCCCCAATGAGCAACACGATCACCAGGATCGCGTACTTCCAGACCGGATAACGGTTCATGATCGCGCTCTTCAATCCATGCGGGGCAGCGGCCGCGGGATGCGGCGCAGCACTGCCCTCATAACAAGGCCCGTGGGCCTACAGCTGGGACGGTTTACTTGACCGTGCCCTTGGGCAGCACCTGGGCCACGGCGCTGCGCTGCACCTGCACCTGCACGCCAGGCGCAATCTCCAGTTGCAGGTAGCCTTCGCTCAGGCCCGCCACCTTGCCCAGCAAGCCGCCGGCCGTGGCCACTTCGTCGCCCTTGGCCAGCGCGTCGATCATGGCGCGGTGCTCCTTCTGGCGCTTCATCTGGGGACGGATCATGATGAAGTACAGCACCACGAACATCAGCACCAGCGGCAGCATGCTGGTGAGCGATCCCATCAGGCCGGCCTCGGCGGCTGCGGCGGGGGCGGTCTGTGCAAAAGCAGAAGAAATCAACACGGGAAGAACTCCACTGGTAGTAATAGGTGCAAAGGGGCTCCGCCGGGAGGCGCCAGGGCCTGCGGGCGGTGAGCCGGCCATTGTATGCGGGGGGCTGCCGGCCAGGGCTGCGCGCACCGGCGGCCGGCAGGCTGCGGGCGCCCTCTGGGATTCAGCATCAAAACACATTGCAACGCCCGTCCAGTGAGCGCAATCAGCTATCACTTATATAGCATAAAGCCCCGGACCAGGGGCGGTTAATGCATCGGATGCGACGCGCCCATCGTCGGCCTGGGCCTACGCCGGCGCCTGGCAGGGCTTCGTAGCATGCCTGTGTGCCGCCCGCGGCGGCCGGCGCCGCGCCGCGGCCCCTTCCCTCCCACCCCCCGTGTCAAGAAAGGAAACGCTTTCCATGGATTTCGCATCGGTATCCGCCTGGCTGGAGACAGAGTGGTTCTGGGGCATGTCCGCTGCCGAAGTATTGGCGGCGGCGGCCACGGCCATGGGCATCTACCTGGCGCTCACGCTGCTGCTGCGCTGGGCCGTCGCGCATGCCGACCGCAAATCCGGCGGCGGCGATGCCGGCGCGGCAAGCCTGCTGGCGCAGGTGCTCGCCGGAACCAGCCGTCTGCTCATCCTGCTGGCAGCACTGCTGGTGGGCACCGGCATGCTGGACCTGCCTGGGCGTTGGCATGACCGTGTGAGCCAGCTCTGGTTCCTGGCCGTGGCGGTGCAGCTGGGGCTGTGGGGCACGCGCGCCATCAGTCTGGGGGTCGAGCGCTACCGGCGCCACCATGGCGCCGCGGGCACGGGGCAGATCAGCGCCTCGGCCACGCTCATGTCCTGGGGGCTGCGCACGCTGGTGTGGGCCACGGTGCTGCTGGCCATCCTCTCGAACCTGGGGGTGAACATCACCGCCTTCGTGGCCAGCCTGGGCGTGGGCGGCATTGCGGTGGCGCTGGCGGTGCAAAGCGTGCTGGGCGATCTGTTCGCCTCCATGGCGATCGCGGTGGACAAGCCCTTCGAGGTGGGCGACTTCATCGTCGTGGGTCCCATCGCAGGCACCGTGCAGCAGGTGGGCGTGAAGACCACGCGCATCCGCGCCCTGAGCGGGGAACAGGTGGTGATGAGCAATACCGAGTTGCTCAAGCAGACCATCAACAACTATCGCCACATGCGCGAGCGCCGCATCGTGTTTGGCTTTGGCGTGGCGCAGGACACCTCGCCCGCGCAGGCGCAGGCCCTGGCGCAAGCGGTGCGCGACATCATCGAGGCCGAACCGCAGCTGCGCTTCGACCGCGCTCATTTCAAGGGATTTGGCGCCAGCTCGCTCGATTATGAAGTGGTCTACATCGTCAAAGACCCGGGCTACAACCTCTACATGGACCTGCAGCAGCGCATCAACCTGGCGTTGCTGGGCCGGCTGCAGGCGCTGGGCATGCGGCTGGCGGTGCCGGTCAGCCGCGTGCAGCTGGCCGACCCGCCGGCCGGGCAGGAAGGCCCGTCCAGTGTGGCCGGCATGCCCATTCCTCAGAACGCGTGAACGACCGCGTTGCCCTCGGGCGGGGGCATGCGGCGACGGGCGGGGTCAGAAGGAATGGGCGGGCATGACAGGCCCGCCCAGTCTCAGGCCACTTGGCGGGGCGCACCCGCGTGTGGGGCACGCCAGCGGTCCATGAGCGCGAACCACTTCTTGCGCGCGGCCTGCAGGTGGCGCTCCTTCACATGGCCGTAGCCGCGGATGTCCTCAGGGATACGCGCGATCTCCACCGCCAGCGCCAGGCGCTCGGCCGTCAGGCCCTTCAGCAGTTCCTCGATGCAGGCGCGGTATTCGCGGATCAGCGCGCGCTCGGTCTTGCGCTCCTCGGTCCGACCGAAGACATCGAGCGCCGTGCCGCGCAGTCCCTTCATGCGAGCCAGCACGCCGAAGGCCTTGCGCACCCAGGGCCCGTAGCTTTGCTTGACCAGCTCGCCCTTGTCGTTGTGCTTGGCCAGCAGCGGGGGCGCCAGGTGGTGCACCAGCTTGTAGTCGCCTTCGTACATCGCGGCGATCTTGTCGGTGAACGCCTTGTCGGTGTGCAGCCGCGCCACTTCGTACTCGTCCTTGTAGGCCATCAGCTTGAACAGGTAGCGCGCCACCGCCTCAGTGAGGCGCGTGCCCTGGCCCAGTGAATCCTCGGCCGCGCGCACCTTGTCCACGAAGGCCTGGTACTCGGCCGCATAGGCGGCGTTCTGGTAGCCCGTGAGGAAGTCCACACGCTTGGCGACCATCTCGGCCAAGCCGGGCTTCTTCACGAACTGGATCACCTGCGCGGCCTTGAACAGCGCCTGCACCTCGGCCAGGTTGTGCGCGCAGCGGCGTCCCCATTCGAAGGCGGCCTTGTTGTTCTCCACCTGCACGCCGTTGAGCTCCATGGCGCGCATGAGCGCGGCGTGGGACAGCGGCACGCGGCCCTTCTGCCACGCATAGCCCAGCATCAGCGGGTTGGTGTAGATGCTGTCACCCAGCAACTGGCTGGCCACCTGCTCGGCGTCGAACACGCCCAGCAGCTCGGCGCCCACGGCCTGGGCGATGGCGGCCTCGCAGCCGTCAGCCGGGAACTGCCAATTGGGGTTGTGCACAAAGGCCGCGGCCGGCGTGCCGTGGCTGTTGAGGGCCACGAATGTGCGCCCCGGCTGCATGGCGGCCAGCGTGGCCTTGTTCGCGGCAACGATGGGGTCGCAGCCGATCACCAGGTCCGCCTTGGCCGTGTCCACCTTGGTGGTGTGGATGGCCTCGGGGCGGTTGGCGATCTGCACATGGCTCCAGGTGGAGCCGCCCTTTTGCGCCAGGCCCGCCGCGTCCTGCGTGATGACGCCCTTGCCCTCCAGGTGCGCGGCCATGCCCAGCAGGGACCCGATGGTGATCACGCCCGTGCCGCCCACGCCAGCCACGACGATGCCCCACGCGGCTTCGGCCGCCGGCAGCACCGGCTCGGGGATGGGCGCCATCGTGGACAGGTCGCCCTTCTTCTCCTTCTTGGGTTTCTTGAGCTGGCCGCCCTCGACGGTGACGAAGCTCGGGCAGAAGCCCTTCACGCAGGAATAGTCCTTGTTGCAGGTGCTCTGGTTGATGCGGCGCTTGCGGCCGAACTCGGTCTCCACCGGCTCCACCGACAGGCAGTTGGACTGCACCGAGCAATCGCCGCAGCCCTCGCACACCAGCTCGTTGATGACCACGGTCTTGGCGGGTGTGGCCAGCAGGCCGCGCTTCCTGCGGCGGCGCTTCTCAGTCGCGCAGGTCTGGTCATAGATGATGGCCGTGCAGCCAGTGATCTCGCGGAATTCACGCTGGATGCGGTCCAGCTCGTCGCGGTGGAAGACCTCAATACCCGGCGGCAGGTCGTTGAGCAGCTCGGGGTGGCCGGCGCGCGCGGCGTTGGCCGGGTGCGTGCGGCCGTGGTACTTCTCGGGCTCGTCCGTCACCACCACCAGCCGGACCACGCCCTCGGCGCGCAGGCTGTGGGCGATCTGCGCCACCGAATGCCCCTCGGGGCGCTCGCCCACCTGCTGGCCGCCGGTCATGGCCACGGCGTCGTTGTAGAGGATCTTGTAGGTGATGTTTGCGCCCGAGGCGATGCTCTGGCGAATCGCCAGCAGGCCGCTGTGGAAGTAGGTGCCGTCGCCCAGGTTGGCGAACACGTGCTTGTCCTTGGTGAACGGCGCCTGACCCACCCAGGTCACGCCCTCGCCGCCCATCTGCGTGAAGGTGCTCGTGGCGCGGTCGGGCATCCAGTTGGCCATGTAGTGGCAACCAATGCCGGCCACGGCGCGCGAGCCTTCGGGCACGCGGGTGCTGGTGTTGTGCGGGCAGCCGCTGCAGAACCACGGCATGCGCTCGCCGGTGTCGGTCTTCACCTCCAGCAGGCCGCGTTCGCGCGCCTCCACCACGGAGATGCGCGCGTCCATGCGCGCCACGATGTCCTCGGGCACGCCCAGCTTCTTCAGGCGTTTGGCGATCGCCTTGGCAATGATGGCCGGCGTCAGATCGGCCTTGGGCCGCAGCAGCCAGTTCTGGCTGGGATTGGGCATGCTCCATTCGCCGCCGGAGTTGTCACCCTCGATCTCGTCGAACTTGCCCAGCACGTTGGGACGCACGTCGGCGCGCCAGTTGTAGAGCTCTTCCTTGATCTGGTATTCGATGACCTGGCGTTTTTCCTCCACCACCAGGATCTCCTGCAGGCCCTGCGCGAAGTCGCGCGTGATGGTGGCTTCGAGCGGCCACACCACATTGACCTTGTGCACGCGGATGCCCAGCTGACGGCAGGTGTCGTCGTCCAGGCCAAGGTCCACCAGTGCCTGGCGCGTGTCGTTGTACGCCTTGCCGCTGGCGATGATGCCGAAGCGGTCCTGCGGGCCCTGGATCACGTTGTAGTTGAGCTTGTTGGCGCGGATGTACGCCAGTGCCGCGTACCACTTGTAGTCCATGAGGCGCGCCTCCTGCTCCAGCGGCGCATCGGGCCAGCGGATGTGCAGGCCGCCGGGCGGCATGGTGAAGTCCTCGGGCATGACGATCTTCACGCGGTCGGGGTCCACGGAGATGCTGCTGGACGACTCCACCACCTCCTGGATGGTCTTGAGTCCGGACCACAGGCCCGAGAAGCGGCTCAGGGCAAAGGCGTGCAGCCCCATGTCCAGGATGTCCTGCACGCTGCTGGGGAAGAACACCGGCAGGCCGCAGGCCTTGAAGATGTGGTCGCTCTGGTGCGCCGCCGTGCTGCTCTTGCTGATGTGGTCGTCGCCCGCCACGGCGATCACGCCGCCATGCCGCGCCGTGCCGGCCATGTTGGCATGCTTGAACACGTCGGAGCAGCGGTCCACGCCCGGGCCCTTGCCGTACCAGATGCCAAACACGCCGTCGTACTTCTTGGACTGGGGGTAGATGTCCAGTTGCTGCGTGCCCCAGACGGCGGTGGCGGCCAGCTCCTCGTTCACGCCGGGCTGGAAGACCACGTGGTGCTCCGCCAGGTGCTTGCGGGCGCCCCACAGGGCCTGGTCGTAGCCGCCCAGGGGCGAGCCACGGTAGCCGCTCACGAAGCCCGCGGTATTCAGGCCCACGGCGGCATCGCGCTGGCGCTGCAGCATGGGCAGGCGCACGAGGGCCTGCACCCCACTCATGAAGGCGCGGCCGTGGCCCAGTGTGTATTTGTCCTCAAGGGTGACCGTCTCCAGCGCGCGGCGGACGTGTTCGGGCAGCGGGGCATTCATGTCTTGTCTCCGTGGGTTCTGTGATCCGCCGCCTCTGTTGGGCGCGGCGTGCGGGACGGTGCCGTGTGGGCGCCACCCGATCTGCGCAGTGTATGCGCGAGACACCGATATGTGTTTGCTTTATTTGCCGCGTTTACCCTGATGCGCGAAAGCTTCTTTCTTAAAACAATCCAAAAATGGAAACCTTGGACAAATACGACATCGCCATCCTGCGCGAGCTGCAGGCCGAGGCGCGCCTGACCAACGCCGAGCTGGCGCAACGCGTAGGCCTGTCCGCTGCACCGTGCTGGCGGCGCGTACGCGCCCTGGAGGAAGCGGGCTACATCCGCGGCTATCACGCGGAAATCGACCGCCACAAGATCGGCCTGGGCGTGCTGGCGTTCGTGCGCCTGGACGCCGAGCGCAACACCGGCGACCTGACGCTGGCCATGGAGCAGGCCATCGCCCAGATCCCCGAGGTGGTCTCGTGCCACTACATCAGCGGCACCGGTACCTTCGAGCTGCAGGTGGTGGCGCGCGACCTGGACAGCTTCTCGCAGTTCGCACGCACCGTGCTGCTGAACCTGCCCAACGTGAAGGACATGCACACCAGCTTCTCGCTGGGCGAGGTCAAGGCAGGCGGCGCGCTGCCGTTGGCGCACCTGGGCCCGGTGCGGCCCGTGGTGCGTGGCGCCGCAGCGTAGGACCACTCCTAATTCGGTAGCTTGCACCGCTTTCCCCATAAGGGTTTGACCGCATTTTCATTGCAACTGGTGCCCGGGCGCCACGATGCCAGCAACCCGCTGAAGCGGCCGCGCATCGAGGCGGCTTCGTTCCAGCGAGGTCAAACTCCAGCGCGTTCAGGGAACATGACGCCAACGGCCATCGCGCCTGGCGGTCCTTCTCCTGGTGTCAGGCAGATGGCACACTCGCATTTTTTAGGCACCGCTGGCTGCATAAGCAGTCACACTTGAGCGACGAGCCTCTCGCCCTTTCACCTTCCCATGCAAGACCGCCTGAAATGGACGCAGTCCGCGCTGGTACGAATCCTTCGCCCCGCGGTCAGGCTGGCGTTGGCGATGGGACTGAAGCACGCCCAACTCGAAGAAATCCTGAGGGACCTGCTGCTGGAGGAAGCGCGCCATCTCTGGCGCAGCCAAGGCATTCCCGACCCCAACCTGAGCCAGATCTCGGTCACCACCGGTCTCAATCGCAAGGACGTGACCGCCAGAGTGCGCCAAGTACGCGACCCTTTGCCTGCCACCGAAGGGTCGTCGGCCGCCAAGGCTTTCACGGCCTGGTTGCAGCTTGCCGCCGAGGAGCCCAGCCGGCGCCGCCTTCCTATTGTGGACACCGGCCATGGCCCCTCCTTTGAACTGGTGGCGCGTCTCGCCACCCGCGGCGATGTGCACCACAGAACCCTGCTGGAGGAGCTTCAGCGCCTGAATCTGGTCAGGGGGCTGACGGGCGACGGCGAAGGCGAGGTGGAACTGGTGGGCGACGGTTTCATCCCGGCCACCAGCCTGCGGGACATGCTGGCCTTCACCGGGGACAATGTGCGGGACCATCTGCTGGCCGCCGTCAGCAATACCTTGGGACAGCAGCCCCGGATGCTGGAACGCTCCGTCTATGCCTCGGGCTTGACCGTGTCGGAGTGCGAACGCATCCACCAGATGGCACGGGAACATTGGGATTCCGTGCATTACCGCCTGGTACGGGAAATGACCCAAGCCCATGCCTCTGCGGCAGGCATGGGAACGGCACGCATGCGCGTAGGGGTGTATGTCTACCATGAGGACGAGCCGCCGGACCTGAAACCGACCACCCGTGCAGGCTCTGCAAAGCGCAGGAAAAAAACATGAGGACTGGGATATACGCGCTGATGACCACGCTGGGGCTGGTGCTCGGAGCCTGTGGAGGCGGCGACGGCGTGGGCTCGGGCGGCACCGGCATCGCCATGTCTTCCGTGGCCATTGGCAGCGTCGACAGCCTCGGCGAATCACCCAGCGGGTCGTACATGGTTGTGAACGGCGTGCGCTTCGATATCAGCCACGCCCAGGTGGAAGTGGAAGGCGTCTCGCAGGAAGACGCCGATGGTCAGCAAAGCCTGAAGAGCGGCCAGAGCACCCTGAAACCTGGCATGACCGTGCAAGTGAACGGCACCCTCGATACCGGATTCAGCACGGGTACGGCCGCGCACGTACTGTCGATACCGGAGCTACGGGGGGCGGTGGATGCCGTGGACGCGGCGCTGGGGCGCATCGAGGTAATGGGTGCGCGGGTATATGTCGATGACGAGACCGTGCTCGACGGACTGTCCGGCTTGGCCGCCTTGCAAGTCGGCCAGATCGTGCAGGTACATGCGTTGCCCACCAGCAGTGGGCTGATGCGCGCGACCCGGCTGCAGCTGACCACCGCCACGCTCCCCTCGGTACAGCCCGTGCTGTGGGGCAGCGTGCAGGCCCTCGATACGGTGGCCCGCCGGTTCCAGTTGGGCAGGATGCAGATCCAGTATGCGCAGGCTGCCTTTTTGAATGGTCTGGAGGCCGGCATGCTGGACAACGGCATGCCGCTGTATGTGCATGCAGCCCAGGCCCCGGCCGGCAACGTGCTCGCGGCCCGCGTGCTGCGGCCAGCGCACAGCCTCTCACGCCAGGCAGACGCGCCCGTCGTGCTGGAAGGTGTGGTGACGAACTTCGCCTCTGCACAATCCTTTGCGCTGCAAGGCACGGATATCGATGCCTCGGGCGCGCAAATAACCGGGGGGCGGGCTGATGACATCCGCAACGGCGCAACGCTGGAAGTGGCGGGCCGGATGTCTGCCAACGGCGTGCTGGTCGCGCAGCGGATACGCGTGCGGCAGAGGGCCGTAGTTGACCCTCCATCCGCGTTGCCTCCTCCCGCAAACACCAACGGGAACGGGAATGCCGGAGGCAATGGCAACGGGAATGCCGGAGGCAATGGCAACGGAAATGCCGGAGGCAATGGCAACGGAAATGCCGGAGGCAATGGCAACGGGAATGCCGGAGGCAATGGCAACGGGAATGCCGGAGGCAATGGCAACGGGAATGCCGGAGGCAACGGCAATGGGAACGCCGGAGGCAACGGCAACGGCAACGGCAATTCCAACAGAGGCTGAACACCGTTTCGCACCCGCCGAGATTGCGGCCCCGGCGCAGCAAGCGCGCCGCATTCCCGTCACAATGGCCACACATGCCGCCCCAGCCCCTCCATGACAGCGGACCGCTGAGTTCACCACCCACACCGCCAGGCCCCGACGCGGCCTCCGCCGCCGCCCACACCGCCGAGGCCGCCGCCACAGCCGAGTTGCAGCACAGCGCGGCGCAGCGTGCGCCGCAGTCGCCCTTCGCGCCGCTGTCGGTGCCGGTGTTCCGCATGCTGTGGCTCACCTGGCTGGCGGCCAACACCTGCATGTGGATGAACGACGTGGCCACGGCCTGGCTGATGACCACGCTGACCGATTCGCCTGCCCTGGTGGCGCTGGTGCAGACGGCCTCGACGCTGCCCGTGTTCCTGCTGGGCTTGCCCAGCGGCGCGCTGGCCGACATCCTGGACCGGCGGCGCTATTTCATGGTCACGCAGTTCTGGGTGGCGGCCGTGGCGGTGGTGCTGTGCGTGGCCATCCTCTGGGGTGGGCTCAACCCCTACCTGCTGCTGGCGCTGACCTTCGCCAACGGCATCGGGCTGGCGATGCGCTGGCCGGTGTTTGCGGCCATCGTGCCGGAGCTGGTGAACCGCCAACAGTTGCCCGCGGCGCTGGCGCTCAATGGCGTGGCCATGAACGCCTCGCGCATCATTGGCCCGCTGGTGGCCGGCGCCATCATCGCCAGCGCGGGCAGCGCCTGGGTGTTCGTGCTGAATGCCGTGCTGTCGCTGGTGGCGGGGTTCACCATCATGCGCTGGCGGCGCCAGCCCATGCCCAACCCGCTGGGGCGCGAGCGCCTGACCAGTGCCATGCGCGTGGGTCTGCAGTTCGTGCGCGAGTCGCCCCCGATGCGCGCCGTGCTGTGGCGCATCTCGATCTTCTTCCTGCATGCCACGGCGCTGCTGGCGCTGCTGCCGTTGGTGGCGCGCGACCTGCAGGGCGGCGGCGCAGGCACCTTCACGCTGCTGCTGGCCTCCATGGGCGCGGGTGCCGTGAGCGCTGCCATGTTCCTGCCGCGCCTGCGCCAGATGATGTCGCTGGACCAGCTGGTGGCGCGCGGCACGCTGCTGCAGGCGCTGGCCACGGCCGTGGTCGCCATTGCGCCCAACGTGTACGTGGCGGTGCCGGCCATGCTGGTGGGCGGGGCGGCGTGGATCACCACCGCCAATTCGCTCACGGTGGCCGCACAGCTGGCGCTGCCCAACTGGGTGCGCGCGCGCGGCATGTCCATCTACCAGATGTCCATCATGGGCGCCACGGCCGTGGGCGCGGCGCTGTGGGGGCAGGTCGCCGCACTCTCCAGCGTGCACATGAGCCTGGCATTGGCGGCACTCACCGGGGTGCTGGTGATGGCGCTGGTACAGCGCCTGGTGAGCAACCGCCATGGCGAGGAGGACCTGAGCGCCTCGCGCGCCTTCCAGGTACCGCGGGCCGACAGCCCGCCCGCCGCCGGCCTGCGGCTGGTGGTCAGCATCGAATACTTCATCAACCCCGCGCGGGCGGCAGAATTCCGCGCCGTGATGCAGGAAAGCCGCCGCGCGCGCCTGCGCCAGGGCGCCTTGAGCTGGGAGCTGCAGCACGACATCGCCGACCCGCGCCGCTACGTGGAGCGCGTGGTGGACGAATCCTGGACGGAACACCTGCGGCGCTTTGACCGCGTCACCGCCTCCGACGTGGCGCTGCGCGACCGGCGCTTTGCCTTCCACGTGGGCGACGCGCCGCCCGTGGTGTCGCGCTACGTGGTCGAGGGCGAATGAATCACTACCATATTGATAGCTTTCAGCGCTTGCCTTACGGTCATTTCAGCATTAATTTGTATTAAAAGCACCATAGATCAAGCGCGAGCAGCTTCCAAATCAATAGCACTACCGCGGCCACAACGCCCACAGGCGTAGGCCCTGCTTCAGGCGCCCGGCAATCTCGCCCGCCTCGGGGCCCCAGCCGGTGAAGTAATCCGCGCGCACCGCGCCCAGGATGGCGCTGCCCGTGTCCTGCGCCAGCACCAGGCGCGACAACTGCGCCGTAGGGCCGCTGGAGGCCAGCCACACCGGCGTGCCGTAGGGGATGCTCTGGCGGTCCACGGCGATCGAGCGCCCCGGCGTGAGCGGCACGCCCTGCGCGCCCTTGGGCCCGAAGGCGGCGTCCAGCGCGTCCAGCGGCTCCTCGCGAAAGAACACGTAGCGCGGGTTGGACCACAGCATCTCGTTCACGCGCTGCGGATTGGCCCGCACCCAGGCGGTGATGCCGGGCCAGGTGGCGTCGCGCACCAGGCCCTGGTCCAGCAGCCACTTGCCCACGCTCTTGTACGGCTGGTCGTTGGTGCCCGCGAAGGCCAGGCGCACCAGGCGCACGCTGCCGTCCGCCTCCTGCACGCGCAGCCGGCCCGAGCCCTGGATGTGCAGCACCATGGCTTCCACCGGGTCGCGCACCCAGGCGATGGCGCGGCCGGCCAGGGCGGCCTGGGCCTGCGGCAGGGTGTCGATCTGCTGGCGCGTGTACCAGGGCTTGCGCGCCGCCAGATCGGCCGGGGGTGCATACAAAGGCACGCTGAAGCCGTTGCCCGGTTGGCGCGCGGCGTCCAGATAGGGCTCAAAGTAGCCCGTGAGCAGGCCGTCGGCCGCTCCGTCCAGCGACTCGACGCGGTAGGGCTGCAGGCGCTGCATCATCCAGCCGCGCTGCTCCTCGGGCGACGCGATGCTCAGGCGGCGCACATCGCCGCACAGCGGCGCGAACGCCGGCGCGGGGCGCTCGCAGCTGCGCAGCCAGGCGTTCCAGGCCTCGTGCAGCGCATCGCCCTCAAACCCCGGCAACTCGCCCCAGCCCACCGGCACCCAGCGGCTCTTGGACTGCGTGAGCGTGCCCGGCACAGGCACCGGTACAGTGGGCGCGGCGGGCGGCTGCACGGACGGCACGCTGGGCGTCACGGGCGCCGGAGGACGGGTGGAGCACGCGGCCAGCGTTCCTACAATCAGCGCCGATACCACCAGGCGCAGGAGACGAAGATTCATGGGGCTGATTTTGCTTGAAGCATTGCTTGCACTGGTGCTCCTCGTGGGCATTGTCTGGTGGACCATGTTCAGCGGCCGCAAGGGCGGCGAGCCGCCAGCGGCCCCCAGCGAGCCCCCCTCGCGGGACGACGCCCCGCCGCACGACTGAGGTCTTTCGCGGGGTCTGACTTGGCATCTGCGCGGCCCATCGAATGCAGGCCGATCGGCCTCAAGCCGCGCACGCGCGTTGCGCCGCGTCCTACAGACGAGGCACCGCTGGATTGCTACGCTGCTCGCACTGGCCCAGCCGCCCGCTGGAGGGCTGCGAGCCGACCGAGCAACAACAAAGGAGTTCTCTCATGCGCAAACCTCTCCTCATCGGCAGTCTCGCGGTGGTCATGCTGGCCACGGGCTGTGCCAACATGACCGACACCCAGCGCCGCACCGCCACCGGCGCCGGCGTGGGTGCACTGGGCGGCGCAGCCATCGGCGCCATGACGGGCGGTCATGCGGCGCAGGGCGCCGTGATCGGCGCGGGCGTGGGCGCCCTGGGCACCTACATCTGGTCCCAGCACATGGAGCGCCAAAAGCAGGACATGCAGGCTGCCACCCAGGGCACCGGTGTGACGGTGACGCAGACGCCGGACAACCAGCTCAAGCTGGACATCCCGAGCGATATCTCGTTCGCCACCAACCGTTCGGACATCCAGCCCAACTTCCGCCCCATTCTGGACCGCTTTGCCGAGGGCCTGCGCAACAATCCGAACACCGAGGTACGCATCGTCGGCCACACCGACTCCACCGGCAGCGATGCGATCAACAACCCGCTGTCGCTGGACCGCGCCGAGAGCACGCGCAACTACCTTACGGCGCGTGGCGTGAACGGCAACCGCATCCACGTGGAAGGCCGTGGCTCGCGTGAACCTGTGGCCTCCAACGACACCTCCGACGGGCGCGCCCGCAACCGCCGCGTGGAGATCTATGTGGGTGAGCGCCAGGGCCGCGGCTGATCTGCAACAGGCCGTCGGCGCGGCAATCCTGCCCGCGCCGACGATGTGAAGACGAAGACGACGCGCGCCCGCAAGGGCCCGCGTCTTTTTTTACGCCGGTGGCGCGGCGCGCAGCAGGTTGGCAAGCTCCACCGCCGACTTGACCTGCATCTTGTCGAACACGCGCGCGCGGTGCACCTCCACCGTGCGCACGCTGATGTCGAGCTGATCGGCGATGAGCTTGTTGGGCAGGCCTTCGACCACCAACCGCATCACATCGCGCTCGCGGTCGGTCAGGTCGGCCAGCCGGTCCTGCAGTTCGTGGCACGCGCGGCAGGCCTCGATGTGCCGGGCCGACAGCTCCAGCGCTGCTTGAATGCGGTCCACGAGCTGATTGTCGGAAAACGGCTTCTCGCAGAAGTCGAACGCGCCGCGCTTGACCGTGGCCACGGCGGTGGGCACGTCGGCGTGGCCCGTGAGGAAGATCACCGGCATGCCCGCGGTGTCGCCGCGCTCCACCATCTTGTCGAACAGCGCCAGGCCGCTCATGCCGCCCGGCATGCGCACGTCCAGGAGCAGGCAGCAGGGCTGGCGCTGCATGAGGCCGCTGGCGGTGCGCTCGGCCAGCATGGTCTCGAACGCTTCGGCGCTGGCGAACGCCTCGCTGAGCACACGGCGCGAGCGCAGCAGCCAAGCCAGCGCCTCGCGCACCTCGGCGTCGTCGTCCACGATGTACACAGTGGCGTTGGAGGCGGGTTCCATCAGGGGTCGGCTTTCTGAAATGCGGGCAGGGTGAAAGTGAATTCCGTACCACGCGGCTCACGCGCCGCATGGTCCAGAAAGCCCCCATGCTGCTCCACCACGGTGCGGCACAGGCTCAGCCCCAGGCCCATGCCCTCGACGCGCGTGGTGTAGAACGGCGTGAACAGGCGCTCGGCCACATCCTCCGGAATGCCCATGCCCATGTCGGCCACCGAGAACTCCAGCCAGCTGTTGGACGCATTGGAGGCCGCGCGCCGCACCCGCAGGTCGAGGATGCGCGGATGGATCTGCGGGTCGTCCATGGACTGCATGGCGTTGCGCGTGAGGTTCAACAGCACCTGCTCGACCATGGTGCGGTCGCACAGCGCGGGCGGCAGGCCGTCCTCGATCGACAGCACCACGCGCACGCCCAGCTTGCGCGCCTGCAGCCGGATGATGGGCAGCACCGCATCGAACAGGTCCTGCGCGGTGACCGGCTCGCGGGTCTGGTCGCGGCGCCGCACGAAGTCGTGCACGCTCTTGATCACGCGGCCCGCGCGCTCGGCCTGCGCTGCAATGCGCTGCACGCCCACGCGCACGTCCTGCAGGTCCTGGGGCGACGGTAACTCGGCGCCCGGCGCCGGCTCCAGCAGGTTGAGCGAGCCGTTGGCATAGCTGGAGATGGCCGCCAGCGGCTGGTTCAGTTCATGGCTCAACAGCGATGCCATCTCCCCTACCGTGGCCAGGCGTGCCGTGGCCTGCAGGCGCTCCTGCGAGGTGCGCGACAGCTCCTCCACGCGCCGCTGCTCGCTCACGTCGAGAAACGAGCCCATCCACCCCGTGTGCAGGCCCTGTGCGTTGATCAACGGCGCTTCGTAGATCATGACGGGAAAGCGCGTGCCGTCCCTGCGCATGAAGGTGGATTCGTACCCTTCGCGCGGCGGGTCGAGCCGGCCCGACATGCGCACCACCTGCCGCTCCGCATATTCCTGCGCATGCTCGGGCGGCCAGTAGGGCAGCGGCGACGTCTGGCCCACCAGCTCGGAAGCGGGAAAGCCCACCATGTCGCAGAACGCCGGGTTCACATAGGTGATGCGGCCGTTGAGGTCGCGCGCACGCAGCCCCGTGACCAGCGAGTCCTCCATCGCCTTGCGAAAAGCCAGCGCGTCGCCCAGGTCGCGCTCGGCGCGCAGGCGGCGCCGGTTGTCGCGCACCAGCACCACCAGCACCGACACCAGCGCGATCGACATGGCCGTGACCAGGGCCGTGAGGACGTTGGGAAACACGCTGGGCGCGGCGTGCCAGCCGTCCATGCGCAGCACCAGGGTGTTGCCCGGCAGGTCGAACAGCTGCTGCGCCGTGAACATGCGCGAGCCGCGGCGCAGCGCGCCCACCAGCGCCAGCCGCGTGCCGTCGGCCTCGGTGAACGAAACCTCCTGCGTGCGCTGCAGGCTGGGCGCCACCAAATCCTGCAGCACGGTCTGCAACGCGTAGGTGGCCACCAGGAAGCCGCGCACGCGTCCGTCCTGGATCAACGGCAGGCAGACCTCCATCATCTCGGCGCCCATGCCGTCGGGCAGGGGCTGGAAATAGCTGCTGGAGTACGACGGGCCGGTGATGCGCCGCGCGTTGGTACAGGCCAGCATGGTCTCCGAATGCGTGCCGCTGCGCGTGGTGGCGTCCCACGGCAGGGGGCGATAGGGCGACTCCGCATGTGCGCGCAGCAGCAACTGCGTGTCCCGCCATTCGATGCGCACCAGCTCGCGGCGCGTGCTCAGCAGCTCGGCCGCGCGCGCCTCCCACGCGGCCAGATCGGGGTCGCCCGCCTGCAGCGCCTGCAGGTTCTGCAGGTTGTGCGCGAAGGCGTTGCGGATGTCGGCCACGGCGTCGGCAGTGTCGCGTTCCAGGCGGCTTTGCACCTGGCTGGCCTCGTAGCGGCCAGCCAGCCATACCTGGGTAACCAGCATGCCCGCCACCAGCGCCACCAGCAGCGTCCACAGGGACCAGCGCCGCCACGCACCCACCCAGCGGCGCCACCGGCGGGGTACCTTGTCCTGGGGCCCGTCTTCAGGCGCCGAAGGGGGCAGCAGCGACTGCGGGCCCTGCTGCCGGCCCGCAGCACCTCTGTCCCGTCCGCCCGCCGATCCGCCGTGCTCCACGGTGCCGCCCATCAGAGCACGCAATGCTCAAGCGCCGGCAGCTGGCGGCGTACCTGGCGCAGATGCGCCGCATCCAGCGTACCCAGGACCACGCCCGCGCCCTCGGGCTGCTGGGCCAGCACGCTGCCCCAGGGGTCCACCAGCATGCTGTGGCCCCAGGTGCGCCGGCCGTTCTCGTGCGTTCCGCCCTGCGCCGGCGCCAGCACATAGGCCAGGTTCTCCACGGCGCGCGCACGCAGCAGCACCTCCCAGTGTGCCCGGCCGGTGGTGTAGGTGAAGGCGCTGGGCACCAGCAGCAGGTCGGCACCCGCGCGCGCGTGCTGGCGGTACAGCTCGGGGAAGCGCAGGTCGTAGCACACCGACAACCCCACGCGCCACACGTTGCCATCCCGCGCCGGCAGGGCAAAGCGCACGCTCTCGCGCCCCGCCTGGATCACGCGCGCCTCATCGAAGCATTCAGTGCCGTTGTCGAAGCGGAACAGGTGGATCTTGTCGTAACGCGCCACGCAGTCCCCGGCGGGCGAGAACACCAGCGTGGTGTTGTGCACGCGCTCTTCGCTGTCGCACACCAGCGGCAGCGTGCCGCCCACCACCCACAGGCCCAGCTCGCGCGCCGCTTGCGCCAGAAACCGCTGGACAACGCCGTCGCCCATGGTTTCGCGCAGCGCCAGCTTGTCCGCATCGGCCAAGCCCATGGCGCAAAAATACTCGGGCAGCACCGCCAGCTCCGCGCCCGCCTGCGCCGCCTGCTCCAGCAGATCGCGCGCCTGCGCCAAGTTGGCCTGCAGCGCGACGCCCGAGACCATTTGCAAGGCTGCGACTTTCATGGTTTGTCTCCTGATGCCGGTGGAACGGTAGGGCTCGCTGCGCCTTCCGGCGCAGCGCTCTTGCGGCGCTGGATGCGCTCCACACGCGGTTCTGACCAGGTGCCGTCGATGCGGAATTCCTGCGTGGCGGCCTGGATCAGCGGGCCGCGCAGGAAAACCTGCGCGAGGAAACTGCCCAGGCCGATAACGGGGTTGATCGCCGTGGCCACGAGGGAAGCCGTCATGGCGTTGATTTCGGGCACGACCACCACGTGCAGGTCCTGCGTCTCGCGTTCGATGTCGGCGCTGCCTTCCATGAGCACGGCGGCATTCACGCCCTTCATCTGCAGATTGTTGGTGGTGGCCACACCGTTTTCGATGCGCATGTCGCCACGCACGAAGTCGAATGCGAAGCCTTCGCTGAACACGTCGCGGAAGTCCAGCGCGAAGCGCCGCGGCAGGGATTGCAGGCTCAACACGCTCAGCAGCTTGGCCAGTCCCGGGTCGGCCTGGAGGAACTGGCCTGCCTCCACGTTCACGTTCATCTGGCCGCTCATGGTGCGGTAGTCGGGTGACAACGGCGAGCCCAGCCAACCCACCTGGCCCCCGATGCGTCCCTTGCCGTGGCGCACCACGCCGTCCATGCCAAAGCGTGCCAGCAAGGCGCCGGAATCGCGGATGTCCAGCTCGAAATCCATCACCGTGCGCCGTTGCGCCTGCGCCCCGCTGCCCACCAGCGCCCAGTGGCCCTGCGAGGTCAGCACGGCCTCGGGGGCGGTCAGATTGAACTTGGAAAGGCGCCACTCGCGCTGGCCGCCCTCCGTGCCGCGGTTGCGCGCCTCGATCTCGATGCGCCCCAGGCGCCGTCCGCGCAACTCGAAATCCTCCACCACGATGTCCAGCGCCGGCAGCGTGCCCGGTTCGCGCGCATCGAGCAGCGCGTTGACCTGCGTCTCGGCCATCTGCGGAATGGCCAGCCGCGCCAGCCGGGCGTGCAGCAGCCCCTGGGCCGCATCGGCACGCGGCGCGGACGCGCCGGCAGGGCGGTACTCCAGGTACCCGTCCAGCTCATCGGCATCCACGTTGGCACGCCACACGGCGCCCTGCCGCGACGCGCCCACCACCACGTCGTGCAGCGTGCGCCCATGCAGCGTGAGCGTGGCAGCGCGCACGGCCAGGCTGGTGGGCAGGTAATGGGTGGTCAGCGCCTCTCCGGAGGGCACGGGTGCCGGTACTACTGCCTGTGCCTGTGCCGACGGTGCCGAGGGCTCCTGCAACAGCGCCGTCCACGCATCCACGTCCAGCGCACCCAACACGGCGTGTGCCGCGACACCCTGGGCGGGAGGCGCGGGCATCTGCGCCGGCGGCACGCCGATGGCGAGCGCGCCGCGCAGCACGCGCGCCTGCGGCCCGTCCAGTGCGCGCAGGTAGTTGAGCCTGCCCACGTCGCCCAACTCCAGCGTCAATTCGTCCTGCAAGGGCGCGGTACCCGAGGCTGCGGCCTCGGGCGTCAAGCGGTTCTCGAAGCGCACGGGCAACGGGGCCTGCGCTGCCTTGCCCAGCGGCGCGGGCGCCGTCAGCGAAAGACCGACGAGGTCGCTGGCCACCTGCAGTTCGGCCACTCCCCGCCGCACCCCCACGGCCACCGTGTAGGCGGCGCTGCCACTGGCGCCGCGCACCAGCCGCGACACCAGGCCCAGCTGCTGCGCCTCGCGCAGACCCTGGGCGGTGGCTGTGCCGCGCGCACGCACGCGCACCGAGGACTCTCCAACCCCCGCCGGCGCCGCATTCATGCCGCCTTCCAGCCGTACCTCGCCCCCCAGGGCGCGTCCCTGCACGTCGACCAGCGTGAAACCGCTCTGGCTGAACTGCACCACGCCCCGGGCCGCGCTCACCAGGGGCGCCTCGGGCACAAAGTGCACGTCGTTGCCCGCCAGGGTGACGCTGCCGCGCACGGTGGACTGGTTGATACGGCTGATGGGCAGCGTCAGGCCCAGCTGCAGTTCGGCCACGCCGGTGGCGGCGGCCCGGTCCAGCGCCCCCTGCGTAAGCCGGGAGATGGGCGAGGCGCTCACCAGCGCCAGCATGTCGGGCAGCGGGCCGCGCACGTCGGCCCCGACCACCACTTCAGTGTGCTGCAGGTCCGCGATCTTCGCGTTCACTTTCTGCACCCGCAGCGCGGGATACCCGGCAAAGCGCCCCGTGGCGTTGCGCACTTCCATGCCCGCGCGGTCGAAAACCAGCTCCCCCGACAGCGCCGTGAGAGCCGGCCAGGGCCGGTCGCCCGCGTGCAACAGCGCCGGTGGCACGTAGCCGTACGTCACGTCCTTGACACGCGCTGCGATGTGGAATTCGCCCTCGCGCGGAACATGGCCATAGGGAAAGCCGTGCAGATCGCCCTTCACGCGGAACTGCACCTGGCTGGCGGTCCCCGCAAGGATGGCGTCGCGCACATAGTGCCGCGACTCCGCTGGCACGGTGAGCGGCAGGTAGCGATGCACGCGCGTGCCATCGGCCCGCGACAGCGTGCCCGAAAGGTCCAACACCCCCGGAAAGCGCGCGCGCGCAGGCGACGCCGCAGGGTCGCCCGTGTGCCAGCTCAGCCGCGCCTCGCCTTGGGCGTCCGCATTGGCAAAGCGCAGCTGGCTGGTCTGGACCGCGATGCGCTCGCCCTCGATCTGCCAGCGCACCCCCGCTTCCAGCCGCTGCACGGGCACTACGGGCTCTTCAAACACGCCAGGCAGGCGCAGCGTCCCGTCGGCCATGGCCAACTCGGCCTGCCCACCCGCCTGGGTGAGATCGAAAGACACCTGCGCACCACTGAGGCCGGCGACGGTGGGCACGGCGTCATCCGCCGCCAGCGCCAATCCTGCGACCTTGCCGCGAACCTGGTACTTCTGCGGCTGCGCCAGCGGCCCTTGCCATTCGGCCTGCAACTGCTCCACCAGGCCGCGCGGCGCATAGTCGCGCACCGCTCCGTGCACGGTGTCGCCCAGGGGCAGCCGGCTCGCGATCTGCGCCAGGGCGGCCAGGTCCAGCCGGTCGGCCTGCAGTTCGCCACGCTCTCGGCCTGCCTGGCCCTGTCCGCTGTGGCGCAGCGCCAGATTGCCGCCGGGCCAGCGCAGGCCATCGTCGGCCACGAACTGCAGATTCTGGGTGGACAGCTCAAAGCCGTCGTCCAGCCAGCGACCGCCCACCCGCCCCGTCACCGTGCGCAGCGCCAGTGGGCGCAGGTTCTTGCCCAGGGTAGCGTTGACCTCGTCGAGTGCCATGTCCACCGTGCCGCCGCCGATCTGGCCGCGCTGCACATCCACCCACGCGCGCACGGCGCCCCGGCCCTGCGCGACCTGCAGCCCCTCCAGATCGGCGTGCCGGTGCAGGCGCGACACGTCCACGCGCGGGAAGTGGGCGAACAGCTCGCCGCTCCAGCGCTGCCAGTCGCCGCTGTGCGTGGACAGCAACGGCTGGCGGAACTGGCCGCGCAAGGTAAAGGGTGCGCCCCATTCGGCGGGTGGCGTGGCGTCCAGGCGCACCTGGTGGCGGCGCGCGCTGTTGCGCAGCACCACGCTCACCTCGGTGAGCGCCAGCGGCTCGGCGCTACGCAGCTCGTCGGTCCAGCGCAGCGTGCCGCCGCGAATCGCCACCTCGGCCTGGGAGAACAGCCAGTCGGCCGCCGCACTGTCGCCCTCGGCGCTGTCGCGGAAGGCCAAGCCCGCGATGACGATGCGCCCGTCGCGCTCGCGGCGCATGTCCAGCTCGGGGCCTTCGATATAGATCTGCTCGAACCCAAAGCGCAGCAGCGAGCGCGGCGACAGCGCCACCACCACGCGCGGCAGGCGCAGCGCCTCGCGCCCCTGGGCGTCCAGGAAGGCCACGTCCTTCAGCTCCACCGAGGGGATCAGCCCTTCGCTGCGCGCGCTGATGGAATGGATGCGCACAGGTACCCCCAGTGCGCGTTGGGCCTGCTGTTCCAGCTGCGGACGGAAGTCGCCGATACGCGGCACAATCCAGCCATGCAGCCCCCCCCAGGCGGCCGCCAGCAGCAACCAGAAGGTCACCAAGGCGACCAATCCCCATCGCGCACAGCCCGCCACGAGTTTGAGAAGGCGGGAGGGATGGGGAGGAGACTCTGTCATGGCGGGCGAAACGATGGCAGGAATTATGACCCGCACATCCCCTGAGGGTTCAGCACCCCACGGTGTCGTTATGTACGGCCGCGCCCCGGCGTGGCCCGCGAGCGCACCGAGCAGCCCTTGCCATGCAGATGCCTTCGACTGATCCCGTGACCGCCGGCAGCCCGCCGTCGGAATACTCGCGCTTTCACCAGCGCCTGCACCGCCGTTACCAGGCCGAGCTGGCGCTGCTGCCCCCGGGCGTGCCCACCCGCGAGACCATGGCCCAGGCCTGCGACGCCCTGCTGGCGCGCGGCCACGACCTGGGCGCGGCGCTGCGCATCCTGCGCCAACTGGTGATGGAGCGGCTGATCACACTGGATTGCGACCAGGCCGCGCCGCTGTCCGACATCACCCTGGCCGTGACCCGGCTGGCCGAGTTGGCACTGGACCGCGCCTGCCGGCACGCCCGCGCCGAGCTGGACGCGCGCCACGGCGCGCCGCTGGGGCCCCAGGGCCAGCCCGTGCAGCTGTGGATCGTGGGCATGGGCAAGCTCGGCGCGCGCGAGCTGAACGTCTCCAGCGACATCGACCTGATCTACGTCTACGAACACGAGGGCGAAACCGCCGGCCAGCCCGACGGGCGCGGCAAGCTCTCCAACCACGAATACTTTGCCCGGGCGGTCAAGGCCATCTACAGCCTGGTGGGCGACACCACCGAGCACGGATTCGTGTTCCGCGTGGACCTGGCCCTGCGCCCGCACGGCAACTCGGGGCCACCGGCCGTGTCGCTGGCGTCGCTGGAGGAATACCTGCTGGTGCATGGCCGCGAATGGGAACGCTTTGCCTGGCTCAAGAGCCGCGTGGTGGCGCCGCTGGACTGCCTGGGCATGCCGAACGTGCAGGCGCTGCGCGGCGTGGTGCTGCCCTTCGTCTTCCGCCGCTACCTGGACTACAGCGTGTTCGACGCACTGCGTTCGCTGCACCGCCAGATCCGCGACCATGCCGCCAAGCGCAGCGCCGGCCACCCCGAGCGCGCCAACGACGTGAAGCTTTCGCGCGGCGGCATCCGCGAGATCGAGTTCACGGTACAGCTGCTGCAGGTGGTGCGCGGCGGCCAGTTCCCCGAACTGCGCTGCCGTCCCACGCTGGAGGCCCTGGAACGCCTGGCGCGCGCCGGCCTCATGCCGCAGGAGACGGCCGAGCAGCTGGCGGCCGCCTATACCTTCCTGCGCCGCGTGGAGCACCGCATCCAGTACCTGGACGACCAGCAGACCCATGTGCTGCCCACGCGCGACGATGATCTGGCCTGGATCGCACGCACCCTGGGCCTGAACTGCTGCGACTTCCTGCGCGCGCTGGACGCGCACCGCGAACTGGTGGCCCAGGAGTTCGACATCCTGCTCGGCGGCACGGGCCACAAGCAATGCAGCAATGGCGGATGCGGCGGCCCGCGCGCCGCAGCGGCTGCGTCGCCCGCCCCCGACCTGGAGGCGCTGCTGGAGCAACTGCCCGCCAAGGTGCGCGAGCGCGTGGCCGAGTGGCGCACCCATCCGCGCGTGCAGGGCCTGCGCGATGAGGCGCGCGCACGGCTGTTTCGCATCGTGCAACGCACCGGGCGCTGGCTGGCCGAGGGCCAGGTCAACGAGGACGCCGCCGTGCGCCTGGTGGGCTGGCTGGAGCCACTGCTGCGCCGCGAGAGCTACCTGGCGCTGCTGCTGGAGCGCCCCTCGGTGCACGAGCATCTGCTGCACCTGCTGGGCGCCGCCAGGTGGCCCGCGCGCTACATGCTGCAGCACCCCGGGGTGATCGACGAGCTGGCGGGCGACGCCCTGCTGTCCGAGCGCTTCGTGCCCGCCGACTTCGAACGCGAACTGGGGCTGCGCCTGGCCGCGCTGCAGTCCACGGGCGAGGACGACGACGAGAACCTGCTCGACCTGCTGCGCCGCGCCCACCATGCCGAGACCTTCCGCACGCTGGCGCGCGACGTGGAGCGGCGCATCACCGTGGAGCAGGTGGCGGACGACCTGTCCGCGCTGGCCGACAGCGTGCTGCGCGTCACGGCCGAGTGGTGCTGGGGCCGGCTGCGCAACCGCCACCGTGAGCAGCCGCAGTTCGCCGTCATTGGCTACGGCAAGCTGGGGGGCAAGGAACTGGGCTACGGCAGCGACCTGGACATCGTCTTCGTGTTCGACGACGACGACGAGCGTGCCCCCGAGGTCTACGCCGCCTTCGTGCGCAAGCTCATCAACTGGCTCACCGTGAAGACCGGCGAGGGCGACCTGTTCGAGATCGACACCGCCCTGCGGCCCAACGGCAATTCGGGCCTGCTGGTGACCAGCTTCCAGGCCTATGCCGACTACCAGCAGCAGCGCGGCAGCAACACCGCCTGGACCTGGGAGCACCAGGCCATGACACGCGCGCGTTTCGTGATGGGCAGCGAAGGCCTGCACGCGCGCTTCGACGCCGTGCGCCAGGCCGTGATCACCGCGCCGCGGGATGCCGCCGCGCTGCGCAGCGAGATCGTCGCCATGCGCGAGCGCGTGCGCAGCGCCCACCCGGCGCCGGCGGACCAGTTCGACGTGAAGCACAGCCCCGGCGGCATGGTGGATGCCGAGTTCGCCGTGCAGTACCTGGTGCTGGCGCACTCCGCGGCGCACCCCGAGCTGCAGGGCAACGTGGGCAACATCGCGCTGCTGCAGCGCGCCGAGGCCGCCGGCCTGTTGCCTGCGGGCGTGGGCCGCGCCGCCGCCGACGCCTACCGCACGCTGCGCCACGTGCAGCACCGCGCGCGGCTCAACGAAGAGCCCACCCGCGTGCCGCCCGAGACGCTGGCCGCCGAGCAAGGCGCCGTGCGCGCGCTGTGGCGCGCCGTGTTCGGCTGAGTGGACTACGGCAGTTAGCTATATTTTTCATAGCTATTAGCGCTTATCCATAAAGCGCTAGAGGCACTTTTGATACATGGGATTTCCATTCGTGCGCAGATGTAGCGCCCCGTAAAAATCAAACAAACGTTTGATTCATCGTGGTCTAATGCGCCGCGATGACGACGTCTGCCCCCCTCTCGCCCCCCCGCCCCGGCGCCACCGGTGACAGCCCGCCGCCGGCGCGCACCCGGCTGCTGATGGCGGCGCTCAAGCTGTTTTCCGAACAGGGGTACGCCAAGACCTCGATCCGCGCGATCGCCGCCGAGGCCCAGGTCAACGTGGCCTCGGTGAGCTACTACTTCGGCGACAAGGCCGCGCTGTACGCGGCGCTGTTTTCCGCGCCCTTCGGCTCGCTGCAATCGCTGGTGCCCGACTTCATGCGCCCCGGCCTGTCCCTGCGCGCCGCGCTGCACTGCTTCTACCAGGGCGCGCTGGGGCCGCTGCACGACGGCGAGATGGCACGCCAGGTGGTGCGGCTGCACATCCGTGAAATGCTGGAGCCCACGGCGCAGTGGCAGATCGAGCTGGAAAAAGACGTGCGCGCACCCAACGAGGCCATGGCCGCGCTGCTGTGCCGGCACCTGGGGCTACCGCAGGCCGACGACGACCTGCACCGCCTCACGCTCACCGTCACCGGACTGGCCTTTCAGCTGTGGAGCCACCAGGAAGTGGTGTGCGCCATGCAGCCACAGCTGCTCGCATCCCCGGCGGCCGTGGACCAGTGGGCGGAACGCCTGGCCGACTACGCCATGGCCATGGTGGCCACCGAGCGGCGCCGGCGTACGCGCGCTCAGCCTGTCCGCCCTTCTACTCCAGCCTCGCCCTCCCCTTCGACCTCTTCCACCCCCCGCCGGCGCACCGCCCGCAGGTCTACCGCACCATGAAGCGCCCCGTCCTCCAGCGCCTTGCGCTTTCCACCCTGCCCCTGGCACTGGCCGCCTGCGCCGTGCAACGCCCGCCCGCGGCCGTGCAGGCGCCCGCGCCCGCCGCCTGGCACGCACCGCTGCCCCACCAAGGCAGCGTGGCCGATCTGGCCGACTGGTGGCAGCGCCACAGCGACCCGCTGCTGGGCGCGCTGATCGTGGACGCACAGGCCCTCAGTCCCACGGTGGCCGAGGCCGGCGCCCGTCTGGCACAGGCCCGCGCGCAGCAGACGGCCGCACGCGCGGCACTGCTGCCCAGCCTGGACGCGCAGGCCAGCGCCAGCCGCGGCTTCAACGAGCAGGTGCGCGGCGTGGCCACCACCGCGCAGGCGGGGCTGCAGGCCGGCTGGGAGATCGACCTGTTCGGCCGCAACGCCGCCGTGGCGGACGCCGCGCGCGAGCGCCTGGCCGGTGCGCAGGCGCAGTGGCACGAGGCCCGCGTTTCCGTGGCGGCCGAGACGGCTCTGCAGTACAGCAATTGGCACCACTGCGCGCGCCAGTTGCAGGTGGCGCAGGCCGACGCGCGCTCGCGCGGCGAGACGGCCCGCCTCACGCGCGAGAGCGAACGCGCCGGCTTCACCGCCCCCGCCACTGCCGCGCTGGCCACGGCCAGCCAGGCCGACAGCGCGGTGCGCGCCGAGCAGCAGCGCCTGCAGTGCGAGGTGATCGTCAAGACACTGGTGGCCCTCACCGGGCGCGACGAGCCCCTGCTGCGCACGCAGCTGGCTGCCGCGCCGCCGCTGCACCCGCCCGAGCAGCTGTTCAGCATCGACGGTCTGCCCGCGCAGACGCTGGCGCAGCGGCCCGACGTGTACGCCGCCGAGCGCGAGGTGGCGGCCGCCAGTGCCGAGGTGGGCGACGCCCAGGCGCAGCGCTACCCGCGCCTCACGCTCAGCGGCACCATTGGCCGCGGGTTGGTGCGCACCGCGGGGGTGCAAGCCACCAGCAACACCTGGTCCATCGGCCCGCTGGCCGTCACGCTGCCGCTGTTCGACGGCGGTCGCCGCGCCGCGCAGGTGGATGCCGCCCGTGCGCGCTACGACAGCGCCGCGCAGGCCTACCGCGCGCAGGTGCGCCAGGCCGTGAGCGAGGTGGAGCAGGCCCTGGCGCGGCTGGACAGCACCGCGCGCCGCAGCACCGACGCCCGGCGCGCCGCCGAGGACTACCGCCGCTCCTTCACCGCCACGCAGGAGCGCTGGCGCGCTGGCCTGGCGAGCCTGGTGGAACTGGAGGACGCCCGCCGCACCGCCCTCGCCTCGGACACCGCCGTGGTCGCGCTGGAGCAAGAGCGCATGGCCGCCTGGGTGGCGCTGTACCGCGCGGCCGGCGGCGGCTGGACGCCCGAGGCCGACGCGCCGGCGGCCCAGACCTCCACGCAGGCGGCCACCACCCCCCCTTCTTCTTCGCACTAAATCCTTTTCGACCGCCATGCCGCGCCTGACACCGACCCGCACCCTGATCGCCCTGGCTTTGCTGGGGCTTGCCGCGACCACCGCCGTCCTGCTGGGCAGCGGCCCCACCCATGCCGAGGACTCCGCACAGGCCGAGGGGCCGCGCCCCGCCCTCACCGTGGCCACCACCCAGCCGCAGCGCGGCAACGTGACCCAGCGGCTGCCGGCCAACGGCAACGTGGCCGCGTGGCAGGAGGCCAGCATTGGCGCCGAGGTGAGCGGCCTGCGGCTGACCGACGTGCGCGTGAACGTGGGCGACACGGTGCGCGCCGGCCAGGTGCTGGCCACCTTCGCGCCCGAGACCATCGAGGCCGACGTGGCCCAGGCCCGCGCCAGCCTGCTGGAGGCCCGCGCCGCCCAGGCCGAGGCGCAGGCCAACGCCGACCGCGCCAACACCCTGAGCGCCTCGGGTGCACTGAGCCAGCAGCAGATCCAGCAATACGCCACCGGCGCGCAGACCGCGCAGGCTCGCGTGGCGGCGGCACAGGCGGCGCTCAACGCCCAGCAGCTGCGCCTGAAACACACCCAGGTATTGGCGCCCGACAGTGGCGTGATCTCCGCGCGCACGGCCACCGTGGGCGCGGTGGTGGGTGCAGGCACCGAGCTGTTTCGCATGGTGCGCAAGGGCCGGCTGGAGTGGCGCGCGGAGGTCACCTCCAGCGAGTTGCCCCGCATCCGTCCCGGTGCCAAGGCGGTGGTGACGGCCGCCAGCGGCGCGCAGGTGGAAGGCACGGTGCGCATGCTGGCCCCGACGGTGGACCCGCAGACGCGCAATGCGCTGGTGTACGTGGACCTGCCGGCGCACCCCGAGATAAGGGCGGGCATGTTCGCGCGCGGCGAGTTCCTGCTGGGCGAGCGCGACGCGCTGCTGGTACCCCTGTCGGCCGTGGTGGTGCGCGACGGCTTCTCGCACGTGTTCGAGGTAGGCACGGACTCGCGCGTGGCCATGCACCGCGTGCAGACCGGTGCGCGCAGCGGCGAGCGCGTGGCCATCACCTCGGGCCTGGCGCCCCAGGCGCGCATCGTGGCGCGCGGCGGCGCCTTCCTGAACGACGGCGACCTGGTGCGCGTGCAGGCTGCGCCTGCCGCAGATTCAGCACCAAAAGAGGCTGCAGCGCCCGTCCCTCAAGCGCAAGCAGCTAGCAAATAAGGAGCGACCATGAACCTCTCCGCCTGGTCGATCCGCAACCCCATCCCGGCGGCCATGCTGTTCGTGCTGCTCACGCTGGCCGGACTGCTGGCCTTCCGGTCCATGAAGGTGCAGAACTTTCCCGACATGGACCTGCCCGTGGTCATGGTCACGGCCTCCCTGCCCGGCGCGGCGCCGGGGCAGCTGGAGAGCGACGTGGCGCGCAAGATCGAGAACGCCATCGCCACCACCCAGGGGCTCAAGCACATCACCTCCACGCTGACCGACGGCACAGCCACCATCGCGGCCGAGTTCCAGCTCGAAAAACCCGTGCAGGAGGCGGTGGACGACGTGCGCTCGGCCGTCTCGCGCGTGCGCTCCGATCTGCCCGCGGACCTGCGCGACCCCATCATCACCAAGCTGGAACTGTCCAGCCAGCCCATCCTGGCGTTCGCCATCGCCTCGAACCAGCTGGACGACGAGGCGCTGTCCTGGTTCGTGGACGACACCCTCACGCGCCGGCTGCTGGCCGTGCCCGGCGTGGGCGCGGTCAACCGCGTGGGCGGCGTGGCGCGCGAGGTGCGCGTGGCGCTGGACCCGCTCAAGCTGCAGGCGCTGGGCGCCACCGCGGCCGAAGTCTCGCGCCAGCTGCGCCAGGTGCAGGTGGAAAGCGCTGGCGGCCGCGCCGAGCTGGGCGGGGCCGAGCAGCCGCTACGCACGCTGGCCACGGTGCAGACGGCGCAGGAGATCGCGGCGCTGGAGATCGCGTTGTCCGGCGGCCGCCATGTCCGCCTGGACCAGGTGGCCACCGTGACCGACACCGTGGCCGAGCCACGCACCGCCGCGCTGCTGGGCGACAAACCGGTCATCGGCTTCGAGGTCTCGCGCAGCCGCGGCGCCAGCGAGGTGGAGGTGGGCGCGGGCGTGCAGCGCGCGCTGGACCAGTTGATGGCCGAGCACCCGCACCTGCAGCTCACGCGCACGGTGGATTTCGTGGACATCGCGCAGGACGAGTACGACAGCTCGATGAAGCTGCTGTACGAGGGCGCCATCCTCGCGGTGGTGGTGGTGTGGCTGTTCCTGCGCGACTGGCGCGCCACCATCGTGTCCGCCGTGGCGCTGCCGCTGTCGGTGATACCCGCCTTCATCGGCATGCACCTGCTGGGCTTTTCCATCAACATCATCACGCTGCTGGCGCTGTCACTGGTGGTGGGCATCCTGGTGGACGATGCCATCGTGGAGGTGGAGAACATCGTGCGCCACCTGCGCATGGGCAAGACGCCGTACCAGGCGGCCATGGAGGCAGCCGACGAGATCGGCCTGGCCGTGATCGCCACCACCTTCACGCTGATCGCCGTGTTCCTGCCCACTGCGTTCATGAGCGGCATTGCCGGGCGGTTCTTCAAGCAGTTCGGCTGGACGGCGGCGCTGGCGGTGTTCGCCTCGCTGGTCGTGGCGCGCCTGCTCACGCCGATGATGGCCGCCTACATCATGAAGCCCATGGTGGACCACGAGAAGGAGCCGCGCTGGCTGGCCGCGTACATGCGTGCCTCGCACTGGTGCCTGAAGCATCGCGTCCTCACGCTGCTGGGCGCGCTGCTGTTCTTCGTCGGTTCCCTGGCGCTGATCCCGCTACTGCCCTCGGGTTTCATCCCGGCGGACGACAACGCCCAGACCCAGGTCACGCTGGAGCTGCCGCCCGGCGCGAAGCTGGCCGACACGCGCGCCGTGGTGGCCCTGGCCACCGAGCGCGCCATGGGCGTGGGCCATGTGGAGAGCATCTACACCACGATCGGCGGGGGCTCGGCCGGGGCCGACCCGTTCGCCGGCGCGGGCGCGGGCGACCCGCGCAAGGCCACGCTCACGCTGCGCATGACGCCGCGGGGCGAGCGCCCGCGCAAGCAGGAGATCGAGCAGCGCCTGCGCGCCGCCATGCAAGAGCTGCCCGGCGTGCGCGTGAAGGTGGGCCTGGGCGGCTCCAACGACAAGTACATCCTGGCGCTGGCCAGCGAAGACCCGCAGGCGCTCGCGGCCGCCGCCCGCGCGGTGGAGCGGGACATCCGCACCATCGCGGGCATCGGCGGCGTGAGCTCCACGGCCAGCCTGGTGCGCCCGGAGATCGCCGTGCGCCCCGACTTCGCCCGCGCCGCCGACCTGGGGGTCACCAGCAGCGCCATCGCCGAGACGCTGCGCGTGGCCACCGTGGGCGACTACGACCAGTACCTGCCCAAGCTCAACCTGGCGCAGCGGCAGGTGCCCATCGTCGTGCGCCTGGAGGATGCTGCGCGCGAAGACCTGTCGGTGCTGGAGCGCCTCACGGTGCCCGGCGCGCACGGCCCGGTGCGCCTGGGCGAGGTGGCCGAGCTGTCGCTGGCCGGCGGCCCCGCGGTCATCAGCCGCTACGACCGCTCGCGCAACGTGAACTTCGAGATCGAGTTGGGCGAGCGCGGCCTGGGCGAGGTGACCGAGGCCGTGCGCCAGCTGCCCGCAGTACGGGGCCTGCCTGCCAGCGTGCGCCTGATCGACGTGGGCGACGCCGAGATGATGGGTGAGCTGTTCGCCAGCTTCGGCCTGGCCATGCTCACCGGCGTGGTGTGCATCTATATCGTGCTGGTGCTGCTGTTCAAGGACTTCCTGCAGCCGGTCACCATCCTCGCGGCGCTGCCGCTGTCGCTGGGCGGGGCGTTCGTGGCGCTGCTGCTGGCCGGCAAGAGCTTCTCCATGCCGTCGCTCATCGGGCTCATCATGCTCATGGGCATCGCCACGAAGAACTCCATCCTGCTCGTGGAATACGCCATCGTGGCGCGGCGCCACGGCATGAGCCGCATGGACGCGCTGCTGGACGCCTGCCACAAGCGCGCGCGCCCCATCATCATGACCACGCTGGCCATGGGCGCCGGCATGATGCCCATTGCCCTGGCGCTGGGCGGCGCGGACATGAGCTTCCGCTCCCCCATGGCCGTGGCCGTGATCGGCGGCCTCATCACCTCCACGGTGCTCAGCCTGCTGGTGGTGCCGGCGGTGTTCACCTATGTGGACGACTTCGAGCAATGGCTGCGCCACCGGGTACTGCGTCGTCCCCATGCGCGCGAGGCGCAGGCAGGCGAGGCCCGGGCACCCAGCTAGGGTCTAGCGTGTTTTAGGGCTCCAGCGCTTTTACAGCAAGCGCTGGAAGCTATATTTTTAATAGCAATTACGCGACATCGAGGGCGGTCAGATCGCAACAAGGTGAAACCCATGCTTTCAGCATGGTCGATAGCCAAAAACTTTTTCGCCGCCTGCAGACATGGTGCAATGGCGGCGTGTACGGGCTTTTGCCCTCCCCGCCATCCCTGCACCATGCCACGCCTGACCTTGCCGCTGCTCCTATGCGCCACGCTGCTGGGCCCCGCCGCCCAGGCGGCGGATGTTGCGGCGACTCCCGCAGTAGACGCCCAGGCCTGCCCCGCCCTGCTGCAGCACACCGTGCCGCGCCTGCAGGACGAGGCGCCGCAGGCCTTGTGCCAATACGCCGGCAAGGTGCTGCTGGTGGTCAACACGGCCAGCTACTGCGGCTTCACCGGCCAATACCAGGGCCTGGAAGAGCTGTACGCACGCTACCGCGACCAAGGGCTGGTGGTGCTGGGCTTTCCGTCGAACGACTTTGCACAAGAAACCGGCAGTAACACCGAGATCGCCCAGTTCTGCGAAAACACGTTTGGCGTGCGCTTCCCGCTGTTTGCCAAGAGCCACGTGAAGGGCGGCGAAGCCCTGCCGCTGTACCGCCAGCTCGCCGCAGCGTCCGCGGGGCAGACGCCACGGTGGAACTTCCACAAGTACCTGGTCAGCCGTTCGGGCAAGGTGGTGGGAAGCTACGGAAGTTCGGTGGAACCCCACAGCAAAGCGCTGATCCAGGCCATCGAGCAGCAACTGGCGGCGCCGCGTTGAGGCTTGGTGAAATTTTTTTGAAATTTTTTATGGGTGAGATCTGGAACTTTTTACCATCACCTCCACTCTAGGAGTTAACCGTGGCCGCGAGTCCATCGCGGCGTGATCCGATAACCGTTTTTAACGTTGCGAAGCCTTCCAGGCCCGGCCTGGTTGCAACCCTGGGGCGCTTCTCCTCCCTCCCTCTCTTCATTCGTTTCGGGGCGCTTCGCAACTTTTTTTATTCCGCAGCAAAAAGCGCGCACTTCCTCACGGAAGGCGCGCTTTTTCTTTAGGCCCAGTGGGTCGGCGGTTCAGCGCGGCTGGGTGTCGATGAAACTCTGGCGCTGCATCAGCTTGTCCATCAGGCGGGCCAGGTTGGGATGGTCCGTGCGCCAGGCGATGTCAGGAAAGCGGAACTCCAGCCACCCGAGCGCGCTGCCGACGGCAATGTCCGACAGCGTAAGGTGGATGCCGCTGCAATAAGGCTTGTCGCCCAGCCCCTTGCTCATGGACTGCAGGCTGGCGCGCGCCTTGGCGAGCTGCCGGTCGATCCACGCCTGGCTGCGCTCGCCGTCCTGACGCCCGGCCCAGGTGGCCTCCAGGCGCGCGAGGATGGCGGCGTCCAGCAGGCCGTCGGCCAGCGCCTCCCAGGTCTTGACCTCGGCGCGCTCGCGCCCCAGGGCGGGAATGAGCTTGCCCACGGGGGACAGCGTGTCCAGGTATTCCACGATCACGCGCGAATCGAACACCGCCTCACCGCCCTCCATGATCAGACAGGGCACCTTGCCCAGCGGGTTGGACGCGCTGATGGCCGTGTCGTCGGCCCACACGTTCTCCTCGATGAACTGGTAATCCAGCTTTTTCTCGGCCAGCACCACGCGCACCTTGCGCACGTAGGGGCTCGTATTCGATCCGATCAGTTTCATGGTGGTGTGCAGCGCCTAGGGGGATGGGGTTGGTCGGGTGAGCGCGATTCTAGGGGCGGGCGCGCCGGCCGGCCGCGGCCCTTCGGCATTCCAGGCGCCCACCTACAATGACGGCCCATGAGCCTGTCCACCATCACCGCCCTGTCGCCCCTTGACGGCCGCTACGCCGCCAAACTCTCCGCCCTGCGTCCCATCATGAGCGAGCACGGCTACATGCACCGCCGCGTGCAGGTGGAGGTGGCCTGGTTCATCGCGCTGTCGGACGCGGGCTTTGCCGAATTCAAGCCGTTGTCCACCGGCGCGCGCGCCTACCTGCTGGGCCTGGTGAAGAACTTCTCCGAGGCCGACGCGGCCGCCATCAAGGACATCGAGAAGACCACCAACCACGACGTGAAGGCCGTGGAATACTGGATCAAGTCCAAGTTCGAGGCCCGCCCCGAACTGGAGAAGGCTGCCGAGTTCGTGCACTTCGCCTGCACCAGCGAGGACATCAACAACACCAGCCATGCGCTGCAGATCCGCTCGGGCCGCGACCAGGTCATCCTGCCGGGCCTGGACCGCATCGTGCTCAAGCTGCGCGAGATGGCCCACCAGTTTGCCGACGTGCCCATGCTCAGCCGCACCCACGGCCAGACCGCCAGCCCCACCACGGTGGGCAAGGAGCTGGCCAACGTGGTCGTGCGCCTGCAGGCGGCCTGCGAGCGCATCGCGGCGGTGAAGATCCTGGGCAAGATGAACGGCGCCGTGGGCAACTACAACGCCCACCTGTCGGCCTGGCCCGACTTCGACTGGGAAGCCTTCAGCCGCAAGGTCGTGGAGACGCCCGAGCCGCTGGGCCTGGGCCTCACCTTCCAGCCCTACAGCATCCAGATCGAGCCGCACGATTACATGGCCGAGCTGTTCGACGCCATCGCCCGCGCCAACACCATCCTGGTGGACCTCTCGCGCGACATCTGGGGCTACGTGAGCCTGGGCTACTTCAAGCAAAAGCTCAAGGCGGGCGAGATCGGCTCGTCCACCATGCCCCACAAAGTCAACCCCATCGACTTCGAGAACGCCGAGGGCAACCTGGGCTTGGCCAATGCGCTGCTCAGGCACCTGTCCGAAAAGCTGCCCATCAGCCGCTGGCAGCGCGACCTCACCGACAGCACCGTGCTGCGCAACATCGGTGTGGCGCTGGGCTACGCCGCGCTGGCCTATACCTCGCTGATGACCGGCCTGAACAAGCTGGAGCTGAACGAAGAAGCCCTGGCCGACGACCTCAACACCAGCTGGGAAGTGCTGGCCGAGCCCATCCAGACCGTGATGCGCCGCTACGGCGTGCAGGGCGCGTACGAGAAGCTCAAGGAAGTCACGCGCGGCAAGACCGTGACGGCCGAGGCGCTGCACGCGCTGATCAACGGCCTGGAGATCCCCCAAGCCGACAAGGACCGCCTGCTGGCCATGACGCCGGGCAGCTATACCGGCAAGGCGGCCGAGCTGGCGCGCCGCGTCTGATCCAGCCGGTTTGAGCCTTTTTGCCTGCCCGCGCTTGCCAGTCAAGCGCGGGCAGCTCTCATTTTGAAAGCATCCCATGGCCCTCAAGTCCACCATCTTCAAGGCGAACCTGCAAATCGCGGACATCGACCACGGCTACTACGCCGACCATGCACTCACCCTGGCGCGCCACCCCAGCGAGACCGACGAGCGCATGATGGTGCGGCTGGCCGCCTTGGCGCTGCAGGCCCATGAACTGCAGGACACCTGCCAGGGCGATGGCACGCTGGCGTTCGGCGCGGGCCTGTCCGATCCGGAGGACCCGGACGTATCGCTGACCGACTTCACGGGTCGCAAGCGGTTGTGGATCGAGGTCGGGCAGCCCGAGGACAAGCCGCTGACCAAGGCCTGCAGCAAATCCGATGCGGTCATCGTTTATTGTTTTCACCACGCAGCCGAGGTGTGGTGGAAGGGCATCGAGAACAAGCTCACGCGGCTGGACAAGCTGCAGGTCTGGCGCCTGCCCGCCGACGCCGCCCAGCAACTGGCGACACTGGCCGAGCGCAGCATGCAGCTGCAGGCGACAGTACAGGAAGGCGGCCTCACGCTGAGCAGCACCCTGGGCAGCGTGCATGTGGAACCGCTGCGCTGGAAGTAACGTGGCGTTTTGAGCAAAAAACACCTCTAGCGCCCGACCAACAAGCGCCAGCAGCTCCTGAATAAATAGCAATCTACTGCGGCATCAAGGCGCCGCAATTCCAGCACTGTTCGAAGCCGCCCTCGATCGCCTCGCCGCACGCGTGGCAGCGCCACTGGCGCTGCGGCAGATGCTGGAACTCCCGCAACAGCGCACGGGCGCGTTCTGCATGTTCGGGGTACGTGAGCCAGATCTCGGGCAGGCACTCTCCTGGCGGCAGGTGGCCCGCCGCCGCGCCCAGATGCTGGCGCTGCACGCTGGCGGGCATGCCGGCCTCGCACAGCAGGTCGCGCCACAGCGTGGCCATGGCGATATCGGGGGCCTGGGTCAAACGCAGCATGCGGCCACCTTAGCCGGCGCGCGCCCCGCCGTAAAGCCGGTCAACCAGCGCCGGGAGCGCCGCCGGCGCAATCGGCGGGGCGCTCAGCCGCACGTTCGGCATAGCGCGTGAAGCGCAGCGCCACGCCCTCGCGGGTGATGCGCCGCCACACGGCGCGCTTGTCCATCGGGCTCATCGCCAACCAGTGCTGCACCTCGGCAAAGCTGCGCCCGCAGCCCTTGCACCATTCATCCCCCTGGCTGGTGGAGCAGATGGCGATGCACGGTGTGTCGGGTGTGGTCTCGTACCAGGCCAGCCACGCCGCCAGCGCCGCGGCGGGCATCTGCTGCGGCGCCACGTCCTCGGCCCGCGCAAACACCATGCGGCCATACACCTCGGCCAGCGCCTCGATTTCCGGCGCCAGTCCCACGCCATCGGGCGATGGGGCGCGGGCGCGCCAATGGTTGATGGCGGCTTCGATATCGGCGACGTGGATGCAGGACATGGCAGGTAGGGGCGCGCCGATGATACCGCCCGTCCCGGTGTGTTCCATGCGCATGGCGGCGGGGTCGCCAGGGCCATTCGCTATGTTTTAAATAGCATGACAGGCATATTCCGTCGCGCATCTGGCAACATTTTCTTCAAACCGCCTTGCGCAAAAAACGCCTGCCGCTTGCGCGCCGCCCTCGTGGCATGTTCCAATCGCAGGTTCGAAGGGGAGTAGCTCCTGACCTCCAAGTCCTGACGGCCATCGCCCCGGGGTGCGGAGGCTCTCGGTCTGTCGTCAGTACGAAGCGCACCGCTTCCGGCAGCCCGGGCCCGGCATGCGCCACGCATCGCACGCGGGCTGAGCAAGACCTTTGATGGCCCTGCGGGGCTGATCAAGGCCGTCCTTACCTCTTCGCGCGTCGCAACCCACGCGGGTGGACGAGTCCCTGGTCACCGTGCAGTGTCTCTCTTGCGGAGCCGCCCACCGCCACCTACAGTGGCTGCGGGCCTCCTTTCGGTTACTGATAACGAGGACTTTATGGAATTTCTGACTTCACCCGAGTTCTGGGTTGCACTGGGGCAGATCATCATCATCGACATCCTACTCGGTGGTGACAACGCCGTGGTGATCGCCCTGGCCTGCCGCAAGCTGCCGCCCGCGCAGCGCACCAAGGGCATCATCTGGGGCACGGCGGGCGCCATCATCCTGCGCGTGGTCCTGATTGCCTTCGCGATGACGCTGCTGAACCTGCCCTTCCTGAAAGTGGTGGGCGCCATCCTGCTGGTGTGGATCGGCGTGAAGCTGCTGGCCCCCGACGAGGACGGCCACGGCAGCGTGGCCGAGAGCGACAAGCTGCTGGCCGCCATCAAGACCATCATCGTGGCCGACCTGGTGATGAGCGTGGACAACGTGATCGCCATTGCCGGCGCCGCGCAGAACGCGGGCGACCACTCGCTGCTGCTGGTGGTGCTGGGCCTGCTGATCTCCATCCCGATCATCGTGTGGGGCAGCCAACTGGTCATCAAGCTCATGGAGCGCTTCCCGGTCATCATCACCGCCGGCGGCATGCTGCTGGGCTGGATCGCCGGCGGCATGCTGGTCTCCGACCCCGCGCTGGCCAACCCCGACAAGTGGCAGTGGATGTTCAAGCTGGAGCAGTCCGACACTCTGAAGTACGCCGCCAGCGTGGCCGGCGCCCTGCTGGTGCTGGTGGTCGGCAAGGCCATCGTCGCGCAGCGCGGCAAGACGGCCCCTGCACAGCACGGCTGAAACAGGCCTTCCTGCACACGCACCCATAGGCCCGACAGGAGATCCGCCATGGACAAGGTCATCGTGTATGTGGACGACGCAGCCTACGCGCGGCAAGTCCTGGAGCCGCTGGCGACCCCCGCCACTGCGGGCACGATCCACTGGGTGCTGGTGGCCTGCGCACCGCGCATGACGCACCGCATTAGCAAATGGGTGAGCCATAGCGCACGCGAGAACTGGCGCGCCAAATGGGCGGACAAGCTGTTTGCGCAGCTGCAGCCCTGGCTGCGGGCAGAGGGTGCGCCCATCAGCACGGTACTGGCCAAGGGGCCGCTGCCCGAGCTGCTGGCGCAGCTGCAGTCCGAGCATGGCGCGTGCACGGTGGTAGACGCCCGTCGCCCCAAGCTGGAACAGGAGGTGAACACCCCGACCGACGCAGCGCCCGCCGCCGCGCCGGTCATCGTGCGCAAACCGCCACGGCGCTGGACGGTGCCCGGCTCGCTCGCCAGCCTGGGCCTGCTGTTCATGCTGGCCGCCGACTGATCGGCACGGCAGGACTCGGCAAAACCACGGTTCAGCCCAGCCGGCCCATCGCGTGCAAGCGTAGATGGGCCGGCTTTTTTTTACACGCTCTCATGCCGCATGCGGCGCGGCGCATTCGCCGGCCCGGTGCTATGCTGCGCGCCATGCGACTACTGCTCAAATGGCTGCTGAGCGCGGCCGCCCTGCTTTGCGTGGCCTACCTCTACAGCGGCGTGGAGGTGCGCAGCTTCGGCGCTGCGCTGATCGCGGCCTTTGTGATCGGCCTGTTCAACGTGGTGCTGCGCCCGGTCCTCGTGGTGCTGACGCTGCCGGTGACCATCGTCACCATCGGGCTGTTCCTCTTCGTGATCAACGCGCTCATGTTCTGGGCCGCCGCGTCGGTGCTGGGCGACGGTTTCCAGGTACACGGCTTTACCGCCGCGCTGATCGGTTCGCTGATCTACTCCCTGCTGGGCATGCTGATCGAATCAGCGCTCGGCGGCCTGTTCCTTAAGAAGTGACTCCACCGCACGCAGCCGCGTGTCGATGATCGACGCTTCGATGTAGTCCCCCGCCGCGCTGCTGCGCCGCGCAAGGTCCTGCCCCGCCTTGAAACGGTCCACCGCAGCCGCGTAGTCATAGCGTGCAGCGTGTGCCTCGGCCTCGGCGCGCACCGCGCGCAGAGGCTGCCCCTGCTGTTGCCATACCTGCGCCAGCGCCTGCCAGACGGTCGCGTCCCGAGGATGCGTGGCTACCCAGGTCTGCAAGGGCCCCGCCATCTCGCCTGCCGCGCCCGTGCGCAGCAGGGCCTGGGTGCGCAGCAGCATCTCTGGCCGTGCGGGCGCGGGCGCGCTGGGCACACCGCTGCCTTCCGTGACGACGCTGCCCTGCAGGTACGTCAGCGCCGCGGGCGCGTCGCCCGCAGCCAGCTCCAGCTCGGCACCCAGCAGGCGCGCCTGGCGCAACGCGGCAGCATCGGTACCTGCGCTGGACTGCAGCGCACGCAACGCCTTGCGCGCAGCCGCCATGTCGCCCAACTGCACCGCGCTGAGGGTGGCCGCATACCAGGCCGCCACCCGCTGCCGTGCGGGCCGTGCGGCAAAGCCGGCGTCCTGCGGCTCGGCAACCCACTGTCGCCAAGCGTCGACACCGGGGCGCATCAGCACGCGCGCGCGCGCAGCCATCATCAGGTGCTCCAGCGTAGCCTGCGCGGGCTGCGCCGCACCCGGCGGAATGCGGCTGTGCATGTCCGCAATGCGCTGCGTGGTCAAGGGGTGGCTGCGCAGGTAGGGCCAACTGCCGTTGTCGTTGATGCGGTTGGCCTGCTGCAGCTTGTCGAACATGCCCACGAAGCCCTGCGGCGCAAAGCCGGCGGGCGCCATCAGGCCGTAGCCCACACGGTCGGCCTCGCGCTCCATGTCGCGCGAGAAGTTCAGTTGGCTCTGCACGGCCAGCGCCTGCCCGCCCACCATCAGGGCCTGGGCCGCATCGGGGCTGCGGCTCGCCGCCAGCGCGCCGAGGATCAGCGCACCCAGCATCAGCGGCGTCTGCCGCCCCTGCTGCGCGATCAGGCGTGAAATATGGCGCTGGGTGACATGGCTGAGTTCGTGTGCCAGCACCGACGCGAGTTCGTCGCGCGTGCTCACCACACCGATCAGCCCGAGATGCACGCCGAAGTAGCCGCCCGGCAGGGCAAATGCGTTCACCGTACGGTCGCGGCCCAGCAAGATCTCCCAGGCAAAGCGTTCCTCGAGTTCGGGCGACAATTCCCCCCGCGCCTTGGCAGCCTGCACCAGTGGCTGAAACAGGCCCTGCACATACTCATTCAGCACCGCGTCATCGATGTAATCCGGGTCGCGGTACAGCTCGCGGATGATGCGGTCGCCCAGCTTGCGCTCGGCACTGGTCGTCATCTCCAGGCCGTCTCCCAGTGTGGGCAGCGATGGCTGTGCCACCACAGCCGGTGCTTGCAGGGAGCCAAATGCTATAAAAAAAGAAGCTGTCAGCGCTTTCCAGCTGGGCGCTGGGAGCCAATTTTGTAGAGAACCTTGCACAAAACTCCTCCACCCGCGGGAACGGGCCGGCCATCAATCGCGGCCATCTGCACATGGCCGTATGATGCCCCGGCCATTGGAATGTTTCGCACCCGGTTGTAAACCCGCCTTATGACAACGTCCCCCTCTCCCCTCACCCACTTCGACGCCCAAGGCCAAGCCCACATGGTGGACGTCGGCGCCAAACCGGCCACGCACCGCGTGGCCATTGCCACGGGCCGCATCGAGATGCAGCCCGCCACACTGGCGCTGGTCGAGTCGGGCACCGCCAAGAAGGGCGACGTGCTCGGCGTAGCGCGCATCGCCGGCATCATGGCAGCCAAGAAGACCAGCGAGCTGATCCCGCTATGCCACCCCTTGGCCCTCACCCGCGTGGCCGTGGAGTTCGAACTGCTGCCTTCCGACAGCGCTGTGCAATGCACGGCTACGGTGGAAACGGTGGGGCCTACCGGGGTGGAGATGGAGGCCCTGACCGCCGTGCAGGTAGCGCTGCTCACCGTTTATGACATGTGTAAGGCGGCGGACAAGCGGATGGTGATGACGGGGGTCAGGGTGCTGGAGAAGCACGGCGGGAAATCGGGTAGTTTTATGGCCTGAATGGCAAATCCTCTTCCATCAGTAAAACTTGTGTGCTGCGGCTGTCTAGATTAGCCGCGCGTGCTTTAACTGTGCGCGCTCTGTTTCTTCGAGTTCGATATTGTTTACTCAAAACCTCCGACAGGCGCTTGACCGACAATATTGGCTTCCTTGTCCAGCAAGATAATCCAGTCATCCAACGACTTTGAACTGACAAGTGGCATGTAGTGGATATTATCCATTGGTTGCCCAGTTTTTTGAACAGCAATATCAATAGCCGTCTGTTCTTCCGGGGGCCTCGCAGCCCGCAAGGCCGTAATAGGTTTCATACGTGATTGGACTGCGAGGCGACTTTCCTCATAGTTTTGCCACCAACCAGGACGCACACTGGGCTCCATACCCTGCAATGACAGTTCAATGCTGCGAAGTGTGTCATCGCCATCGCGCGGTGCTCGGATGCCCAACACCACAGGCCCCGTCCACGACAATTTGCGAAACTGGGTAGGCGCCTCGTGCAAATCATCGCGGTTAATCTGGACCGCCGAAACAACCACAAAACGATCAACCTCGGCTGCTACCACCACTGGGCGCGCTAATGCAATGCTATATACACCGTAGGCAAGGGCTGCAATTTGCAACAGCGCCACCAATGAAAGGTCTAGTGTCAATTCACGACGCGACTTCGACGGATTGAATAGAACAGCAGTAAGCAGCGGACCGCAGACAACGTCTACACCGATCAGCAACCAGAATAGATGTAGCCCCCCGGCTAATGTACGGAAAGGCGCACCAAACCATAGGCCAAAAACAACAAAAGCCATGAGCAAAGCAATGCACGCACTAATTCCAAAATGGATCAGTACTGCACGGGCGGTTGCCTGGGATTTGAGAAAACGGACCATCATGACGGAAAGCCAAAAGAAAAAAGGACCCCGATTTCCCGGAGCCCTTTTTGTTGGGCTGAAATCAGCCCATCACACAGGTATTAACGGCACTCAGCAGGTGCATACTTGGGCTGCAGCGTGGCGCCGTTCGTAGCACCATCAACTGCAGCCTTGCCCGCCGTGTAGCAAGTCCACTTCAGTGGACCATTCGGAGGCGTACCTGCGGCCAAAACGGCGCCGTTAGCAGTAGGCCACAATTCCAGAATGTTGCTTGCAGCTGGCACCAGAGCGGGCGTGTACGAAATCACCATATGGCCATCAGCCGTGGTGCCAACAATGCTCTCGACATTCTTCGTCAGAGGAGCAGCAGTTGTTCCGCCATTCAGACTGCAAGTACCTGCGGCATTGCAAGGCGCAGCAGCAGCACCTGGCGCAGCCGTTTCCATGCTGGCGAACAAACCACCTGATGCATCAGGCGTGGCATTAGCCGCATTGTCTGCAACGATGGGCTTTTGACCAGAAGCCAGAACCAAGCCCTCAGAAACCTTGGTACGGATCGTATAGTCTTGATAAGCAGGCAGCGCAATGGCGGCCAAAATACCGATGATGGCCACCACGATCATCAATTCGATCAGGGTGAAACCTTGTTGCAGGGTACGCTTCATAAATCCTCCTCAGAATTAGGTAATAGCCCCCGCAGACGAATCCTGCGGGTTGAAAACACTTGAGCAGCTTCTGTGCCAACATCAAAATGCAACCAAACGTTGCAGTGCGCGACATTTTTCACCAGTTTCCTTGACCCAGCAAAGGAAAAACCTAACCAATCGGTCACACGTCGACACATTTGTCACCCTAAGGTGTTCTACGTGGAGAACTACGCAATTCGGTCTGTTAGAAGCAGCGTGGCATTCTGCGACCCGCGGCAGCACCCCTTCTCCCATCAGGCGCTAACGGCTTTTAAAAGCGAAGCGCTAATGATCGCCACACTAGCGTTGCCCTCTGCACGCTCTAGCCTTGCACAAACTCCATCTCGGTACTGGCCAGCGCGATGCGGTCGCCATTTTTGAGGGTGACGGGACTCCCCCCCACCGGGGCCCCGTTCAGCAACGGAAAGTCACCCCCCTCCACATGAGCCAGGACGAAGCCGCTGTGCCGCTTGGTAATGGAAGCCACGGCCACGCCGGGCTTGCCAATGGTGGTAACCACTTTTGTCAGCGCCACCTCACGGCCAGCGGCGGGGCCGTTCATCACCCGTACGGCGGCGCTCAGCACGACTGGAGCAGAGGCCGCAGGCTTGGCCAGCGGCGGCAACATGCCCGGCTTAAAGACCATCGTCTTCTCATAGTCGTGACCAGGCTCTTCGTGCAGGAAGCGGATTTTGTACTTCCCCAATTCCACCGTGTCGCCGTTGCGCAAAGGCTGTCGCTTGATGGCCTTGCCATTGACATAGGTGCCATTGGTGCTGCCCAGGTCTTCCACTTCTACATCGTCCCCATTCATGAGGAAGACCGCATGTTCACCACTGACGGCAAGGTTGTCGATGACCACGTCGTTGTAGGGGCGGCGGCCTACCGTTGTGCGTTCCTTGGTGAAGGTAACTTCCTTGATGACAACTCCATCGATCGACACGACCATTCTGGGCATGATCACTTTTCCTTATCCAAACAACTTAGCTAGTAGAGGGAAGTAGCAATTTCCGGGCACAGGCAATTGAAGCCCTGGCGGTCGGACTGAGCTTGGTGGAAGGGTCACGAGGTGCGCAGCAGGCGCGCCATGAGGCCGCCGCGTTTTTTGGCGTCCTGAGCGAGTTGCGTTTGCGCCAGCACTACGCTGATGTTGTCCCGCCCTCCCATGGCGTTGGCCATGGCCACCATGCGCGCCGCTTTATCTTGTAGCGCAATGGGCATCCGCGCCAGTTCGGCCAAATCTTCGTCACTCAACATATCCGTCAGGCCGTCGGAGCAAAGAATGAACAAGTCACCGGGCTCGACAGGAAATTCGTTGATTTCTATGTGCACGGACACATCCACTCCCAGCGCCCGTGTAACCAGGTTGCGCTGCCCCGAAACGGCTGCTTGTGCCGGTGTGAGCAGTCCCAGGTCGATCTGCTCCTGCAACCACGAGTGGTCGCGCGTGATCTGCCGCAAGAGGCCCTCGCGCCACCGGTAGCAGCGCGAATCACCGATGTGGCCGAGAATGAGCCGGTCGTCACGGAACACGCCGACGACCAGCGTGGTACCCATTCCCAGGTACTGCGGGTTGGACATCGAGGCGCCGAGGATCGCGTGGTTCGCATTGTCCACACAGGCCTCTAGTGCATGCCGTACATCCGAAGGCGATGCCGCGGAGCCATCGCCTTGCAGCCAGCGGACCATCTCGGTGCCGATGTAGGTGATCGCCATCCCGGCAGCCACCTCGCCCGCGTTGTAGCCCCCCATGCCGTCGGCCAGAATGACCATCTGCACCGTCTCATGGATGGCCACAGCGTCTTCGTTGTTGGAGCGCACCCGCCCCGTGTCCGTCAACGCGCAGAATTCGTAGCTCAGCATCGGCAGAGGTTTCATAAGAGACTCCCGCGATACGCCTCACGCGAAGACGCTTTACATGCGGTTGAGGAGGGCATCGCTGCATATCCCTCACAACCGGCATTGCGGGACTGCGCATCATAGTCGAGGCGCACCGGGCGATAGGTCCGTCATGATGTTGAACGCATGCAAGCCAGGCCCGTTGACGTGTGTTGCAAAAGAGGCCCTACGCAGCCCCTTCTTGCCTGCCATTTTTGCTACTTCAAGGACATGTCCGTCAGGTCGCGGCACATTCCCGTCGCACTACCGCGCGCCAGACTTTTCACGCCTGCCGAGGTTCGCCGCGGGATTGCGCCAGCTTGCCCACCATCACCACCAGCACGGCGCCCGCTATGGCGGCTACGTAGTGGAGCCACGGGTGCCCAATCGCGTAATCGTGGAGCAAGTTGTCGTTGACGATGGTCTCGCCTCCCACCCAACCGATCAACGCGGCCCCCAGCGTGACGATGACGGGAAAGCGTTCCATGAGCTTGATCATCAGGGTGGAGCCGAAGATCACCAGCGGTATGCTGATGGCCAGCCCCAGGACGAGCAGCACCATGTTCCCCTGGGCCGTCGCGGCGACGGCTATGACGTTGTCCAGGCTCATCACCAGGTCGGCAATCAGGATGGTGCGGATGGCCGCGAACATGCCCCCTGCGGATTTGGAAGCACCGTCATCTTCCTCTTCGCCCGTGAGGAGTTGATACCCAATCCACAGCAGAAGGCAGCCCCCGACGATCTGCAGGAAGGACAGCTCCAGCAGCTTGGCCGCCACTACCGTCAATACGATGCGCAACACCACCGCCGCGCCGGAGCCGAACATGACGGCCTTCTTCTGCTGCTGCGGAGGCAGCGAACGCGCCGCCAAGGCGATGACGACAGCGTTGTCGCCCGACAAAATGATGTTGATCCAGACGATCTTCACCAGGCCGATCCAGAAATCGGCATTGCTCAAGTACTCCATTGATGGCTCCAGTGTTATGAATCGAAAACGCCAGCCTGGGTAAACCAAGCTGGCGTTTCTTTTGTGTTGGAACCGACAGTGTAGAGAGGGACGACCCTCGCGCGCGTGCGTAATTTTGCGTAACCTGGCGCGCTACACCGCGCCACGCTCGCAGATTACAGCAGGCCCTTGAGCAGGCGAGCCATCTCGGAAGGATTGCGGGTAATGGTGAAACCGCACTCTTCCATGATGGCCAGCTTGGCGTCCGCCGTATCGGCGCCGCCGGAGATCAGCGCACCCGCATGGCCCATGCGCTTGCCCGGAGGAGCGGTCACGCCGGCAATGAAGCCCACGATGGGCTTCTTCATATTGGCCTTGCACCAGCGGGCAGCTTCTGCCTCGTCGGGGCCGCCGATCTCGCCAATCATGATCACGGCGTCGGTATCAGGATCGTCGTTGAAAGCCTTCATCACGTCGATGTGCTTGAGGCCGTTGATCGGGTCGCCGCCGATGCCGACGGCGGACGACTGGCCGATGCCCAGTTCGGTCAACTGTGCCACGGCTTCGTAGGTCAGCGTGCCGGAACGGCTCACCACGCCCACACGGCCCTTCTTGTGGATGTGACCGGGCATGATGCCGATCTTGATCTCGTCCGGCGTGATCAGGCCAGGGCAGTTGGGGCCCAGCAGCAGCGTGCGCTTGCCGCCGGCGGCTTCCTTGGCCTTCATCTTGTTGCGCACTTCAAGCATGTCGCGCACGGGAATGCCTTCGGTGATGCAGATCGCCAGGTCCAGGTCGGCCTCGACGGCTTCCCAGATGGCGGCGGCCGCGCCTGCGGGCGGCACGTAGATCACGGAGACGGTAGCACCGGTTTCCTTGGCGGCGTCCTTGACCGACCCAAAGATTGGAATGTCAAAAATCTTCTCGCCGGCCTTCTTGGGGTTCACACCCGCCACGAAGCAGTTCTTGCCGTTGGCGTATTCCTGGCACTTTTCCGTGTGGAACTGACCGGTCTTGCCGGTGATGCCCTGGGTGATGACCTTGGTGTCTTTGTTGATGTAGATCGACATGTTTTATCTCCGGGCCTGCTTAACGGACGGCTTCGACAATCTTCGTGGCGGCTTCCGCCATGGTGTCGGCGCTGATGATGGGCAGGCCGGACTCGGCCAGCATCTTCTTGCCCAGCTCTTCGTTCGTGCCCTTCATGCGCACGACCAGCGGCACCTGCAGGTTCACGGCCTTGCAGGCGGTGATCACGCCGGTGGCGATGGTGTCGCACTTCATGATGCCGCCGAAGATGTTGACCAGAATGCCCTTGACCTTGGGGTTCTTGAGCATGATCTTGAAGGCTTCGGTGACCTTCTCGGGGGTGGCGCCGCCACCCACGTCCAGGAAGTTGGCCGGCTCGCCGCCAAACAGCTTGATGGTGTCCATGGTGGCCATGGCCAGGCCCGCGCCGTTCACCAGGCAGCCGATGTTGCCGTCCAGGGAGATGTAGGCCAGATCGAACTTGGAGGCCTCGACTTCCGCCGGATCTTCCTCGTCCAGGTCGCGCAGGGCCACGATTTCCGGGTGACGGAACAGCGCGTTGGCGTCGAAGTTGAACTTCGCGTCCAGGGCCATCAGGTTGCCCTTGGAGTCGCAATTCAGCGGGTTGATCTCGACCAGGGACGCGTCAGTGTCCATGTAGCACTTGTAGAGCTTGGCGAACAGGTCCACCGCCTGGTCCACCGAAGCACCCGTCAGGCCGATGGCTGCGGCCACCTTCTTGGACTGCTCGGGCGTGATGCCGGTCAGGGGGTCGATCATCTCGGTGATGATCTTCTCGGGCGTGGAGTGGGCCACTTCCTCGATGTCCATGCCGCCTTCGCTGGAAGCGATCAGCGCCACTTTCTGCGTGCCACGGTCGGTGACCAGGGACACATACAGTTCGTTCTTGATGTCAGCGCCATCTTCAATGTACAGGCGGCGCACCTTTTGCCCTTCAGGGCCGGTCTGGTGCGTGACCAGTTGCATGCCCAGGATCTCGCTGGCGCGTGCCTTCACGTCATCAATGGTCTTGGCGACCTTCACGCCACCGCCCTTGCCACGGCCACCGGCGTGGATCTGGGCCTTCACGACCCACACGGGGCCGCCGAGCTTTTGTGCGGCTTCCACGGCTTCTTGCACCGTGAAAGCGGGGATGCCACGCGGGACGGGCACGCCGAAACTGCGCAAGATTTCCTTGCCTTGGTATTCGTGAATCTTCATGAGGTCTCTCTCAGGGGAAGGATGGTGTTTGTACCCGTTCTGCCGAAGAGCGGAAATACAGCCGCATGCTCGGGAATGGCAGCCGGTAAATGTATCATGCTGCGACGCACCATTGATGTGGATATAACTTACGCCCCCGGCCCCATCCCTGGGCCGGCCCTTGCAGGAGCTACTCGATGTCCAAGGTCTTTATTGATGGCGAGGCAGGCACCACCGGCCTGCAGATTCGTGAGCGCCTACAGGCCATGCCCCAGGTGGAGTTGGTCAGCATCGCCCCCGAACTGCGCAAGGACGCCGCCGCCAAGCGCGCACTGATCGCCGGTGTGGACCTGGTCGTGCTGTGCCTGCACGACGATGCCGCGCGCGAAACAGTCGCGCTGGTGGACGCCATCACTGCCGAGACCGGCCGCGCCATCAAGATCATTGATGCCTCTACCGCCCACCGCACGGCGCCGGGCTGGGTGTTCGGCTTTCCCGAACTGGCACCCGGCCAGTTGGAGGCCGTGCGCAGCGCCACGCGCGTATCCAACCCCGGCTGCTATGCCACCGGCGCCATCGCCCTGCTGCGCCCGCTGGTCGACGCCGGCCTGGTGCCCGCCGACCACCCACTGGCGCTGCCGTCGGTGAGCGGCTACTCCGGCGGCGGCCGTACGATGATCGAGGCCTATGAGCAAGGCCAGGCGGCGCCCTTTGAGCTGTATGCGCTGGGCCTATCGCACAAGCACCTGCCCGAAATCCTGAAGTACACCGGGCTCACGCGCCGCCCGATCTTCATCCCCTCGGTGGGCAACTTCCGCCAGGGCATGCTGGTGCAACTGCCGCTGCATCTGGACCTGCTGCCCGGCCAGCCGAAGGCGGCGGACCTGCACGACGCACTGGCGGCCCATTACGCCAAGAGCAATACGCCCGAACAGTGGGTGAAGGTGCTGCCGCCCACCGAGGACGGCAAACTCGATGCCCTCGCGCTCAACGACACGAACCAGTTGGAACTGCGCGTGTTCGCCAATGAGAGCTATCGCCATGCCGTGCTGGTGGCGCGCCTGGACAACCTGGGCAAGGGCGCGAGCGGCGCCGCGGTGCAGAACCTGCGGTTGATGCTCGGGCTATAACATCAAAAAACATAGCTGCCTGCGCTTATTTCATCCAGGTTTCAAAGGAAAAAATCTTTGAAATGGTTGCACAGCAAGCGCGAACAGCTCATTTTTATATAGCAAACGCGTGCCCGTACCGCGCCGGCTGATCCGCCGAGCGGTCAAGGCCACGCGGCAAGCCCCTTCCCCGCAGGCGTGCACCGCGAAGCGCGCACTGCCGTCGCTGCTTTAGGCCTGCCCCGTGCGCTGGAACAGCCCGCCGGGCAGGCGCGCCACCCGTCCCTCCAGTTCCAGCTCCAGCAGCCGTACTTGCAGCGTGGCGGCATCCAGCCCCGTGCGCGCCACCAGCGCGTCCAGCCCCAGTGGATCGAACCCTAGCGCATCCAGCACACATTGATACGACGGCGCGAGGGGCTCCTCGGGCGCGGGCTGTTCCGCAGGGATGGCGGCTGCCGGCGCATGCCAGCGCAGTTCTTCCAGTACGTCCTGCGCCGACTCCACCAGCTTGGCGCCCTGGCGTATCAGCGCGTGGCAACCACGCGACTGGGGCGCGTGGATGGAGCCGGGTATGGCGAACACCTCGCGCCCCTGCTCGGCCGCGAGTCGCGCGGTGATCAGCGAGCCCGAGGCCAGCGCCGCCTCCACCACCAGAGTGCCCTGCGACAGGCCGGAGATGATGCGGTTGCGCTTGGGAAAGTTGGCCGGCAACGGCGGCGTGCCCAGCGGGTATTCGCTGACCAGCAAGCCGTGGCGCGCGATGCGGTGGGCCAGCTCCTTGTTGGCACGCGGGTACACCCGGTCCAGCCCGGTGCCCACGATGGCAATGGTGGCGGGCGCGGCGCCGTCGGGCGGATCGATCAGCGCGCCCTCGTGCGCCGCCGCGTCGATGCCCAGCGCCAGCCCAGAGATGATGCACAAACCCGCCTCCCGCAGAGCGCGTGCGAACTGCCGCGCATGGTCCGCCCCCTGGGCCGTGGGGTTGCGGCTACCCACCATGGCCAGGCTGTGCGCCGGCGCGAACGGCGCGCCGCCCTGCACGAACTGCGGAGCACCCAGCAGGTACAGCAGCAGCGGCGGATCCTCGGTGGCCAGTAACGCAGGAGGATAGGCCTCGTCACCCAGCGTGACGATGCCGTGCGCCGGCTGCGCGGGCGCCCGCCCGTCCAGCAGCCACTGCCACGTCCGCTCGGTCAGCACCTCCAGCTCCTCGGGCACGCAGGCGAGCGCGCGCGCCTGCGCCGTGGTGACGCAGGACTGCCAGGCCCTCTCGCCCTGCGCAAAGATGTTCTGGGGAAGGCCGAACGCGGCCAGCAGCCTGCGCGCGGCACCGTTGCCCACGCCAGGCGTGAGCGTCAGTCGCAGCCAAGCGGCCAGTTCGTCGCGTTGCATGCGCGGTGACAAGGAGGGGGAGCGGCCGCCCGCAGGTGGCGGCGCCCGGGGCTTACTCGGGGTTGACCAGACGGTCGCCCACACGCACCGCCTGCTGCGACTGCAGGATCAGGGCGTAGGACACGCGGTCGAACGTGAGGAACACCATCGCCACGCCATTGCTCTCGCTGGGCAGGCGCACCATGGCGCGCTGCTCGTCGGTCTTGTCCTTGAAGCGCTCGCCCTGCGTGAGCAGCTGCAGCACGTGGCCGGCTTCCATGCCGTCGCGCATACCGCGGTTGATGGTGATCACCTGGTTCTGGCCTGCATAGGCCACGGCCGCGCTGCCGTAGATCGACACCACGCTGGCATCCACGGGGCCCTGCGGTGCCCGCGGGGTGTAGCTGTTGAAGCTACGCTGTGGTGCGGGCAGCAGGCGGTCGCCGGCGCGGATTTCTTCCTTCGCGCCCCTCAGGTCCACCGTGGCGGGAACGATGTCCACCGCTGTGCCGTCGGCTTGCCCCTCCAGCACTTCCCCCCGGCCCTCGCTGGAACTCTTGCCCCGCGCTACATCGCGCTGGTGCACGGGAGTGGTAGTTTCACTGCGCACCAGTTCGGCGCGGCCGACATACTGCGCTTCGTAGCCCAGCACCTCACCAGTGTGCGGATCCTTCAGCGGAATGGCGTTGCGGAACACGCGGTACTGGCGCGGCACGCCAGGCGCCATCACGAGGGGACTGCCTTCAGGGCCGCGCACGTAGGCGCGGTCGCCGTTGGCCATGATCATGCGTTCGTCGCGCGTGGCCACGATGCGCGGGGCCTGCTGCAGCGTGAGCTCGTCCACCACCAGAGGCTCGACGAGGAAGGGTTCGATCAGGTGCGGCTTGAGCGTGGGCAGCGCCGTGCCGGCCAGGCTGTCATAGCGCGTGCGCGGCGACACGCGCACGGTCTCGGGCGCGCCTTTGCGGCTGGTGCTCAGGCGGGCATAGCCGTCCACCTTTTCCAGGTACAGCGTCTGGCCCGGGAAAATCAGGTGCGGGTTGGGAATGGACTGCAGATTCATGCCCCACAGTTCCGGCCAGCGCCAGGGGCGCTTCAAATACATGCCGGAAATACCCCACAGCGTGTCACCGCGTTTCACCACGTAGGTATCGGGCGCATTGGCGGCCAATTCGGAAAGGGGAACGCCGCGTGAAGCCACCTGCTGCGCGGTGGCGCGCTGCTCGGAAGTAATCGGGTAATTCTGTGCCTGCGCCGCCGGTGCCATGGCGGCACCCGCCAACAAAGCCAGTGCGCCGAGCGCCGTCACGCGCATACGGGCCTGAGCCGCCATATTGTTCCTCGTGTCATTCATTGGAAAAACGCCCCTCTCGCTGCGGTGCAGTTAATTGTTTTACAGAAGAAACTGCCGCGAATACATTACAAACCATTTGAGATTCTGTGCCCAAGCCCTTGATCGGGCAACGATTATTGTGATTGGGCGCCGCAATGGCGGGCAAAAGTGGCGAAAATAGCGACATATTGAGCGCTCTGCCATGGCAATTCTTCCGATTCTCTGTTACCCCGATCCTCGCCTGCACAAGGTCGCCCAGCCCGTGACGGCGGTGGATGAGCGCGTGCGCGCCATCGTGGACGATATGTTCGCCACCATGTACGACGCCCATGGCATTGGCCTGGCCGCCACGCAGGTCGATGTGCACGAGCGCATCGTGGTGATCGACGTCTCCGAAGAGCGCGACACGCCGCTGGTGCTGATCAACCCCGAGATCACCTGGGCCAGTGCCGAGAAACAAGTGGGCGACGAGGGTTGCCTGTCGGTGCCTGGTATCTACGATGGCGTGGAGCGCTCCACTGCCGTGCACGTGCGCGCGCTGGACCGCGACGGCCAGCCGCGCGTGATCGAGGCCGAGGGCCTGCTGGCCGTGTGCATCCAGCACGAGATGGACCACCTGCTGGGCAAGGTGTTCGTGGAATACCTGTCGCCCTTGAAGCGCAACCGCATCAAGACCAAGCTGTTGAAGCAGCAAAAGCAGGCCGAACGCGCATGACCCCGCTGCCGGCGCACGCAACCGCACCGCGCCGGCTCCGCTGGAGCGCACTGCTGCTGGCTGTTTTTTTGGCGGCCTGCGCCGTACCCGAATGGCAGAAAGCAGGCACGCCGCGTGCGGACATCGAGCGCGCCATGGGCGCACCCACGCTGACCGTAATGCTCCCGGAAGGCGGAGAACGGCTGGTCTACAGCCGCCAGCCCGCAGGCCAACAGGTCTACCACCTCGACTTTGACGCCCGGCAACGCCTGGTGCGGGTGGAGCAGGTACTGACGCTGGAGCACTTCCATGCGCTGCGCAATGGCGTCGATACGCGCGCAGCCGTGCGACGCACCTTCGGCCCGCCTGCGCTGGTGGAGAAGGTGGCGCGCTTCAATGGCGATATCTGGACCTACCGCTTTCGTGACAATGGAGAGCCCCGCCAGGCCCATGTGCACATCGACCCAGCGGGCGTCGTGCAGCGCGTGATGTTCACGGACGAGCGGCTGAACGACAACGACCCCTTTCACTGAGCCCCACCCCGGGGCCGCTATTCCACGCGTTGTATGAGAGTCATTTTTGCCGGCACGCCCGAGTTTGCGCGCGTGGCCCTGGAACGCCTGCTGGCCGCGGGATTCACCGTGCCCCTGGTGCTGACCCAGCCCGACCGCCCCGCGGGCCGCGGCATGAAGCTGCAGGCTTCACCCGTCAAACAGTGCGCGCTGCAGCACGGCATCGCCGTGGCGCAGCCGCTGAGCCTGCGCTTGGATGGCAAGTACCCTGAGGACGCAGCGGCCGCCAAAGCCGCCATCGAGGCTGCGCAGGCCGATGTGATGGTGGTGGCCGCCTATGGGCTGATCCTGCCGCAGTGGGTGCTCAACACGCCCCGGCTCGGCTGCCTGAACATCCACGCCAGCCTGCTTCCGCGCTGGCGCGGCGCGGCGCCCATCCACCGCGCCATCGAGGCCGGCGACGCGGAAACCGGCGTGACCATCATGCAGATGGACGCGGGCTTGGATACCGGCGACATGCTGTTGCTGGAAAAGACCGCCATCAGCCCCGCCGATACCACCGCCACGCTGCACGACCGGCTGGCGCAGCTGGGCGGGCGGCTGATCGTGGAGGCGCTGGAGATGGCCGCCTGCGGGGGCCTCAAACCCACACCGCAGCCAGCCGAGGGCGTGACCTACGCGCACAAGATCGACAAGGCGGAAAGCACCATCGACTGGAACCAGCCGGCCGAGGTGATCGCCCGGCGCGTGCGTGCCTTCGACCCCTTCCCCGGCGCGGCCACCACGCTGGGTGCCGATGCCATCAAGGTATGGAGCTGCGAAATAGATAGCTGCTCGCGCACGCTGGATGCGGCCTGCGGCCAGATTTTGTCTATAGATGCCGACGGCATCGGCGTGGCCTGCGGCGCCGGCAGCCTGCTGCGCTTGACGGTGCTGCAACGCGCGGGCGGCAAGCGGCTGCCCGCCGCGGACTTCCTGCGCGGCTTCCCGCTGGCGCCAGGCATGGTGCTGGGCGCCGCCCCATGAGTCTGCCTTTCCTGCGCGCCCAGCTGCGCGACCCGGCCTTCCGCCAGGGCGTCAGTGACATGGCCGGCACCTGCCTGGGCATCGGCGCCTGGGGCCTGGTGACGGGCGTAGCCATGGCCAAGAGCGGCATGTCGCTGCCGATGGCGCTGTTCATGTCGCTGGCGGTGTATGCCGGCAGCGCACAGCTGGCCGTGCTGCCGCTGATGGTGGCGGGCGCACCGCTGTGGGTGGTGTGGCTCACGGCCACCTGCGTGAACCTGCGCTTCGTGATCTTCAGCAGCATGTGGCGCAGCTATTTCGCCCACCTGCCGCGCCGCCACCGGCTGGCGCTGGGCTACTTCAGCGGCGATGTGATCTTCGTGAGCTTCATGAAGCGCTTTCCCAAGCCCGTGCCTGCGCCCGAGCAGGTGCCCTATTTCTGGGGCGCGGCCTCGGCCAACTGGCTGGCCTGGCAGGTGCCGTCCATTGCAGGCATCGTGCTGGCCAACGCCATCCCGCTGTCCTGGGGGCTGGGCTTTGCGGGCGTGCTGGCGCTGCTGGGCATCCTGCTGTCCATGCTGAACGATCGCGCCACCTGGCTCGCCACGGCCGTGGCCTGCACGGCGGCGGTGGCCACCTTCGCGCTGCCGCTCAAGCTCAACATCCTGGTGGCGATCGCCGCAGCCGTCACCGCAGGGCTGGCCGCCGAAGCGGCCGAGCGCGCGCTGCGGCGTGCGCGCACCCGCGCGGTGGGAGGCGACACATGAACGGTGCCTGGATCGAGCCGGCCATTGCCATCCTGGGGCTGGCCGGCATCACCCTGCTCACGCGCGCGTTCTTCATGATCCCCGAGCGCGACCTGCCGATGCCCGACTGGCTGCGCCGCGGCCTGAAGTACGCGCCGCTGGCCGCGCTGGCCGGGGTCATCGCGCCCGAGCTGGTCATGACCCAGGGCGCGCTGATCCAGACGCTGCAGGACGCACGGCTGCCCGCCGTGGCCGCCGCCGCGGGCTACTACTTCTGGCGCCGCGGCATCCTGGGCACCATCGTCGTGGGCATGGCGGTGTACCTGCCGCTGCATATTGGACTGGGCTGGTAGAGAGTTACGGCGCGGTTACCCGGCGCCTACAATCCGCGCAGTTTTCATGACCGCACCGTGACCGCGCGGCGCACTCACCCACTGTTCCCATGCACATCCTTCGCTTTTCCGACCTTTGCGCCCAGGGCCAGGCCCGTGGCCAGCGCGTGTTCATCCGTGCCGACCTGAACGTGCCGCAAGACGACGCCGGCCGCATCACCGAGGACACGCGCATCCGTGCCTCCGTGCCCTGCATCCAGATGGCGCTAGAGGCCGGCGCCGCCGTGATGGTGACCAGCCACCTGGGCCGCCCCACCGAAGGCGAGTTCAAGCCCGAGGATTCGCTGGCCCCGGTGGCCCAGCGCCTGTCCGAGCTGCTCGGGCGCGAGGTGCCGCTGGTGGCCGACTGGGTGGACGGTGTGCAGGTGCAGCCCGGCCAAGTCGTGCTGCTGGAAAACTGCCGCGTGAACAAGGGCGAGAAGAAAAACAACCCCGAGCTGGCGAAGAAGATGGCCCAGCTGTGCGACATCTACGTGAACGACGCCTTCGGCACCGCCCACCGCGCCGAGGGCACGACCTACGGCATCGCCGAGTACGCGAAGGTGGCCTGCGCCGGCCCGCTGCTGGCCGCCGAGATCGACGCCATCCAGACCGCGCTGGCCAACCCGAAGCGCCCGCTGGTCGCCATCGTGGCCGGCTCCAAGGTCTCGACCAAGCTGACCATCCTGCAAAGCCTGTCCAAGAACGTGGATGGCCTGGTGGTGGGCGGCGGCATTGCCAACACCTTCATGCTGGCGGCCGGCCTGCCCATCGGCAAGAGCCTGGCCGAGCCCGACCTGGTGAACGAAGCCAAGGCCGTGATCGCCGCCATGGCCGCGCGCGGCGCCGAGGTGCCGATTCCCACCGACGTGGTGGTTGCCAAGGCCTTCGCGGCCGATGCACCCGCCACCGTGAAGAAGGCCAGCGAAGTGGCCGAGGACGACCTGATCCTGGACATCGGCCCCGAGACGGCGGCCAAGCTGGCCGCGCAGCTCAAGGCCGCGGGCACCATCGTCTGGAACGGCCCCGTGGGCGTGTTCGAATTCGACCAGTTCGCGGGCGGCACCAAGGCCATCGCACAGGCCATCGCCGAATCCAGCGCCTTCAGCATCGCCGGCGGCGGCGACACCCTGGCGGCGATTGCCAAGTACGGCATCGAGAAGGACGTGGGCTACATCTCTACCGGCGGTGGCGCGTTCCTGGAGGTGCTGGAGGGCAAGACCCTGCCGGCCTTCGAAATACTGCAAAAGCGCGCGGCAGGCTGATCCGACCGTAGAACGCTATAAAAGTAAGAGCTCCTAGCGCTTATTGCATAAGCGGTAGGAGCTCTTTTTATTAGAACTTCTGCGCCTGCACCGCACGCGCGGGCCACAGCACGGTACCGATGGCCACGGCCATCAGGCCCACGGCGGTCCAGTCCTGCCAGTGCAGCACCTCGCCCAGCCACAGCGCGCCGCTGAACACGCCCAGCACCGGAATCATCATCACGCTGAGCGTGGAGGCCACGGGCGGCAGCGTGCGCACCAGGAAGAACCACGCCGTCTGCGCAAAGCCCAGCGCCAGCAGCCCGTTGTAGAGAATGGCGGCCCAGGCCTGGGCGTCGGGCGCCACCCAGCGCTCGCGCTCGAACGCCACCGCCAACACGGTGAGCACCACGCAGGTGATGGCCACCATCCAGAACGACAGCGTGAGCAGCGGCACCGGCACGGTCAGGCGCCGCAACAGCTGCGTGCCCATGGCCCAGCTCGCGGCAGACACCAGCATCAACGTCACGCCCAGGGGCCTGCCGCCCAGCGCGCCGATCTCATGCCACAGCAGCAGCACCACGCCCACCAGCGCCGCCCCCACGCCCATCCACGCGCGCCCGGCCAGGCGGTCGCCGAACACCAGCGCGCCCAGCACGGCCGAGAAGATGGGCATGGTGTAGCCCAGGATGGCCGCGCGTCCGCTGGACAGCTGCGGGATCGCCAGGATCATGAGTACATGCCACAGCACCATGTTGGTCAGCGCCAGCAGCGCCACGCGGCCCCAATGCGCGCGCGCAATAGTGAAGGGCAGCTTGCGCACCCCTATCACCGCGGCCAGGATGGGCAGGCCCAGCCACAGCGATGCCATGCGAAAGGTGAGCGGCGGAAAGTGCGCCACACCCATCTTCATCACCGGCCAGTTGAGGCCCCACACCAGGGTCAACAGGGCAAGAACGACGAGCTGGCGGCGGGAAAGAGCAGGCATGGGTGGCGATTGTGCCGGGCAGGCGCCGTCCTTGCCGAAGCCGCCCGCGAAAACACCAGGACGCCATGGCGCACGGCAGCGGCACGGTGTTGCCTAAAATCACGGACATGACTTTTCTTGACATGCTGCGCGACGCCACCACGCGCAACGACTCCCTGTTGTGCGTGGGCCTGGACCCCGAACCCACGCGCTTTCCCGAGTCCGTGCGTGGCGAGGCGCACAAGATCTACGACTTCTGTGCCGCCATCGTGGACGCCACGGCCGACCTGGTGTGCGCCTTCAAGCCGCAGATCGCCTACTTCGCCGCGCACCGTGCAGAGGACCAGCTGGAGCGCCTGATGCAGCACATGCGCTGCAACGCCCCGCATGTGCCCGTGATCCTGGACGCCAAGCGCGGCGACATCGGCTCCACGGCCGAGCAGTACGCCAAAGAGGCCTTCGAGCGCTATGGCGCGGATGCCGTGACGCTCTCGCCCTTCATGGGCTTTGACTCCATCGAGCCCTATCTGGCTTACCACGGCAAGGGTGCTTTCCTGCTGTGCCGCACCTCCAACCCCGGTGGCGATGACCTGCAGGCCCAGCGCCTGGCCAGCGTCGAAGGCCAGCCGCTGCTGTACGAGCACGTGGCCCGCCAGGCGCAGGGCCCCTGGAACAAGAACGGCCAGCTCGGCCTGGTGGTGGGCGCCACGTACCCGCAAGAAATTGAGCGCGTGCGCGCGCTCGCACCCACGCTGCCGCTGTTGATCCCCGGCGTGGGCGCGCAGGGCGGCGACGCAGCCGCCACCGTGCGCGCCGGGCTGCGCGCCGACGGGCCGATCATCGTGAACTCCTCGCGCGCCGTGCTCTACGCCTCGGGCGGTGCAGACTTTGCCGCGGCCGCACGCAACGCGGCCCAGGCCACGCGCGCCGCGCTCAACGCCGCGCGCGCCTAGCCCAGCGTTTTCCGGCCATGCAACTCAAGTGGCTGGAGGACTTCATCGCCCTGGCGCATGAGCGCAGCTTCACCCGCGCGGCGGAACTGCGCCATGTGACGCACCCCGCGTTCGGGCGGCGCATCCGCGCGCTGGAGGCGTGGGCCGGCACGCCGCTCACGGAGCGCGACGGCGGCGGGCCCGTGCGGCTCACGCCCGCGGGCCAGGCCTTCCTGGAAACCGCGCAGCAGATGGCGCAGAACCTGGCCCATTCACACGAGGAGTTGCGCGCCATCGCGGGGCGGCAGGCGCGCACCGTCACCCTGGCCACCGGCCGTACCCTGGCACGCACCGTGGTGGCCGACTGGCTGGCCCGCATACAGCCCGTGTTGGCGGGCGGCGAGCTGCGCGTGCGCACCTGTGCGCTGGATGAGTCCGTGGCCATGATCGAGCGTGGCGAGGCCGACTTCACCCTGGCCTACCACCACACCTCGCTCGCCGTGCGCCTGGACGCACGGCAGTTCACCCACCTCACGCTCGCCAGCGACCGCCTGGTGCCCGTCTCCCGCGCCCGCGCCGGCGGTGCGCCGCTGCACCACTTTGGCGGAACGGATGCGGTGCCCTACCTCGCCTACTCGCACACGCTGGCGCTCGGCCGGCTGGTGGAAGACCGCCTGGCGCATGACCCGCTGGCGCCGCGCCTGGCGCGCGTGGTGGAATGCGACTCGGCCGACGCGCAGTACGAGTACGTGCTGCGCGGCCTGGGCGTGGCCTGGCTGCCCTGGTCCATGGTGCATGCCGACTGCCAGTCCGGGCGGTTGGCCCGCGCGGGCGACGAGCGCATGCAGGTGCGCTTCGACGTGCGCATGTACCGGCCCAAGCGCCGGCTCTCGCCCTGGGCCGAGGCGCTGTGGGCCACATTGGCGCGCCAGTGATCCCCGGATAAACCCGCGGGCCGCGTGCCCACAATGCACGGCCTGGTGCCACTTCGGCACGACGCCGCCACGATGCGCTTTTCACAATGGCACCCACCTCGACCTGCCTATGGAAAACGCCATGCACACTTCCCGCACCCCCGCCCCGTTGCGCCGCGCGCTGCTGGCCAGCGCCGCGCTGCTCGCCGCTGCCAGCCCTGCCGCTTTCGCGCAAGCGCCCGCCTACCCCAGCAAGCCCATCACCATCGTCGTGGGCTATCCGCCCGGCGGCAGCACCGACCTGACCGGCCGCGCCGTGGGCGCGGAGCTGTCCAACCGCCTGGGCGTGCCCGTGGTGATCGAGAACCTGGGCGGCGCGGGTGGCGCCATTGGCGCGCAGAAGGTGGCCAGCAGCGCGCCCGACGGCTACACGCTGCTGGTCGGCGCCAGCAACGAGATCGCCATCAACAAGCTGGTGACCAAGAAGGTCAAGTACGACATCAAGGACTTCACCGCCATCGGCCTCGTGGCCTCGCAGCCCCTGGTGCTGGTGGCCAGCACCGGCACCGGCGTGAAGAACCTGGCGGAGTTCACCGAACGCGTGCGCAAGAACCCCGGCAAGCTCAGCTATGGCAGCTCGGGCGTGGGCACCTCGCTGCACCTGGCCGGCGAGATGATCAAGGAACAGGGCCAGCTGTTCATGACGCACATCCCCTACCGCGGCGTGGCGCCGCTCACCAACGACCTGGTGGGCAACAACCTGGAATTCGGCGTGTTCGTGCTCTCCAGCGGCCTGCCGCACATCAAGAGCGGCAAAGTGATCGCCCTGGGCACCACCGAGGCCAAGCGCTCGACCGTCGCGCCCGACATTCCCGCGCTGGCCGAATCGGCGCAGTACAAGAACGTGGACATCGGCACCTGGTTCGCCCTCATGGCGCCCGCCCACCTGCCCAAGCCCGTGGCCGAGCGGCTCAAGAAGGCGCTCAACGAGACACTGGAGTCGCCGGACTTCCGCAAGCGAATGGAAGCCGCGGGCTCCACCGTGGCATCCCCCAGCCTGGACGTGGACAAGTTCCTCGCCGCAGAGGTCGCCAAGTACAAGAAGATCATCGAGTTCGCCAAGATCGAAGAATGATGAGCGCTCCCCTGCCTTTCACTTTGACCGCGCCCGACCTCGGCGCCTGGCGCGCCGGCAACACCGGCACCGAGGGCGTGTGGCGCTTCGACTCCGGCACGCCGGGCCGCCACGTGATGATCAGCGCCCTCGTGCACGGCAACGAGCTGTGCGGCGCCTGGGCGCTCAAGGGCCTGCTGGAAGCCGGCCTGCGCCCCGCGCGCGGCACGCTCACGCTGGCGCTGTGCAATCTGGCCGCGTTCGACCGGTTCGACCCCCACCACCACGACGCCGCCCGCTTCGTGGACGAAGACCTCAACCGCCAGTGGGTGGATGCGCGCATGGACGCCGGCGACACGCTGGAGCGCCGGCGCGCGGCCGCGCTGCGCCCCTTCGTGGCCGAGGCCGACTGGCTGCTGGACCTGCACTCCATGCACGAGCCCTGCGCGCCGCTGCTGCTCACCGGCATGCAGCCGCGCAACCTGCACCTCGCGCGCACCCTGGCCGCGCCTGAGCACATCGTGGTGGACGCGGGCCACAAGGACGGCACGCGCATGCGCGACTATGGCCGCTTCGGCCAGCCCGATGCCGAGGGCGGCGACACGCGCTCGCTGCTCGTCGAATGCGGCTTCCATGGCGACCCGGCCAGCCGCGCCGTGGCGCAGGACCAGTGCGTGCGCTTCCTGCAAGCGGCCGGCGTGGTGGATTCCGCCAGCCTGGCACGTGTGCTGCCCGGCTGGCGCCTGCCCGACGCGCCGCGCCAGTGGGCGCTGGAGGTCACCGGCCCGGTGGTCGCCAGGAGCGAGCGCTTTCGTTTCACCGAGCCCTTCACGGGCCTGGAGGTGATCCCCCAGGCCGGTACCGTGATCGGCGACAACGATGGCGAGCCCGTCACCACGCCTTACGACGACTGCGTGCTGGTCATGCCCAGCACCCGCCAGGCGCGCGCCGGCGTGACGGTGGTGCGCTTCGCCACGCGGCGGCCGCTGTAGGCGGCACGGCCTGCGGTCGGTGCCTCGCCCCGCGCAGGGCGGGCCGGCCGCGTGGCAGCGTCTGGGGCATGCGCAGGTTTTGCTTCCATACTGATAGCTACTAGCGCCCGTATTTATTGGGCTAGGGGCCAAAAACACCCTTAAACCCGTCGCAAAACCTCTGGGACGGAATGAAGCCCCTGCGCGCCCAAAAAGCTGAACTCGTTCAAGGACAGGCCGGTTTTTGCCGAATAACATTACGTTACACGTCCTTGACATCTCTTTGTCTCGCCCGCCCACTAGGCGGTCTCGCGGACAAGGAAAGGTTCCCGCTATGACCTCGCTTTCTCAGCGCCTGCCGCTGCTTTACAAATTCCTCATCCTGGGCCTCGCCGGCATCCTCATGAGCGCCGTGCCCACCTGGCTGTTCGTGAGCGGCGCGCTCGACGACCTGGCGCGCGCCCGCCACGAGGCCCGTGGCGCCCCGCCGCTGCTGGCGCTGCACAAGGTGGTGCAGGGGCTGCAGGTGCACCGCGGCCTCTCCAACGGCATGCTGGGCGGTGACGAAACCCTGGCCGCCCGGCGCCCGGCCGCGCGCGATGCGGTGAACAAAGCCTTCGCCGAGGCCACCGCCCGCCTGGACGCGGCGCAGGTGCCCGCGGCCCAGCGCGACGCCTGGCAGCGCGCCCAGCAGGCCTGGCAGCAGCTGGAGCCGGCCGTGGCCGCACGCTCGCTGCCCGCCGCGCAAAGCACGGCGCAGCACACGGCGCTGATCACGTCGCTGCTGCAGACCGGCGAGCAGCTGCTGCACAGCTACGAGCTGCAGCTGGACCCCGACTTCGCCACCAACGCGCTGATCCAGGCCTCGCTGGTGCATGCGCCGCAGCTGGGTGAGAAGCTGGGCGTGATGCGCGCCCAGGGCGCGGGCTTCCTGGGCCGCGGCGGCGAGCTGCCGCTGGAGGCCAAGGGGCTGCTGCAGTCGCTGCGCCAGCGCGTGGTGGAGCTGCAGGGCGACACGCTGCGCAACTTGGCGCGCGCCACCGAGGCGAGCCCTGCCTTTGCGGCCACGCTGGGCGCGCCCGCGCGCACGCTGGACGCGCAAATCACGGCCACGCTGGCCCTGGCCGACAAGGCCCTGCTGCAGGCCGACACACTGACGCTGCCCGCGCAGGAGTATTTCGACACCTACACCCGCACCATCGACGCGCTGTATGCACTGAACGCCCAGGCCATGCAGGGCGTGGACGAGGCCCTGCAGGCGCGCATCGACCACCTGCGCGCCACGCTGGCATGGCAGGCGCTGGCACTGCTGGGCACGCTGGCGGGCGCCACGGTGCTGATGCTGGTCTTCGTGCGCTCCATCACGCAGCCGGTGGCGCAGGCCGTGGAGCTGGCCCGCGCCGTGGCGCGCGGTGACCTGTCGGGCAGCGACATCGCCCACGGCAGCAACGAAATGGGCCGCCTGATCGCCGCGCTGTTGCAGATGCGCCGCCAGCTCACCGAGGTGGTGGGCCGTGTGCGCCAGGGCGCGGAGGGCGTGGCCACGGCCAGCGCGCAGATTGCGCAGGGCAACACCGACCTGGCAGCCCGCACCGAAAGCCAGGCCAGCGCCCTGGAAGAGACCGCCGCATCGATGGAGCAGATGACCGCGACCGTGCGTCAGAACGCCGACAGCGCCGCGCGTGCCAGCGAGCTGGCCACCAGCGCCAGCGGCGTGGCCGCGCAGGGTGGCGAGGTGGTGGCGCAGGTGGTGCAGACCATGCACGGCATCCACAGCTCGTCCGGCAAGATCGCGGACATCATCGGGGTGATCGATTCCATCGCGTTCCAGACCAACATCCTGGCGCTGAACGCCGCCGTGGAGGCCGCGCGTGCCGGCGAGCAGGGCCGCGGCTTTGCCGTGGTGGCCAGCGAGGTGCGCAGCCTGGCGCAGCGCAGCGCGGGCGCTGCGCGCGAGATCAAGGAGCTGATCTCCGCCAGCGTGCATGACGTGGAACGCGGCAATGCGCTGGTGGAGCGCGCCGGCAAGACCATGGAAGACGTGGTGACCGCCGTGCGCCGCGTCAACGACATCATGGGCGAGATCAGCAACGCCAGCCGCGAACAGTCGCTGGGTGTGGCCCAGGTGGGCGAGGCCGTGAGCCAGATGGACCAGACCACGCAGCAGAACGCCGCGCTGGTCGAAGAGATGGCCGCCGCCGCCGCCAGCCTGCGCAGCCAGGCGCAGGAGCTGGTGGAGGGCGTGGCGGTGTTCAAGCTGGGCGAACGACCGCACGCCGTTGCGCTATCCAATTAATAGCTGTTAGCGCTTATCCATAAAGGGTTTGAGGCCATTTTTGCCTCAAACCCGCAATCGCCTCAAGCCTGCAGACGCGCCATCTCGGCGTCCACCGCGTCGTGGCGCTGCAGCATGGCGGGCGAGGGTTGCTTGCCCAGCTTGCTCACCAGCACCACGGCCAGCGCGCCCAGAACGAAGCCGGGCACGATCTCGTACAGCCCCAGCCAGCCGCCCTGCTTCCACACCACCACCGTCACGGCACCAACCACGATGCCGGCCAGCGCGCCGTTGCGCGTCATGCCGCGCCAGAACAGCGACAGCAGGATGACCGGCCCGAACGCCGCGCCGAAGCCCGCCCAGGCGTAGCTCACCATCGACAGCACGCGGCTGTTGGGGTTGCCCGCGATGATGATCGCCACCACGGCGATGGCGAACACCATCGCCCGGCCCACCCACACCAGCTCGCGCTGCGTGGCGTTCTTGCGCAGGAACACGCGGTAGATGTCCTCGGTCAGCGCGCTGGAGCACACCAGCAGCTGGCACGACAGCGTGCTCATCACCGCCGCCAGAATGGCCGCCAGCAGCAGGCCGGCGATCCAGGGGTTGAAGAGCTGGCGCGCGATCTCGATGAACACCGTTTCGGCATTGGCCTGCACGCCGGCGGCCTGCTGCGTGTGCACCGCGAAGTACGGGATGCCGACCAGGCCCACAGCCACCGCGCCGCCCAGGCACAGCACCATCCAGGTCATGCCGATGCGGCGCGCGCGCGGGATGGAGGCCACCGAATCCGCCGCCATGAAACGCACCAGAATGTGCGGCTGGCCGAAGTAGCCCAGGCCCCAGGCCATGAGCGAGACCACGCCGATCACGCTGGCGTTGTGCATCAGGTCGAGCTTCTGCGCACCGATCATCTCGGTGAGGCTCTGGCCGGCCTGCAGTTCGCCGGTGACGGCGAAGTAGGCCACCACGGGCGCCAGGATCAGCGCGGTGATCATCAGCGAGGCCTGGATGGTGTCCGTCCAGCTCACCGCCAGGAAGCCGCCGATGAACACGTAGGCGATGGTGCACAGCGCCCCGACCCACAGGGCTGTCTGGTATGGCAGGCCGAACATGCTCTCGAACAGGCGCGCACCCGCCACCACGCCCGAGGCGCAGTAGATGGTGAAGAACACCAGGATCACCGCCGTGGTCACCAGGCGCAGCACGTTGGCGCCGTCCTCGAAGCGCGAGGCCAGGTAGTCGGGCAGCGTGAGGGCATTGTTGGTGCGCTCGGTGTACAGGCGCAGCCGCGCGGCCACGAGGCGCCAGTTGAGGTAGGCGCCGATGGTCAGGCCGATGGCGATCCACGCCTCGCTCAGCCCGCTCAGGTACACCGCGCCGGGCAGGCCCATGAGCAGCCAGCCGCTCATGTCGGACGCGCCGGCCGACAGCGCGGTGACGAAGCTGCCCAGGCTGCGCCCGCCCAGGATGTAGTCGGAGAGGTCGGTCGTCGCGCGGTAGCCCAGCCAGCCGATGAACAGCATGGCCAGCAGGTAGATGCCGAAGGTGATGACGGTCGGGTCTAGCAGGTTCATGAAACGTCCAGGCCCGCGGGGCGCGCTGCGCGCCGCGAAGTCCTGCCAAAAAAGGTGGAGGAGAAGCCGGCGCGGAGGCCGGGGGCTGCCGTGCCGGTAAGCGCCGGCCAGCGAAGTGGCTCGATGATTCCAGAGCCCGCGCCCAATCATTCGCCATAAAGCCGCGCTGGCGTAGTGAAACACTCCGCCGCGGCGCGCAACTGTAACTGCCGGCGGCGCAAAACCTCAGGGTTACTACTGATTTTGGGCGGCAGACAGGTATGGCGCCAGGTAGCGGCCCGTGTGGCTGGCCGCATTGTGGGCCACCTGCTCGGGCGTGCCCTCGGCCACCACGGTGCCGCCGCCGGCCCCGCCCTCCGGGCCCATGTCGATGACCCAGTCGGCGGTCTTGATGACGTCCAGGTTGTGCTCGATGACGATGATGGTGTTGCCCGCGTCGCGCAGCTGCAGCAATACCTTGAGCAGCAGGTCGATGTCGGCGAAATGCAGGCCGGTGGTGGGCTCGTCCAGGATGTAGAGCGTGCGGCCGGTGTCGCGCTTGGAGAGTTCCTGCGCCAGCTTCACGCGCTGCGCCTCGCCGCCCGAGAGCGTGGTGGCGCTCTGGCCCAGGCGGATATAAGACAAGCCCACGTCCAGCAGCGTCTGCAGCTTGCGCGCGATCGTGGGCACGTCCTTGAAGAAGGCGTGGGCGTCCTCCACCGTCAGGTCCAGGATCTGGGCGATGTTCTTGCCCTTCCACTGCACCTCCAGCGTCTCGCGGTTGTAGCGCTGGCCGTGGCACACGTCGCAGGGCACGTACACGTCGGGCAGGAAGTGCATTTCCACCTTCACCACGCCGTCGCCCTGGCAGGCCTCGCAGCGCCCGCCCCCCGAGCCCTGCGCCACGTTGAAGGAGAAGCGCCCAGGGCCGTAGCCGCGCTCCTTGGCGGTGGTGGTCTCGGCCATCAGTTCGCGGATCGGCGTGAACAGGCCCGTGTAGGTGGCCGGGTTGCTGCGCGGCGTGCGGCCGATGGGGCTTTGGTCGACGTTGATGACCTTGTCGAAATACTCCAGCCCCTCGATGGTTTCATGCGCTTCGGGCTCGTCGTGCGCGCGGTAGAGCTGGCGCGCCACGGCCTTGTGCAGCGTGTCGTTGACCAGCGTGCTCTTACCCGAGCCGGACACGCCCGTCACGCAGGTGAACAGCCCCACCGGGAACTGCACGCTCACGCCCTTCAGGTTGTGCCCCGTGGCGCCCACCACGCGCAGCGCCTGCAATTGCCCCTGCGTGGCGCGGTGCTCGGCCAGGCGCTCCTTCTTGCGCAGGCTGGCAGCCGTCTCGGGAAAGCGCGACTTGGGCTTCTTGTCGGGTTCGGGCGCTGCGGCGCTCTGTTGCAACACGGGCAGCCAGGGCGTGCGCCGCGCAGGCACCGGCAGGGTCTTGGCGCCGCTCAGGTACTGCCCGGTGAGCGATTGCGGGTTGGCGCACAGCTCGGCGTAGGTGCCCTGCGCCATCACGCGACCGCCATGCACGCCCGCGCCGGGCCCCATGTCCACGCAGTGGTCGGCGGCGCGGATCATGTCCTCGTCATGCTCCACCACGATCACGCTGTTGCCCAGGTCGCGCAGCCGCGTGAGGGTGGCGATCAGCCGGTCGTTGTCGCGCTGGTGCAAGCCGATGCTGGGCTCGTCCAGCACGTACATCACGCCGGTCAGGCCGCTGCCGATCTGCGAGGCCAGGCGAATGCGCTGCGCCTCGCCGCCCGAGAGCGTCTCGGCGCTGCGGTCCAGGCTCAGGTAGGACAGGCCCACGTCGTTCAGGAAGGTGAGGCGCGCGGCGATCTCGCGCACGATCTTGCCGGCGATCTCGGCCTTGGCGCCGGCCAGCTGCAGAGACGCGAACCACTGCAGCGCGTCCGCCAGCGTGCGGTGGCTCACGTCGTAGATGCCGAGCGCGGCGTCGCCCTCGCCCACCTTCACATGGCGCGCTTCGCGGCGCAGGCGTGCGCCGTGGCATTCGGGGCAGGGCTGCGCGCTGCGGTAGCGCGCGAGGTCTTCGCGCACCACGGCCGAGTCCGTGTCGCGGTAGCGCCGCGCCATGTTGGGCAGGATGCCCTCGAAGGGGTGCTTCTTGACGATGGGCTTGCCCTTGTTCGGGCCGCTGTCCAGCAGGTAGCTGAAGGCGATCTCTTCCTCACCCGAGCCGTGCAGGATGACCTCGCGCACGCGTTCGGGCAACTCCTCGAAGGGCGTCTCCACATCAAAGCCGTAATGCCGCGCCAGGCTCTCCAGCATGGCGAAGTAGTAGCCGTTGCGCCGGTCCCAGCCCTTGATGGCGCCGCTGGCGAGGCTGATGGCCGGGAAAGCCACCACGCGCGCGGGGTCGAACACCTCCTGCTGGCCCAGGCCGTCGCACGCGGGGCAAGCGCCCGTGGGCGAGTTGAACGAGAACAGGCGCGGCTCCAGCTCGGGCAGGGAGTAGCTGCACATCGGGCAGGCGAACTTGCTGGAAAACAGGTGCTCCTGGCCCGAGTCCATCTCCAGCGCCAGTACCCGGCCGTTGCCCTCGTGCCCGCCCACCCGCAGGGCGGCCTCGATGCTCTCGGCCAGGCGCTGCTGGGCGTCGGGGCGCACCTTCAAGCGGTCGATCACCACGTCGATGTCGTGCTTCTCGGTCTTCTTGAGCTGCGGCAGACTTTCGTGCTCGTAGATCTGCCCGTCCACGCGAAAGCGCACGTAGCCCAGCGCCTGCATCTGCAAGAACAGCTCGGTGAACTCACCCTTCTTCTGGCGTGCCACGGGCGCCAGCAACATGAGCTTGGTGTCCTCGGGCAAGGCCAGCACCGCATCCACCATCTGGCTCACGGTCTGCGACGACAGCGGCAGGCCGTGGTCCGGGCAGTACGGAGTGCCCGCGCGCGCGAACAGCAGGCGCAGGTAGTCGTGGATCTCGGTCACCGTGCCCACGGTGGAGCGCGGGTTGTGGCTGGTGGCCTTCTGCTCGATGGAAATGGCCGGCGACAGACCCTCGATCAGGTCCACATCGGGCTTGTCCAGCCGCCCCAGGAACTGCCGCGCATAGGCCGACAGGCTCTCCACATAGCGGCGCTGCCCTTCGGCATACAGCGTATCGAACGCCAGGCTGGACTTGCCCGAGCCCGACAGCCCGGTGATCACCACGAGCTGGTTGCGCGGGATGTCCAGGTCGATGTTCTTGAGGTTGTGCGTGCGCGCGCCGCGGATGCTGATGCGCTGCTCGCGCAAAGCGCTGGCGAGGTAGGGGTCATCGGCCGGAGGGGTGGGTTCGTCGGTGCGGGTCACGGGCGAGAAGGCGGAAGGGAAACCTTACATCATAGGCGGCGCCCTGCCCGGCGGGGCCTGGTCCGTGCATGGGTGGCAGAAAGTGGCGACCCTGCACCGCAGGCATGCACTTGCGCGACCCTGAGCGTACGCGCCATCCTTTTTACTTGTGTTACATCAAGTTTTCTCGGATATTTGAACAGCCCCCGCCACGAGGCGCCTCCTCCACCTGCCGTCGCTGCTCCGGCAACCCACAGCCCAAGCCGCTCTCGATGCATTTCAGCCATCAAGCTCTGCGTGATGCTGTCTCTCTGAAAACTGCCCCATGAACGCTGCCCTTTTCTTACGTCAATGCCTTCACCGCATTTCCACGCGATGGCTGGTTGCGTTCGCCATGGTTGCCACCATGCCGGCTTTCGGGGTCATTTTCACCGCACACGCGGCGGAAACTCGCGCGGCCAACCCATCGCAGCTTGAAGGGCGTAAAGAAGTGGCCCTGGTGGATACCTCGGTAAAGGACTATCAAGACCTAGCACGGGGCATTGGCGCGGGCATCGGCATTGTGGAATTCGACGGCAGCAAGGACGGATTGGCGCAGATCGCGCAATGGGCCGCCACCGCAAGCGGCTATGACGCCATCCATATCCTGTCGCATGGCTCCGCCGGGGTGGTGCGGCTGGGCACAGCAGTGCTCACCCAGGAATCGCTGGCTGACGCCACCACACAAGCAGAGCTGTCCGCACTAGGCCGAGCCTTGGTTACGGGTGGCGATGTGTTGCTGTATAGCTGCGACGTGGCGTCGGGTATTTCAGGCCGGGCCTTTGTTAAAAGTCTGTCCGCCACCATGGGGGTCGATGTCGCGGCTTCCAGTGACGCCACGGGCGACGCCGCACAAGGCGGCAACTGGGTGCTGGAATACCAAACGGGCGCCATCGAAACCGCCAAGCTGACAGTGCGCGGGTATCCGCACCTGCTGGCCAGCACGACTTTCGACTTTGAAAGCGTCGCTCCGGCTAGTAGCAAAACGATTACCCAAACAATCGGTTCTGACACGATGGTGATCACGTCGACCGATAGCAACATGTTGGTTGACTCCGAGTCAAATGCGTTCAGATTCGATGTCCCCGATGCAAGCGGCAATGTCATGGCGACGGGAGAAGGCGGTTTTTACACAGAGTCACGCCTTGTCTTGACGATGTCCGGCGGAAAAACATTCGACTTGACCTCTTTCACGCTGGCCCAAGTGGGGGGTGATGGAGCAACCATCACTCTCACCACTAGTAAGGGTAGCGAAACTTTCACTGCCAATTCTGTAGGCAACTCGCGGGTGCTCAACCTTTCAACTGCGGTGCATCCTGGATACTTCGTCGGGGTGAGCAGCGTGGTCATAACCACAGCTGATTCCGGGGGTGTCTTTGAATGGGGCTTCGACAATATTGTGCTGAGCAACATCGTAGGACCGCCGAGCACCATCGTAGTTACCGCAGCTCTGTCGCAAGATTCTGGGCAAAGCAGCAGGCGACTTCATCACCAACGTTGCAGCGCAAACCATCAGTGGCACCCTGTCGGCCAATCTGTTGGCGGGCGAAAGCGTCCAGGTGTCCTTTGATAACGGCTCCACTTGGAGCAATGCCACCAGCGCTGTCGGCAGCAGCACGTGGAGCACGAACGCCACGCTGACTGGGAGCAACACCTTTCAAGCCCGGGTGGCCAACGCCAACGGCAGTAGCACTGCTTACACCCACACCTACACTCTCGACACCACCGCCCCCTCCATCACCTTCAGCAATCTCGGGCTGTCTGCAGACACGGGCCTCAGCGCCACCGACTTCATCACGAACGCCGCCAGCCAGACCATCAGTGCCACGCTGAGCAGTACGCTGGCCCTCGGCGATGTCGTCTACGGTTCGCTGGACGGCGGGGCCACATGGTTCGATGTCAGCAGCAAGGTCAGCGGCATTACGCTGGCTTGGAGCGGCGCTACGCTGGCAAACGGCACCAACAACCTGAGCTTCCGGGTTACTGATGCCGCTGGCAACGTCGGCCCTGTCGCCAACCAGAGCTACATGCTCGACACCACGGCACCTGCCGTGACCTCCGTGGCGCTTCCGCCCAATGCCACCTACTACGCTGGTGATTCGCTGGACTTCACGGTGAACTTCAACGAATCAGTCCACGCCGATACCAGCGGCGGCACCCCGCGTATCGCCATCGTGGTCGGCGCCACTACCCGCTACGCCACTTATGTAAGCGGCTCGGGCACCAGCGCGCTGGTGTTTCGCTATACCGTGGTCAACGGCGACGTCGATGCCAATGGCATCACCGTCGGCGCCCTCAACGCCAATGGCGGCACGCTGAGCGACCTCGCCGGCAACAATGCCGTACTCACATTGAACGGCTTGGGCAGCACTGCTGGCGTACTGGTCGACGGTTCACAGCCCAGCATTACCAGCGTCAGCTCCAGCAACGCCAATGGCAGCTACGGCGCCGGCCAGGCCATCTCCATCACCGTCGGTTTCAGCAGCGCTGTTGTCGTGGACACCAGTGGCGGCACCCCGACTCTGGCACTCAATTCCGGCGGTACCGCAGCTTACGCAAGTGGCTCCGGCACTAGCACCCTGACTTTCAGCTACACCGTTGCCACCGGCCACAACAGCGCCGACCTCGACTACAGCAGCACTGGCGCACTGGCGTTGAATGGCGCCACCATCAAGGACAGTGGTGGCATCCATGTGAATGCCTTGCTCCAACTGAGCGCGCCGGGTGCGGCCGGCTCGCTGGGAGCCAACAAAAACATCGTGATTGACACCACGGCCCCAACGACCACCGTAGCCACCGCGGCGTTTTCTGCCGACACGGGCGCCAGCAGCACCGACTTGATCACCAAAGTGGCAGCGCAAACGGTCAGCGGCACGCTGTCGGCCAACCTGGCCAGTGGTGAAACCGTGCAGGTATCTCTGGACAACGGCGCCACCTGGGCCACTGCGACCGCCAGTGTGGGTTCCAGCGCCTGGTCGTTGTCGGGAGTAACGCTCACCGGCAGCAACACGCTCAAAGCCCGCGTCAGTGATGCCGCAAGCAACAGCGGCGCCGTCTGGTCGAGCGCCTATGTACTGGACACCACCGCGCCGACCGTTCCCACCGTGAACGCTCTGGTGGCGACCAGCACTACGCCCACACTCACCGGCACTGCCACCTTGGCCGCCGGCGAAACACTGACGGTTTCCGTCGGCGGCGCCACGTATGCCGTGGTGCCCACGGGAGGCAACTGGAGCCTGAACCTGGCATCGGCCACGCCTGCCAGCGGCACCCTGGCGCTGACCTACAGCAGCACCCACAGCGTCACCGCCACGGCGACCGACCTTGCCGGCAATGCGTCCACCGACACCACCACCAACGAGCTGGTGATTGGCGCTGCCCCGACCGCACCCGCCGCCCCCTCCTTCACGAGCGTCACCGCGGGCGATCGTTCCGTCTCGCTGGTATGGAGCGCACCGGCGTCCAATGGCAGCCCCATCACGGGCTACCAGGTCACGGGCACGCCCTCGGGCAGCTGCTCCACCACGGGGGCGACTTCCTGCACCGTGACGGGGCTGACCAACGGCACGTCGTACACCTTCACGATGACAGCCACCAACAGCGTTGGCACCAGTGCGCCATCGGCAGCCTCCAGCGCCGTGATCCCACGTCTGCTGACGGTCAGTGGCAGCGCGCCAGACATGCCGGGTACCGCAACGGCAACGCTCAGCGGAGGCGGCGCAAGCTGCACGCTGGATCCGACCAGCGGCTTCGCCAGCCTCTCGAACCCCGCCCCGGCAGGCAAAACCATGCTGTATGGGGAATATGCATTCCAGGCCAGCGGGTGCGCGGCATCGGTGACGATGACCCTCGAATACCCCCAGCCCTTGCCGCAGGGAGTGCAGTTCTGGAAATATGGCCCCGCCACGGTCGGGGCAACCAGTTCCACCTGGTTCCCGTTGGCGGGAGTGACACTGAGTGTCGATCGCAAGACCGTGAGCTACACCATCACCGACAACGGAGTGGGTGATTCAGACCCCGTGGCAGGGGCCATCCGAGATCCGTTTGCGCTCGTTGCTGGCCCTGTCGTGAGCGACCCCGCCTCCATTCCGGTGGATGCGCCTTGGGCGCTGGGGCTGCTGTCGGCCGCGCTGGGTGCGCTGGGCTGGCGCAGACAGCGCCGCTTGGCGCGGCGGTGTTGAGACACGCGCCAGTAGCAGAAATGGGTCGAAACGGTACGCTCTCAAAAACATAGCTACTACCGCTTATCCATCAAGCGCTACAGGCATTTTTACTTGCATCTTTCGAAAAGGCCCGGCCCAGCGGGGGTGCCGTTGGGCAGCCCCCTTGGCCCCTGGCTTTCACAGGTTCAGGCATGCAGGACGCCAATCGGTGAAAATCGCCTTTTGCTTTACTGGCCTCAGTGCACGCCGTGCCGGATTCTTCTTTTTCCCAGTCGGATGCTGCTGCAGCCCGATCGACGCCCGCCCCTCAGCGCATGACCCCACTCGAGCGCCGCGCCAGCGTGAGCCTGGCGCTGATCTTCGCGCTGCGCATGCTGGGCCTGTTCCTGGTGCTGCCCGTGTTCGCGCTGGAGGCACGCAAGTACCCGGGCGGCGACGACCCCGCCCTGGTGGGGCTGGCCATGGGGATCTACGGGCTCACGCAGGCGGTGCTGCAGCTGCCGCTGGGCATGGCGTCGGACCGCTTCGGGCGCAAGCGTGTCATCGTCCTGGGGCTGCTGGTCTTTGCCGCGGGCAGCCTGCTCGCCGCGCTGGCCGATTCGGTGATGGGGCTGCTGGTGGGGCGCGCGCTGCAGGGTGCGGGCGCGGTGTCCGCCGCCGTCACGGCGCTGCTGGCCGACCAGACACGCGACGCGGTGCGCACCAAGGCCATGGCACTGGTGGGCGCCAGCATCGGGCTGATGTTCGCCATCGCCCTGGTGGCGGCGCCGCTGCTGGCCGCGCACATCGGCCTGGCCGGCCTCTTCGGCCTGACCTGCGCGCTGGCGCTGGGCGGTGTGGCCGTAGTGCTGTGGATGGTGCCGCCCGAGCCAGTGCAGCATGCCGACGCACCGCGCGGGCGCCTGGCCGACGTGTGGCGCCATGCCGACCTGCTGCGCCTGAACCTGGGCGTGTTCGTGCTGCACACGGTGCAGATGGCCATGTGGGTGGCCGTGCCGGCCCTGCTGGTGCAGGCCGGCTTGCCCAAGGACGCGCACTGGCAGGTGTACCTGCCGGCCGTGGTGCTGTCCTTCGTCGCCATGGGCGGGCTGTTTGCCATGGAGCGGCGCGGACGGCTGCGCGCGGCGCTGCTGGTCGCCATTGGACTGGTGCTGGTGGTGCAGATGGGCTTTGGCCTGCTGGCGGCCGGAGGCGCTGCGCCATCGCTGATGCCGGTGGCGGCGCTGCTGTTCATCTTCTTCTGCGGCTTCAACGCGCTGGAGGCCACGCAGCCCAGTCTGGTGTCGCGCATGGCGCCGGCCAACCTGCGCGGCGCGGCGCTGGGCGCCTACAACACGCTGCAGTCGCTGGGCCTGTTCGCGGGCGGTGCGCTGGGCGGCGCGCTGGCGAAGTGGGCGGGCGCGCCGGGATTGTTCACCGCCACCGCCGTGCTCACGGCCCTGTGGTTGCTCATCACCTGGCCACTGCGACCGGTGGGACGCGGCGGCGGCCACTGATTTTTTCCCCCTCCGGCGCACCGGCGGCGTGCAAGCCGCTATGCTGCGCACCTGCGGCCTCGCAGGGGTCGCCTGTTGGACTCATCTGGCCCGGAACCCTTCCCTGCCGTCCGGGCTAAGCACAAGGATTTTTCATGGCATCCGTGAACAAAGTCATCATCGTCGGCAACCTGGGGCGCGACCCCGAGATGCGCACCTTCCCCAGCGGCGACCAGGTCGCCAACGTGCGCATCGCCACGACGGACCGCTGGCGCGACAAGAACACCGGCGAGAACAAGGAAGCCACCGAATGGCACAGCGTGGTCTTCAACGGCCGCCTGGCCGAGATCGTGGGCCAGTACCTGCGCAAGGGCTCCCAGGTCTACGTGGAAGGCAGCCTGCGCACGCGCAAATGGACCGACCAGAGCGGCCAGGAGCGCTACACCACCGAAATCCGCGCCGACACCATGCAGATGCTGGGCAGCCGCCAGGGCATGGGCGGCGGCCAGGGCGGCGGCTATGACGACAGCGGCTACGGCGACAACGGCGGCGGTGGTGGCGGCTACGAGGCCCCGCGCCGCGCCGCACCCGCGCCGCGCCCCGCCCCCCCCGCGGCCCGCCCCGCCCCCGCGCCCGTGGCACAGCCGCCGCGCGCTGCATCGGGCTTTGACGACATGGACGACGACATTCCGTTCTGATTCGGCCTCGCACCAAGCACAACGGGCGCCCCAGGGCGCCCGTTTGCTATTGCAGTGATAGCTGCTCGCGCTGGATGGACAAGCGCTGCAGCCCAAAAACACTCAAATCAGTGCACCACCATGAGGGAGAACGGCCAGACATAGGCCTGCATCGTCACGTACAGGCCCACCAGGCAGGCCAGGGCGATGGAGTGGAAGAACACGTAGCGCAGGATGTCGCCCTCGTGGTCGAACCAGCGGGTGGCGGTGGAGGCCACGACGATGGACTGCGCGTCGATCATCTTGCCCATCACGCCGCCCGAGCTGTTGGCTGCGCCCATCAGGTTGGCCGACAGGCCCAATTGCTCGGCTGCCACCTTCTGCATGCCACCGAAGAGCACGTTGGAGGCCGTGTCCGATCCCGTGAGCGCCACGCCGATCCAGCCCATGAGCGTGCCGAAGAACGGATACAGCACGCCGGTGTTGGCAAAAGCCAGGCCCAGCGTGGTGTCGGTGCCCGAATAGCGCGTGAGCGTACCCAGCGCCAGCATCAGCACGATGGTGAGCAGCGAGTAGCGCACCAGCCAGAAGGTGCGGAAGAACGTGGTGACGATGGCCACCGGGTTGTACTTCATGACCAGCGCGCTCACCACGGCCGACAGCAGGATGCCCGTGCCGGTGGCCGACAGCAGGTTCAGCGTGTAGACGGCGGCCTCCTTGTGCGGCGCGGGCACCACGGGCGGCACCTTCTCGATCAGGTTGTGCAGCCCGGCCATGGGGAAGGCCGGCGCGAAGATGCCATTGAGCCAGGCCTTGACCGAGGGCAGGCCCCAGATGAACACGAACACCGACAGGATGACCCAGGGGGTCCAGGCGGCCACCAGCGCCTGGGTGCTGTGGCGCTTGACCGGCTGCGGCGGCTTGGCCTCTGCGGCGCTGGGGTCATGCCCGCGCAGCGAGGGCGACGTCCACACCGTCTTGGGCTTCCACACGCGCAGGAAGGCCACCAGGCAGACCATGGAGACGATGGCGGCGATGATGTCCACCAGTTCGGGCCCGATGAAGTTGGACACCAGGAACTGAGGAATGGCGAAGGACACGCCCGTCACCAGGATGGCCGGCCAGATTTCCATCATGCCCTTGCGGCCGGCGAAGGCCCAGATCAGCCAAAACGGCACCAGCAGCGAGAAGAAGGGCAGCTGGCGGCCGATCATGGCCGTCACCTCCATCAGGTCGTAGCCGTGCACCTTGGCCAGCGTGATCACCGGCGTGCCCAGGGCGCCAAAGGCCACCGGCGCCGTATTGGCGATCAGCGACAGGCCCGAGGCCGCCAGCGGCGAGAAGCCCAGGCCGATCAGGATGGCCGCCGTCACCGCCACGGGGGTGCCGAAGCCGGCCGCGCCTTCAAAGAACGCGCCGAAGCAAAAGGCGATCAGCAAGAGCTGGATACGGCGGTCTTCCGTGATGCCCGACAGCGAGTCCTGCAGCACGGCGAAGCTGCCGTTCTGCTCGGTGAGCTGGTGCAGGAAGATGATGTTCAGCACGATCCAGCCGATGGGCAGCAGGCCGGTGAAACCACCGAACAGCGCCGCACGGCCGGCCATGTCGCCCGGCATGCCGTAGACGAAGACCGCCACGAGCAGCGCCGTGATCAGGCCCATGCCTGCCGCGATATGCGCCTTGATGTGGAAAAAGCCCAAGGCCGCGAGCATGACCACCACCGGCAGCGCGGCCAGTGCGGTGGAGATGACCATATTGCCCAGTGGGTCGTAGATTTGTTGCCAGACCATAGCCTGTGCCCCCTGTTGTTGTCCCGGTTTTGGAAGGAGAAATGCCTCGCACGCCCAGTACCGGAGGTCAACCGGCTGGAGCGGCGCGGACGAGACTGTAGAAAGCCCGCCCGCGACGCAGCGTGAAAAAACCGGAGACCGGTACTGAAGCAATTTCACACCATAGCAAGGACGCAGGTCCGGCATCCCGGCTATTCGGGTATCCCCTGATGCCGCCTACGCCCCCCGGGGCGGGCTTTCAGCCGTTCACGGCCGCGATCACCCCACCGCCCAGGCACACCTCACCGTCGTACAGCACGGCCGACTGGCCCGGCGTCACGGCCCACTGCGCCTCAGGGAAGTGCAGGCTGAAGGCGTCGCCCTGTGCGGCCAGCACCGTGCAGGCGGCGTCCTGCTGGCGGTAGCGCGTCTTGGCAGCGCAGGCGCCTGCAGCGGGCGGATGGCCGGCAATCCAGCTCGCGTCCTGCGCATCCAGGCGGCGCGACAGCAGCCACGGGTGCTCGTGGCCCTGCACCACGCGCAGGGTGTTCGTCTCCAGCTCCTTGCGGGCCACGAACCAGGGCGCATGGTCGCCCGCGCCGCGCTGCGCGCCTTTTTCCTTGACACCGCCGATCCCCAAGCCCTGCCGCTGGCCCAGCGTGTAGAACGACAGGCCCACGTGGCGGCCCAGCTTGCGCCCGCGGTCGTCCAGGATGGGACCGGGCGCATGCTGGATGTAGCGGTTGAGAAATTCACGAAACGGCCGCTCGCCGATGAAGCAGATGCCGGTGGAATCCTTCTTCTTGGCGTTGGGCAGGCCGATGTCGGCAGCGATGCGGCGCACCTCGGTCTTGTGCAGCTCGCCCACGGGGAACAGCGTCTTGGATAGCTGCGCCTGGTTCAGGCGGTGCAGAAAGTAGCTCTGGTCCTTGGACGGGTCCAACCCCTTGAGCAGCTCGAACAGGCCCGTGGCCGGGTTCTGCCGCACGCGCGCGTAGTGGCCGGTGGCAATCTTCTCGGCGCCCAGGCGCATGGCGTGGTCCAGGAAGGCCTTGAACTTGATCTCGGCGTTGCACAGCACGTCCGGGTTGGGCGTGCGGCCGGCCTGGTACTCGCGCAGGAACTCGGCGAACACCCGGTCCTTGTACTCGGCGGCAAAGTTGACGTGCTCGATCTCGATGCCGATCACGTCGGCCACGCTGGCCGCGTCCAGGAAGTCCTGGCGGCTGGAGCAGAACTCGCTGTCGTCGTCATCTTCCCAGTTCTTCATGAAGATGCCGACCACCTCGTGGCCCTGCTGCTTGAGAAGGTGCGCCGTGACGGCGGAGTCCACGCCCCCCGACAGGCCCACCACGACCCGGTGTTTTTTCATCGCCGGGCCGCCCCAAGATGAAAAGCGGCCCCCTTGGGGGGCAGCGACCACACGAAGTGGGGAGCGTGGGGGGCATATTTCATAGGTGTGCGATTATCCCAGCCCACCCCGGCCGGGCGGCGCCTGGGGTCAACCGGGTGTTGGAGACGATGGAACTGCGGCAATTGCGATATTTCGTGCGGGTGGTGGAGCTGGGCTCCATGAGCCGCGCCGCGCTCGACCTGAACCTGGTGCAGTCCGCGCTGAGCCAGCAGATCACGCGGCTGGAGGGCGAGCTGGCCACGCGCCTGCTGCACCGCACGCCGCGCGGCGTGGCCCCCACCGAGGCCGGGGCCGCGTTCTTCCGCGAGGCGCAGCTCACCCTGCGCCATGCCGAGCAGGCCGTGCGCGCCGCCCAGCAGGCGCGGCTGTCGGGCACCGTCACCGTGGGCCTGGCGCCCACCACCTCGGCGCTGTTGGGGCTGCCGCTGATGCAGGCCATGCGCGCGCGCTACCCCGACGTGCGGCTGCACATGGTGGAGGGCATGTCGGGCCACCTCTCGGCCATGCTGCATGCGCGCGAGCTGGACCTGGCCGTGCTGTTCGACTCGCGCCTGCACCAGGCGCAGCTGGCCGGGCGCACCCAGCGCTGGCAAATCCAGCCACTGCTGGAGGAAGACCTGTTCCTGATGCGCGGCGCCGCCGCCCCGCGCCTGGCCGCCGAGGTGGCGATCACCGAGCTGCGCGAGGAGCCGCTCATCCTGCCCACCGGCCCGCACGGCCTGCGCAGCACGCTGGACACGGCCTTTGCCAGCGCGGGCATCGCCCCGCATGTGGTGCTGGAAGTGGACTCGCTGGCCATGGTGATGGCCGCGGTGGACGCCGGCCTGGGCTCCACGCTGCAGCCCTGGGCGGCGCTGGGCCGCTACCCGGACGCGGCCACGCGCTTTCAGTGCGCGCGCCTCACGGGCGCGCCGGCGCGGCGCGTGAACCTGCTGTGCAGCCTGCCGGACGAAGAGCTGTCCCCCGCCGCACTGGCTGCGCGCGTGGTGCTGCTGGACTGTGCCCGCGGTCTGGTCACCGAGGGCCGCTGGATCGGCACCTCACTGCTGGCGCAGGCACCGGCAGGGGTTCCCGCCCCGTAGCGGCTGCTTCCGGGCGTCGCGCCCGGGCGCGCAGCCATCACCGTTCGTGATACCCCCATACCCGCCCGCGGCTGCACGGCTGGCGGGCCGCTGCCTACAGTCCGCTCGACTGCTGCGCCCCTCGCCCCTACCGGGTGCGCCTCCACGAGCGAAATCTATGCAATCTCCCCCGATGGACACCGATGTCCTGGTCATCGGCGGCGGCAACGCCGCCCTGTGCGCCGCGCTGATGGCCCGCGAGGCCGGCAGCCGCGTGCTGCTGCTGGAATCGGCCCCGCGCGCCTGGCGCGGCGGCAACTCCGCCCACACCCGCAACCTGCGCTGCATGCACGACGCGCCGCAGGACGTGCTGGTCGATGCCTACCCTGAAGAAGAGTACTGGCAGGACCTGCTGAAGGTGACCGGCGGCCAGACCAACGAGCACCTGGCGCGCCTGGTGATCCGCGCGTCCAGCACCTGCCGCCCCTGGATGCGCCGCCACGGGGTGCACTTTCAGCCCGCGCTGGCCGGCACGCTGCACGTGGCGCGCACCAATGCCTTCTTCATGGGCGGCGGCAAGGCGCTGGTGAATGCCTACTACCGCAGCGCCGAGGCGCTGGGCGTGCAGGTGCGCTACGAATCGGCCGTGGAGCGCATCGAGATCGAGAACGGCACCTTCCAGGCCGCCTGGGTGAAGGGCCAGCGCATCACCGCCAAGAGTTGCGTGCTGGCCGCCGGCGGCTTCGAGTCCAACCGCGAGTGGCTGCGCGAGGCCTGGGGCCAGAACGCGCGCGGCGAGTGGCCGGCGGACAACTTCCTGATCCGCGGCACGGCCTACAACCGCGGCGTGCTGCTCAAGCACCTGCTCGACGACCACGGCGCCGACCGCATTGGCGACCCCACGCAGGCGCACATGGTGGCCATCGACGCGCGCGCGCCGCTGTACGACGGCGGCATCTGCACGCGCATCGACTGCGTGTCGCTGGGCGTGGTGGTCAACCGCAATGGCGAGCGTTTCTACGACGAGGGCGAGGACTTCTGGCCCAAGCGCTATGCCATCTGGGGCCGCCTGGTGGCGCAGCAGCCGGGGCAGATCGGCTACTCCATCATCGACAGCAAGGCCATCGGCCGTTTCATGCCGCCGGTGTTCCCCGGCGTGAAGGCGGACAGCCTGCCTGCGCTGGCCGAAAAGCTCGGCCTGCCCACAGAGACCTTCATGCGGACGCTGAACGCCTACAACGCCGCCTGCCGCGTGGGCCAGTTCGACCACACCACGCTGGACGACTGCCACACCGAGGGCCTGACACCGCCCAAGACCCATTGGGCGCGGCCCATCGACACCGGGCCGTTCTACGGCTACGCGCTCAAGCCCGGCGTCACCTTCACCTACCTGGGCCTGCACACCGACGACACCGCCGCCGTGCGCTTCGCCGACCAACCCAGCCGCAACCTGTTCGTGGCGGGCGAAATGATGGCCGGCAACGTGCTGGGCAAGGGCTACACCGCGGGCGTGGGCATGTCGATCGGCACGGCCTTCGGCCGCATCGCCGGGCGCAACGCCGCGCTGGCCGCCGCGGGCCAGGCTGCCGCGCACGGCGCGGTGAACGACGAGGGCTGAACACCATGCAAACCCTGAAATCCCTGACCGACGAAGCGATAGGCCTGGCCCAGGGCGGGCCCGCCCGCGTGATTCCCATCGTGCCCGTGCCGGCGCAGAGCGCCGCCGAGACCGAGGTGGCGCGGCAGATGCAGATCTGCAACGCCTGCCGCTACTGCGAGGGCTTTTGCGCCGTGTTCCCGGCCATGACGCGCCGTCTGGACTTCACCCAGGCCGACGTGCACTACCTGGCCAACCTGTGCCACAACTGCGGCGCCTGCCTGCACGCCTGCCAGTACGCGCCGCCGCACGAATTCGCCGTGAACATCCCGCAGGCCATGGCCCAGGTGCGCGGCCAGACCTACGCCGACTACGCCTGGCCGCCCGCGCTGGGCCGGCTGTACCGCCGCAACGGCCTCACGCTGTCGCTGGCCCTCGTGGTCGCGCTCACGCTGTTCCTGGTGCTGGGCGCCGCGCTGCAGGGCGGCGGGCTCGGCGCGCTGTGGGGCGCGGACCTGGGCGGCAACTTCTACCGCCTGTTCCCGCACAACCTGCTGGTGGGCCTGTTCGCGCCGGTGTTCCTGTTCGTGGTGTTGGCCTTGTCCATGGGCGTGCGCCGCTTCTGGAAGGACGTGAAGCCCGCCACCAGCGGCGCCGACGTGAGCGCCCCCGCCGCCACCGAGGCCGCGCACGACGTGCTGCGCCTGAAGTACCTGGACGGCGGCCATGGCGACGGCTGCCACAACGAGGACGACGCCTACACCCTCAAGCGCCGCCGCGCGCACCACCTCACGTTCTACGGCTTCCTGCTGTGCTTTGCCGCGACCTCGCTGGCCACGGTGTACCACTACGTTTTCGGCTGGCCGGCGCCCTACGAGGCACCCAGCATTCCCAAACTGCTGGGCGTGGCGGGCGGCGTGATGCTGGTGCTGGGCACGATCGGCCTGTGGTACCTGAACCGCACGCGCCACCCCGACCATGGCGACGCCGCGCAAAAACCCATGGACCTGGGCTTCATCGCCCTGCTGTTCCTGGTGGCTGCAAGCGGCCTGGCGCTGTGGCTGGTGCGCATCACCCCGCCGGCCGCGCCCGCGCTGGCCCTGGTGCTGTGCCTGCACCTGGGCGCGGTGATGGCCCTCTTTGCCACGCTGCCCTACGGCAAGTTCGCCCACGGCGTGTTCCGCACTGCCGCGCTGCTGCGCCACACCACCGAAAAGCGCCAGCCCAACCCTATCGGGCTGGGCAGCGATTGATTGCTTCTAAAACCATAGCTGTTAGCGCTTGATGGATAAGCGCTAGAGCACCATTTGATCTACAACGACTAAAGGAGCCTCGCCATGAAAAAACGCACCCTGATCCAGGCCGCCGCCGTGGCCCTCACCTCCGTCGCCTGGGCCGGCCCGGCACTGGCGCAGGACTTTCCTCCGGCCAAGCCGGTCACGCTGGTCGTGGGCTTTGCGCCCGGGGGCGCAGCCGACGCGGCGGCCCGCCTGATCGCCAAGAAGCTGGCCGAGAACATCGGCCAGTCCGTGGTGGTGGAGAACAAGGGCGGCGCGGGCGGCAATATCGCCCACCAGCAGGTGGCCGCGGGCGCATCGGATGGCACGGTGCTGCTGTTCGGCTCGGTGGGTCCGCTGACCATCGCGCCGCACCTCATGAAGCTGCCCTACGACCCGTTCAAGGACCTGGCGCCGATCTCGGGCGGGGTGTACTTCCCCAACGTGCTGGTGGTGCACAAGGGCGCGGGCGTGAAGACCCTGGCCGAGTTCGTGCAACTGTCCAAGGCCAAACCCGGCAGCGTGGACTATGCCTCCACCGGCGCGGGCTCGGCCTCGCACCTGGCGGGCGAGCTGTTCAACCAGCGCGCCGGCATCGACATGGTCCACGTGCCCTACAAGGGCGGCGCCCCCGCGCTGCAGGACCTGCTGGGCGAGCGCGTGACCAGCTACTTCGCCGCGCCGCCCACCGCCATGCCGCACGTGGAAGCGGGCAAGCTGATTCCGCTGGCCACCACGGGCCTGACGCGCCCGGCCTATCTGCCGAACATCCCCACGGTGGCGGAGTCGGGCTTCCCGGGCTTTCAGGCGCTGAACTGGTATGCCTTCGTGGCCTCGGGCAAGACGCCCGCGCCGCTGCTGGACCGCTGGAACAAGGAGATCGTGAAGGCGCTCAACGACGCCGGCGTGAAGGAGGCCCTGAACAAGCACGGCCTGTCGCCCCACCCCACCACGCGCGCCGAGCTCGCCAGCTTCATGAAGAAGGAATACGACCAGTGGGGCGCCATCGTGCGCGAGCGCAAGATCACCGCGCAGTGACCTCCCCATGAGCGGCTGCGCCGCGTCCCCCTGCTCTCGCTTTGCGGAAGGAGGGGCGACGGCCAGTGACCGTGCCAAGCCCGCGCCACGGCGTCTGCTGGCTTGGCTGGCGCTGCAAGCCAAGCCAAGCCCAGCGCCCTGATCCTCAGCCCGGCGTCTGCAGCACGCTGGCGTCGGTGTGGATCAAGTCCAGCGGCGCGCGCCGGCCGGCCAGGTAATCCTCGACGGACTGCAGCACCAGCGGGCTGCGGTGGCGCGCGCTGCAGCTGCGCAGCTCCTCGGGCGTGAGCCACACGGCGCGCAGGATGCCGTCGTCCAGCGACCGCCAGGCGTGGTGCGCGCCCACATTGCCCGCAAACGCAAAGCGCAGGTAGGTGATGTCATCCCCCGTGCGCGTGCGCGTGAAGCGGTTCAGGTACACGCCCACCAGCGCCGTGGGCTCGAAGTCGTAGGCCGTCTCCTCCAGCACCTCGCGCACGCAGGCCTGGATGGGCGACTCTCCCGGGTCCAGGTGGCCCGCGGGGTTGTTCAGCCGCAGCCCGTCGGCCGTGTCTTCCTCGACGAACAGAAAGCGGCCCTCGCGCTCGACGATGGCGGCCACGGTGACGTTGGGTTTCCAGCGGTTTGGCATGGCCGCGATTATCACCAGCGCATGTGGACACTTTCTGACGGCTTGCGCTGGGTCAAGTTCCGGCGCGCCCCGAACGCGCAGCGCTCGGGATAATCCCCACCCCATGCTGCAGCGCATTCGCCACCACCGACGCCTGGGCTCCGCGGTCCTCGCGGTGTTCGTGTGTGCGTGGCTGGTGGCGCTGTGGGCCAACGTGCAGGTGCGCCAGGCGCTGCCGGCAGTCGACCTGGCGCACCTGGACGTCTGCTTCGCTGCACCTGCGGGTGGCCCTGCGCCGCACGCCGACCCGGCTGCGCACGACAGCCACCATGCCGACCCCGGCTGCCTGCTGTGCATTGCCCTGGCCACGCCGCCAGCCTTGGCACTGGCCGCCCTGCGCCCGCCCGCCCCGCGCGTGCACCCCGCACAGCGCAGCCGCGCGCCGGCCGTGGCGGCCTGGCGCGCCCAGGCGCCGCTGCCACCGCGCGGCCCGCCTTCCACCCACGCCTGACTGCAACCACCCGCCGGCCCGTGGGGCTGGCGCCTTCCGTTGTTTGCCTGCGCGCTGATCTGCCGCCCCGCGGCCGAGCAGCGCCGGGCGTGGATTTCTCATGACTGCATATTCCTTCCGCGCGCCTGCCTTGCGGTGCGCGCCCCTGTCCTCGCACCTCACCCCCTGCGCGCTGGCCTGCGCGCTGCTGCTGGCCGGCCCGGCCCTGGCCGCGAGCGACGCCGTGAACAACGCGGCCGCGGCCCCCGAGCACACGCTGCGCGACGTGGTCGTCACGGCCGTGCACGACCACTCGCCCCTTCAGGTGGTGGCCGACCCCAAGCAGCCGCGCCAGCCCGTGCCGGCCAGCGACGCGGCCGACTACCTCAAGACCATCCCGGGCTTCTCGGCCATCCGCAGCGGTGGCTCCAACGGCGACCCGGTGTTCCGCGGCCAGTTCGGCTCGCGCCTGCCGCTGCTGACCAACGGCACGCAGCTGCTGGGCGCCTGCCCGGGGCGCATGGACGCGCCCAGCTCCTACATCTCGCCCGAGACCTACGACACGCTCACCGTCGTCAAGGGGCCGCAGACCGTCGTCTGGGGGCCGGGCACCTCGGCCGGCGTGGTGCGCTTTGACCGCGAGCGCCCTGACCTCACCGAACCCGGCGTGCGCCTCAGCGCCAGCCTGCTGGGCGCCAGCGCCGGGCGCAACGACCAGAACGTGGACTTTCAGGCCGGCAACGCGCAGGTGTACGTGCGCGTGACCGCCAACCATTCCCACGGCCAGGATTACAAGGACGGCGACGGCCGGCGCGTGCCCTCGGCCTGGGACAAATGGAACACCGACGTGGCGCTGGGCTTCACGCCCGACGCGGACACGCTGCTGGAGCTGAGCGCCGGCACGGGCGACGGCGAGGCGCGCTACGGCGGGCGCGGCATGGACGGTACGCAGTTCAAGCGCGAGAGCTGGGGCCTGCGCTTCGAGAAGCGCCACCTCACGCCCTGGCTGGCCAAGCTGCAGGCACAGGTCTACGGCAACCGCGCCGACCACGTGATGGACAACTTCACGCTGCGCACCTTCCAGCCTGGCGGCAGCATGTCCATGCCCATGGCCAGCAACGTGCGGCGCACCACCGAGGGCGCGCGCGTGGCCGCCACGCTGCAATGGCAGCCCGACTGGCAGCTGGAGACGGGCCTGGACGCACAGCGCAGCCCGCACGACAAGCGCAGCGGCACGCCCAGCGTGCCCTACGACAGCAAGCCCTGGATGCGCGACGCCAAGTTCGAGAACCTGGGCGCATTTGCCGAGCTGTCATGGCAGGCCCAGGCCGACACGCGCTGGGTGGGCGGCCTGCGCCTGGACCGCGCCGAGGCCTGGCGCTACCCTGCCCCGAGCGGCATGGGCGGCATGGCCCCGGCGGCCGGCGCGGACCACCGCACGCGCTCGGCCATGCCCAGCGGCTTCGTGCGCTGGGAACGCACGCTGGCGCCGCAGGGCGCGCTGGTCTACGCGGGCCTGGGGCACGTGCAGCGCTTTCCGGACTACTGGGAGCTGATCTCCCCCGGGAACAGCGCGGCCAGCGCCGGCAACGCCTTCGCCACGCTGCGCCCCGAGAAGACCACGCAGCTGGACATGGGCGCGCAGTGGAAGGGCGCGGACTGGCAGCTGTGGACCTCGGCCTATGTGGGCGTGGTGCGCGACTACATCCTGTTCGACTACACCGGCATGAAATCGGCCGTGCGCAACGTCGACGCGCGCACCGCCGGGCTGGAGCTGGGCGCCAGCCAGCGCCTGGGCACGGCGTGGACGGCGCAGGGCACGCTGGCCTACAGCTGGGGCCGCAACACCAGTGAAGGCCGCCCGCTGCCGCAGATGCCGCCGCTGGAGGCGCGCCTGGGCCTGGAATACGCCCAGGGGCCGTGGAGCGCCGGCGGCCTGTGGCGCCTGGTGGCCGCGCAGCACCGCCATGCCAACGGCCAGGGCAACGTGGTGGGCCGCGACCTGGGCGCAAGCGCCGGCTTCGGCGTGCTGTCGCTGCACGCGGGCTACCGCATCAACGCACAGCTGAAGCTTGCCGCCGGGGTGGACAACCTGCTGGACAAGAACTACGCCGAGCACCTGAACCTGGCGGGCAACGCCGGCTTCGGCTACCCGGGCGGCGTGCGCATCAACGAACCCGGCCGCACGCTGTGGCTGCGCGCGGACCTGCAGTTCTAGGCTTCGGAGGTAATTAAAAAGATAGCTGGTCGCGCTTGCTGCATGGGAGTTTCAGGCACAAAACATGCTGTAATCCTTTGATGGCAAGCGCTAACAGCTATCATTTTTACAGTGCCTGCGCCATGTACACCGCGCCAGCGCCGTAGCTGTCCAGGTGGCGCCGCTGCGCGGCGTCCTGCACCGGGTGCAGGGCGTAGCCCTGGCGCGCCCAGTAGGCCTGCGAGCCCTGCACCGACACCAGTGCCGTGTGGCGCAGCCCCGCCGCGCGGGCCCGCGGCAGCAGCCGCGCAAGCAACGCACGCGCCAGGCCCCGGCCGGCGCAGGCGGGCAGCACCGCCATGTCGTGCAGGTACAGCGTGTCGGGCGCCGGCACGGCATCGAAGTCACCGTGCAGCGGCGTGACCTTGCCCAGCAGCGAGTGGTAGGCCGCCAGGTAGGCGGCCACGCGCCCCTCATGCTCCAGCACCAGCGAGCAGTTCACGGGGCTGGCCAGGCGGCGGGCAAACACCTCGGCGCTTTCGACGTAGGCGTCGCCGTAGCAGGCGCGCTGCACGGCCAGCAGGTCCGGCAGGTCGGCGCGCGTGAGGGCGCGCGGCGCGCCGGTCATCGCTGCGGCGGCAGGGCCCTGGACGGGTGCGGAAGGTAGTCGTCCAGCGACAGGCCCTTCTCTTTCAGCAGCCCCTCCAGCACCGGCGCCAGGCGGCCCAGGCTTTCCTGCACGGCCTCGCGCACGGTATCCACCACCACCTGGGTGCTGCGCTCGATCTCGATGTTCAGACGATCGCCCACCTGCACGTCCTCGAACACGGTGGCGCGGCGCGTCTCGGGGATCAGCCAGACCTCGAACCAGCCCTCGGCGCGGTCCACCTCGGCCACGGTGAGGCTGGCGCCGTGGAGGGCGATGTAGCCCTTGGCGAACACGTAGCGCCGAAACGCCTCGGGCACAGCCACGCGCCACACCAGGTTGTTGTCCAGTTCGCGCCGCTGCACCAGTTGCCCGGTGAAGTCGATGTGGCCCGACAGGGGGTGGCCGCCGATCTCGGCGCCCTCCTTGGCGGCACGCTCCACGTTCACGCGGTCGCCCACGGCGTAGCTGCCCAGCGTGGTGATGTTCAGGCTTTGCAGCATCACGTCGAACGTGGCGCGCGTGGGCGAGAGGATCTCGGTCACCGTGAGGCACACGCCGTCCGTCGCCACGCTGGCGCCGATGGCGAGGTCCTGGCAGAAGCCAGCGGGGAATTCGAGGGTGAAGGTACGCAGGCCGGCGCGGTCGTCGATGGCGGCGATGCGCGCGGTGGCCTGGACGATGCCTGTGAACATGGCGCGGATTCAGATAGCGGAAGACTCCGGGATTGTGCCAGCCGCACTCACGCAGCGCCGCCGCCCTCCGCCGCCGGCAGGCACAGGCGCAGCCGCGCCCCGCCCAGCGGCGAGGCCTGCGCCTGCACGCTGCCGCCATAGGTCTGCGCCAGCGCGCGCACGATGTCCAGCCCCAGGCCCGAGCCGGGGCGCTGCTCGTCCAACTGCACGCCGCGCTCGAACATGCGGTCGCGCAGCGCCTCCGGAATGCCGGGGCCGTCGTCGTCCACGGTGAAGCACAGCAGATCGCCCTCGCGCCGCACATCCACCACCACGCGCGTGCGCGCCCACTTGCCGGCGTTGTCGATCAGGTTGCCCAGCAGTTCGTACAGATCCTGCTCCTCGCCGCGAAAGGCGCCGTCCTGCGCCTGCGGCGCCAGCTCGAAGGCGAGCTGCCGGTCGGCATGCAGGCGCTGCATGGTGCGCAGCAGGGCCTGCAGCGGCGCCAGCACCGGCGTGCGCAGCCCGGTGGCGCGTACGGCCGCGGCGGCACGGGCGCGGGCGAGGTGGTAGTCCACCTGGCGGCGCGCGCTGGCCACCTGCTCGGTCACCAGCTGCGCCAGCGGCGTGCTCTCTTGTGCCGCGGCGTTCGCCAGGATGGACAGCGGCGTGTGCACGGCGTGCGCCAGGTTGCCCGCCTGGGTGCGCGCGCGCTGCACCATGTCGGCGTTCTCGGCCAGCACATGGTTGAACTCATTGACCAGCGGCTGCAGCTCCTGCGGGAAGCACCCCTCCAGCCGCGTGGCGCGCCCGCCGCGCACGGTGGCCAGCTGTTCGCGCAGCAGTTGCAGCGGGCGCAGTGCCAGCTGCAACTGCACCGCCACGGCGACGGCCAGGCCCAGCGCCAGCAGGCCCAGCGCGATCAACAGCAGGTGGGTGAAACGCTGCAGCGGCTCGGCCAGCAGGGCGGTGTCGCCCGCCACGACCAGGCGCAGCGGCGGGGCGTCGTCCTCGGGCAGTTGCAGAGTGCGCGCCACGGACAGCAGCGCATGGCCCTGCGCATCGTGCAGCTGCAGCACGCGGTAGCCGCGCGCGGGGTAGTCGCCCGGCACGGGCGGCAGCGCCAGCACCTGGTCCCACAGCGAGCGCGAGCGCGCCACGGCGGCCTGCGGCGCCGCGCCCACCTGGTCCACCTGCCAATACAGGCCCGACAGCGGCTGCGCCAGCCGCGCATCACCGGCCAGCGGCGCCACGGCCGTGCCGCCCTGCGGGGTCCATTCCACCGAGGCGCTGAGCTGGTCGAGCTGCACCACCAGTTGCGCCTGTAGCTGCTGGGTGATGTGGTCTTGGAACAAGGTGCGCAGCGCCCAGCCCGCGAGCGCGACGCTGATCAGCATCCACGCCAGCGTGCCCGCCAGCAGGCGCAGGCGCAGAGAGCCGCCCACCCTCATGCCGTGGCGCCGGCCTCGGCCAGGCGGTAGCCCAGGCCGCGCACGGTTTCGATGCTGCCCGGCGGCAGCTTCTTGCGCAGGCGGCCCACGAAGACCTCGATGGTGTTGGAGTCACGATCACTGTCGTGCGGGTAGATGTGCTCGGACAGCTCGGTGCGCGACAGCACCTGCCCCTTGCGCTGCATCAGGAGCGAGAGCAGTTTGAACTCGTGGCTGGTGAGCGTGAGCGGCTGGCCGTCCACCAGCACGCGCGCCTGGCGCGTGTCCAGCCAGATCGGGCCGCACTGCCACTGCGCGCTGGCGTGCTCCCCCAGACGGCGCAGCAGCGCACGCAGGCGCGCGAGCAGCTCCTCCATGTGAAAGGGCTTGGCGAGGTAATCGTCCGCGCCCGCGTCCATGCCCGCCACCTTCTCATGCCAGGCGGCGCGCGCGGTAAGGATCAGCACCGGCATGTTGCGCCCCGCGGCGCGCCAGCGGCGCAGCACCGACAGGCCGTCCAGCACGGGCAGGCCCAGGTCCAGCACCACGGCGTCAAAGTCCTCCACCTCGCCCAGGTAGTGGGCCTGCGCGCCGTCGCTGGCGGCTTCCACCGTGTGGCCCGCCGCGGCGATCGCCTGCACCAGTTGGTCCCGCAGCGTAGGTTCATCTTCCACGACGAGGATGCGCATCAATGTTCCTTGCGTTTGATCTGCAGCACACGTCCATCGACCGCGTCGATCTTAAGCTTGGCCATGCGGCCGTCCTGCTGCAGCAGGCGGATCTCGTAGATGAAGCGACCGTCATCATGCTCGAACTCCACCTTGAGCACCTGGCCCTGGTACTCGCGCTCGACCTTCTCGAGCACGGTACGCAGCGGCAGCACCTGGCCGCGCTCCAGGGCCTGGCGCGCCAGGTCATGGTCGCCATGGCCGCGCTCGGCGGCCTGCGCGGCAGGGCCCGCGGTGGCGGCGGCCACCGCAAGGGCCATCAGGACGAAGGGGCGGCGCAATGCGTTCATGGGCGTTTTTTATACGTGCACGGCGATGAATGTCGCATGAACGCGGCCTTCAGCACGAGTTCATCGTGGCTTTTCCAGAATCGTTGCCAAGCCGCTCGCCACACACCCGTGGCGGGCCACTTGCTCAACGTACAAGAAGGAAACGCCATGCGCATCAAGATCGTCCTGGGAGGCTGGCTGCTGGCCATCACCCTGGCCTGGCTCGCGGTACTGCCGCCCGAGCTGGGCGTCTCTCCCCTTGTGGATGCACAGGGGGCAGGCACTGGCTGGTGGCAGCTGCGCCAACAGGCGCTGTATCTCTCGGGCCTGTGGAGCATCGGCCTGATGGCACTGGCCATGGTGCTGGCGCTGCGCCTGCCCTGGCTGGAGCGCCCGCTGGGCGGCATGGACCAGGTCTACCGCCTGCACAAGTGGGCCGGCATCAGTGCGGCGCTGACGGCCGTCCTGCACTGGGGCGCCGATGAATCCAGCGACTGGATCAAGGGCCTGTGGGGCCGCGCCGGCCGGCCGGCGCGCGACGCCGTTCTGCCCTGGCTCACCGACGCCCGGGGCTTTGCCAAGGACCTGGGCGAGATGGCTTTTTACCTGCTGCTGGTCATGGTAGCCATCACGCTGCTGACCCGGCTGCTGGCCTACAAGCCGTGGCGCTTCCTGCACCGCGCCATGCCGCTGGTGTTTCTGGCGCTCACGCTGCATACCGTGGCGCTGATGCCGCTGACCTTCTGGACGCTCCCGCTGGGCCTGCTGATGGGCACGTTGCTGGCGCTGGGCAGCCTGGCCGCCGTGTGGTCGCTGGCCGGCTGGATCGGCCGCGCACGCAGCCACGCCGGCCACATCCATGCGGTGCGCACGCTGGGCGATGGCAGCGCGGCGGCGCCCATTGAGGTGATCTGCGCCCTGCCGGCAAGCTGGCCGGGCCACCGCGCGGGGCAGTTCGCCTTCGTGCGCTTTGATGCGTCGGAAGGCGCCCACCCCTTCACCATCGCCAGCGCACCGGGCAGCCTGGGCACCAGTGCGCAAGGCGAGCCATTGCTGCGTCTGGTCATCAAGCCACTGGGCGACTACACCCGCACCCTGGGCCAACGCCTGCAGGCCGGGCAGCGCGTGGACATCGAAGGCCCCTACGGCCGCTTCGACGGCCGGGGCCGCCACCGCCGCCAACAGGTGTGGGTGGCGGGTGGCGTGGGCATCACGCCTTTCCTGGCACTGCTGGAAGCCCGGCAGCCGGGCGCCACGCCGGGGCCCTCCAAACTGCAGCCCGTGCAGATGCATTACTGCACCCGCGACGCCGCCACCGATCCGCTGCTGCCGCGCCTGCGCACGCTGTGCGCGCAGGCCCAACCACCGGTCACGCTCACGGTGCACGGCGACGCCCAGGGCCAGCGCCTCAGGCCCCAGGACCTGGAAGCCACCCCCGGCCCGCTGGACATCTGGTTCTGCGGCCCCCAGGGTCTGGGCGATGCGCTGCACGCGCACGCCAGTGGCCCCCGCCCGTGGCGCGTGCACCGCGAGTCCTTTGCCATGCGTTGATCCACCGAAAGGAGCTTTCCATGAAATACCCGACCCCGTTGCTGGCCCTGTGCCTGGCCCTGGCAGCAGCCCCTGCGCTGGCGGACGATGACTGTGAGGCCCCCGTGCAGCACTGGCAGTCACGCGACGCCGTGATGCGGCACGCGGCCGCTCAGGGCTGGCAGGTGCAGCGCCTCAAGATCGATGACGGCTGCTACGAAGTGCGCGGCCGCGACGCCCAGGGCCGCGCCTTCAAGGCCAAGCTGGACCCCCAGACGCTGCGCGTGGTGAAGATGAAACTGCGCGATGACAGCCATGAACCTGAGCGCGAACGCCGGCGCGAGCGCGATCGCACCCCGGCCCCCGATGCGGCTCCCGCCCAGGACGTCGCGGCACCCGTCGCGGCCCCCAAAAGCCCCGTACTGACGCCCGGCACCACGCCACGCGGCCAGATCGAATGACCCTTTGAATCGTCCACACGCTCTTACCGGAGAACCTCCATGTCCAGCACCAAACCCCTGCTGACCACCGTGGCCGCCGCCTGCGCGCTGACCCTGCCCGCCTTGGCACACAGCCGCGAGGTCACGCTCTCGACCACCCTCAAGAACTACGGAGGCGACGGCGCCTACCTCGCCGTCTACCTCACCGACGCCAAGGGCGCCTACGCGGGCACGCTGTGGGTGGCCGGCGGCAAGGCCAAGTACTACAAGCACTTGGCCGACTGGAACCGCCTGTCCGCCAAGGACGGCAAGCGCCTGCAAGGCGTGACCGGCGCCAGCGTGGGCGCGGGCCGCACGCTCAAGGTGACGGCCGACCTGGCCGACGCGCTGCTCGACGCGGGCTACGAGATCCGCATCGACGCTGCCGCCGAGGACATGCGCGACAGCCCGTCGGAAATCCGGGTGCCCCTGTCTACCGCCCAGGCCGGCAAGCCGCAGGCGGGCAAGCAGTACATCCAGTCATTCACCTACCAACTGAAATAAGCGAGGGGGCATCCATGGTTTGGCGGCAGATCCACCGCTGGTTGGGCCTGATGGCCGGCGCGCTCGCGTTGGTGCTGGGCATTACGGGCACGCTGTTGGCCCTCGACCCGCTGCGCAACGCCTGGCAGGCGGCTTCCCCGGCGCAGGACCTGCCCGTGGCCACCCTCGTGCAGCGCGTACAGGCCAGCGTGCCCGGCGCGGAGGAAATCCGCCACCTGCCCTCGGGTGGCATCGTGGTACACGCCTTCGACAACGGCCAGGCCCAGGCCCTGCGCGTGGACCCCGCGGACGGCCGCGTGCTGGGGGACTACGAGCCCTCGCTGCTGCCACGCTGGGTGAAGAACCTGCACCGATCCCTGCTGCTGGGCGACGCCGGGCGCATGACCGCGGCCGTAGTGGCGCTCGCCATGCTGGTGCTCTCGGTCTCGGGGCTGGTGCTGCTGCTGCGCCGCATGGGCGGATGGCGGCAACTGGCCGGCCCGGTGCGCGGCACGCTGGCGCAGCGCCTGCACGTGCTGGCGGGGCGGGTCATCCTGTTGGTGCTGGCGGTGTCCGCCGCTGCCGCCCTGGTCATGAGCGCCGCCACCTTCGGCCTGCTGCCGCTGGATGCCGTGGCAGAGCCCGACGTGGCCTCCATACAGGGCAGCCAGGTCGCCCTGCGCGCCGACCAATTGCCCCTGCTGCAGGAGCTGCGCGTTCAGGACCTGCGCAAGCTGAATCTGCCGGCGGCCGACGATCCGCAAGACACCTGGCGCGTGACCACCGCGCAGGGCCAGGGCTGGGTAGACCGCTACAGTGGCCAGACCCTGGCCTGGCAGGACGCCACGGCGGCGCAGCGCGTACACGACTGGGCGTTGCTGCTGCACACCGGCGAAGGCGCGTGGGTCTGGGCGCTGGTGCTGGGCGTCATGGGAGCCAGCATCCCGCTGTTCTGGATCACGGGCGTGGTGTTGTGGTGGCAGGCCCGTCGCAGCCGCCCCCGCATGGCCAACAACAGCCCGCTCGCGCAAGCCGACAGCCTGGTCTTCGTGGCCAGCGAAGGCGGCACCACCTGGGGCTTTGCCCAGGCCCTGCATGCCGCACTGGTCGCCACAGGCCAGCGCGTGCACACCACGGCCCTGGAGCACTGGCGCGTGCCACCGACCGCACGCCAGGTCTATGTGCTGGCGGCCACCTATGGCGACGGCCAGCCGCCGGCCCATGCGGCGCGCGCGCTGGACGCCATCACGCGCCAGCCTGTCACGGGAGCGCAAGTCACGGTACTGGGCTTTGGCGACCGGCAGTTCCCCGCCTTCTGCGCGTATGCCGAGGCGCTGGAGCAGGCGCTGCGCGCGCAGGGCTGGCCCTCGCTGCTGCCGCTGGAGCGCATCCACCAACAGTCCGCGCAGGAGTTCGCCCGCTGGGGACGGACCTTGTCGCAAGCACTGGGTCTGCCCCTGCAGATCGACTACCAGCCACGCCTGCCGCGCACGGTGGCACTGACGCTCGCCGCGCGACAGGACTTTCCGGGCGGCGCGGGCGAACCCGCGGCCATCCTGCGCTTTGCCCTGCCCGCCCGCGGCCTGCCCCGCTTCGCCGCGGGCGACCTGATCGGCATCGTCGCGCCCGGCCAGGCCGTGCCGCGCTACTACTCGCTGGCCAGCGGCACGCGCGACGGCTTCGTGGAAATCTGCGTGCGCCGCATGCCCGGCGGCGTGTGTTCCAGCCACCTGCATGCACTGCAAGCGGGCGACAGTGTGCAGGCGTTCATCCGCTCCAACCCGGGCTTCGTGCTGCCCGCGGGCCGCGCGCCGGTACTGCTGATCGGCGCGGGGACGGGCGTGGCGCCACTGGCAGGCTTCATACGCGACAACACGCGCCGCCGCCCCATGCACCTGTACTACGGCGCGCGCCACCCCGAACGGGACTTCTACTTCGGCACCGAGCTCCCGTCCTGGCAGGCCGACGGCCGCCTGGCCGGGCTGCACACCACGTTCTCCCGTACACCGGGCGGTGGCTATGTGCAGGAAATCCTGCGCCGCGATGCCACGCAGGTGCTTGCACTGATCGCGCAGGGCGCCCTCGTGCGTGTGTGCGGCAGCCGCGCCATGGCCCAGGGCGTGGCACAGGTGCTGGATGCGCTGCTGGGCCCGCAGGGCCAGAGCCTGGCGCAACTGAAAGAGCAGGGACGCTATGCCGAAGACCTGTTCTGACCCGCGGCGGCTGGCGCTGCATGGCCCCACCATGGGCACGCGCTGGTCGGTTACCTGCGATGCGGCGCCGGACACCGATGTGCAGGCGCTGCAAACCGCGCTGGCAGCCGCCGTGCAACGGGTGGATGCGCAGATGTCGCCCTGGCTGCCGGGCAGCGATCTCAACCGCTTGAACCACGCCCCCGTGGGGGCCTGGGTCACGCTGCCCGCTGAAATCCTGGAGGTATTGGTCTGCGCGCTGGACGCCTGCCGCCTGAGTGCGGGCGCCTTCGACCCGGCTGCGGGTGCGCTGGTCGATGCCTGGGGCTTTGGAGCGGTGCGCGACGCTCCCGACGCCGAGGCGATCCGCACAGCCACCAGCGCGGCACCACTCGCGCGCACCCCCACGTACGAGGCGCTAGAGCTGGACAGCGGCATGCTGCGTGCCCGCAAGCACGCACCCATGCACCTGGACCTGTGCGGGATCGCCAAGGGCTACGCCGTGGACCGCATGGCCGACGTGCTGCGGCAGAACGGCGTACCGCACGCCCTAGTGGCGCTGGACGGCGAGCTGCGCGCCGTGGGCGGCCAGGCCGATGGCCAACCCTGGGCCGTCGCGGTGGAAAGCCCCGAGACCGGCCGCCGCGCCGTGCACAGCGTGGTCGAACTGCAGGACCTGGCTGTGGCGACCTCGGGCGACTACCGGCACTATCTCCAGGTAGGCGACGCGCGCTTGGCGCACACCATGGACACGCGCCGTGGCGCCCCCGTGCGCAACGAAGTCGCCTCTGTCACCGTGTTGGCACGCCAGTGCATGCACGCCGACGCCTGGGCCACCGCGCTGCTGGTGGCCGGCCCTGGCGAAGGGCTGGCGCTGGCCCAGCGCATGGGGCTGGAGGTGCTGTGGATGCTGAGGCGCGGCAACGGACTGGTCACGCTGGGGCTGGGCCGGTTCGGCTCGGGCGCACCGGCGAGCGGGGTATGAACGGCAGGTGAATCCAGCGTTCAGCACTGATTCACCGCCTCCCGCGCAGACTGCAGGCACAGTCACTTTCGGCTGCAATCACCGGGCACAAAGGAGTTCATCATGCGCACCACCTTCTCTCTCGCCGCGATCGGAATGCTGGTGGCCGCCCTCGGCGCCCCCGCATTTGCCGGGGACCGCGACCACCAGGACCGCCGCCACCCGCGTGAGCGCGCCATGGTCACGCGCTGCAACGACAACGCAGGCCAGGGCATGCAGGCCATCTCCAACAATGCAAGCGCCCAGGAGCGCGCCCACGGGTGGCAGTATTTTTCGGACCCTGCCGCCTGCCGCGCCGTCGTCATCAGCCCCCAGGGCGACTACTACTTCAGCCGCGGCAGGGGCCTGCGCTGGGTGGCCGCGGCGCAGACGGAGGTCTGACGGGACGAGGCAAGGAGCTGGAACCCACGAGGCCGCTTATGCGCCGCCGGGCTCCACGCCATTCCACGCCGCAGCCTGCAGGCTTTCGGGCAATTCATGCGCCAGCGCCTGGTGCTCGCGCTCATGGTGATGCTCCAGCACATGCCGCAGCGCGTGTGCCGCATCCAGCAGCCCCAGCACCGCAGCGCGGCGGGCCTGCTCGCCCTGCGGCGGCTGCTGCGCCATTGCCCGCACCTTCAGCAGGTACTCGTCGGCCAGCAGCGCGATACGGTCGTGCTCCACCAGGTACACCCGCGCGGCCCAGCGGGCACCCGGCGGCACATGGGGCAGTAGCCGCGTATTTTCGATCTCGATGTGCTGGGCCAGGTCGGCGCGCCAGCGCTGCAAGCGTTGCAGCGCGCTATCGAAATCCGCACCCACGACATCCAGCAGATGGGCGTGCAGCTGCGCCTCCAGGCGCTCATGCTGATGTTCAAAAAACGGAGGGGAACTGCTCACTTGCATAGATCAGGAATGGCGCAAAGACCGGCGCTGAGGTTATACACCGCGGCCTCGCACGCTCCGGCCTGGCCGCATGCATGGAATCCGAATCCTGATTTTTGCCAAGGAATGGGCCCATGGGCCATTCCCCCGCCTCGGCCCATTGCAACACCGGATCACGAGGCGAAAGATCGCCGTGACCCAACCTCATCGATTGATGGGGGGCGCCAGTGATCACGGCGGGTTCTTTGCCCCGTGCCACACAGGGGCCGGCGATCCAAAGTTCACCCCACTCCCCCGGCGCAAGCACCTACACTGCCGCCATCCCTCGTACTTCTGGCGCGCTCTTGCATGGCAGAACAGTCCTCCTCACATCGCCACGGCCTGCAGGGCCTGAGCAGTGCCGAAGCCGCCGAACGCCTGGCACGCGACGGACCGAACCAGTTACCCGGCAACGCACCCAAGTCGACGTTCGCCATCGTGCGCGAGGTGCTCACCGAGCCCATGTTCCTCATGCTGCTGGCCGCGGGCGGCGTCTATCTGGCACTGGGGGACAAGGGCGAGGCGCTGTTCCTGCTCAGCTTCGTCTTCGTGGTCATCGGCATCACGCTGGTGCAGGAGCGTCGTACCCAGCGCGCGCTGGAGTCGCTGCGCGACCTGTCCGCACCCCGCGCCCTCGTGCTGCGCGATGGAGCGCAACTGCGCATTGCGGGGCGGGATGTGGTGTGTGGCGATCTGCTGGTGCTGCGCGAAGGCGACCGGGTCGCCGCCGATGCCCAGTTGCTCAGCGGCCAGCTGGAGGTGGATGAATCCCTGCTCACAGGGGAATCCGTACCCGCCGCCAAGCACCCCTGCGCCAGCGAAAGCGCGTCCACCCTGCAGGCTGACACCGATAGCGACCGCGTGTTCGCCAGCACCGTGGTCACCCGCGGAACGGGCCTCGCGCGGGTGCATGCCACGGCGGGGCATACCTCCGTGGGACGCATCGGCACAGACCTGGCGACCACGCAGACACCGCCCTCGCCGCTGCAGCAGCGCTCGCGCCGGCTGGTGCGCAGCCTGGGGCTGCTGGCCCTCGCGCTGGCAGGCGCCCAGGTGCTGCTGGGCTGGGGCTGGGCGGGCCGCCCGCTGCTGGACAGCCTGCTGTCGGGTATTGCCCTGGCCATGGCGCTGCTGCCCGAGGAAATCCCGGTGATCCTCACCGTGTTCCTAGCGCTGGGGGCATGGCGCATCTCCCAGCGGCAGGTGCTGACGCGGCGCATCACGGCCGTGGAGACCCTGGGCGCGGTCACCGTGCTGGCCGTGGACAAGACCGGCACCTTGACCATGAACCGCATGGCCGTGGCCGAGCTGGCCACGCCCACGCTGCAATGGCGCGCCGAGGGCGCCCAAACGCTGCCCGAGGCGCTGCACCCGCTGGTCGAATGGGCCATGCTGGCCACGCCGGGCGATCCGTTCGATCCCATGGAAAAGGCCATTCAGCATTTCGGCCATACCTGGCTGCAGGGGACGGAGCATGTGCACGACGGGCGCGAGCCCGAGTTCGCCTACGACCTGTCGGGCGAGATCCTGGCCATGACCCGCGTGTACGCCACCGGCGCGCCCCAACGGCACCTGCTGGCCACCAAGGGCGCCCCGGAGGCCGTGGCCGACCTGTGCCACCTGGACGCGGGCCGGCGCGCGGCGCTGCGCCGGCAGGTGGAAGACCTGGCCGAGCGCGGCCTGCGCGTGCTCGGCGTGGCACGCGGGCAGTGGGTGGGGGAGGGCGCCTCGCCGGGCCAGCCACCGGCATGGCCCGGCAGCCAGCACGACTTCGACTTCGAATTTCTCGGCCTCGTGGCGCTGGCTGATCCGCCCCGGCCCGAGGTGCCCGAGGCCATCGCCCAATGCCGCAGCGCGGGCGTGCGCGTGGTGATGATGACGGGCGACCACCCGGCCACCGCCCGCGCCATCGCGCGGCAGGTGGGCCTGTCCGAGCGGCCCCAGGTGCTCACGGGCGATGAGCTGCAAGCGCTGGACGACGCCACGCTCCGCGAGCGCCTGCGCCACACCGACCTGTGTGCGCGCCTCAAGCCCGCGCACAAGCTGCGCCTGGTGCAGGCCCTGCGCGCCGATGGTGCCGTGGTGGCCATGACCGGCGACGGCGTGAACGACGCCCCCGCGCTCAAGGCCGCCGACGTGGGTATCGCCATGGGCGAGCGCGGCACCGATGTGGCGCGCGAGGCCGCGGCCCTGGTGCTGCTGCAAGACAGCTTTGCGCACATCGTCGCCGCGATCCGCCAGGGGCGGCGCATTGACGACAACGTGCGCAAGGCCACACGCTTCGTCTTCGCCGTGCACGTGCCCATCGTCGCGCTAGCGCTGGTGCCTACCCTGCTGCACTGGCCCGCGCTGCTGCTGCCGGTGCACATCGTGCTGCTGGAGCTGCTCATCGACCCGGCCTGCTCCGTCGTCTTCGAGGCCGAGCCCGAGCAGGCCGACACCATGCAACGCCCTGCCCGCCCGGTGCAGGACTCGCCCTTTGCCCTGCGTGCGCTGCTGTGGCCCCTGGCACAAGGCCTGGGCGTGGCCGCGCTGCTGCTGGCGGCGCAAGCCTGGCTGCATGCCCAGGGCTGGGAGGCCGCCCAGGGCCGCGCCGTGGTGCTGGGGACGCTGCTGGTGTGCGTGCTGCTGCTCATCCAGGCGCAGCGTGACCCGACGCGGCCGCTGCTGGTGCTTCAGGCACGCGCCAACCGCTGGCTGGCACCCATGGCGGCGGCCGTGGGGCTGCTGCTGGCGGCGATGCTGGGAATTCCGGCGCTGCGCGACCTGATGGGTCTGGCCCCCGCAGGCCTTGCAGCCTGGGGCGCCGGCGCAGGGGTGCTGGTCTTGAGCGTGGTCTGGCTGGAAGGGCTGCGGCGGATCGCCCGCCGCAAAGAGAACGCCCGCTGAAGCGCGCGTGCGCAAAGCAACGATGGCTCAGCGCTCCGTGCTTTGCCTACCAGCGCACCGCCAGCCCCGCCGCATGGCCGCGCGTGAAGGCTTCTTCGAACACCGAGTAGCCCGACCAGTCGGCGTGCGCGAACAGCAGGCGCTGCGTGCCCGGCGTGGGCGGCACGGGAACACGCTCTCCATTTAATAGCTGGTAGCGCTTGCCAGACAAGCGCGAGAGGCCGATTTGGCTTAAAAATGCCTGCGTGCCCGGTACGGGGATGGACATGGCATGGCCGTAGCGTGTGATCTCCATGCGCGTGGCGCGCTCGGGCAGGTCCGGGTGGGGTACGGCCAGGGCCGCCAGAATGGCGCTGCGCCAGTGCGTCCAGGGTTGCTCTGCCAGCTGCTGGCGGGCGCCCGGCACGTCGCCCAGCGCCTGGTAGTAGGTGAGCACGGTGGGGCCGCTGGCGGCGGCGCGCGGGTCCAGGCGCTGGTGGCCGGCATGCACGTAACCCAGCCCGCCGGGCACGGGGTCGGCGTAGAGCACGTTGTCCCACGCGGGCGCGGCGCCCTCGCGGTCGGCCAGCGGCGCGCTCACATGGATATTGGCCACCAGCCACGGCGCCCACTGCAGGCGGCGCGCGGCCTGGGCAAGGAAGTCCGGCGCAGGCTGCACCACGCGCGCGGCGACGTACACCGGCAGCGCCACGATGCAGCGGCGCGCCTGCCAGCGTTCGATGCTGTCGGTGGCATGCAGGTACACGTCCACCTCCACGCCGCGGCGCGTCTCGGCGATGCGCAGCACGCTGGCGCCGGTGCGCAACTGGCCGCCCTGCACCAGCGGCGCGGCCAGGCGCTGGGTGAGCCAGCCGTTGCCCTCGGGCCAGGTGAGCACGCCCTCGCGCCCATCGCCGGCATCGGCCTCCAGGCCCGGGGCATGGAAGCCGTGGCGGCTGGCGAAATAGTGGATGCCCGCCCAGGCCGACACGCGCGCCGTGCCGGCGCCGTAATCGTCACGGCAGCAGTAGTCCAGGTACCAGCGCAGGTGGGCGTCATCCAGGCCCTGCTGCGCCAGCCACGCATCGAAAGTCATAGCATCCAGCGCTTGATGGGCGGGCGCCAACGGCTTATTGGGCGCCCAACTCTTGAGCACCGGCATGGTGAAGCGCACGCCGCGCGAAAGCGCGGCCACCTGCTCGGCAAAGCGCCGGTACTGCGCCAGCGTGGACTCCCCCACCCCGGCGACGGGCAGCAGGCCCTCCTGCCAGTGGCCCTGGAAGTAGAGGCGCTCCTGCGGGCTGTGGCTCAGGTGGCGTTCGTCATACCGCCAGCGGCCGGCCACGCGCTGGCGCAGGCCCAGCTCCTCCAGCAGGTCCTGCACCTCGCGCGCATGCTCTCCGGGCACGGGCAGGTAATGCGCGCCCAGCGGGCAGGCAATGCCGTTCACGCTGCCGGCGCGGCTGTTGCCGCCGGGCTGGTCCTCCATCTCCAGGCACTGGAAATCATCCACACCCGCCAGGCGCAGCGCGCGTGCGGCCGCCAGCCCGGCCACCCCGCCACCCGCGATCACCACCTCGGTGCGGCGCACGATGTCGGGCGTGTAGGGCGCGCCCTCGGCCAGCCGGTCGCGCAGCGCATGGCCGCGCGCCATGTCGATGCCGGTGTAACCGCCCAGCACGTCGGCCGGCGCAGGCTTGTCGCAGCCGGACAGGCCGAGCCCCGCGGCCAGGGCGGCGCCGGCCTGCAGCAACTGGCGCCGGCGGGGAGAGAAAGGAGTGTGGGCGGGGTGGGACATGGGCCGCCCACTGTACGGCATCGGCCCCGGCCGGGTTCGTCAGACACCGCCGGCAGGGGCAAGGGCGGGGCAGGGTCGTCCCGCAGCATCGGCCCAGGGATCAGTGGGCGACCTGGCCCCACTCCTGTTCGTAGGTGTGCACCAGCACCTGGTTGGACAGGCGGTTGACCTCGGCGGGCACGCGCGCCATGTCCCGCGGGAAGTCGAACAGCAGGGGCAGCGCGGCCGCGTCCAGAAAGCGCAGTCCCGCGGGCAGCTCGGCCGGCACGCGCCAGGGGCGGCGGCTGGCGATGACGAAGCCCCACTCGCCAAAGCTCGGCACATGCGCGTGGTAGGGCCGCGCCTGCAGGCCCACGGACTCGATGGTCGTGACCACCGTCCAGAAGCTCCTGCGCGCCACCAGCGGCGAGGTCGTCTGCACCACCGCGTAGCCGCTGGCGGCCAGGCGCTGGTCCAGCAGGGCGTAGAAGCTGTTGGTGTAGAGCTTGCCGATGGCGAAGTTGGTGGGGTCGGGAAAGTCCACCACGATCACGTCATAGGTGTCATCTCCCTGTTGCAGCCACTGGAAGGCATCGGTGTTGACGATGGTGAGCTTGCGTGACGCCAGCGCATCGCCGTTCAGCTGCCGCAGCGTGGGGTGGCTGCCGAAGAGCTGCGTCATCGCCGGGTCCAGCTCCACCAGCGTGACCGACTCCACCGAGGGGTACTTGAGCACCTCGCGCACGGCCATGCCGTCGCCGCCGCCCAGCACCGCCACGCGCTTCGGATGACCGTGCGCGGCCATCACGGGGTGCACCAAGGCCTCGTGGTAGCGGTATTCGTCGCGCTCGGCGAACTGCAGGTTGCCGTTCAGGTACAGGCGATGCCCCGCGCGCCCGTGCGTGACCACGATGCGCTGGTAGGGCGAGGCGCTGCTGAGCACGATGCGGTCCTGGTAGAACTTGTCCTCGGCGAAGCGGGTGATGTGCTCGGCCCCCAGCAGCCCCGCCAGCAGGGCCGCCAGCACCAGCGCACAGGCCAGCGCGTGCGCGCCAAAGCGCCGCAGCTCATGCCGGAACAGCCACAGCGCCCACACGGCCACGGCGGCGTTCATGAAGCCGAACAGCAGCCCCGTGCGCACCAGCCCCAACTGCGGCACCAGCAGCAGCGGAAACGCCAGCGACACCGCCAGCGCGCCAAGATAGTCGAAGGTGAGCACCTGGCTCACGAGGTCCTTGAGCTGCACATTGCGCTTGAGGATGCGCATGACCAGCGGGATCTCCAAGCCCACCAGCGTTCCCACCAGCAGCACCATGCCGTACAGCAGCACGCGGAAGGCGCTAGGCACGTAGGCATTGGCCAGGAACAGCACGGCAGGCAGCGCCCCGCCGATGAGCGCCACCAGCAACTCGATGCGCAGGAAATGCGCGGGCAACTGCCGCTCGAAGTAACGCGACAGCCACGAGCCTACGCCCATGGCGAACAAATAGGTGCCGATGACGGTGGAGAACTGCAGCACCGAGTCGCCCAGCACATACGACGCCAGCGCCCCGGCCGCCAGCTCGTACAGCAGCCCGCAAGCGGCGATCACGAACACGCTGGCCAGCAGGGCGACGTCGATGGGGCGCGGGGCGGAAGTGCTGGTGTCCTTCATGGGAGTGCGCATGCCGTGGGCGTAACCGATGCCAGCAGACGCCGCACAAGGGCCTGGGCCGGCCGCGCCGCCCCGCCGCGCTGGCGTCGTCTCCCTGCCCGTATCGCGCAGCGATGCGGGAGCGGGGGGAAGCGGCGCAACCGCTCAGGGGGCTGTTTCAATGGATCGCCGCCGCCACGATGATGCTGATGCCCAGGCACATGGCGGCCACCACCATCGCCAGGGCGCGGTTCTGCTTTTCCACGATCTCGGCCCACAGGTCGGCCGGGGTGACCTTGTCGATCAGCCAGAAGCACAGCCAGAAGATGACCACGCCGATCAGCGCGTAGAGGATGGACCCGAGGAAGGCCGCGGGCCGAAGCCATTCGATTCCCATCATGGCGTTTGCTCCTTGGAGGGGTTGAGAGAAAAAGGTGTCACAAAAGTCGTCACTTGTGGCCGCCGCCCGTGCTGTAGCCACCGAACGAGCCGCCCGAGCTGCGGTAGTACCCGCCTGAAGAGCCCGAGCAGTTGCTCATGAGCACCAGCAGAATGATCAGCACGATGAGGATCACGATCACCGTGCCGCAGCCGATGCCAGAGCCCGCGGCGACGGGCCCCGCGTCCTGGCGGCGGAACAGCGCCGCCTTGTCACCCAGCTTGAAGGCCTGGGCGACGGCGCTGGAGTCCATGCGCTGGCCGTGCGACCAGGTGACCTCGCTGCGCGACTGCTCGCGCGACAGCAGGCCCTTGCCGTTCACGGCGGCAAAGTCGCTGTTGCTGGTCTTCTGGCCGCGCTCCACGGGCCAGTAGAACTCGCCCGCCACATAGTTGGTCTCGGCCTGGTAGGTGGAGGTCAGGCGGTACTGCGTGCCCAGGTAGGTGGCGGTGGGCGCGCCCGGCTTGTGCTGCGGCGCGCCCGTGGCAGGGCGCACCAGGCTCCAGCCATCGCTGGCGTCCACCAGGAACAGGAAGCCCCGCTGGCGGTGGTACAGCAGGTATTCCTCCCAGCCGAAGTGCTCGTCATCCCCGGGCTCCACGCCCGTGCGGTGCTGAAAGCCCACCACCTGCCATGGCGCGCCCTCGAACTGGCCCACGCTGCCCAGCGGGATCAGCGGTTGCACCGGTTCGTACTGTGCGGCGTGGCGCAGCTCGCCACCCAAACCCGCGCTCAGGTCGATCAGGCTGTGGCACGACGGGCAGGTGCAGCTCTTGGTGCTGGACAGCTGCACCTGCACCGGCGCGCCGCAATGGGGGCAACTGAACTGGCGGCCCTTTTCCTCCTTGGCGGACTCGTCCTTCAGCCCCTGGAGCTGCAGATCCTCCAGCCGCACCGCCCGGCCGCGCTGCACCTGGGGGGGCTGGGTGCCGTAGTCGATGGAGAGCACCTCGCCGTCGGCCGAGCGCAGCTCCACCACCTGGAACGGAGTGCCCAGCGGCGGCAGCTTCGGCACCTCGCCCTCGGCCGCGACGAGTTGTGCGCGCACATTGGCCGCCACGCTGAACGGCTGGCCGGCCACGGCCGTGGTCATGCCGACGCGAAAGCGCTCGGCTTCGGGCAATTCCCGCCCCAGCGTGGCCGGGCGGGTGAAGACATAGGCGCCGTTGTCCTCGCTGAGCGTGGCGGTGCTGCCGTCCTGCAGGAAGGCAACCCACTCGGTCCAGCGGCCTTCCTCGCCCTGGTATTGCAGGCGGCCGATCAGCGTGAACGGCAGCGTCTGGCCGTCCAGCGCGATGCGTCCGCTGGCCATGAGCTGCAGCGGGCTGTGGTCGTCGAAGACCTCGGCCATGCGGCCCAGGCGCTGCAGCACCTCGCCGCTGCGCACCACGGTGCTGTGGCAGTAAGCGCAGATGGCATGGGTGGATTGCGCGCTCTTGAATTCGACCGGCGCGCCGCAGCCCGGGCAGGGCGCGCGGTAGGTCCGCTGGGTGCCGCTGTCGGCCATGCGTCGTGGATCTAAGGTGTTTTTGGCCTCCAGCGCTTGTGTGGCAAGCGCTGGCAGCTACTAAAAAGAGAGTGTACGCGCGTCAGATGAGCTTCTTCAGCAGCTCCGCCTTCTTCGCGTCGAACTCCTCCTGCGTGAGGATGCCCTTGGACTTGAGCTCGCCCAGCTTCTCCAGCGTGGCCATCACTTCCTCGGGCCGCACACCCACCGGCGCGGCGGCAGGCGCGGCCTGCGGGGCCGATGGCGCAGCGCCGCCCTGCAGGCCCTGTTGCAGGTTCTGCGCCAGCACCTGGCCCAGCGCCACGCCGGCGCCCAGGCCCATGGCGTCGCCCGCCACGCTGCCGCCACCGTTTCCACCACCCGCCGCGCCTTCGGCGAACTTCGGGATGGCCTGCGCCGTCTGGTACTGCATGAACTTGCCCATGTCGTTGCCGACCATGCCCATGCCGATCTTCTGGTCGAGGATCTTCTGCAGCTCTTCGGGCAGCGAGACGTTCTGCACCGTCATCGATTCGAGCTTCAGGCCGATCTTGGCGAACGCGGGCTGCAGTTCGTGCGCCAGCGCGTCGGCAAACATCACCTGGTTGGCCGCGAGGTCGAGGAACGGCAGGCCGCTGCCCGCGATGGCGTTGCTGATGTTCTGCAGCACCAGGCCGCGCAGCTGGCCCTCCAGGTCCGCCGAGGGGTAGGACTCGCGCGTGCCCGAGATCTCGGTGTGGAACAGCTTCGGGTCCGCGATGCGGTACGCATAGTTGCCGAAGGCGCGCAGGCGCACCGCGCCGAAGTCCTTGTCGCGGATGGTGATGGGCTGGGGCGTGCCCCACTTCTGGTCCACCTGCTGGCGCGTGCTGAAGAAGTACACGTCGCTCTTGAACGGCGACTGGAACAGCTTGTCCCAGTTCTTCAGGTAGGTCAGCACCGGCAGCGTCTGCGTGGTCAGCTTGTAGGTGCCGGGGCCGAACACGTCGGCCACCTGGCCTTCGTTGACGAACACCGCCATCTGCGACTCGCGCACCACCAGCGTGCCGCCGTTCTGGATTTCCATACCCTCCATCGGGAAGCGCCAGGCCAGCGTTCCGTTGCCGTCCTCGGTCCACTGGAGGATGTCGATGAACTGCTTCTTGATGAAGTCCATGAGGGCCATGCGGTGCTCCCGTTCGGGTCGGTTGAGAGGTTGAAAAAAGAGAGCGGCCATCATATCCGCGGCGATTCGACAGTTTCTATCTGCAACTTAGCCACGAACAATTGGCCAAATCAAATGCGAATGACTAGCATTCTCCACATACCGTTACAGGAGAGCACCATGTCCCGCATCCGCATCGCCGCCCGCCATAACCTGCCCACGCTGGCCAAGACCGGCAGCTATTACGTGATCCACATCTGCGTGGCCGCCCTGGTGGCGTATGCCGTCACGGGCAATCTGATTGCGTCGCTCACCCTTAGCCTGCTGGAGCCCACGGTGCAGGCTGTGGCCTTCTTCTTCCATGAAAAGGCCTGGGAGCGCGCCCGCCAGCGCCGCGAGGCACAGGCACACGCCCCTGCGGAGGCCGCCCATGCGCATGCCGCCTGAGACCCCGGCCCACCTGCGGTCGGAGTCGTTTACCGACTGGCTGGCGCAGCAACTCGCGCACCTCGCCCGGGCCGCATGATGGGCTAGCGGGTTGCGATTGCTCTTATTTGTGTAGCTATTAGCGCTTGCCAGATAAGCGCCAGAGGCACTTTTAATGTAAACCGACAGCGTCACGCCCGCACGTCCAGCAACGCGCCCGCCATCTCGTCGGCGCGGCGCAACACCAGCAGGTTGGCCTGGAAGGCATAGGTGGCACTGATCTGCTCCACGGCCTCCGCTTCCAGCGCCACGCCCGTCGCGGCCGCAGGCGCTGCCACGCGCGCCTGCACGCCGCCCGGCGCCGGTGCGGCCTGCTGGTCCACCGTCTGGCGCCGAAAGCCCGGGGTGTTCAGGTTGGCCACGTTGTGGGCACTGCTGTCCAGGCGCAGCTGCGCGGCCTGCAGACCAGATTGGGCGATGGCGGCAAGGGTGGTCATATGCCTTGCATTATCGGCAGCGCGGCCCGGCGCTTGAGCGACCCGGGCGGGCCGTCAGGCCCCATGCGCCTGCAGCAGGCAGCGCTGCAGCAGTTGCGCGGCCCGGCTGGGCGCGGGTGAGCGGCGCACCAGGCTGACGAAGCGGCAGTCGTAGCGGAACAGCGCGGGCCGCACGGGCTGCATGCGGCCCTGGCGCTCGAAGCTCTCGGCATAGTGGTCGGGCAGAAAGCCCAGAAAGCGCCCCGACAGCACCAGCGTGGCAATGGACTCCTGGTCAAACCCCGTGGCCGCGCGCGTCAGGCGCGCCTCGTGGCTCAGCTCCATGTTGGGCGAGTGGTAGCCCAGCCCCGCGAACGGGTAGCGGCGCACGGCGTCCCAGTCCAGATCGTCGTGGGGTGCGCCGAACAGCGGGTGGCCCGCGCCGCAATACAGCAGCATGGTCTCGCCGAACAGATCGGAATAGACCAGGCTCTGCGAGCTGCGGTGGGCGGGAATGATGCCCACCTGGAAGCTGCCGTCGATCACGCCGCGCTCGATGGCGTTGATCGACCCCACATGCAGCTGCAGCTGCACGTCGGGCGCTTCCGCCGTAAAAGTGGCGATGGCGTCGCCGATGCGCGCGGCCGGGTTGCTCGCCGTCTTGTCGAACACCGCCACGGCGAGTTGTCCGCCCATGCGGTCGTGGATGTCGTCGATGCTGCCCAGAAAGCCGCGCACCGAGGCCAGCAGGCGCAGCGTCTCCTCATAGACCCGCTGTCCCTCGGGCGTGAGCGCAAAGCCCGCGCGCCCGCGCCGGCACAGCGTCAGGCCCAGGCGCGTCTCCAGATCCTTCACGTGACGACTCACGGTGCTGGTGCCGATGTTCAGCTCCAGCTCGGCCGCGGCCATGCCGCCGCACTCGACCACGGCCTTGAACACCTGCAGCAGGCGCAGGTCCATGTCGGACAGCTGCCCCAGCACGGCGCGCGGACGGCGGGCGTTTTTTACTTGCATGGATTGCTAAGTGAATGTGGATATTTGTTGCTTCAACGGATTATTACCGTGACCAACAATGCGCGCATTCCCTTCAGGAGATCGCCATGAGCTTCGCCGTCATTGACCCTAACCCCGCAGCCGCCGTACGCACCGACGCCGCCTGGCTGGAAGCCCACTGGATGCCCTTCACCGGCAACCGCAACTTCAAGGCCCAGCCGCGCATGATCGTGAGCGGCCAGGGCGCCTACTACACCGACGCCGAAGGGCGCAAGATTTTTGACGGCCTCTCGGGCCTGTGGTGCTCGGGCCTGGGCCACGGCCGCACGGAGGTGGCCCAGGCCATCGGCCGCGCCGCCGCCACGCTGGACTACGCGCCGGCCTTCCAGTTCGGCCACCCCGCGTCATTCGCGCTGGCCAACAAGCTCAAGGAACTGACGCCCGCCGGGCTGGACTATGTGTTCTTCACCGGCTCGGGCTCCGAGTCGGCCGACACCTCGCTCAAGATGGCGCGCGCCTACTGGCGTGCCAAGGGCCAGGGCACCAAGACGCGCCTGATCGGCCGCGAGAAGGGCTACCACGGCGTGAACTACGGCGGCATCTCGGTGGGCGGTATCGTGGGCAACCGCAAGCTGTTCGGCCAGGGCGTGGAGGCGGACCACATTCCCCACACCCAGCCGCCGGCCGGCACCTTCCAGAAGGGCATGGCCGAGGACGGCGGCCGCGCGTTGGCCGACAAGCTGCTCGACGTGATCGCGCTGCACGACGCGAGCAACATCGCCGCCGTGATCGTGGAGCCCTTCTCGGGCTCGGCCGGCGTAGTGATCCCGCCGAAGGGCTACCTGGAGCGCATCCGCGAGATCTGCACGCAGAACAACATCCTGCTGATTTTTGACGAGGTCATCACCGGCTTTGGCCGCTGCGGCACCTGGACCGGGGCCGAGGCCTTTGGCGTGACGCCGGACATCCTGAACTTCGCCAAGCAGGTGACCAACGGTGCCCAGCCGCTGGGCGGCGTGATCGCCAGCAAGGAGATCTACGACACCTTCATGGCGCAGGGCGGCCCCGAGTACATGCTGGAGTTCCCGCACGGCTACACCTACTCGGCCCACCCCGTGGCCTGCGCGGCGGGCAACGCGGTGCTCGACATCCTGCAAAAGGAAGACATGCCCGGCCGCGTGAAGGCGCTGGCGCCCTACTTCGAGAACGCCGTGCACGGCCTGAAAGGGGCCAAGCATGTGGCCGACATCCGCAACTATGGCCTGGCCGCCGGCATCACCATCAGCGCCCTGCCCGGCGAACCCGCCAAGCGCCCCTACGAAATCGCCATGAAGTGCTGGGAGAAGGGCTTCTACGTGCGCTACGGTGGCGACACCATCCAGCTCGCGCCCCCGTTCATCAGCACCCAGGCCGAGATCGACCGCCTGGTCAGCGCCCTGGGCGACGCTCTGCACGAGACCGCTTGAACTCCTGTTTTGATAGCTGTTAGCGCTTGATAGATAAGCGCTAGAGCCCGTTTTTATCTTAGAACATCATGCACCACGACAAGAACGTCACCACCACCGTCGGCCACCTGATCGATGGCAAGCTTGTTGCCGACACCGAGCGCACGCAGCCCGTGTTCAATCCCGCCACCGGCCAATCGACCACCAGCGTGGCGCTGGCGAGCCAGGCCACGGTGGAAGCCGCCATTGCCTCTGCCGAGGCCGCCTTCCCCGCCTGGCGCAACACGCCGCCGCTCAAGCGCGCCCGCGTGATGAGCAAGCTCAAGGTGCTGCTCGAAGAAAACGCCGACAAGATCGCCGCCCTCATCACCGCCGAGCACGGCAAGGTGCTCAGCGATGCGCATGGCGAGCTGCAGCGCGGTATCGAGAACGTGGAATACGCCAGCTATGCGCCCGAGCTGCTCAAGGGCGAGCACAGCCGCAACGTGGGCCCCGGCATCGACTCGTGGAGCGAGTTCCAGGCGCTGGGCGTCACGGCAGGCATCACGCCCTTCAACTTCCCGGCCATGGTGCCGCTGTGGATGTGGCCCATGGCCGTGGCCTGCGGCAACACCTTCGTGCTCAAGCCGTCGGAGCGCGACCCGTCTTCCACCCTGTTCGTGGCCCAGCTCGCGCTGGAAGCGGGCCTGCCGCCCGGCGTGCTCAACGTGGTCAACGGCGACAAGCTGGCCGTCGATACGCTGCTGCAAGACCCGCGCGTGAAAGCCGTGAGCTTTGTGGGCTCCACCCCCATCGCCGAGTACATCTACGCCGAAGGCTGCAAGCACGGCAAGCGCGTGCAGGCCCTGGGCGGTGCCAAGAACCATGCGGTGCTCATGCCCGACGCGGACGTGGACAACGCCGTGAGCGCGCTGATGGGTGCCGCTTATGGATCGTGCGGCGAACGCTGCATGGCGATCCCGCTGCTCGTGGCCGTGGGCGACGAAGTGGGCGATGCCGTGATCGCGGGCCTGAAGGCCGAGATCGCCAAGATGAAGGTGGGCCCGGGCACCGACAACGGCAACGACATGGGCCCGCTGGTGACGAAGCAGCACTTCGAGAAGGTGAAGGCCTATGTGGACAGCGGCGTGGCCGAGGGCGCCACGCTGGTGGTGGACGGCCGCGGCGTGCAGGTGGCCGGCCATGAGGAGGGTTACTTCCTGGGCGCATGCCTGTTCGACAACGTCAAGCCCGGCATGAAGATCTACCAGGAAGAGATCTTCGGCCCCGTGCTCGGCGTGGTGCGCGTGAAGACGCTACAGGAAGCCATGCAGCTCATCAACGACCACGAATACGGCAACGGCACCTGCATCTTCACGCGCGACGGCGAAGCCGCGCGCTACTTCACCGACCACATCCAGGTCGGCATGGTGGGCGTGAACGTGCCCCTGCCCGTGCCCGTGGCCTACCACTCGTTTGGCGGCTGGAAGCGCAGCCTGTTCGGCGACCTGCACGCCTACGGGCCGGACGCCGTGCGCTTCTACACCAAGCGCAAGACGATCACCCAGCGCTGGCCCTCGGCCGGCGTGCGCGAGGGGGCGGTGTTCAGCTTCCCGAGCAGCCGCTGATCCGGGCGGCCGGGGCGGCCCTGCCCCGCGCCGTTTGCGAAAAGCCCCTGGGCCTTGCGGCCGCAGGGGCTTTGTCTTTTGTGAGGGAGGCGGCCTGGCCTGCCTATTCCGCTCCCACGCCGGCGGCGCGCCTGCGCGGACGCTTGGCCCCTGCGGCGGCCGTGGCTGCCGTGGACACGGCAGGCGCCGCACGCGGACGCCGCAGCGTGTCTGCGTCGAGGATCAGGCGCCCCTGAATGCGGCCCTTCATGCGCTTGACGCTGCTCGCCGCATCCTGCATGTGGCTCTGCATGAGCGTGCGCACCTTCTCCGCGTCGCGCGCGCGTGCGGCCTGCACGATGGCGCGGTGGAACTGCGCGTTGGCCTCGCCAAAACGCCGGTGCTCGGTTTGCGGCGTGCGATTGCCGAACACGATGAGCTGGCGAATCATCTCGTTGATCAGCTCACAGGTGAAGCGCAGGAACGGATTGGGGTTGGCCGCCGCGAGGATGTCGTGGAAGTTCACGTCTTCGCGCCGCTGGCTCACCAGGTCCTCCTGGCTCTGGGTGGGGTCGCAGCAGGCGATGCTGTGCTCCAGCGCCTCGAAGTCGGCCTCCGTCAGGTGCGGCACGGCACCCGCCGCCAGCATGGGCTCGAGCTGCTGGCGCACGGCATAGATGTCGTCGATGGTCACTTCCTGGAAGAACAGGTAGTTCTGCATGAACTGCAAGGTGCGGTCCAGAGGCACTTCGACGATGGTGCCGCCGCCCGAGGGGCCCGTGGAAATGGTGACGAGGCCCTGCACCTCCAGCGACTTGAGCGCCTCGCGGATGGTGCCCTTGCTGACCTGGAACTGCGCCTGCAGCTCGATCTCGCGCGGCAGGCGGTCACCGGGACTCAGGTTCTTCTCGGTAATCAGCCGCTTGATCTCCTGGGCCACGAGATCGGAGCGCTTGAGCTGCTTGATCGCCAGGGGAGCGGGCTTCTGTATTGCCATGGCTTGTTGTCTTTCCTCGGGATAGTCCGGTACCACCACCGCCACCCCGGTGTTCGCTGTCGTGGTGCAGTATGCACCGCCCAGGGGCATGCCGGAAGCGTCTAGGGTTTGTACGCGTCATATTCATTCTATTTGTCACTATAAATATGAATTAAGGAGCGTGCACGCATTCCGACAAATTGGCATGCATCGTGCTCTGAGACCCGTACCACCCACTGTTCTTCAGCCTCACCACGGAGTCCCCTATGCAACGACGTCACCTCCTGCAACTCTCCGCATTCGGCGCGCTGCCCGCCTCCCTGGGCTTGGGCGCCAGCGCCTGGGCACAGTCCAAGGACGCGATCCAGTTCGGCTGCCCCGTGCCCATGTCGGGCGCATTCGCCGCGAACGGCAAGTTCGCGGACCTGGGAATGAAGCTCGCCATCGAGCAGTACGGCAAGGCCCTGGACCGGCCGCTGGCCTACACGCTGCTCGATACCGAAGGCAAGCCCGCCACCGCGGTGCGCAAGGTGCAGGAGGCGGCTCAGCAAAAGGGCGCGCGCTTCTTCGCAGGCGGCATCCTGTCGTCAGAAGCGCTGGCCATGGGCAAGGAAGCCGAGAAGGCCGGCGGCATCTTCATCACGACCGCAGGGGCCGACGAGCTCACCGGCTCCGACTGCAATGGCGCCACGTTCCGCTGGTCGGTACCGACCTTCGGCGCCATCGAGCAGACCGTGCGCCCCTTGCTCGACGCGCACCCGAAAGCCAAGCGCTGGTACACCATCACGCCGCAGTACGTGTTCGGCGACGGCCTGCTGACCGCTGCCAAGAACATCTTCAAGGAAAAGGGCATCGAGCACGTGGGCAACAGCTACCACTCGCTGACCGAGAAGGAGTTCAGCGGCTACCTCACCAACGCCATGGCCGCCAAGCCCGACGTGCTGCTGCTGCTGAACTTCGGCGCCCAGTCGTCCGACGCGCTGCGCCAGGCCATCAGCTTTGGCATGCACAAGAACATGACCATCCTGATCGCCTGGGCCTCGGGCCTGGAGCAGTTCGAATCGCTGGGCGCCGATCTGTGCGATGGCGTGTACTTCGGCGCGCAGTACTGGCACACGGTGGACACGCCGCTCAACCAGGACCTGGTCAAGCGCACCCAGGCCGCGTTCAAGTCCAACCCCAACTACAGCCTGGCGGGTTCGTACATCTGCACCAAGCTGCTCCTCGACGCCATCCTCAAGGCCGGCACGGTGGACCAGAAGGCCGTGGTGGCAGCCCTGGAGGGCATGAAGTACCAGGGCCTCACGGGCGAGGAGGAAGTGCGCAAGGCCGACCACCAGGTGCTCAAGAACTACTACCTGCTCAAGGGCAAGGCCAAGGCCAAGATGAAGAACAAGGACGACTACGTGGACGTGGTCAGTTCCGGCAAGTCGTTCCTGCCCATCGACCGCACCGGCTGCAAGCTGGCCTGACCGCCCGCCCCCGGGCCTCAAGCCAAAAGACCACCTAGCGCTTGACCAGCAAGCGCTAGCAGCTATTTTTTTGATAGTCGAGTATGAGCATCTACCTGCTACAGACCATCAACGGGATCGGCATCGGCATGCTGTATTTCCTGTTGGCCGTGGGCCTGTCGATCGTGTTCGGCCTGCTGCGCTTCGTGAACTTCGCGCACGGAGCCTTCTACCTGCTGGGCGCGTATTTCTGCTACCAGATGACACGCTGGGGCCTGAGCTTCTGGCTCGCCCTGGTCGTGGTGCCGCTGGCCGTGGGCGCGATCGGCTGGTTCACCGAGAAGCTCATGCTGCGCCATGTGTACGCCAAGGCCCATGAGTTCCACATCATCATCACCGTGGGCCTCGCGCTCGTGGTGCAGGAACTCGTGATCCTGCAATGGGGGCCGCTGGGCGACAGCGTGGCCGTCCCCGACCTGCTGCAGGGCGTGGTGATGTGGGGCAGCTTCGTCTATCCGAAGTACCGGTTGTTCGTGATCGGCTTCACCGCCGTGCTCGCGGTACTGCTGTGGTGGGTGCTCGAAGGCACGCGCCTGGGCAGCGCGGTGCGCGCCGGCAGCGAGTCGACCGAGATGGTTTCGCTGCTCGGCCTGAACGTGCTGCGCATCTTCAGCCTGGTGTTCGCGCTGGGCGCGGCCACGGCGGCCCTGGCGGGCGTGCTCGCGGCGCCGATCCGCGGCGCCGAGCCGTTCATGGGCATCGAGGCCCTGGGCGTGGCCTTCGTGATCGTGGTCGTGGGCGGGTTGGGCAGCTTCGGCGGTGCGCTCGTGGGCGGCCTGCTCATCGGCATCGTGCAGAGCGTGATGAGCACGCTGTGGCCCGAGGGTGCTCGTCTCATGATCTACGTGGCCATGGCTGCCGTGCTGCTGCTGCGCCCCCACGGCCTGCTGGGCCGCAAAGGATGAACACGATGAACATGTCCAGACATTCCCATTTCCTTCTCGCGCTGGCGATCGTGGTCGCCATGCCGCTGTGCATGCAGTCGGGCTCGCTCGCGAGCGAAGTGCTGATCTTCGGGCTCGCCGCCATGGGCTGCAACCTGCTGCTGGGCTACACCGGGCTGCTGTCGTTCGGGCAGGGCATCTTCTTCGGGCTGGGCAGCTACACCATCGCGCTGCTGCTCACGCGCTGGACCTTGCCCATGCCGCTGGCGCTGCTGGCCGCCGTGGCCATGGGCGCCGCGGGTGCAGCCATCGTGGGCTGGGTGGCCATCCGCCAGCGCGGCACCTACTTCGTGATGCTCACGCTCGCGTTCGCGCAGATGTTCTATTTTCTGGCCTACACCGCCACGGGCCTCACGGGCGGCGACAACGGCCTGCTCGACATTCCGCGTCCCTCGCTGGCCGTGGCCGGCCAGACGTTGTGGCCCCTGGACTCGCCCTGGCAGTACTACGGCTTTGTCGCGGTGCTGTTTCTTGCGGCGTTCTGGCTGCTGCGCCGCGTGTGCGACTCGGTGTTCGGCCGTACGCTGCTGGCCGTGCGCGACAACGAGGAGCGCGCCGCGGCCGTGGGCTATGACCTGCGCCTGCTCAAGCTGCAGGCCTTCGTGATCTCGGGCGCCGTCACCGGCCTGGCCGGCGCGCTGCACGCCATGATGACCGGCATCGCGCCGCTGTCCAATGCCGAATACCACACGAGCGAGATGATCCTCGTGATGACCGTGATCGGTGGCACGGGCAACCTGCTGGCCTCGGTGCTGGGCGCGGCGTTCTATGTGCTGCTGGGCGACTGGCTCTCCACCCTGTGGCCGCGCTGGCTGCTGCTGTTGGGCGTGGTGCTGATGGTCGTCAGCCTGGGGCTGCAGCGCGGCCTGTGGGGCCTGGGCGAGTCTCTGTGGAGCCTGCTGCGCCGCAAGGGCGGCGGGGCCGACGCACAACGCAACGGGGCGGCGTCCCAGGCCAACACCCAGGGAGGCCAGGCATGAGCGCCACCGCATCCCCCATCCTGCTCGAAGCCCAGGGCGTCGAGAAACGCTACGACAAGTTCGTCGCCCTGGGCGGCGTAAACCTCAAGGTGCGCGCCAACACCGTGCATTCGGTGATCGGCCCCAACGGGGCGGGCAAGACCACGCTGTTCCACATGCTCACGGGGACCAAGCAGGTGAGCGGCGGGCGCATCCTGTTCGACGGTCACGACGTGACGCGCGAGCCCGACCACCGGCGCGTGCGCCGGGGCATGGCGCGCTCGTTCCAGGTCACGAGCCTGTTCCTCACCCTGCCGGTGCGCGAGAACCTGCGCCTGGCCGCCCAGGGTGTGGCCCCCAAGAAGGCGCTGGACTGCTGGAACGCCCCCGAGGGCCGACGCTCCTGCGCCGACACGGTGGCCAGCGTGCTCGAACGCCTGGGCCTCGCGCGCTACGCCGACACACCCGCCGGCAATCTCTCGCATGGCCAGCAGCGGCGCCTGGAGGTGGGCATGGCGCTGGCCGCGCGCCCGAAGGCGATCTTCCTCGACGAGCCGACCTCGGGCATGGGCATCGACGACCTCGAGGAGATGAAGCGGCTGATCCAGGGCCTCAAGGACGAGCACACCGTGGTGCTCATCGAACACAACATGGGCATCGTCATGGACATCTCCGACACCATCACCGTAATGCAGCAAGGCCGTGTGCTCGCCGAGGGCCTGCCGCACGAAATCCGCAACGACGAGCGTGTGCGCAGCGCCTACCTGGGCAACATGATCACCGGAGGCAAGGCATGAAGACATTGCTGTCCGTGGAATCCGTTCACGCGCATTACGGCAAAAGCCATGTGTTGCAGGGCGTGTCGCTGCATGTCGGCGACGGCGAGCTCGTCACGCTGCTGGGCCGCAACGGGGCGGGCAAGACCACCACGCTCAAGACCATCGCCGGCGTGATGGCGCCCACGCAAGGGCAAGTCCGCTTCGGCGGCGAGCCCGTGCACCAGCTGGCCACCCATCTGGTGGCACAACGCGGCATCTGCCTGGTGCCGGAGCATCGGGGCATCTTCAAGCTGCTCACGGTAGAAGAGAACCTGTTACTGGGCCAGCGCAAGCATTCGCCCTGGCAGCTGCCCGACGTCTATCGCATCTTTCCGCGCCTCAAGGAGCGCCGCGCCAATGGCGGTGGCCAGCTCTCGGGCGGCGAGCAGCAGATGCTGGCCATCGGCCGCGCGCTCATGAACGCGCCGCGCCTGCTGATGCTGGACGAGCCCGTGGAGGGACTGGCGCCCGTGATCGTCGAGGAGATCGTGGCCCAACTCCAGACCATCAAGGCCGCGGGCGTGTCCATCCTGCTGGTGGAGCAGAACCTCGAGGTCTGCACCCAGCTCGCCGACCGCCACTACGTCATCGAACAGGGTGCCATCGTGCACGAGGCCAGCAACGCGGACTTCCTGGCGGACGACGCCGTGAAGGACCGCTACCTCGGCGTAGGCATGGCCTGACATCCAACGGCAGCCCCTGCGGCCCGTCCAGCAAACGCGGAGGCCGCATCGCGCTGCGAACAGCAGTGAAGGACTCTCTCATGGACATGCAAACCTCCCCCGCCACCGCGCTGCGCATCGACGGCGCACGCCTGTGGCAATCGCTCATGGACCTGGCGCGCATCGGCGGCACCCCCAAGGGCGGCGTGTGCCGCATCGCCCTCACCGACCTGGACCGCCAGGGCCGCGACCTCTTCGTGCAGTGGGCGCGCGAGGCCGGCTGCAGCATCCGCATCGATGCCATCGGCAACATCTTCGCGCGCCGTGCAGGCGCGGACGACAGCCTGGCGCCGGTGATGACGGGCAGCCACATCGACACCCAGCCCACCGGCGGCAAGTTCGACGGCAACTACGGCGTGATGGCCGGCCTGGAAGTAGTGCGCACGCTCAATGCCGCTGGCGTGCGCACCCGCGCGCCCATCGAGGTCGCCGTGTGGACCAACGAGGAAGGCTCACGCTTCGTGCCCGTGATGATGGGCTCGGGCGTGTTCGCGGGCGCCTTCACGCTGGAGCATGCCCTTGCACAGCGTGACGCCCAGGGCGTGAGCGTGGCCGAAGCCCTCGCCGCGATCGGCTACGCGGGCCAGGCCGGCGCAGCACCCGCCGTGGGGGCCTACTTCGAGGCGCACATCGAGCAGGGCCCGGTGCTGGAGAACCACGAACGCGTGATCGGCGTGGTGCAGGCGGCGCTGGGCCAGCGCTGGTATGACGTCACCGTGCAGGGCATGGAGGCGCATGCCGGCCCCACGCCCATGGAATTGCGCCAGGATGCGCTGCTGGCCGCGAGTGCGCTGGTGGCCGAGGTCAACCGCATCGCCCTGGACCGCCTGCCGCATGCGCGCGGCACGGTGGGCTCGCTGGAGGTGCATCCCAACTCGCGCAACGTGATCCCGGGCCGCGTGAAGCTCAGCGTGGACCTGCGCGCGCCCGACGACGCCCAGCTGCTGGACATGGACGCCGCGCTGCGCGCCGCCTGCGCGCGCATCGCCGCCGAGCGCGGCCTGGTCATCGACGTGGAGCAGGTGGTGTACTTCCCACCGCAGCCGTTCACGCCGCACTTGGTGGAGGCCGTGCGCGCCAACGCCGCGGACCTGGGCTACAGCTGCATGGATGTGGTGAGCGGAGCGGGCCATGACGCAGTCTATGTGGCGCGCGTGGCGCCCGCGGCGATGGTCTTCGTGCCTTGCGCTGACGGCATCAGCCACAACGAGATCGAAGACGCAGATCCCGCCCACCTGGAGGCCGGATGCAACGTGCTGCTGCGCGCCATGCTCGCCAGTGCCGGGGTGGTGGCATGAAGATCCTGATCGCACGGCTCAACCACGAGACCAACACCTTCTCGCCCGTACCCACGCCCCTGGAGGCGTTCTCGCCGGCTTTTGGCGAGGCGGCCTTGCGCGCCAACAAGGGCATGCGCACGGCCATGGCGGCCTTCATCGACCTGGCCGAGAGGATGGGGGCCACGCTGGTCACGCCCGTGTCCGCCACGGCCAACCCCAGCGGTCCCGTGCACGCGAAGGCCTACGACGAGCTCACGCGCCGTATCGTCGAGGCAGCTCCCGGCTCCGATGCCATCCTGCTCGACCTGCACGGCGCGATGGTGGCCGAGCACACCGACGATGGGGAGGGCGATCTGCTCGCGCGCGTGCGCGCTGCAGCGCCCGGCGTGCCCATAGGCGTGGCATTGGACCTGCATGGCAACATCACCGAGCAGATGGTGCAGAGCGCCGACGTGATGGTGGGCTTCAAGACCTACCCGCACATCGACATGTACGAAACCGGAGAGCACGCAGGTCGCCTGCTGCTGCAGATGCTGCGCGGCGAGGCGCACTTTCGCGTGTGCTGGCACCGCCTGCCGCTCATGAGCCACACGCTGCGCAGCACCACGCTTGAGGGCCCGATGCGCGATGCCGTGGAGGCCGCGCGCGGCCTCGAACGTAGCGGGCTGCCCGCCGTCTCCGTGTTCGGCGGCTTCTCGCTGGCTGACATCGAGGCACCCTGCGTGAGCGTCGTCGCCACCTGCCGCGCGGAGGATGCGGCCGCCACCCAGGATGCCGTAGACGGGCTGGCGCGGCAGATATGGCAGCGGCGGACGGAATATGTCTACCGCAGCGACCCATTGGAAGACTCTCTGCGCCGCGCGCAGGACATGGCACAAGGCGCCACCCGCCCCGTGCTGCTGCTCGACCACGGCGACAACTGCATGTCGGGCGGCACCTGCGACACCATGGACGTGCTGCAGGCCGCGCTGGAGCGGGGCCTCACCGGCATCGCCATGGGGCCTCTGTGCGACCCGGAGGCCGTGGCCCGGCTCATCGCAGCCGGCGAGGGTGGCGAGGTGGACGTCGACCTTGGCAACAAGGTGCCACTCGACCGCATCGGCCTGCACAAGAAGCCACTGCGCCTGCACGGCACGGTGCGCGCCGTGAGCGATGGCAGCTACACCGTCACGGGCCCGATCTACACGGGCCAGCGCTGCCATATGGGGCGCACGGTGTTGTTCGATACCGGTAGCGCGCAGATCGTGGTGTCCGAGCAGACCCATGAGCCGTGGGACCTCGGTGTGTTCCACTGCGTGGGGCTGGATCCCACGCGCTTCCGGTTCCTGCTGCTCAAGTCACGGATGTACTGCCGGCCCGTGTTCACGCCCCTTTCCGAGGGCCTCGTCGAGTGCGACAGCCCGGGCGTAACCACATCGGACTATGCGCGGTTCCCTTTCAAGCGGGTGCGCCGGCCGGTATACCCGCTCGATCCGGCGTGAACACCGGCACATGGAACTGCCTGCACTGCGATCACAAGTGTTTCACTTGACGGCAGACTGACAGCCTCGCGTCCTACAATCGGCTCCCCTTACATATCGCCGACGGGGCGCAGTGCTCGCATGCCGCCACGTCGGCCATGCCTTCGCTGACGATTGGAGACGCTTGATGTCCGACAACACGGCCCACAACCCTACCGACAAGCGCGCCCTGCTGCGTCGTGCCGCACTCGAATATCACGAGTTTCCCCAGCCCGGCAAGATCACGATTGCTGCGACCAAGCAGATGGTCAATCAGCATGACCTGGCACTGGCCTATTCCCCCGGCGTGGCCGCGCCCTGTGAAGAAATCGTCAAGGACCCCGCCGCTGCCTTCCGCTACACCGCCCGCGGCAACCTGGTCGGCGTGGTGACCAACGGCACGGCCGTGCTGGGCCTGGGCGATATCGGCCCGCTGGCCGGCAAGCCGGTGATGGAAGGCAAGGGCGTCCTGTTCAAGAAGTTCTCGGGCATCGATGTGTTCGACATCGAGATCAACGAGAAGGACCCGGACAAGCTCATCGAGATCATTGCCTCGCTGGAGCCCACGTTCGGTGGCATCAACCTAGAAGACATCAAGGCCCCAGACTGCTTCTACATCGAGCGCAAGCTGCGCGAGCGCATGAGCATTCCGGTGTTCCATGACGACCAGCACGGCACGGCCATCGTCGTAGGCGCCGCCATCCTCAACGGCCTGAAGGTGGCCGGCAAGGACCCAAAGAAGATCAAGCTCGTGACCTCGGGCGCCGGCGCGGCCGCGTTGGCCTGCCTGGGCCTGCTGGTCAAGCTGGGCATTCCACGGGAAAACATCTGGGTGACTGACCTGGCCGGCGTGGTCTACGAAGGACGCACCGAGCTCATGGACGAGGACAAGGTGCAATACGCCCAGAAGACGTCCGCCCGCACGCTGGCAGAGGTGATCGAGGGTGCCGACGTGTTCCTCGGCCTGTCGGCCGGCGGCGTGCTCAAGCAAGACATGGTCCGCAAGATGAACGCGCGCCCGCTGATCTTCGCGCTGGCCAACCCCAACCCCGAGATCTCGCCCGAAGACGTGAAGGCGGTCCGCGACGACGCCATCATCGCCACCGGCCGCACCGACTATCCGAACCAGGTCAACAACGTCCTGTGCTTCCCGTACATCTTCCGCGGCGCGCTGGACTGCGGCGCCACGACGATCACCACCGAGATGGAGATCGCCGCCGTTCATGCCATCGCCGAGCTGGCCCAGGCCGAGCAGAGCGAAGTGGTGGCTGCCGCCTATGTCGGCGAGCCGCTGGCATTCGGCCCGGACTACCTGATTCCCAAGCCGTTCGACCCACGCCTGATGATGAAGATCGCGCCGGCGGTGGCGCAGGCCGCGGCCGACAGCGGCGTGGCGCAGCGCCCCGTGGCCGACATGGACGCCTACCGCGACCATCTGCAGACCTTCGTCTACGCCTCCGGCACGACGATGAAGCCGATCTTCACGGCGGCCAAGGTGGCTCCCAAGAAGCGCGTAGCCTTCTCCGAGGGCGAGGAAGAGCGCGTGCTGCGCGCCGCGCAGATCGTGGTGGACGAGAAGATCGCGCGCCCCACGCTCATTGGCCGCCCGGCCATCATCGCCCAGCGCATCGAGAAATTCGGCTTGCGCCTGAAAGAGGGCCAGGACTACGACGTGGTCAACGTGGAGCAGGACCACCGCTACCGCGACTTCTGGCAGACCTACCACCGCATGACCGAGCGCAAGGGCGTGACGGTGCCCATCGCCAAGATTGAGATGCGCCGGCGCCTGACGCTGATCGGCTCGATGCTGTTGCACAAGGGCGAGGTGGACGGCCTGATCTGCGGCACCTGGGGCCACACATCGCACCATCTGCAGTACATCGACCAGGTGATCGGCAAGCGCGCCGGCGTGAACACCTACGCCTGCATGAACGGCCTGCTGCTGCCCGATCGCCAGGTCTTCGTGGTGGACACCCATGTGAACTACGACCCCACGGCCGAGCAGCTCGCCGAGATCACCATCATGGCGGCCGAGGAGATGATGCGCTTTGGCATCAAGCCCAAGGCAGCGTTGCTGTCGCACTCCAACTTCGGGTCCAGCAACCAACCCAGCGCGGTGAAGATGCGCCAGACGCTGGACCTGCTGCGCGTGCAGGCGCCCTGGCTGGAGGCGGACGGCGAAATGCACGGCGACGTGGCGCTGGACGGCAAGGCCCGCTCGGCCCTCATGCCCCATGGCACGCTGGCGGGCGACGCCAACCTGCTGGTCATGCCCAACATCGACGCGGCCAACATCTCCTACAACCTGCTCAAGACCGCCGCTGGCGGCAATATCGCCATTGGCCCGGTGCTGCTGGGCGCGGCTGAGCCTGTGCACATTCTCACCGCCAGCGCCACGGTGCGCCGCATCGTCAACATGACCGCCCTCACCGTGGCGGATGCCAACGCGGCCCGATAACGGCCATGACAAGCGCCGCTCTACGAGTGGGCGCTGACAATTGCCCTTCGTTCCTGCCCATTTTTTGGGCAGGCGCTTGCCTTATGTGCGCCTTTTTGTCACACTAGCGGGTCGAAATTTCGGGTTAACCCGTAGTTTCTGAAAGGTGTAGTGGATGTTGCAGGCTGTCGCCATCCGGGCGTACAAGGCAATGGGGGCGTGCGTTCTGGGTGCTGCGGTCACGCTTGCGCCCGTGGTGGTGTCCGCGCGGCAGCTCCCTGACACTGCCGCCAACCCTCCCATCTCGCTGGCTGAGCTCCCCCCGCAGGGGCGGGCCACCTATGCGCTGATCCATGAGGGTGGGCCGTTCCCGTACGACAAGGATGGTTCGGTATTCGGCAACCGCGAGCGTCTGCTCCCCCTGAAGAAACGCGGCTATTACCGCGAATACACGGTGCGCACGCCCGGCGTGCGCCACCGGGGAGCGCGGCGCATCGTGTGCGGGGGCGCTCCCCGCACACCGGACGCCTGCTATTTCACCAGCGACCATTACGCGAGCTTTCGAGAAATCAGGGAATGAACGCCAGGAATGCCCCTTGCGGCAAATCCCCTGGCAAGGCCCCTGATGCATCGCACCAACGGTTTTTCTTCCGCTAGCCGCCTTCGCCAGGCTGTCGGATACTTCTATTCGTGGACCTCTAAAAGAAAGAGCAACGGAGATGGAAACGCCACTTCGTAAAGACCAGGAAACGCTTCTGCGCGGTGTGCGCCCCAATATCGTGCAGTCGATCCGTGCCTTCCGGGTGCACGACCTGCAGGACACGGCGCGCGCCATGGGCCACCACTTCCTGTATGCCAACCTGGCACATGCGCAGTCCAAGCAGGACATCCTGGACCTGATCGCCACGCAGTTCACCTTCCCGGCGCACTTCGGCAAGAACTTCGACGCGCTGTACGACTGCATGACCGATCCACTGCACAAGTCGGGCCCGCAGCCGGGCTTCATCGTGGTGCTGGAGCAGATCCCGATCACGGCCAAGTTCGACAAGGAAGCCCGCGAGCAATTGCTGGACATCTTCCGCGATGCCGCCGACTACTGGGGCGACCGCAAGATCCCGTTCCGCTGCTTCTATTCTTTTCTGTAGCCCGTTCTGCAACCGCCGGCCAGGCGGAACGGGCGCAGGAGGAGCACGGCAGTGCCGCCTCCCAGGCCATAGAGATCGCGATCGATCCCGTGGGCGAGAAGATGCCCACCGACAAGCTGGTGGACGTCTCCCCCATGGCGCTGCGCATGAGCAGCCCCTTCAACGCTGGCTACTGGCTCACGGCCGCGTGATGAAGCGTCACCGGCCGCTGTCCTGCCCCGGCCGGTCACGGTTTTGCGCTTTGAAACAAATCGGGCGCTAGCACCCTACTGATAAGCGCGAGCAGCTCCTATTTCAGGAGCATTTTTGCGCCAATGCGACGTACTCGCTCACTGGCACCTCCTCGGCCCGGCGCTGGGTGTCGAACGTGCCGGCAAACTGCCGCGCTTCGAGCCAGCGGCCCAGCGTGTGGCGCAACAGCTTGCGCCGCTGGCTGAAGGCCACCTGCACCAACTCCTCCAGCACGGGCACCGACAGCGCCTCGGGCGCTTCGTGCGGCACCATGCGCACCACCGCACTGTCCACGCGCGGCGGTGGATCGAAGCTCTCGGGCGGCACGAACAGCACGTTCTCCATGGCGTAGCGCCATTGCAGCATCACCGACAGCCGGCCATAGGCGCTGGTCGCCGGCGCGGCCACCATGCGGTCGATGACTTCCTTTTGCAGCATGAAATGCTGGTCCGCGATGACCCGCACGTGCGCCAGCAGATGGAACAGGATGGGCGTGGAGATGTTGTAGGGCAGGTTGCCTACTACTCTTATTTTGGGAGCATTCAGCGCTTGCGCTACCTGCGCAAAGTCCACTTTCAGCACATCGGACTCGATGACATCGAGCTGCCCGTGCTGGCGCAGCCGCGCGGCCAGGTCGCGGTCCAGCTCGACCACCGTGAGCCGGCCCAGGCGTTCGACCAGCGGCTGGGTCAGCGCCGCCAGCCCCGGGCCGATCTCCACCATGGGCTGCCCGGGCTCGGGCGCGATGGCGCGCACAATCGCATCGATGATGCCCTGGTCGCTCAGGAAGTGCTGGCCGAAGCGCTTGCGCGGGATGTGCTTCATTGCGGAGCGTCGCGGTATTCCACGTAGGCCCGACCCCGGGCTTCCTGGATCCAGGTGGCGAAGGCCTCGTCGAGCTTCTTCTCGCGCACGGTGTCGCGCACCATGTCACGCTGCTCGCGCTGGGTGAGCTTGGCCTCGCGGCGCTCCAGCAGCTGGATCAGGTGCACCCCAAAGCGCGACACCACGGGGCGGCTGATCTCGCCAGGGCGCAGGGCATTGAGCGCCTCTTCGAATTCGGGCACGTAGCGCCCGGGCGATGCCCAGCCCAGGTCGCCGCCGTCCTTGGCGCTGCCGTCCTGCGAATACTCGCGTGCCAGCGCCGCGAAGTCGGCGCCGCCGCGCGCGACGCGATCGCGCAGATCCTCCAGCCGCTCGGCCGCCTGGCGTTCCGACAGGTTGGCATTGGTGCGCAGCAGAATGTGGCGCGCGTGGCTCTGCACGGCCGTGGTGGGCACGCCGCTCTGGGTCTTGTCCACCACCTTCAGGATGTGAAAGCCCGCAGGCGAGCGCACCGGGCCGACCACGCTGCCCACGCTGGCTTGCTGCGTGGCGTTCACGAACAACTCCGGATAGCGGTCGGCCGGGCGCAGGCCCAGCAGTCCGCCGTTGGCGCCTTCGGGCGCATCGGAATACTCGCGCGCCACGGCGCCAAAGTCGCCGCCCGCCTGCACCTTGGCCAGCGCCTCCTGTGCGCGCGCCGAGCGCTGGGCCACCTCGTCCGGGCCGGCGTTCTCGGGCACTTTCACCAGGATGTGGCCCAGGTTGAGTTCCAGCTTGCCCGGGCCGGCGGCCTGCCGCTGCTCGCGCAGGTACTGGTCCACCTCCAGGTCGCTCACACGCACGCGCGACTCCACGTCGCGCTCGCGCAGGCGCAGCGCCAGCAGCTGGTTGCGCAGTTCTTCGCGAAAGCGCTCCTTGCTGATGCCATCGGCGGCCAGGCGCCGGTGCATTTCGTCCACGCTGATGCTGTTCTGCCGCGCCACCGACTGCTCGGCCTGGTTGACGGCATAGTCGTCCACCTTGATGCCGGTCTCCTTGGCCTGCTGCACCTGGATCTTCTCCAGGATCAGGCGCTCCAACACCTCCTTGGCCAGGAGCTCCTGCGGCGGAACCTTGCCGCCCTGGCTGGCGATCTGCTGCACCACGCGCTCGGTGCGCTGGCGCACCTCGTTGTTGGTGATGGGCTCGGAATTGACCACGGCGACGATGTAATCCGCCTGCCGCGGCGCATTGGAGGCCGTCGCACCGGCCGGCGGCAGCAGCGTCGCCGCGGAGGGCAGCCGCGGCTGGCCGGAGGCCGACGGGCGCAGCCCCTGCGCATGGGCGCTCATGGGCACCAGCGGTGCGACGGCGGTCAGGCAGACCAGGCCCAGGGTCAAGGCACGGTGTTTCATGGCGTGGTGCAAATTCATGGTGCAAGGCGGCGCGTCGCCCAAGCGGGGCGGCGCGCAAGGCGATCAATCGTACTGGGTGAAGCGGCTGGGGGTGGACACGCTTTCGCGCAGGAACTGGTAGCGCGGCACATTCTGCTTGAGGCTGGACAGCGGGTTGGAGCCCAGCGACAGGCGCGAGAAGCCGATGAACTCGATCTGGAACATGAGCCGGGTGTTGGACGACGTGACGCTGCGCTGCAGGCGCTCCAGCACCACGCGGCCGATCCAGCAGCAGCTCTCGTACTCCAGGCCCACCACGGTGTCCACCAGTTTGCGGTCCTGCAGGCTGTAGTTCAGCCGCCCCACGCTGTACCAGCGCCCCCCGGCAGAGGAAGGCTTGTCGCCGCGATCGCCCCACAGGTCGTTGAGCGGCCACTGCCAGCCCACGTCGATCTGCTCGCTGGGCTCGGTGATCAGGCCGGTGACCTTCTGCATGCGGTAGGCCGCGCTCACCGTGCGGTAGTTGCCGGGCGAATAGCGCGCCCCCACCGTGGTGCGCAGGGACCGGCCGGTCTTGGGGTTGTATTGCACCGTGGAGTCGAAGCCCCACTGCGGCGTCCAGTTGATGCCCGCGCCCAGCAGCACGTCCGACAGCCGCTCGTTCACCGGCGAGCCGCCGGGCATGGTGACTTCCTGGTCGGAAAAGCGCACGCGCTGTGCCACGCCGAAGCGCGCGGCCTCGGCGCCGGTGTCGGGGTCGAGCAGGCGCGTGGTCACGCCCAGCGTGAGCAGGTTGTTGTCGGCCAGCCGGTCCTGTCCGCCAAAGGCGTTCTCGGTGTAGATCGACGCGAAGTTGAAGTCGTTCACCGCGGTGTCGTAGATCGGCAGCAGGCGCTGGTCGCGGTACGGGGTGTAGGTATAGAAGGCGCGCGGCTCCAGGGTCTGCAGGAAGTCGCGGCCGAAATAGCGGGCGTCGCGCTCGAACACCAGGCCGCTGTCCAAGCTGAACGTGGGCAGCGTGCGGCTGGCGGTGCGCTGGCCGTTGGCCAGCGGCGCATCGAACTCGTAGTGCGTGCTGTGCAACTGCACGCGCGGTGTGATGAAACCCGCCGGCGCCAGGAACGGCCGGCTGACCTGCGCCATGGTGTAGCTGCGCTTGGCGTTGGGCTGGCCGGTGTAGGCGCGGTCGGCGTGAAAGCTGGTGTAGTCGGCCTCGACACTCGCATCCAGCCCGCCGGCCAGCTGCAGCGGCCGGTATTCCCAGCGCAGCTGCGGCATGCGGTCGTAGGGCGGGATGATGGGCGCGTTCACGTCCTGCAGCGTTTGCCACTTGAGGGTGCGCAGCAGCAGCGAATGCTCGCCGCGCGCCCAGTTCAGCGTCGCGTCGCCCGGCAGCAGGCGCTGGGTGAGCTGGTCGTTCACGCCGCTGCGGCCACTGTTGCGCTGGGAAAAATCGCGCCAGTAGTTGTCGTCGCTCACGCGCTTGATGTCGATGCCCAGACCCACGCCGCCTGCGGGCGTGTCAAAGGTAGCGCGGTGCTTGATGCCATAGGCCCAGCGGTCGCGGTCGCGCAGCCGGTCGTTGGGCATGTAGTCGGCCGTCAGCTCGCCGCTGTAGCGCGGCTCCAGGTAACGGAACTCCGTGCCCAGGGCCACGCCGCGCCGCGTCATGACCGTAGGCGTGATGGTGGCGTCGCGGTTGGGCGCGATGTTCCAGTAGTACGGCTGCGCGTACTCGAAGCCGCTGACGCTGTCCAGCCCGAGCGTGGGCGGCAGCAGGCCGGACTTGCGCCGGTCCGATAGCGGGAAGGTGATGTGCGGAATCGGCAGCACCGGCACGCCCTTGAACTCCAGCACGCCATTCTCGGCCGTGCCGACGTCCTCCACGCGGTCCAGGTGGATGCGCTCGGCGCGCAGGATCCAGTCGGGCTGCCAACTGGCCTCGTCGGTGCGCTCGCAGGTGGTGTAGGTGGCGTTGTGCACCACGGAACGGTCGCGGTCGAGGAAGTCCACGCGCGAGGCCTCGCCATGCGCCGCGGTCTCCAGGAAGCGATAGCGCGCGTCGCTGAAGAAGCCGGTGAAGGCCTCCACGCGCAAGTCCAGCTGGGAGCCTTCGTACCGGTTGCCCGCGCGGTTGATGAGCACGTTGCCGCTGGCGCGCGCGCGGTCATCGGCCACGTCGTATTGCATGCGGTCGGCATGCACCACCGTGTCGCCGCGGCGCAGCTCGGCGTTGCCCTCGATCGTGGCCTGGATGTCCGGTTGGCCCGTCACGCGGTCTCCGCGCACGAACACCGGCAGTTGCTGGCGGATGCCGTAGGGCAGCACCTCCTGCAGGCGCGGGCTGGAGCGCAGCGCCGGTGCAGGCTCGGTCGGGACAGCGTCCGCCGCGGGCTGTGCCTGGGCCAGCACGGCCAGTGGCACGCCGCACAGCATCAGGGCCGCCAGCCGCGCCAGCATGCGGCGCGGAGGCAGGGGCGCGGCGAATGGGCGGTGCGTCGGGACGTGCAGGGCGTGGGGCAAGGGGAGACGATCCATGGATTGCGACGGACGGCGGGCCGCTGGGCACGGGCACCGCGGGCCACCCCGCCGGGGAAGGCCGGGTTTGTAGAATCCGATTATCCATGAGCCACCCCTCTTCCCCCACTCCGGCGGGCACATCCGAGCCGGCCACGGGCGCCGTGCACACGGGCGCCGTGCATACGCGCGCCGTGCATGCGAGCGCCGTGCATTGGACCGACCCGGCCCGCCTGGCAGCCTTCAACGCCTGGCTGGCCCCGCTGGCCGCCTCGCTCCAGTTGCGGCCCGAGTCCCTGCGCCCGGCGTCCGCGGACGCGAGCTTTCGCCGCTACCTGCGCCTGGACGCTGTTGATGGCACCAGCCGCATCGTCATGGACGCGCCGCCCGACAAGGAAGACTGCCGCCCGTTCGTGCAAGTGCAGGCGCTGCTGCAGGCCGCCGGCCTGCGCGTGCCGCAGATCCAAGCCTGGGACGAGGCGCACGGCTTCATGCTGCTGTCCGACTTGGGCGCGCAGACCGCCATCGAACGCCTGGACCCCGCCAACCCGGCCGCCGCACACGCCTGGTACCTGCAGGCCGTGGACCTGCTCATCGACTGGCAGCGCGCCTCGCGCCCCGGCGTGCTGCCGGCCTACGACGAGCCGCTGCTGCGCCGCGAGCTGCAGCTCTTTCCCGACTGGTACATCGCCCGCCACCGCCAGGCCACGCTGACCGATGCGCAGCAGACCACGCTGGCCCGCGCCTTCGACGCGATCGTGGCGCAGAACCTGGCGGCCCCCAGCGTGTACGTGCACCGCGACTTCATGATGCGCAACCTGATGGTGGGCACGGACGAGCACCTGGGCGTGCTGGACTTCCAGGACGCGGTCTACGGCCCCGTGACCTATGACATCGCCAGCCTGATGCGCGACGCCTTCATCAGCTGGGAAGAAGACTTCGTCATCGACATTACCGTGCGTTACTGGGAGAAGGCCCGCCGTGCGGGCATTCTCGGCGCCGCGAGCGGCAGCGGCTGGGGTGCGGACTTCGGCGACTTCTACCGCGCGGTGGACTTCATGGCGCTGCAGCGCCACCTGAAGGTGGCCGGCATCTTCGCGCGCCTGACGCTGCGCGACGGCAAGCCCAAGTACCTGGCCGACGCGCCGCGCTTTATCGCCTACATCCGCCAGACGGCCGGCCGCTACCGCGAGCTGTCGCCGCTGCTGCGGCTGGTGGACGAACTGGAAGGCACCCAGGCCGCCATGGGCTACGCCTTCGGGCGCGTCTAGGTTTACAAGCCAAATCGGCCTCCAGCGCTTGTCCACCAAGCGCTGGCAGCTACTATTTTTGAAAGATATGCCCCGTTTTCACTGCCCCCTGCCCCTGGCCGCTGATGCGCAGCTCACGCTGCCGCCGACGGCCGCGCGCCATGTGCAGGTGCTGCGCCTGCAGCCGGGCGACGCGGTCACGCTGTTCAACGGCGAGGGCGGCGAGTGGAGCGCCACCGTCACCCACATGGGCCGCAGCGATGTGCAGGTGCAGGTCGGCAGCCACAGCGCCGTGGAGCGCGAGGCCGCGCGCGCCGTGCACCTGGTGGTGGGCATGCCCGCCAACGAGCGCATGGACTGGCTGGTGGAAAAGGCCACCGAGCTGGGTGCCGCGAGCATCCAGCCGATTGCCGCAGCACGCAGCGTGCTCAAGCTGTCCGGCGAGCGCGCCGCCAAGCGCCAGCAGCACTGGCAGGCCATCGCGGTGGCGGCCTGCGAGCAATGCGGGCGCAACCGCGTGCCCTCCGTGCACGCGCCGCTGTCCCTGGCCGACTGGCTGCGCCAGCCCCCTGCCGACGCACTCGCCACCGACGCGGCGCGCCTGCTGCTGTCGCTGCGCAGCGGCAGCCGCCCGCTGCGGGAAGCCGCGGCCCAGGCCGGCGCCGTCTGGGTGCTGCACGGCCCCGAGGGCGGCCTGACCGCGCAGGAGGAAGACGCCGCGCTGGCCCAGGGCTTTGCGCCGGCCAGCCTGGGCGCGCGCGTGCTGCGGGCGGAAACCGCCTCGGTGGCGGCGCTGGCGCTGCTGGGGCTGGCCTGATGCGCGCACTGGCCCCGGACGACCTGGCGCTGCAGGTCGGCGATGACGCGCTGGACAACGGCGTGGGCGCAGGCATGGGCGTAGGCATGGGCGTAGGCATGGGCGCCATCGCGGATTTCTTTCGCGACGCCTACAGTTTTGACGATACCGCGCAGGACTCCCCGCTGCTGTGGCACCTGTCGCGCCAGCAGCCGCTCACGCAGGCGCTGAGCGGCCTGTTCCACGGCCCGGCGGCACTGGTGCAGCTGCGCGTGTGGGTGTTCCTTCAACTGGCGGCGCAGGGCGACGCGCAACTGCCGCGCGAACGCATCGACGAACTGTTTCACGCGCTGCGCCCCGAAGCGCTGGAGACGGTGCTCAAGCGCCTGCGCGACGTGGGCCTGCTCGCCTGGGACGAGACCCAGCGCAGCTACCACCTGCCCGCGCTGGCCCAGCGCGTGGCCGGCCTGCTGGCGCCGCTGACCAGCCCCGCGCCCGAGGACGACCACGCCGACGGCGGCGAACTCGCCGCCCTGCTGGGCCAGGTGGTGGGCGCCAACCAGCTGGGCAGCGTGGATGCCGGCCAGGTGCAGCTGCTGCAGGCGCAGCTGGCGCGCCTGCACGGCGAGTTTGCCGACGCCATCGCCAGCGGCTCCGAGTTCCGCCTGCGCGAGGCGCGCAAGCGCTACGACCGCGCAGCCCAGCTCATCGACCGCGCCTCCGATGCCATCACCGCCATCATCGGCAACAGCCACGGCCACCTGCTGCTGGAGCGCGCGGCGCGCGGCCTGGGCCAGGCGCAGTCGCGCCTGCTGGCCATGGCCAGCCAGTTCAACCGTGCGCTGCAGCAGGTGGACCGCCAGCGCGTGACGCTGGGCACCACCGGCATCACCAGCACCGACGTGAAGCGCTGGCTGCAGGCCGCGCCGCAGCTGCACCGCCTGCTGGACGGCGCCGTGGCCCTGCCCACGCAACTGGCCACGCTGGCCCCGCACGAGCTGCTGGACGTGGTGGAGGCCGAGTTCGAACGCGACCGCCCCCAGCCCGCGCAGGCCGAGGCCCTGCCCGGCGCGCAGAGCGCCCCGGCCGGCACGCTGACCGCCGTGGCCCTGCCGCGCGAGCTGGGCGACCTGAATGCGCTGCTCGCCGAATGGGCCCGCGACGGCGGCCATGCCGATGCCGCCCGCACCGCGGCCGAGGCCCTGCTGGGCCCGCGCCCCGGCGCCACGCGCTACGCGCAGCTGGCCTACAAGGCCCAGCTCATGCCCCTGCTGGGCGATCCGCAGGCCGCCGTGCTGCCGGGCCTGACGGGCGAGCTGGCGCGCCAGCCGTGGCGCATCGAATGGCAGCCGCAGGCCGAGCCGCTGGACCACCACCAGGTGGAGCTGCTCAGCCGTGGCCGGCTGGTGCCGGCCGAACCCGACAGCCCCCAGGGCACCGAGGAAGTGAAGAATGGATGACGCCGCCCTGCTGATCGCCGAGCTGCTCACGCGCCGCTGGCTGCCCCGCAGCCACCCACGTGTGAAGCGCGCGCTGGTCGATGCCGAACTCTTTGCCCAGGTGGAGCAGCGCCTGGCCCAATCCGGCCTGCGCTGGATGGACAGCATCTACGCCGACCACGTGAGCGTGGCCCTCTTGAGCGCCGCGCAGAACGGGGTGATGGGCGAGTCCGGCCTGAACGCCAACAACAACCTGGAGCTGCCGCGCGATGCGCAGGCGCTGCTCATCGTGCTGTGGGCGCTCATCGTTTTACCGAAGCGCGAGCGCCAGACCAGCCGCGTGCAGGAGGCCGACGCGGGCCAGAACGACTTCTTCCCCGGCGCCAAGCCCCTGCCCCAGGCCAGCGTGGCCAGCCCCGTGCTGTCGTACAAGGCGCTGCTGGAAGACTACGGCCCGCAGCTGGGCAAGAAGCTGCGCCTGGACGCCAACCTCAAGCTGCTGGAGCGCCATGGCTTCATCCTGCGCCGCCAGGACGAGATCGCCGAGGGGCCGCTGCTGGACGTGCTGCTGGACTACGACGTGCTCGCCCCGCGCATCCTGGACGGCGCGCTGGCCGACGTACTGCTGCGCGAGCGCGCGGCTGCGCCGGAATACGAGCCAAATCAGCCTCTAACGCCCGAACAGCAAGCGCCAGCAGCTATGAATAACGAAGCATCCACGGTGCAGGAGAACTGACCGCCATGTTCCACCTGCAAACCCTGGAACTCGTTCACTGGGACTACTGCCAGCGCGTGTCGCTGCCGCTGGACGGCTCCATCATCACGATTGCCGGCCCCAACGGCTCGGGCAAGACCACGCTGCTGGACGCCATGCGCACCCTGCTGGGCCTGCGCTGCTCGGCCCCGCGCGACTACCGCACCTATGCGCGCCACGCCGGCGCGCAGACCGCCTGGCTGCGCGCCGTGGTGGACAACCGGCCGCAGGGCCGGCAAAGCTCCAGCCGCCCGTTTGCGCGCCGCCTGCTCTACAGCGACCAGGTCACGCTGGCCTGCCGCATCGACAAGAACGGGGGCGACTGGCAGCGCCGCTACTGCCTGGTGGAGGGCGATGTCTCCATCGAGCAGCTGCTGGACATGCCCGAGAAGGACCTGGGCTTCATGGGCGTGGAGGCCTGGGGCCGCGTGCTGGCCGCCGCCGGCCTGTCGCCGGCGATTGCGCGCGTGCTCTCGCTGGAGCAGGGCCAGACCGACCGGCTGTGTGAGTTCAGCCCGCGCGAGCTGCTGCGCCTGGTGTTCGACGTGTTCGGCGACCAGCAGGTGCTGGACGCCTACGACCAGGCGCGCGAGCACCAGCAGCAGCTGGCGCGCGAGATGGCGCAGGCCGAGCGCGAGCTGGACCACAGCCGCGCGCAGCTCTCCGAACTGCACAACCGCGTGACCAGCTACAAGACCTGGCAGATGCGCCTGGCCGAGCGCGAGCGCCTGGCCACCGAGGTGCTGCCCGTGCTCGGCTGGTGGGGCGAGCGCGAGCAGCTCACCAAACAATCGCGCGAGTTGCGCCGCCAGAAGGCCCAGCACCGCGCGGCCCTGGCGGAGCAGGCGGTGCAGAACAAGCGCCTGCTGCACCTGCTGGAGGAAGGCACGCGCGCGCAACAGCAAGCCGAGCAGCTGCGCGCAGAGCGCGACCAGGCGCGCACGCAGCTGGACGAGGCCACACGCCACGAGGCCCCGCTGGAAAAGCTGGCCCAGCGCGAGCAGGAGCTGCTGGCGCTGGTGGACAAGGGCAGCAATGCCGACGAATTGCAGGCCCACCTGGCCCAGTTGCAGGACCAGGAATCGGCCCTGCAGGACGAGCGCAGCCAACTCACCCAGCGGCGCAAGCTGGCCGCCGCGCAGCTCGCCGCGCTCGAAGGCCAGAGCCTGCCGCCGCTGCCGCCCGAGGTGCTGCGCTTTCGCAAACAACTGGCCAACGCCGGCATCGGCCACCGCTTCGTCGCCGAAACCGTGGAAGTGCAGGACGAGCGCTGGCGCGCCGCCATCGAGGGCGTGCTGCGCGGCCACCGCTGGGTGGTGCTGCTGGACCAGGCCAACGACCTGGCCGAGGCCTGGGAGCTGGGCGAGCGCGAGCGCTACCGCCACTACATCGTCGAGCCGGGCAGCGTGGCGCTGAAGGGCGAGAGCGGCACGCTGCTGGAGCATGTGCGCTTCACCGCGCCCGTGCCGCGCTGGCTGGTGCAGCAACTGCAGAACCTGCGCTGCGTGGCGGACCCGCGCGAGGGCAAGAAGCTGGGCGGCACCTGGATCACGCCCCAGGCCTACATGCACGACGGGCGCGGCGCGCGCTCCATGTGGGTGGAGGCGCATGAGCACCAGTTCGGCGCCAGTGCCGTGCAGGCACGCCGCAGCGCGGCCGAGCGCGACCTGGCCCGCATCGATGCGCAGCTGGCACCCGTGCTGGACCAGCTCATGGCCCTCAAGCGCCAGATCACCGACACCCGCCGCGCCCTGGAAGGCCACAGCGCCGCCGAGGAGCTGGCGCGCCGCAGCGACGAGTTTGGCCAGGCGCGCGAACAGTTGCCCGCCGCCAAGCAGGCGCGCGTGGCCGCGGCCCAGCTGTGGCAGCGTCTGGAGCAGGAATCCGCCCGCGCCCACGACCGCCACCGCGCCTTCAATGAGGAGCACAAGCGCCTGGAGGCGCAGCTGCAGCGCGCGCGCGGCGACAGCGAGCGCGCCGCGCAGGAATGGAGCGCGCGCCGCCGCCAGCAACAGGGGGCCGTGGCCCGCAGCCAGGCCCAGCGCGCGCAGTTCCCGGCGCGCTGGATCACGCCCGCCGCCATGGGCGCGCTGGTCGACGAATACGTAAACGACACCCAGGCCAAGCTGCGCCTGCATGCCGTGGAGCAGGAGCTGGAGCAAGGCACCTGGGAGCAGGACGCCACCGTGGAAGAACGCCACCGCCGCATGGACGTGACGGTGCGCGAGCAGGCGGCCAGCCTGTCGGACCACCAGGTCAAGAACGCCCAGGCCGCCACGGCGGTGCTGAACGCGCGCGAGAGCTACATCGAGGTGCTGCGCAGCACGGTGCGCCGCTACCGTAAGAACATCCAGGAGCTGGGCCAGCTGGCCGGTGTGGAAGTGGCGGCCGACCTCCCCCTGCTGGAGAACGACGACACCGTGCTCGCCCAGGCGGGCCTGAAAGTGCATTTCGCCTTCGACGGCAAGGGCAGCATCGGGCTGAACGACGGCGAGGCCTCGGGCGGGCAGCAGGTCATCAAGTCGCTCATCCTGCTGGTGGGCCTGCTGAAAGACGAGGAAAGCGGCTCGGGCGGCTTCGTCTTCATCGACGAGCCCTTCGCCCACCTGGACGTGCGCAACATCCAGCTCGTGGGCCACTTCCTGCGCAGCACGCGCGCGCAGTACGTGCTGACCACGCCCATCACGCACAACCTGGAGGTGTTCGAGCCCGCCGAGATCACCCTCGTGACCAGCAAGAAGCCCGCCGGCAGCCGCTGGGCGCCGCCCATCGCCGTGGCCAAGCGGCGCGGCGTGCCGGAGCTCAAACCCATCAGCGCATGACCGCCCCGCGCACGCAACCCAACGGGCACAGGCGCCGTATGCGGCACGGCGCACCGTGGGCGAGCCTGCCAACGTTGCGCCCCGCCCAATAGGCCCTTTTGTGCGACTGGCTGCGCGCCGACGCGGCAGAACGCCAATGGCAGTCCCTAGTGGACATTGCGGGTGCGCAGCGGCTGGAAGCGCTGGGCATCGCCCGCTTCGCGCCGCTGTTGTGGCCGGGCGGCTCGCTCCCTTTGAAGACACCCGGGGGCTGCATCGACGTAGCGGCTGCCGGCCTGTGCAGCCTGCCCACGCGCCTGTTTGGCGCGCCGGCTCAGGTGGGGTGCCCCGCCGCTACTGGCTGATCGAGAACCGTGCAAGCTTCGAGCGCCAGGCACTGGCGGCCGCGCCCGGCCCTTGCGTGGTCTGGCTGCCCGGCCAGCCGCCGCAGAGCTGGCGGGGGGCGATGCAGTGGCTGCAACATCGTCCCACGACAGGGCATCGGGACAACTCATCGCCCCCCTGGCAGGCCAGACCTCCAGCTCACGGCAACTACCTATTCTCAGACCGCGCGCGGGCCGCCTACAGTCCACACAGCGTGCGCGGTCCGCAGCCCCGCGCCTCTGAGAAAAGGAGCTTGCGTGAACCAGGAGGTCACGGGCCGCCGCGGCCTCGCCCAGCGGACGCTGGATGCACTCATCACGACCGATCCCCATCAGCGCATCCGCCTGGCCATGGCGGGGTTGTCGGCGCTGCTGATGCTGGGCTGCATCGGGGCGATGCACCTGGTGGCCGCCGCAGGCCTGACCGATCCCGTGCCAGTGTACTGGTGGACCCTGGCGTGCGGCGCGGGCATCACCACGGTGTTCGTGCTCATCCGCAGCGGCGCCAGCCGGCGCTTTGCCGACCCGTCGCTCACGCTGTTCCAGATCGTCTATGCGATTGCCTGCAACGCGGCGGCCTATGTGATCGCCGGCCCCGCGCGCGGCATTGCGCCACCCATTCTCGCGGTCATCATGATGTTCGGCGTCTTCGGGCTCACCCCTCGCCAGATGGTGGGCGTGGCGCTCTACGGGCTGGTGGCCTTTGGCGCAGCGGGCGCCGTGGTGCAGTGGTGGCATCCGGCTTGGCTATCGCCCGACAGCCAGCCCCCGGCGCTGTCGGCGGCCTACCTGGTCATGATCGCGGTGGTGCTGGCCAGCAGCACCTTTCTCACCACGCGCGTACACAGCGCGCGGGCCCGTCTGCGCAGCCAAAAGCGCGAGCTGGCCGCCGCCGTGGAGCAGATCCGCGAACTGGCCATCCGAGACGAGCTCACAGGCCTGCCCAACCGCCGCTGCATGCTGGAGATGATGCGGCTGGAGCATGCGCGCGCGCAGCGCAGCCGGCAGCCCCTGCTGCTGGCGCAGCTGGACCTGGACCATTTCAAGGTGGTGAACGACACGCACGGCCATGCGGCCGGCGACGTGGCGCTGCAGTCGTTCGCGCAGACGGTGCACGGCTGCGTGCGGGCCAGCGACCTCCTGGCGCGCTGGGGCGGCGAGGAGTTCCTGCTGCTCATGGCCAATACCCACCCGGCGGACGGCACGCGTCTGCTGGAGCGCGTGCGCGCCACCGTGGCCGCCACGCCCGTGGCCCTGCCAGGCGGCACGCAGCTGTCTCTGACGGTGTCGGTCGGGCTGGCGGAACTGGCCCCCGGCGAGAGCACCGCGGCGCTGCTGCAGCGCGCGGACGCGGCCCTCTACGGCGCCAAGCGCCTGGGGCGCAACCGCGTGCTGCTGGCGCACTGACGGCGGATTTGCTCCTAATACAGGAGCTGCTAGCGCTTGCTACACAAGCGCTGGAGGCCGATTTGACTCAAACCGCCACGGGCTGCGCCCGGCGCACCGGGCAGCGCTGCTCCAGCCACGATTCCAATTGCGCGAACACCGGCGCCGCGTCGCGCTCGTTGAAGATCTCGTGGTACAGCCCCGCAAAGCCCTGGGCGTGCACCACGGCCGGTGGCGCCGCTGCCGCGAAGGCACGGCTGCCCGCGGGATTGACGATGCGGTCGTCCTCGCCCCACAGCAGCAGCGTAGGAACCGTCCAGCGCGCGGCGCGCGCCAGCGTGGCGGGGCCGGCATCGGCAATGAAGCGCGCCAACCGCGCGCTGATGCGGTCGTGGCAACGCCGGTCGGCCCGGTAGGCGGCCACCACGGCCGGGTCATGCGACAGGTGTTCGGGGTTCAGGCCGTTGCCCACGCGCAAGTTGGGCACCAGCCGGGGCAGCGTGGCCAGCAGCAGCTTTTGCAGCGGGTTCATGAAAGTGGCCAGCGCGGGCGACGAGAGCACCAGCGCATCCACGGGGCGCACGCCCCGCGCCACGAAGCTCGCCGCCACCAGCCCGCCCATGCTGTGGCCCAGCAGCACCAGCGGCTCGCCGGGCCGCAGCCGCGTACGCGTGGCGTCCACCAGGTCCGCCAGGTCGGCCAGCAGGCGCAGGTCGCTGGTGAGGCCGCCTCGCGGCCCGCCGGAGTCGCCGTGGCCGTAGTGGTCGTAGCCGCGCACGCTGAAGCCCCAGCCGTTCAGGCGCTGGGCCAGGGCCTCGTAGCGCCCCGCGTGCTCGCCCAGGCCGTGCACCAGCAGCACGGCGCCGCGGCGCTCCTGCGCGGGCAGCGGCCAGTCCTGCACGGCGAGGTTCTCGCCGTCGCTGGCGGTGAAGGGGCGCAGCGTGGGTTCGCTCAGTTCCTGCATGGCCGTGCGCGTTTTCAGGCCGGCATGCTGGCGATCACCTGCGCCACGGCCGCGGTGAGCTTCTTGGCGTAGGGCACGTGCAGGAACTCGTTGGGGCCGTGGGCATTGCTCTTGGGGCCGAGCACGCCGCAGACCATCATCTGCGCCGTCGGGAAACCGCGGCTCAGCATGTTCATGAGCGGAATCGTGCCGCCCTGGCCGATGTAGCCGCAAGGCGCACCGAAGTGCGCCTGGCTCGCGGCGTTGAGCGCCTGCTCGAACCACGGCGTGATGGCCGGGGCGTTCCAGCCGCTGGCCGCGCCATCGGGGGCGAAGGTGACCTTGGCCTGGTAGGGTGCGTTGTCCTCCAGCACGGCCTTCATCTCCTGCAGGCAGGCAGCGGCGTCCACCAGCGGCGGAAGGCGCAACGACAGCTTGAAGGCCGTGTAGGGGCGCAGCACGTTGCCCGCATCCTTGAGGGCGGGGAAGCCCTCGGCCCCCGTCACGCTGAGCGTGGGCTCCCAGGTGCGCTTGAGCAGCGCCTGTACCGGGTCGGTGGTGGTGGGCAGGGCAAACACCGTGCTGCCACCGCAATCGGCATGCGCCCAGGGGAAACGCTTGTAGACCTCCTCGCCCAGGATGGCGGCGGTGGCCCGCGCCTGCGCCAGGCGGTCGGGCGGCACCTCGCAGTGGAAGTGCGCAGGCAGCAGGCGGCCCGTGGCCGAGTCCTCCAGCCGGTCGAGCACCTGGCGCATGATGCGAAACGACGACGGCACCAGACCCGATGAGTCGCCCGAGTGCACCCCCTCGGTGAGGATCTGGACCTTGAGCGTGCCGCTGGCCATGCCGCGCAGGCTGGTGGTGAGCCACAGCTGGTCGTAGTTGCCCGCGCCCGAGTCCAGGCAGATTACCAGCGCCACGTCGCCCAGGCGGGTCTTCAGCGCGTCGATGTAAGGCAGCAGGTCGGCGGAGCCGCTCTCCTCGCAGGTCTCGATCAGGCCCACGATGCGCGGGTGCGGCACGTTCTGGCGCTTGAGCTCCTGCACCGCGGCCACGCTGGCGTAGACCGCGTAGCCGTCGTCGGCGCCGCCCCGGCCGTAGAGCTTGCCGTCCTCGTACTTGGGTGTCCACGGGCCCAGGTCGCTGCGCCAGCCCTCGAATTCGGGCTGCTTGTCCAGGTGGCCGTACATCAGCACGGTCTGCGTGGACCGCGGCTGAGTGGCCGCCACCTCGAAGAACAGTACCGGCGTGCGCCCCGGCAGGCGCACGATCTCCAACTGCAGGTCCGCCACCTTTTGGGCCTCGACCCACTGTGCGGCGTTGCGCAGCACGGTCTCCAGGTGGCCCTGTTCGCGCCAGTCGGGCGCAAAGCCCGGGGACTTGGCGGGGATGCGGATGTAGTCGGTGAGCTGCCGCAGGATGTCTTCGTCCCACACCCGCCCCACGCGTTCCAGCGCGAGTGCGGCATCCAGGGCGGCGGCGGGCAGGCGGTCGTTCATGGCAGAACCTCTGTCGGTGCGCAAAAGGCGCAGGATACGCCAACACCCGCCGCCCGGCGACGGCGATCTGCACGGCGCCCTATTAGTCCACCGCCGGTGCGGGCGCGGGGCGCGGTGCCGCCAGCGCCGTGGACTCTACCCGGTTGCGCCCGGCGAGCTTGGCCGCATACAGCGCCTCGTCGGCCCCCTGAACGAGCCTGTCCCAGCCGTCCGCGGGCTGCAGGGGCCCGCCGCACACGCCGATGCTCACGGTCACCGGTATCTCCTTGCCGCCGCCCACACAGGGCAAGCGCTCCACGGAGCGGCGCAGCGTCTCGGCAAGCTCCAGGGCCCCGCCGAGCGGGGTGTGCGGCAACAGGACCATGAATTCTTCACCCCCGTAGCGACCCACCAGGTCCTGCGCCCGCAGGCGCGTGCGCAGCAGGTCCGCCACATGGCGCAGCACGCTGTCGCCCGCCAGGTGGCCATGGCTGTCGTTGACGGACTTGAAGTGATCGATGTCCACCAGCATCACCGCGTAAGGCTCGCGCAGGCGCACGGCGCGGGCCACATCGCGCTCCAGCGCCATGATGAGCGAACGGCGGTTGACCAGCCCCGTGAGCGCATCGTGCGCGGCGAAATAGCGGTTGTCGGCATCGGAGCGGTCCTTGCCCATGAGGATGAAGCCCAGCGAACTCAGGATCACCACCACGAAGGCCGCCATGAAGGTGATGGACTGCATGGCGTTGCCCTGCATCAGCCCCTCGACCGGTATGTCGCGCGTCGCGGCGAGCATTCCGCGCACCCCCAGCAGCAATACCTCCATCACCAGGCCCACGCTGAGCAGCGTCGCGCCGCGCAGGGACGCAGCCGGCCGCTCGCGCCACAGGGACCACAGCACCATGCCCAGCTGCAGCGGTGGCACCACGCCCGCCGTGATGATGCGTGCGCGGTAGTCGTCAATGAAGAACGCAAACAACAGCGCTGTCGCCGCGACCGGCACCGTCATGCGGCGCCACGGCAACGCCCGCCCCTGGAACTGGTGCACGGCGGCCAGCACCATGGCGAACGTGCCCGACAGCAGCGTGTTGGCCAGGACGATGCTGGCCCAGTCGGACACCAGGCCGCGCAGGGCGTACAGCACGTACGTGGAGGTGTGCATCATCAGCCCCAGCGCCCACAGGCTGATGCCCTCGCGGCGCCCCGGCCGCACCGCGCCCAGGGATGCCGCCATGGTGAGGGAAGCCGCCGCGGTCATCAGCAGCATGGTGGGCACATCGAGGAACGGCATGGAAACGGCAAGGGTGGACGCGCCCCGAGCCAGGCGCGCAGCGCGCGAGGATAACCGCCCCGCCCCGGCGAGGCCCGCACTCAGGTAAGCGCGAGGGCCCCCACGCGCAGGTCGGCCACCTCAGCCATTGGCGCGGGTGCATGCGCAGGTGCCCCAATCAGGGACGCGTCGCCCAGGGCCGGCCCCAGCCTGAACACCTGCACGGCCGCGGCCAGGCGCGCCGCCTGCTCGCGCAGGCTGTGCGCGGCGGCGGCGGACTCCTCCACCAGCGCGGCGTTCTGCTGCGTCATCTGGTCCAGCTGGCCCACGGCCTGGTTGACCTGGCCAATGCCGCCGGCCTGCTCAGACGCTGCGGCCGTGATCTCGCCAATGATGTCGCCCACGCGCTGCACGCTGCCCACGATCTCGCCCATGGTGCTGCCGGCGTCCTGCACCAGGCGCGCGCCCGTCTCCACCTTCTCCACCGAGGCCTGGATGAGCTGCTTGATCTCGCGCGCCGCCTCGGCGCTGCGGCCCGCCAGGCTGCGCACCTCGCCCGCCACCACGGCAAAGCCGCGGCCCTGTTCGCCGGCGCGTGCAGCCTCCACGGCGGCGTTCAGCGCCAGGATGTTGGTCTGGAAGGCAATGCCGTCGATCACGCCGATGATGTCGGCGATCTTGCGCGAGCTCTGGTTGATGTCGTCCATGGTGGTCACCACCTCGCCCACCACCTGACCGCCGCGGGCCGCCACCTGCGCGGCGGAGGCCGCGAGCTGGTTGGCCTGGTGGGCCGCATCGGCGGACTGGCGCACGGTGGCCGTGAGCTGGTCCATGCTTTGCGCCGTCTGCGCCAGGCTGCCGGCAGTGGCCTCCGTGCGTGCCGACAGGTCCTGGTTGCCGCTGGCGATCTCGGCGCTGGCGGTGTCGATGCTGTCCACAGCCGTGCGCACCTCTTGCAGCATCTGCACGTAGCGCAGGCGCATGCCTTCCACTTCCCGCACCAGCGTGCCGATCTCGTCGCGCCGCGTGGTCTCGAAGCTCTGCGTCAGGTCGCCCTGCGCGACGAGCGTGATGGCCTGCGTGAGCCCGGTGAGCGGCTGGCTGACGCCGCGGCGCAGCATCACGAACAGACCCACGCCCAGCAAGCCGACGGCCAATGCCATCAATCCCCACACGGCCCAGGTAACGTGGCGCTGGCCGGCCATGGCCTCGGCGTCCGGCACCTCGGCAACCACCCACCATCCGCCCTGTGTCTTGCGCAGCAGCGCCCAAGGGTCCTGCGCGCCAGGCGAATACACCGCCACCGCGTCGCGCACGAAGCCCTCTGGCGCAGCCACCAACGCCTCGAAGAACGCCCGTGACTGGGGGAAGGCCTCCAGCACCCGCTGGCCCCGCGCCGTGGGGTGGTACACGAAGCCGGCCTGCTCCAGCCCGGCGCCGGGGTTGATCACGTACACGCCGCCGTGCTCGAAAAAGCGTGTCTGCTCCACCTGCTTTTGCAGCATGGCGTGGAAGATGCTGACGTCATTGCCGATGAACAGCAGCGCCACCACCTTGCCTGCCGTGTCCTTGACCGGCAGGTAGTGGCCCATGTAGGGCTTGCCTGCGACCACGGTGATGCCGGTGTAGGGCTCGCCCTTGGCGACTGCCGCGTAGGCAGGATCGGCACGATCCAGCGGCGTGCCCTGCTGGCGCTGGCCTTGCGCATCTTTCACCGAGGTGGTGATGCGCACGAAGTCGTCGCCCTTGCGCGCAAACACCGTGGCCACGCCGCCGGTCTCGTTGGCGAACTTGTCCACCGCGCTGTAGTCCTCGTTGACCAGCGCGCCGAAGCTGCGCAGCTCCCCCGCGCCCTCGTCGAGTTGCATGGTGGCCTCGAAGTAGCGGCGAAAGCCGCGCATGGTGGCCTGGACCAGCTCACGGTTGGTGTTGTCCGCCGCATCCAGCGAATGGGCGACGGCCTGGGTGGTGCCGCCAATGCTCTGCACCAGCTGCGCCCGCGTGCTGCGTTCGGTCAGAACCGCCAGGGCCAGGCCCACGCCCACCAGCACCAGGGCCACAAGCCCCAGGGCGGTCAGCGTGACCCGGCGGGCAACGGAATGGTGGGCAAGCGAAACGGCGGCCATGCATGTCTCCAGAAAAAGGGGTGCGCCGGGTCGTCCCGGTCTGTCTGGAAATCTACGGCAGGCCTGCCGTTACATCTATTCACAATATCCCTTACGCGGTCTCACGTACCACGCATCCCGCCCAGAGGCCCGGCATCGGGAACAGAGGAATTTTGGCCTCTAGCGCTTGCCCATCAAGCGCTGATAGCTACATTTTCAATAGCAACAAACCCCACCGGCGAGAAATGTCCCCTGCGCGCCAGGCTGGACGGTGCGCTCAGTCGTGCTCGAAACGGAACACTGCCGTGCCCGCACGCGCATTGGGCAGCCAGCGCACCTCGCGCCCGTCCTGCAGGCCGAAGGCGTCCAGGATGCGCAGCTTGTTCTTGTGCGCCAGCACCTCGAAGTCCTTGTAGGTGCCCACGCGGATGTTGGGCGTGTCGTACCACTGGTAGGGCAGGCGCCGGGTGACGGGCATGCGCCCGCGCAGCACCGACACGCGGTTGGGCCAGTGTGCGAAATTGGGGAAGGCGACGATGCCGCTCTTGCCCACGCGCGCAGTCTCGCGCAGCATCACCTCGGCATTGCGCAGGTGCTGCAGCGTATCGATCTGCAGCACCACGTCGAAGCTGTTATCGCCGAACATCGCCAGCCCCTCGTCGAGGTTGAGCTGGATCACGTTCACGCCGCGGCGCACGCAGGCGAGCACGTTGGCGTCGGCGATCTCGATGCCATAGCCGCTGCAGCCGCGTTCGCGCTGCAGGTAGTCCAGCATCGCGCCATCGCCGCACCCCAGGTCGAGCACGCGCGCGCCTTCGGGCACCAGGCGCGCAATGGCTTGCATGGTGGCGTGGTCGCTCATGGTTGTCCTCCCTGCAGCCCCTTGGCAACACTATCGAAATAAGAGCGCACCACGCCCATGTAGCGGGGGTCATCGAGCAAAAATGCATCATGCCCGTGCGGGGCGTCGATCTCGGCGTAGCTCACGTCGCGGCGGTTCTCCAGCAGCGCGTGCACGATCTCGCGGCTGCGCTGGGGCGAGAAGCGCCAGTCGGTGGTGAAACTCACCAGCAGGAACTTGGCACGCGCCACGGCCAGCGCCTGCGCCAGATTGCCGCCATGCTGGCGCGCGGGGTCGAAGTAGTCGAGCGCGCGCGTGATGAGCAGGTAGGTGTTGGCGTCGAAATAGTCGCTGAACTTGTCGCCCTGGTAGCGCAGGTAGCTCTCGATCTGGAACTCGATGTCCTGCGTGCTGTATTTCAGGTCCATGCCCTCGCGCAACTGGCGCCCGAACTTCTCGTTCATCACGTCGTCGCTCAGGTAGGTGATGTGGCCGATCATGCGCGCGATGCGCAGCCCGCGCTTGGGGATCACGCCGTGGCGGTAGAAGTGCCCGCCGTGAAAGTCCGGGTCAGTGACGATGGCCCGGCGCGCCACTTCGTTGAAGGCGATGTTCTCGGCCGTGAGGTTGGGGGCGCTGGCCACGACCACGGCGTGGCGCATGCGTTCGGGGTACTGCAGCGTCCAGGAAAGCGCTTGCATGCCGCCCAGGCTGCCGCCCATTACCGCCGCCAGTTGCGTGATGCCCAGGCGGTCCAGCAGGCGCGCCTGCGCATCGACCCAGTCCTCCACCGTGACGACGGGGAAGTCCGCACCGTAGACCTCGCCCGTGTCCGGGTGGCGGTGCATGGGCCCCGTGGACCCGAAGCACGAGCCCAGGTTGTTGACGCCGATGACGAAGAACTGGTTGGTATCGACAGACTTGCCCGGCCCAATCATGTTGTCCCACCAGCCCTCGCTCCTGGGCTGGCCTGCGTAGCTGCCTGCGACGTGGTGCGAGGCATTGAGCGCATGGCATACCAGTACGGCGTTGGAGCGGTCGGCGTTGAGCGTGCCGTAGGTCTCGTAGGCCAGGGTGTAGTCGCGGATCGAGGCCCCCGACTGCAGCGGCAGGGGCTCGGCGAAGTGCATGGTTTGCGGTGTGGCGATGAACGACATGAAAAAACCCGGCTTCGCTAAACAACGAGGCCGGGTCCGGGTGCGTGCTGGGGTGGCAGGCGTGTCGATCGGTCACGTCTTTAGCTGGATTTGTAAAGCGCCCGCAAGCGGTGCAAATCGGCGCGTCTGCGGGTCATTATGCCAAAGGCGTCGCATCTCCCGCAAACAGCGCCAGCAGGCCCAAGACCAGGAAGATCAACGCAGACACCAGATGCACCACGCGGATCGGCACCTTCTTCACCAGACGATCCCCCAGCCAGACCACGGGCGCATTGGCCAGCATCATGCCCAGCGTAGTACCCGCTACCACCCAGAAGTAGGCGCTGTACTGCGCAGCCAGCATGACGGTGGCGACCTGCGTCTTGTCGCCCATCTCGGCCAGGAAGAACGCCACCAGCGTCGTGCCGAACACGCCGAAGCGCGGCGCCGCACCGTCACCGTCGTCGTCCAGCTTGTCGGGAATCAGCATCCACACCGCCATGGCAATGAAGGAAAGACCCAGCACCCAGCGCAGCACCTGCGGCCCCAGCACGGTGGTCACCCATGACCCCACCGCGCCTGCCAGCGCGTGGTTGGCCAGCGTGGCCACGAAAATGCCCAGCACGATGGGCCAGGGCTTGCGAAAGCGTGCGGCGAGCACCAGCGACAGCAGCTGGGTCTTGTCACCCATCTCGGCAAGGGTGACGATGGCGGTGGAGACGAGGAAGGCTTCCATGGGGCGGTCGTAATAGGATTTCCGGCCGGAAGTACATCGGACAGCATTGACCACGCTCCGACTCCGGCCTGATGGATCGGTACGCGGTCAATGGTCTCGCCCGACCCGCTGTGGCAGCGGGTCCCATGCACCATGGCGCCCAAGGGCCCCAAGTCTGTTGATGCATGCATCCTCTCGCGTCGCAGTCGCAGCGGACTCGCGCGGGGCAGGCTACTCCCCAAAGACAGCGGGGGATTGTATCCGGTCGAAGAAGGCACCTTTTTGCCCAGCCGGACACAGTAGTTACCCTGGAAAGTGTTGCAGGCGCGCAATTACGACATCTTTGGGGTTATGGCAATGCTTGATAATGGCCGTGCAGTTCTGCCATGCGGAAGTGCACGCTGCGGTGTCTGGTCAGTTTCGCGTCTTTGAAGTCGTCACAGGTTTGTTGATTGCGTCGGGCTCCATCGCATTTCATGTTTTTTCTAGGAGTCCGATCATGGGCAACAAACTCTACGTGGGCAACCTGCCCTATACCTTCCGCGACCAGGATCTGGAGCAGACCTTCAGCCAATTCGGCGCCGTGCAAAGCGCCAAGGTCATGATGGAGCGCGACACCGGCCGCTCCAAGGGTTTCGGCTTTGTCGAAATGGGCAGCGACGCTGAAGCCCAGGCCGCCATCCAGGGCGCGCATGGCCAGAACTACGGCGGCCGCGACCTCGTGGTCAACGAAGCCCGTCCGATGGAACCCCGCCCGCCCCGCAGCGGCGGCGGCTTTGGTGGCGGTGGTGGCTACGGCGGTGGCCGCAGCGGCGGTGGCGGTGGTTATGGCGGCGGCTACGGTGGCGGCCGCTCCAGCTATTGATATTCCGCTGAGTCAAAAAAGGAGCCTTAGGGCTCCTTTTTTTGCGTCAAATTGACGACACGTGCGTTGAAAACCCCTTGCATCTTTACAAAGGTTCTGGCGCATAATGTTTTGACGAGGGTATTGCCTCGTAGAGGTTGCGGTGATCCGTCAGTTTTCGCGCATAGGGCGTCATTGTGATTAACTGGCTGCGGGTTCGGGACTCCGTCGCTCATTCCATTGTTTTTGAGGAGTCCCTTAATGGGCAACAAACTGTACGTCGGCAATCTGCCGTACTCGGTGCGTGACCAAGATCTGGAGCAAGCCTTCAGCCAGTTCGGTGCGGTGACCAGCGCCAAGGTCATGATGGAGCGCGACACCGGCCGCTCCAAAGGCTTTGGCTTCGTGGAAATGGGCAGCGATGCCGAAGCCCAGGAAGCCATCAATGGCATGAACGGCCAGTCCCTCGGCGGCCGCAGCATTGTCGTGAATGAAGCCCGCCCCATGGAAGCGCGCCCCCCCCGCAGCGGTGGCGGCGGCTTTGGCGGCTTTGGCGGTGGTGGCGGCTACGGCGGCGGACGCAGTGGCGGTGGTGGCGGCTACGGCGGCGGCGGTGGTGGCCGCAGCGAAGGCGGCTTTCGCAGCCCCTACGGCTCCGGTCCACGTGGCGGCGGCGGCGGTGGTGGCCGTGGCGGCTACGGCGGTGGCGGCAACAACGGATATTGATTTTGGCAGGCGCGAGTAAAAGCGCGCTCCACCATCAGAAGGCTCCCTCGGGAGCCTTTTGTCCTTCCAGGCCTCAGGGATTGGAAGATCGGCCCTGGCCCGCGCGATGCTTGCGTGGCCGTCCCGCCAGCAGCCGGTCGAACCACGCATCCGGCAATATGCGCAGCAGTTTGGCCACTACGCCCATCTGCCAGGGAATCACCCGGTACGTCGCACCCGCCTCAATGGCATGGAACGCGCGGTCCGCAAAAGCCTGCGGCGGCAACAGGAAGGGCATGGCATACCGGTTCTCCCGCGTCAGCGGCGTATCCACATAGCCCGGGCAAATCGTCACCACCTGCACGCCGGTGCCACGCAACTCCCCCCGCAGGCTCTCGCAGTAGCTGATCACCGCCGCCTTGCTCGCGCAATAAGCTCCATGGCCAGGGAGGCCCCGGACACCCGCCACGCTGCCGATTCCCACCAGCCGCCCGCTGCCGCGGCGGACCATCGCATCGATGAACGGATGAAAGGTGGCCGCCATGCCCAGGTTGTTGGTCGCAAAGGTCTGCGCCATGACATCGAGGTCGCCGCGCTGCGCCGTGTCCACCCCGACGCTGATTCCCGCGTTGGCCACCACCACATCGGGCAGCCCTTGACGCTCCAGGCAAGCGTGGCACGCCGCGATGACGCTGTCAGGCTGTGCTACATCTGCGCTATATGTTTCATAGCTGTTCGCGCTTATCCCTACTGCCCTAGCCCAAGATTCGATCATATCGACGCGCCGCGCCACAAGGGCCAACCGCCACCCTGCCCGGTGGTAGCGCTCGGCCAGCGCCTGGCCGATGCCGCTGGAGGCTCCAGTGATCAACACCAGTGGGCGGTCTTGCGAAGCCGAACGCGCCATCTCGGTCAACGGCGCACGGGTGCCGGCATCAGCGTGCCGCGCACGCGGCCGCGCAGTTGCATGACCTGCTCCAGGTTGTCGTAATCCATGCTGTCGGCGGTGAACGTGTCGGCGCCGCGCTTGAGTGTCACGGGCTGGTCGGAGCGCACGCGCTCTTCATTCACCCATGCATGCAGGAACTCCCCCTGGAACTCCAGCCGCGGCACTGGAGCGCGGCCTTCGGGGGCAGACGCCTCGCGCGTAACGATGGCATTGCCGTAGAGCTGAACCTCGCTGCCGTCCCCGTTGGACAGCGCACGATTCGCACGGGCGGTGACGACGCGCCCCTCCTCGTTCACCGAGCGCATGCGCGCCTGGTCGATCTCCAGCGTGTCGTTGTCAGCGTAGTGGCGCGCCAGGGTGCCGCGGATCTCGCTCTGCAGTCGGCCCGTGGCATCAAAGCTTTTGACCGCGAAGTCGCGCATGTAGTAGTCAGGCTCGTGGCTCACGGGGCGCTCCTGCGCCGGCTGCTGCGGTCGCGGCGCGTTGCGCACCAGCCACCAGGAGCCCAGCGCCAGCAGCCCCATGAGCAGCACGGGCAGGTAGAGCGACAGGCGTTCCCACGCCAGGTGTAGGCGTGAGGTCATACGGCGTGCGCGGCCAACAGACCGGCGTAACGGCCACTGGCGACCAGCAGCAGGTCGCAGAACTCCCGCGCCGCACCCGCGCCACCCGGCGCGGCAGTGACATGGTGGGCGACGGCGCGGGCCTCGATGTGGGCCTGCGCGGGCGCGCAGGCGAAGGCCACACGGCGCATCACCGGCAGGTCGGGCCAGTCGTCTCCGATGGCGGCGGCCTGAGGCCACGACAGGCCCAGCTCGGCCAGGATGGACTCAGCCGCCGGGCGCTTGTCCTCGGTGCCGAAACGCGCATGCATCACCCCCAGCGCCTTCAGGCGCAGCCGCAGCGCCGGTGAATCACGCCCCGTGACCACCGCGGGCGTGATGCCCGCCTGCTGCAGCAGCTTGATGCCGTGTCCGTCAAGCGTATGAAAACGCTTGAGGGTCTCGCCCACTTCAGAGAAATACAGGCCGCCGTCGGTCAACACACCGTCCACGTCGAAGAAGGCGACGCGCACCGGCTGCGCCAGCAGCAGGAGTTGCGGATCGAACTGCAGGGCCGGTTGCAGGGGGGGCAGCGGCGTGGCGTTGGACTGGGACATCAGATCACCTTGGCTCGCATCAGGTCGCCGATGTGCACCACGCCCACCAGCACGCCGTCGTCGTCCGTGACCAGCACGCTGGTGATCGAGTGGTGCTCCATGGCCTGCGCCGCATCGGCCGCCAGGGCATCGGCTGCAATGGTGCGCGGGCTGGCATGCATGACGTCCTGGGCGCGCGTCTCGCGCAGGTCCACGCCGGCCTCGATGCGCCGGCGCAGGTCGCCGTCCGTGAAGATACCCACGGGCCGGCCCGCATCGTCTACCACCGCGGTGGCGCCCACGCCCTTGGCGCTCATCTCGCGCATCAGGGTGCTGAAATTGGCATGGGGCGGTACATGCGGCACGTCAGCGCCCGCGCGCATGACGTCGCGCACATGCGTCAGCAGCTTGCGGCCCAGCGCACCGCCGGGGTGCGACCGCGCGAAATCCTCAGGGCGAAAGCCGCGCGCGTCGAGCAGCGCCACCGCCAGCGCGTCGCCCATGGCCAGCTGCGCCGTGGTGCTGGTGGTAGGCGCCAGGTTCAGCGGGCAGGCCTCGCGCTGCACGCTGCAGTCCAGCACCAGGTCCGCGTGGCGCGCCAGGGTGGACTGCAGCCCGCCCGTCATCGCGATCAGCGGGACGCCCAGGCGCTTGAGCACCGGTAGCAGCACGGTGATCTCGCTGCTTTCGCCGCTGTTGGAGAGCGCCAGCACCAGGTCGCCGTTGGTCACCATGCCCAGGTCGCCATGGCTGGCCTCGGCGGGGTGCACGAAGAACGCGGGCGTGCCGGTGGAGGCCAAGGTAGCGGCGATCTTGCGCCCCACGTGGCCGCTCTTGCCCATGCCCATGACCACCACGCGGCCCGTGGTTGCCAACACGCGCTGCACCACCTGCACGAAGCCGCCGCCCAGGCGTTCGCCCATGGCATGCAGCGCCTCGGCCTCCGTGCGGACGGTCTCGCGTCCCAAGCGCAGGGCCTGTTCGGCATTGAAAGACGAGGAAACGGCAGGAGCGACAGGCATGGATGAATTCTATCGGTCGGCCCACCTGCGGCTCGGCTACGATGAAACATGTCCTCTCTCGCCCTGACCCTGCTTTACCTGCTGGCCGCCGTGCTGGGCGTGGTGGCATGCCGCAGCCTGCGGTTGCCGCCGATGATGGGCTATCTGGCGGCGGGCATCCTCATCGGCCCGCATGCCCTGGCCTTGACGCAGAACTCCGAAGGCGTGCGCCACCTGGGCGAATTCGGAGTGGTGTTCCTCATGTTCACCATCGGCCTGGAATTCAACCTGCCCAAGCTGCGTGCCATGCGCCGCCACGTGTTCGGCCTGGGCCTGCTGCAGGTGTTGGCGTGCATGGCGGCCTTCTCCGCATGGTTGCTGCTGCTGGCGCGGCTGACCGGCGGCGTGTGGGACATGGGCTGGCAGACCGCACTGGCGCTGGGCGGAACGCTGGCGATGAGCAGTACAGCGATCGTCGTGAAGCTGATGTCCGAGCGCGGCGAGCTGGAGAGCGAGCATGGGCGCAGGGTGTTGGGCATCCTACTGTTCCAGGATTTGGCCGTGGTTCCCATGCTGGTGCTGGTGCCTGCGCTGGGGTCCGAGCCCGAGCAACTGCTGACGGCGCTGGCGGTCGCCCTGCTGAAGGCCACAGTACTCGTGGCGGTACTGCTGGTTGGCGGCCAACGCGTGATGCGCTGGTGGCTCACGCAGGTGGCGCGGCGCAAGAGCGACGAACTGTTCATGCTCAACCTGCTGCTGGTCACGCTGGGGCTGGCCTGGCTGACCGAACTGGCAGGCCTCTCGCTGGCCCTGGGCGCCTTCATCGCCGGCGTGCTGGTGTCCGAGACCGAATACCGGCACCAGGTGGGCACCGACATCCGCCCCTTCCACGACGTGCTGCTGGGGTTGTTCTTCATCACGGTGGGCATGATGCTCGACTGGCACGTGCTGGTGGAGCGTTGGTCGCTGGTGCTCGTGTTGCTGGCCGCGCCGCTGCTGATCAAGACGGCCATCATCGTCGCGCTGGCCCGCGGGTTGGGAACGACAACGGGCGTATCGCTGCGCACCGCGCTGTACGTGGCGCAAGCAGGGGAGTTCAGCTTCGTGCTGCTGTCGCTCATGCAGGTCCACGGCCTGCTGCAGCCCGCACTGATGAACCCGGTGCTGGCGGCCATGGTGCTGTCCATGCTGGCTACGCCATTCCTCATCCAGTACAGCAACCGCATCGTCATGAAGCTGGTGGCCAGCGACTGGCTGCAGCAGTCGCTGCAGGTGACCACCATCGCGCGCCAGGCCATCAACACCAGCGGGCACGTGCTGATCTGCGGCTACGGCCGCTCGGGGCAGAACCTGGCACGCATGCTGGAGCGCGAAGGCATCGCCTACATGGCGCTGGACCTGGACCCCGACCGCGTGCGGCAGGCCGCCGCCGCGGGCAACTCGGTCGTGTTCGGCGACGCCACGCGCCTGCAGGCGCTCAAGGCAGCGGGCCTGGCGCGTGCGGCCGCCCTGGTCGTCACCTACCTGGACACTCCCGCCGCGCTCAAGGTGATTCACCATGCGCGCACCCACGCGCCACAGCTCCCCGTGGTCGTGCGCACCCAGGACGACTCTCAACTGGAGAAATTGCAGGAGGCCGGCGCCACCGAGGTGGTGCCCGAGGCCATCGAGGGCTCGCTGATGCTGGCCAGCCACGCACTGGCGTTGGTGGGCGTGCCCATGCGCCGCGTGCTGCGCCTGGTGCAAGACCAGCGCGATGCACGTTACGGCCTGCTGCGCGGCTACTTCCACGGGGCGGACGACGACACGCCGTCCGAACGCGACCAGGAGCGGCTGTACTCCCTGTCCCTGCCCGCGGGCGCCGCCGTGGTGGGGAAGCCGCTGGCCGACCTGCCCCTGCATGGCATCGGCGTGCGTCTGGTCAACGTGCGTCGCGCCAGCGGCGCCATGTCCCCGCCCGACGACCGCACGCCCCTGGCCGAAGGCGACACGCTGGTGCTGTCCGGCCATCCCACCGCCCTGGGCCTGGCAGAGGAGAAGCTGCTGCGCGGCTGATTACACTGTGCGCCCTGGCGGTGCCCGGCAGGGTCTGCACATCCGAATCGTTCTCTCTTTTGCCCCACCCATGACAGCCCTTAGCGTCAACGACTACCTGCGCCAGCACATCCGCACCGTCCCTGACTGGCCAGCGCCGGGGGTGCAGTTCCGCGACATCACGCCCCTGCTGCAAAACCCCAAAGTGTTCCGCGTGCTGATCGACGCCTTCGTGCACCGCTACATGGACCGCGCGCTGCGCCCCGACGTGGTGGCCGGACTGGACGCCCGCGGCTTCATCCTGGGCGCGGTGGTGGCCTATGAGTTGAATGTGGGCTTCGTTCCCATCCGCAAGAAGGGCAAGCTGCCTTTCACCACCGTCGAGGAAACCTACGAACTCGAGTACGGCAGCGCGACCGTGGAACTGCACGCGGACGCGGTCCAGCCCGGCGACCGGGTGCTGCTGATCGACGACCTGATCGCCACCGGCGGCACGATGATGGCCGGCAAGAAACTGCTGGAAAAACTGGGCGCGACCGTCATGGAAGGCGCCGCCATCGTGGATTTACCGGAACTCGGCGGCTCGGCACGCCTGCGTGCCAGCGGACTGCCGCTGTACACGCTGGTGGACTTCAGCGGCCACTAGACCGCTGGGCTGCCGCAGTCCCCGCAGCCGGTTCTTCAGCGCAGGTCGCCGTATTGCGTGGAGCTGAGGTCGGACGACCGGCCGTCCTGCCCCGGCATGACAGTGTCCTCGAACCCCGTGGGCGCGGGGCTTGGCGGCAGCAGCGGGCCGCTGCGCGTGGTAACGCCCAGGGCCGGCGCGGCCGCGGGCGCACGCGCCACAGCGCTGGTGAGCGCCTGCTTGAACGCCGCCACCTCGTCGGCCTCGATGGGCTCGAACCGCGGCGCCGCGCGCGCGGGCGCGGGTGGCACCAGCGGCGCTGGACGCGAGGGTAGTGCCGCTCCCTGCGTAGCGGCAGCCGCGGGCCGGGGCGTCCCGGAAATGATGGGCGATGCGGGGGCGGCAGAAGCCTGCGGCGCGGGCGCCTGGGCCGCCGGGGTGCGCACCTGCACGCCCGTGCTGATCTGGTCGTTGGTGCGCCAATACACGGCAGTCACCAGGATGTCGAAACGAGAACGAGCGGTCTGCGTCACCAGGGTTTCGATTTCGCCCAGCCGCGCCATGTCCCGCCCATACTCCGGCGCCAAGTCCATCATCACCAGGAACTGCGCCCCACGCTGGTCCAGCGACAGCACCTTGAACTTGTACCCCGCCGACAGCACGCCGGCACGCACCATGGCGTCACGCACCACGGTGTACAGCAGCTCGCGGCGCTCCATGCGTTCGTTCTTGCGGCCCGTGGCGGGCTCGGGGGCCGCGGCGGGTTGCGGCTCCAGCAGGGGTTTGCCTGCATGCGCCGGGGCCGCGCCATTGGCCTGGGTAGCGGCGGGTGCCGGGCGCGCACGCGCGACCGGAGGCTTGGATTTGCGGGTGAACCAGCTGAACAATGACATGCTTGCCTTCGCGAAGAAGCGCTCAAAAAACGTCGGCAAGTGTACTGCGCGCGCCTCGGCCGAGGCGTGACAGTTGCAGGATCGGCCGCGCCGCGATGGGCGCTGTGGTCACAAAGCGTGGCGCTCGCGCGCCGTGCTCAGGTCGCCGCGATGCGGCGGCGGCGGTTGCCCAGGCGCTTGGCCAGCACGGCGCCGGCCGCCATCGCCAAGTGCAGCGCTACCGCCGGTTGGCGATTGCAAAGTTCCGTAAAGCGCAGAGCGGGCAGGCTCCAGAGCTTGCTCGGTGCGCCCGCCTGCACCGTGGCGCTGCGGGGCTGATGGGAAAAGAACGCCCCCTCGCCCACCATCGAGCCGGGGCCGACGATGGCCAGGCGCAGCCGCTGCTTCTCGTCCTCAAAGTGCACGCTGAGCGAGCCGCTTTCCACCAGGTACAAGGTGCGGTCGTTGGTGCCCTTGGCGAACAGCACCTGTCCCGAGGGGATGCTGATGGGCAACAGGTAGGCGGACAGCCAATCCCACTGCTCGGCGGTGAGCACGTTGTTCATGCTGTCGTCCGCCGTCGCGTGGGTGATGGCCTGGATCAGACCCGAAAGGTCGACTTTGGAGGAGGGAGCGGTGATGGCATTCATCGGGCGCGAACGGTAACGCGCCGCCGTCATCTGCACAAGCACTCATTACCCTTACTTACACATGGCGTTGCGCGCCCGCCGCGCCGGCTATTTGCCGATGCAGAAGCTGGAGAAGATGACACCGAGCAGATCGTCGGACGTGAACTCGCCCGTGATGGTGTTGAGGGCGTTTTGCGCCAGGCGCAGCTCCTCGGCCAGCAGGTCCAGCGCCGGCCCGTCGCTTTCCAGCTGCGCGGCCGCCTCCATGAGGTGGGCGTCCACGGCGCGCAAGGCTTCGATGTGGCGCGCGCGGGCGATGTACACGCCCTCCGCAGCCGACTGCCAACCCGCGATTTGCAGCAATTGCCGACGCAGCGTATCCAGCCCCTGGCCGGTGCGCGCGGACAGCAGCACCGCCTGGCTCTCACCCTCGCGCGCAGGCGCCGCCGCCTGCGGGGCGGCGTCGGCCTTGTTCCAGACGTCGACCACCGGCACGCCCGCGGGCAGCCGGGTGGAGAGCGTGTGCGCAATGGCGGTGTCGTCGTCCTGGTACTGCGCACTGCCCCAGCGCGTGAGGTCGTGCAGGAACAGCACCGCGTCGGCGCCCGCGATCTCGTCCCAGGCGCGGGCGATGCCGATGCGCTCGACCTCGTCGTCGCTTTCGCGCAGGCCCGCCGTGTCGATCACGTGCAGTGGCACGCCCTCGATCTGGATGGTCTGCTGCACCTTGTCGCGCGTGGTGCCGGCGATCGGCGTGACGATGGCCAGTTCCGCCCCTGCCAGCGCGTTCAGCAGCGAGCTCTTGCCCGCGTTGGGCTGCCCGGCGATCACCACCTTGATGCCCTCGCGCAGCAACGCGCCCTGGCTGGCACGCTGCATCACGCGGGCCAGCGATTGCTGCAAATTCGATAGCTGCCCGCGCGCGTCTGCCTTGCGCAGGAAGTCGATTTCCTCTTCAGGAAAGTCCAGCGTCGCCTCCACCAGCATGCGCAGGTGCACCAGCGCGTCGCGCAGCGTGTGGATCTCGCGCGAGAAATCGCCCGACAGCGAACGGCTGGCGCCGCGCGCGGCCGCCTCCGTGCTGGCGTCGATCAGGTCGGCGATCGCCTCGGCCTGGGCCAGGTCGATCTTGTTGTTGAGGAAGGCGCGCTCGGTGAACTCGCCGGGCTCGGCCAGCCGCAGGCGGTCCAGCACGCCGCCCGTGGCCGCCTCCAGGCAGCGCGCCAGCAGCAGCTGCAGCACCACGGGGCCGCCATGGGCCTGCAGCTCCAGCACGTCCTCGCCGGTGTAGCTGTGCGGCGCGGGAAAGTACAGCGCCAGCCCCTGGTCGATGGCCTGGCCCGCGGCATCCCGAAACGGCAGGTAGGTGGCCTCGCGCGGCTTGAGCGCGCGGCCGCACAGCGCCTGCACCAGTGCACCGATCTGCTTGCCCGAGACCCGCACGATGCCGACCGCGCCGCGCCCCGGCGCGGTGGCAATGGCAACGATGGGGTCGGAATGGCGCGGCAGCATGGGCTTACAGGTGCGGTGGAGAGGGGCAGCGCATGATAGCCGCGCCCCGCCCGGCGCCATGAAGAAGGCCCGCGCGGGGCGGGCCTGGGGCGTGGGTAACGCATATTTTGATAGCTGCTTGCGCTTGTCCAACGTCGGTTTCAGGGGTTTTTGTATCTGAAAACCTTTGTAGCCAAGCGCTGCCAGCTATCGTTTTTAAGGCCTTCGACTTGCCGCGATCACTTGATGGTCGTCCACGCGGGCATGGGGCGATCGTCCGCGCGATGCGGCGTGTCCACGTTCTTGCGCATCGCCCAGGGGCGGATCTGGTGGTGCAGCGGCAGGTAGTAGTACTCGTCCTTGACCAGCTTGAGCGCGTCGTTGATCAGCGCGTCGCGCTTGGGGGCATCCATCTCGACCTTGATCTGCTGGATCATGCCGTCGAGCTTGGCGTCGGAAAAGCGCCCGCCGTTGTAGACGCCAGCCGAGGTCTTGCCGTCCTTGGTGGACATCAGCGAGTCCAGCGAATACAGCGCGTCGAACGTGGCCACGCCCCAGCCGAACAGGTAGGCGCTCACGTCGTTGTTCATCACGCGGGTGACGAACTGCGCCATGGGCGCAGTTTGCAGGTTGGTCTTGACGCCGATGCGCGTCCACATGGCGGTGACGGCCTGGCAGATGGCCTCGTCATTCACGTAGCGGTCATTCGGGCAGTCGAGCTTGAGCGAGAAGCCGTTCGGGTAGCCGGCGTCGGCCAGCAGCTTCTTGGCGGCCTCCACGTCGTACTTGGCGGCACGCTCGTCAAGTTGCTTGGTCCAGCCATGCACCATGGGAGCGATCATGGTGCCCGCAGGCACCGACAGGTTGCGCATGGTGCGGCTGTGCAGGCCCGCAGAGTCGATGGCCTGGTACAGCGCTTGGCGCACGCGCTTGTCCTTGAGCGGGTTCTTGCCGGCCGTGCCGGCGCCGGGCAGCTCGTCGCGGAACTGGTCCAGGCCCAGGTAGATGGTGCGGTTCTCGGCCCCTTCGATGAGCTTGATGTCGGGGTTGGCCTTCATGCGCGCCAGATCCTGCGGCGGCGGGTCGACCACGAAGTCCACCTGCCCCGAGATCAGCGCGGCCGAGCGCGTGGCGGCCGACTTGATGGGGGTGAACACCACCTCGTCGATGTTGCCCTTGGGCTTGTCCCACCAGTTGGGGTTCTTCTTGAGCGTGACCTTCACGTCCGGCTGCCAGCCCACCATGACGAAGGGGCCCGTGCCGTTGGCGTTGCGCGAGGCGTAGTTCTCTTCCTTGCCCGCGTAGTCTTGCGACTTCACCGAGTTGTGTTTCTCGGCCCAGGCCTTGTTCATGATGCGCGCCTCGGTCAGCTCGCGCAGCAGGATGGGATTGGGGCCCTTGAGGAACACGTCCACCGTGTGCTCGTCCACCTTCTTGACTTCCTTGACGCTCTGCACCGCGGACATCATGTTGGACGGCGCCGTGCCGGCACGCGTGAGCGAGAACACCACGTCATCGGCCGTGAATGGCGCACCATCATGGAATTTCACGCCCTTGCGCAGTTCAAAACGCACCTGTGTGGGGGAGACCTGCGTCCACTTGGTGGCCAGCGCGGGCTCGATCTGGTACTTGTCGTCATAGCGCACCAGGCTCTCGTACACCTGCTGCAGGAAGGCGTGCGTGGTCTGGTGGTTCTGCGCGTGGGGGTCCACGGTGAGGATGTCGTTGGCGCCGGCCCAGCGCATGGTGGCGGCGTGGGCGGTGCCCATGGCCACGAGCACGGCGGCCCCCAGCAAGCCCAGTTTGAAGGTGGTACGTTGAATCATCCGTCTGGCTCCTGTGTGTTGATGGTTACTACCGGATCACGTAGTAGCAATCATCGTACCGAAAACAACAACGGCCGCTGAGCGGCCGTTGCGGGGAGCAGGGGATTGCGGCCGGGAAGGCCGCGCTCCGTCAGCGGAACTTGGGCAGGTTGAACTGCGGCGGCACGCCCATGCGGGTGTTGATGATCCACTGCTGCGCGATCGACAGAATGTTGTTCGTCAGCCAGTACAGCACCAGGCCGGCCGGGAAGAAGAAGAACATCACGCTGAACATCAGCGGCATCAGCCACATCATCTTGGCCTGCATCGGGTCCGGCGGCGCGGGGTTCAGCGCGGTCTGCAGCAGCGAAGAGAGCGTCATCAGGAGCGGCAGGATGAAGAATGGGTCGGGCGAGGACAGGTCCTTGATCCAGCCGATCCACGGCGCATTGCGCATCTCCACGCTGGACAGCAGCACCCAGTACAGCGCAATGAACACCGGGATCTGGATCATGATGGGCAGGCAGCCGCCCATGGGGTTGACCTTCTCCTCGCGGTAGATGCGCATCATCTCCTGCTGCATCTGCTGGGGCTTGTCCTTGAGGCGCTCGCGCATTTCCATGATGCGCGGGTTGATGGCCTTCATCTTGGCCATGCTGGCGTAGGCCTTGGCGTTGAGCCAGTAGAACGCGATCTTCAGCAGGAACACCAGCGCCACGATGGACCAGCCCCAGTTGGCGATCACCTTGTGCAACTGGTCCAGCAGCCAGTACAGCGGCTTGGCCAGGATGGTGAGCCAGCCATAGTCCTTGACCAGCTCCAGGCCCGGGGCCAGCTTTTCCAGCAGCGTCTCGATCTGCGGGCCGGCGAACAGGCGCGCGTCCACGGCCTTCGACTGGCCGGGGGCGATCTCGCCCAGCGGCGTGATCATGCCCACCGAGTACAGGTTGGTGTCCACCTTGCGCACGAAGTTGTCGCGCTGCACGCCATCGCCCAGCAGCCACGCGGTGGCGAAGTAGTGCTGCACCATGGCCACATAGCCGTTGCTGGAAGACTTGTCGATCTCGGCCTTGCCGTTCTCGATGTCCTTGAATTCCACCTTGTGGTATTTCTTCGCCTCGGTGTACACGGCCGGACCGGTGAACGTGGAGTAGAACGACGACTCGCCCGCCGGCTTGTTGCCATCGCGCGCCAGCTGCAGGTACAGCTGGGGCGATACCGGGGCCGTGCCCGTGTTGACCACCTCATGCTTCACGGCCACGTCGTAGGCGCCGCGCTTGAGCGTCCAGGTCTTGACCAGCTTCACGCCGCCCATGTCGGCCGATTCGAAGCGCACGGTCAGCTCGTTCTGGCCGTCCTGCAGTTCGCGCGGACCGGGCACGACCGCCATGGGGGTCTTGTGCGTGGGGAATGCGCCGCCGGCACCGTTGCCGATGAGGCCCGTCTGCGCGACATAGACACGCGAAGCGCTCTCGTCCAGCAGCAGGAAGGGCTTGGTCTTGTCCTCCATCTCGGGATACTGCAGCAGCTCTCCGTGGACCAGCGAACCGCCTTCGGAGTCAAAGCTCAGGCGCAGCACGTCGGTGCTCACGGTCACCCGCTCGCGCGGGATGGCGGCAGGCGGCACGCTGGCGCCTGCGGGCGGCTGCGGCGCCGCGCCCGGCGTGGCGCTGGCGGCGGCCACCGGCACGTCGGCAGCGCCAGCGCCGGAGGCCGCTACCGCGGGCGTGCTGGCCGTCTGCGCCGGCGGCGTGGGGAAGAAGGTGGCCTTGTTGCCGTTGTGGATCTGCCACTTGTCCCACAGCAGAACCATGGAAAAGCCAAAGATCACCCACAGGATGGTGCGGCGGATGTCGTTCATGAAGTCTTCTTACGTGAGGAAGAGGGAGTGTCGTCGGAAGGCGTGAGCCGTGAAAACAGGCGCATGCCGCGCGGCAGCTCCTGCGGCACGGGGTCCAGCCCGCCCTCGCACCAGGGATGGCAGCGCGCCAGGCGGCGCACGGTCAGGTGGCTGCCGGCCGCGGCACCATGTTGCTCCAGCGCCTGCAGAGAGTACACCGAGCAGGTGGGCTCGAAGCGACAGGCCGACCCGATCCAGGGACTTAGCAGCAGCCGGTAGCCGCGCACCAGCCCCATGAGCAGCGCGCGCATCATGGTCGCACCCCTGTCGCGGCCGCCTTACTGCGGCGTTCGGCCGCGGCAAAGAGCTGTTCCAGTTCGGCGCGCACGGCCTGCTTCAAAGCCTCGGAGGTGGCGCTCACGAACTGCTTGCGATCAAAGCCCATGCGCAGGCGCACCACGTGCGCGCCGCTGGGCATGCGCGCCTCGAATCCGCTGGCCACGGCGTAGATCTGGCGCTTGATGGTGTTGCGCGTGACTGCGCGGCGGGCCCAGCGCTTGGGCACCATGGCGCCCAGCCACACGCCGCCCGCCTGCCCCCCAACGAGAAACAGGGCCTGCGATCCCTGCGCCTGCGGCGAGGAATCGGGCCCTGTGGCTGGCGGAACTCCATCGATTGCCACCGGCGGCAAACCCAGCCGGTGCAATGCGAAGTGCGCCGTGCGGGAGACGGTGCCTCCCGCCATGGCTGCCTGGAACTGGGGGCGCGTTTTCAGCCGATGCATGGGTGCAGCGTCCCCGGCAGGGAACTGGCGGTGCAAACCCGTAAGCGGCCGAAAGCCGAGCGGCCCGGCCTCAGACGGCCAGACGCTTGCGGCCCTTGGCGCGGCGAGCGTTGATGACGGCACGCCCGCCGCGCGTCTTCATGCGCACGAGGAAGCCATGGGTGCGCGCACGGCGCGTCTTGGAGGGCTGGTAAGTACGTTTCATGTTCTCAATCCTTGAAGGTTCAGTTACGGGCGCGGCTTCGATCGGCAACACCCGCCGGGCCTGCTGCATCCTGCATGGAATGCGCGAAAAGCAGCCGCCCGGGCTTGATCACCCTGAACACCATTCAGGGAAACCGCGGATTATTGCAGGCTCGGTGAATCCTGGCAATGCCTGGGGCGTATCGGCCTACTTCGCGATCCGGTGCATGTAGGGCCGCGCATGCCCCCTTACCGCCTCGCTCAGATTGTGGATAACTCCTTGACAAGCTAGAATCGCGGGCCTTGTACCGTTCCTCCTATCCACAACAAGAATCACCTGAAATGAACGAGGGACTTCACTCCTCCAGCCACGACAGCGACGGCGCCAGCGCCGGCCAGGGTCTGTGGCAGGCCTGCGCCGAGCAACTGGCGCAAGACCTCCCGGAACAGCAATTCAACACCTGGATCAAGCCCCTGGTGGCCCAGGTCGCCCCCGATTTTTCCAAGGTCACCCTGCTGGTGGCCAACCGCTTCAAGCTCGACTGGATCCGCGCGCAGTATGCCGGCCGCATCTCGGCCCTGCTGGAAGGTCTGTACGGCCAACCGGTCACATTGGAGTTAGCGCTTGCTCAGCGGGAATCCGTTGTCAGGACTTACGTCCGTCCCACAGCGCCAGACACCCCCGCCACCGGCGATGCACCGTCCGCCCACCCCACCGCCGACGAGGCGCCTGCCGGCGCCTTCCGCACGCGCCTGAACCCGGCGTTGACCTTCGAGACGTTGGTGGAGGGCACGGCCAACCGCATGGCGCGCTCGGCGGCGATGCACGTGGCCGGCTCGCCCGGCCACCTGTACAACCCGCTGTTCATCTATGGCGGCGTGGGCTTGGGCAAGACCCACCTGGTACATGCCGTGGGCAACAAGCTCCTGCAGGACCGGCCCGACGCGAAGGTTCTCTACATCCATGCGGAGCAGTTCGTCTCGGATGTGGTCAAGTCATACCAGCGCCGTACCTTCGACGACTTCAAGGAGCGCTACCACTCGCTCGATCTGCTGTTGATCGACGACGTGCAATTCTTTGCCAACAAGGACCGCACGCAGGAAGAATTCTTCAACGCCTTCGAGGCGCTGCTGGCCAAGAAGAGCCACATCGTGATGACTTCGGACACCTATCCCAAGGGTCTGGCCAACATCCACGAGCGGCTGGTCTCGCGCTTCGACTCTGGGCTGACGGTGGCGATCGAGCCGCCCGAGCTGGAAATGCGCGTGGCCATCCTGATCAACAAGGCGCGCGCCGAAGGGTCGGAGATGCCCGAAGAGGTGGCCTTCTTCGTGGCCAAGAATGTGCGCTCCAACGTGCGTGAACTCGAAGGCGCGCTGCGCAAGATCCTGGCCTACAGCCGCTTCAACCAGAAGGAAGTTTCCATCCAACTCGCGCGAGAAGCGCTGCGCGACCTGCTGTCGATCCAAAACCGGCAGATCTCGGTGGAAAACATCCAGAAGACCGTGGCCGACTATTACAAGATCAAGGTCGCGGACATGTACAGCAAGAAGCGCCCGGCCAGCATCGCCCGCCCGCGGCAGATCGCCATGTACCTGGCCAAGGAGCTCACGCAAAAGAGCCTGCCCGAGATCGGCGAGCTGTTCGGCGGGCGCGACCACACCACGGTGCTGCACGCGGTGCGCAAGATTGGCGCCGAACGCCAGCAGCTCACCGAACTCAACCAGCAGCTGCACGTGCTGGAGCAGACGCTGAAGGGTTGACGCGCCCCATGGAGCGAAAAGGACCGCCCCCCCGCAAAAGCACGCCCGTTCGCGGGCAAAATGGCGCGTTGGACGGCCCGGGAGGGGGCACTGCCCATGCCGCCGTCTGCGCACCTATCCCCAAAAACCACCAAAGGTTGACGACATGATTGTCCTGAAGGCCACACAAGACAAGGTTCTCGCCGTTCTGCAATCGGTTGCCGGCATCGTCGAGCGCCGCCACACGCTGCCCATCCTGGCCAATGTGCTGCTGCGCAAGACGGGCAATGCCATCCAGCTCACCACCAGCGACCTGGAGATCCAGATCCGCACCACGGCCGAGCTGGGCGGCGACACGGGCGACTTCACCACCACGGTGGGTGCGCGCAAGCTCATCGACATCCTGAAGACCATGCCCTCCGACCAGACGGTGAGCCTGGAGTCCAGCCAGTCCAAGCTGATCCTGAAGGGCGGCAAGAGCCGCTTCACGCTGCAGACGCTGCCGGCCGAGGACTTCCCGCTGGTGCAGGAAGCCGCCAGCTTCGGCCCCGCGTTCAGCGTGCCGCAGAAGGTCCTGAAGAGCCTGCTGGGGCAGGTGTCGTTCGCCATGGCGGTGCAGGACATCCGCTACTACCTGAACGGCATCCTGTTCGTGGCCGAGGGCACTACGCTCTCGCTGGTCGCCACCGACGGCCACCGCCTGGCATTCGCCAGCGCGCAGCTGGACGTGGAAGTGCCCAAGCAGGAGGTCATCTTGCCGCGCAAGACCGTGCTGGAGTTGCAGCGTCTGCTGTCGGACGCCGACGGCGCCATCGAGATGCAGTTCGCCAACAACCAGGCCAAGTTCAGCTTCGGCGGCATGGAGTTCGTCACCAAGCTGGTGGAAGGCAAGTTCCCCGACTACAACCGCGTGATTCCCAAGAACCACCACAACAGCGTGACCCTGGGCCGCGCCCCGCTGCTGGCCAGCCTGCAGCGCACGGCCATCATGACCAGCGACAAGTTCAAGGGCGTGCGCCTGAACATTGAACCCGGCCTGCTGCGTGTGGCGTCGAACAACGCCGAGCAGGAAGAGGCGGTGGACGAGCTGGACATCGACTACGGCGGTGACGCCATCGAGATCGGCTTCAACGTCAGCTACCTCATCGACGCCCTGGCCAACATGGGCCAGGACATGGTGAAGGTCGACCTGGCCGATGGCAACAGCTCCGCGTTGATGACCATCCCCGACAACGAGCACTTCAAGTACGTCGTGATGCCCATGCGCATCTGACACACTATTATTTTGATAGCTGCTAGCGCTTGATGGACGGGCGCTAGCGGCACATTTGATTCCTATAAGGCCGCCGGCACGCCGTGCCGGTGCGCCTGGACCGAAGGCAGCCCTTTCATGACCGCAGAGCAATCGCAGCCCGCCCCCGAACAGCCCATTTCCGCCCCGGCCGAGCAGCCCGTCGCATCGGTCGCCGGCAGCGACGGCTACGGCGAGGGCGCCATCCAGATCCTGGAGGGCCTGGAGGCCGTGCGCAAGCGTCCGGGCATGTACATCGGCGATACGTCCGACGGCACCGGCCTGCACCACCTGGTCTTCGAGGTGGTGGACAACTCCATCGACGAGGCCCTGGCCGGCCACTGCGACGACATCGTCGTCACCATCCACACCGACAACTCCATCAGCGTGGTGGACAACGGCCGCGGCATTCCCACCGGCGTGAAGATGGACGACAAGCACGAGCCCAAGCGCTCGGCCGCCGAGATCGCCCTGACCGAGCTGCACGCCGGCGGCAAGTTCAACCAGAACAGCTACAAGGTCTCGGGCGGCCTGCACGGCGTGGGCGTGTCCTGCGTGAACGCGCTGTCCAAGAAGCTGCGCCTGACCGTGCGCCGCGACGGGCAGACGCACCAGCTGGAGTTCTCCAAGGGCGTGGTGCAGAACCGTCTCATCGAGATCGTGGATGGCTTCGAGGTCTCGCCCATGAAGGTCATCGGCCCCTCGGAAAAGCGCGGCACTGAGGTGCGCTTTCTGCCCGACACCGAAATCTTCAAGGAGAACAGCGACTTCCATTACGAGATCCTGGCCAAGCGCCTGCGCGAACTGTCCTTCCTGAACAACGGCGTGCGCATCCGCCTGATCGACGAGCGCACCGGCAAGGAAGATGACTTCTCGGGTGCCGGTGGCGTCAAGGGCTTTGTGGAATTCATCAACGGCACCAAGAAGGTGCTGCACCCCACGGCCTTCCACGCCACGGGCGCGCGCCCGGCCGAGACCTACGGCGGCATCCCCGGCACCGAGATTGGCGTCGAAGTGGCCATGCAGTGGAACGACGGCTACAACGAGCAAGTCCTCTGTTTCACCAACAACATCCCGCAGCGTGATGGCGGCACGCACCTGACCGGCCTGCGCGCGGCGATGACGCGCGTGATCGGCAAGTACATCGAGCAGAACGAGCTGGCCAAGAAGGCCAAGGTCGAGGTCAGCGGCGACGACATGCGCGAAGGCCTGTGCTGCGTCCTGAGCGTGAAGGTGCCCGAACCCAAGTTCAGCAGCCAGACCAAGGACAAGCTGGTCAGCTCCGAAGTGCGCGCGCCGGTCGAGGACATCGTCGCCAAGGCGCTCACCGACTATCTGGAAGAAAAACCGAACGACGCGAAGATCCTCTGCGGCAAGATCGTCGAGGCCGCGCGCGCCCGCGAGGCCGCGCGCAAGGCACGCGAGATGACACGCCGCAAAGGCGTGCTGGACGGCATGGGCCTGCCCGGCAAGCTGGCCGACTGCCAGGAAAAAGACCCGGCGCTGTGCGAGATCTACATCGTCGAGGGCGACTCCGCCGGCGGCTCCGCCAAGCAGGGGCGCGATCGCAAGTTCCAGGCCATCCTGCCGCTGCGCGGCAAGATCCTGAACGTGGAGAAGGCACGCTACGAGAAGCTGCTGTCCAGCAACGAAATCGTCACCCTCATCACCGCCCTGGGCACCGGCATCGGCAAGGCCGCCGTGGAATCGGGCAAGAGCGGCGCTGACGACTTCGACGTGGCCAAGCTGCGTTACCACCGCATCATCATCATGACCGACGCGGACGTGGACGGCGCCCACATCCGCACGCTGCTGTTGACCTTCTTCTACCGCCAGATGCCCGAGCTGGTGGAGCGCGGCCACATCTACATCGCCCAGCCGCCGCTGTACAAGGTGAAGAACGGCAAGGAAGAGCTGTACCTGAAAGACGCCGCGGCGCTGGACACCTTCCTGCTGCGCGTGGCGCTGAACCACGCCAGCATCACCACCGGCGGCAACCAGCCCCGCACGCTGGCCGGCGACGAACTGGCCCAGCTGGCACGCACGCACCAGCATGCCGAGCAGGTGATCGCGCGCCTGTCCGCCTTCATGGATGCCGAGGCGCTGCGCGCCGTGGCCGACGGCGTGGTCTTCAACCTGGACACCCTGCAGGACGCCGAGGCCAGTGCCGTGCAGTTGCAGGCCAAGCTGCGCGAGCTCAACACCAACGGCGTGCCCGCCGATGTGGCGGGCGAGATCGACCCGCGCACCGACAAGCCCATCCTGCGCATCAGCCGCCACCACCATGGCAACATCAAGAGCAGCCTGATCACGCAGGACTTCGTGGCCGGCGACGACTACGCCGCCCTGGCCCAGGCCGCCGAGAGCTTCCGCGGGCTGATCCAGGAAGGCGCCAAGGTCACGCGTGGCGAGGGCGAGAAGGCCAAGGAGGAAAAGGTGGGCGACTTCCGCCAGGCCATGGCCTGGCTGATCAGCGAAGCCGAGCGCACCACCAGCCGCCAGCGCTACAAGGGCCTGGGCGAGATGAACCCCGAGCAGCTGTGGGAAACCACCATGGATCCCGAGGTGCGCCGCCTGCTGCGCGTGCAGATCGACGACGCCATCGAGGCCGATCGCGTGTTCACCATGCTGATGGGCGACGAGGTCGAGCCGCGCCGCGACTTCATCGAAACCAACGCGCTGCGCGCGGGCAACATCGACGTCTGATTTGTGGGGTTTCGAGGCCTCAGGCCTTCTTACGCGATTGGATCGCTTTCAGGTACGCGGCCTGAAGTTCATCGAACACGGAGCGCGCCGGAGGTGCCGCTCCAAGATGGAGGTGACGCAGTTCGGCCATGAACGCGTCCCACAGCGCAGGCCCGCCTTTTTCCAGGATTTCTGCGCGCACGGATAACTCCCTGCTCGGATGCGTGTGCCGCCGCCCCCATGCAGCCATATGCGCAAGCAGCGGCACGAGCTGGATGGATGATTCCGTCAAACTGTAGATGCCCTTCTGCCGGTGATTCGGGTCGTTCTGCCGATCCAGGAGCCCAGTGGCCGTGAGCCGCTTCAACCTGTCCGCAAGAATGTTCGAAGCAATGCCTTCCTCGCTGTTTTGCAGGAGTTCCCCATAGCTACGCCGGTTCCCGAACATCACATCACGGATGACGATGAGGCTCCAGCGATCACCCAGCTGCTCGAGCGTGAGGTTGATCGGGCATCCGGATCGACCATGCTGTTTCACGCGCACCCCTAGAAATGACTTGCATTGTGCAAGTGGATTCCGATAGAGTCAAACCACTTGCACAATGCAACCACTCAAAGGCGGTGTCCATGTCGCTCACTCTCTACGGCCATCCATTTTCTTCGTACACACAGAAGGCGCTGATCGCGCTGTACGAGAACCATGTTCCCTTCGAGTTCCGATGCATCGACGCGGAGCACCCGCACAACGCGCAGGAGTGGCTGCGGCGCTGGCCGATGGCGAAGTTCCCGCTGCTAGTGGACGGCGATCGCGCGATCAGGGAAACAAGCATCATCATCGAATATCTGCAACTCACGCATCCCGGGCCCATCAGCCTGCTCCCTACGAACCCAATGGCCGCCCTGGAGGTGCGCTTTCTCGACCGGTTCTTCGACCTGCACGTGATGTCGCCGGTGCAAGGCGCGGTGAGTGCCGCCCTCACCGGCGATGCGGGGCAGCGCGAGTACTTTCACACCCGGGCTCAAGAACTTCTCGAGCGAGCCTACACGTGGCTCGAAGCACACCTCGCGGACAAGAAGTGGGCCGCCGGCACAACCTTCTCCCTCGCGGACTGCGCTGCCGGCCCTGCGCTGTTCTACGCTGATTGGACGCATCCGATTTCGCTGTCACTGCCTCATGTTCGCGCCTATCGAGCTCGTCTGCTCGATCGCCCCTCGTTCGCCCGCGCAGTGCGCGAGGCAAGGCCCTACCGGCCCTTATTTCCTCTGGGCGCGCCAGATCGCGATTGAGTTCAGACGACCAGGCCCGTCGCAGCCCTCACGGAAGGCGCAAATCCATACCGAGCATCCTGGAAAGGCCGAAGGTGAAGAGCAACACCGCCAGCAGCGCCAGCATGAAAACGGCAACGACCTTGCCGCTCGTGCGCAGCAGCGCGCGCCTGTCCGTTCCTTTGTTCCCCTGGTCGTAATGCCATTTGATGGCAAAGAACATGCACGTGCCGAAGACGAGCACCTTGAACGTGATGAAGACTACAGCGACCCAATCGATCATTTTTTGAGGAATTTCAGCGCTTGAGTTGTTATTGTCTACCGTGAAGAACACCACCGCTGCATGGCAGGTCATGGCTATCAAAAAGCAACCGGCAGCAATGCATCGGTTGCAGCCCTCCACACCATTGCGTTTTTAATGAACTTCTGCTGCACCAAAGCCGTTGGCAGTTATGACCGTCTTGACCATCCGCCCCGCCACCATTGACGACACCGATCTGATCTTGCACTTCGTGCGGGAACTGGCGATCTATGAAAAAGCGGAGCATGAGGCGCTGGCCACGCCCGCGCACGTGCACCGCACGCTGTTCTGCGCCAACCCCAAGGTGCACGGCCTGATCTGCGAGGCCGGCGGCACCGCCGTGGGCTTCGCGGTGTACTTCTTCAACTACTCCACCTGGCAGGGCCGCCACGGCCTGTATCTGGAAGACCTGTACGTCTCGCCAGAGCACCGCGGCAAGGGTGCAGGCATGGCGCTGCTGCGGCAACTGGCCCGCATCGCCGTGGACCACGACTGCGGGCGCTTCGAGTGGAGCGTGCTGGACTGGAACACACCCTCCATCGCGCTGTACGACAGCCTGGGCGCGCGCCCGCAGAGCGAATGGATCCGCTACCGCCTCACGGGCGACGAGCTGCATGCGCTGGCGGCGCAGGCCCGGCCGCTGGCCCCGCAGCCCTGCACGCCCGCGCCATGAGATCCCCCATCGCCATCGTCGACGTCGACCGCGTCGACACCTGGACCCGCTACCGCGCGGGCCTGTGCGAGAGCTGCGCGGCCAACTGCTGCACCATGCCGCTGGAGGTGCAGCTGTCCGACCTGGTGCGCCTGGGCCTGGTGGACGCGTTCGAGGCCGAGCATGAAGAGCCCCGCCACATCGCCAAACGGCTGCAGAAGGCGCGGCTGATCGACCACTTCAACCACAAGAACACCCTCTTCACCCTGGCCCGGCGCGCCAATGGCGACTGCCAGTTCCTGGACGCCGCCACGCGCCTGTGCACCGTGTACGAGCAGCGGCCCGAGACCTGCCGCCTGCATCCACAGAAGAAAAGCCCCAAGCCCGGCTACTGCGCCTACGGCGCGCGCGAACGGCAGCGCCGCGGCTGACCACCACGCTGTAGGACGCGGCCCACGCCGCAAGCCAGCGGCCGCCCACCTGCGCCGCGCGCGCGGCGTGGTGTCATGGGCGTCTTTGCACACTGTGGAGGTTCCCATGTCCGAGAAGAAGGCCAGCGTTCACTGGGAAGGCGGCGGCAAGGCCGGCCAGGGCCAGATCAGCACCGAGACCGAAGCGCTGCAGAAGTACCCCTATGGCTTTGCCAGCCGCTTTGGCGACGACCGCAAGGGCACCAATCCCGAGGAAATCCTGGGCGCGGCGCATGCCGCCTGCTTCACGATGGCCTTTTCGTTCGCGGCGGACAAGGCCGGCTTCGCCACCGAGCGCGTCGACACCACGGCCAGCGTGCGTCTGACCCAGCAGGGCGAGGGTTTTCTCATCGACCGCATCGCGCTCACGCTGAAGGCCAAGGTGCCGGGTATGGACGAGGCCACCTTCCAGAAGCTGGCCGCCGACGCCAAGGCCAACTGCCCCTTGTCCAAGGCGCTGGCCGCGGTGCCGGAGATCACGCTCAGCGCCACGCTGGTGCAGTGAGCGGCGCTGCCGTGGACACCGCCACCGGCCGCCCGCACATCCGCGTCGGCATCGGCGGCTGGACCTTCGCGCCCTGGCGCGGCAGTTTCTACCCGCCGGGCCTGGCGCAGGCCAAGGAACTGCATTACGCCAGCCGCCAGCTCACGGCCATCGAGGTCAACGGCACGTTCTACAGCACCTTCCAGCCCGCCACCTTCGCCAAGTGGCACGACGAAACACCGGACGGCTTCATGTTCTCGCTCAAGGCCCACCGGCGGGTGACGCACCGCCGGGTGCTGGCCACGGCGGGTGATGCGATCGCGCGCTTTGTGGGCAGCGGCATTGCGCAGTTGCAGGGCAAGCTCGGCCCCATCGTCTGGCAATTAATGCCCAGCAAGCGGTTCGAGGAAGAGGACTTCGAGGCCTTCCTGGCGCTGCTGCCGCGCGAAGTGGATGGGCGCCGCCTGCGCCATGCGCTGGACGTGCGGCACGAGAGCTTTGCCACGCCGGCCTTCATCGCCCTGGCACGCCGCTACGGCTGCGTGCCGGTGTGCACGGACTCCGAGAAATTCCCTGCGATGGCCGACGCCGAGGCCGACTTTGCCTACCTGCGGCTGATGCGCAGCCAAGCCGACATCCCCACCGGCTACACGTCCGAGGCCATCGCGCAATGGGCTGCCGGCGTGCGCACCTGGACCGGCGGCGAGCGGCCGCGCGACGTATTCGTGTACTTCATCAACGGCGCCAAGGAGCGGGCGCCGGCCGGCGCGCTGGAATTGCTGCGGCAGCTCGCCTGACGCCCAGCCGGAACGGCCACTGCCGGCAAGCTCCTGTTTTCATAGCTGCCAGCGCTTGCTGGATAAGAGCTAGAGGCCGATTTGACTTAAACCGTCTCGCGCTGCTCAAACCCTTGGGCGTCGCAGGCGGGCGCCTGCGCCACCTCCACACGCTCCACCCGCGCGGCGGGCGGACCCTCGTGGGCCCAGTCGATCAGCGCCTGCACGGCCGGCGCAGCGCCGCTGGCCACCGCTTCCACGGTGCCGTCCTGGCGGTTGCGCACCCAGCCCTGCACGCCCAGGCGGCGCGCGGCTTCGGTCATGGATTTGCGGTAGTACACGCCCTGCACCAGGCCGTGGATGCGCAGGTGGCGGGTGATGGAAGCAGCGGATTCAGCCATAAGCCCCGCACTGTAGCGCCCGCCGTGGCATGCTGCGCCGATGACCGCCCCGCGCAAGGCCCTGCCCGCGATCGACCCGCAGCGCTGCACCGGCTGCGGCTGGTGCGTGGGCGTGTGCCCGCCGCATGTGCTGTCGCTGCAGATGCAGGGACCGGAGCGCTTCGGCCCCAAACGCTCGGTGCTGCATGACGCGCCGAGCTGCACCGGCTGCGCGCTGTGTGCGCTGCGCTGCCCGTTCGATGCGATCCGCATGGTGCGCAATTCCACGCAGTAGGGCGGCGCCTTCACGGCGGCACAATCGACCCGGCATTCCTTCCCCTTCCAGATCGGCTTCCATGACTTGGCAACTCCCCTACCCCTCCGGCCGCCAGCCCGTGCTGGCGCGCAACGTGGTCTCCACCTCCCAGCCGCTGGCCGCGCAGGCCGGCGCGGCGGCGTTTGCGCGCGGCGGCAATGCGATCGACGCGGCCCTGGCCGCGGCCATCACGCTCACGGTGGTGGAGCCGGTGATGAACGGGATTGGCGGCGACGCCTTCGCGCTGGTGTGGGACGGCGCCGCGCTGCACGGGCTGAACGCCTCGGGCCGCGCGCCGCGCGCCTGGTCGGCCGAGCTCTTTGCCCACCTGCCGCAAATGCCGCGCATCGGCTGGGACACGGTGACCACGCCCGGCGGCGTGGCGGGCTGGGTGGCACTGTCCGAGCGCTTTGGCGCCCTGCCCTTCGAGGACCTGTTCACCGACGCCATCCGCCACGCGCGCGACGGCTTTCCCGTCAGCCCGGTGATCGCGCGCCAGTGGGCGCAGGCGGCCATCGACCTCAAGGGCCAGCCGGGCTTCGAGGCCTTCACGCCCGGCGGACGCGCGCCGCAGGCGGGCGAGATCTGGCGCTTTGCCGACCAGGCGGACACGCTGGCGGACATCGCCCGCACGCGCGGCGCGTCGTTCTACCGCGGCCGGCTGGCGCAGGCCATGGCCGACTACGCGCGCCAGCACGGCGCAGGCCTGGCGCTGGAGGACCTGGCCGCGCACGCCGTGGAATGGGTGCAGCCCATCAGCGTGCCCTTTGGCGACCGCACGGTGCATGAGATCCCGCCCAACGGCCAGGGCATCGCCGCGCTGATGGCGCTGGGCCTGCTGGAGCATCTGCCCTACCGCAGCACCGCAGCGGGCTCGGCCGCACGCATGCACCTGGAGATCGAGGCCATGCGCGTGGCCTTTGCCGACCTGTACGCGCACGTGGCCGACCCGGACCACATGCGCCTCACCTCCGCGCAGCTGCTGGACCCGGCCTACCTGCGCCAGCGCGCCGCGCTCATCGACCCGCAGCGCGCCGGCCAGTACCCCGCCGGCCAGCCCGGCAGCGGCGGCACGGTGTACCTGTGCACGGCCGACAGCGAGGGGCGCATGGTGTCGTTCATCCAGTCCAACTTCAAGGGCTTCGGCTCGGGCGTGGTGGTGCCGGGCACGGGCATCGCGCTGCACAACCGCGGCATGGGCTTCGTCACCACGCCGGGCCACCCCAACCAGGTGGCGGGCGGCAAGCGGCCCATGCACAGCATCATTCCCGCCTTCGTCACGCGCGGCGGCCAGCCCCACATGGCCTTTGGCGTGATGGGCGGCAACATGCAGGCCCAGGGCCATGTGCAGATGGTGCTGCGCGAGGCCGTGGAGGGCCTGAACCCCCAGGCCTGCTCCGACGCGCCACGCTGGCGCATCAACGACGCGGGCGCGCTGACGTTGGAACACACCGTGCCCGCCGCCGTGGTCGACGGCCTGCGCGCGCTGGGGCACGACCCGCAGGTGGCCGCGCCCGGCAGCCTGGAATTCGGCAGCGCACAGATCATCCGCCGGCTGGAGGCCACGCCCGGCACCGGCTTCGCCTACGCCGCGGGCTCCGACCACCGGCGCGACGGCCAGGCCGTGGGCTGCTGATTCCCATCCCGAGGCATTCAAACCAAAACCGCCTATAGCGCTTGTCCATCAAGCGTTAGCAGCTATCAAATCAAGAGTAAAGCACGCCGCACCGTCACCTGCGCTACACTGCACGCATGCTGTTCACACTGCTTTGCTCTGACCCACGCACCCCCGCCACCGGCGCGGCGCGGGCCTGCGCATCGGGCGTGAACGCACGAATGATTACCACCATGACCACCGCGGCGACCTAGCGCACGCGCAGGGTGGCCGCACCGGCGGCCCCCTGGTGTCTTCTTCCCCCTCCGAACGAAACCCAGCCCCGGCCGCTGGTTTTTTTTGTGGGCTTTTGCAGCCCGTGTTTGGAGAAAGACATGTTCGTAGAACCCCAACTCAGCCCCTCGCCCGAGGTGCACGCCAGTGCGCGCCGCGCTCCGGCCCCGCCCCCTGCCCTGCGCGTGGGCATGATCGGCACCGGCACCGTGGGCAGCGGCGTGTGGCGGGTGCTGCGGCGCAACCAGGACCTCATCAACGCACGCGCCGGGCGCGCCATCGAGATCGTCGCGGTCGCCGCGCGCAACACCGCGCGTGCCGCTGCAGCGCTGGACGGCGCGCCCGGCGTGCGCCTGCTGACCGACCCGCTGCAACTGGCCGCCGACCCCGGCGTGGACGTGGTGCTGGAACTGGCCGGCGGCACGGGCGCCGCACGCGACTGGGTGCAGGCCGCGCTGGTGCATGGCAAGCATGTGGTGACCGCCAACAAGGCCCTTCTGGCCACGCACGGCGAGGCGCTGGCGCAGACTGCCGCGCGCCACGGCCGGGTGCTGGCCTATGAAGCGGCCGTGGCCGGCAGCGTACCCGTGATCAAGGCGCTGCGCGAAGGGCTGGCGGCCAACCGCATCACCGCGCTGGCAGGCGTGCTCAACGGCACCAGCAACTACATCCTCACGCGCATGCAGGCGGCGGGCCTCGGCTTTGCCGCCGCGCTCACCGAAGCCCAGGCACTGGGCTATGCCGAGGCCGATCCGGCCTTCGACGTGGACGGCACCGACGCCGCGCACAAGCTGGCGCTGCTGGCCGCCAACGCGTTCGGCATGCCGGTGCGGCTGGACGCCGTGCATGTCGAGGGCATCCGCGACCTGCAGCGGGGCGACGTGGCCGCGGCCGCGCAACTGGGCTACGCCGTCAAGCTACTGGCCGTGGCCGAGCAGCAGGAGTGCGAGGGCCGCGTGGCCATCCAGCTGCGCGTGCACCCGGCCCTGGTGCCCGCGCGGCACCCGCTGGCGCTGCTGGACGACGCGACCAACGGGCTGCTGGTGCGCGGCGACGCAGCCGGCAGCGCCTTTTTCAGCGGCGCGGGCGCCGGCGGCGAGCCCACGGCGAGCGCCGTGCTGGCGGACCTGATCGACCTGGCGCGCCTGCCGGCCGTTTCTTCCCCGGCACCCACGGGCCCTGGCGTGCCCACACTGGGCACCCACCGCCGCGCGGACGCCCCCGCCGTACTGCCGATGGCCTCAGTGAAGACGCCGCACCTGCTGCGCCTGCTGCCCGGTGCGGCCCTGTGCGAAACGGCAGTGCTACGGGCGCTGGCGCGCGACGGCGTCACGGTGCGGCGCCGCACGTGGGCGGCACCCGTCACCCCGGGCGGAGCGCCCGAGTTGCTGCTGCTCACCGCGCCGACGCCCGATGCGCTGGCCGCACAGGCCACGGCGCATTTGCAGGCGTACACGGGTGCGCAGGTGCGGCGGCTGCGCGTGGAGCTGTGCAGCGCTCCCACGGATGAAGAATAAAAACAGGTTCTAGCGCTTTACCATCAAGCGCTGACAGCTACGTTTTTAATAGCTATTCCGAGTCCTTGAGCTTGCGATAGGTGCGGCCGGCGGGCGGTCCACGGTCGGTATCCTGCAGGCCGCGTTCCACGTCGCGGTGGGCCTGCTCGACCTCGGGATGGCGCTCGCCGCCGGTCATGGTGACGGACTGGTCCCGCTCGTGCGGCAGCTTGGGCGCGGCGGGGGTACCGGCGGCGCGTTCCTGCTGGGGCGGGGTCTGCAGGTCCACGCCCTGTTCGTGGACATCGGTGTGCTCGCCCGGCGACGGCGGCGCGGCGCCCGGGGCATTGGAAGGGGACGGGGTATCGCGATGGGATGGCATGGGGAACCTCTCGTTTGCCTGCAAGGCAGATCGCCCCATGCTAGGCAGTCCCCGTCCGGTTCCGCGTAGGCCGGGGGCGGACGACGGCATCAGCGTTGGGCGCACGGGCGACCACGCATCACCTGGGGGGCACGGCCAGGGGTGTATAGCCGGCCCTGAGCGGCGCCCAGCCCGCTTCGGCTAACATGCCTGGATGCATTTACAGTGGCACGCCCCGCAAAGCCGGCCCCGCGCCTGATCTCCCCTTCCATGTCTTCCACAGAGTGGGCCGCCCAGGCCCTGCAATCGTTCGAGGCGGTGGTCCAATCCACGGCCGGCTTTCGCGTGCGCGAGGGCCAGCGGCGCATGGCCGAGCAGGTGGCCCAGACCTTCAGCCAGGCGCAGCTGGGCAAGCTGGAGGACGACGATGCCCTGCCCCAGCGCGCGATTGCCGTGGTGCAGGCCGGCACGGGCGTGGGCAAGTCGCTGGCCTACAGCGTGCCCGCGATCGCGATGGCGCTGGCGCGCGGCACGCGGGTGCTGATCTCCACCGCCACCGTGGCGCTGCAGGAGCAGCTGGTGCACAAGGACCTGCCGGCCCTGGCCGCCCGCATGGAGCAACCCTTCCAGTTCGCGCTGGCCAAGGGGCGCGGGCGCTACGTGTGCAAGCTCAAGCTGGAGCGCCTGGCCGGCGGCGGCGCGGCCGGCCCGGGCGGTGACGGCGACCTGCCCGACGACGACCTGTTCGCCGACGAGGAAGCCGAGCAGCGCGGCAAGCGCCCGCGCCACGAGTCCGAGGCGCGCATGAAGTTCTACGCCAGCATGGCAGACGCGCTGGCGACCAGCGAATGGGACGGCGACCGCGACACGCTCGCTACGCCGCCCGAGCCCGAGGCCTGGAGTCCCGTGGCGGCCGAGGCCAGTTCCTGCACCGGCAAGCACTGCCCGGTGTTCAACCAGTGCACCTACTACGAGCGGCGCAAGCAGCTCGTGGCCGCGCAGGTCATCGTGGCCAACCACGACCTGCTGCTGTCGTCCCTGGGCGCGCGCTTGCTGCCCGAGCTGGACAACTGCCTGCTGGTGATCGACGAGGCCCACCACCTGCCCGCCACCGCGCTCGACCAGTTCGCCTGCGAGGCCGACCTCTCGCGCCTGACCTGGATCGACCGCCTGGCCAGCCGCGCGCTGCGCATCGGCCAGCTGGTGGAGGTCGAGGACATCGCCGACATTCCCAACCACGCCGCGCGCCTGCGCGCCGCGCTGCAGGATGCCGCGCGCCTGGTGATGGACGTGTATGGCGAGCAACTGCGTGCGCCCGTGCCGGGGCGCCGCCAGTTCGCATCCAGCCTGCCCACGCGCGCCCGCGTGGCCGGCGGTGTGCTGCCCGAAGCGTTGGTGGAGCCCTTCAGCCAGGCCGCGCACCACGCCGAGGGCTTCCTGAACGCCCTGCGCGCCATTTCCAAGGCCCTGCGCAGCGAAATGCGCGACAAGCCCGACGAGGCGCGGCGCCTGTCGCAGCTGTATGCGCAGATCGGCGTGCTGGCGCCGCGGCTGGAGGCCGTGCACGCGGCCGCCCAGTTGCTGCTGCAGGACGCGCCCGAGGGCGCGGTGCCGGCCGCCAAGTGGTTCACGCTGGAGGTCGAGGGCGACTTCATCGTCGTGCGCGCGCATGCCAGCCCCGTGCTGCCGGGCAACACGTTGCGCAACCACCTGTGGTCCGCCGTGCGCGGCGCGGTGCTGACCTCGGCCACGCTCACCAGTTGCGGGCAGTTCGACTTTTTCCTGCGCGAATCGGGCCTGTTCGGCGACGAAGCCGTGACCACGCTGGCCGTGCCCAGTCCGTTCGACTACGCGCTGCAGGGCACGCTGGTGGCCACCGAGACCCGCGCCGAGCCGCGCGATGCGCAGGCCTTTACCTCCGAGATGGTGGACGCGCTGCTGTCCGACCTGGCCCTGGTCGAGGCTGGCGCGCTGGTGCTGTTCACCTCGCGCGAGCAGATGCGCCAGGCCGTGGACATGCTGCCCACCGCCATGCGCAGCGCCGTGCTGGTGCAGAACACCCTGCCCCGCCCACAGCTGCTGGCCCGCCACCGCGAGCGCGTGGCCGAAGGCCAGCCCTCCATCATCTTCGGCATGCAATCCTTCGGCGAGGGGCTGGACCTGCCCGGCAGGCTGTGCGAATCGCTCTTCATCACCAAGCTGCCCTTCGCCCCGCCTGACGACCCCGTGGGCGAGGCCCGCGCCGAATGGCTGCGCGGCGCCGGACGCGACCCGTTCAGCGAACTGGTGGTGCCCGCCACCGCCATCCGCCTGGCGCAGTGGGTGGGCCGCGCCATCCGCACCGAGGAAGACCGCGCGCACGTGTATTGCTACGACAAGCGCCTGGTGCGCACCGGCTACGGCCAGCGGCTGCTGCAGGGCTTGCCGCCGTTCACGCTGGCGCGCCGGGCCGCAGGGTGACCGATTGCTCCTATTGGTATAGCTTGTGGCGCTTGCTGGATAAGCGCTGGAGCCCGATTGGACCATTAACCCCTTCCCGCATCGCCTGTCGGGCCGCGTCCCACAGGCGGGCAGGCCCATCGCCGACGCCCGCGCTCTGCCGTGCTGCCTAGAGTGGATTGGACCGATCTCTGAAAGGCCCGCCATGAAGCGCACCAACGACAACTCGGGCGCCACCGACAAGGTGGCCAACGACCACAACCAGCAGGGGCACCAGCCCCCCACGGCCCTGAACCAGGCGCGTCGCACGCCCGATAGCCGCAGCGACCGCACGGACCAGGTGGGCAGCGGCAACCAGGCGCAGTCGCGCCGCGGCAGCAAGAACCAGGGCGGCGCGGGCTGAGCCCGGCCTGCAGGGCCCGCGTGGCCCGGCATCCGCACTTTTGGGGGCGGCGGCGCTTCGTGCGTGGCGGCTACGATTACGCACCGGTGCCGGTGGCCCGTGCCTATCGCACGGGGTGCGCGGGGCCGGTTTCCTGCCGTCCCGCATGCCGTCCGCCCCCATCGCCGTCATCGATTTCGAAACCACCGGCATGATGCCTGCCCAGGGTGCACGCGCCACCGAGGTGGCCATCGTGCTCATGGAAGGCGGCCGCGTGGTGGACCGCTACCAGAGCCTGATGCGCACGGGCGTGCGGATCCCGCCCTTCATCACGCAACTCACCGGCATCACGAATGCCATGGTGGAGGCCGCTCCCGCTGCCGCCGCAGTGATGCGCGAGGCCGCGTGCTTTGTGGGCGACGCGCCCATGGTGGCCCACAACGCCGCATTCGACCGCAAGTTCTGGCAGGCCGAATTGCAGTACGCCGGGCTCGCCGCGCCCCATCCATTCGCCTGCACCGTGCTGCTGTCGCGCCGCGTGTACCCCGATGCGCCCAGCCACAGCTTGGGCCGCCTCACGGACCACCTCGGCCTGCCGCGCGCCGGGCGCGCCCACCGCGCGCTGGCCGATGCGGAAATGGCCGCCTCGCTGCTGGCCTGTATGCAGCGTGACCTGTGCCAACGCTTCGGCCTGGCCTGGCCGGACCACGCGCTGCTGATGCAGTTGCAGCGCTGCGCACGCCCTGCCATCGGCAAGCTGCTGCAGCACCACCGCCAGGCCGCGCCAGCCGAACAGCCGCCAACGGCGTTGCAAATGGGGTAGCTGCCCCCGCCCTTATTGCGGGCGCGACAGGGCATTTTTCAATTCTTCTCCCATTCATACCGCGCGTCGGATTGCGCGCACATCCAGGCGTGACCGGGGCCGACGCCGCGCACCCCGAGCGCACCCTACAGTGCGTTGTATGCCCGTCCCGGCGCGTGCGTGACGCACCGCGCCGTGGCGTCCACCTACATCCCACGGAGGTTCTCCCATGTCCATGCCCGACGATTCCCCCCACGCCACGCTGTGGAACCGCATCAAGGACATCCGCTTTGCCATGCTCGCCCACCGCGCGGCCGACGGCCGGCTGCATGCCCACCCGCTGACTACGCTGAACAAGGACATCGATGCGCAGAGTCAACTCTTCTTCTTCATCCCGCGCGGCAGCGAGTTGCACAGCCGCCTGCAGGCCGACAGCCAGGTGCATTTGAGCTACGCCGACCCGGGCGAAGACTGCTACGTGTCGCTGTCGGGCACGGCCGGTTTCATCGAGGACCCCGCGCGCAAGGAAGCACTGTGGACGCCGCTGGCCAAGGCCTGGTTCCCCGACGGTCCCACAGACCCCAATCTGGTGCTGCTGGCCGTCCGCATCGAGCATGCGGAATACTGGGACGTGAAGGACAGCAAGCTCTCCCAGCTCTACCAACTCGCCACCGCCGCGTTGACCGGCGAGCAGCCCAAGCCGCTGGGCGAGCACCGCGAGCTGTCGCTGGATTGACGGCGCGCCCAACCCGCGCGGGGGCACTTTGCGCGAGGAGCGTCTGTCTTGCCAGCGCGCGTTGCTGGAGCGGAGAGCGGGCGCCGCAAGCCGCGGCGTGCCCCGCCACAGGGTAGCCCTTAACCCTTAGCTCGTCGCCCGCAGAGAGGTCAACCACAGACCACGTGGCGGCAGTTCCAAGGACCGCCTCCCTCCGCGCAAGAGGCGAGATTGACAAAATCCCTCCACGGGCGGCGTGCAGCACGGGAGCGCTGCCGTATTCGCGGCGCGCTCGCGTTCGTTAAAACACCGCCCGCACCGCAGGTCGCAGCGCCCCTGCCAGGTCGCGCGCCAGCCGGCCCATATCGCGCACGCCCACGGCGCCCAGGCTGATGCGCACACCCTGCCCGCTGTGCAGCCGCAGCGGAGCGCCCGCCTGCACCGCCCAGCCCGCGGCCGCGAGGGACTGCACCGCCGCGGCTTCGTCGGACACCGGCATCCAGGCGTGCAGGCCCTCGCCTTCCAGCCAGGGCGCCGCCACCCCGTGGCCGCGCAGCGCGTCCGTCAGCGCCGCGCGGCGGGCCGCGTATTGGGCCGCGGCATGGCGCCATGAGCCCCGCGCACGCCCCTGCGCCGCCTGCCGCCACAACTGCGCCACCAGCCCTTGCAACCAGTGGCTGACCCAGCGCGGCCCCAGCGCCTGGTGTGCGCACATGCCCTGCACCAGCGCCGGCGTGCCCGCGGCCAGGGCCACGCGGCAGTCTGCGCCCAACGCCTTGCTCACACTCAGCACATGCAGCCACAGCGGCGGCAGGGCCCCGGCCATCGCCAGGGGCGCGTGGCTCAGCAGGCCCCAATGGTCATCCAGGATCAGCAGCGTGTGTGGGTGGGCCCGCAGTTGGCGGCGCAGCGCCTTCCAGCGCGCCACACCCAGGGCCACGCCCGTGGGGTTGTGCGCGCGCGGCGTAACCACCACGGCGCAGCACTGCGCCAACACGCCCGCTGCCGGCACGCACAGCCCTTGCGCGTCCACGGCCAGGGGTACGGGCTGCAGGCGCAGGCTGTGCAGCAGCGCCAGCAGCGGTGGCCAGCCCGGGTCTTCCACCGCCACGCGGTCGCCGGGGCGCGCATGCTGACGCAGGGCGCGCTCGATCGCATCCAGCGCGCCCGAGAAGACCCCCACGGCATCGCCAGGCAGGCCCTGGCTCTCCAGCCAGGGGCGTGCTTGCGACAGCAGCGCCTCCGCAACCGCTTGCGGCGCATGCGGCACCGCTGCCGGCTGCCCCAGCGCAGCGGCCCAGGCCGCGCCGCGGGGGCGCGGCAGCAGCGCAGGATCGGGCTGGCCGCTGGCCAGGTCGCGCAGGCCCTCGGGCGGAGCGAACGAAGGGGCAGGGCGGGGCGGCTCGCCCGCTACGCGGGTGCCGCGGCGCCCCGCAGTGACCACGCGGCCCGCGCTGCGCAACCGCGCATAAGCGGCGGCGACGGTGTTGGGATTCACCCCCAGTTCTGCGGCCAGATGGCGCACCGAGGGCAGGGCAGCGCCGCTTGGCAGAGCGCCGCGGCGCATGGCATATTCAAGGCTTGCCGCAATGTCTTTGGCATTGCTTCCTTCTACAGACAACGATGGCATGCACACATTGTATTGTTTGTACTAGTACAATTTTTTGTACTGCGCGGCTCAGTCGCTGCAATCGCGCCCCACACCCTTCGCGCGTGCACCACGGCGAGGCGCCGCGAGAAAAGTGCAAAAAATGACCCCAAAAAACGTTGCAAAAGTAGGAGAAAGCGCGTTCGGGCGCGGGGTGTTGGCTGCGCCATCGCGCCGCGGCTGCTACGCTTGACCCCCATGCGCGCCTTTGCCCTTCTCGTCCTGACGCTCGCGGCCAGCCTGCTGGTGGTGGGCTGCGGCACCACGCCGCCCACCTCTGCCTCGCGCAACGCCGCCTATTCCCGCCTGTCGCCCGAACAGTCGAGCGACATCGCCATCCATGCCCTGGGACTGGTGGGCACGCCCTACCGCTACGGCGGCAATACGCCCGACAGCGGCTTCGACTGCAGCGGTCTCATCGGCTACGTGTACACCAGCCGCGCGGGCGTGGCCCCGCCGCGCACGGTGGCCCAGTTGAGCGGCTTCGGCCAGTCCATCGACGCGGACGAGCTGCGCACGGGCGACCTGGTGGTGTTCGGCCGCGGCCGGCCCACGCATGCCGGCATTTACGTGGGGGAGGGGCGCTTCGTACATGCGCCGTCCAGCGGCGGCACGGTGCGCCTGGACCACCTGAAGTCGCGCTACTGGTCGCAACAGTTCGCGAGCTTCCGGCGCCCCTGAACTTCCACGGCGCCGCTTGCGGCGGCCACAGGCAGTGTTACCTTCCTTCACCGCCACCTGCCGCCCGGGCAGGGCGCCGGACTCCCCGAACAGGCTCTCACGCGGGTAGCGCGACAATCGGGGCACCATGACCCTGACCGAACGCCTCGCATCCCCGCTCACCACCCACGACACCACGCGCATCGACGACCTGCGCATCAAAGCCGTGCGCCCGCTCATCACGCCCGCGCTGCTGCAGGAATGGCAGCCCGCGCCCGAGGCGGCGCAGACGCTGGTGGAAAGCAGCCGCGTGGCCATCTCGCGCGTGCTGCACGGGCAGGACGACCGCCTCATCGTCGTGGTGGGACCGTGCTCCATCCACGACCATGACCAGGCCATGGAGTACGCGCGCCTGTTGAAGGAGCAGGCGGATGCGCTGGCGCAGGACCTGCTCATCGTGATGCGCGTGTACTTCGAGAAGCCCCGCACCACCGTGGGCTGGAAGGGCTACATCAACGACCCGCACCTGGACGGCAGCTTCGCCATCAACGAAGGCCTGGAGCGCGCCCGCGCATTGCTGCTGGACGTGCTGGCGCTGGGCCTGCCCGTGGGCACGGAATTCCTGGACCTGCTGTCGCCGCAGTTCATCAGCGACCTGGTGAGCTGGGGCGCCATCGGCGCGCGCACCACCGAAAGCCAGAGCCACCGGCAACTGGCCAGCGGCCTGTCCTGCCCCGTGGGCTTCAAGAACGGCACGGATGGCGGCGTGAAGGTGGCGGCCGACGCCATCCAGGCCGCGCAGGCACCGCATGCCTTCATGGGTATGACCAAGATGGGGCAGGCGGCGATCTTCGAGACGCGCGGCAACCACGACTGCCATGTGATCCTGCGCGGCGGCAAGGCCCCGAACTACGGCGCGGCCGACGTGCAGGCCGCCTGCGTGATGCTGGAGAAGGCCGGCCAGCGCCCGCAGGTGATGATCGACCTGTCGCATGCCAACAGCAGCAAGCAGCACCGCCGCCAGATCGACGTGGCGCAGGACGTGGCCCAGCAGATCGCCGCGGGCGATGCACGCATCACCGGCGTGATGATCGAGAGCCACCTGCAGGAGGGCCGCCAGGACATCGTGGACGGCCAGCCGCTCACACCCGGCGTGTCGGTCACCGATGCCTGCATCAGCTTCGCACAGACCGTGCCGGTACTGCAGCAGCTGGCTGCGGCCGTGCGCGAACGCCGCACACGCGGCTGACACGCTCCGGCGCCGTCGCGGCCGAAAAGAAGGAGGGCGCCCATGTACCATCAGTCACATCCGCCCGCCTTTCGGGCCGCAAGCGTCCGCCATGTTCTTCCAACACCCCGCCGCGCCACCGCCGAGCCCCTTGGCCGGCGCCAGCCTGGGCCGCTCCTGACGCGCGCCATGGCCCGGGCCGCCTCTCGCTCCTTCCCGCAGCGCCATCCCGGCCGCGCGTGGGCATGACACGCAGCGCGCCATGCCGATGAGCGATTCCACTGGAACCCCGTCAGCCCACCCGGCCGAGGCAGGAGGCCTGGCCACAGCGGTGCAGGCGCACGACGAGGCGGCGGCGCATGCCCTCCTGCTGCAGCTCCAGCAGCTGATCACGGACCTGCAGCTGCCCCTGGAGCACGTCCTGGCGCAGGCCGCCCAAGCCGCCTGCGCGATCACGGGCGCAGTCGGGGCAATGATCGCGTTGCGCGAAAACGATGCGCTGGCCGTGCGCGCCAGCGTGGGCGCGCCGCCCCTGCCGGCGATCGGCACCCGCGTGCCGCTGGACGCCTGCGCATCCTGGCAGGGCATGGAGCAAGCCGCACGCGCGGGCCTACAGGCAGCCACGGACGCCCCCGCGCAGGATGTGGGAAGTGCGCAGCCCCCCCACCGGCGGGTCAGCATGCCGCTGGGCAGCGGCGCGCTGCTCGCGGGCCTGCTCCAGGTGAGGGTGCCCCAGGGCGCAGCGCTGGAGGCGCAGCATCTGCTGCACCTGCGCATCCTGGCCGAGTCGCTGGGCGCCATGTTGCAGTTGCGGCGCGTGGACGCGCAGCTGCGTGCGTCCGAGCAGCAGTACCGCACGCTCTTTGCCGAACATCCGCAGCCCATGTGGGTCTGCGACCGCGACAGCCTGCGTCTGCTGGCGGTGAACCACGCCATGGTCCGCCACTACGGCCATGCGGAGCAGGAGCTGCTGGGCATGGAGTTGCGCGCGCTCTGGTCCGCGGAGAACCAGGACGCGGCCACCTGCGCACTCGACATGCTGCGCCGCGAGGCCCATGCACCCGGGTCTCCCGCGTCCGCACCACGGCTGTGGCGCCACTCACGCAAGGACGGCGCCGCCCTGGACGTGGAAGTCGTCGTGGGCGACACGGACTTCGGCGGGCGCCCGGCGTGGCAGATGCTGGCCAGCGACGTGACCGAGCGCTGCCGTATCGAGGACGAGCTGGCGCGCGTCAACCGGGCCAAGCGCATGCGCGGCGCTTGCAGCGAGACACTGGTGCGTGCCACCAGCGAGTCCGATCTACTGCACGCCGTGTGCAGCGTGGCCGTGGAGATCGGCGGCTACCGCATGGGCTGGGTGGGCATGGCACGCGACGATGCGCACAGGCGCATCGAGCCCGTGGCGCACGCGGGCGTCGCCCAAGCCCATGATTACACCGAACACCTGCACCTGAGCTGGTCGGTGCAGGAGCCGGGCGGCAACGGCCCGGCAGGCGTGTGCGTGCGCAGCGGCCGCACGGTGATCGTGCACGACGTGCACCACAGCCCGGCTTTCAGCCACCTGGCGGACCGCATGGCCCAGTTGGGCTTTCACGCCGTGGTGTGCCTGCCGCTGCGCAACGCCGAGCGCACCTTCGGCCTGCTGTACCTGTATGCGCCCGAGGTGCTGCACCTGGGGGTGCAGGAGACGCAGTTGCTGGAGGCCATGGCCGCCGACCTCGCGTTCGGCATCGAGAACCTGCGTGCCCGCGCGGAGCAGCAGCGCCTGCAGGCCACGTTGGTCAAGGTGGCCACCGCCGTCTCGGCCGGCGTGGGCGCGGCGTTCTTCGACCATCTGGCGCAGCACATGGCCGAGGCGCTGGGCGCCCAGGTGGCCTGCGTGGGCCGCTTCCTGCCGGCCGCCCCCGGGCAGGCGCGGCGGGCGGTGGCGCTGTCGCACGTGGTCGATGGCGTGACCCAGCCCAATGCCGAGTACGTACTGGAAGGCACGCCGAGCGAGCGGCTGCTGACCCAGCGCTCGCTGGTCATCCGCGACCGTGCGCGCGAGCGGTTCCCGCGCGCGCCGGTGCTCGCGCGCACCGGCGCGCGCAGCTACGTGGGCCAGCAGCTCACGGCCAGCGACGGCACGCCCATCGGCATGATCTTCGTGGTGTTCCGCCAGGCGCTGGAGCGCAGCCGCTTCGTCAGCAACACGCTGCAGATCTTCGCCGCGCGCGCGGCCGCGGAACTGCAGCGCCAGACGGACGACCAGCGCATCCGCCAGCAGGCATCGCTGCTGGACAAGGCGCGCGACGCCATCATCGTGCGCGATCTGGAGCACCGCATCACGTTCTGGAACGAGGGCGCAGAGCGCATGTACGGCTGGTCGCGCGAGGAGGTCCTCGGCCGCTCCATCGCCACGTTGCTGTACCAGAACCCGGAGGACTTCCTGCGCGCCACCCAGCAGGTGATGCAGCACGGCGTGTGGAGCGGCGAGATCCTGCAGTGCGACCGCGCGGGTCGCACCCTCGAAGCCGAAGGCCGCTGGACGCTGGTGCGCAACGACCGTGGCGAGCCCGAGTCGGTCCTCGCGATCAACGCCGACATCGGCACGCGCAAGCACCAGGAGCGCGAGATCCAGCGCCTGGCCTTCTTCGACCCGCTCACCCACCTGCCCAACCGCGTGCAGCTGCTGGACCGCGTGGACCAGGCCCTGGCCAAGGCGCAGCGCCTGGAGCAGGGCGGGGCGCTGCTGTTCATCGACCTGGACAACTTCAAGACCCTCAACGACACGCTGGGCCATGACCAGGGGGACGAGCTGCTGCAGATCGTGGCGCAGCGGCTGAACACCTGCGTGCGCAGCGCAGACACGGTGGCGCGCCTGGGTGGCGACGAATTCGTGGTGCTGGTGGAGCAGCTCAGCGCGCACAGCGACACGCTGGCGGAGCAGGCGGGCGCCGTGGGCGAGAAGATCCTCGCCGTGCTCAGCGCCCCCTATGCGCTCACCGGGTACCAGTACCGCAGCACGCCCAGCATCGGCATCGCACTGTTCAACCACGCGCCCACCACGGTGGGCGAACTGCTCAAGCAGGCCGACCTGGCGATGTACCAGGCCAAGACCGCGGGACGCAACACGCTGCGCTTTTTCAACCCGAGCATGCAGCATGCCGTGGCCGAGCGTGCCTCGCTCGAGGCGGATCTGCGCAACGCGCTGGCGCAGAAAGAGTTTCTGCTGCACTACCAGCCGCAGATCAACGCGCGGGGCGCGATCGTGGGCGTGGAGGCGTTGCTGCGCTGGGCGCACCCGCGGCGCGGCATGGTGTCGCCCGGGCAGTTCATTCCGCTGGCCGAGGAGACCGGCCTGGTGCTGCCGCTGGGGCACTGGGTGCTGCACACGGCGTGCTCGGTGCTGGCCGATTGGCAGCGGGTGCCGGCGCTGGCGCCGCTGACCATGGCAGTGAACGTGAGCTCGCGCCAGTTCCGGGATGCGGGTTTCGTGGACGACGTGGCGGGCGTGCTGGCCGCCACCGGCGCGCCGGCCTCCCAGCTCAAGCTGGAACTGACCGAGAGCCTGCTGGTGGAGGACTTGGCCGCCACCATTGCCACCATGGCGGCGCTGCGCGCGCTGGGCGTGGGCTTTTCGCTGGACGACTTCGGCACCGGCTACTCGTCGCTGGCCTACCTCAAGCGCATGCCGCTCGGGCAGCTCAAGATCGACCAGAGCTTCGTGCGCGACCTGCTCACGGACCCCAACGACGCGGCCATCGTGCGCACCATCATCGGCCTGGCCGCCAGCCTGGGCCTGGAGGTGATCGCCGAGGGCGTGGAGACCAGCGCGCAGCGCGACTGGCTGGCGCACGCCGGCTGCGCGGTGTACCAGGGTTACTTCTTCAGCCGGCCGCTGCCGCTGGACCTGCTGGAGCAACTGCTGCACGACTACATCGCCGCAGCCCGCACGCCGCCTCTTTAAGCCCAATTGGCCTCTAGCGCTTGTCCAGCAAGCGCTGACAGCTATTTAATCGATAGCTTACGCTTCCTCGCTGCGCACGAACGGCTCCAGCCCCTTGACCATGCGTGCGAACTGCGGGCCGATCTCCTGCTCCAGCAGCGCGCGCGGGAACTTGCTGGCCGAGCCGCCTGCGTTGAAGCTGATCACGCGGCCGTCGGGCTGGCGGATGGCGGCGCCCACGCCCGCGATATCCGTCTGCCAGTCGCGCACCACCACCGTGAAGCCACGCGCCCGCCAGTGGGCACACCCGGTCTCGATGGCCTGGCGCAACTGCGGCCAGCGCTCGCCCTCGGCCTGGCGGATCTCGGCCAGCAGCCGCTCGCGCTCGCGCGGCTCCATCACGGCCAGCAAGGCGTGGCCCATGGCCGTCTCCGCCACCGGAAGGCGCGCCCCCAGGTCCAGCCCCAGCGACAGCGGCGTGCCCGAGCGGCAGTTCTCCACGTACAGCACCGACAGCCCGTTGCGGATGCCCAGCGACACCGAGATGTCGTAGCGGTCCGCGAAGTCCTGCATGTAGGGCCGTGCAATGCGCCGCAGCCGCAGGTTGGACACCATGGTGATGCCCAGTGCCGCCAGGCTGTCGCCCAGCGCGTACTTGCCGCTGTCGCGCGAATGGCGCAGGTAGCCCAGCACGCACAGCGTGTAGGCCAGGCGCACCACCGTTGGCTTGGGCAGGCCGGTGCGCGCGGCGATCTCGGCATTGGTGAGCCATTTTTCGTCCACCTGGAAGCACGCCAGCACGTCCAGCCCCCGGGCCAGCGCGGTCACGAAGCGCCGGCTGTCCGCGCCTTCGTCGAAGTCGATGTTCCGTGTGCGCGCCATTCCCACTCTCCAGGTAAATTTCTCTTAGCGGAATTATTTCATCGCAACTTTTCTGCACCGACTCATGGATTTCCCTAGCGAGAAGGGTTTTTCATCAGGGGGATACTGAAATCACGCCACTTCTCCCGTGCCTCCATGAATTTCGCACAGAGAAACCACGCTACCTGAAGGCCTCCACAGCACACGGCCTGCACAGCGGGTTGATCGCAGCGCCGGAGGCCATAGACCCAAGGACTCCCTCCATGACCCATGCTTTGCTCAACCGCCGCACCCTGTCCCTGCTGCTGGCCGCCGGCTGCGTGGCCGGCCCCGCGCTGGCGCAACCCGAGCGCTTTCCCAGCCGCCCGATCAAGGTGCTGATCGGCTTCACCGCCGGCGGCTCGACCGATGTGCCGTTTCGCGTGCTGGCGGAGAACGCCTCCAAGATCCTGGGACAGCCCGTGATCATCGAGAACAAGCCCGGCGCCGGCGGCGTGCTGCCCGCGCAGATGATGCAGAGCACCCCGGCCGACGGCTACACGCTCGCACAGGTGCCGCTGCCGGTGTTCCGCCTGCCCTACACGCAGAAGATCAACTGGAACCCGGCCACCGACCTGCAATACGTGATCGGCCTGGCGGGCTACGCCTTCGGCCTGGTGGTGCCCGCGGACTCGCCCATCAAGTCCATGCAGGACTACATCGCCTACGCCAAGAACAACCCCGGCAAGCTGAACTACGGCACGCCCGGTGCGCTGACCACGTTGCACCTGACGATGGAGAACATCGCCCTGCAGGCCGGCGTGACGCTGAACCACATCCCCTACAAGGGCAACTCCGAGTCGCTGCAGGCCGTGCTGGGCGGGCATGTGATGTCGATTGCCGACACGCCCGGCTGGGCGCCGTACGTGGAGCAGGGCAAGCTGCGCGTGCTGTCGGTCTGGGGGGACAAGCGCTCGGCCCGCTTCCCCAACGTGCCCACGCTCAAGGAAGTGGGCATCAACCTGGTGCAGACCTCGCCGTTCGGCCTGGTGGTGCCCAAGGGCACAGACCCGAAGATCGCCCAGGTGCTGCACGACGCCTTCAAGAAGGCCATGGAGATGCCCAACTACAAGGAGTCCCTGGCGAAGTTCGACATGGACACCTACTACATGGACAGCGCCACCTACAAGCAGTACGCGCTGGACACCATGAAGACTGAGAAGGTCATCATCGAGAAGCTTGGCTTGGCCAAATAACCCGGCTTGCAGGAAAAATGGCTGCTGGCGCTTGATGGGCAAGCGCTGGCAGCTATCAATAATGAAGCACACCGGCCGACGGCCTGACCCACGCGGCCATCGCTCCGGTTATTCATGAATGTGTCTATTACTTCATAGTGGTAGTAGTAGAGCCCGCGCCATTTTGTGGACAAGCCGCTTTTTCTGAATGACGGCGCGTACTTGCGCTACTGCAAAGTCTGTGTCCCGGCACCGGGTCAAGTCCGGCCTGAAATGGGTACAACTGCGCCGGTGGGACGGGTGCTGTGGACAAGGCGCAGATGACCAGCGCCGCATCCCCAGGCTTGTCCACAGGCCGCTCAGAAGTGCAACGCGTAGCGCAGTTGCAGGAAGTTCTCCCCGGGGTTGGGGCTCTTGATGCCGGCGTTGGACACGTGCTGCACGCTCAGCATCAGCTCATGCTGGCGCTGTGCGCCGAAATTGCGCCCCAGGCCCAGGTGCGAGGCAAAGTTGAAGCGGGTGCTGAACTCATGGTCCTGCACGCGGTAGCGGTGGCTGGCCACGGTGGCACCGATGCCGGCCTCCCAGAACCAGGGGGAACGGCCCTCGTCGGGGCGCAGGCGCAGCGTGGGCGCCACGCCCACCACCACGGCGCTGTTGTGCCCGCCGATGCCGTCAAAGGACCAGCGGCTCAGTGAAACATCCCAATGGCCGCGCAGCTCGCCGCCCCACAGCGGGCGGCGCCAGGTGCCCCAGGGCAGGGTGGCACCGATGGTGATGGCATCCGTCTGGCGCCGCGCCCATTCGCCCTGCACGTAGACCGAAGGGGCGTAGGCCCGGTCCTCTGACGGCTGCGCAAGGGCTGGTGTGGCCGTGAGGCACGCAGCGGCAGCTGCGAGAAAAGGCGCCGGGGAGAGAAGGGCGGTGCGCCGGAAAAAGGCGCTGCGGCGGGCGATGGTAGGCATGGTTGCGAGGTGTTGTTGTTACCTGAATATGTAACCACTGTAGCCCCCCACTGCCCAGCCGCCCTGTAGGCCAGAGCCGCAGCCCGCGGCCGGGCGCAGCGGATGCGCACCCGGCCCTGGGCAGGCTTACTGCGGCGTCAGCGGCGCGCCGGGAGCTGCGCCTGTGCCCGGGCCAGGGCCTTGGTGGCGCATGCCGCGACCGTCACCGCGGAAGTCGCCCCGCGCACCGTCCTTGCCCCAGCGCTTGCCCATGGGGTGGTCGCCGCCCCAGTGGCGGTACATGCGCTTGCCTTCGGCGTCGAAGGTCTTTTGCTGCGCCGGCGTCAGCGTGCCATAGAAGGCCTTGACGGCGTCGCCGCGGCGGTCCATCTCGGCCGCACGCTGGGAGCGCAGCGCGCGCATGCGGTCGATGCGCTCGGGCGTGGTGAGCTGGTCCATGCCCTGCCAATCCAGCCGCGCCTTGCGTGCGTCGGCGTCGGGCTTCATGGACTGCAGGAAGCTGTTCCATGCGGGCTCCTGCTCGGGCGTGAGCTGCAGCTTGCGCTTGAACGCCTCGGCGCGCTGGGCCCTGTACTGCTCGCGCTGCTCGGGCGTCAGGGCGCGCTGGCGCGGACGCTGCTGCGCCTGGGATGCGCCTTGCTCGGTGGCGGCTGGGCCGGGGCCGGGTTGCGCCAGGGTGGGCACAGCCATGCCGGCGAGCACAGCGGCCGCCACGGCGGTGGCGGCCAGGCGCTGGGTGATCTTGAAACGGGCCATGGTGTTTCCTTTCTTGCTTCACACAGGAAGTGATGGGCGCCTGGTGGTCCACCCGAATGGGGGACACTGCACCCTGCGCTTGCAAAGCAGTGTGCGCCGCGTGTGTAACGCGCCCGTGAGCGAATTCTGCGCCTGTGTAAAGTTCTGCTATTCACCCGGCATGCCCCACCCTGCCGGCTACAGTCGTTTTATGCCAAAAGTGCCTCCAGCGCTTATCCAATAAGCGCTGACAGCTATCAAATCAGGACCATTCACCGCCCCGCCCGTCGTGCAGCCCTGGCGCGGGGCCGGCATTTCAAAAGGAATCTCCCCGTGTTCAAGAACATGATCGTGTACCGCATTGCCCCCGAGTGGCAGGTGGAGCTGACCCAGCTGGAGGAAGCGCTGGCCAAGGCGCCCTTCCAGGAGTGCGGCGCCACGCAGGAAAAGTCCAGCGGCTGGGTGCCCCCGCGCGGCGAGGCCCACGGGCTGCTGGCCGAGAGCGTGGGCGGCCACTGGATGCTGCGCTTTCAATGGGAAGCCAAGATGCTCCCGGCCACCGTGCTGGCGCGCAAGGTGAAGGAAAAGGCCGCGCAGATCGAGCAGCAGACCGGCCGCAAGCCCGGCAAGAAGGAAACCAAGGAACTCAAGGAAGAGGCCAAGCTGGACCTCCTGCCCATGGCCTTCACCAAGCAGGGCGGCACCTGGGTGTGGATCGACCCACAGGCGCATTTGCTGGTGCTGGATACCGGCGCCCAGGGCCGTGCCGACGAGGTGGTGAGCCTGCTGGTGGAGCACCTGCCCGGCCTGTCGCTGGCGCTGCTGGACACGCAGACCAGCCCTCAGGCGGCGATGGCGCTGTGGCTCAAGGAGCAGGAGCCGCCGGCGGGCTTTTCCATCGACCGCGAGTGCGAGCTGAAGGCGCCCGACGAGACCAAGGCCGTGGTGCGCTACGCCCGCCACCCGCTGGACATTGAGGAAGTGCAGGGCCACATCGAGGCGGGCAAGCTGCCCACCAAGCTCGCCATGAGCTGGGACGACCGCGTGAGCTTCGTGCTGACCGAGGGGTTGCAGCTCAAGAAGGTGGCGTTCCTGGACACGGTGTTCGAGGGCCAGGCGCAGGACGATGGCGGCTTCGATGCCGACGTGGCGATCGCCACGGGCGAGCTGTCGCAGCTGATTCCCGACCTGATCGCGGCGCTGGGCGGCGAGGGGCGCACGAGCCTGGGGGGCGCTGCTGCCGCCCCCGCACCAGCCGCCGGGGCCTTGCATGCTGCGGCCAGCGGCCCCGACGACGACGCGCCGTTCTAAGGGCATGAAAAAAGCCCACGCGCCGTTGCCGGTGCATGGGCTTTGGGGCCTGGCCTGAAGGCCGCTGCCGGATCAGGCCCGGTGGCGGGCCAGCACGACGGGTTCCACCGCCCGTTCGGGCTCGGGCAGGAACTCGGCCTCACCGTCCAGCACGCGGTGCAGGCGGTCGGCATCCAGCGCGTTTTCCCAGCGCGACACCACCACCGTGGCCACGGCGTTGCCGATGAAGTTGGTGAGCGAGCGGCACTCGCTCATGAAGCGGTCCACGCCCAGGATCAGCGCCATGCCGGCCACCGGCACCTCGGGCACCACGGCCAGGGTGGCGGCCAGGGTGATGAAGCCCGCGCCGGTCACGCCGGCCGCGCCCTTGGACGACAGCATCGCCACCAGCAGCAGCGCGATCTGGTGGCCCAGCGTTAGGTGCGTGTCGGTGGCCTGCGCGATGAACAGCGCGGCCAGCGTCATGTAGATGTTGGTGCCGTCCAGGTTGAACGAGTAGCCCGTGGGCACCACCAGGCCCACCACGGACTTGCTGCAGCCGGCCTTTTCCATCTTTTCCATCAGCGAGGGCAGGGCGGACTCGGACGAGGAGGTGCCCAGCACCAGCAGCAGCTCGGCCTTCAGGTAGCGGATCAGCTTGAGCACCGAGAAGCCGCAGGCCCGTGCCACCGCGCCCAGCACCACCAGCACGAACACGGCCGAGGTGATGTAGAAGGTGAGCACCAGCTCGGCCAGGTTCACCAGCGAACCCAGGCCGAACTTGCCGATGGTGAACGCCATGGCGCCGAAGGCGCCGATGGGCGCGGCCTTCATGACGATGTTCACCAGCTTGAACACGGGTTTGGTCAGGCCGTCCAGAAAGTCCAGGATGGGCTTGCCGGCGTCGCCCACCATGGCCAGCGACACGCCGAACAGCACGGCCACCAGCAGCACCTGCAGGATGTTGTCGCCCACGAAGGGGCTGATCAGCGTCTTGGGAATGATGTCCAGCGCGAAGCCGGTGAGAGTCATCTCGTGCGACTTGCTCACGTAGCCCTTGACGGCGGTCTGGTCCAGCTCGGCCACGTTGATGTGCATGCCGGTGCCGGGCTGCATCACGTTGGCCACCACCAGGCCCACCACCAGCGCCAGCGTGGAGAAGGTGAGGAAGTACGCCATGGCCTTGCCGAACACCCGGCCCACGGCGCTCAGGTGGCTCATGCTGGCGATGCCGGTGACGATGGTCAGGAAGATCACCGGCGCGATGATCATCTTGATGAGCTTGATGAAGGCATCGCCGAACGGCTTCATCGCCGCGCCGTACTCGGGCTGGAAGTGGCCCAGCAGCACGCCGATGATGATGGCGAACACCACCTGGAAATACAGTTGGCGATAGAACGGAAGCCGCACCGACGGGGCGGGGGCGGCAGAGGGAATGGCATGCATGCGGCGTGTCTCCGGAGGTCGAAAAAAAGACGCGCCAGGGCCGTGCAATGCCGCGCATCTTTGGAAGTCCGCGGTTGTACCCCTGCATCGCCGCCGCGCCGATAACCTATTGGTATTAGACGCCGCGCCCGCCCCGCCCACGGACACCAAACCCAGGGACACTCCGCCCATGCCGCTACGCCGCCGCCGCCCCCTGCTCACCGCGCTTGTCGCACTGTTCGTGCTGGCGGGCATGGCCGTGTGCATGCTATTGGCCAGCCAGTACGCGCAGCGCCGTGCGCTGCACGACGAAAGCCAGGGGGTGCGGCGCCAGCTCACGCTGTACGGCCAGGCGCTGGAGCAGCGCATCGACCGCTTTCGCACCCTGCCCGAGGTGCTGGCGCTGGACGCGCAGCTGAGGGACGCGCTGACCCACCCGCTCACGCCCGCCGAGGTGGACGTGCTCAACCGCAAGCTGGAGCAGGCCAACGGCGCCAGCCATTCGTCCACACTCACGCTCATCAACCTGCAAGGCCGCGCCATCGCCGCCAGCAACTGGCGCGACACTCCCAACAACGTGGGAGAGGACTACCACTTCCGCCCCTACGTGCAGCAGGCGCTGGCGCAGGGCCACGGGCGGTTCTACGGCATCGGCCTGACCACGGGGGAGGCGGGCTACTTCCTGTCCACGGCGATCCGCGGTGATGACGGGCAGACGCTGGGCCTGGTGGCCATCAAGATCCTGCTGACCGAGCTGGAACGCGAATGGCGCCAGAGCCCCGACGTAGTGCTGGCCTCGGACGCGCACGGCGTGGTCTTCCTCGCCAGCCGCGACGCCTGGCGCTACCGGCTGCTGGCGCCCCTCACGCCCCAGGCGCGCCAGGAGCTGGAGGCCACGCGCCAGTACACCGGCCAGCCCCTCACGCCGCTGGGCCTGCAGGTGGAGCGGCGGGTGGACGAAGGCACGGTGCTGGCACGCGCGCAGGAGCCCCCCTTGCCCGGCCCGCTGCTGTGGCACACGCAGGAGCTGGCAGGCACCGGCTGGCAACTGCACCTGCTGCACCACGCGGACAGCGCCATCGAGGCCCGCCGCTGGGCGGCCGGTGCGGCCGCGGGCCTGTGGCTGGCCCTGGCACTGCTGGTGCTGTTCGTGCGCCAGCGCCAGCGCCTGGCCCTGCTGCGCCAGCGCAGCCGCCAGGAACTGGAGACCGTGCTGCGCCAGCATGCCCAGGAGCTGCGCACCGCGCAGGACGGCATCGTGCAGGCCGCGCGCGAGGCCGACACCGGCCTGTCGCGTAGCCTGCAGCACCTGCCCCAGGGCGTGGTGGTGATCGACCGCGACCTGAACCTGGTGGCGTGGAACTCGCGCTACGTGGAACTGTTTCGCTTTCCGCCCGAGCTGATGCGCGTGGGCACGCCGGTGGAGGCGCTGATCCGCCACAACGCGCGGCGCGGCCTGCTGGGCGCCACGCCCACCGAGGACGCCATCCAGCGGCGCCTGCAGCACCTGCGCAGCGGCAAGCCCCACCTGCATGAGAGCGCCAAGAGCGACGGCACGGTGCTGGAGATCCGCGGCAACCCGCTGCCCGACGGCGGCTTCGTGACCAGCTACGCCGACATCACCAGCTACAAGAACGCCGCACGCGAGCTGCGTTCGCTGGCCGATGCGCTGGAGCTGCGCATTGCCGAACGCACGCGCGATCTGGACGCCGCCCGGCGCGAGGCCGAGGCCGCCAACCGCTACAAGACCCGCTTCGTGGCCGCCGCGGTGCACGACCTGCTGCAGCCGCTGAATGCGGCGCGCATGTTCGCCTCGCTGCTGCGCGGCCACCTGCACGACGCCGCCGGACGCCAGGTGGCCGACAGCATCGACGGCGCGCTGGCCGCGCAGGACGGCATCCTCAACAGCCTGCTGGACATCTCGCGCATGGAATCGGGCCAGTTGGAGGTGCATGTGCGCGACTTCGCGCTCGGCCCGCTGCTGCAGGTGATGCAGCACAACTTCGGCATCATCGCCGCCAGCCGGGGCCTGCGCCTGCGCACCGTAGGCACGCGCTACGCGGTGCGCAGCGACGAGGCACTGCTGCGGCGCATCCTGCAGAACCTGGTGTCCAACGCCATCCGCTACACACCCCGCGGGCGCGTGCTGATCGGCTGCCGGCGCCGCGGCCGGTACCTGCGCATCGAGGTGCATGACCAGGGCCCCGGCATTCCCGAGAGCCTGCAGCGCGAGATCTTCGAGGAGTTCCGCCGCCTGGGCGAGGGCCACAGCCAGGATGGCGACCGTGGTGCGGGCCTGGGGCTGGCCATCGTCGAGCGCCTGGGCAAGCTGCTGGGCCACGAGATCGGCCTGCGCTCCGAACTGGGGCGCGGCAGCGTGTTCTGGGTGTGCGTGCCGCTGGCCGATGCCGCTGCCGCACCCCGCCCCGCCGCCGCGGGCGCAGCCGCCCCGCCCGAGGGCGACCAGCCCCTGCAGGGCACCACGGCCTGGTACATCGACGACGATGCGCCCAGTTGCGAGGCCACCGGCGCATTGCTGCGCCGCTGGGGCTGCGAGGTGCCTTTGGCGGGCGGCCCGCAGTCGGCCCTGGACTTGGCCGCGCCCGGCAACGCGCCACAGCTGGTGCTGCTGGACGTGCGCATGGGGCCCTTCCACGGCCCCGACCTGTACGACCGGCTGTGCACCGTGTGGGGCCAGGCACCCTCGGTGGTGCTGGTGACGGCCGAGCGCAGCAGCACCCTGCGCCGCCAGGCGGCCGAGCGCGGCTGGGGCTACCTGCTCAAGCCCGTGCGCCCGTCTGCACTGCGCGCGCTCATCAGCCAGATGATGCTACGCAAACAGTAGCTGCTAACGCTTGTCAGACAAGCGCTAGAGGCCGATTGGGCTTGAAACTTGTGTAGGCAGGGTACTGCGCTCAGGGCGCGGCTTCCGGCTCCGTCTCCAGGCTTTTCACCAGCACCGCGGCCTGGGTGCGGCTGTAGCACTCCAGCTTTTTCAGGATGGCCGTCACATGCACCTTGACGGTGTTCTCGGCCAGGCCCAGCTCGTGCGCGATCTGCTTGTTGAGCAGGCCATCGGCCAGGCACAGCAGCACGCGGAACTGCTGCGGCGTGAGCTGCGCGAGCTTGGCGGCCAGCGCGGCGTCGGCCTCGGAGCGCTCGGCCGCCATGGGCGGGAACCAGCTGCCGCCGTCCAGCACGGCCCGAATGGCGGCGCCCATGTCCTCGGCCAGGGCCGACTTGGGGATGAACCCCGCCGCACCGAACTGCTGCGCACGGCGGATCACACGCGGGTGGTCGTTGGACGAGATCACCACCACCGGCACCTGCGGGTACTCCCCGCGCACGTGCAGCAGGGCCGAGAAGCCCCGCGCGCCGGGCATGGCCAGGTCCAGCAGCACCAGCTCCACCTCGGGGTGGTCCTGCAGCGCCTGTCCCAGCGTGGCGGCGCTGGCGGCCTCCAGCGTCTGCAGCGGCGCAAAGCGCTCATGCAGCACCTGGATCAGCGCCGCGCGGAACAGCGGGTGGTCGTCGGCAACGAGCAGGGTGGGGGGCGGCATGGGGTGCAGTCTGCCACGGCGCACGGACGGGGCCAGCCGCTACCATCGAGTTCCATGGCACTCAACTGGGTCTGGACGGGGTTTTTCATCGTGGCATTCGCCACCGCCGTGGTGCGCTGGCTGCTGGGCGAAGCGGGCATCTTCCAGGCCCTGCTGACGGCGCTGTTCGACGGCGCGCGTGCGGGCTTCGAGATCTCGCTGGGCCTGGCCGGCATCATGGCGCTGTGGCTGGGCCTGATGCGCGTGGGCGAGCGCGCCGGCATGGTCGAGCTGCTGGCGCGCCTGGCCGGGCCGCTGCTCACGCGGCTGTTTCCCGGCGTGCCCGCCGGCCACCCGGCCCAGGGCGCGATGACCATGAACATCAGCGCCAACCTGCTGGGGCTGGACAACGCGGCCACGCCGCTGGGCCTCAAGGCCATGCAGGAGTTGCAGACGCTCAACCGCGAACCGGCGGGCACGGCCAGCAACGCGCAGATCATGTTCGTGGTGATGAATACGGCGGGGCTGACGCTGATCCCCACATCCGTCATCGCCATCCGCCAGAGCGTGGCGCTGAAGCAGGGCCTGGGCGCGGGCTTCAACGCGGCCGACATCTTCCTGCCCACGCTGCTGGTCACCTTCGCCTCGCTGCTGGCGGGCGTGCTGGCGGTGGCGCTCTTTCAGCGCCTGCCGATCTGGCGCGCGCGCCTGCTGCTGCCTTTGCTGGCCGTGGGCGGCGTGCTGGCGGCGGCGGTGGCGGGCCTGGCGCAACTGCCCGCAGAGCAAGCCGCCCAGATTGCGGGTGCCACGGGCGCGGGCGTGATCCTGGGGGTGGTGGCGCTGTTCCTGCTGGCCGGGGCCTGGCGCCGCGTGAACGTGTACGACGCCTTCATCGACGGCGCCAAGGAGGGCTTTGCCGTGGCGGTGCAGATCATTCCGTACCTGGTGGCCATCCTGGCGGCCATCGGCGTGTTCCGCGCCGCGGGCTGCATGGATGCGCTGCTGGCGGCCATCGGCGCGGGGGTGGCGGCGCTGGGGTGGAACACCGACTTCCTGCCGGCCCTGCCCGTGGGGCTGATGAAGGTGCTCTCGGGCGCCGGCGCCCGGGGTTTGATGATCGACGTGCTGCAGACGCACGGCGTGGATTCCTTCGTGGGGCGCCTGGCCGCCATCGTGCAGGGCTCCACCGAGACCACCTTCTACGTGCTGGCCGTGTACTTCGGCAGCGTGGGCGTGAAGCACACACGCCACGCACTGGCCTGCGCGTTGGTGGCCGATGCCGTGGGGCTGCTGGCCGCGATCGGTGTGGGCTACGCGCTGCTGCGCTGACCGCAACCTTCCCTCTTTCCCCAAAAAGCGCCTGACAAGGCGCTTTTTTTTCGCCAAAGCCTCCTCAATCCGGGGCCGAGAAAGGGGTTTTGTGCGGCGCTGCGGTTTGCCACGGGTTGTTCTTTGTAGTTCTTATAAAGAATAGTCGTAGTAGTAGAGGGCGGCCCGGCCTGTGGGCAAGCCGATTTTTGTTTGACAGATCAAGCACTTGCGCTGCGCCAAAGCATGGGGACGGCCGCAGGCGCCTGCTGTACCGCAAATGGGGACAAGCCCCAGATGCGCCCCGCACCTGTGTATAACTGGTCAGTTGTGCCAGAACGCTCCGCAGACTTATCCACAAGGCGGCCTTCCCGGAATGACTGCCGAACAAAAACGGCGCAAGCGAAGGCTGACACAGCGTTAGAAGCTCCTTTTTCAGGAGCGATGGAGCCGTGGCACCGCGATACAGGCCACAACCGCCCCGAGATTGCGGGACAATGCAGGCCCTTTACTGCTTTCCGAGACCTTTCCCTGTGACCGACTCCGCCCTGCTCCCCTTGCCCGACCGCCTGGCCATCGACCCGCGCAGCCCGCACCATGTGGCGGCGGTGTTCCAGCAGGCGGCGGACATCGGCATCCGCTTCAACGGCAAGGAGCGTGTCGACGTGGAGGAGTACTGCGTGAGCGAGGGCTGGATCAAGGTGCCCGCCGGCAAGACACTGGACCGCAAGGGCCGGCCGCTGCTCATCACCCTCAAGGGCAGCGTGGAGGTGTTCTACAAGCCGGAAGCCGCGGCATAAAAAAAAGCTACCCGGCGGGATCGGGTGGCTGGTGGGTGGATGCCCGCTGGTTCATCGGCCCGGTAGTGGCCGCGCAACCCTTCCCCTCATGATGTCCGACGTGCCGCCGTGGATGCGCAGCCTGCGCGCGTCGGTTCAGAAAAGCGCGGGAATCGGGTATGCAGCCCTAGGGTCGGAGCCACCCAAGAGCTGCATGCAGGCGTTCTGATCGGCCGTGAGGAAGGCGCGGGATCGTTTGGTTGCTACTTAATCAGGAGCTAGCAGCGCTTGATGGACAAGCGCTGAAGGCCAGAACGACTCAAACCCGTTCGAAGATGGCCGCGATGCCCTGGCCGCCGCCGATGCACATGGTCACCAGCGCGTAGCGCCCGCCCGTGCGGTGCAACTCGGCAATCGCCTTGGTGGTGATGATGGCGCCCGTGGCACCCACGGGGTGGCCCAGCGAAATGCCCGAGCCGTTGGGGTTGACCTTGGCGGGGTCCAGGCCCAGTTCCTGCACCACGGCGCAGGCCTGGGCGGCGAAGGCCTCGTTGGCCTCGATCACGTCCATGTCCTGCACCTTCAGGCCGGTGCGCTGCAGCACCTTCTGCGTAGCGGGCACGGGGCCGATGCCCATGTAAGCCGGGTCCACCCCGGCGTGCGCATAGCCGACGAGGCGCGCCAGGGGTTTCAGGCCCAGGGCGGCCACGCGGTCACCCGCAGCCAGCACCACGGCGGCAGCGCCGTCGTTGATGCCCGAGGCGTTGCCGGCCGTGACCGTGCCGCCTTCCTTCTTGAACGCGGGCTTCATGCCCGCCAGCACGTCCAGCGTGGTGGCGGCGCGCACATGTTCGTCTTCCTGGAACAGCACGGTGCCCTTGCGCGTGGCGATTTCGACCGGAACGATCTGTTCCTTGAAGTAGCCGGCGGCGATGGCGGCGGCGGCGCGCTGCTGGCTGGCCAGGGCGAGCTGGTCCTGCATCTCGCGCGAAATTTGGTAGCGCTCGGCCACGTTCTCGGCGGTGATGCCCATGTGCATCTTCTGCCAGGGGTCGTGCAGGATGCCGAGCATGTAGTCGATGCTCTTGCTGTCGCCCATGCGCTGGCCCCAGCGCGCGCCCTGGTCGAAGTAGGGGCCGCGGCTCATGGATTCCGAGCCACCGCCCACGGCCACGTCGCAGTCGCCATAGCCGATGGCCTGCGCGGCGCTGATGATGGCCTGCAGGCCCGAGCCGCACAGGCGGTTGACGTTGAAGGCGGGCGTCTCGATGGGGCAGCCGGCGTCAATCGCCGCCACGCGGCTCAGGTACGCGTCTTTGGTGTCGGTGGGGATCACGTTGCCCATCACCACATGGCCCACGGCGTTGGGCGCGATGCCGGCGCGCGCGATGGCGGCCTTCACGGCGGTGGTGGCGAGCTGGGTGTTGGGCACGTCCTTCAGGCTGCCGCCGAAGGTGCCGATGGCGGTGCGTGCGGTGCTGACGACGAAGACTTCGCGGTGGGTCATGGGGCAGATACGGTGGTTGGAGGTGGATAGGTGACCGTACCGTCCGGGTGGACCTGCGCGGCCGGGGTGAGTGTCGCACTCTCGGTGCGCGCGCCCAGGATGTGGCGCACCGCGCCGCCGGCGGCCAGCACGTGGTCGGTGATGATGCGGCGGTGGCAGCGCCACCACACGGCCTCGGCGCACATGATGGCGCAGGGCTCGCGTGCCGCGGCCATGCGCAGCGCGGCCAGCGCGGCGCGAAAGGCGGGCTGCAGCGCGTAGTCGGCGTAGTTGTGGAAGCTGCGGTTGTCCCAGTAGCCGTTGGTGGTGGGCGGCACGCCGCGCTGCAGGGGGCGGCGCCCGCCCAGCGCCGGCATGTGGGTGTAGGCGATGCCCTGCGCGGCCAGCGCGCCGGGCAGCCGGTCCTCGTGGAATTGCGGCTGGCGCAGCGAGCGCGGGATGGCGCGCACGTCGATCACCCGTGTCACGCCTTCGCGCTGCAGCAGCGCGATGAAGTCCTGCACCGCCAGCGTGGAATGCCCGATGGTGTAGAGCGGCGGCGCGGCCATTGCGTGCGCCGCTCAGCGGGCCAGGCGGTGCAGCGCGCTGCCCTTGTGCAGCGCGACATGGTCGGTCTTGTCGCTCTGGATCTCGTACTGCGGCTCTTCGGCGCTGGCGTGGTGGGTGTAGCCCTTCCACTGCAGCGCGCGGGTGTGGACGGCGGTGATGCGCCCGCTGACGCGGCCGGCCTCGGAGTTCCAGCTGACGTGGTCGCCCACCTTGAAAGGGTGTGCCATGGCATGCCTCCTGCAGGGTGTGTCAAGGCGGCCATTGTGGCCCGGCCTGCAGGTTGGTTTGGGGTGTTTTAGGCCTCCAGCGCCCTGTTCACAAGCGCTGACAGCTATGAATTAAATAGCGACTTCGGCGGCGCCGCTATTCGGGGTGCCGGCCATGGCCAGATCGTCCAGGATCGGGCAGTCCGGCCGGTCGTCGCCGTGGCAGCAGTGCACCAGCGCCTGCAGGCTGCGCTGCATGGCCTGCATGGCGGCGATGCGCTCGCTCAGGTTGTCGATGTGCGCCTGGGCAATGCGTTTGACCTGGCTGCTGGCGCGCTGCTTGTCCTGCCACAGGCCGAGCAGGGTGGCGATCTCCTCCATCGAGAAGCCCAGGTCGCGCGCACGGCGGATGAAGCGCAGGGTGTGCACATCGGCCTCGGTGTACTGGCGGTAGCCGCTGTCGGTGCGCGCCACGCCGGTCAGCAGGCCCAGTGATTCGTAGTGGCGCAGCATGCGCGCCGAGACGCCTGCGCGCTCGGCGGCGGTGCCGATGGCCACGGGCCAGTCCAGCGCGGCCGCGTGCCCAGCGACGGCGCGGGGCACGCGGTGGGCGGGGCGCCGCGGCGCGGTGCTCATGCGGCGACCTTGTAGCCTTCTTCCTGGATGGCGTTGGCCAACGCCTCGCGCGACTTGTCGCTCTCCACGATGACCTGGCCGGTGGCCAGGTCCACCTTCACGAGGGCGTCGGTGTCGACCTGGCGCACCGCGTGCACCACGGCGCGTTCGCAGTGGCCGCAGGTCATTCCCTGGACTTGAAATGTGTATTGCATGATGGTCCTCTCGATCAAAGGGCGGTGGATGGGTTGCGGGCCAGCGGGTGGCCGACAGCTGCATCATGAAGCCTGACATGGTGTCAAAGTCAAGCGGGGACACGCGCGGCCTGCCGCTTGACCTTGCCAGCATGTCAAGGTTTAAGGTGCGCCCTGTATCGATTCCAAGGTGGCTTTCATGACTTCTGCTTCCCTTTCCCCTGCCGCAACGGGCGACGCCCCTGCGGGCACGCTGGACCTGGGCATTGCCGGCATGACCTGCGCGAGCTGCGTGGGCCGGGTGGAACGTGCGCTGCGCAAGGTGCCGGGCGTGCAGGACGCCACGGTGAACCTGGCGACCGAGCGCGCGCACATCGTGTTCGACGCCGCCAGCGGCGGAGGCATGGAGGCGCTGGCACGCCGCGCCGTGCGCAATGCCGGCTACGAGCCGCGCAGTGTGGAGGAGCAGGAAGCGGGTGAGGAGGGCGCGCAGTCGCCCTGGGCAGGCTTCACGCCGGTGGCGGTGGGGTTGCTGCTGTCGGCGCCGCTGGTGCTGCCCATGCTGGGCGATCTGTTCGGCTTGCACTGGATGCTGCCGGCGTGGGTGCAGTTCATCCTGGCCACACCGGTGCAGTTCATTCTGGGCGCGCGCTTTTACAAGGCGGGCTGGCATGCCGCCAAGGCGCTCACGGGCAACATGGACCTGCTGGTGGCCATCGGCACCAGCGCGGGCTACGGCCTGTCGCTGTGGCTGTGGGCCACGGCCGAATCCACCCATGGCGCGGGGCACACGCCGCACCTGTACTTCGAGGCATCGGCCGTGGTGATCACGCTGGTGCTGCTGGGCAAGTGGCTGGAAGCGCGCGCCAAGCGCCAGACCACGGCCGCCATCCGCGCGCTGCACGCGCTGCGCCCCGAGGTGGCCCACCTGCTGGGCCGGGACGGCGAGGTGGACGTGCCGATCGCTGAGGTGATGGCGGGTGACCGGCTGGTGGTGCGCCCGGGCGAGCGCATCCCCGTGGACGGCACGGTGGTGGAGGGGCACACCCAGGTGGACGAATCCATGCTGACAGGCGAGCCGCTGCCCGTGGCGCGCAGCGCCGATGGCCCGGAGGGCGGGGCGCTCACCGGCGGCTCGATCAATGGCGATGGGCGCATCGTGATGCAGGTGACGGCCGTGGGGGGGGAGACGGTGCTCGCGCGCATCATCCGCCTGGTGGAGGATGCGCAGGCGGCCAAGGCGCCCATCCAGCGGCTGGTGGACAAGGTGTCGGCGGTCTTCGTGCCGGTGGTGCTGGCGATTGCCATCGTCACACTGCTGGGCTGGCTGTGGGCGGGCGCGGGCGTGGAGGCCGCGCTGATCCATGCCGTGGCGGTGCTGGTCATCGCCTGCCCGTGTGCGCTGGGGCTGGCGACGCCGGCGGCCATCATGGCGGGCACGGGCGTGGCGGCCAGGCACGGCATCCTCATCAAGGACGCGGAGGCGCTGGAGACCGCCCACCGCGTGCAGACCGTGGCCTTCGACAAAACCGGCACGCTGACCGTGGGCCGCCCGCGCCTGACGGCGTTTCACGTGGAACCAGGGGTGGATGAGGCGGCACTGCTGTCGGCTGTGGCCGCGGTGCAGAGCGGCAGTGAGCACCCGCTCGCACGCGCCGTGGTGAGCGCCGCCCAGGAGCGTGGCCTGCCTGTTCCTGCGCCCGACGGAGTGCGCGCCGTGCCCGGCCGCGGCACCGAGGGCGAGGTGGCAGCGCGCAGCTATCTGGTCGGCAGCCTGCGCTGGATGCAGGAACTGGGCGTGGACCTGGGCCCGCTGGCCGATCGTGCGGCCACGCTGCAGGCCGAAGGCGCCACCGTGTCCGCGGTGGCCGAGCGGGTCGCGCAGGACCCGAGCGGCGCACGGCCGCCCGAAGCCGCGGGCACTCCCTTGGGGGGCAGCGAGGACACGATAGTGCCGGGCGCGGGGGCGCACTATGTCTTGCGCGCGCTGCTGGCCTTTGGCGACGAGCCCAAGCCCGGCGCGCGCGAGGCACTGGCGCAACTGCGCGCCCAGGGCGTGCGCTGCGTGATGATCTCTGGCGACAACCGCGGCGCGGCCGAGGCCATGGCCCGCCGCCTGGGCCTGCAGCCGGAGGCCGGCGAGGTGATGGCCGAGGTGCTGCCCGGCGACAAGGCGGCGGCGGTGAACGCGCTGAAGGCGCAAGGCCATATCGTGGCCATGGTGGGCGACGGGGTGAACGATGCGCCCGCGCTGGCTGCGGCCGATGTGGGCATGGCCATGGGCAACGGTACCGACGTGGCCATGCACGCTGCGGGCATCACGCTGATGCGCGGCGACCCGCAACTGGTGGCGGCGGCGCTGGACATCTCGCGGCGCACGGTGGCCAAGATCCGCCAGAACCTGTTTTGGGCCTTTGCATACAACGTGGCCGGTATTCCGCTGGCGGCGCTGGGCTACCTGAGTCCCGTGGTCGCGGGGGCCGCGATGGCGCTGAGTTCGGTCAGCGTGATGACGAATGCGTTGTTGCTCAAGCGTTGGCGGGGGTGATTGCGGGATAAACGAGACAAAAGGATTCTTATTTCTCTGGCAAACTGCAACGTTTTGTTGCATATTGGCGCGCGGCTTCTTAGTAAGTCACGCGCAAGCCATCGCCTGACAGGGTGACGGATTGCGTGACGCACATCATGGGAGGGTGGCCCGCCGGGGGCTGCACACGACAAGGAAACGGTGATGAATATTTACGCGCTCATGCGGCTCTTCACGATCCGCCTGCGAATGATCGGCGCCATTGGCGTGGTACTGGGCCTGTTGGGCCTGCTGGGCGGTGCCGGCATGCTGGGCATGTTCCGCATCCACGGGCTAGCCCAGGACTTCGTCAGCCAGCCCCATGCCGCGGTGAAGCTGATGGGCCAGCTGCGCAGCGAGATGGGTGAGATCCGCCAGCATGAGAAGGACATGATCATCCACTACGAGCGCCCCGAGTCGGTGCGCGCCGCGCACGACCGGTGGCTGGCGTCGCTGGACCGTGCGGGCAAGGTCACGGCCACGCTGGGCCAGATCTGGCAGGGCGAGGACCTGGCCGAGGCGAAGGACGTCGCCAAGCACCTGGTGGCCTACCGCGAGCAGTTCGCACACGTGGCACGCCAGCTGGAGGCCGGCGGCTACGACACCGCCACGATCGCCAACCGCATGAGCGGTAAGGCGGTGGAGCAGTTCAACATCGCCACCGAGAAGGTGGCCGCGCTGGACAAGCGCCTGGCCGCCGAGGTGGACAGCGCCATTGCGCACCAGGACCGCGTCACCGACCAGACCAAGTGGCTGTTCGCCCTGGCGGTGCTGATCACTGTGGTGGTGGTGGTGCCGCTCACGCTGCTGAACATGGTGTCCATCTGCCGCCCGCTGGAAGTGGCCCGCGCGATGGCACAGGCGATCGCCGGGGGCGACCTGTCTCAGCGCATCCGCGTGGAAGGCCGTGACGAGGCGGCCGACCTGCAGCGCGCGCTGCTGGACATGCAAAACGGCCTGGGCGCAATGGTGGCGCAGGTGCGCGACGCGAGCAGCAACATCGCCACGGCCAGCCAGGAGATCGCCACCGGCAACCAGGACCTGTCCGGCCGCACCGAGCAGACCGCCAGCAACGCACAAGAAGCCGTGGCCGCGCTCTCGCAGCTCACCGCCACGGTGCAGCAGACGGCGTCGTCCTCGCAGGTGGCCAACCAGCTCGTCACCTCGGCCTCGGGCATCGCCACGCGCGGTGGCCAGGTGGTGCAGCAGGCGGTGAACAGCATGCACGAGATCTCCTCCTCCAGCCGCAAGATCGGCGACATCATCGGCCTGATCGACTCCATCGCCTTCCAGACCAACATCCTCGCGCTGAACGCGGCCGTGGAAGCGGCGCGCGCGGGCGAGCAGGGCCGCGGCTTTGCCGTGGTGGCGGGCGAGGTGCGCAGCCTGGCGCAGCGCAGCGCGGCCGCAGCCAGCGAGATCAAGGGCCTGATCAGCTCCAGCGTGACGGCCGTGGACGGCGGCGTGCGCCACGTGGAAGATGCCGGCAAGGCCATGCAGGAGATCGTGTCCAGCGTGCAGCGCGTGACCGACATCATTGGCGAGATCAACTCCGCCGCCTCCGAGCAGGCGGGCGGCATCGGCGAGGTCAACGCCTCCGTGGGCGAGATCGACCGCATGACGCAGCAGAACGCCGCGCTGGTGGAAGAGTCCGCCGCGGCGGCCGAGTCGCTGCGCGAGCAGGCCGCCCGCCTGTCGCAGGTGGTGAGCCAGTTCCAGTTGGCCGACGACGGCCACGCGCCCGCGGCCTTCACGCGCACTGGCGCGCCGGCCCCCGCGCTGCGGGGCGGCGACACGCCGCGCCTGAGCGCCGCTTGAGCGCTGCATGACGCACGCGGCGGCCGGGCGCCGCCGCCAGTTTTCAACAAACCCTCCTTGCGCACCTTCGGGTGCTTTTTTTTGCCCCTTGGTTTTGCGGCCTGTGATGGCGCGCAAGGAAGTTAACAGATTGCTATTTAATAAGTAGCTGTTAGCGCTTACTGGGCGCGAGTTGGAGCCGATTTTTATGCCGATGCCAGCAGGCGCGGCACGGATGCCACCAGCAGCGCACCGCCCGACAGCGTGAGCAGGCCCAGCACGATCTGGCGAAAGCGGACCTCGCTGATGCCGATATACAGCCGCGTACCCAGGAGCACCGGCACCAGCACGGCCGTAGCCACGATGCCGAAGGCGGGCAGCATGTCGCGCGTGACCAGACCCTTGGCCAGATAGGTGGCCATGGCCACGGCCAGCATCGCCAGGTTGAAGTTCTGCACCACGGCGCGCTGGGTGTCCTTGGGCAGGCCGCGCAGCGTGCACCACAGCGTGGGCAGCACGCCCGTGAAGCCGCCAATGCCGCCCATCACGCCGCCGCACAGGCCCACCACGGCGTCGGCCGTGCGCCCGCCCCAACGCACCCGCGGCAGGCTGCGCGCCATCAGCATGGCGGGGCACCAGCACACCAGCAGCGTGCCCAGCAGGGCTTTGAACCAGTGGGCGTTCAGGTGGGGCAGCAGGCTGGCGCCAACGGGCACGCCCACCAGACCGCCCAGAATGAACGGCCACAGCAGGGCGGCATTGAAACCGCGGCGCATGGTCACCGCAGCCAGCACCTGGCCGGTGAGCGAGCCGAACACCGCCAGCGCCGCCGCCAGGTGCGGCTCCAGCACCCAGACCCAGAACGACATGGCCACCATGCTGAACGCAAAGCCCGACAGGCCTTGCACAAAGCCCGCCACGACGGCGCCCAGGACGAGGACGGCCAGTGTCTCCATGCATCTCTCCCTGCTGCCCGCGGGTCCCCATGGGCGTACCCGCTTTTGTTTTGATAGCTGTCAGCGCTTTGCCCATCAGCGCTGGAGCCGTTTTTTATATCCATCCATGAAGCATCACGCCCGGCGCCGGGCGTGATGCTTGGCGGGCCGCCTGCGTCAGGCCGGGACCTGCTCCAGCGCGGGGTAGTCGATGTAGCCGTGCTCGCCGCCGCCGTAGAACGTGGTCTTGTCCCAGGCGTTGAGCGGGGCGCCCCGCCGCAGGCGCTCCACCAGGTCGGGGTTGGAGATGAACGCGCGGCCAAAGGCCACGATGTCGGCGCGGCCGCTGGCCAGCGCCTCCTGGGCCATGTCGCGGTCGTAGCCGTTGTTCACCATCCAGGCGCCGCGCCCGCCTGCGCTGCGGTAAGCGTTCTTGAACGCGGCGTAGTCGAAGGGGCGGCCCTCCACCTCGCGCGGGCCGCCGGTGGCGCCCTCGATCACGTGGATGAAGGCCAGGCCCAGCGGCGCCAACTCGCGCGCCAGGTGTTCAAACAGCGGCTGCGGGTCGCTGTCGCGGATGTCGTTGGCGGGCGTGACGGGCGAGAGACGAATGCCCACGCGGCCGCCGCCGATGGCGTCCACCACGGCGCGCGTCACCTCCACCATCAGGCGCACGCGGTTGGCGATGCCGCCGCCGTAGTCGTCCTTGCGCTGGTTGGCGCCGTCCTTGAGGAACTGGTCCAGCAGGTAGCCGTTGGCGCCGTGGATCTCCACGCCGTCAAAGCCCGCCGTCTGCACCGCGTTGCGCGCGGCGGCGGCGAAGGCATGCACGATGTCCGGCAGTTCCTCGGCCGCCAGTGCGCGGGGCTCGGACGTGGGCACGAACTGGCCCTGGCCGCTGGCCGGGTCCACCAGGTAGGTCTGCGATTGCGCGCGCACGGCCGACGGCGCCACGGGCGCGCCGCCCTCCGGCTGCAGGGCAGTGTGCGACACGCGCCCCACGTGCCACAGCTGGGTGACGATCTTGCCGCCGCGTGCATGCACGGCCTGGGTAACGCGCTTCCAGCCGTCCAGCTGCTCGGTGCTGTACAGGCCCGGCACGTCGGAATAGCCCTGGCCCTGGTGGGTGATGGCCGTGCCCTCGGTGATCAGCAGGCCGGCGCTGGCGCGCTGGGCGTAGTAGGTGGCGGTGATGTCGCGCGGCACGGCCCGGGGCGAGCGGTTGCGCGTCAGCGGCGCCATGGCGATACGGTTGGCCAGGTGCAGGTCACCGGCCTGGATGGGATCGAACAGAGTGGGCATGCGACTTCAGTACCTTCTTGCAAAGCGAACCGCGGGAGGTGCGGCACGCATCAAAGGTTACCGGTATCGCTCAGGGCGTGCAGTACACCCAGGCGCTGCAGAACCACGGGTTCTGTGCTACGTCAAACAGGGAGGGGGTACGGCGGTGGGGCCGGCCGGCGGCCCTGGATGGCGCCGGGCGTGCGGCGCGCGGGGGGATTTTTGCGGTGAGGCGCCGGCACGCACAAGCCGCGCCCCGCAGATGCCGGGCGCGGCCATGTGGGCCTTACTTGAGCAGGCCCTCGGCCTTCATGGCGGCCTGCACGGCGGGGCGGGCGGCGATGCGTTCGCGGTAGGCCGCCAGGTTCTTCAGTGCGGAGATGTCCAGGTTCACGGCGGGGGCCCAGTTGGTCACCGTGAACAAGTAGGCGTCGGCCACGCTGAAGTGCTCGCCCATGAGGTAGGGCTTGTGGGCCAGTTCGCCGTCCACCCACTTGAGGCGGCTGAGCAGTTGCTCATGCACCAGGGGCTTGTAGTCTGCGGGGGTGGTGGGCTTGAACAGGGGGGTGAAGCCCTTGTGGATCTCGGTGCCGATGAAGGTCAGCCACTCCTGCAGACGGTAGCGCGCCAGCGTACCGTTGGCGGGGGCGAGGTTTTTGTGCGGCGCCTGGTCGGCCAGGTACTGCACGATGGCGGGGCCTTCGCGCAGGCGCGTGCCGTCGTCCAGCTCCAGCACCGGCACGTAGCCCAGGGGGTTGATGGTGTAGTAGTCGGTGCCGTCCTGCAGCTTGTGGCTCTTGGTGCTGGCCAGCACCGAGGTGTGGGCCAAGCCGGTTTCGTGCAGCACGATGTGCGGGGAGAGCGAGCAGGCGCCAGGGGAGTAGTAGAGCTTCATGCGGTCTTGTCCTTTCAAGAGAGTGATGAAGAAAATCTCCGCAGCGCATGCTATGCCGACCTGCGCGGGTCTGCCATGCCAAGGCCTTTGCGGGGGCGTTTCCCCGCGGCGCTGCGCCTGGGGGGCAAGGCGGCCTCAGCGGGGCGTGGACGGCTGCGTGGCCTGTTCCATGAACGCCAGCCAGCGCATCGCGTGCGCGCGGCTGTCGCCGCACATGGCGGGGCTGGGCCGCAGTGAGGCACACACCGCGGGGCGCTCGGGCCGGCCGAAGATGCGGCAGCGTGCGTCGTCGTCCAGTTGCACGCAGCGCATGCCGGCCGGCTTGCCGTGCGGCATGCCGGGAATGGGCGAGGAGATCGACGGCGCCGTGCAGCAGGCGCCGCAGCCGGGGCGGCAATCCATGGCGCTATTTAATTCATAGCTGTCAGCGCTTGCTGGATATGCGCTGTTGCCGGATTTTGCTTCTGTCACGCGGTGCCGTGCAGCCGCCCGGCAGCCCACAGGACCTGCTCCACCACGCCGCGCACGTGGGCGGCTTGGCTTGCGTCGACCAGCTGGCCCTGGGCGTCGAAGGCACTGGCCGCGCGCGGCAGCGCGAAGTGGCGCGGCGCCAGCCAGCATTCCAGGTTGAGCAGCAGCGGCGCCAGGTGGCTTTGCGACCGCAGGCCGCCCAGTGCGCCGTTGGACGCGCTGAGCATGCCCACCACCTTGCCCGCGAACGGGCGTGTGCCGTCACTCCATTCCGCGTGTCCGGCCACGGGGCTGGAGGCCCAGTCGATGGTGTTCTTGAGCAGGCCGGTGTAGCTGCCGTTGTATTCGGGCGAGCAGATCACCCAGGCGGGGTGGGCGTCCAGCACTTCCTTCAGCCGGATCACGTCGGCCGGGGTGCCCGCGGTCTCCAGGTCGGCGTTGTAGAGGGGGATGTCGAAGTCGGCCAGCTCCAGCAGCGTGACGTCGGCGCCGGCGTCGCGCGCCATGTGTGCGGCCACGGCGGCCAGACGGCGGTTGAATGAATGGGTGCGGGTGCTGCCCGCGAACACGAGGAACTTCATGCGCGGGATTGGAGCACAGGCCGGGCACACTTTTCCTGCGCGGTTTCACGTGAAACAAACCCCGCCGCGCATCGGGGAGGCAAAGATGGGAAAATCACGGGTTCCCCGCCGGGCCGGCAGCGCAGGCGCGAGGGTGGGGGCGGTACCGGCGCCGTGAAAGCCGGGCTTGTTCACCGTTTGACAGGGCCGCAGCGGGCCCGGAGCACCCCACCATGTTGTACCCCCAGGATTTCGATGTCATCGTCGTTGGCGGAGGCCATGCCGGCACCGAGGCCGCGCTGGCCGCCGCGCGCATGGGCAGCCGCACGCTGCTGCTCACGCACAACATCGAGACGCTGGGGCAGATGAGCTGCAACCCCAGCATCGGCGGCATTGGCAAGGGCCACCTGGTGAAGGAAGTGGACGCGCTGGGCGGCGCGATGGCGCTGGCGACCGATGAGGCGGGCATCCAGTTCCGCATCCTCAACAGCAGCAAGGGCCCGGCCGTGCGCGCCACGCGTGCGCAGGCCGACCGCATCCTCTACAAGGCGGCCATCCGCCGCATGCTGGAGAACCAGCCCAACCTGTGGTTGTTCCAGCAGGCGGTGGACGACCTGATGGTGGAGGGCGACCGCGTGGTGGGCGCCGTCACGCAGGTGGGTATCCGCTTTCGCAGTCGCGCGGTGGTGCTGACGGCGGGTACCTTCTTGGACGGCAAGATCCACGTGGGTCTGAACAACTACGCAGCGGGCCGCGCGGGGGATCCGCCGGCCGTAAGCCTGTCGGCACGCCTGAAGGAGTTGCAGCTACCCCAGGGGCGCTTGAAGACCGGCACTCCGCCGCGCATCGACGGGCGCAGCATCGACTTCAGCCAGTGTGAGGAGCAACCCGGCGATGGCATGCCCGGCGGCGTGAACGAGGGTACTGTGCCGGTGTTCAGCTTCATGGGCAGCACGGCCATGCACCCGCGCCAAGTTCCGTGCTGGATCACGCACACCAACGCGCGCACGCACGAGATCATCCGCAGCGGCTTTGACCGCAGTCCCATGTTCACCGGCAAGATCGAAGGCGTGGGCCCGCGCTACTGCCCCAGCGTGGAGGACAAGATCAACCGCTTTGCGGACAAAGAAAGCCATCAGATCTTTCTGGAGCCGGAAGGGCTGACCACGCACGAGTTCTACCCCAACGGCATCAGCACCAGCCTGCCGTTCGACATCCAGTACGACCTGGTGCGCTCGATGCGTGGCCTGGAGAACGCGCACATCCTGCGGCCGGGCTACGCCATCGAGTACGACTACTTCGACCCGCGTTCGCTCAAGAGCAGTTTCGAGACGCGGCAGATCCAGGGCCTGTTCTTCGCCGGCCAGATCAATGGCACCACAGGGTACGAGGAGGCGGCGGCGCAGGGCCTGTTCGCCGGTATCAACGCCGCGCTGCAATGCCGAGGGGAGGGTGCCTGGGTGCCCGCGCGCGACGAGGCCTATCTGGGCGTGTTGGTGGACGATCTGATCACCAAGGGCGTGACCGAGCCCTACCGCATGTTCACCAGCCGCGCCGAGTTCCGCCTGCAGCTGCGCGAGGACAACGCCGACATGCGCCTGACCGATGCGGGGCGTCGCATGGGTTTGGTGGATGATGCGCGCTGGGACGCTTTCAGCCGCAAGCGCGATGCGGTTTCACGTGAAACAGAGCGTTTGAAATCGACATGGGTGAACCCGCGCAACCTGCCCACGGTGGAGGCCGAGCGCGTGCTGGGTAAAGCCATCGAACATGAATACAACCTCTTCGACCTGTTGCGCCGTCCGGACGTAGGGTACGACGCACTGACGACCATGGATGGCGGCAAGTATGCAAGCGAGGCTGTTTCACGTGAAACGTTGGGCGAGCTGAGCGCACCCGTGATCGAGCAGGTCGAGATTGCCGCCAAGTACGCGGGCTATATCGACCGCCAACGGGACGAGGTGCAGCGCGCCGCGCACTTCGAGAAGCTGCGCCTGCCCGAAGATCTGGACTACATGCAAGTGGCGGCCTTGTCGATCGAGGTGCGGCAAAAATTGCAGAAGCACCGGCCGGAGACGTTGGGCCAGGCGTCGCGCATTTCCGGGGTGACGCCGGCGGCGATCTCGCTGCTGATGGTCCACTTGAAGAAGGGCGGTTTCAAGGGGTTTGCCCCGCAGCCGGCGGATGGGGTGGAGACGGTCGCATGAGCGTGGTGTCGAACACAAGCCTTGAGTACACCCTGCGTGAGGGCGCCAACGCCTTGGGGTTGGATCTGTCGGAAGCGCAAATCACACAGCTATTGGACTTCCTGGCGCTGCTGCAAAAGTGGAACAAGGTCTACAACCTCACGGCGGTGCGCGATCCGCAGGAAATGCTCACGCACCACCTGCTGGACAGCCTGGCTGCCGTCCCGCCGCTGCGCCGCCATGTCGCGCAAACGGGGCAGGGCAGTGCGGCCCGCCCGGGCGCACGGCTGCTGGATGTGGGATCAGGCGGGGGACTGCCTGGCGTGGTGTTCGCCATTTGTTGCCCGGAAGTGGATGTGAGTTGCGTGGACACCGTGGCCAAGAAAGCAGCGTTCATCCAGCAGGCGGCTGGCACCCTCGGTCTGTCCAACCTGCATGGCATTCATGCGCGCGTGGAAACGCTGGCCGGTCCGTTCGATGTGGTCAGTTGCCGCGCCTTTGCCGCTCTGGCGGACTTCACCGCCTGGTCGCGCCAGGCACTGGCACCGCACGGCGTGTGGCTGGCCATGAAGGGAAAGCACCCGCACGACGAGATTGCCGCGCTACCGGCGGATGTAGGCGTGTTTCACGTGGAACAACTCACTGTGCCGGGGCTGCAGGCCGAACGCTGCATCCTCTGGCTGCGCCCCGTCGCGTAAACTCAAGCCCCCTCCCGCTTCGCAAGGCGCTCCCATGTTCGGCATTGCAGACTACGGCGCATTCGTCGCCGCCATCGTGTTGTTCCTCGCCATCCCGGGGCCGGGCAATCTGGCGCTCATCACTTCCACCGGCAAGGGCGGTGTGCGGGCCGGCATGGCCGCCTGCATGGGCGTGATCGCCGCCGACCAGGTGCTCATGTGGATGGCGGTGGCGGGCGTGGCGGGCCTGCTGGCCGCGTATCCGGCGGCATTCCATGCCGTGCAATGGCTGGGCGCCGTCTACCTGGGCTGGATGGGCTACAAGATGCTCACCGCCAAGCCGGGGGAGGCGCCGGTGCTGAACATCGCGCCGCGCCACTACTTCCGCCAGGGGGCGGTCATCACGCTGCTCAACCCCAAGGCCATCGTGTTCTACATGGCCTTCTTCCCACTGTTCGTGAACCCGGCCACGCACCGCGGGCTGGTCACCTTCGCCGCCATGGCCGCCACCATCGCCACGCTCACCTTCCTGTACAGCCTGGTCGTGGTGCTGCTCACGCACTTCCTGGCCGAGCGCATGCGCGCCAACCCCACGGTGGCGCGCGTGCTGGAGAAAACGGCGGGCGTGTTCCTCATCGGCTTCGGCGTCAAGCTGGCCATTTCCAAGTAATAGCGAATTGCCCCGCATGGCCAAGATCTTCTGCATTGCCAATCAAAAGGGTGGGGTCGGCAAGACCACCACTTCCGTCAATCTGGCCGCGGGCCTGGCCAAGATCGGCCAGCGCGTGCTGCTCGTGGACCTGGACCCGCAGGGCAATGCCACCATGGGCTCGGGCGTGGACAAGCGCGCGCTGGAGCTGTCGGTGTACGACGTGCTGCTGGAGTCGGCCTCGGTGCCGGAGGCCGCCGTGCTGTCGGAGCAGTGCGGCTACCGCGTGCTGGGCGCCAACCGCGAACTCGCCGGGGCAGAGGTGGAACTGGTGCCGCTGGAGCAGCGCGAACGCCGCCTGAAGGCCGCCCTGGCCGCGGTGGACTCCGACTACGATTTCGTGCTCATCGACTGCCCGCCCTCCCTGTCCATGCTCACGCTGAACGGCCTGTGCAGCGCCCACGGCGTCATCGTGCCGATGCAGTGCGAGTACTTCGCGCTGGAGGGCCTGACCGATCTGGTGAACACCATCAAGCAGGTGCATGCCAACCTGAATCCCGACCTGCAAATCATCGGCCTGCTGCGCGTGATGTTCGACCCGCGCATCACGCTGCAAAGCCAGGTCAGCGAGCAGCTCAAGGACCACTTCGGCGACAAGGTGTTCGACACCGTGATCCCGCGCAACGTGCGCCTGGCCGAGGCGCCCAGCTACGGTTTGCCCGGCGTTGTGTTCGATCCCGCGGCGAAGGGCAGCCAGGCTTTTCTGGAGTTCGCGCGCGAGATGGTGGAGCGCGTGAAGCGCATGTGATGCCTGGCCAAGGTCTTACAGGTCAAAATGGCCTCCAAGGCTGATTGGATAAGCGCTATCAGCTATATAAATCATAGTGACGCCGCATGAACCCCTCCCAGATCCTTCTCCTGCCCGGCTGGCAGAACTCCGGCCCCGGCCACTGGCAAACCGAGTGGGAGCGGCTGCATGGCTACCAGCGCGTGCAGCAGCACGACTGGATGCGTCCGTTGCGCGGCGACTGGTCCGCGCGGCTGGAAGAGGTCGTGGCTGATGCGCCGGGCGAGGTGGTGCTGGCCGCGCACAGCCTGGGGTGCATCCTCACCGCTTGGTGGGCGGCGCACACCCGCCACGCGCACAAGGTGCGCGGCGCCCTGCTGGTGGCGCCGGGTGATGTGGAGCGGCCCGACTTGGCCGCGCAGATCCCCGGCTGGGCGCCCATCGCGCGCCAGGTGCTGCCCTTTCCGGCCGTGCTGGTGGGCAGCCAGGACGATCCTTACTGCAGCTTTGAGCGTGCGCAGACGCTGGCCGGTGCATGGGGCGCACGCTTCGTGGATTCTGGGCCCCGCGGCCATATCAACGCCGATTCCGACCTGGGCGACTGGCCCGAAGGGCACGCACTGCTGCGCGCATTGATGAACAAGGACTGAAGACACATGGTCACCAAGAAACCCAAGGGCCTGGGACGCGGCCTGGAAGCACTGCTGGGCCCCAAGGTGGCCGACAAGGCGCCCGCCGGCGCCAACGCAGCGGGTGCGGCAGACGGGCCGGTGAGCACGCTGGCCCTGGACCGGCTCGTGCCCGGCATCTACCAGCCGCGCACGCGCATGGACGAGGGCGCGCTGTACGAACTGGCCGAATCCATCAAGGCCCAGGGCATCATGCAGCCGATCCTCGTGCGTCGCCTCGACGACGAACAGGCGCAACAGCGCCGCCAGGAGCGTGCAACGCAGGGGGCTTCGGCGGCGATGGGCGCCCTCAGCGCCAGTGGGCCGTTGTACGAAATCATCGCGGGCGAGCGGCGCTTTCGCGCCTCACGCCTGGCGGGCCTGGCCGAGGTGCCGGTGCTGGTGCGCGACGTGCCCAACGAGGCGGCCGCGGCCATGGCGCTCATCGAGAACATCCAGCGCGAAGACCTCAACCCGTTGGAAGAGGCCCAGGGCCTGCAGCGCCTGATCCGCGAATTCGGCCTCACCCACGAACAGGCGGCGCAGGCCGTGGGCCGCTCGCGCAGCGCGGCGAGCAACCTGCTGCGCCTTTTGAACCTGGCCGAGCCGGTGCAGACCATGCTCATGGCCGGCGACATCGACATGGGCCACGCGCGTGCGCTGCTGTCGCTGGAGCGCGCGGCGCAGATCACCGCGGGCAACCAGATCGCGGCGAAGAAGCTGTCGGTGCGCGAGGCCGAGAGCCTCGTCAAGAAGCTGGGGGCGGAGTTCGCCCTCACGCCGCAAAAGCCCAAGAAGGACAAGTCGCGCGACCTCAAGCGCGTGGAGGAAGAGTTGTCCGACCTGCTCATGGCCGAGGTCGAGGTGCGCGTCAAGAAGCGCGTCAAGCGCGGCAGCCGGGTCGAGGAGATGGGCGAGCTGGCCATCCAGTTTGGCTCGCTGGAGGCGCTCAACGGCCTCATCGAGCGCCTGCGCGGCGGCTGACGCCGCATCGTTGCGGCCCGTGCCCATGCCGCGCCGGCCCCGCCGACTCCATCATCTGCACGCGCCGCCGCCGCGGCGCATCGTCCTGCCCTGGCCGCTGCCGGCGGTGCTGGTGTGGGCAGCGGCGTGGCTGCTGTTCGCGGGCCTGCGCGGCAGCGTGGCTCCGCTGGCAGCGCTCGGGCTGGCCTGCGCCGTGGGTGTGGCGGGCAGCCTGCTGGCGCAGGGCTGGTGGCGCCGCGGCCTGATCGCGCTGGGCTTTCCCTTGTCGGCGGCGCTGGGGGGCGCGGTGGCGCTGCCGGCCTGGGGCTGGCTGCTGCCGCTGGCGCTGCTGCTGCTGGTGTATCCGCTCAATGCCTGGCGCGATGCGCCGCTGTTTCCCACCCCGCCGGGTGCGCTGCACGGCCTGCAGGACGCCGCGCCGCTGCCCGCGGGTGCTGCCGTGCTGGACGCCGGCTGTGGCCTGGGCGATGGCCTCAAGGCCCTGCGCGCGGCCTATCCGCAGGCGCGGCTGCACGGCCTGGAGTGGAGCGGACCCTTGGCGCTGCTGTGCCGGCTGCGCTGCCCCTGGGCGCGCGTGCGGCGCGGTGACCTCTGGGCCGCAGACTGGGGCGGTTACGACCTTGTGTACGTGTTCCAGCGGCCCGAGAGCATGGCCCGTGTGGCCGCGAAGGCCCGCGCGGAGATGGCGCCGGGCCGCTGGCTCGTGAGTCTGGCGTTCGCCGTGCCGGGCGTGTGCCCCAGCGCGCGGCTGGATTCCTTCGCCGGCCATGCGGTGTGGATCTACCAATTGCCTTTGCCGGGGGACGGTGCTGCGCCACACTAAAACGAAACAACTTGCAAACATCGGTTGCAAAAACTGCCGAATCGGTATGATTTTGCATTCACGTCGGCCACGCCGCTCCCGTACCGGGTGCGCAGACCGCAACGCCTCGGTTGAGACGTGTCCACACACCCCGGAATGCAAGAAAAGAGAGAGAGGAAGGAAAGCTATGTCCCGTAAACCACTGACGCTGCTGGCGGCCGCCTGCGCCGCCCTGGCCCTGACCGGCTGCGAAACCACCAACATGCGGATGGGCAGCGCCGAGTCCAAAACCGTGGCCACCGGCGCTGCCGCCGGCGGCAGCGCCGCCAACGAGAGCGGCCAGCTGGAGCGCTGCCAGTCGCCCCTGGGCACCGTGTCGCTGGTCGAGAACCAGGACGCCGGCTGGTACACCATCTTGCGCAACGAGTACAAGCTGCCCCCCACGGCCAACCTGCTGCGCCTGCTGATCCAGCAGTCCAACTGCTTCATCGTGGTGGAGCGCGGCGCAGCCGGCATGCGCGCCATGGACCGCGAGCGCCAGCTCATGGGCTCCGGCGAGATGCGCGGTGGCAGCAACTTTGGCCGGGGCCAGATGGTGGCGTCCGACTACGGCATGTCGCCCGAGATCATCTTCTCGAACAACGACGCAGGCGCCATCGGCGGTGTGCTGGGCGGCCTGATCGGCGGCGGCAGCGGCCGTGCGCTGGCGGCCGTCGGCGGCGGGCTGAAGACGCGCGAGGCCAGCGCCATGCTGACCCTGGTGGACAACCGCTCGGGCGTGCAGGTGGCGGCCTCCGAAGGCAGCGCCTCCAAGAGCGACTTTGCCGGCTTCGGCAGCCTGTTCGGCGGCTCGGCCGGCGGTGGCCTGGGGGGCTACCAGAACACCGCGCAAGGCAAGGTGATCACCGCTGCGTTCATGGATGCCTACAACCAGATGGTTGTGGCGCTGCGCAGCTACAAGGCGCAGTCGGTGCAGGGCCAGGGCCTGGGCGGCGGCGGCCGCCTGGGCGTGGATGGCGGCGCGGCTCCCTCGCAGACCCGCGCGGGTGCGGCCATGTCGGTGCGCGAGGCGCAGGAACGCCTGAACGCCATGGGCTACAACGTGGGCACGCCCGACGGCTCCGCCGGTCCCAAGACGGCACGTGCGCTGCGCGAGTTCCAGCAGGCCCAGGGCCTGCCCGTCACCGGCCGCCTGGACTCGGCCACGGCCGGCGCGCTGTCGCGCTGAGCGGGGTGCAAGGGGCTTCGCCCCTGGCAAGCAAGCGGCCTTCGGGCCGCTTTTTCGTGGGCGCTTTATGGGGAAAGTGCTTCGTTATTCATAGCTGCCAGCGTCTTTCTCGCAAGGGCCATAGCCCGAAAACGCCAAGAACGACACGGTATCGCACCCGCGGGGTGCGGTATCGCCGGCGGGGCTGGCCTTCAGGCGTGCGGTGGCCTAGCATGCGCGCCGCATTGTTATTGCCGCAGTTCCATGTACCTGTCCCTGCCGCCGTTCTGGTCGTCATGGCTGGCGTGGCCCAAGCCGCCGCCCGCCCCCGACGCTTCTGACGTTTTTTCCTCCTTTCTTGATGTCTCCCGGCGCCAGGCGCGCCGCCTCGCGCAGCCCGCCGAGCTGCGCATCGACGTGGACCCGCCCGACGCCACGATCGAGCAGGAACTCTCGGCCCTGCACCAGCGGCTGCACTCTCCCGGTGACGCCCTGCATGGCCTGCCCTCCACGCCCCTGCCGGGGCACCCCGGCCTTTTCGTGCGCAGCCGCGTGGCCGATGGCGAGCTGTACGTCTACATCGAAGACCCGCTGCGCCAGTGCCTGGCGGGCACCACGGTCTTCAACCGCCTTGTCGAACTGAACCGCCGCGCCGACCGCCACCTGCGCGCGCCGCATTCGCGCTACGCGCCCGCCTACCAGCGCCGGGGCCTTGCCACGGCCGTGTACCGCTGGGCGCTGGACGGTGGGCAGTGCCTGGTGTCCGGTGCGCGCCAGTCTGCAGGGGCCCATGCGCTGTGGCAGCGCCTGGGGCGTGATTACCCGCAGGGCTATGTCTGCCTGCAGCACAAGACCCCGCGCTACCTGGGCCGCCAGGTGGATGCGCGCGTGCAGGAAGCCCTGGCCACGCGTCGCCTGCTGCTGGGCCGGGGCTGGACGCTGGCCCGCCTGGCCGCCGCCACGGGCATGCTGTCTGTGTAGTGCTCCTGAAAAAAGAGCTGCTTGCGCTTATGGGGTAAGCGCTGGAGCCCTATTTGCCTTGAGATCTATGGCGACCCCAGGAAGCGTCCCGGCGCCAGCCCCACGGCCCGCCGCACCATGGCGCTGAAGGCGCTGGGGCTGTTGTAGCCCAGTTCCGCCGCGATCTGGTTGATGGGCTTGCGCCCCGCGGCCAGCGCCACGGCGCGCGCCAGGATCACCTGCTGGCGCCACTGCGTGAAGGTGCTGCCCAGCTCCTGGCGAAAGAGGCGCGCCACCGTGCGCGGGCTGGCGCCGGTGTCGCGCGCCCAGTCGGCCAGCGTGTCGTGGCGTGTGGGATCGGCCAGCACCGCCTCGCACAGGTGGCGCAGGCGCTTGTCGCGCGGCAAGTCCACGCCCAGGCGCACGCTGCTGGCACGGCGCAACTCGTCCAGGATCAGCGCGCTCAGGTGGCGCTCGCGGTGCAGCAGCTCGGGCGGCGGCGGGGCGCCGTCGTCGGGGTCGGTGGGCATCTCGCGCACCACGGCGCGCAGCAGCTCGGACACCTCCAGCACGCGGCACTGGCGCCAGGGCTCTTCCTGCGCGCGCGCGACGGCGGGGCCGCAGCGCCCGGGCGGCTGGTAGAAGTACAGCGTGCGCAGGTCGGCGTCCTCCACCATGGTCACGGCGTGCTCCACGCCCGGCGGGATCCACAGCGCGCGCGAGGGCGGCACGATGTAGGTGCCGCGCGGCACGGTCAGGCGCAGCACGCCCGTGGTGGAGATGGCCACCTGCGCCCAGGGGTGGCTGTGCGGACGCACCTGCGTGTCGGCGCGCAGCTCGCGGTGCTTGGCGCGCACGGGGCGCTCCCGGCTGGGCACGAACAGGTGCGGCGTGAGCGACTCCACGTACGACAGCACGCGCACCGGCCGCGCGGCGCGGCCGGCGGTGCTGGCCGCGACGGGCTCGGCAGGCGGCGGGGCAGGGCGCGGAAGGGACGGGCTTGGCATGATCGCGACAGCAATTGGCCGACTATCGTATATCGGCCGGGACTGCCTTGCCTAAGATCATGCCCATGACGACTGCTGCCCCCACCCTGCGCCAGGACGCGCGCACCATTGGCCTGATCGGCCTTGCGCACGGCTCCTCGCACTTCTTTCACCTGCTGCTGCCGCCGCTGTTTCCGTTCCTGATCGCGGAGTTCGGCTACAGCTATTCCGAATTGGGGCTGCTGGTCTCGGTGTTCTTCGTGGTCTCCGGCGTGGGCCAGGCGCTGTCGGGCTTCCTGGTGGACCGCGTGGGCGCACGCCCGGTGCTGTTCGCCGCGCTGGCCAGCTTTGCGCTGGCGGGCCTCACCGCGGGCAGCGCCAGCGGCTACCTGGGCCTGGTGGTGGCGTCGGTGCTGGCGGGCCTGGGCAATGCGCCGTTCCACCCGGTGGACTTCACCATCCTCAACAAGCGCGTGTCGCCCGCGCGGCTGGGCCACGGCTTCTCGGTGCACGGCATCTCGGGCAACCTGGGCTGGGCCACCGCGCCGCTGTTCATGGCGGGCATTGCCACGGCCACGGGATCCTGGCGCATGGCCTGCCTGAGCGGCGGTGCGCTGGCCCTGGTGGTGCTGGCCGTCATGGTGTGGAACCGCGACGCGCTGGACGACCGTCAGGGCGCCTGGGCGCATGCGCCGGCCAAGGGCGCCACGGGCAGCGCGCACGCGCAGGAACACCCCATGGCCTTCCTCAAGCTCCCGGCCGTGTGGCTGTGCTTTTCGTTCTTCTTCTGGAGCACCTGCTCGCTCAGCGCCATCCAGAGCTTTGCCGCCCCGGCGCTGCAGCGGATGTACGACATGCCGCTGTCGCTGACCTCCATGGTGGTCACGGGCTACATGCTGTGCAGCGCCGTGGGCATGGTGATCGGTGGCTTCCTCGTGGGCCGCGTGGTGCGGCTGGAAAAGACCATCAGCATCTGCCTGATGGCCTCCGCCGCGCTGCTGGTGCTGGTGGGGCTGGGCGCACTGCCGGGCACGGTGGCGCTGGCCGTGGCGGCGCTGGCGGGCATGGGCGTGGGCATTGCCGGCCCGTCGCGCGACATGCTCATCAAGCGCGCCGCGCCCCCCGGCGCCACGGGCCGCGTGTACGGCACGGTGTATTCGGGGCTGGACCTGGGCTTTTCCGTCGCGGCGCCGTTGTTTGGCGTGCTGCTGGACCGCGGGCAGACCGCCGACATCTTCTACGGTTCGGCCCTGGCGCTGGTGCTGAGTGTGGTCTCGGCGGCACTGGTGGGCGGTGGCGTGGCGCGACGCCAGGCGCAGGCTGCGTGATAGGTGTAGGGGGCTTCCAGCGCTTACGTAGCAAGCGCTAATAGCTATTGAAACAGGAGCGCTGGCGCGCCCTCCAGGGCAAGCCCTGCGCCGCGCATACCGGCGTGGCGGTTCTCCTGCCGCTGGGCGCGGGGCGGCAAGCGTTCGCCGCAGCCTGCATTCGGCGGTTATGCAGGACGGTGTGATGCGCTCTGGCCCATTGATCAAGCGGTGGATGCGAAATACAGTGAACCGCAGTGACGAGCGGCGCGCCGCCGCGCCGTTCTCCAGCGTACGCGCCCGCTCCTTCCCCCCGGTTCTGCATCGACCCCACCCATGGAACCCCACGCCTTCAGGCACCTGCCCGAACTGCAAGGACGGCTCACGCCGCCCCAGGCCAGCGGGCTGCGCCTGACCGACGAGGTGCTCGCCGCCTGGGATGCGCAGGCGCGCCAGCAGGGCCTGTCCGCCGACTGGCGGCTGCCCGATGACGTGGTCGAGCGCTCACGCCAGGCCGTGCTGGCGCAGAGCGAGGGGTGCGACCTCTGGGTGTTTGCCTACGGCTCGCTGATGTGGAACCCCGCCATCCACTTTGATGAGGTGCGCCGCGCCCGGCTCGCGGACCATGCGCGCCGGTTCGCGCTGGCCACCACGATCGGCCGCGGTACACCCGACAGCCCGGGGCTGGTGCTCACGCTGCAGCGCGGCGTGGGTGACTGCGAGGGGTTGGCATTCCGCATTCCGCAGGCGCTGCTGGAGCGGGAGTCGCGCATGCTGTGGCGGCGCGAAATGATCCACGGCAGCTACTGCCCGGGCTTTCAACCGCTGCACACGCCGCAGGGCGGTGTGCGCGCGCTGGTGCTGTCCGCCAACACCGCGCACCCGCTGCACCGCGGCGGGCTATCGCTGGACGACACCGCGGCCATCATCGCCAGCGCGCAGGGCAGCGTGGGCAGCAACCGCGACTACCTGGACCAGCTGGCGTGCCAACTCGACCTCTTGGGCATCCGCGATGACTACGTGCGCTGCCTGGCTGCCCGGGTGCGCCCGCACCGCGCGGCGCAGGACCGGGGTGGTTAAGTGAGATCGAACCAGCGCCGGTGGCGCCTGCTGGAGCGGGGTGCCTGCGTGTGCTGGCCCATGAAGGCGGCGGGGTGCTGCGCGCGCTGCCTGCCATGCTGCTTGTGGCTGCACAAGCGTTCTTGAAAAGGGAAAGTCATGTCCAAGGTACTCGTTCTCTACTACTCGACTTACGGCCATCTCGAAACCATGGCGCAGGCCGTCGCCGAAGGCGCGCGCTCTGCCGGTGCCACGGTGGACGTGAAGCGCGTGCCCGAAACGGTGCCGCAGGAGATTGCCCGGTCCGCGCACTTCAAGCTGGACCAGTCCGCACCCGTCGCCACCGTGGCCGAGCTGGAAAACTACGACGCGATCATCGTCGGCGCGCCCACGCGCTTTGGCCGCATGCCCTCGCAGATGGGCAGCTTCCTCGACCAGGCGGGCGGCCTGTGGGCGCGCGGCGCCCTCAACGGCAAGGTGGGCGCGGCGTTCACCTCCACCGCCACGCAGCACGGCGGGCAGGAGACGACGTTGTTTTCCATCATCACCAACCTGCTGCACTTCGGCATGGTGATCGTGGGCCTGCCCTACAGCTTCCAGGGCCAGATGACGCTGGACGAAGTGGTGGGCGGCGCCCCCTACGGTGCGACCACCATCGCCGGCGGCCAGGGCCAGCGCCAGCCCAGCGCGACCGAGCTGGACGGCGCACGCTTCCAGGGCCGTCTGGTGGCCGAGACGGCCAACAAGCTGTTCGGCGCCTGAAAGCCGCGCCGGTGCCGCGCGGCGTGGCCCGCGTGGTGCCGGGTAGCGGAGCGCCTGCCACCAGCCCGGCCGCGGACCGGCTGGGCTTTTTATTGCCCGCGCGCTCGGGCCCGTTGTGCGGAAAACAAGGGTAAAAAAGGCCCTAGCGCTTATGCAGCAAGCGCTTGCAGCTATTGAATCAGGAGTGCCCGCGCGGCCGCCGCGGCGCAGGCTATAGCGCGAAGATCTTGCCCGGATTGAGGATGTTCTGCGGGTCCAGCGCGCGCTTGATGGCGCGCATCATCTCCACCGCGCCCTCGCCGGCCTCGTCCACCAGAAAGCCCATCTTGTGCACGCCCACGCCGTGCTCGCCGGTGCAGGTGCCGCCCAGGCGCAGCGCGCGCGCCACGAGCTGGTGGTTGAGCCGCTCGGCTGTCTCGCGCTCGGCGGGGACGGCCGGGTCCAGCAGGTAGCCGAAGTGGAAGTTGCCGTCGCCCACGTGGCCCACCAGGAAGTAGGGGATGCCGCTCGCGTCGGCCTCGGCCACGGAGTCGAGCAGGCAGTCGGCCAGGCGGCTGATGGGCACGCAGGTGTCGGTGCTGATGGCCTTGCAGCCCGGGCGGCTCTGTACGGCGGCAAAGTAGGCGTTGTGCCGCGCGGTCCACAGGCGCGTGCGCTCCTCGGGCGTGGTGGCCCATTCAAACGCGTTGCCGTCCCATTCGCGTGCAATGTCCTGCACCACCTCGGCCTGTTCCTGCACGCCGGCGGGCGAGCCATGGAATTCCATCAGCAGCAGTGGCTCCTCGCGCAGACGGAGCTTGCTGTGGGCGTTGACCATGCGCACGCTGTTGGCGTCGATGAGCTCCACGCGCGCGATCGGCACACCGAGCTGGATGGTCTGGATCACCGTGCGCACGGCGGCCTCGATGGTGGGGAACGAGCAGATCGCCGCGCTCACCGCCTCGGGCAGCGGGTACAGGCGCACGGTGACCTCGGTGAACAGGCCCAGCGTGCCCTCGCTGCCCACCATCAGGCGCGTGAGGTCGTAGCCGGCGCTGCTCTTCTTGGCGCGCGTGCCGGTGCGGATCACCTCGCCACGGGCGGTGACCACCTCCAGCGCCAGCACGTTCTCGCGCATGGTGCCGTAGCGCACGGCATTGGTGCCGCTGGCGCGCGTGGCGGCCATGCCGCCGATGCTGGCGTCGGCGCCGGGGTCGATGGGGAAGAACAGGCCCGTGTCCTTGATCGCCTCATTGAGCTGCTTGCGCGTGATACCGGGCTGCACGGTCACGGTGAGGTCATCGGCGTCAACGGACAGCACCCGGTTCATGCGGCCCATGTCGATGCTGATGCCGCCCTGGACGGCCAGCAAGTGCCCTTCGAGCGACGAGCCCGCGCCGTAGGGGATCACTGGCACGCCGTACTGCGCGGCCAGGCGCACGGCGTCCTGCACGTCCTGCGTGCTCTCGGCAAACACCACGGCCGCCGGCGGGGGCGCCTGTAGCGAGCCCTCGTCGCGCCCATGCTGCTCGCACACCGCCTGCGCCGCCGAGTACTGCGCGCCAAAGCGTGCGGCCAGCGCGTCCAGCATCGCCTGCGGCACGGGGCGCGGCGTGGTCAGGGGTTGCAGATGGGCGGTGGTCGCGGGGGCGTTCATGGCGGGCTTCCTTCAAGGCGCGTGGGTGGCGGCCATTCTAGAAGTCCGGGCTGCGGCCTGCGGGCCGCGTGTTGAGAGTCCACCATGGTCGGCCTGTGGCGAAAGGCCGATTTAGCGTGTATCCATGGAAAAACCCCGCCCGCACCCTGGAGGACAGTGCAGGCGGGGGGTGGTGGCGGCCCGAGAGGACGGGGTCGCCCAGACGGGCCGCCCAGGACGGGTACGGCGTTGCGCTCGAAGGGTGCGTAATCAATGCTTGACCATGCCCGTCCCTTTAAGCGTCAAGACCGGCTGCCGGCCTCGAATTCGGTGCGGGACAGACTGCCGTTCTTGTCCTTGTCCAGCGCCTGGAAGCGGTTGGCGATGGCGGGTAGCTGGCCCGCCTCGGCGCTGCTCAGCTGGCCGTCGCGGTTGGCATCGGCGCGTTCAAAGGCGCTGGCGCTGCTGCCGCTGGGCGTGGCCGTGCTGCTGCCGCCAAAGGTCGCTTTGGGCTGCGTTGTGGCTTGGCCCGGCCCCGTCTGGTACTGCGGTTGTGCGGAGGGGGCGCTGGGCGTCTGGGCCTGCGCCGCCGCACCGCCCACGGTCAGCGCCGCAAACAGCATCACGCTGCGGGCATCGAAGGAGGGGAGGGTGCGTCGTTGCGGTGTGTGAGGCATCGATTCGGCTCCGGTGGAAGTTGAACAGGCCTTCATTGCACCGCAGCATGGATGCCGCAGCCAGCACTTTTGCCCGCTGTTGCCCGTCTCCACAATGGCCCGGCGGATGTAACGCACAATCGTCGCCCCGGCCCCGAATGAGGAGGAAACGCGCCATGGGAAACAGACTGACACAAATCGCCACGCGCACCGGCGACGACGGGTCCACGGGCCTGGGCGACAACACCCGCGTGTCCAAGGCCAGCGGCCGCCCGCAGGCCATGGGCGACGTGGACGAGCTCAACTCCCACATCGGCCTGCTCCTGTGCGAGCCGCTGCCCGCGGACATGCGCGAGCTGCTGATCGACGTGCAGCACCAGCTGTTCAACCTGGGCGGCGAGCTGTCCATGCCCGGCTACGAGCTGCTCAAGGACGATGCGCTGCTGCAGCTGGACAACGCGCTCGCGCGCTACAACGCCGAGCTGCCGCGGCTGCTGGAATTCATCCTGCCCGCGGGCACGCGCGCCGCCTGCCAGGCCCATGTGTGCCGCACGGTGGCCCGCCGTGCCGAGCGCGCCGTGGTGGCGCTGCAGCAGCACGAGACCATGCGCCCCGCGCCGCGCCAGTACCTGAACCGCCTGTCCGACCTGCTGTTCGTGCTCTCGCGCGCGCTCAACCGCATGGACGGCGGCAGCGAGGTCTACTGGAAGAGCGAGCGCCTGGCACGCCAGAACGATGCTACTGAATAAGTAGCTGACAGCGCAGACTGGTCAAGCGCTGCGGCACGATTGGACGCATAACACGATGGGGCGCATAAGTCACCGCAACGCGGCAGGTGCGCCGGCGCGCAACCCATCACCGCGCTCCAACCTTCCGAAAGCCGCAGCGCAGGCCCCCCTGGCAAACGCGCGGAGCGGGCTGTGGGCCGCAGGCGCTGTCTTTGGGCGCGAGTGGGGTGGTGTTGCTATTAAAAAAGTAGCTTCTGTCGTTTACCCATCAAGCGTTACACCCCGATTGGACCCATGTTCCCGCTGAGGCCAGGAACGGTGCCGGCGCGCGATCCCTCGTCACGCTGCCCTTCCGAAGGCCGCAGAGCAGGCCACGCCAGCAGACGCCGCGCAGCGCCTCAGGGGGATGCCTTTATTTCGGCGCCAGCATCGCCATGGTGATGCGCGACACGCAGGTCAGCTCGCCCGCGTCGTTCACCATGTCGATCTGCCAGACCTGTGTGGTCTTGCCGATGTGCACCGGCCGGGCCGTGCCCGTGACCCATCCGCTCCTGGCGGCGCGCAGGTGGTTGGCGTTGATGTCCAGGCCCACGGCCAGCCAGCCCTCGGGGCTGGCGTGGTAGGCGCCCACCGAGCCCAGTGTCTCGGCCAGCACCACGCTCACGCCGCCGTGCAGCAGGCCGAAGGGCTGGCGCGTGCGCTCGTCCACGGGCACGCGCGCGCGCAGGAAGTCGTCGCCGACTTCGGTGAACTCGATGCCCAGGTGGCTCACGGCGGTGTTGGCGCTGGAGGCGGTGAGCAGCGCGAGGGTGGTGGGTTTTTTCCAGAGGGACATGGGCTGAGGGGTCTCACATCAGGGCTGCGCCCGGCAGCGGCGCCGGGCTTTGGCACGATTGGTGGGCTCGGTGGCGGAAGTTGCAACCTCCACGCGCCCAGAATCGACCGGTTTGCTCGTTTGGAGCTTATCCGTTTCCCGTGCGCAGTGCTTTGCGTGGCCCATCAGCGGGCCGGGGCGCCGCGGGGCAGCCTTCCCATCCAACCCACACATTCCTTTGACCATGCAACGCCGCCAGTTTGTCCTCCAAGCCGGCCGAGCCGCCGCCCTCGCGGCCGCGCCGGCCTTCGTGCTCCCGGCCCGTGCGCAGGACGCGCCAGGCGTGTCCGCCAAGGCCCTCTCGATCGGCTGCTCGGCCGCCATGAGCGGCCCGCTGCTGGGCTTTGGCACCGACATCCAGCTGGGCGCGGGCGCTGCTTTCGCGCAGGCCAACGCGCGCGGCGGTGTGCATGGGCGCACGCTGCAGCTGCAGATGGTGGACGACGCCTATGACCCCGAGCGCACGCTGGCCAACGTCAAGCAGATCATCGGCCAGGGCAGTGCACTGGCGCTGCTGTCGTGCGTGGGCACGCCCAACAACGCGGCCATCGTGCCGCTGGTGGAAGAGGCCGGTATTCCTTACGTGGCGCCGATCACGGGCGCGTCGTCGCTGCGCAAGAGCACGCGCAACGTGTTCCATGTGCGCGCCAGCTACACCGACGAGGTGCAGCGCCTCATCCAGCGCCTGGCGGGCATGGGCCTGAAGGGCATCGGTGTGGTGTACCTGGACAACGGCTACGGCCGCGAAATGCTGGAGGACGCCACGCGCGCCCTGGCGGCACTGAACATGAAGCCCGCCGTGCAGGTGGCCGTGGCCACCGACGGCAAGAACCTGCCGCAGGTGCTGCAGGCCGTGGCCGCGGCGCGCCCCTCGGCCGTTCTGCTGGCGACCGCGGGCACGGTGTCCGTGGGCCTGGTGCGCGGCATCAAGAAGGAATCGCCCGGCGTGCTCATGGCCGGCCTGAGCGTGACGCTGCCCAGCGCCAGCCTGGGCCAGCTGGGCGAGGACGGCAGCGGCCTCGCGCTGTCCATGATCGTGCCCGACCCCAACCGCGCCAAGCTGCAGCTGGTGCGCGACTACCAGTCCGCCATGCGCGCGCAGGGCAAGAGCGAGTTCTCGCAAGGCAGCCTGGAGGCCTACGTGAACGCGCGCGTGCTCATCGAAGGCCTGGACCGCGCCGGCAAGGACGTGACCCAGCCCAAGCTGCGCGCGGCGCTGGCGGGCATCCGCAACCTGGACCTGGGCGGCTTCGTGGTGGACTACAGCGGCCAGGCGCCCTACGTGGGCTCGCGCTTCATCGACCTGGGCGTGCTGGGCAGCACGGGCCGCTTCATCGCCTGAACACGGCACCGCTGAGGCGCTTTGCGCCTCGGTGCAGCCCAAGGCAGCAGCCCTTCGGGGCCGTCCAAGCCTGCGCAGGCAGCTAGCGCGCCCCGCAGTCCCGCTCTCGTATTTGCTGCGCGATGCGGGCAGGGGGCGCGCCCCACGGCCAGGGGGCGGCGCGGCCGGTCCAGGCCCTTGCCTGGGGCGCGCCAGTTCTCCGTTCTTTCTGTAGGCCCCGGGGCGCCAGGGACGGCTGGGCCCTCAGGGCAGCATGCTGCCCGTGGCCAGGCAGCGCTCGTGCCAGGACAAGGCCTCGCCCAGGATGTGGGGCGTGTGCTGCGCGCCCTTGCTGCGCGCGCGGTCGAAATAGTCCTGCAGCAGCGGGCGGAAGTCCGGGTGCGCGCACTTGTCGATGATGACCTGCGCGCGCTGGCGTGGCGACAGGCCGCGCAGGTCGGCCAGGCCCTGCTCGGTGACGATGATCTGCGTGTCGTGCTCGGTGTGGTCCACGTGCGAGACCATGGGCACGATGCAGCTCACCTTGCCGCCCTTGGCCACCGAGGGCGTGACGAAGAACGACAGGTAGCCGTTGCGCGCATAGTCGCCCGAGCCGCCGATGCCGTTCATCATGGCCGAGCCCATCACGTGCGTGGAATTGATGTTGCCGTAGATGTCGGCCTCGATCATGGCGTTCATGGCGATCACGCCCAGGCGCCGCACCAGCTCGGGGTGGTTGCTGATCTCCTGCGGGCGCAGCACGATGCGGTCGCGGTAGAAGGCAATGTGCTCGTTGAAGTCCTTCAGCGCCTCGCTGCTCAGCGAGATCGCGGTGGCCGACGCCGCAGTCATCTTGCCGCGCTTGATCAGCTCCAGCATGCCGTCCTGCAGCACCTCGGTGAAGCCCAGCAGTTCGTCGAACGGGCCGTCCAGCAGCCCGGTCAGCACCGCGTTGGCCACGTTGCCCACGCCCGACTGCAGCGGCAGCATGTTCTTGGGCAGTCGGCCCACCTTCACCTCGTGGGCCAGGAAGTCGATGATGTGCGCCGCGATCTGGTTGGAGACTGCGTCGGGTTTGGCGAAGGCCGTGTCGCGGTCGCGCTGGTGCGTCTGGACCACCGCGATCACCTTGGACGGGTCCACGCGCAGGTAGGGCTCGCCGATGCGCTCGGTGGCCTGCGTCAGGTGGATAGGCTGGCGGCGCGGCGGGATGGCCGTGCCGTAGTAGATGTCGTGCATGCCCTCCATCTCGATCGGGGGCAGCGAGTTCACCTCGAGGATCACCTTGTCGGCGATCTCCAGCCAGGTCTTGTTGTTGCCCACGGCGGACGAGGGGATCAGGCGGCCGTCGGGCAGGATGCCCAGCACCTCCACCACGGCCACCTGCATGGGGCCCAGGAAGCCGAACCACGCGTGCTGCGCCACGTGCGAGAGGTGGATGTCCAGGTAGTGCACCTCGCCCGCGTTGATCTTGTCGCGGCAGATCGGGTCCGACTGGAACGGCAGGCGCTGGTGGATGCCGTTCACCTTGGCCAGCGCGCCGTCCAGTTCGGGCGCGGTGGAGGCGCCTGTCCACACGTTGACCTGGAACGGCCGGCCTGCTGCATGCTCGGCCTCGATGCGCGCGGCCAGCGCCTGGGGCACCTGCTTGGGATAGCCCGCGCCGGTGAAGCCGCTCATGCCGATATTGGCGCCGGCCGGGATCAGGGCCGCGGCTTCGGCCGCGCTCATGATTTTCTGGGCCAGACCGGGGTGCTGGATACGGGGGGACGACGAGGTGGACACGCTAACTCCAGACGGACAAGCGCCCCGTGCAGGCCTGGCGGGCAGCTGGCGCGGGGCGCAAAAAAGAGCGTAAATCTTAGCAGCCGCTCCGTGCGCGGCTAGGGATAACCCTGGCCTTACACCGCGCTGACGCAGGCCGCACGCGCAGGCACGGCCGCGTCGCGGCAACGGCCGGGCAGGCAGTACGATCGCGTCCACCATGCCGTTCACACCGCTTTGCCCCTCGTGCCGCCAGCCCTCCGAGATCCGGCGATTTGCCGCCAGCACCGGAGGCACGCTGGAGCTGGACCTGTGCTTTGCCTGCCAGGGCATGTGGTTCGACCCGCAGGAGAACACGCGCCTGGCGCCGGCGGCCGTGCTGGAGCTGTTCGAGCTGCTGCACCAGCACCGAGGCGACGCACACCACCCGCTGGCCGACCGGCTGCGCTGCCCGCGCTGCAGCCAGGCGCTGGCCAAGGGCTACGACGTGGCGCAGGGCGGGCGCTACGTCACCTACCGCTGCGCGGCGCGCCACGGGCGCTTTTCGACCTTTGGCTCGTTCATGGTCGAGAAGGGCTTCGTGCGGCACCTGTCCACGATGGAGATCGAGGCGCTGGCCGAGCGTGTGGGCACCATCAACTGCACAAGCTGCGGCGGCACCGTGGACATCCGTCACGACCACGCCTGCCCTTACTGCCGCTCGGCCCTGTCGCTGCTGGACCCGCAGGCGGTGGACAAGGCCCTGGCGCGCCACGGCAGCGCCGCCCGTCAGACCGCGCCGGCGGACGCCGCCTCGCCCGACGCCCTGGCCGACGCGCTGGTGGCGCTGGAGCGCAACCGTGCGCGGGAGGAGCGTGCGCGCCAGCGCGAACGGCTGGAGGGCACGCGCAGCGACGAGTTCGACCTGCTCACGGCGGGCATCGAGATGGTGTGGTCACTGCTGCGGCGTTGATCTGTTTGCTACTAAAAAAAGAGCTGTTGGCGCTTGTTACGGTTGATTATCAAGGCGGAAAGTGCCTTGAATCGTTTCAGAATAAGCGCTAGCAGCTATGGATATGGGAGCGCGCCTGGGCGCTCCCGCCCAGCCTTACTTGCCGCGGTTCAGGGCCGCGTAGAGCACGATGGCGCCGAAGGTCGCGGTGCCGATGCCGCCCAGCGCGAAGTCGCCGAACTTCAGCGTGAATTCGCCCGTGCCCAGGATCAGCGTGATCGCCGCCACGATGAGGTTCTTGTTCTGCGAGAAGTCCACCCGGTTGTCCACCCAGATCTTGGCGCCGGCAATCGCAATCAGGCCGAACACCACGATGGACACGCCGCCCATCACCGGCAGCGGGATCGCCTGGATCAGCGCGCCGAACTTGGGCGAGAAGCCCAGCAGCACCGCCAGCAGCGCCGCGACCAGGAACACCGCCGTGGAGTAGATGCGCGTGGCGGCCATCACGCCGATGTTCTCGGCGTACGTCGTCACGCCCGTGCCGCCGGCCGCGCCGCTCACCATCGTCGCCACGCCGTCGCCGATGAAGGCGCGGCCCATGTACTGGTCCAGGTTCTTGCCGGTCATGGCCGTCACGGCCTTGATGTGGCCCAGGTTCTCGGCCACCAGGATGATGACCACGGGCACGATGAGCAGCAGGGCGTTGGCCTCGAACACCGGCGCATGGAACTGCGGCAGGCCAAACCAGGCGGCGTTGGCGATGCCCGACACGTCGATCGGCTTGCCCAGGCCCATGCCGTTGGTCAGCAGCGCGTACAGCAGGCTGGCGATGATCAGTCCCACCAGGATCAGCAGGCGCTGCAGCATGCCGCTGGTGAATACCGCCACCAGCGCCACACACACGAAGGTCAGGGCCTGCATCCAGGCCTCGAAGTTGTTGGCCGCCATGTTCTTGATGGGGATGCCGGCCAGGTTCAGCCCGATCACGGCCACCACCGCGCCGGTGACCACCGGGGGCATGAAGCGCTCGATCCAGCCCGTGCCCACCAGGTGCACCACCACGCCCACCAGCGTGTACACCAGGCCGCAGGCGATGATGCCGCCCAGCGCCACGCCGATGTTGGCGTTGGGCCCCTTGCCTGCATAGGCCGTGGCCGCGATCACCACGCCGATGAAGGCGAACGACGAGCCCAGGTAGCTCGGGACCTTGCCGCCGGTGATGAGGAAGAAGATCAGCGTGCCGATGCCGCTCATCAGCACCGCCACGTTGGGGTCGAACCCCATCAGGATGGGCGCCAGCACCGTGGCGCCGAACATGGCAATCACGTGCTGGATGCCCATCAGCCCCGTTTGCGGCCAGGGCAGGCGTTCGTCGGGGCCGATCACCCCGCCCGATTGCAGCACCTGCGCCGGGCGCTCCGTCCATTGGAAAAGTCCCATCAATCACTCCTTGTTATGAAAAGTGGGGCGATGTTAGGGCTTGTTCATCCTGTTTGCCTGGTGCCGGTGCCGCCTGCGCGAAGGCGGCCACCGCCTGCAGCACCTCGGGCGCTTGCAGCATGCCCCTGTGCCCCAGCCCCTCGGTGACCAGCAGGCGCGCGCCAGCGATCGCGTCGCGGAAAGCCTCGCCATCGGCAAGGCGGTTCACGCGGTCGCCGCGGTCGTGCACCACCAGCGTGGGCACGGCCACGCGCGGGCCCACGGCGGCGGGCTCGAACTGGCGCATCAGGATGCCCTCGCGCGCCTCGATGCGCTGCTGCATGGCCGCGCGGGTGCGCTCCGTCAGACCGAACACCTGGGCGAACACCCGCGTGAACTCGTGTGGCGAGGCCGGAGGCGCCAGCAGCACCAGCCGATCCGCGGGCAGGCCCCGACTGGCCGCATGCGCCGCGGCGTTGGCCGCCAGCGAATGCGCGACCACGGCGCCCAGCGACGCGCCCTCGGCGCGCAGTCGCTCGGCCACGTACTCCAGCGCGCGGGAGAACTGAGGGAGGTTGCTCACCCGGCCGCGGCTGCGGCCATGCGCCGGCATGTCCACCAGCACGGGGGCCAGGCCGCCGTCCGCCAGTGCGTCGGCCAGCCTCTGCATCTGCCCCGCCTGGCCGCCCCATCCGTGCAGCAGCAGGGCCGTGGGGCCCTGTGCGGCGTGGTGGCGGTAGAGGGTGATCTCGGCGTCCTCAAACGGCCAGCGCTCCACGCGCCAGAGGGCGCCCCAGGGCGCGTTGCGGGCCGGCCGGCGCAGCGGCAGCGGCGTGCCGAACAGCCGGTAGGCCGCGCGCACCGCCAGCGTGGGCCACAGCCGCTGGGTGGCGGCCATCGCCCAGCGCAGGGCGCGCACGCCCGTGACGTTACGGTAGTAGGCAGGAGTGGTCTGCAATGCGGTGGGGGTCATGGTGTGGGCTCAGTAGAAGATCCAGTCGGCATTGCTGCGTGGCAGGGCGCGCAGCAGCCGCAGCGCACACCAGGACAGGCGCAGGGCGGCCACGACGGCCGCGATGAAAAGCATGATCAGCATGATTGCTCCTTTATTCGCACGGTTGTGCGAAATTTGGGAAAAGAAAAACAAGGGTTCCGTGCCACGCCCCGCGGATTCAGGCTTGGTAACTCTTGACCAGGCGCTCCCAGGACGCCTCGGTGCGATGCGCCGCCTGCGGGTCGCGCAGGAAGCGCACGTCGTGCAGCTGGCCCATGATGAGCGCGCTGATCTCGCCCGCCAGCTGGTCGGCGGACGTATCGGCGCGCAGATGCCCGGCCTCGACGGCCTGCAACACCGTGCGGCGCAGCGCGGCGCGCCAGCGCAGCACCTCGCTGAGCAGCAGGTCGCGCAGCTCGCCTTCGCGGTCGTCCAGCTCGAACGCGCCGGCCGTGAAAATGCAACCCTGGTGGGCCTCCACGTCGCGGGTGCGCGCGATCCAGCGCCGCACGATGGTGTCCAGGCGCGGCAGGCCCTTGGGCTGCTGCATGGCGGGCACGAACACGTCGGCGATGAAGCGGCGACCGAATTCCTCGATCACGGCCTTCTGCAGCGCCTCGCGCGAACCCACGCGAGAGAACACGCCGCTCTTGGACAGCTGCACGCGGTCGGCCACGGCCTGCAGCGTGATGGCCTCCAGCCCCTCGGCCGCGGCCAGGTCCAGCGCCGCGCCGATGATGGCCATGCGTGTGAATTCCGCCTTCTGGGTCTTGGCATCCATGATGGAGCGCAATTTAGCACAATTGTGCGAAAAATGGCGGAGGCGCTCTTTTCTTGTTCAGAAGTCAGCCTGTCGAGGCAGCGTTGACGCCATGCGTTGACCTACCGGGCGCCCTGACTGCGCGGGTTGCCGGGGCTGCTATACGCAATGACAGGTGGTGGAGGCCATGTTCCGCGTTGGCACCCGCCACAGGGTCTCGCGGACTCTGACGCCCCCGCGCAACCGGCCATGGCACATTGCAGTCAGCCGCGCGATGCCAGCGCCCGTGCGATGCGGTCGCGCTTGACCGTGGTTTTGGGTACGCGGAACGGGAACCACATGCGCACGTCCTCTTCCAGCCCGATGCCGTGCATGTAGTTGTAGATGGCTTTCTTGAGCCCCGCGCCCAGTGCGTCGTGGTCCACGCCCGTGGGGTCGACGAAGGCCACGTCGTTCTTGGCGAAGCCGCCGGGCGGCAGCGGCGCGAGGGTGATGCCGTATTCCGCGGGGTTCTGGCCCACGGGCGAGTGCACGGTGCAAGCGAAGCGGTGAAAGAACCCGCTCTGGATACAGCCGTTGCCGAACAGCTGGCGCACGTACTCCAGTGCGTCCACCGTGTCCTGCACGGTCTGCGACGGAAAGCCGTACATGAGGTAGGCATGCACTAGGATGCCCGCGTCGCTGAATGCGCGGGTCACGCGCGCCACCTGGTCCACGCTGACACCCTTCTTCATCAGGCCCAGCAGCCGATCGGAGGCGACCTCCAGCCCGCCCGAGATGGCGATGCAGCCCGCGTCGGCCAGCAGCTCGGCCAGCTCGGGCGTGAAGGTCTTTTCAAAGCGCACGTTGCCCCACCAGGAGATGCCGGTGCCGCGTGCGATCAGCTCCTGCGCGAGCGCCTTGAGGGCCTTGGGCGGCGCGGCTTCATCGACGAAGTGAAAACCGGTCTGCCCGGTCTCGGCCACGATGGCCGCGATGCGGTCGGCCAGTACCTGGGCGCTGGCGCCCTCGTAGCGGCCGATGTAGTCCAGATTCACGTCGCAGAAGCTGCACTTCTTCCAGTAGCAGCCGTGCGCCACGGTGAGCTTGTTCCAGCGCCCGTCGCTCCACAGCCGGTGCATGGGGTTGAGCATGTCCAGCAGCGACAGATAGCGCTGAAGCGGCAGGCCGTCCCAGGTGGGCGTGCCGATCTCGGCAAAGGCGACGTCGGGCTCTGCCAGGTGAATGTACTGCACGGCACCATCGTCATTGCGCACAAAGGTGCGCACCAGCCGCTGGCGCCCGCGCTGGCCTTGCAGGTGCTCCAGCAGCGCGAGCAGCGGGCGCTCGCCGGCGTCCAGCGTCACGTAGTCGAAAAAATCGAACACCCGTGGGTCGGCCAGCTCGCGCAGCTCGGTGTTGACGAAGCCGCCGCCCAGCACGGTGACGATGTGCGGGTGCTGTGCCTTGAGGGCCTGGGCAATGCGAAACGCGCCGTACACCGAGCCCGGGAAGGGCACCGAGAGCAGCACCACGCCGGGCTGGTGGCGCGCGACGGCCTCATGGGTGAGCTGCTGCAGCACCTCGTCCAAGAAGGTCGGCGCCTGCGCCAGCGCGTCGGCCAGCGGGTCGAACGTGGGCTGGCTGCCGGCGAGCTGTTCGGCGTATCGCACAAACTCGAAACGCGCGTCCACGGCGCCCTGCAGCACGTCCGCCAGGTCGTTGAGGTACAGCGTGGCCAGATGCTTGGCCTTGTCGGTCAGGCCCAGGGCGCCGAAGGCCCAGCCCAGCGGGTCGCCGCTGCCGTCGTCCTCGTACACGTCCAGCGCCGCGAAGCGCGGCCCCTCCGGCAGGTAGTGGCGGCCCACGATGCGGTGCGCGAGGGTGCTGTCGCGCCCCTGCAAAAAGGCCATGGCTGGGCCGATGGTGGCCAGGTACCGCTCCTGCTGTGCAAGAAAGAACTGCACCGCCGGGCTCTGCGCGTTTGCGGGCAGGGCCCGCGCCCTTTCGGCGACCTGCGCGAGACCGTCGCGCGAGAGCAGCCGCAACACCAGCGCGATCGCCAGGTCCTCCTGCCACGCCGGCACGCCGCGCGAGCGCAGAAAGCCCGTGAGGTAGGCGGTGGAGGGGTAGGGCGTGTTGAGCTGCGTCATCGGCGGGATGACGGACAGCACGCGGGGCAGGGCTGCGGGCATGGGCAAAGGGGTGGAGGGGGCTGGCAGAGCGGCGGATTATCCCGGCCCCCTGCCGCGCATGCCCGTGCGGGGGCTTGTTCAGCGCACGGCGCGGCGCGCCTTCTTGGCGGCGTACATGGCGCGGTCGGCCTCGCGCAGCGCCTCGTCGGCCGTCATGTCGTTGGGGAGCACGGCGATCACACCCACGCTGGCGCCCGCGTAGTCGATGGGGGCGTCCGCCCCGCCAAAGCGCCCGCGCGTGGCCTGTGCCAGGCGCTGGCCGAACCCCTGGCGGGCCGCCTCCAGCGCCGGGCCGGGCGCGGGGCCGGGGCCTACGGCCACGAACTCATCGCCCCCGTAGCGTGCGACGAAGTCCTGCGCGCGCGCGGCGCCGCGCAGCCGCTCGGCCATGTCGGCCAGGAAGAGGTCGCCCACCTCGTGGCCATAGGTGTCGTTGATCGCCTTGAAACCGTCCAGGTCCATGAAGGCGATCAGCACCGCCGTGCCCTGGCGCGCGCCTTGCGCCAGTTGCTGGTGCAGCATTTCGCGCAGCGCGCGGCGGTTGGGTAGGCCGGTAAGGGCATCGGTCGCCGCATAGGCCGCCAGCCGGGCATTGGCCTGCAGCAATTGCTGCAGCAGCAGCTCGCGCTCGACCTGCTGGCCAATGAGCCGCGCGAACAGCGTCAGCGCGTTGCGCGCCTGCGAAGTGAGCTCCTGGCGCTCGTCGCTGGCGGCGCAAAGCGTGCCGTAGAGCTGGCCGTCGGCCATGCGCACCGGTGTGCTGGCGTAGGTCTGGATGCCCAGCGCCGCGGCGGCCTGCGAATCGCCCCAGCATTGCCCCACGTCGGCGGTGAAGGGGCGGCCCTCGTCCAGCGCGCGTTTGCACAACGTGTCGTGCCAGGGCACGCTCAGTCCCTCCGGGATCTGCATCTGGCGCGTGTTGCGCGCGTACAGCACACGCTGCACACCCCGCTCCAGGTCCACCACCGTGAGGTAGGTGGATTCGAACCCGGTGATGTCTTCCAGCAGCTCCAGCAGTGGCCGGGTGAGCTCTTCGACGGTGCGTGCGCGGGTGTCGGTCTCGCTGAGATGGTCCAACAGGTTGTCCATGCGGCCATTATGGATGGGTGTGCCGCAGGACGTAGGCCGGGACAGGCAGCGAGTGCCTGCCCCTCCAGTTGGATGGCGGTGTGCGCACTAAGGTGCGGCGCTGGGCCAGGCGGGGCGCCGGCCTGTGAGCTGGCTCACGATGGCGCCCTTGAGGGGCGGCAGCCGGTTGGCGCCCGCCAGCACCACCTGGCGCAGCAGGCGGGGCAGCGGCCGGTCGTCGGTGTACAGGCGCACGATGGCATTCGTGCCCTGGTACAGCGGCCAGGCGTGGCGGTGATGGCCGCGCGCGTAACCCTCCAGCACGCTGGCGGCGCCGATGTCCGCGCCACGCTCGCGTGCCTGGGTGAGAGTGCGCGTGAGGCTGTCCACACCCGCCAGCCCCAGGTTGAACCCGTGCGCCGTCACCGGGTGCATGCCGACGGCCGCGTCACCCAGCAGCGCGCAGCGCGCGGCGGCGAAGCGGTGCGCATACACGGCGACCAGCGGGTAGGCGTGGCGCTCGCCCACCAGCCGCATTGCGCCCAGGCGGTCCTTGAACTGGGCTTGCACGCGTGCGGCGAATGCCTCAGGGGGCAGTGCCAGCAACTCCTGCGCATGCGCCGCGCCGGTGGTGACCACGGCCGAGCACATCGGCGCGCCATCGACCAGGTCGCCCGGCAGCGGCAGGATCGCCAGCGTCTGCTCGTAGCCGAAGCACTCGTGCGCGACCTCGTGGTGCGGCAGTTCATGGCGCAGGCGGCAGACGATGACCGTGCGGCCGAAGTCGTGCATGGCTGCGCCGATGCCCAACTGGCGCCGCGTGGCGGAAAAGCGGCTGTCGGCCGCCACCAGCAGCGGGGCCTGCAGACGCAGGGGCGCTGCGTCGAGGTTGCGGGTGTCGGTGTATTCCAGCTCGGCATGCGCGGGCGTGACGGCCACGCGGGTGACGCGCGCCTCGGTGACCAGTCGTACGCCGGGCGTGTGCGCGGCTACCTCGTAGGCCGTGCGGCGCAGCGCGTGGTTGGGCACGATCCAGCCCAGATGCTGGACGCCGCTGCCGCCTGCGTGCAGCTGCATGGCCCCGCGCTGGCCCACGGGGCCGTCGTGCACCTGCGCCTCGCGCAGCAGGCCGACCTCGTGCGCGGCCAGGCGCTGCCAGCTGCCGATGCGCTGCAGCGTGGCCACGCTGGGGTGGGTGAGTGCAATCTCGCGCCCGTCGGCCGGGGGCGCGGCCAGCGTGGAGGCGGGTTGCTGCTCCAGCACCGTGACCTGCATGCCGGCCTGGGCCAGCGAGGCCGCCAGCGACAGCCCGGCAGGCCCCGCACCCACGACGAGCACGTCGCTGCGCTGAGAGGAAACGTCTTGTGTTGTCATGATTCAGAAACAGGCCGCCGGCAGTGGCAACAGCGGGCAATTGTCGGCAGGGCAGAAAGCGGCGATCTTGCCTTGCGTCAAGCACGGCGGCCATGCGGCCGCTTCCTACGCCGGGCGGGCGATGGTCTCACTACAGTGGAGAACCCTGCAACCAGCAAGCAAAGGACCCGACATGCGCGTGGACATCTACCGCCGATCCGAAGCCGAGGGGCGTTATTCCCATCTGGCCGTGCCCGAGGGCAAGCCCATACCGCAGGAGGCCATCAATACCGATTGGAACTGCGAGCACCGCGCCGTGGAACGGGACGAAACCCAGGCGCACTGGAACGACCTTGGTATTCCCGAGCCCGGACGGCAGCTGCGCGACAAGGGCTATGCCATCACCAGCGTGACGGAGCAGCCGCGGCGCTGAGGCCAGGTGCGGCCGGCGAGGTGCCGCCGGCCAGGTGCGACCGGCCAGTTGTCACGCGTGGCGCGCACGGCGACCGCGACCGCGCTAGGCTGTGCGCATGGAGACACACCACAACATCCCCCCAACACACCCGCCTTACGCGCCCCAGATACGCCGCTACCAGGATTGGCTGCAGGCGCAGCACGGCCTGCGCTTTGACGATTACGACGCGCTCTGGCGCTGGTCCACCACCGATCTGGACGCCTTCTGGCAGAGCGTCTGGGACTATTTCGACCTGCAGTCGCCCACGCCGCACAGCGCGGTACTCGCAAAGAACGTGATGCCGGGGGCGCAGTGGTTTCCCGGCGCGCAGGTGAACTACGCGCGCCAGGTGCTGCGCCATGTGGACGCCGCACAGGCCGCGGGCCAGCCGGCCCTCATCGGCCGCAACGAACGCGGCGAGCGCCGCGAGCTGTCCTGGCCCGCGCTGCGCCGGCAGGTGGCGGCGCTGGCGCTGCACATGAGGGCCCAAGGCGTACAGCCCGGCGATCGCGTGGCAGCCTACCTGCCCAACATCCCCGAGACCATCGTCGCCTTCCTGGCCTGCGCCAGCATCGGTGCGGTGTGGAGCCTGTGCGCGCCCGACATGGGCACGCACGCGGTGCTGGACCGCTTCCGCCAGATCGCACCGACGGTGCTGTTGGTCGTGGACGGCGTCACCTATGGGGGGCGCGACCACGACCGTTGCGACGTGCTGGCGGAACTGCGCGCGCAACTGCCCACGCTGCGCCACGTGGTGCTGGTGAACAACCTGGATGCTTCAAAAACAGTAGCTGATACCGCTTGCTACGCAAGCGTCATCGCCCGAAATGATGCAGAGACTGCGGCCTTTGAACCGGCGTGGCTGCCGTTCGACCACCCGCTGTGGATCGTCTATTCCAGCGGCACCACCGGCCTGCCCAAGCCCATCGTGCACGGCCATGGCGGCATGTTGCTGGTGATGCTGCAGCTGGCGGTGCTGCACAACGACATCGGCTGCAGCTACGCGCCCAACTCCCTGGGCGAGCGCTACCACTGGTACAGCTCCACCGGCTGGATCATGTGGAACGCCCAGGTCGGCGGCCTGCTGGGCGGCACCACCTGCGTGCTGTACGACGGCAACCCCGGCGGCAGCAAGGAGCGGCCCGACTGGACAGTGCTGTGGCGCATGGCAGCCGAGGAGCGCGTGACCTTCTTCGGCGCTGGCGCCGCGTTCTACGGCCACTGCATGAAGGCCGGGATCACCCCTGCGGCCTGCGGCGATCTGTCGGCGATCCGCGTGCTGGGCTCCACGGGGTCGCCGCTGCCTGCCGAAGTGCAGCGGTGGGGATCGCAACTCCTGGCCAGCGCGGGCGTGCCTCAGGTCTGGTGGTGCAACATCTCCGGCGGCACCGACTTCGCGGGCTCCTTCATCGGCGGCAATCGCGAGCTGCCGCAAACGCCCGGGCGCATGCAGTGCCGCATGCTGGGCGCAGCCGTCGAGGCCTGGGACGAACGAGGCCGCCCGGTACTGGACGCCGTGGGCGAGCTGGTGTGCACCCAGCCCATCCCGTCCATGCCCTTGTTCCTGTGGGGCGACGCCGATGGCGCGCGCTACCGCGCCAGCTACTTCGACATGTACCCGCCCGGCCATGGCCGCAGGCCCGGCGGCGGGGATCTGGGGCCCGAGGCCGGGGCCGTCTGGCGCCACGGCGACTGGATCGAGATCGGCTCCAGCGCCCGCCCCGGCTGCGTGATCTACGGCCGCAGCGACGCCACCATCAACCGCCACGGCCTGCGCATGGGCACGAGCGAGATCTACAGCGCCGTCGAGGCCCTGCCCGAGGTGCTCGACAGCCTGGTGGTGGACCTGGAATACCTGGGCCGCGCGAGCTACATGCCGCTGTTCGTGGTGCTGCGCAGCGGCCTGGTGCTGGACGACGGCCTGCGCGCGCGGATCAACGACGCCATCCGCGCCAGCCTGAGCCCGCGCTTCCTGCCCGACGAAATCGTGCAGGTGGCCGAGGTGCCGCGCACGCTGAGCGGCAAGAAGCAGGAGCTGCCCGTCAAGAAGCTGCTGCTGGGTCAGCCGATGGACAAGGTGGTCAACCCGGACGCGATGGCCAATCCCGGCTGCCTGGCGTGGTACGTGGACTTTGCCGCGCGGCGTGCGGCCGGTGGTGCTTCATAAAAGATAGCTAATCACGCTTGATGGACGGGCGGTTCAGCCCGGTTTGTCCCAGTTCTCTCCTTCCACGCGCGGCACGCTGGCAAAGCGCAGCGCGTGCTCGGTGAAGCGCTCCACCACGCGGCTGGTGCCGCCGGCCAGGCGCGCCAGCGCAATGCCCACGTGAAAGCCCGGCGGGTTGTCGGTGAGCGCCAGGCATTTCACGCCGCGCGGCACCACCTGCCGCGCCACGCTGGCCACCAGGCCCACGCCCAGGCCCGAGGCCACCAGGCTCATGATGGTCTGCACCTGCATCGCCTCCTGTGCCACGCGCGGCGCAAAGCCAGAGAACTGGCAGCGCATCATGGCCAGGGCCGAGAGGCTGGGCACCTTGTGCTGCGGGTACATGATGAAGGGCTCGTGCGCGGCCTCGGCCAGCGCGATGGCGTCGCGCTGCGCCAGCGGGCTGCTCTCGGCCACGGCCAGCACGAAGTCGTCGCGGTCCAGCGGCAGCAGCTCGAAGCCGCTCGGGTCCAGCACCGGGTAGCGCAGCAGGCCGGCATCGAAGCGCCGCGACACCAGCCCCTCCAGGATCTCGGACGACGTGGCTTCGCTCAGCTCCAACTCGATCTGCGGATAGCGCTGGCGCAGTGACGGAATGAGCTGCGGCAGCAGCGCATAGGTGGCCGAGCCGATGATGCCCAGGCGCAGCAGCCCGCCCTCGCCCTCCCGCGCGTCCTGTACCGCCTGGCGGCACTGCTGGGCGTGGAACAGCGCGCGGCGCGCGTCCCCCAGCATGGCTTCGCCGGCCGGGGTGAGCACCACGCCCGTGGTGGTGCGCTCGAACAGGGGGCTGCCGAGTTCCTCCTCCAGCTTGCGGATGGACACCGACAGCGGCGGCTGCGCCATGTGCAGGCGCTCGGCCGCGCGGTGGAAGTTGCCGGTTTCCGCCAATGCGACGAACTGGCTGAGTTGCCGGAGGTTCATGCGATATGCAAAAAGTATTGAAATCTAAATTCTTAATATTAGACAGCATGCAAGGTGCTGCCTAGAGTGCCAACTCCGACCCCTTTGCGGGGCACCGTAGCGGAGCAGAGACTCCAAGGAGACATTGCACATGGCATTCCACCGCAGAACCACCCTGCGCGCCCTGGCGGGCGCCAGCCTCATGGCCCTGGGCGCCGCCCTCGCGCCCGCCGTGCAGGCGCAGGCCTTCCCGTCCAAGACCCTCAAGTTCGTCGTGCCGTTCGGGCCCGGCAGCGGCACCGACACCTCGGCGCGCTACTTCGCGCGCAAGCTGCAGGACCTCACGGGCCAGTCCGTGGTGGTGGAGAACAAGCCCGGCGCCAACGGCTTCATCGCGGTCAAGCAGGTGCTCTCGGCCCCGGCCGACGGCTACACCGTCTTCATCGGCAGCAACTCCACGCTGGCGGTGAACGCGGCGCTGTTCAAGGAGCTGCCCTACGACCCGGTGAAGGACTTTGCGCCGCTGACCATGATGATGCGTTCGCCCGCCATGCTGGCCACGGCCCCGCAGGCGCCGTTTGCCGACCTCAAGGGGCTGGTCAGCTATGCCAAGGCCCACCCGGGCAAGGTGAACTTCGGCGCCGGCTCGGCCGGCTACCAGCTCATGGGCGAGCTGCTCAACGACAGCGCCGGCGTGCAGACCGTGCATGTGCCGTTCAAGGGCGCCGGCGAGACCATGACCGCCCTCGCGGCGGGCACCGTGGACTACGCCTTTGCCGAAGTCACGGCCGTGCAGGAGCTGGCCAAGGGCGGGCGCGTCAAGGTGCTGGCCGTGGCGGCGGACAAGCGCGTGGCCACCTCGCCCGACGTGCCCACCGCCAGCGAGGCCGGCCTGCCCGGCTTCGAGGCCTACACCTGGGTGGGCGCGATGGTCAGCAGCAAGACACCCGCGGCCGAGACCGCCAAGCTGGCCGAGCTGTTCACCACCATCTCCAAGATGGATGAGACCCGCGCCTTTTACGAGCGCCTGGGCGCCACGCCCATGACCGGCGGCCCCGCCCAGATGCACGAGTTCCAGAAGAACGAGATCGCGCTGTGGAAGCGCATCGTCACTCAGGCCAAGGTGCCGCTGCAATGACCTCGCCGGCCGCCCTGCAACCCGGCGCGCTGCAGCACGTGAAGGTGCTGGACCTGTCGCGCGTGCTGGCCGGCCCCTGGGCCGGCCAGACGCTGGGTGACCTGGGCGCCGAGGTCATCAAGGTGGAGCGCCCCGGCAGCGGCGACGACACGCGCGCCTGGGGCCCGCCCTACGTGACCGACCCCGCCGGCCAGCCCACGGGCGAGTCGGCCTACTACATGTGCACCAACCGCAACAAGCAGTCGGTGACCATCGACTTCACCCGCCCCGAGGGGCAGGAGCTGGTGCGGCGCCTGGCGCAGCAGTGCGACGTGCTGGTGGAGAACTTCAAGACAGGCGGTCTGGCGCAGTACGGGCTGGACTATGCCTCGCTGAGCGCACTCAACCCGCGCCTGGTGTACTGCTCCATCACCGGCTTCGGGCAGAGCGGGCCGTATGCGCACCGCGCCGGCTACGACTTCCTGATCCAGGGCATGGGCGGGCTGATGAGCGTCACCGGCCGCCCCGACGGCGAGGACGGCGGCGGCCCGATGAAGGTGGGGGTGGCGCTCACCGACATCCTCACTGGCCTGTACGCCAGCACCGCCATCCTGGCCGCGCTGCAGGCGCGCGAGCACACCGGCCGCGGCCAGCACATCGACCTGGCGCTGCTGGACGTGGGCGTGGCGTGCCTGGCCAACCAGGGCATGAACTACCTGTACGGCGGCAAGGTGCCGCAGCGCATGGGCAACGCCCACCCCAACACCGTGCCCTACCAAGACTTCCCCACGGCCGACGGCCACATGATCCTGGCCGTGGGCAACGACGGGCAGTTCGCGCGCTTGTGCCACGCCGCGGGCCAGCCCGGCTGGGCGCAGGATGCGCGCTTTGCCACCAACGCCGCGCGTGTGGCGCACCGCCACGAACTGGTGGCGCTGATCCGCGGCGTGACGGTGGGCAAGCCCACGCGCGACTGGATCGCCCTGCTGGAGCAGCACGGCGTGCCCTGCGGCCCGATCAACACTGTGCGCGATGTGTTCGACGACCCGCAGGTCAAGGCGCGCGGCATGCAGATCGCCATGCAGCACCCCCAGGCGGGCAGCGTGCCGCTGGTGGCCAGCCCCCTGCGCCTGTCGGACACGCCCGTGAGCTACCGCCATACGCCCCCGCAACTGGGTCAGCACACCGATGCGGTGCTGGCCCGCCACCTCGGCCTTGCGCCCGAGGCACTGCAAACCTACAGAGACAACGGAGTTTTGGGATGAGTACCCTGGATTCACTCGCGCTCACGCGCATCCCTCCCGAGGACGAGGCCCTGCGCGCCGAGGTGCGTGCCTTCCTGGCCGAGGCGATCGCCGAACTGCCCGCGCATATCCGCGCGCGCTCGTGGGGCGGCTACAGCAGCGAGCTGAGCCGCAAGCTGGCCGCCCGCGGCTGGATCGGCGTCACGCTGCCCAAGGAATATGGTGGTGGCGGACGCAGCGCCTTCACGCGCTATGTACTGGTGGAGGAGTTCCTCGCCTGCGGCGCGCCCGTGGGCTCGCACTGGATTGCCGACCGCCAGAGCGCGCCGCTGATCCTGAAGTACGGCACCGAGGCGCAAAAGCAGTTCTACATCCCCAAGGTGTGCCGCGGTGAGGCGTTCTTCTGCATCGGCATGAGTGAGCCGGGCTCGGGCTCGGACCTGGCCAGCGTGAGGACGCGCGCCACGCCCAATGACCAGGGCTTTGTGCTCAACGGCCAGAAGATCTGGACCACCAACGCGCACCACTGCCAGTACATGATTGCGCTGGTGCGCACCTCCGGCAGCAGCGAGGACCGCCACAAGGGCCTGTCCCAGGTCATCGTGGACCTGTCGCTGCCCGGCGTCACGGTGCGCCCCATCGAGGACCTCTCGGGCGACCGCCATTTCTGCGAGGTGTTCTTCGACAACGTGCAGTTGGGCCCCGATGCGCTCATCGGCGCCGAGGGCCAGGGCTGGGTGCAGGTGACGGCGGAACTCGCCTTCGAGCGCAGCGGGCCCGAGCGGCTGTTCTCCAGCATCGTGCTGTTCGACCAGTGGCTTCAGTACGTGCGCACGCCGCAAGGGCGCACGGAATCGGCCCAGCGCCTGGCGGGCCAGGTGCTCACGCAGCTCGCGCCGTTGCGCGCCATGTCGGTGGCCATTCAGGACAAGCTGGTGCGCGGTGAAAGCCCCATCGTCGAGGCCGCGCTGGTCAAGGAGCTGGGCACCACGCTGGAGCAGATGATCCCCGCGGCGATCGCCGACGACCTGTTCGCCCGCGAGGCGGAAGACGTGCCGGTGGAACTGCTGATGACCCTGAAATACGTGACCGAGGCCTCGCCCTCGTTCTCTTTGCGCGGCGGCACGCGCGACATCCTGCGCGGGATGATCGCCCGGGGCCTGGGCCTGCGCTGAAACGGAGCCACGACATGAGCCAAGACAACGATCTGTTTGCCGACGCCGCCCGCCAGGTGCTGGCCGACCAGTGCACCCCCCCGGTGGTGCGCGCTATCGAATCCGGCGGGCGCGCTGCGCCTGCGACGCAGCAGCTGTGGGCGCAGCTGGAGGCCACGGGCCTCGCCGATGCGCTGCTGCCCGAGGACGAGGGCGGCGCCGGCTTGGGCCTGACCCAGGTGTTCGGCGTGCTGGAACAATGCGGCGCGCATGCGCTGCCGCTGCCGCTGGGCGAGACCATGGTGGCGCGCGCGCTGCTGGCCCAGGCCGGCGTAGCGCGCCCCACCGGCAGCATCACGCTGGCGCGTGGCGAGCGGCTGCCGGATGGCGGCGTGCGCTGCGCCCTGGTGCGCGGCGGCCAGGTGGCCGATCACGTACTGGTGCAGGCAGGCAGCGCCTGGCACCTGTTGGCCATGGCCGATGCGCAGGCCGCGCCCCAGGCGCTGGCGCTGGATGCCGCCCTGGCCTGGTCTGCTGCCCAGGTGGAGGCCGCGCCCGGGGTGCCGGCGGATGCCGCGCAAGACGCACGCACCCTGCAGGCCGCCGTGGTGGCCCCGCAGATGGCCGGCGCGCTGGGCGACGTGTTCCGCCGCACGCTGCAGTACGCCAACGAGCGCCAGCAGTTCGGCCGCCCCATCGGCAAGTTCCAGGCCATCCAGCACCAGCTGGCGGTGATGAGCGAGCATGTGTTCGCCGCGCGCATGGCTGCGCAGCTGGGCTGCAACGGCGCCGGTGTGCTGCCCGACCGGCTGCGTGTGGCCACCGCCAAGGCGCGCTGCAGCGAGGCCGCATTGGCCGTGGCCGAGTTCGCCCACGCCATCCACGGCGCCATCGGCTTCACCGCGGAATACGACCTGCAGCTGTTCACCCGCCGCCTGCACGCCTGGCGCCAGACGGCCGGAAGCGAGTCTTACTGGCACGGCGTGGCCGGCCAGGCGCTGCTGGCGCACGGCGGGCTGACGCTGGACCTCGTGCGCCGCATCACCGACGTGGAAATGATGCTCTGAAAACCATAGCTGTTTGCGCATACCAATCAAGGCGTTCAATGTGTTTTCATATTGAAATCAAGCGGTGATGTGCGCTGGCAGCTCCTACTTTTGATTACGGAGAGACACCATGGCCTTCCTGACCATTGAACGCGACGGCGGCATCCTGACCGCCACCATGAACCAGCCCGAGACGCGCAATGCGCTCACCGGCAACACGGCCGTGCAGGAGTTCGTGCAGCTGTGCGACACCGTGCGCAAGGACGCCAGCGTGAAAGTGCTGATCCTCACCGGCGCAGGCCCCATCTTCAGCTCGGGCGGCAACGTCAAGGACATGCAGCGCTTCTTCGACGATGCGCTCACGCCCGACCTGATCCGCGAGGAATACCGCCAGGGCATCCAGCAGATTCCCAACGCGCTGTACCAGCTCGACGTGCCGGTGATCTGCGCCGTCAACGGCCCGGCCATCGGCGCGGGGCTGGACCTGACCTGCATGTGCGACATCCGCATCGCGGCCGAGAACGCCACCTTTGCCGAGAGCTTCGTGCGCGTGGGCATCGTGCCCGGCGACGGCGGCGCCTGGCTGCTGCCGCGGGCCGTGGGCATGGCCAAGGCGTCCGAGATGGCTTTCACCGGAGAGGCCATCAGCGCCCAGGACGCCCTGGCCTGCGGCCTGGTGAGCCGCGTGGTGCCGGCCGACCAGCTCCTGCCCACCGCGCGTGCGCTGGCCGAGAAAATCGCCGCCAACCCCGGTGCCGTGATGCGCATGACCAAGCGGCTGCTGCGCGAGGGCGAGCACGCCTCGCTGGCCTCGCTGCTGGAGATCTCCGCCGGCTACCAGGCCATCGCCCACAAGACGGCCGACCACCGCGAGGCGGTCACCGCCTTCATCGAGAAGCGCGCCCCGCGTTTCCAGTAGACCGAATCAGCCATCGGCGGACAAGGAAAGGCCCGGCGGCCGTTCGATAATGCCGCCATGGCTTCTCCCCACAAACGCTTTTCGATGATCCGCGAGTTCCACCTCGCGGACTGGTTCACGCTGGGCAACGCGGTGTGCGGCGTCGGGGCGCTGTTCTCGTCGATGACCTATCTGGAAACGTCGGACGTGCGCCATGTGTACTTCGCCTGTGCGCTGGTGCTGGCGGCGCTGGTGTTCGACGTGCTGGACGGGCGCATCGCGCGCTGGCGGCAGAAAAGCTCGGCCATGGGGCGCGAGCTGGATTCGCTGGCCGACGTGATCTCCTTCGGCGTGGCGCCCGCCATCATCGCCTACGCCTGCGGCATGCAGGGGCTGTACGACCGCGTGGTGCTGGCCTTTTTCGTGGCCTGCGGCGTGTCGCGCCTGGCGCGCTTCAACATCACGGCCGAAACGCTGGCCGAGGGCCCGTCGGGCAAGGTCAAGTACTTCGAGGGCACGCCGATCCCCACCTCCATCGTGCTCGTGGGGCTGATGGCCGTGGCCGCCAGCGTGGGCGCGGTGCGCGGCCAGCTGTGGCTGGGGTCGGTGACGATCGGCGGTTTCACGCTGCACCCGCTGGTGCTGCTGTTCGCACTGTCGGGCTCGCTGATGATCAGCCGCATCCGCATTCCGAAGTTCTGAGCATCCCCCCCGCGGCGCTGGCGCACCTTTCCCCTTCTCTCGCCGCGCTGCGCGGCGCGAAGGGGGCGCAGCCGGTGGACTCGTGAAGCCAGATCCGCGGCTGCCCAGGCCTGGGGTGCGCCCGGGTTCGCCGCACGTCCTGATACGGTGGCAGCGGCGCAGCGCAGGTACACTTTGCGGCTTCGAGGCGGCGCCCGTGCGCGGCGTCTTTTTTCCCATCCGAACCGCTTCATGGCCGTTGATACGGCGGGCCAGGCCCGCACCCACCTAGACCTCAAGAGTGCCCAGCTGCCCGTGGTGGCCATGGTGCTCAAGACCACCGACGTGGCCAGCATCGCCGCCGAGCTGGCTGCCCGCAGGGCCGACGACCCCGAATTTTTCGACAACGACCCGGTGCTGATCGACCTCTCGGCCGTGCAGGACGAGCCGCAGCCCATCGACTTCGCCGCGCTGGTCAAGACGCTGCGCAGCCATCGTACGCAGCCCGTGGCCGTGCGCGGCGGCAGCAGCGCGCAGAGGCAGGACGCGCACGACGCGGGCCTGATTGCCGCCCCCGACGCGCCGCCCCCCCGCATGCAGGCTCCGCGTGAGAACACTCCCCGCGAGGTGGTCCACGAAGTCATCCGCGAGGTGGAGGTCGTGCGCGAGGTCCCCGTGCCCGCGCCGGCGCCGGGGACCGTGGTGGTGGACAAGCCGCTGCGCTCGGGCCAGCAGGTGTATGCCCGCGGCTCGGACCTGGTGGTGATGGCCGTGGTCAGCTTTGGCGCCGAGGTGATCGCCGACGGCAACATCCACGTGTACGCACCGCTGCGCGGGCGCGCCATCGCCGGCGCGCGCGGCGACACCAGCGCCCGGATTTTCAGCACCTGCATGGAGCCGCAACTGGTCTCCGTGGCAGGCATCTACCGCACCACCGAGACCGAGCTGCCCGACAACGTGCGCGGCAAGCCGGCCCAGGTGCGGCTGGACGGTGAGAAGCTGCTCATCGAGCCGCTGTGACTGTCCCCACCCTTTCTTACTCCACAGACCGCAACGCAAGGACCTCTCAGAACATGGCCAAAATCGTCGTCGTGACCTCCGGCAAGGGGGGCGTGGGCAAGACCACCACCAGTGCCGCCTTCGCATCGGGCCTGGCGCTCGCCGGCCACAAGACCGCCGTCATCGACTTTGACGTCGGCCTGCGCAACCTGGACCTCATCATGGGCTGCGAGCGCCGCGTGGTGTATGACCTGATCAACGTGATCCAGGGCGAGGCCAACCTGAACCAGGCCCTCATCAAGGACAAGCAGTGCGAGAACCTGTTCGTGCTGGCCGCCAGCCAGACGCGCGACAAGGACGCGCTCACGCAGGACGGCGTGGGCAAGGTGCTCAAGGACCTCGCCGACATGGGCTTTGACTACATCGTCTGCGACTCGCCCGCCGGCATCGAAAGCGGTGCGCTGATGGCCATGCACTTCGCCGACGAGGCGCTGCTGGTCACCAACCCCGAAGTCTCCAGCGTGCGCGACTCCGACCGCATCCTGGGCATGCTCAGCAGCAAGACCAAGCGCGCCATCGAAGGCGGCGAGCCCGTCAAGGAACACCTGCTGATCACGCGCTACAACCCCCATCGTGTGGAAGACGGCCAGATGCTGAGCCTGGAGGACATCCAAGACATCCTGCGCATCAAGCTCATCGGCGTGATCCCCGAGTCCGAGAGCGTGCTGCAGGCCTCCAACCAGGGCCTGCCCGCCATCCACCTGTCGGGCACCGATGTGTCCGAGGCCTACAAGGACGTGGTTGCGCGCTTCCTGGGCGAGGACAAGCCCCTGCGTTTCATCGAGGCGGCCAAGCCCGGCTTCTTCAAGCGCATCTTCGGCGGGAGGTAAGCGAGATGTCCCTGCTGTCCTTCCTGCTCGGCGAGAAGAAAAAGACGGCCTCGGTGGCCAAGGAGCGCCTGCAGATCATCCTGGCGCACGAGCGCAGCGGCCGCAGCGCCGGCCAGCCCGACTATCTGCCCGCGCTGCAGCGCGAGCTGGTGGCGGTGATCTCCAAGTACGTGAAGATCAACGCCGACGACCTGAAGGTCCACTTCGAGCGCCAGGACGACCTGGAAGTGCTGGAGGTGAAGATCGAACTGCCCGAGGCGACAGCCAAGTAACGGGCAGATATCCGGCCCGTTCCGCCCAGCCCCGAAGCGGCCGGGCGTGCCTGCGCTCCGGCGCAAGCCGGGGCGCTATTTCTCCATCGGGCGGGCTACGGTGGCCGAAAGGCTTCCCAGCGGATGCTCCGTATAGAACACCCCCCCGTGGTACAGCAGGGGCGAAGCGCCTTCCCGGTGGCTGCAACGCTCCACCTGGCCGACGAAGATCGTGTGGTCGCCCTCCACGTACTGGCTGCGGTTGAAGCACTCGAACACGGCCGCCGCGCCGTCCAGCACCGGCACGCCGCTCCGTCCCAGGCGGTAGGCCACGCCGGCGAAGCGGTCGATGCCGCGCGTGGCGAACTGCTCGGCCAGGGCGCGCTGTTCCACCGTCAGCACATTGATGGCGTAGTGCGTGGCACGGGAAAAAGCGGGCAGCGACGACGTCTTGTGCCCCAGGCTCCACAGCACCAGCGGCGGCTCCAGCGACACCGAGTTGAACGAGTTTGCCGTCATGCCGATCAGCGCGCCGCCTTCCCCGCGCGCCGTGACGATGGTCACGCCTGTGGCGAACATGCCCAGCGCGTCGCGGAACTCGCGTGGCGTGAAGACGGGAGGTTGGCTGGAGGGCGGGTGGGGCAGGCGGCTGTTCACGAAGGGGGGGCGGCGCCCTGGGCGCGCCGCGTAGGGCAATGGGAGGGCTATTATCAGTCTGCACCTGCGCGCCTGCAGCGCGCATGCCCTGCGGCCCTGGACCCTGCGATGTCTCTTCTTCCACGCTTTTCCCTGCTCGGCTCCGGCCCTACCGTGTTGCTGCTGCACGATGCCGATGGCGATCACCTGGGCTTTGCCCCCACGCTGGAAACCCTGGCCGCCGCGGGCTACCGCGCCGTGGCATGGGACATGCCGGGCTATGGCGGCAGTGCGCCGGTGGAGCCCTACAACTTCAAGGGCCTGGCCCAGCGTGCGCTGCTGTTGCTCGATGCCCTGCGGTGCGAGCAGGTGGTGCTGGTCGGCCACGGCCTGGGGGCGATGCTGGCGCTGGAGATCGCCGTGCGGGCACCGCTGCGCGTGCGGCGGCTGGTGCTGTGTGCCGGCGGCCCGGCGCTGGACGAGGCCGCCACCGCCGTGTGGGTGGCGCCGCGCCTTGCGGGCTTGGACGATGGACGGGACATGGCCCGGCTGGCCGACCCTACCGTGGCGCGCGACGCCGGCCCCGGCGCGCTGCCCGAGGGGCTGCAGCTTGCACGGCACGCCATGGGCCGCGTGCCGCCCGCCACCTACCGCCGTGCGTTGGAAGCCCTGACGGCTTTCGCGCGGCGTGCGCCGGAACTTGTGCGCCTGCAGGTGCCCGCGCTGCTCGTCGGGGGTGAGTACGACCGCTGCACTCCGCCCGAGGCACTGCTCGCCCTGGCCCATGTGCTGCCCGATGCGCGCGCCGTGCTGCTGCCCGGCGTGGGCCACTGGCCGCAGCTTGAAGACCCCGAGGGTTTCGAGGCGGCGCTGCTGGACTTCCTGGCCGGCCCGGCGCCGGTGCTGCACTGAACGCGTGCGCGGTGATCCCTCACCGCAAATCGCTTACCCGCCCCTGACCGCGACCGCGCACCGCTGCGCAATAAACCACATCGCGCGCCCGCGCTTTTGGTTAGGCTGGAGTGTTTTTCACAACATTGCGGAGACACGATGATGGCCATGAGACCCAGACACTGGGCAGGGGCGCTGGCGCTGTGGGCGTTGGCGGGCATGGCGGGCGCCCAGCCCGTGAAGGTGGGGGTCATCGGCCCCTTTTCGGGGCCGTCGTCGGACTTCGGCACGCCCATGCTGCAGGGCATCCAGCTCGCGGTGGAGCAGTTCAACGCCGTGGGCGGCTACCTGGGCCGGCCTGTGGAGCTGGTGGTCAAGGACGACCAGGGCTCGCCCGACACCGGCCGTCAACGCTCGCAGGAACTGGCCAGCGAGGGCGTGGTGGCGGCCCTGGGCTTTTGCAACACCGGCGTGGCGATGAAATCGCTGGACGTGTTCCAGCAGGCGAAGCTGCCCTTGATCGTGCCGTGCGCCACGGGCACCCCCGTGACACGCACCTATCCGGCGGCGCAGAGCTTCATCTTCCGCACCTCGGCCCCCGACAACATCCAGGCGCCCTTCGTGGTGGAGGACATCCTGCGCCGCGGCTGGACGCGCGTGGCCCTCTTTGCCGACGACACGGGCTACGGCCAGGCCGGGCGCAAGGACGTGGAAGCGGCGCTCGCCGCGCACCAGCTCACGCCCGTGTACGCGACCAACTTCCCTCTGGGCGTGAAGAGCCTGGCGCCCCAGTTGCAGGCCGCGCGCGATGCGGGCGCACAGGTCATCTTCAGCTACACCGTAGGGCCGGAGAACGCTGTCATTGCCCAAGGCCGCAAGGAGCTGGGCTGGAAGGTGCCGCAGGTCGGCGGCTGGACGCTGTCGTTCCCGTTCTTCATCCAGGGCGGCAAGGACGCCGCCGAGGGAGCGCTGACGGCGCAGACCTTCATCGCCGAGCCCAGCAACGAACGCCGCGCCTCGTTCCTGAGCACCTACGCGCGCGCCTTCAAGGGCCGCCCGGCCGTGCCGATGGCGGCGGCGCAAGGGTACGACGCGGCCTACCTGCTGATGTATGCGCTGCTGGGCATCCGCGACGGGCAGGTCAACGGCCCGGCCCTCAAGCATTCGCTGGAGAACCTGCAGCGCGTGTATTACGGCGTGGTGGCGACCTACGAGCGGCCCTTCTCGGCCGAGGAGAAAGAGGCCATCACCCCCAACATGCTGGTGATGGGCAAGGTGCAGGCCGGCGCGGTGACCTTCGCCTACCCCGAGGATGCCAAGCGCAACCTGCTGGTGCAGCGCAAACGCTGAGGTGCGAGCCGCTCAGGCCAGGCGCGGCGCCCCGTAGGCGGTAGCCGGCGTGTCGCCGCCCAGAAAGGCGAAGTCCATGGCTGGCCGCTCGCCGCTCAGCAACTCGGCCATGGCCTTGCCCGAGCCAGCGCCATGCGTCCAGCCCAGCGTGCCGTGGCCGGCGTTCACCCACAGGCCGTGCAGCGGTGTACGACCGATGAACGGGATGTTGGTGGGCGTGGCGGGGCGCAGGCCGGTCCAGTACTGTGGATCGCCGCCTTCCTCGGGCGTGCGCGTGTCGCACACGCCGGGCAGGATGGTCTCAATGCGGCGCGACAGCATGTGGCAGCGCGCGCGCGCCACAGGGCTGTCCAGCGACAGGTCGTAGCCGCCCAGCTCGATGGTGCCGGCCACGCGCAGCACGTTGCCCAGGCGGCTCATGGCGATCTTCTTGCCATCGTCGATGGTGGAGACCATGGGCGCGCCCTCGGGTTTGAGCAGCGGGAACGTGGCGCTGTAGCCCTTGCCGGGGTAGATGGGCAGGTGCACGCCCACGCCCCGCAGCAGCGGTGCGCTGTAGCTGCCGCATGCAACGACCACGGCATCGGCTTTCAGTATTTGGTCTTTTTGGCCTGTAGCGCTTTCCTGGCGAGCGCGAATAGCTATTGATTCAATAGCGTTGCCGGAGCGGTTCAGGCGCAGCACGTCGTGACCGTAGAGGAACTGCACGCCGCGCTCGGCGCAGCGGCGGGCCAGCGCCTGGGTGAATACGCGCGCGTCGCCGCTCTCGTCGGTGCTGGTGTAGGTGCCGCCGGTGATGCGGTCGCCGTAGGCGCGGAAGGCCGGCTCGATGGCGAGTAGCTCGTCGCGGCTGACCACGCGCCGCTGCACGCCGAAGCGGCGCATCAGTTCCACGGCGTGGGCCGCGTCGTCAAAGGACTTCTGGTCGGTGTAGAAGTGCGCGATGCCGCGTTCCAGCCGGTGGTACTCGATGCCCGTGACGCGCACCAGCTCCTTGAGTGCGGCATGGCTGTACGCGCCCAGCGCCACGATCTGCTGCACGTTGCGTGCGAAGGCCGTGTCGTTGCACTGCGCCAGGAACTTCAGGCACCAGCGCCATTGCTCCCAGTCGAGCTGGGGGCGAAACAGCAGCGGCGCTTCCTTGTCGAACATCCACTTGAGGGCCTTCCATGGCGCCTCGCGGTTGGCCCAGGGCTCGCAGTAGCTCACCGAGATCTGCGCCGCGTTGGCAAAACTGGTCTCCAGCGCCGCGTCGGGCTGGCGGTCGACCACAGTGACTTCATGCCCGCGCTCGCGCAGATGCCAGGCGGTGCTAATGCCGATGATGCCGGCGCCCAGGACGATGGTTTTCATGGCGCGCAGTGTGCTGCGGCCCAATGAAAAACAAAAGCGTGATTAAACTTCTTCGGAATTCATCAGAATGACTAATGGATACCGACCGTGAGCACATTTGACCCCGCCGCCCTGGAATGCCTGGCCGCCATCGTCGAAGAGGGCGGTTTCGAGCGCGCCGCGCGCCGCCTGAACATCACCCAGTCCGCCGTGTCGCAGCGCCTGCGTGCGCTGGAGGCGCAGGTGGGCTCGGTGCTCATCGTGCGCAGCCGGCCGCTCAAGCCCACTTCGGCCGGGCAGTTGTTGCTCAAGCACACCAAGCAGCTGCGCCTGCTGCGCGCCGACCTGGAGCGCGATCTGCAGGACCTCATGCCCAGCGGGCGCGGCGGCGGCCGCGAGGAAGAGCGCATCGCCATCGCCATCAACGCCGACAGCATCGCGACCTGGGCGGTGGACGCGCTCGGCGATCTGGTGCGCCAGCGGTTGCCGCTGGAGATCATTGCCGACGACCAGGACTTCACGCAGGAGTGGCTGCGCTCGGGCCAGGTGATGGGCTGCGTGACGACGTTGAAGAGTGCGCTGCGCGGCTGCCGCATGGTGCCCCTGGGCGCGATGCAGTACGTCGCCGTGGCCGCGCCAGAGCTGGCGCGCCGCCAACTGCCGCAAGGGCTCACGGCGCACAACTTCCGCGACGTGCCTTTCGTCTCGTTCAACCGCAAGGACGATATGCAGGCCGAGTTCGTCACGCGCACCTTTGGCCTGAAACGCGTGTCGCTCAGCCGCGTGTTCGTGCCTAGTTCGGAGGGCCAGGTGCGCGCCGTGGCCGCGGGCTGGGGCGTGAGCGTGGTGCCCGAGCTGCTCGCGCGTCCCTGGCTGCAGCAAGGCCGGCTGGTGGACCTGGCGCCGGGCCATACGCTGCCCATCCAGCTGTACTGGCACTCATGGAACCTGGAGTCGGAAGTGCTGGATGCGCTGGCCGATGCGCTCACCAGCGCGGCGGCGCAGTACCTGTCGGCCTGACGGCACACGCGGATGGGGGTCTTTAGGGTTATCGGCCTGCGCGGGGTGAAGGCTCGCTAACATCGCCCGCATGAACACGTTGCAGCCGCCCCGTCCGTCCTTCAAGGAGCAGATGCTCCGGGCGCGCGAGGATGCCATCGTGGAGGCCGCGAGCCGCCTGCTGGGCGAAAAAGGCTTCGAGACCATGACCGTGGACGAGGTCGCCGCGGCCGTGGGCATTGCCAAGGCCAGCCTGTACAAACACTTTGCCGGCAAGGACGACCTGTGCTCGGCCGCCATGGTGCATGTGGTGGAGCGCCTGCAGCGCTTTCTGGCGGCGCTGCCGGCCGAACTGGGCGCCATGCAGCGCCTGCACGCGCTGCTGTGCTGGACGCTGCAGTTGCAACTGGCCGACGAGGTGCCGCTGCTGCCCAGCCGCAACTCCGCGCTGGCCCAGGCGCTGCGCGCCTGCGACGCCTACCAGGCATCGATGCAGGAGGTGCATGCCTGCATCCTCGGCTGGATCGTCGAGGCGCAGGCCCAGGGACAGCTGCGGCGCGAGTTGCCGCCCGATGTGATCTTGTGTGCGCTGCTGGCGCGCAATGCCGATCCCATGCTCGGCATGCTGCGCGACCGCGGCTATGCGGACGAGTGCATCATCGACTGGGCCGCGGACACCTGCCTGAGCGGCCTGGCGAGCGGCCCCGCCATGCGGGTGGCCTGATCAGCGCACCAGCAGTACCGGCACCTGGCAGTTGGCCAGCACCTGCGTGCTGACCGAGCCCATCACCAGCTTGCCCAGCGAGCCGTGGCCGTGCGTGCCCATGACGACCAGGTCGTACTTGCCGGACTCGGCCACCTTGGCGATGGTCTCGCCCGCCGGGCCCACCTTGGTCATGGTCTTGAGCTGCACGCCCTGACGCGCCATGAATTTCACGACGGGCGACAGCACCTTTTCGCCTTCCTCAGCGTGGTACTTGTCCACGACTTCCTTGCCGAGCGCGGCGCGCGCGCGGGGAGGCAACTGGGGCTGCACGGTGATGGCCGTGTAGGTGTGCGAGCTGCCCAGCATCTCGTCGTGAGCGGCCAGGTAGGCCAGCATTTTCTTGGTGTAGGTGCTGCCGTCGACAGCAAGCAGGATGTTCATTCGAAGTGCTCCGGAAACGAGAATTCAGACTAATCCGCGCCGGCGCCTGTTGTCTTGACTTCAGTCATATTTTTGATGCGGTACGCGGTGGCGGGTGCAGGGCCCGCACGCATCATACGGTGAGCACGCAGTGCGGCTCAAAGGTTGCCTGCTCCCCCTTGCGGGCATAGCCCAGCGGGTTGGCCACTACGCGGCAGCTCCAGGGCGTGCCGTCCACGCGGGCCCCGCGCACCAGGTAGTCGCTGGGCGCATGCAGATGGCCGTGCAGCCACAGCTGGGCGTGGGGCAGGCAGTCGTCCAGCGCATTGCAAAACCCCGCCGTGCCCGGCACCAGGCCGTAGCGCGGGTCGGCGCTGAGCAGGCTGGGCGCGAAGTGCGTGACGGCCACCGTCGTGCCCGCAAAGGGCTGTGCGAGCGCGTTGCGTAACCAAGACTGGCAAACCAGGGCCTGTTCGCGCACCTCGGCGGCCAGGAAGGGCCCACCCTGGCGGGTGCTGCCAGTCTTGGAGAGATAGAAATTGGCCGCGCGGAACGCCTTCTCGCGCCGCTGCAGTCGCTGGCCCGGGTCGGTGATCGCCGCGTGGTCGGCCAGCGCGTCGAAGTCGCTCCACAGCGTCGTTCCAACGAAGCGGACCCCCTGCAGCACCATGCTCTCACGCTCCAGCCAGATCAGCCCCAGCCGGTCGCAGATGCGGCGCAGGCGCGCATGCGCGGCGTCGAAGTCCTGCATGTCGTATTCATGGTTGCCAGGGACGAAGACCACTGGCGTGGGCCATCCGGCGTACTGCGGCAGAGGGGAGAAGCGCGCCAGGCCGAAGTCGTCGTCCGACAGCAGCGAGCCGGCCTGGTAAGAGCCGATGTCGCCGGCCAACACCAGGACATCCGCGCCAACGGCGGGGCTGGGGGTGAAATGCGGGTGGGCTTCCAGGTGCAGGTCGGACAGCAGTTGCAGCTTCATGGGTGAGTGGGACGGGTCAATCCTGGCGGTGGATGGGGGCGGGCGTGTTGCGCGCGGCGCGCGCAATCGCCTCGCGCAGCCAGCGGTGGGCGGGGTCGTGGTTGCGCCGGCGGTGCCACAGTGCGTCCACGTGCACGGGCGGCAGCGTCATGGGCAGCGGGCGCCACACCAGTTCGTCGCGCACGCTGGCCACGCCGACGAAGTGGCGCGGCAGCACGGTGAGCAGGTCCGTGGTGGCCACCACCCGTCCCGCGGTGAAGAACTGGTTCACGGTAAGCACGATGCGGCGTTCACGTCCCAACGCGGCCAATGCCCCGTCGATGAAGCCGAAGGGCTTGCCCGAGAAGCTCACCAGCAGGTGGCGCGCGGCGCAGTACAGGTCCAGCGTCATCGGCACGGCGGCCAGCGGGTGGTCCGCGCGCATCACGCACACGTACTGGCCGTCGTAGAGGCGGGTGCTTTCGTGCGCCACCACGTTGTCCGACTGCGCCCGCGCCGTGAGGTCGGCCAGCACGGCGGGGAAGTAGCCCACGGCCATGTCGGCGCTCTCGTCGTCCAGCAGGCGGCGCGGGTCGCGCGTGGTCAGCGGCACCACGCGCAGCGAGACGCCGGGGGCCTCGCGTTCCACGATCTCGATGAGTGGCGGGATCAGCGTGGCACCCGTGGCGTCGGCCATCGCCAGAACGAAGGTCGTCTGAGCGGACGCCGGGTCAAAGCGCCCGGGGGAAAGTGTCTCCTGCAACTGTGCCAATGCGTGCCGTACGGCGGGCCACAGGGCCAGTGCCCGCGGCGTGGGCTCCACGCCGTGGCCGCGCCGCGTGACCAGCTCGTCGCCCAGCACCTCGCGCAACCGGCGCAGTGCGTTGCTCACGGCGGGCTGTGTGATGGCCAGTTTCTCGGCGGCGCGGGTCAGGTTGCGCTCGGCCATGACCTCGTCAAAGACGCGCAGCAGATTGAGATCCAGCGTGCGAAAGTTCAATGGCTGCATGCCGCAATCATCACACGGATGAATATGGGTGATTCAACATATAAATTAGACACAAACCAGGGTAAACCCTAGTATTGCTGCACCGCCCGGCAATTTCGCCAACAGTGGCGTACGAGTCGCATCATGACGAAGTTTGTACACATCGACGTTCCTGTCCAGCACCACGGCATTGCACGCATTGAAGAGGCCGCAAGCCATCTGAAGCAAACCGCTGCCCGCTTTGACGGCACCCGCGGCGCAACGTCGCTGCTGCTGGCGGCGCTGGTCGCCGCGCTGCTTGTCGTGGCCAACCAGGTCATTGACACCTGGAACGATGGCCACATGCTGGCCGGCTGGATGGTGATGTGGGTGATCGCTTTCGCGGGAATGGCGTTGTTGGCGGCACCTGCGCGCAGCGCGGTGCTAGGCCTGCGTGGCGCTGCCAAGGCTTGGTCGGACGCGCACCGGCGTGCGGCAGAGGACGAGCGCACCTGGAATGCCGCACTGCGCGACGCCCGCATCATGGCCGACCTGAGCCGTGCGATGAACGGCATCGCGGTGGACGATCTGCGCCGTTACCGCTGAACGGCCGCGCGGCGACCCCGCGCCAACCGACAACAGGGCACCTTCGGGTGCCCTTTTTGCTATGTGCGCGGCAGCTTCCTATGGGGCGCATTCATGAAGAAACCCCGCGCCACAGACGTGGTCGCGGGGTTGTGTGTGTAGGCCCGGCTGAATTCATGCCGAGCCGAGCCGAGCCACGGCAGGGCGGTCAGGCCGCCAGACGCTTCTCCAGCGCGGCCTTGGTGGCCAGCAGTTCCTGAGGCAGGTGGTAGGCCAGCTTGTCGAAATGCTCGGTGTGCAGCTTCAGTTCTTCGGCCCAGGCAGCCTTGTCGATGCTGGTCACCGTCTTGAACTGCTCGGTGCTGAAGTCCAGGCCGGTCCAGTTGATCTCGGCGTACTGCGGAGCAATGCCGAACATGGTCGGCTCGCCTTGCGCCGTGCCCTCGATGCGGTCCAGCATCCACTTGAGCACGCGCATGTTGTCGCCATAGCCGGGCCAGACGAACTTGCCGTCCTCGCCCTTGCGGAACCAGTTGACGCAGAAGATCTTGGGCAGCTGGTGGCCAGACTCCTCCAGCTTGTGTTCCATGTCGAGCCAGTGCTGGAAGTAGTCGCTCATGTTGTAGCCGCAGAACGGCAGCATGGCGAACGGGTCGCGGCGCACGACGCCCTGCGCACCAAAGGCGGCGGCGGTGGTCTCGGAGCCCATGGTCGCGGCCATGTAAACGCCTTCCATCCAGCTGCGGGCCTCGGTCACCAGCGGCACGGTGGTGGAGCGGCGGCCGCCGAAGATGAAGGCGTCGATGGCCACGCCGGCGGGGTTGTCCCACTCGGGGTCCAGGGCCGGGTTGTTGGTGGCGGCCACCGTGAAGCGCGAATTGGGGTGCGCGGCCTTGGCGCCGGTTTCCTTGGCGATCTGCGGTGTCCAGTCCTTGCCCTGCCAGTCGATGAGGTGGTCCGGGAGCTTGCCGGTGTCCTTCTCCATGCCTTCCCACCACACATCGCCATCGTCGGTGAGGGCGACGTTGGTGAAGATCACGTCCTTGTCCAGCGAACGCATGCAGTTCGGGTTGGTGTGCATGTTGGTGCCGGGGGCCACGCCGAAGTAACCGGCTTCGGGGTTGATGGCGTACATCTTGCCGTCGGCATGGGGCTTGATCCAGGCAATGTCGTCACCGATGGTCGTGACCTTCCAGCCGGCGAAACCGGCTTCCGGCGGCACCAGCATGGAGAAGTTGGTCTTGCCGCAGGCGCTGGGGAAAGCGGCGGCCACGTGGTACTTCTTGCCCTCGGGGTTGGTCACGCCCAGGATCAGCATGTGCTCGGCCAGCCAGCCCTGGTCGCGGCCCATGGTCGAGGCAATGCGCAGCGCCAGGCACTTCTTGCCCAGCAGTGCGTTGCCGCCGTAGCCCGAGCCGTAGGACCAGATCTCGCGGGTCTCGGGGTAGTGGACGATGTACTTGACCTGGGGGTTGCAGGGCCAGGACGTGGTGTCCTTCTGACCTGCGGCCAGCGGGGCGCCCACGGTGTGCATGCAGGGCACGAACTCGCCGTCGGTGCCGAGCACGTCATAGACGGCCTTGCCCATGCGGGTCATCAGCTTCTGGTTCACGGCCACGTAGGCGCTGTCGGTCAGTTCGATGCCAATGTGGGCGATGTGCGAGCCCAGAGGGCCCATGGAGAAGGGCACCACGTACATGGTGCGGCCAACCATGCAACCGTCAAACAGCGGCTGCAGCGTGGCGCGCATCTCGGCCGGGGCCATCCAGTTGTTGGTCGGGCCGGCGTCTTCCTTTTTCTCCGAGCAGATGTAGGTGCGGTCTTCCACGCGCGCGACGTCCGACGGGTCGGACCACGCGAGGTAGCTGCCCGGGCGCTTGGCGGGGTTCAGCTTCTTGAACGTGCCGGCATCCACCAGTTGCTGACACAACTGCTCGTACTCCTGCTGCGAACCGTCGCACCAGTGGATGCGGGCGGGCTTGCACAGCGCGGCCATTTCGGCCACCCAGGCGATCAGCTTGGCGTTCTTGACGTATGCGGGCGCCTGAATGTCCAGGACGGGCATGGTGGGTGCGTTCATCGGGAAGGCTTCTTTGAAGTTGAAAAACAGTCTTTTCAAAGGAAGCGAACCGGGTCACGACGCACAGGCCCGCGCTGAACCGATCTGCGCGCTGCCTTTGAAAAAACCGCTGGGACTCAGTCGGCTGGCGAAACGGGGGTACCGCGGTGGCACCCCTGCACAGGTCGGCTGGGGTGACGATTTTATGAAGACGCCCCCGATTTGTCTGTCGGATAGGGGGTTAAATCATGCAAAAAACACATGACGTTATGCGCGCCATGGTGTCAGTGCAAACGCGATCACCAAAAACAAAGCCCCGCAGAGGCGGGGCTGGGTGGCGAGCGGGCAGTGCGTTCAGGCCATGTAGACCGCAATGAAGGCCAGCAGGAAGATCATGGCCGCACCCACCGCAGGGATCACGACGGGAATCAGATGCACCACGGACTCGGCGGCATCGGTGGCCGTGGCGGCCTCGACGTCGGCGGCGTTGGGGGCGATGGGGTGGTCATGGGCCATGGGTTCGGTCTCCTGTGGGGTCTGGTGCCTTGATGGGGGACAAGTGTAGCCACAACGCCCCCGCGCGTGCACGGGCCTTACCCGCACGCGCGTGCGGCACGGCGCTCTCAGCGCAGCTCGGCCTCCATCTGCGCGGCGCGCAGCAGGTCCAGCACCTGCTGGATGTGGGCCTTGCCGCGCGTTTGCAGCACCAGTTCGATCTCCACGTTCTGCGCGGCCAGCACGGTGAAGGCGCGCTGGTGGTGCACCTCTTCGATGTTAGCGCCCGCTTCGGCCACGAGGGCAGTGATGCGGGCGAGCACGCCGGGCACGTCGCGTGCGCTGACCATGATGCGCGCCAACCGGCCGGATCGCACCATGCCGCGCTCGATGATGGCCGCCAGCAGCAGCGGGTCGATGTTGCCGCCGCTGAGCACCAGCCCCACCTTCTTTCCGCGAAAGCGCTCGGGGTGGCGCACCAGCGCGGCCAGCCCGGCGGCCCCCGCGCCTTCCACCAGCGTCTTTTCGATCTCCAGCAGCATCAGCACCGCCTGCTCGATGTCGCCTTCGTCCACCAGCAGCAGGTCATCCACCAGCCGGCCAATGACCTCCTGCGTCATCTTTCCGGGCTGGCCCACGGCGATGCCCTCGGCGATGGTTGACGCGCCCTGCGCGTGGTGCGTGCCCTTGATGGCATTCACCATGGCTGGGAAGCGCGCCGTCTGCACGCCGATGATCTCCAGGTTCGGCTTAATGGCCCGCGCCGCCGTTGCCATGCCGGCCAGCAGCCCGCCGCCGCCCACCGAAACCACCAGCGCATCCAGGTCGGGCTGGGCGGCCAGCATCTCCAGCACCAGCGTGCCCTGGCCGGCGGCCACGGCCTCGTCGTCGTAGGGGTGCACGAAGGTCAGGCCCTGCTGCTCCGCCAACTGGTAGGCGTGCTGGCGGGCTTCCTCCAGCGTGTCGCCGTGCAGCACCACCTCGGCACCAAAGCCGCGCGTGCGCTCCACTTTCACACCGGGGGTGAAGCGCGGCATGACGATCACGGCGCGCAGGCCCAGGCGCTGCGCGTGGTAGGCCACCCCCTGGGCATGGTTGCCCGCGCTCATGGCCACCACGCCGCGCTCGCGTTCTTGGGGAGTGAGCTGGCTCAGCTTGTTGCAGGCGCCGCGTTCCTTGAACGAGGCGGTGAACTGCAGGTTCTCGAACTTGAGGAACACCTGGGCGCCCACGATCTGCGAGAGCGTGCGCGATTCGACGCAGGGGGTTTCGAGTACCTGGCCGCGCAGGCGCTCAGCGGCGTGCTGGATGTCTTGGAAGGTCAGCATGGTGCATTGTGGCGCAGCGCGCCAGGTGAAGCAGTTTTGCTATTGTAAAAATAGCTGGTTGCGCTTGGTGGACGAGCGCTAGAAGCCGTTTTGCTCTGAAGGCCCCGTCCACTATCCCGGAAACGCGCGCGCCAGAACCGCCGCCACATCCAGACCGCGTGTGTCAATGGCGCCCGCCACGCGGCCGGCCCCGCTGTCCGCCAGCCGCGTGGCGATGAACGCATCGGCCACGGCCGCGGGGGCCTGCTGGCGCAGCAGGCAGGCCTGGGCCAGCAGCACCAGGCGCTGGGTCAGCACGCGGCCCAGGCCTTCCAACTGCTCAGCCGGTGTGGCCAACAGGGCCTGCAGCTCGCGTGCGGCAGCGGCAATGCGCGGCTCGCCCTGCGCCGCGGCGTGCAGCTCGGTCAGCAAAGCGTGTGCGGCGTCGGGCTCGCGCTGCAGGGCGCGCAGCACGTCCAGGCACATCACGTTGCCCGAGCCCTCCCAGATGGAGTTGACGGGCGCCTCGCGGAACAGGCGCGCCATCACGCCGTCCTCCACGTAGCCGTTACCGCCCAGTACCTCCATGGCCTCGCCGGTCAGCTCCACCGCGCGCTTGCAGACCCAGAACTTGGCGGCCGGCGTCATCACGCGCTTCCAGGCACGCTGGGCGGGCGTGCCGTCGTCCTCGTACGCCTGGGCCAGTCGCATGGCCAGGTGCAGCGCGGCCTCGCTCTCCAGCGCCAGGTCGGCCAGCACCGCGCGCATCAACGGCTGCTCGGCCAGGGCCTTGCCGAAGGCGTGGCGCCGGCGCGCGTAATGGATGGCCTGCACGGTGGCCTGGCGCAGGATGGCGGCGCTGCCCACCACGCAGTTCAGGCGCGTGTAGCTGGCCATCTCGATGATGGTGGGGATGCCCCGGCCTTCCTCGCCCATGAGCAGGCCCCAGGCATCCTCGAACTCCACCTCGCTGCTGGCGTTGCTGCGGTTGCCCACCTTGTCCTTCAGGCGCTGCACACGCACGGCGTTGCGGCTGCCGTCCGGGCGCCAGCGCGGCACGTAGAAGCAGGCGAACGGGCCGCCCTCGCCGGTGCGCGCCACCACCAGGTGCGCGTCGCACTGTGGCGCCGAGAAGAACCACTTGTGTCCGCGCAGCCGGTATTCGCCGCCGCGCCCGCCCGTGCCGATGGGTGTCGCCACGGTGGTGTTGGCGCGAACGTCCGACCCGCCCTGCTTCTCGGTCATGCCCATGCCCAGCCAGATGCTGGCCTTGTCCGCCACGGGCAGGTCGCGCGGGTCGTAGGCGGTGCTGTAGAGCCGGGACTGCAGCGACTGCCACAGCGCGGGCTCCTTGCGCAGCAGCGGGATGGCGGCCTGTGTCATCGTGGCGGGGCACAGCGTGCCCTGTTCCACCTGGCCGTGCAGGTAAAAGCCCGCCGCCCATGCGGCCCAGCGGCCCGGTCGCTCGTCCTGGAAGGGCCGGGAGATCAGCCCCTCGCCGCGGTACAGCGCCAGGAGCTGGTGCCACGCGGGGTGGAACTCCAGCGCGTCGATGCGCTGCCCGCGCGTGTCAAAGCGCTGCAACTGCGGCGTGTGGCGGTTGGCCTGGTCGGCCAGGGCGTAGGTCTCGGTCATGCCCAGCCGTGCGGCATAGGCGTCGAGCGCCGGGCGCGCCCAGTCGGCGCCCGCACGCTCCAGCGCCTCGCACAGCGCTGCGTCGGTGGCCAGCGGGTGGTAGTCGTTCAGCTCGGGGTATTGGTTGAAGACCTGGTGGGTGGTCCAGTCCATGGTGCGTGGCCTCCGTGTTGTCGTGGGACCAGTCTAGGAGCCTTGCGCCGTCCGGGTAAGAGGGTGAGCGCGGAAGAGGGCGACGTTCAAAGCCAAATAGGCCCATAGCGCCCAACTGGCAAGCGCGAACAGCTATGAAAACAGGAGTTCTCTCAGCGCAGCACGCGGCAATTGCCGAACTCGCAGCGGATCGCCAGCGCGTCGCCGTTGCTGCACGGCACGCTATAGGTCTCAAAGCCCGGCCCCTTGGCGGCGAGCGCGGCCACGGGCTGGGCATGGCACGCTTGCTCGCGTGCCAGGCGCTCGGCGCTGTAGGCATCGGCGCCCGAGGGGCGCGGCGGCGCCGCCGGTGCCACGGGCACGGACGGCGCGGCGCCCGGCTGCGGCCCGGCGACTGCCAGCGGGCTGATGCGGTGGCCCCGCACGGCCATGCAGTGCGCGACCAGCTGGCGCCGCCGCTCCAGCGCCTGCAGTCCCTGCGAGCCGCCCGCAAGTGCGCCGCCCGTGAGAGCCCAGTCGCGCACGCCCGTGTCGCTACGCCCGAGTCCCCAGGCGAGAAACGCCGCCACCAGCGCGCCCTGGACCACGGCGTCCAGCGTCTCGCTGAGCACGCCCACCTGCTGCGCGCGGTCGCGGCAGTCCTGCAGGTCGGCGTCGTAACGGGCGCGCGCATCGGCGGCGGGGGCGGGCGCCACCGGGGGCGGGGGTGGCGTGGCGCAGCCGGTGACGGCAAGGCATGCGGCCACGCACAGGGCCAGCGTGGCGGTGGCCCGGCGGGGAGTTGCTGGGAAAGAAGTGCGGGGGGTGCGTTGCATGTCGCCGGGTCCTCTCAGTCGGTGGCTGGGCGCATGCGGCGTGCGCTCTAGGCGGCTTCGGTCTGGAACAGCCGGCGCGTACCCACCGGCGCCACGGCGCGCGCAATGGCGCCGATGTGGTCCGGCGTGGTGCCGCAGCAGCCGCCCACGATGTTGACCAGGCCCTCGGCGGCGAATTCGTGCACCAGGCGGCTGGTGACCTCGGGCGTCTCGTCGAAGCCCGTGTCGCTCATCGGGTTGGGCAGGCCCGCGTTGGGGTAGCAGCTGATGAAGGTGTCCGGCGCGGCCTTGGCCAGTTCCTGGATGTAGGGGCGCATCAGCGTGGCGCCCAGTGCGCAGTTCAGGCCCACCGACAGCGGGTGCGCATGGCGCACGCTGTGCCAGAAGGCGGTCACGGTCTGCCCGCTCAGGATGCGGCCCGAGGCGTCGGTGACGGTGCCGCTGATCATGATCGGCAGCACCTGGCCGGTCTGCTCGAAGGCCTCGTCCACGGCGAACAGCGCGGCCTTGGCGTTGAGGGTGTCGAAGATGGTCTCGACCAGGATCACGTCGGCACCGCCCTCGATGAGCGCCAGGGTCTGCTCCAGGTAGGCTGCGCGCAACTGCTCGAAGGTGATGTTGCGCGCGCCGGGGTCGTTCACGTCGGGGCTGATGCTGGCCGTCTTGGGCGTGGGGCCGAGGGCGCCGGCGACGAAGCGCGGCTTGTCGGGCGTGCTGAATTTGTCGCAGGCCGCGCGCGCGAGCTTGGCGCTCTCCAGGTTCATCTCGTAGGCCAGCTCGGCTAGCCCATAGTCGTCCTGCGCGATCGAGGTCGCGCCGAAGGTGTTGGTCTCGATCAGGTCGGCGCCGGCCGCGAGATACCCTTCATGGATGTCGCGGATCACGTCGGGGCGCGTGAGGCTCAGCAGCTCGTTGTTGCCCTTCACGTCGCGCGCAAAGTCCTTGAAGCGCTCGCCCCGGTACTGCGCCTCGGTCAGCTTGAAGCGCTGGATCATCGTGCCCATGGCGCCGTCGAGGATGGCGATGCGTTGTTCCAGGATGGCGGGCAGCGCTTGCGCGCGGGTGTAGTGGGGCAGGGTCATGGGGCCGATTGTAGGAAGCCGGCGCCGCCCGCGGTGGCGGGCGCACAATAACGGGCTTTGCGCCATGGTGGGGCCATCCGCATGGCCGCGTTTTATAGGCCAAAAGTGCCTTTGGCGCTTATCCAATAAGCGCTGACAGCTATCAAAAAGAGAGTCCACCGGTTTGTCCCCCGCGCATTTCGTCCTGCACGACGTCTTTGGCTACGAGCAGTTCCGTGGCCCGCAGCAGGCCATCATTGACCATGTGATCGCCGGCGGCGACGCGCTGGTGCTGATGCCCACGGGCGGCGGCAAGAGCCTGTGCTACCAGGTGCCGGCCATCGTGCGGCGCGATGCGGGGCTGGGCGTGACGGTGGTGGTTTCGCCGCTGATCGCGCTGATGCACGACCAGGTGGGCGCGCTGCACGAGGCGGGGGTGGAGGCGGCCTTCCTCAACTCCACGCTGGACTGGCAGCAGACGCAGGACGTGGAGCGGCGCCTGGCGCGCGGCGAGATCACGCTGCTGTACGCCGCGCCCGAGCGCGTGACCACCGACCGCTTTCTCACGCTGCTGGACGGTCTGCATGCGCGCGGGCAGCTCGGGCTGTTCGCCATCGACGAGGCGCACTGCGTGAGCCAGTGGGGCCACGACTTCCGGCCCGAGTACCGCCAGCTCGCGGTGCTGCACGAGCGCTATGCGGGCGTGCCGCGCATTGCCCTCACGGCCACGGCGGACGCGCTCACGCGCGAGGACATCGTGCAGGGCCTGCGGCTGCAGCAGGCGCGGCAGTTCGTCAGCAGCTTCGACCGGCCCAACATCCGCTACCGCATCGAGGAAAAGAAGGAGCCGCTCACGCAGCTCATGCGCTTCATCGACCGCGAGCACCTGGGCGAGGCCGGCGTGGTCTATTGCCAGTCCCGCAAGCGCGTGGAGGAACTCGCCCAGGCGCTGTGCGATGCGGGCCTGACGGCGCTGCCCTACCACGCGGGCCTGCCCGCCGAGGTGCGCCAGCAGAACCAGGACCGCTTCCTGCGTGAGGACGGCATCGTGATGGTGGCCACCATCGCCTTCGGCATGGGCATCGACAAGCCCGACGTGCGCTTTGTGGCCCATGTGGACATGCCCAAGAACATTGAGGGCTATTACCAGGAAACCGGCCGCGCAGGCCGCGACGGTCTGCCCGCCGACGCCTGGATGGCCTACGGCCTGCAGGACGTGGTGAACCAGCGCCGCATGATCGACGAGAGCCCCGCGGGCGAGGAGTTCAAGGCCGTGATGCGCGGCAAGCTGGATGCGCTGCTGGCCCTGGCCGAGGCCACGGACTGCCGGCGCGTGCGGCTGCTGGGCTACTTCGGCGAGACATCCGAGCCCTGTGGCAATTGCGACAACTGCCTGAACCCGCCGGCCGTGTGGGACGGCACGGATGCCGCGCGCAAGCTCCTGTCCACCATCTACCGTGTGCACGAGGCCAGCGGCCTGACCTTCGGCACGGGCCACATCATGGACATCCTGCGCGGCAAGGCGACGGACAAGGTCCAGCAGTTCGGCCATGAAAAACTCTCCACCTTCGGCCTGGGCGCACAGTATTCCGAGGCGCAGCTGCGCGGCGTGCTGCGCCAGTTGCTGGCCGCCGGCGCCGTGGGGCTGCACAAGGTCACGACCGAGGGCGGCCACAGCTTTGACACGCTGGCGCTGACCGAGGGATCGCGCCCCGTGCTGCGCGGCGAACAGAGCGTGCTGCTGCGCGAAACCACGGCCGCAGCCGGGCCGAAGAAGCCGCGCCGTGCCAGCGCCCCGCCGGTGGCAGCGGCCAACCTGGGACAGGATGCCCAGGTGCGCTTCATCAACCTCAAGGCCTGGCGCGCCGAGGTGGCGCGCGAGCACAACCTGCCGGCCTACGTGATCTTCCACGACGCCACGCTGGCCGCCATTGCCGAGCGCAACCCGGCCACGCTGGAGGATCTGCAGGGCATCAGCGGCATGGGTGCGAAAAAGCTGGAGGCGTACGGCGCCGAAGTGCTGCGGGTGTGCGGCGCGGCCTGACAGTGGCCTTCGTTGCAAGCCTGCGCAAATGAGACAGCCTCCTGTTGGGGGCAGGATGCTTTGGTGGGAAAGCAGCGGTATGTCTGCCGAGTCACGAGCGACGCATTTAGCCGGTATCGTCAAAGAAACAAATTGACACATCTGCTATAACGACACTGCCTCGCTGGGAGGTTGTCCAAGGAGTTCAGGCGATGTTCAAGAAAATAATCACTGTGGCCGCACTGCTAGGCGCCGGTTGGGTGCATGCTTTCATGCCACAGACTGGCACATGGGTCGTAACGTCCGAACTGGACGGAAAGCCGGGTCGTGGATTGGCAATTGATGTTCAGAATGACGTTTTCGTCCTGCAGATGTATGCATACGAAAATAACGGACACCCGACTTTCTATTTAGCCACTGGCAGACTTGTCGACAATCAAGTTTCAGCGCCCCTGATGCGCTATGCGGGCGGCCGCCACTTGGGCAGCGGTCCTCTCTCAGGACAAGAAGCCGGTAACGCGGGTACTGCCCAATTCCGTTTCACTAGCGGCGTGACCGGGTTTGTTACCCTCCCCGGAGAAACTGAGAAGGCGATTGCACGATTCAATTTTGGGTATCCGTTTGCCGCGCCTAGTCTTCGAGGCATATGGAACTTCACGTCCTTCGGACCATTGGGTCTCACAGCGGAAGTGGCGAACCTGACTGTCAGTGGGCCAGCCACTAATACAGGAAATGGCATTGTTGCCTCATCCGACGGATTGTTCGGCTGTGAGCATCAAACTAGCGGTAACGCGGCCGGCGGCGTACTGTGCGTGAGATTGAATGCTCAGGGTCAGTTGCAACGGGGTTATTTGTTTGTATACAGCGTCAACGAGGGCGAAGGCTATTTGCTGAACGCGAGCGGCTCCATGACCGAGCAATTGGTATCAGTGCGACGCCTGACCACGCCTTCCACGATTGGTACCGGTATTGTTTTTAAAGAAGCGGAGCAATCTCAACCCGACATCACGCTGCTGGAGCAGGCCTTGAGCGATCTGGCTACCCAAAGCTCACTGCAATGAGCTGACCGGCATGAGTATCCTGAGTAAGTAGAGGCATGTAATGGGAGGTGCGGCTTGAGGAAGGACCGCTTTCCCGGGTCGTAAGTACTCATAGGAGCAGCGGGCTGCCACCTTCGAGGCGACTAGCCTCGCCAAGTGAGCGACTTAAAACGCTCCTCTACTCCCGAAAACTGGAGGGGGCCGGGCGATGTTGAGGGAACATCGCCCGCAGCTAGGCAGCGTTGGACAACCCAGTGTGTAACACCAGCGTCTGCCAGGGTATGTGCCAGGCCGACGAGATCGGCAGGCGGGAAAAGAGTCGGGTTCCAAGTGGTGCGGCACTCGTAATCCACACCGCTGGCCTGCACGCAGCGCAGCGACTCCCAAGCGCGGTCGCCACTGCCCGGCGTGCGAGTGATGGCGTCGTAATGTGCCGGCGGCCCCTTGATGTCCAGGCCCACCCAGTCCAGCAGCGGCAGCAGGGCCTGCAGCCGCTCGGGGTACATGCCGGCCGTGTGCAGGCCGGTGGCAAAGCCCAGGGCGCGTACGCGCGCGAGGGCGTCGGGCAGGGCGGCCTGCAGCGTGGGCTCGCCGCCCGAGAACACCACGCCGTCCAGCAGGCCGCGGCGCGTGTGCAGCAGTTGCTCCACTTCGCTCCAGCGGTGCGGCGCGGGTGCGGCCGCGTCCAGCAGCCCGGCGTTGTGGCAATAGCCGCAGCGCCAGGGGCAGCCCTGGCAGAACACCACGGCGGCCAGCCTGCCGGGAAAGTCGATGGTGGTCAGCGGCGTGATGCCGCCGACGCGCAGCGCCTGGGCGGCGGTGTGGCTGGTCCTAGCAGGCACGGCCCGGCTCGGCGAAGAACTGGCGTTCGTTGTGTTCGCCCTGCTTGCCGGTGTTGAAGCTGGCCACGGGGCGGTGGTAGCCCATGACGCGCGTCCAGACCTCGCAGGGCTGGCGCTCGGCGTCGGTCAGCTGCACGGCGGTGGCCAGGGCGGTGTTCTCGGTGGCGGAAAAGTGGGTCATGACAAACTCCTGGGTTGGTGGTGGAAGAACTTCAAAAACAATAGCTTTTGACGCTTGCTACATAAGCGCTAGAGGCAAATTTCATTCAAATCACGCCGCCAGCCGCGCGCGCTTGGCGGCCAGGCGCTCCTCGTCGCAGCGCGGGCAGAACGGGTGTTCGCCCGCCAAGTAGCCGTGCGTGGGGCAGATGGAGAAGGTGGGCGTGACGGTGATGTAGGGCAGGCGGAAGTGGGTGAGCGCCCGTTTCACCAGCTCGCGGCAGGCAGCGCCGCTGGAGATGCGCTCGCCCATGTACAGGTGCAGCACCGTGCCGCCGGTGTACTTGCCCTGCAGCGCCTCTTGCCGCTGCAGCGCCTCGAACGGGTCGTCGGTGAAGCCCACGGGCAGCTGCGACGAGTTGGTGTAGTACGGCTGCGCCTCGGTGCCGGCTTGCAGGATGGCGGGCCAGCGCTTCTTGTCTTCTTTGGCAAAGCGGTAGGTGGTGCCTTCGGCGGGCGTGGCCTCCAGGTTGTAGAGGTGGCCGGTTTCTTCCTGGAACTGCACGATGCGCGCGCGCACATGGTCCAGCAGGCGCAGGGCGAACTGGTGACCCCAGTCGCTGGTGATGTCGTGCGCGCCGCCGGTGAAGTTGCGCACCATCTCGTTGATGCCGTTCACGCCCAGCGTGCTGAAGTGGTTGCGCAGTGTGCCCAGGTAGCGCTTGGTGTACGGGAACAGGCCCTGGTCCATCAGGCGCTGGATGAGCTTGCGCTTGACCTCCAGGCTCTGCTTGCCCAGTTCCAGCAGGCGGTCCAGCGCCGCCAGCAGGGCCGCCTCGTCGCCCGCGTGCAGATAGCCCAGGCGTGCGCAGTTGACGGTGACCACGCCCAGGCTGCCGGTCTGCTCGGCGCTGCCGAACAGACCGTTGCCGCGCTTGAGCAGCTCGCGCAGGTCCAGCTGCAGGCGGCAGCACATGGAGCGCACCATGTTGGGCGACAGCTCGGAATTGATGAAGTTCTGGAAGTACGGCAGGCCGTACTTGGCCGTCATGTCGAACAGGGCGACGGCGTTCTCGCTCTCCCACGGAAAATCGGGCGTGATGTTGTAGGTGGGGATGGGGAAGGTGAACACGCGGCCCTTGGCGTCGCCCGTGGTCATCACGTCGATGTAGGCGCGGTTGATGACGTCCATCTCGGCCTGCAGCTCGCCGTAGCAAAACGGCATCTCCACGCCGCCGATCACCGGCACCTGCTCACGCAGGTCCTCGGGGCAGGTCCAGTCGAAGGTGAGGTTGGTGAACGGCGTCTGCGTGCCCCAGCGCGAGGGCACGTTGAGGTTGTAGACCAGCTCCTGGATGCACTGGCGCACGGCGGCATAGTCCATGCCGTCCTTGCGCACGAAGGGCGCCATGTAGGTGTCGAAGGACGAAAACGCCTGCGCACCCGCCCATTCGTTCTGCAGCGTGCCGAGGAAGTTCACGATCTGCCCCACGGCGGAGCTCATGTGCTTCGGGGGCCCCGCCTCCACCTTGCCCGGCACGCCGTTCAGCCCCTCGTGCAGCAGCGTACGCAGCGACCAGCCGGCGCAGTAGCCGCTGAGCATGTCGAGGTCGTGGATGTGGATGTCGCCATTGCGGTGCGCCTCGCCGATCTCGGGCGCGTAGACGTGCGAGAGCCAGTAGTTGGCCGTCACCTTGCCTGCCACGTTCAGGATCAGCCCGCCCAGCGAGTAGCCCTGGTTGGCGTTGGCGTTCACACGCCAATCGGCGCGCGTGAGGTACTCGTTGATGGAGCTTTCCACATGCACCAGCGTCTGCCGGTCGGCGCGCAGGGTGGCGTGGCGCTGGCGGTAGGCCATGTAGGCGCGCGCGGTCTGCAGATGGTTGGCGGCGATCAGCGTCTGCTCCACCACGTCCTGGATCTGCTCGATGGCCGGCGCCTCGCCATGGAAGCGGTGGATCAGCACCTTGGTGGCCTGCGCCGTGAGCAGACGGGCCTCGTCCTCGCCGAACTCGCCCGTGGCCTGGCCGGCCCGGGCGATGGCCGACTGGATGCGCACAGCATCGAAAGGCGTGCGCTCGCCGTTGCGTTGGATGACGTCGCGCGGCAGGCTGGCGACGATCGGAGATGGTGGTGTCATGGCAACCCTTAAAACACTACATATAGTGTTCACCATACCTATCAAACACTATAGGTAGTTTGATCAGGCACAAACCGCAGGGCAGAAAAGGGCCTGTGCAGAGGGGGGGTGCGGTGCGCGGCTTGTGGCCCGCGTGCCACGGGGTGGGGCCGCAGCAGGCCCGCGCCCGAGAGGCTGGGCGGGGGATCGGGGCGCCGTGGAGGGTTTGACGCCTTTTGGCCTTCTGGCGCTGGAGGGGTAAGCGCTGGAAGCTATTAAAACAGTAGCAACCGGGTTGCGTGCGGCGCGACGCGTGTCAGGCCAACTCGACGCCAGCCTGCGCATTGCGCACAAAGGCCTCGAACGCGGCGGGCTCCAGCGGCCGGCTGTACCAGTAGCCTTGCATTTCGTCGCAGCCGCAGGCCTGCAGCAACGCGGCCTGCTCGGCCGTCTCCACGCCTTCGGCAATGGTGGCCATGCGCAGGCTGTGGGCCATCTTGATGATGGCCGTCACGATGGCCTGGTCGCTGGCCTGGTGGGCGAGTTCGCGCACGAAGGACTGGTCGATCTTGAGCTTGTCGATGGCGTAGCGCTTGAGGTAGCTCATGGAGGAATAGCCCGTGCCGAAGTCGTCCAGCGCCACGCGAAAGCCCACCTCATGCAGGCGGCGGATGGTGGTCTCGGCCTGCTCGGGGTTCTTCAGCGCGACGGCCTCGGTCAGCTCCACCTCGATGCGCTGGGGTGAAATGTCCATGCGTTGCAGGATGCGCACCAGCTCCTCGACGAAGTGCGGCCGCGCGAACTGCGCAGCCGATACGTTCACCGCCACCACCAGCGGCGGCAGGCCCGCGGCATCCCAGGCGCGCAACTGCTGCGCCACCTGCTCCACCACCCAGAAATCGATGGCCACGATGGAGCCGCTTTGTTCGGCGATCGGGATGAACTCGGCCGGAGACACCAGCCCCCAGCGCGGATGGCGCCAGCGCAGCAGCGCCTCGGCGCCCGCCAGCGCGCCGCTGCCCAGCGTGCGCTGGGGTTGGAACACCAGGAACAACTCGCCGCGGTGCGCCGCGTCCTTGAGGCCAGCGGCCAGCTCCAGCGAACGCTGCGTGTGCGCCTGCATCTCGGGTGCGAAGAAGCGCAGCCCGTTGCGCCCGTCCTGCTTGACGCGGTACATCGCCACTTCCGCGGCGGACGCCAAGGTGCTGGCGGTGCGCGCGTCGTCGGGGTAGACGGCGATGCCGGCCGACGCGCTGACCGAAACGGCATGGCCGTGGATCTGCAGCGTGGTCTGCAGCTGCGCCAGCGCATCCTGCGCCAGCAGCGCCACCGCCGCCTGGTCCGCCAGGGGCACGATGGCCGTGAACGCATCGCCCGAATAGCGCGCCACGGGAATGTGCGGCGCGAGGCAGGCGCGCAGCCGGTTGCCCATCTCCAACAGCAGTTCGTCACCGGCCGCGTGGCCCAGGGTTTCGTTCACCAGCTTGAAGTTGTCCAGGTCGAACCACAGCACCGACACCCGTTCGTGGCTTGCGTCGGCGCGGTCGATGGCTTGCGTCAACTGTTCGTCGAAGGCTTTCTTGTTGAGCAGGCCGGTCAGCGTGTCGTAGTTGGAGAGCGCGCGGATGCGCTCCTCCGCCTCGCGCCGCTGCGTGATGTCCTCCATGTGCGCGACGTAATGCGTCACTTCGCCGAACACGTCGCGAACGGGGTAAAGCGAGGCGTTTTCCGTGTAGACCTGTCCGTTCTTGCGGCGGTTAATGAGTTCGCCCTGCCAGGGCAGGCCGCGCGGCAGCTTGGTCCACATATCGGCATAGGTGGTCCGCGGCGTCAGTCCCGACTGCAGCACGCGCGGGTTGCGGCCCAGCACCTCTTGTGCGCCGTAGCCGCTGACTTCGCTGAAGGCCTTGTTGACGTAGACGATGCTGGCGTCGATGTCGGTGATGACCACCGGACTGGGGCTCTGGTCCAGCGCCTCCGACAGGCGGTGGATGACGGCCTCCTGGCGGCGCTGGGCCGTGTGCTTCCAGAGGGCGTCGGCCACGGTCTGCAGCGCCTGTGCGTCGCGTGGGTGATAGTCCTGCGCCTTGCCGGCCACGCCCAGCAGCAGGCGCGGCCTGCCGCCTTCCACTACGGGCACGCAAGCCCAGCGGGCCGTCGCGCCGCCCGGTGCGCTCCCAGCCGCCGCATCGTGCGGCGCGTTCGTCACCACGGCGCGGCGTTCGCGCAGGGCGGTTTCCCACGGCGGCATGTCGGGCGGGGCGTTCTCGTGCGAGCAGGCGGCCAGCGAGGTGCCGCGTGCGTCGTCGTGCACGAAGTACAGCACGGCCAGCGCGCTGCCGGTCAGGGTCTGGGCATGCGCCAGGCCGCGGCGCAGCAGGTCTGCCTCGGGCTGGTGGATGTCGTGCTGCTGCAGGTCCAGCAGGGCGGCGTTCAGGCCGGCCTCGGAGCGAATGCGCTCCTCGTTCTCCACGGTGGGCGTGATGTCGCGCGACAGCATCAGGAAGGTGTCGGGCTGGCCCGCGACCGCGGATTTGCGGGAGACGGACAGCTCGAAATGCCGCTCGCCGAGGGGCAGCGGCAACGTGATGCGCTGGCCGCGGCTCATGCCCGTGCGTTCAGCCTCCGCCAGTGCCTCGAAACACTGCGCGGCCGCCGCCGGCGGCAGCGCCTCGTCCAGCGTTTTTCCCAGCAACTGGGGCAGCGGGGTCATGAGCTTGCTGGTCTCGTTGGCGTGCACCGCGAGGTAGGCCCCCTTGCGGTCCACCTCGAACAGCAGGTCGGGCAGCGTGTTCAGCGTGGCGCGCTGCCGGGCCTCGGCGGCGCGCAGGTCCAGGTACGGGATCTGCACCGTTTCCACGAACAGGCCGCGGTACAGGAAGCCATAGGCCAGGATTTTGTAGAAGTGGCCGGCGACGTTGTACACATCGGTCACGTTGGCGTAGAGCGTGAAGAAGATCTCGCTCATGGCCATGGTGAACGATGCCAGCGCCAGGTGCGACAGGCCGAACTCCCGCGCATGGCGCAGTTGCGTGAGAAAGCCCACGCCCGCCAGCACGTACGCGGTTGCCAGCGCGTATTCGAAACGGACCTTGAAGGGCGTGAGCCCTGCCTCGGGCGTGAAGGTGCGGGGCAGCCACTGCGGATGCCCCAGTAGCACAAAGTGCACCGCGCCCACCAGCAACGCCACCCACAACAGCCCCGCGTAGCGTGAGCGGCGGCCCAGCCATTCATTCCAGCGGTGGGGCCATAACGCGGCCCACAGCAGGGCCAGCGCCGCCAGCGCGCGCGCGGCCAGCCAAAAGTTGATGGCCTTTTCCGGGTCGCTGGGGGTCACGAAGTCCGGCATGCCGGCGTAGGACAGGCTGTGGGTCAGGTCCAGCACCGCCACGCCCAGCAGCCCCAGGCCGAGGACCAGCACCCGCCCGTTGGGCCGGTACCTTTGCGTGGCCCAGCTGATGCTGAACACCATTGCCGCCACGCCGATGGACACGACCTCCATCGCGGTGTGCAGCGGCAAGTAGCCCGCCATGCCGCGCGCGGCGTCTGGCGCGGGCAGGGTCTTCAACAGCCACAGGCTGACCAGCAGCACAGCGAACCAGATGAGGGACTGGCGGAACTCCTGGCGGTGGGCGGGGTGCATCATGTGCGGCGTGGTGGTGGGTCGATGCCAGGGGCGCGTGGACGCGGTACCCGTGCAAATGTAGGCAGACGTTACATCACGGCAGTGATTGTGCGGGCGATCGCCCCAGAAAAACGACAAGCCCGCCGGCAGCCGCGGAGGGGCCCGCGCGGCGCAAAAAAAAAGCCGGCACAAGGCCGGCTGAAAAGCAAGGTGCCCCTAAGGCCTTGCCGATGGAAACGTTTTCGAGCTGCAGTGCTCTACAGGTAAGCGCTAACAGCTATGAAAAATAGAGCGAACCTTAATGCGCCAGGGCCTCCTCGGCCTCGATGCGCGGGTAGAAGTCGCGGTTTTCGCGCTGCATGCGTTCGTACACATGGCGCAGCACGGTGTTGGCATCTGCACGGAAACCCTCGGCGTCGGTGCGCACGCGCTCCGGCGTGTTCCAGCGCCGTGCGAAGTCCATGTACGCCGCGGCAATCGCGCCCATCTCGCGCTGGAACTGCTCGCCCAGGCGTGCCAGTTCCGCGTCGGCGCCCTGGCGCAGTGCGGGGTACAACAGGCGGTCCTCGACGGCCAGGTGCAGCTTGATGGTGGAACTCATGGCCACGATGCCCTGTGCAATCGCCGTCGCGTTGTGCTCCACGCCGCTGTGTGCCAGCTGGCGCAGGGTGGCGATCTGGCCCAGGATGTCCCGGTGCTCGTGCTTGAAGCGGTCGATGTTCATGGCGGTTCTTCAAAAGGTCCGAGGGCGGGACCGGGCGCGCCGCGCGGGGCGGCGCACCCGGTATCCGCGGTGCGTCAGCGGTTGGCGCCTGCCAGGGCTCCGGTGCTCGGGGCGGCCGGGGCGCGGGGGGCGAACAGCACGCCGCTCACCACCTGCCAGGTCACGCACAGGGCGCCGGTGATGAACACCAGGTCACCGAAGGTACGCACCCAGCGCAGGGTCTCCAGGAACGGCTGCTGCAGGAATTCCTCACTGCGGGCGTACCACGTGCCGTGGGCCACGCTGGCGTGGAACTGGAACAGGCCGATCGGCAGCAGGCTGGTCGCGATCATCAGCACCAGGCCGGCGTTGAGCCACCAGAAGCCGGTCTTCATCAGGCGCTCGTTGAACACCATCTGGGGACGCACGTAGCGCAGCACCAGCAGCGTGAAGCCCAGGGCCAGGAAGCCATACACCCCGAACAGTGCGGCGTGGGCGTGCACCGGCGTGGTGTTCAGACCCTGGATGTAGTACAGCGAGATCGGCGGGTTGATCATGAAGCCGAACACACCGGCGCCCAGCATGTTCCAGAAGGCCACGGCGACGAAGCACATCAGCGGCCACTTCAGGTTCTTCATCCAGGTGGCCTTGTGCTGCAGGCTCCAGTGCTCCCAGGCTTCATGGCCCAGCACCACCAGCGGCACCACTTCCAGCGCGCTGAAGGAGGCACCCACGGCCATCACCGGAGTGGTGGTGCCCGAGAAGTACAGGTGGTGGAAGGTACCGGGCACGCCGCCCAGCATGAACAGCGAGGCAGATGCCAGGCTGGCAGCCGTGGCCATGCGGTAGGACACCAGGCCCAGGGTCGAGAAGATGAAGGCCAGTGCCGTGGTGGCGAACACTTCAAAGAAGCCTTCCACCCACAGGTGCACCACCCACCAGCGCCAGTACTCCATCACCGAGATGTGGGTGCGCTCGCCGTAGAACAGGCCGGTGCCGTAGAACAGGCCGATACACACCACCGAGGAGGTCAGCAGTGCCAGCAGGTTCTTGTCCTGGCCGTTGGGGGCCAGCAGGGCGGGGAAGATGGCGCGGGCCATCAGCACCAGCCAGAAGGCGATGCCGGCGAACTTGCCGATCTGCCAGAGGCGGCCCAGGTCCACGTACTCATAGCCCTGGTGGCCCAACCAGAAGTTCCACTCGGCCGGCATGATCTGCGCGATGGCAAAGTAGTTGCCGATGAACGAGCCCACGCAGACCACGACCAGTGCCCAGAACAGTACGTCCACGCCGAGCTTCTGGTACTTGGGATCCTTGCCGCCGTTGATCACGGGCGCAAGGAACAGGCCTGCGGCGAGGAAGCCGGTGGCGATCCAGAACAGTGCGGCCTGCAAGTGCCACGTACGCACCAGCGAGTAGGGCAGGTACTGGGAGATTTCCACGCCGTAGAACGTCTGGCCTTCCACCGTGTAGTGCGCGGTGAAACCACCCAGCAGCACCTGTGCGGTGAACAGCGCCACCACCAGGAACAGGTACTTGCCCAGGGCGCGCTGCGAAGGCGTCAGGGCCACGCGGGACAGCGGGTCGTGCTGGGGAGGGGTGGGGTCCTGCTCGTCGTGCTTGCGCAGGAAGGCCCAGCCCCACACGAGGAAGCCCACGCCGGCCATCATGACCACCACGCTCATCACCGACCAGACCAGGTTCTCACCGGTGGGCTGGTTGCCGACGAGGGGCTCATGGGGCCAGTTGTTGGTGTAGCTGGCGCCGGTGCCGCCGTTGTCGGCGGGACGCTCGGTGGAGGCGGCCCAGGAGGTCCAGAAGAAGAAGCCGGCCATCTGCGCGCGGCGCTCGGCGCTGGGCAGGGTGTTCTCCTTCATGGCGTAGCTCTCGCGCGTCTTCTGCAACGAGGGGTCGTTGCTGAACAGCTTGTCGTAGTACTGGGCGGTCATGGCGATGGCCTCGGCGCGCAGCGGCGAGATCACCATCGTGTCCTTGGCCTTGTCGTAGGTGTTGGTGCGGTACTCGGTCTTGAGCCGGTCACGCAGCACTGCCTGCTGGCCCACGTCCAGATCGGCAAACGCCTTGCCATGGTCCTTCTGCGCGGCCAGTTCGAGCCAGGTTGTCAGCTCGCGGTGCAGCCAGTCGGCCGTCCAGTCGGGCGCCTGGTAGGCACCGTGGCCCAGGATGGAGCCGAGCTGCATGCCGCCCACCGACTGCCAGGCGGTCTGGCCGTCGAGGATGCCGTCCTTGGTGTAGAGCGGCTTGTCGCTGCCCTGCACCAGCACCTGCCCCGGGATCGGCGGCGCGGTGCGGTAGACCTCTGCGCCGTAGAAGCCCAGCAGGCTGAAGGTGACAATCAACACGCCTATCAGCGTGTACCAATACTTGGCGTACTTACCCATGTTGGGCCTCCGTCATTGTGTTTATCAAGCGGTGCAGCGGGGCGAAGGGTGGGGGGACTTTCCTTGCGCCCTCGCAAGGGTGCGCGGGCCGGGCCCGGCACACCGTGGGGGAGGGGGAGTAACGATGCATGGTCGAACAGTCGCGGTAAGAGATGCCTCCCCTCTCGCAATCCCTGGGCCAGCGGCTCTGCCATGAAAAATCAAGGGTTTACACCATCGTGGGTAAAATAGACCCATGTCAATTTGGGTAAAAAACACCTTTAAAGGGTTTTTATGACCATTGTTGAGGCGTCGCCCGCGGCCGCCACCTCCGCCCTGCTGCTGTGCGCCGACCTGGGGGCCGAACTGCCCCAGGCCGTGCGCCTGCAGCGCCTGGTGGACCTGCTGCGCACGCAGTTCGGCTGCGGGGCCGTGGCCCTGCTGCGGCTGGAGGAGGAGCGCCTGCGCCCCGTGGCCGTCACCGGGCTGGTGAGCGACGCCCTGGGCCGGCGTTTTGCCGTAGGCCAGCACCCACGGCTGGCGGCCATCCTCACGCGGCGCGAGGTGACCTGCTTCGAGCACGACAGCCAGTTGCCCGACCCCTACGACGGCCTGCTCGACACCCTGGTGGGCGAGCCGCTGCCCGTGCACGACTGCATGGGCGTGGCCCTGCACGTGGAGGGGCGGCCCTGGGGCGTGCTCACGCTGGATGCCCTGGCCACCGGCACTTTCGGACCCGCCGCGCGCCAGCGGCTGGGCCAGTGGGTGCCGCTGGTGGAGGCAGTGGTGCGCGTGGCGCGGCTGGAGCAGGAACTGCGCACCCTGCGCATGGCCGCCACCGGCCCGGCCGAAGGCGACCTGGCGCTGGCGACGCCCGAGCGCGGCGGCGCCGGCGAGCTGGAGATCGTGGGCGAAAGCCCGGCCCTCAAGCGGCTGCTGCATGAGCTGAGCGTGGTGGCCGCGTCTGAGCTGCCCGTGCTGCTGCTGGGCGAGACCGGCGTGGGCAAGGAGCTGTTCGCGCGGCTGCTGCACCACCAGTCGCCGCGGCGCGCGCGACCGCTGGTGCACGTGAACTGCGCGGCATTGCCCGAGTCGCTGGCCGAGAGCGAGCTGTTCGGCCACGTGCGCGGCGCGTTCTCGGGCGCGGTGAGTGACCGCGCGGGCCGCTTCGAGGCCGCCGAGGGCGGCACGCTGTTCCTGGACGAGGTGGGGGAGCTGCCCCTGTCCGTGCAGGCCAAGCTGCTGCGCACGCTGCAAAACGGCGAGATCCAGCGCCTGGGCGCCGACCGCCCGCGCAGCGTGCACGTGCGCGTGATTGCGGCGACCAACCGCAACCTGCGCGAGCAGGTGGCCAGCGGGGCCTTCCGCGCCGACCTGTACCACCGCCTCTCGGTCTACCCCGTGCCCATTCCCCCGCTGCGCGAGCGGGGCAACGACGTGCTGGTGCTGGCCGGCCGCTTTTTGGAGCTCAACCGCGCCCGCCTGGGGCTGCGCAGCCTGCGCCTGTCGCCTGACGCGCAGGCCGCGCTGCGCCGCTACCGCTGGCCGGGCAACGTGCGCGAGCTGGAACACGTGATCAGCCGCGCCGCGCTCAAGGCCCTGAGCCGCGGCGTGGACCGCAACGAGATCGTCACGCTGGAGGCCGGCCTGCTGGACCTGGACGCGCTGGACGAACCCGTGGCCACGCCCCGCAGCGATGCCCCCATGGCACCCGCGGCAGGCGGCGCCTTATCGTTGGCCGCGCCCACGGGCACACTGCGCGACGCGGTGGATGCCTGCCAGCGCCAGGTCCTGAATGCCGCTCTGGTGGCGCATGGCGGCAACTGGGCGCAGGCCGCGCGCACGCTGGACGTGGACCCCAGCAACCTGCACAAGCTCGCGCGGCGGCTGGGCCTCAAGGGATGAGGCTTCGCGCAGGGTTTTGAAATAAAATTGCCTCTAGCGCTTATCCAGTAAGCGGTAGAAGCTATTAATTGAGTAGCAAAAAGCCTCCCCTCGGGAGGCCGCCACCGTTGGCGCGGGGCTCGCGCTCTGCGACACTGGGGCGCCATGGCCTCCTCCATCGACCCGCCCCGTCCGCCGCTGGCACCCGCCGTGCGCGTGCTGGCCGAGGCTGCGCTGCAGCGGCAGAACTGGCTGCTGGCCGCGCCGGCAGCGCCCACCCCGGCGGGCGCCCCGCCAGCTGGCTCCGCGCCGACCGACGCTCCCCCTGTGCCGTTTTCGCCAAACCTGCTGCCGACGGCGCTGCCCCCCATGCCTGCCGTGCCGGCAGGCCGTGAGCGGGTAAGCCTTTCCGATCAGGCACGCCAGGGCCTGCAGGCGATGGCTGGCGGCGCGGTTGCATCGTCCAGGGCAGCGGCCGCATCCCACGGGCCGGCGGCTCTTTCCGCCGATGCCGTGGCCGACGAGGGCGCTTTTGCGCGCGCCGCGGCCATCCCTGCGCCGTGGCCTGCCCAGGGTGTGGGGGCGCCGCTGCTGCGGCTGTTGAATACGCTGGTGCAGCAAATTGGCCCGGCTGGCGGCGCGGCGCCGCGTGTGCTGGCGGCCCAGCCGTGGCCCGCCGGCACCGACCCGGCGGCCGGCGGCACCGGACTGCCGGCTTTGCAGATTGCGCGCGTGGCGCAAGGCATGGTGTACACGCCCGACGGTGCGCGCGGCTTCACGCTCACGCTGCGCCTGCCTGCTGCCGCAATGCCTGCGCTGCCGTCTGCGCCCACCGCGCCAGCGGCCCTGTCGGTGGGCTTTGCCGGACCGCCACAGGCGCTGGCGCCCGGACTGTTCGCGCTGGTGCTGCAAGGCCCGGGCGCCGCGGGCCAGCGCACCAGCGGGTGGCTGTCGCTGGACCTGGCGCCGGCACCCGGTGCGGCCGCCGTGGTGTACGGGCGCGACCCGCTGCAGGCGCGCACCGACCCCTGGCTGGCCCTGGCCGCGCTGCAGGCCAGCGGCCAGTCGCGTGTGCAAGAACACGACCGTGCGGCCGAGCCCCCCTGCAGCGCGCCCGGCTGCCCCTACGAAGGCCGCGCACCCTGCGTGCAGCCCTTCTGCCTGGCGCTGCGCGTGCAGCCGGCGCCGCTTGCGGCACCGGCGGGGCCTGGCTAGGGCGAAACACCCGATTCCCTTGCCATCGCGACCGCGCCAGCATGGCGCACGACCGTAATCCTTGCCCTCTGGAGTCTTGCCCATGGCCGTCAGCGTTTTCGACTTGTTCAAGATCGGCATCGGGCCGTCCAGTTCGCACACCGTGGGGCCCATGCGCGCTGCGCGGCTGTTCGCGCAGCGGCTGGCGCGCGAGGGGGTGCTGGCGCAGGTGGCGCGCGTGCGCAGCACGCTCTACGGCTCGCTGGGCGCCACGGGGCGCGGGCACGCGAGCGACCGCGCCGTGCTGCTGGGCCTGGCCGGCCATGCGCCGGACACCGTGGAGGTGGACGCCATCGAGCCGCTCATCGCCCGCATCCGCAGCCGGGGCCGCCTGCCGCTGGCCGACGGCCCCGAAGTGGCATTCGACGAGGCGGCCGACCTGCTGCTGGTACCCGACGTCACGCTGCCACTGCACGCCAACGGCATGCGTTTCGAGGCTTTCGATGCGGCGGGCGGCACGCTGGCCGCGCAGGTGTACTACTCGGTGGGCGGCGGCTTCATCGTGAGCGAGGAGGCGGCCGCTGACGCACAGCGCCAGGCCGCCATCGCGCCCGACACCGAGGTGCTGCCGCTGCCCTTTCACAGTGGCGAACAGCTGCTGGCGCAGGCCGCGGCGCAGGGCGGATCGATCGCGCAGGTGATGCGCCTGAACGAACGCCACTGGCGCACCGACGCCGAGATCGACGCCGGCCTGCTCGCCATCTGGCGCGCCATGCAGGACTGCGTGGCGCGCGGCTGCAGCGTGGGCGGGGTGCTGCCCGGCGGCTTCCAGGTGCGCCGGCGTGCGCCCGCGCTGCACCAGGCGCTGAAGAACGCGCCCGACACCCAGCAGGACCCGCTGCAGGTGATCGACTGGGTGAACCTGTTCGCCCTGGCCGTGAACGAGGAGAACGCCGCCGGCGGGCGCGTGGTCACGGCCCCCACCAATGGCGCGGCGGGCATCGTGCCGGCGGTGCTGCATTACTACTGGCGCTTCATTCCCGGCGCTACCGAGGGTGGCGTGGTCGACTTCCTGCTCACGGCTGGGGCCATCGGCATCTTGTACAAGGAGAACGCCTCCATCTCGGGCGCCGAGGTCGGTTGCCAGGGCGAGGTGGGTGTGGCCTGCTCCATGGCTGCGGCGGGCCTGTGCGCCGTGCTGGGCGGCACGCCCGCGCAGGTGGAGAACGCCGCCGAGATCGGCATGGAGCACCACCTGGGCCTGACCTGCGACCCGGTGGGCGGGCTGGTGCAGATCCCGTGCATCGAGCGCAACGCCCTGGCTTCGGTGAAGGCCATCAACGCCGCGCGCATGGCGCTGCATGGCGACGGGACGCACCATGTGAGCCTGGACCAGGTCATCAAGACCATGCGCGAGACCGGCGCGGACATGATGACCAAGTACAAGGAGACTTCGCGCGGCGGCCTCGCGGTGAACATCGTGGAGTGCTGACGCGCTACGACCCGTAGCGCCCTGTTTCCCATACCTTTTCGCTTTCCATCTGGCCCGCATGCACAACCCCGCTTCGCCCACCGATACCCTCCTGCCCGCCCTGGCGCGGCCCGCCATCCAGAGCCTGGGCGGATCGCTGATCCGCGAAGTCGCCAACACCGGCATGGGCCGCGCGGACGTGCTGCCCTTCTGGTTTGGCGAGTCCGATCAGCCCACGCCGCAGTTCATCCGGGATGCGGCGGCGCAGTCGCTCGGTTCGGGCGAGACCTTCTATTCGCAGAATCTGGGCCGGCCCTACCTGCGCGAGGCCATCGCGCAATATCTCTCGGGCCTGCACGGACGCGAGGTGTCCGCCCAGCGCATCGGCGCTGTGGCCTCGGGCGATGCCGGGCTGATGCTTACCTGCCAGATGCTGCTGTCACCGGGCGACCGCGTGGTGGCCGTCACGCCGCTGTGGCCCAACCTGCTGGAGATGCCGCGCATCCTGGGCGCGCAGGTTGAACGCGTGCCACTGGTGGTGCGGGGCGGGCGCTGGACGCTTGCGCTGGATCGGCTGCTGGATGCGCTCACGCCGGGCACGCGCATGCTCATCCTCAATTCACCCAACAACCCCACAGGCTGGACCATCGATGAGGAAAGCCTGGTGGCGATCCTCGCGCACTGCCGCCGCCATGGCATCTGGATTCTGAGCGACGACGTGTACGAGCGTCTGGTGTACGACCCGCAGCTGGCCAGCGCACCTTCTTTCCTGCGCCACTACGCACCGGGCGACCGCATCATCTCGGTCAACAGTTGTTCCAAGGCGTGGTGCATGACGGGTTGGCGCGTAGGTTGGATGGTGGTGCCCGAGGCGCTGGAGGCCGACCTGGGCAAGGTCATTGAATACAACTTCTCCTGCATCTTCGAGCCCGTGCAGCGCGCCGCAACGGTGGCTTTGCAGCAGGGCGAGGCGCATGTGGCGCAGCTGCGCGCGGGCCTCGTGGAAAGCCGCCGGCTGCTGGTGCAAGCGCTGCGTGCCGTGCCGGGTGTGGAAGTGCCCGATGCCGGCGGGGCGATGTACGTGTTCTTCCGCCTGGCGGGCTTTGACGACTCCCTGGCGCTTGCCAAACATCTGGTGAGCGAGGTCGGCTTGGGCCTGGCGCCGGGCGCGGCCTTCGGCCCCGAGGGTGAAGGCTGGCTGCGCTGGTGCCACGCGGTGTCCGATGGGGCCAGACTGCGTGAGGGCGTGGAGCGTCTTGCGCGATTCGTGCAACGTGCCACGGCTTGACAGGCGTGTCCGGCCGGCGGCCGCAGTCACCACGTGTACACGCGTCCCCGCCGTCCTTTCAACCTGCCTAAGCATGGGTTGCTGAATCACGAAGCGTGTCTCCCATGAAACCCTGAGCCGTCGCCGTCAGCCTGCCCTTATCGTGTGGTGAACCCCATCGCACACGACAAGGACACGACATGCCCCTGCGCCGCCATCTGCTTGCCCTCTGCCTGACCGCCCTTCCGCTGGCCACCTGGGCTGCCTGGCCCGAGCGTCCCATCACCATCGTCGTGCCAGCCGCTGCGGGCGGCACCACCGACATCGCGGCGCGCGTGCTGGCCGAGAAGATGGCCAAGGACCTGGGCACTTCCATCGTCGTGGAGAACAAAGGTGGCGGCGGCGGCAGCATCGGCACCGCGCAGGTGGCGCGCGCCAAGCCCGACGGCTACACGCTGCTCATGGGCAACATCGGCCCGGTGGCGATCAACTTCAGCCTCTACAAGCAGCTCAGCTACAAGGAAAGCGACCTGCGCGGCATCACCAACGTGATCTCCGTGCCCAACATCCTCGTGGTCCATGCCGACTCCCCCGTGCGCAGTGCGCAGGAGCTGGTCAGCCTGGCGAAGACGCGCCGCCTCAATGTGTCCACCTCGGGCGTGGGGCAGTCGCCCCATATGTCCTCGGAGATGTTCCGTCAGAAGTCCGGTATCGAAGTGACCCTCGTGCCTTATCCCGGCGCGGCGCCTGCCGTCACGGCGCTGCTGGGGCAGCAGGTGGATTTCATGATCGACAACCTGCCCAGCTCCATGCCGCACATCAAGGCCGGCAAGTTCCGCGCGCTGGCCATCACCAGCGCCGAGCGCTCGGCGCAACTGCCTGATGTGCCGACCATGGCCGAGGCCGGCGTGCCCATGCAAGTCACGGCCTGGTTCGGCCTGCTGGCGCCGACCGGCACGCCCGATGCGGTGGTCGAGCGCCTGCAGCAATCGGCGCGCAAGGCCATGCAAACGCCCGAGGTGCGCCAGCGCTTTGCCGAACTGGGCGGCGTGCCCGGTGGCGAGACGCCGGCCGAGTACGACGCCTTCATCGCCCAGGAACGCAAGAGCTGGGCACAGATCGTCAAGGCGGCGGGCCTGTCCCTCGAATAACCCAGGCGGGGCGCGCGCCCCCTCTTTTCACTGCTCTCCCGATTCCATGCATCCAGACATCGAACACCTGCTGGCCCAGCCCTTCGGCTCGCTGCCCGAACTGATTGAACGCCAGGCCGCGCACCGCCCTGGCCACACCGCCCTGGTCCTGGAGGGCCAGCGGCTGGACTACGCCGCGCTGCGCGCCGGCATGGACCGCGTGGCGCGCAGCCTGCAGCGCGACGGAATGCAACCCGGTGACGTGGTGGCCATCTGCGCAGGCACCTCGGTCGAATATGTGCTGGCTTATCTGGGCGCGCTGCGCGCTGGCGTGGCCGTGGCGCCGCTCGCGCCCTCGGCCACGGCGGAGCACCTGAGCGCCATGCTGGACAACTGCGGCGCGCGCCTGGTGCTGCGTGACCGCGAGGTGGCCGCGCAATGGCCGTTGCATGCCGGCGCTGCGCTGCGCTGCGTGGCCCTGGACGGTGCGCCCGAGGCGGGCGAGCCCTGGTCGCAATGGCTGGCCCAGGGCGACGGCGCGCCGGCGCCGATCACGCCGGTGCCCGACTGGCCGTTCAACGTGATCTATTCCTCGGGCACCACGGGCGTGCCCAAGGGCATCGTGCAGTCCTGGGCCATGCGCTGGGCGCATGTGCGGCGCGCGGTCACCAATGGCTATGGGCCCGATGCCGTCTCGCTGTGCGCCACGCCGCTGTACTCCAACACCACGCTGGTGGCGGCGTTGCCCACGCTGGCGCTGGGCGGCACGCTGGTGCTGATGCGCAAGTTCGATGCCGCGCGCTATCTGGCGCTGGCCCAGCAGCACGGCGCCACCCACACCATGCTGGTGCCCGTGCAATACCAGCGCCTGATGGCCTGCCCGGACTTTGATCGCACCGACTTGAGCCGGCTGCAACACAAGTTCTGCACCAGCGCGCCCTTCAGCGCGGCGCTCAAGGCCGAGGTGCTGCGGCGCTGGCCTGGCCGGCTCATCGAGTACTACGGCATGACCGAGGGCGGCGTGCGCTGCGAGCTGCACTGCCACGACCACCCGACCAAGCTGCACACCGTGGGCCGCCCCGGCGAGGGCGCCGACATCCGATTCATCGACGAGGAGGGGCGCGAGCTGCCCGCCGGGGAGCAGGGCGAGATCGTCGGCCGCTCGGCCGGGATGATGAGCGGCTACTACCGCCTGGAGGGCAAGACGCGCGAGGCCGAGTGGTTCGACGCTGAAGGCCGGCGCTACATCCGCAGCGGTGACGTGGGCCGGCTGGACGCGGACGGTTTCATCGTGCTGGGCGACCGCAAGAAGGACATGATCATCACGGGCGGCTTCAACGTCTACCCGAGCGACATCGAGGCCGTGCTGTGCCAGCACCCCCAGGTGGCCGAGTGCGCCGTGGTCGGCGTGCCCTCCGAGCAGTGGGGCGAGACCCCCGTGGCCTACGTGGTGGCGCGCTCGGGCGCACAGCCCATCGCCGAAGAGCTGCGCGAATGGCTGAACACCCGCGTGGGCAAGACCCAGCGCGTGGCCGACCTGCGGCTGGTCGAACGCCTGCCGCGCAGCGAGATCGGCAAGGTGCTCAAGCGCACGCTGCGCGAGCAGTACCTGCAAGCGGCGCCCATCGCCGGCTGACTTTCCTCTCACCACCCGGAGACTGCCATGTCACTGCCTCGTCCCTCGCGGCTGCGCCGCGCCTTGCTCGCCAGCATGGCCCTGACCGCCAGCGCCCTGCTGGCGCCCGTTGCCTACGCCGCGGACGCCTGGCCCGCCAAGCCGATCCAGCTCGTGATTCCCTACCCGCCTGGTGGCAGCGCCGACCTGCTGGGGCGCCCCTTGGCGATGCAGTTGCAGCAGCAGCTGGGCCAGCCCGTGGTGCTGGAGTACAAACCCGGGGCGGGCGGCACACTGGCCTCGCAGTATGTGGCGCGGGCCAAGCCCGATGGCTACACCGTGTTCATGGTGCTGGCAGCGCATGCCATCAACGACAGCCTCTACCCCAAGCTGCCCTACGACACGCGCAAGGACTTCGCCCCCGTGTCGCTGGTGGCCAACCTGCCCATGGTGGTGGCGGCCAGCGGCAAGCTGCCTGCAAAAAACATCCATGAGCTGATCCAGGCCGCCAAGGCGGCGCCGGGCAAACTCACCTTTGGCTCGGCCGGTAACGGCAACACCGGGCACCTCGCGGCGGAATACTTCAGCAGCATTGCTGGGGTCAAGATGACGCACGTGCCCTACAAAGGCAGCGCCGGCGTGGTCAATGCCATGCTGGCGGGTGACATCGACCTCACGTTCGACAGCATCTCCACCTCCATGCCGCACATCCGCGGCGGGCGCATGCATGCGCTGGCCGTCACCAGCCCGCAGCGCTCGGCCCTGGCGCCCGAGGTGCCGACGGTGCAGGAGCAGGGCATGGCCGGCTTTGACGTGACCGGCTGGTATGCGCTGATCGCGCCAGCCGGCACGCCACCCGAGATCACCCAGCGCCTGAGCCGCGAGATCGCCGCCGCGCTGCGCCAGCCCCAGCTGCAATCCCAACTGGCTGCCGGCGGCTACGAGCCCGTGGGCTCCACCCCCGAGGCGCTGCAGGCGCACATCGAGCGCGAGATCACGCGCTGGGCCGCCGTGGTCAAGTCCACGGGGGCAAGAGTGGATTGACACCCCCTGAGCCGCTGCGCCGCTTCCCCCGCTCGCGGTTGCGCCAGCGCGGCGCGGCCGGCATAGGCCGCTTGCGCGGCCGCCCGTGCCTGGGCCCTGCCGTGCGGGTGCACCATGAACCACTGACAATCCCCTTCATGCAACAACCGTCTTCCATCACCGCCGACATTCCCCTGAGCCCCTTCGCCGGCGAAGCCCCCGACATGTTCTTTGGCCTGCCCATGGCCATGGCCCGCGCCATGGCGCTGCGCGGTGAGCGCATCGGCCACGACATGGCCCAGGTGCGCATGGGCTTCCAGGCGGACCAGGCCAACAGCCGTGGCGAGGTCCACGGCGGATCGATCGCTACGCTGCTGGACTGCACGCTAGCTGCGGCGGCGCGCGCGCACGACCCGGCTGCCTATGGCGTGGCCACCATCGACCTGACGCTGCATTACGTCGCCGCGGGCACGGGCGATCTGATTGCCACCGCGCGCTGCGAGCGGCGCGGCCGCTCCATCAGCTTCGTGCGCGGCGAAGTGCGCGCCGAGGACGGCACGCTGGTGGCCATGGCGACGGGCAGCTTCAAGCTGATCGCCCGCTCCACTGCATCCGCCATCGCCTAGGCGCCAGCGGGCGGCCAGTGGGGCTGCTCAGCTGGGTTGGACGCCTGCAGCTTGCAGCAGGCGGCCCCAGACAGGGGCTTCCTGGGCCCACAGGCGGGCGAACTTCTCGGGCGTGTCGTCGTCCACCGGTACGAAGCCGGCGGCGATGATGCGCGCCAGGCCCTCGCGGCTGGCCACGGCGTGGTTGGCGGCCTGGGCCCATTGCCGCGCCACGTCGGCCGGCATGGCTTTGGGGCCGGCAATCGCCAACCAACCCACAATCGACAGCGCATCCTGTGGGTAGCCGGCCTCGGTGAAGGTGGGCACCTCGGGCAGCAGCGGCACGCGACGCGGGCCGGTCAGGGCCAGCGCGCGCAGCTTGCCCGCGTCGACGTGCGCCTTGAGCGACAGCAGGCTGCCCATGCCGATCTTGATCTGTCCGCCCAGCAGGTCCTGCACCATCGGCGCCTCACCTTTGTAGGCCACATGCGTCATGTCGGCGCCGGCCGCCTCGCTGAGCGTGGTGCAGGCCAGTTGGCCGTGCGATCCGATGCCGTAGGAGCCATAGGTCAGCTTGCCCTTCTGGGAGCGGATCCAGGCCATGAAGTCCTGCAGGTTCTGCGCCGGCGTGTCGGCGGTGACCACCAGGGCGATCGGCGCCAGGCACACGCGCACCAGCGGGGTCAGCTCGGTCAGCGGGTCGTAGGGCGTTTTCTTGTACAGGTACTTGTTGGTCAGCATCGACGAGGTGGTGCCCAGCAGCGCCGTCATGCCGTCGGGCGGCGCCTTGGCGACCATCTCGCCGGCGATCAGGCCGGCCGCGCCGGGCTTGTTGTCCACCACCACCGACTGGCCAAAGCGCTGCGCCATGCGCTCACCCAGTATGCGGGCGATCACGTCGGTGGCGCCGCCGGCGGCAAAGGGCACCACCACCCGCACGGGGCGGGTGGCGAAGCCGGTGGGCGCGGTCTGCGCCCGTGCGCCCAGCGGGCCTGCCGCCGCGGTTGCGGCGGCCAGGGCCAGCAGGTGGCGCCGGTTCCATCCAAGGGGGTGGGCTTCGTGTTTCATCGCGCGTCTCCTTTGCCTGTATGGCCTCTCAGTTATCCATAGCGCTACGCACCGCCCGTAGCCCATGCAACCGGTGCACCCCAAGCCAGGGCCGCCACCAAGCAAGGGCCTATGCCGGCCTATGCTGGCCTAGGCCGGCCGCGCCGCCCCGTAGCGAGGCTGCGTCCCCCTGCCCGCATGGCAGCAATGCGAGAGCGGGTAGGGGCCAGGCGCGAAGCGACTCGGGGGCGTCGTTTCATCTCAGTCCATCGAGATCTTGGCGGCCTCGGCCACGGCCTTCCAGTGGGCAGCGTCCTTGTCGATCTGGGCCTTGAAGTCGTCGGGCAGGGACCCCACGGGGATCAGGCCCATCTCGGTCAGGCGCTTGTTCAGCTCGGGCGACTTGACGATGGAACTCACCTCGCTGCCCAGCTTGTCCACGATGGCCTTGGGCGTGGTGGCGGGTACGAACATGCCGAACCAGCCGTTGGCCTCCAGGCCGGGGTAGCCGGCTTCGGTCATGGTGGGCACCTGGGGCAGGGCCGGGTGGCGCTGTGCGCCGGTGATGGCCAGGATGTTGATCTTGTCCGACTTGATGTGCGGGTAGGCGGCCGTGGCGTCCACGAAGGCCAGCGACAGTTGCCCGCCCAGCATGGCCGCCATCTCGGGGCCCGAGCCCTGGTAGGGAATGTGCGTGATGTCGATGCCGGCCTTCTGCTTGAAGCGCTCGCCGTTCATGTGCGACGAGGTGGCGTTGCCGTAGCTGCCGAAGTTGAGCGTGCCGGGGGCTGCCTTGGCCTTGTCCACGAACTGCTGCAGCGTGGTCACGCCCGAGCTGCGCGGCACCATCAGCAGGTCGGCCGACTTGGCCACCTGCGACACCGGGGCCAGGTCGCTGAGCTTGTAGGGCACCTTCTTGTACAGCGCCGGGATCTGCACCACGGTGGTGATGCCCATGAGCACCGTGTAGCCGTCGCCGGGCGCCTTGGCCACGGTGTCGTTGCCCAGGATGCCGCTGGCCCCGGGCTTGTTTTCCACCACCACGGCCTGGCCCAGCCGCTGGGACAGCTGCGTGCCGATCAGGCGGGCAATGATGTCCGTGCCGCCGCCAGCCGGATAGGGCACGATGACGCGGATGGGTTTGCTCGGGTAATGGTCCTGCGCCTGTGCGGCGCCCACGCCGCACGTGGCGGCCAGGGCGATCAGGGGCAGCCATTGGCCCAGGGTCTTGCGCCGGGTGAATGCCATGGTGTTGTCTCCTTGGGTTTTATGTAGAAAGGGAATGGCTCGTGCTACAGCGTGCGGGCGATGATTTCCTTCATGATCTCGTCGCTGCCGCCGTAGATGCGGCCGATGCGGGCATCGGTCCAGGCGCGGCCCACCTGGTATTCGGTCATGTAGCCGTAGCCGCCGTGCAGTTGCAGGAACTCGTCGAGCAGCTTGTTCTGCAGCGCCGTGGCGTTGAGCTTGACCATGGCGGCGCGCTCGGGCGTCAGCTTGCGCTGCATGTGCAGCTTCATGCATTCGTCGACGAAGGTGCGCAGCATGGTGGCCTGCGCCTTGGCCTCGGCCAGCTTGAAGCGCGTGTTCTGGAACTCGAACACGGTCTGGCCGAAGGCCTTGCGCTCGCGCGTGTAGTCGATGGTCTTTTGCAGGAAGGACTCGATGCAGCGGGCCGCGCGCACCGCCACCACCAGGCGCTCCTGGGCCAGCTCCTGCATCAGGTACTTGAAGCCCATGTTCTCCTCGCCCAGCAGGTTGCCCACGGGCACCTTCACGTTGTCAAAGAACAGCTCGGAGGTGTCCTGCCCCATCAGGCCGATCTTTTCCAGCTTGCGGCCCTTGCTGAAACCCGGCGTGCCCTCTTCCACCACGATCAGCGACACGCCCTTGGCGCCGAGGTCGGGCGCGGTCTTGCAGACCACGATCACGATCTCGGAATTGATGCCGTTGGTGATGAAGGTCTTGGCACCGTTGATGACGTAGTGGTCGCCCTCGCGCTTGGCCGTGGTGCGCACGGACTTCAGGTCGCTGCCCGCGCCGGGCTCGGTCATGGCAATGGCGCCGATCATTTCGCCGGCGGCCATCTTGGGCAGCCAGCGGTCGTGCTGCTCCTGGTTGCCGTAGGCGTAGATGTAGGGCGCCACGATGTCCGAGTGCAGCGGAAAGCCCAGCGCCGTGGCGTTGGTGCGGCCTACCTCCTCGATCAACACGGCCGCATGGCCGAAGTCACCGCCGCTGCCGTAGGGCTCGGGCAGCATGGTGTTGAGCAGCCCTTCGCGGCCGGCCTTGCGCCACACTTCCTTGGGCACGATGCCGTTGCGCTCCCAATCGGCCAGGTGCGGCACGATTTCCTTGTCGAAGAAGTGGCGCACGGCGTCGCGGAACTGTTCATGGTCTTCACGGAAAACGGTGCGCTGGATCAGGTCTTGCATGGTCGGTGTCTCAGGGTCTAAATATCAAAATGGGCTTTGGCGCTTATCTAGTAAGCGCTAGTAGCTATGGTTTCAGGAGTCTCGCAGGGCAAAACCCGCCTGCGGCTCGTCACGAAAGCGCTCCTTCAGCTTGCGGCGCAGCAGCTTGCCGGTCTCCAGGCGCGGCAGCGTATCGACGAACACCACGCGCTGGGGCAGCTTCATGCGCGCCAGCACTTCGGCCGCCTGGGCGGCAATGGCGCGGGCCGTGTCCAGCGAGGCCTGCGCGCCGTGGCGCAGCACTACGGCCGCCAGGGGCTGCTCGCCAAAGTCGGGGTGGGGTACGCCCACCACGGCCACCTCGTACACGTCGGGGTGGCGCATCAGGGCGTTCTCGATCTCCTGCGGGTAGAGATTGACGCCGCCCGAGAGGATCAGGTCTGCGCGCCGGTCGCTTAAGTAAAGGTAGCCCTCGGCATCCACATGGCCGATGTCGCCATAGGTGATCCAGCCACGCTCATTGATGGCCTGGCGCGTCTTCTCCTCGTCGTTGAGGTAGCTGAACTGTCCGCCGCCTGAGAAGTACACCTGTCCGATCTCGCCCGCGGGCAACTCCTGCCCGTCGTCGCCCACGATGTGCAGCCGGCCCGTGGTGGGGCGGCCCACCGAGCCGGGACGCTGGCGCCACTCGGCCGAATTGATCATCGTCGTGCCGCAGCCCTCGGAGCCCGCGTAGTACTCCATGAGGATGTCGCCCCACCAGTCGAGCATGGCGTGCTTCACATCCACGGGGCAGGGCGCAGCGGCGTGGATGGCCACGCGGTGGCTGGACAGGTCGTAGCGCTGGCGCACGGCCTCGGGCAGCTTGAGCATGCGGCCGAACATGGTGGGCACCCACTGGCTGTGGGTGACGCGGTAGCGCTCGATGAGGGCCAGGGCGGTCTCGGCGTCAAAGCGCTCCATGATCACGGCCTGCCCGCCCAGCTCCAGCACGCGCAGCGTGTAGCGCAGCGGCGCGGCGTGGTACAGCGGCGCGGGCGAGAGGTACACGGTGTCTTCGCCCATGCCCATGATGCGCGCCGTGCCCAGTGCTTCGGGGTCGGTCTGGCCGCGCAGGTGGGCGGGCCACAGGGGCTTGAGCACGCCCTTGGGCCGGCCCGTGGTGCCCGAGGAATACAGCAGATCGCGCCCCAGCGGTCGGTCGGCGAAGTCCGCAGGCGCCCCCTGCAGGGCGTCGAGCGCGGCCTGTAGCGATGGGGCCTGCACCGACGTGGCTTGCGCAGGGGCCTCGTCCACCGTCCAGCACGGCAGGGGATGGTGGGCCTGCAACTCGGCCAGCTGGGGCAGGGTCTTGGCGGACGCCACCACCAGCCGCGCGCCACAGTCCTGCACGATGTAGGCCACCTCGGCCGGTGTCAGGTGCGTGCTGAGCACGGCGGCATACAGGCCGGCCTGCCGGGCCGCCAGCGCCAGCGCCAGGATCTCGACGCGGTTTTCCAGCACCACCGCGAATCGCTCGCCCGCCTGCAGGCCCTGGGTGTGGAGCCACTGTGCCATCGCCAGGGCGCGTTGCGCCACTTCGCCGGCGGTGAAGCGCGCGCCTGTCTCGGCCATGACCAGTACCACCCGGTCGGGAGCTGCCGCCGCGCGGCCAAAGAAGTCCTGCATACCTGTCACCCGTTGCTCCTCGGTGCGCCGCCATGGGGACTGGAGTCACCCAAAAATGCGAAATGCATGTCTCACAAAAATGTTGTGTGAGACGATTTTTTCAGGCGTACAGACCAAAACACATCGGGTAAACACGGTCTTCAGCACATTCAAACCGGCTGAAAATCATTTTTAATGGATCATTTGTCTCATAAACACATGGAGTCAGCATGAATATTCCCGTCATCGTCGATGCCATCCGCAGCCCCATGGCCCGGGCCAAGCCCGATGGCGCACTGGCCGAGGTGCATCCTGTGGACCTGCTCTCGCAGGTGCTGGAGCAACTGGTCGCCCGTAACCAGTTGGATCCCGGCACGGTGGACGACGTGATCTGCGGCTGCGTGAGCCAAGCCGGCGAGCAGGCGGGCACGCCCGGGCGCCTGGCCTGGCTGGCCGCGGGCCTGCCTGCGCACGTGCCTTCCACCACCATCGACCGCAAGTGCGGCTCCAGCCAGCAGGCCGTGCACTTCGCGGCGCAGGCCATCATGGCGGGCACGCAGGACATCGTGATCGCCTGCGGCGTGGAGTCGATGAGCCGCGTGCCCATGGGCAGCTCGCGCATGGGCAAGAACACTACCGGACCGCGCTTTGACGCCCGCTACGCCCCCGGCCTGGTGGGGCAGGGTGTCTCGGCCGACCTGGTGGCCGCCCAATGGGGCCTGGACCGCACCGCGCTGGACACCTATGCCGCGCGCTCGCACCAGCGTGCCCACGCGGCGCAGTCCAGCGGAGGCTTTGCGCGCGAGATCGTGGGCATCGACACCCCTGCCGGCCGCGTGACGGCAGACGAGACCATCCGCGCCGGCACCACGGTGGAAAAGCTCGCCGGCCTGAAGGCCGTGTTCGAGAACGCGGAGCTGTCCGCGCGGTTCCCGCAGATCCAGTGGGCCACCACGGCCGGCAATGCCTCGCAGATGACCGACGGCGCCAGCGCCATGCTCATCATGAGCGAGCAGCGTGCCCAGCAGCTGGGCCTGCGTCCCCGTGCGCGTTTCGTGGCCTTCGACGTGGTGGGCGACGACCCGCTGTACATGCTCACCGCCCCCATCCCGGCCACGCAGCGCGTGCTGGCCAAGGCCAAGATGAAGCTGGACGACATCCACCACTACGAGATCAACGAGGCCTTCGCCTCCGTGCCCCTGGCCTGGCAGAAGGAGCTGAAGGCCGACGGTGAGCGCCTGAACCCGCGCGGCGGTGCCATCGCCCTGGGCCACCCGCTGGGCGCCTCGGGCCTGCGCCTGATGACCACCATGCTGCACGCGCTGGAAGACAGCGGCCAGCGCTACGGCCTGCAGTCCATGTGCGAGGCCGGCGGCATGGCCAACGCCACCATCATCGAACGTCTGTAACTATTGATTTGATAGCTGCTGGCGCTTGATGGACGGGCGCTGGAAGACAAAATGAGGAAAGAAGCATGAAGCTGCAAAAAGGAATGACCGCCCTCGTCACGGGCGGGGTCTCGGGCCTGGGCGAGGCCTCGGCCATCGCGCTGCTGGAGCGTGGTTTGAACGTGGTGGCCGTGGACCTGAACGACGAGCGGGGCCAGGCCATGGAACAGCAATACGCCGGCCGCCTGCGCTATGTGAAGGCCGATGTGTCCGACGAAGGCCAGATGCAGCAGGCCATCGCCGCGGCCGAGGCGTTCGGCAACTTCCGCGCGCTGGTGCACTGCGCGGGCATCGGCGGCCCGGTGCGCCTGATCGAAAAGGACGGCAGCCCCGGCTCGCTGGAGAAGTACATCAACATCATCCGCGTGAACCAGATCGGCACCTTCAACACGCTGCGCCTGGCGGCCGTTGCCATGGCCAAGAACGAGCCCATCGACGGCGAGCGCGGCGTGTGCGTGCTCACCGCCTCGGTGGCGGGTTACGAGGGGCAGATCGGCCAGATTCCCTACGCCTCGTCCAAGGCCGGCGTGATCGGCATGACCATCGTGGCGGCGCGCGACCTGGCCTCCAAGTTCATCCGCGTGTGCACCATCGCACCGGGCCTGTTCGATACGCCCATCCTGGCCAAGCTGCCCGAGGCCGTGCGCCAGTCTCTGGGTGCGTCGGTGCCCAACCCCGCGCGCTTGGGCCACCCCAGCGAGTACGCGATGACCGCCCTGCACATCCTGGAGAACCCCATGCTCAACGGCGAAACCATCCGCCTGGATGGGGCCATCCGCATGGCGCCTAGATAACAACCCCCTGAGGAGCGCCCCTCCGTGCAGCCGCCAGAGGCGACAGCTCTTCGGGGACGTCCAAGCCTGCGCAGGCAGGCTCGGAGCCGGCCCCTCAGCCCCTTCTCTCTGCGCGCTTCGCGCTCCGGGAAGGGGGACGACGCCAGTGGCCCGGCAAAGCCGGCTCCACGGCGTCTGCTGGCGTGGCCTGCTCCGCGGCCTTCGGAGTAATGGGCTGAGGTGCCGGTTGCATGCGACACGGGCCATGTAACCCGGCGAACAACTGAAAGGAATTTGTGATGGCATCCACGGTATGGGTCGAAGTGCGCGGCAACGTGCTAGTCATGACGCTGAGCAACCCCGAGGCGCGCAACGCCGCCACGCTGGAGATGGCCGAGGCCATGGCGGCGGCGCTGGACGAGTTGGACCGCAACCCCGCGCTGCAGGTGGGCGTCATCACCGGCGCGGGCGGCACGTTCTGCGCCGGTATGGACCTGAAGGGCTTTCTGCAGGGCAAGCGTCCCAGCCTGCCGGGGCGGGGCTTCCTGGGCCTCACACAGCAGCCTCCGCGCAAGCCGCTGATTGCGGCCGTGGAGGGTTATGCCCTGGCCGGCGGCTTTGAGACCGTGCTGGCCTGCGACTTGATCGTCGCCGCCAAGACGGCCCAATTCGGCCTTCCCGAGGTCAAGCGCGGCCTGGCCGCCGCGGCCGGCGGGCTGCTGCGCCTGCCCAGGCGCCTGCCCTACCACGTGGCGATGGAAGCCATCCTCACGGGCGAGATGTTCAGCGCCGAGCGCGCGCACGCCCATGGCCTGGTCAACCGCTTGGTCGAGACCGGCCAAGCGCTGGACGCCGCCCTGGAGCTGGCCCAGGCCGTGGCCGCCAACGGGCCGCTGGCGCTGATTGCTAGCAAGCGCGTGGCGCAGGAGTCGGCCGACTGGTCGCAGGCCGAGATGTTCGAGCGCCAGGCCGCCATCACCGCGCCGGTATTCGCCTCGCAGGACGCGCGCGAGGGCGCTGCGGCCTTTGCCGAGAAGCGCGCGCCGGTCTGGAAGGGCGCTTGAAGCAAAAAGAGGCGTTGACGCCCGTCCATCCAGCGTTAATGGCTATTTAATTCATAGCAAAAGCGGCCGCAGTGCCGCAAGGACCCCAGGAGACACCACCATGCCATTCCCTCCCCGCCGCCACGCGCTGCGCCTCGCAGGCGCCACCACCTTGCTGGGCCTGGCCGCCCTGACGGCGTCGCACCCCGCACGGGCCGACGCCGCCTGGCCCACACGCCCTATCACCTTCGTCGTGCCCGGCGCGGCCGGCGGCACCACCGACACGCCCGTGCGCTTCATGGCGCAAAAGCTCAGCGAGCGGCTGGGCCAGCCCATCGTGGTGGACAACAAGCCCGGCGCGGGCGGCTCGCTGGGCAGCAGTCTCGTGGCGCGCGCGCAGCCGGACGGCTACACCGTGCTGGTGGGTAACACCGGCTCGAACGCCATCAACTACACCGCCTACCAGAAGCTTCCCTACAAGGCCGAGGACTTCGTGGCGCTGACCGACATGATCTCGTTCGCCAACGTGCTGGTCGTGCCGGTGAAATCGCCCATCAAGAGCCTGAAGGAGCTTCTCACCACGGCCAAGCGCGAGCCGGGCAAGCTGGCCTTTTCGTCCGCGGGCGTGGGCCAGACCACGCACCTGATGGGCGAGCTGCTGCGCCAAAGCGCGGGGGTGGACGTGGTGCACGTGCCCTACAAGGGCTCGGCACCTGCCACCATGGCCATCGTGGCCGGCGAGACCCAGTTCATGTTCGACAACCTCACGGGGTCGCTGGGCCATGTGAAGGATGGCAAGCTGCGTGCGCTGGCCGTGACCGGCGCCACGCGCGAGCCCGAGCTGCCCGACGTGCCCACCATGACCGAGCTGGGCATGAAGGACTTCGACAAGGTGGGCTGGATGGGCTTCTTCGTGCCTGCCAAGACGCCGCCGGCCGTCGTGAAGAAGCTCACCGACAACCTCATCGCCGTGCTGCAGGACCCGGCCGTGGTCCAACGCTACCGCGAGCTGGGCGGCCGCCCCGGCGGCATGCCGCCCGAGCAGTTCTCGCAGATGGTGGAGCGCGACCGGCAGGACTGGGGCGCGCTGATCCGCAGCCAGAAGCTGCAGCTGGACTGAAAGGAGGGCGCCATGGCTGAGTCCTCCTCCTTCGCAGGCCGCCACGTCTTCGTGGCCGGCGGCACCAGCGGCATCAACCTCGGCATCGCCCAGGCGTTTGCACGCGCGGGCGCCCACGTGGTGGTCATGAGCCGCTCGCCCGACAAGGTGCAGCAGGCGGCCGAAGGCCTGCGCGCGCTGGGTGCGCAGGCGCTGGGCATCAGCGCCGACGTGCGCGACCCCGCTGCGGTGGACGCCGCGCTGCGCCAGGCGCATGCGCAGTTCGGTGACATCGACGTGCTGGTCTCGGGCGCGGCGGGCAACTTCATCGCGCCCGCGGCCGACCTGTCGCCCAACGGCTTCAAGACCGTGATCGACATCGACCTGAACGGCAGCTTCCACGTGCTGCGCCTGGCGTACCCGATGCTCAAGAAACCGGGCGCCAGCGTCATCAACATCTCGGCGCCGCAGGGCGTGAACCCCACCATGTACCAGGTGCATGCCTGCGCGGCCAAGGCCGGCATCGACATGATGACGCGCGTGCTGGCCATGGAATGGGGCGAGGTGGGCGTGCGCGTGAACGCCATCGCGCCCGGCCCGATCGGTGATACCGAGGGCATGCGGCGCCTGGCGCCCACGCCCGAGGCATTGGCCAACGCGGTCGCCACCGTGCCGCTGCAGCGCATGGGCACGCTCGATGACATTGCGAACATGGCGCTGTTCCTCTCGTCGCCACAGGCGGGCTACGTGACGGGCGCCGTCATCCCGGTGGACGGCGGATCGTCGCTGCGCGGCGGGCGCGACATGCGCGCGTCGTACGTGCCGCGGAGCGCGGCATGAGCCAGGCCTACGAGCGCATCGTTTTCGAGGTGCAGGACGGCGTGGCCACGCTGACCCTGAGCAACCCCGCCAAGCGCAACGCCTTCGACCCCGCCATGCGCGGGGAGATGGCCGCGGTGGTGCGCCAGGTGCAGGCCGACCCGGCCATCCGCGCGCTGGTGCTGACGGGCGCGGGCGCGCATTTCTGCTCGGGCGGCGACCTCTCCAACATCGCCGCCAGCGGGCTGGACAACGGCGGCTGGCGCCAGCGCCTGACCAGCCTGCACGACTGGCTCAAGGACCTGATGCTGCTGGACAAGCCGGTGATTGCGGCGGTGGATGGCGCGGCCTATGGCGCGGGCTTCAGCCTGGCGCTGGCGGCGGACTTCATCATTGCCAGCACCCGCGCGCGCTTTGCCATGTCGTTCATCCGCGTGGGCGTGGTGCCGGACTGCGCGGCGTTCTACACCCTGCCGCGCGTGGTGGGCGTGCAGCGTGCGCGAGAGCTCATGCTATCGGGCCGCGAGGTGCAAGCCGAAGAGGCGCTGCGCCTGGGCATTGCCGCCGAGCTGGTAGAGCCCGATGCGCTGCAGGCGCGCGCCCAGGCGATTGCGCGCAGCTTCGTGGGCGCATCGCCCGTGGCGCTGAGCCTGATCAAGCGCTCGCTCGCGCTGGCCGCGAGCGACCTGCCGTCGCTGCTGGAGCAGGAGGCCAACGCCCAGGCCCTGGCCATGGGCACGCCCGAGCACCGCGAGGCCGTGCGCTGCTTCCTGGAGAAAAGGCCGATGCCCTTCCAGTGGCCGCAGACCTGACTTTGAAACAGGTGAAAATCTCAAGCTTTTTGAGGTCAATGTGAACGTGAACGCAGATCCGGACGGCAAACTGGTCAGCGCCCTGGTGCGTGGCGTTTCCATATTGCGGTGCTTCTCCAGCAAGTGCCAGGAACTCAGCGCCAAGGAGCTGATGGACCTGACCGGCCTGCCCAAGCCCACGCTGTTTCGCCTGACGGACACGCTGTGCGAGCTGGGCCTGCTGCGCTACTCGGAGCGGCTGTCCAAGTACGTGCCCGGCCTGGGCCTGCTGCAGTTGTCCTCGCCCGTGCTCACGCGCATGGCCCTGCGCCAGTTCGCCCGGCCGCACATGCAGGCGCTGGCCGACCTGACCGAGGGGCAGGTGCAGCTGGCCGTGGGCCACAAGCGCCGGCTGTGCATGGTGGAGCTGGCCAACGGCATGGGAAACACCGTGTTCCGCCAGGAAATCGGCGTGCCCATCTCGCTGTCGCGCACGGCCACGGGCCGCGCCTATCTGCTGGGCATGGCCGAGGATGAGCGCAAGGCCTACCTGCAGGACCTGCAGCGCAACGACCCGCAGCGCGCCGCGTGGCTGGAGCAGCGCCTGACGGACGCGCGCGACGACTTTGCGCGCCACGGCTTCTGCCGCAGCCACGGCGACCTGCACCGCGAGATCGAATCCATCGCCGTGCCCATGTCGCAGCCGCAGGACGGGGAACTCTGGGTGTTCGCCGTCTCGGTGCCGGTGTTCAGCCCCATGTACGCCCGGCTGGAGACAGACCTGGGCCCGCGCCTGCGCACGCTGGTGCGCTCGGTGGAGAGCGTGCTCGGGGCCTCCGGCCTCACCTGATACCCGCGCCCGCCACCCATACAACATCTACCAAGGAGACATCGTGAAGGTTCTGGACAGCGTGCGCGTACTGGAGATTGGCGGCCTGGGGCCGGGGCCGTTTTGTGCGATGCACCTGGCCGACCTGGGTGCGGACGTCATTTCCGTGGTGCGCGAGACGAAGGGCCGCGAGACCACCGGCGCCTTGCTCAATCGCGGCAAGCGCTCGGTGTTTGCCGACCTCAAGACCGAGGAGGGGCGCCAGTTGGTGCTGGCTCTGGTGACCGAGGCCGATGCGCTCATCGAGGGCATGCGCCCTGGCGTGATGGAGCGCCTGGGTCTGGGCCCCGAGGAGTGCATGGCGGTCAACCCGCGCCTGGTGTACGGGCGCATGACGGGCTGGGGCCAGAGCGGACCTTTGGCACCGCGTGCGGGGCACGACACGAACTATGCCGCCGTCAGCGGCGCGCTGTGGGGCTGCAGTCCGGCGGACGCGCGGCCCGTCTCGCCTTTCGCCGTGCTTGGCGACATCGGCGGCGGTGCGATGTACCTGATGACGGGGCTGCTGTCGGGCATCGTGCAGGCGCGCGCCACGGGCCGCGGCACGGTGGTGGACGCAGCCATCGTGGACGGCTCGGCCCATATGCTGAACCTGATGCTGAGTGCGCGCCAGAGCGGCCTGGTGGCCGATGTGCGCGGCCAGAGCATCCACGACAGCGCGCCCTTCTACGACACCTATGTCTGCGCCGATGGCCATTACGTCACCGTGGGCGCTATCGAGCCGCAGTTCTACACCCTGCTGCTGCAGGTGCTGGGGCTGGCCGAGGACCCCGATTTCACCGGGTCGCAATGGGACAAGGCCGCCTGGCCGGTGCGCCGCGTGCGGCTGGCCGCGCTGTTCCTGGCGCAGCCGCGTGCGCACTGGCAGGCGCTGCTGGAGCCCACCGACGCCTGTTTTGGCGTCGTGCTCAGCCCCGTCGAGGCGGCGCAGCACCCGCACATGCGTGCGCGGGATGTGTATGCCGAACGCCAGGGGGTGCTACAGGCGGCACCCGCGCCCCGCTTTGACGGTGCAGCCTACGAGCCGGGCGAGGCCTGCGCGCCCGGCGCGCATACGCAGTCGGTCATGGAAGGACTGGGCCAGTCCGGCGCGCGGGCCGTGTGGCGCCAGCGCTGAGCGCGTTGCGCGGGGCAGTCTCCCGCGCGGCCCTGGTTACCGTTGCTGGAGCAGCGCGGACGCTGGCAGCAGCCTGAAGGCCAGCGACGCCAGCGCCAGCCAGGCGGCGATGCACAGCAACACCGCGCGGTAGGGCTCCAGCCCGGCGCTGGTGGCCCAGGCGGCCACGGCGCCGGTTAGCGATTGCATCAGCGCCACCCCCAGAAACATGGCCATGGTGTAGAGCGACAGGGCGCGTCCCGTCTGTTCGTTGGGGTAGGACGAGCGCACGTCGGCATATTGCAAGATGCTGTAGCCTGACAGCAGCCCCATCGCGATCATCAGCGCCACCGTGGCCTGGGCGTTGTTGACCCAGGCCATGATGGCGAACAGGCCGGCCATCGACAGCGAAGCGCGGCCCACCCAGGTGCGGCGCCGGGCGGGGCCCGGGTCCATGCGGCCGAAAGCGGCGGGGGTGAACAGCGCAATCAGCGACAACACCAGCGCCACGTTGCCACTGTCCACCAGCGAAAAACCGTAGCGGTCGATCAGCAGAGGCCCCAGCCACAGGCCGCGCAGCGACAAAAAGGCCGCATAGCACGACATGCCGAGGATCACGATGCCCCAGGTGTGTGGCACGGTAAAGAGCCGTCCCATGCCCGTCAGTGCCTCCCCCCAGCTGCTGGCTGGACGGTGTGCGGTATCGGCACGTACCGGTTCATGCACCAGCGCATAAATCAACAGCCATGACAGCAGGCTCAGGCCAGCCAGCAGGCCAAAGCCGGCACGCCAGCCCCAGTGCTGCACCACCCAGGCCAGCGGTGTGCCGGTGAACAGCAACCCCAGCCCGCCCAGGCCCATGCTCAGGCCCGAGAAAAAGGCAAACCGGTCGGCCGCGAAATAGCGCGCAATGAACAGCGTGCAGGCCACGAAGGCGGGTGAATAGCCCACCCCGATCAGCACCTGACCGACCATCAGCCAGCCATAGCTGGGCGCCAGCGCAGACAGGGCCGCACCAGCGATGCCCAGGGGCGCAGCCACCAGCACCGTGCGGCGCAGGCCGTAGCGGTCCAGTGCGATGCCCATCAGCAGTTGCGCAATGCCGAACGACAAACCAAACAGTCCGGCAAACGCCCCCAACGAGGAAGCCTGCAGGCCGAAATCTGCCTGCAGGCCCTGGGCCACGATGGCGGTGGTGGTGCGGTAAGCCTGGCTCAGCGCAAAGCCCGACAGCAGCGTGAGCAGCATGACCCACAGCGGTTGTGTACGGGAGAGTCTCATCGAGGGAAGAATGACGGTAGGGGCACGCCGGTGATTGTGCCGGCGCGCGGCAGAGCTGCAGGCACGAAACCGGAGCGGGCCTTCAGACCCTCGCCAGGCGCTGCAGCGCCCGTGCGTGGCGCAGCAAGGTCTGCTCGGCCTGCGCCAGGACCGGTGCATCGACCATGCGGCCGTCGAGCACGCACACGCCGCCACCCGCCTGCTCCAGCGCCTGCCGCACGCGCTGCGCGTAGGCCACGGCAGCCTCATCGGGGTCGAACGCGGCATGCAGCACTGGCACCTGCGCCGGGTGGATGCACAGCTTGCCGCCAAAGCCCATGCGCCGTGCGCGCTCGGCATCGCGGCCCATGCGCTCGGGGTTGCGCGTGTCCACCGTCACGCCGTCGATGGGCGCGGCCAGCCCCGCGCGGCGCGAGGCCAGCACCAGGGCCATGCGCACGGGCAGCAACTCCTGTTCGTCTTCGGCGCAGGCCATGCCTGCGTCCACCTGGAAGTCGAGATGCCCGAAGGCCAGTCGCGCTACCTGGGGCGCGGCAGCCAGCGCGTCGGCGGCCGCCAGGCCCGCCACGCTTTCCACCAGCGGCACCAGCGCAGCCTGCGGCCCGGCGGCCCGGGCCACGGCCTGCAGGGTCTGCGCGCGCTCGGCCTTGGGCACCACGGCGCCGGCCAAGCCCTGGGCGGTGAGTTGTGCCAACGCCTGCAGATCGGCCGCAAACCAGGGGGTTGCCTCGCTGTTGATGCGCACCAGCAGCCGTGCGCGCTGCGGGGCCGGCAGGGCGGCCAGCGCGTCGGCCAGGGCGGTGCGGGCGCGTTCTTTGTCGGCGGGGGCCACGGCGTCCTCCCAGTCGGCAATCACCAGGTCGGCGCCGCTGGCCAGGGCCTTGGGCAGCCGCTCAGGCTGGGTGGCGGGAACGAAGAGGAAGGAGCAGGCGTGGCGCACGGAGTCGGTCATGGGAAGCAGGGAAGCAGGGAGGCGGGAACAGCGCGGGTCAGGCGTATTCCGAGATTTCGATCAGGTTGTGGTCCGGGTCACGCACGTAGACCGAGAGGATGGGGCCGCGCGCGCCGGTGCGCGGCACCGGGCCGCATTCGATGGCAATGCCGTGCTCGGCCAGGCGCTGCTGCACCTGCGCCAGCGGGATGGACGCAATGAAGCACAAGTCCAGCGCGCCCGGCAGGGGGTGCAGGGCCTTGGGCTCGAACTCGCGGCCTTGGATGTGCAGGTTGATCTTCTGCCCGTTGAACACAAAGGCCTTGCGGCCTTCGCCAAAGGTCTGCAGCGCCATGCCCAGCACGGTGCAGTAGAAGTGCACGCACTGCGCCTCATGGGCGGTGGTGAGCACGAGGTGGTCCAGCCGGTCGATCATGGGGTGCCTTGTGGTGCAAGCGCCCCGGCCGGCAGCGTGCCAGCCGGGGCAAAACGGGCGAGATTACTCCGCGCTCACGCCGGCGGCCTTGATGACCTTGTCCCAGCGCGCCACCTCGGCTTCCAGGTGCTTGCGCAGGCCTTCGGGCGTGGCCTTCTCGGGTGAGACCAGGTCGGAGCTCAGCTCGGCGATGCGCTTTTTCACGTTCTCGTCCTTGATCGCCACGTTCAATGCCTTGTTGAGCTTCTCGATCACGTCCTTGGGCGTGCCCTTGGGGGCGTACATGCCGTGCCACACCTTCACGTCGAAGCCCTTGAGCCCCTGCTCGTCCAGCGTGGGAATGTTGGGCATGGATGCCAGGCGCTGCGGCGTGGTCACGCCGAACACCTTGGCGCGCTTGCCGTCCTGGATCACGGGTGCGGTCTGCGTGGTCTGGTCGCACAGCAGGTCCACCTGGCCGCCCATCAGGTCGTTCATGGCCGGGCCGGCGCCCTTGTAGGGCACGGTGGTCAGCTTCACGCCCACCTGGTGCATGAACAGCATGCCGCACAGCTGCGACACGGCACCCACGCCTGCGTTGGCCAGCGATACCTTGTCCTGGTTCTTCTTCACGTAGTCCAGCAGCTCGGGGAAGGTGTTGGCAGGGAAGTCCTTGCGCGACAGCAGCGTCATGGGCACATCCAGCACCTGCCCGATGTACTCGAAGTCCTTGAGCGGGTCATAGGGCAGCTTCTTGTACAGCGCCGGGGCCGTGGCCATGCCCATGTGATGGATCAGGATGGTGTATCCGTCGGGCTTGGAGCGCACGATGCGCGCGGGCGCCAGCGTGCCGCCCGCGCCCACGGTGTTCTCCACCACCACCGTCTGGCCCAGCGACTGGCCCATGGGCACGGCCAGCAGGCGCGCCACCACGTCGGTGGGGCCGCCGGCGCTGTAGGGCACGACCAGGGTGACGTTCTTTTCAGGCCAGGTGTTGGCGGCGGCAGGGCCGCCCAAGGCCAGCGCCGCGCAGGCTGCGGCGATGGCGCCGAAGGTGGTGCGTCGGGAAATCGGGATGAAGCGTGCGGTCATGCGTGTGTCTCCTTGTCGGTGGTGGTGAAGGGGGCGTCTTCTGCGCCCCTGGGGGGATCATGGGCCGCGGCGCAGGCGGGACCACTGGTCAGCCCAGCAGATGCTGCGTGCGCGGCCACTCCTGTACTTGCCACAGGTGCTGCACGGCCGCCCGGGCCTGCGCGTCGGACACCGCGCCGCCGTAGGCGGCCAGGCGCAGGGCCTTGGCCGTGAGTTCCTCGCGCGAGAGGGTGTTGCCGGGGTCCCCCTTGGGCTCTTCCACGCGCCCGGCCAGCGTGCGGCCGTCGGTCGTCTGCACGGTGACCTTGCCGATCCAGCGCTGCGGGTAAGCGGCGTCCACCTCGGGGTCCAGCACCATGCGCACCTTCTCGCGCAAGGTCACAGTGTCCGGGGCCAGGAACTGCTCGTCGAATTCGGTCAAACCCGCATGGCCAAAGCGTGCGGCCAATGCCAGCACCGTGCCCATGGAGAACTTGGACTGGTGCACCGTGGTGGGCGAGACCACCGGCCCCAGCACGTCGATGGCACCCTGGTGCACATGGCAGGTCACCTGTGCGATGTCGGCGGGCGCCAGGCCGTGCTCGCGCATCACCTGCTGCAGCGCGTCGGCCGCGGGGTGCGTGTGGCGGCACGAGGCATGCCACTTGAACGATGTCTCGGCCGTGGCCCAGCGGGTGCCCAGGCCCTCGGTGAGCTTGGCCGGGTTGGCATCGCTGGACATGCCCGCGGCCAGGCCCTGCGGGCCGGTAAAAATGTCCTGCGCGCCGGTGAAACCGTCCTGGGCCAGGTAGGCGGACATCAGGCCGGCCGCGGCGGCGTGGGCCGTGTGCAGCTGCTTGCTGTCGGCCGCGGTGCGCAAAAATTCCCACAGCCCCGCCGACTGCGTGCCGGCCGAGCCAAAGGCGTGCTGCATCTGCGCGGGCGTGAGATCCAGCAGGCGCCCCACGGCAGCGGCTGCCGCCAGCGTGCCGGCCGTGGCCGTGGTGTGGAACACCTTGTAGTGGCTGCGGCCCAAGAATTCGCCCACGCGGATGCCGACCTCATAGCCCGCCACGCAGGCCGCCATGAGCTGCGCGCCGCTGGCGCCGATGCTTTGCGCCACGGCCAGCGCGGGCGGAAAGACCACGGCCGCCGGGTGGAACACCGAGCCGTTGTGCACATCGTCCTGCTCGGCCACATGGCTGGCCGCGGCGTTGGCCAGCGCGGCCATCATGGGGCTGCTGGTGGCGCCGTGGCCGATCACCTCGGCCGGGCCGCTGGCAGGGCCTTGCGACAGGGCAAAGCGCGTGATGCTGGCCACGGGCCGCGCGCGGCAGCCGGCGAGCACGGAGCCGAACCAGTCCACCCACAGGTCTTCGGTGCGGCGCTGCACGGGTGCGGGCACGTCGCTCCACTGCAGCGTGGCGGCAAACTGGGCCAGGGGATGGATGGTGACTTGGGTTTCTTGCTTCATTTCGGGCTCCCGGGCAGGCGTATCAAGCGCTAGCAGCTATGGTTTTTGCGTCAAAGAGGTTGCGGGGCCTGCAGGGCGTCGATCTGCTCGGCGCTCCAGCCCAGCTCGGCCAGGATGGCGGCGTTGTGCTGGCCCACGGCGGGCACGGCATCCATGCGGTAATCGAACGCGCTGTTCACGCCGGGCGGCAGCAGCGCCGGGATGCGGCCCACGGGGGAATCCACGTCGCTCCAGCGCTGGCGTGCGGCCAGCTGCGGGTGCGCCCACAGGTCGGCCATGTCGTTCACGCGGGCGTTGGCGATGCCCGCCTGGTCCAGCCGCTCGACGACCTGGGCGGCGCTGAGCGTGGAGAACTCTTGCAGGATCAGCGCCTGCAGCGCGTCGCGGTGGGCGTTGCGCTGGGCGTTGGAACAGAAGCGCGCGTCTGTGGCCACCTCGGGGCGCTGCAGCACGGTGTCGCAAAAGGCCTTCCATTCGCGCTCGTTCTGCAGGCCCAGCATCACCGTCTTGCCATCGCCCGCCACGAACGGGCCATAGGGGTAGATGCTGGCGTGCGATGCGCCGGTGCGCGGCGGCGGTGGCGCGCCGTCGAAGGCGTAGTACATCGGATAGCCCATCCACTCGCCCATGGCTTCGAGCATGGACACGTCGATGTGGCTGCCCTCGCCCGTCTTGCCGCGCAGCAGCAGGGCCGACAGGATGTTGGTGTAGGCATACATGCCCGCGGCAATGTCGGCCACCGAGATGCCGGACTTGGATGGCGTCTCGGGCGTGCCCGTGACGGAGAGGAACCCCGCCTCGCTCTGGATCAGCAGGTCATAGGCCTTCTTGTCGCGGTACGGCCCGTCGGCGCCGTAGCCGCTGATGTCGCACACGATGAGCTTGGGGTTGTGCGCCTTGAGCGCTTCATACGACAGGCCCATGCGCGCGGCCGCGCCGGGCGCGAGGTTCTGCACCAACACGTCAGCGGTCTGGAGCAGTTGCAGCAGCGCGGCCTTGGCCTGCGGCTGTTTCACATCGAGCGCCAGGCTCTCCTTGCTGCGGTTGATCCAGGTGAAGTGCGACGACTGGCCCTTCACGCGCTGGTCGTAGCCGCGCGCGAAGTCGCCGCTGCCGGGGCGCTCCACCTTGATGACGCGCGCGCCCAGGTCGGCCAGCTGGCGCGTGCAGAACGGCGCGGCCACCGCGTGTTCCAGCGAGACGACGGTGATGCCGTCAAGGGGGCGGATGTTTGGATTCATATCTCAGGACTTCTATCGAGCGGTGGCGCTGCCCGCGACGTTCGAAACTGGCGCGACCCACACCAGCGGACGCCGAGCAAGGGCCGCCCCGCAGCGAGGGCGTCGTCCCCCTGCCCGCAGCGCGTAGCGCTGCGAGAGCGGGGGGAAGGCGCGAAGCGCCACAGGGGGGTGTCGCACGTCAGAACGAACGGGGCAAGCCCAGGATGTGCTCGGCCACGTAGCTGTAGATCATGTTGGTCGAAATCGGCGCCACCTGGTACAGGCGGGTTTCGCGGAATTTGCGCTCGATGTCGTATTCGCACGCGAAGCCAAAGCCGCCGTGGGTCTGCAGGCAGACGTTGGCCGCTTCCCAGCTGGCCTTGGCCGCCAGGTACTTGGCCATGTTGGCCTCGGCGCCCGCGTTCTGGTGGGCGTCAATCTTCTCGCAGGCCTTCCAGCGCATCAGGTTGGCGGCTTCCAGCTCGATGAAAGCGTCAGCAATCGGGAACTGCACGCCCTGGTTCTGGCCGATGGGGCGGTTGAACACCACGCGCTCCTTGGCGTATTTGCTGGCCCGGTCGATGAACCAGTAACCATCGCCAATACACTCGGCGGCGATCAGCGTGCGCTCGGCGTTCAGGCCGTCCAGCAGGGTCTTGAAGCCCTTGCCTTCTTCGCCCAGCAGCGCGTCCTCGGGGATCTCGAGGTTGTCGAAGAACAGTTCGTTGGTCTCGTGGTTGACCATGTTCAGGATGGGGCGCACGGTGAGGCCGTTGCCAATCGCCTGGTGCAGGTCGATCAAGAAGCACGACAGGCCGTCGGAGCGCTTTTTCACCTGATCGGCGGGCGTGGTGCGGGCCAGCAAAATCATCAGATCGCTGTGCTGGATGCGCGAGATCCAGACCTTCTGGCCGTTGATGACCCAGCGGCCGTCTTTCTTGACGGCGCTGGTCTTGAGCTTGGTGGTGTCGCTGCCCGTGGTGGGCTCGGTCACGCCCATGGACTGGATGCGCAGCTCGCCCGAGGCAATCTTGGGCAGGTATTTCTGCTTTTGCGCTTCGCTGCCGCTGCGCACGATGGCGTTCATCACGTACATCTGGCCGTGGCAGGCGCCGGAGTTGCCGCCGCTGCGGTTGATCTCTTCCATGATGACCGAGGCCTCGGCCATGGTCAGGCCCGAGCCGCCGTACTCCTGCGGGATCAGTGCGGCCATCCAGCCGGCCTGGGTCAGGGCGTCGACAAAGGCCTCGGGGTAGGCGCGGGCCTCATCGACCTTGCGGAAGTATTCGTCAGGGTACTGGGCACACAGAGCGCGCACGGCGTCGCGGATTTCCTGGTACTGGTCGGGCTGGTGGATCATGGTGGATTTCAAGTGTTTTTAGACTCTGGCGCGGATGCAGCAAGCGCCAGCGGCTATGGATTTAGTAGTGTTCAGACCAGCGTGGCCGTGCCCTGCATGGTCAGCCAGCCCTCGTGGTCCTGGGCCCACAGCTCCACGGTCTTGCCGTCGCTGGAGGGCCTGCCGTGCACGCTGAACGGGTGCAGGTCGAACGTCGGTCGCACGGCGCGGAAGTCGAACGTGAGCACCTGCGCACCGGGCAGGCTGCGGCGCAGCAGGTCCAGCAGCAGCGTGGCGATCAGCGGGCCGTGCACGATCAGGCCGGGGTAGCCCTCGACCTCGGTCACGTACTTGCGGTCGTAATGGATGCGGTGGCCGTTGAAGGTGAGCGCGGAGTAGCGAAACAGCAGCACGTCGTCGGGCACGATGGTGCGCGACCAGGCGGCCTGGCCCTCCAGCGGCGGCTTTTGCGGCGTGGGCGCCGGGTCGCCGGGCTGGGCGGCGCTGCGGTAGACGATGTCGTGCTCCTCGGTGAGCGCCAGGCCCTGCGCGTTGCGGTACTGGTGCTCCACCAGCACGAAGAGCAACTCACCCGAGCGCCCGGCCTTGTGCTTGACGGACTGGATGGTGGAGGTGCGCTGCACCTGTTGGCCCACCTGCAGCGGGTTGGCACCATCTCCCTGCATTTCCCAGCGCAGACGCCCGCCCGCCCACATGCGGCGCGGCAGCGGCACGGGCGGCAGAAACCCCCCGCGCTTGGGGTGCCCGTCCGGGCCGATCTCGCTCTGGCGCGCATGCGGCAGGAAGTACAGCCAGTGCCACAGCGGCGGCACGGTGGTGCCGGGAGCCGGCGCGGGGTCGTCGCGGTCCAGCGTGGCCGACAGCGCCGCGATGGGCGTGGCCGTGAGGGTGTCGCTCAGGGTTTCGCTTTGGCCCTGCCAGGTCTGCAGGTGCGCGAGCTGGGCGGTGTCGATGGTGGGTTCGGTCATGGTCGCCATCGTGCGGTCTGGCCGACACCCGCGCAATCCGCGTTTGTGAAAGCGCCTCTTCGTCGCCCATGAAGCCCCCGGGGTCTTCGCGCCGCTTTCATGGGGCCGAAGCCCGCCCTTGCGATTGCCGAATAGCGCGGGCGGCCCTTTGCCGTCATGCTCGCAGCCATTGATTTCCTATCGCAAACAAAGGACGACAGACATGGCGCAGAAGATGGTGCAGGACAAGGTGGTGGTGGTGACGGGGGCTGGCGGCGGCATCGGGCGCGACATGGCGCTGGCGCTGGCCGCCGCCGGGGCCAAGGTGGTGGTGAACGACATCGGCACCTCCACCACGGGCGAAGGCACCGACGCCGGCCCCGCGCAGAAGGTGGTCGAGGAGATCAAGGCCGCCGGCGGCCAGGCCGTGGCCAACATGGACAGCGTGGCCGAGGCCGCCGCGGCGGGCCGCATCATCCAGTGCGCGCTCGACCACTTCGGCCGCATCGACGGCGTGGTCAACAACGCGGGCATCCTGCGTGACCGGTTCTTCCACAAGATGAGCCTGGACGAGTGGGACGCCGTGCTCAAGGTGCACCTGTACGGCAGTTACTACATGAGCCGCGCGGCCGCCAGCCATTTCAAGGAGCAGGAGAGCGGCGCCTTCGTGCACATGACCTCCACCTCGGGCCTGATCGGCAACTTCGGCCAAGCCAACTACAGCGCGGCCAAACTGGGGCTGGTGGCGCTGTCCAAGTCGATCGCGCTGGACATGCAGAAGTTCCACGTGCGCTCCAACTGCATCGCGCCCTTTGCGTGGAGCCGCATGATCGGCTCGATCCCCACCGACACGCCCGAGCAGCAGGCGCGCGTGGCCAAGATCCAGCAGATGACGCCCAACAAGATCGCCCCGCTGGCTGTGTACCTGCTGTCGGACCAGGCCCAGGACGTGAACGCCCAGGTCTTCGCCGTGCGCAACAATGAAATCTTCCTGATGAGCCAGCCGCGCCCCCTGCGCTCGGTGCACCGCAGCGAAGGCTGGACGCCCGAGTTCATCGCCGAGCACGGCATGCCCGCGCTCAAGGCCTCGTTCGTGCCCATGGAGCGCTCGGGCGACGTGTTCTCCTGGGATCCTGTGTGACAGAGACAACCCCCTGAGGCGCTGCGCGCCTTCCCCCTTCTCTCGCAGCGCTGCGCGCTCCGGGAAGGGGGACGCAACCCTCGCTGCGGGGCGGCGCGCCGGCCCAGGCCCTTGCTCGGCTGCCCTGGTGTGGGGCGCGCCAGTTTCAAGCGATGCAGGTGACGCGCGGCGTCATGGAGGAACGAAATGGCTATTGACTACCAACACCTGAAAAGCCGGGTTTTCCCGCCGGTGCACCAGCACTACACCGAGCGCGACACCATGCTCTATGCGCTCAGCCTCGGGCTGGGCAACGATCCGCTGAACGCCGGCGCGCTGCCCTTCGTCTACGAGGGGCTGGAAGGCGGCCTGCGCGCCCTGCCGTCGCAGGCCGTGGTGCTGGGCTACCCGGGCTTCTGGGCGCGCGAGCCGGACACGGGCATCGACTGGGTCAAGCTTCTGCACGGCGAGCAGCGCATGCGCCTGCACCGCCCGCTGCCCGCGAGCTGCGAGGTCGTGGGCCACAACCGCATCACGCACCTGACCGACAAGGGCGAGGGCAAGGGCGCCATCATGGTGACCGAGCGGCGCCTGGAAACCGCCGCCGGCGAGCTGCTGGCCACCGTGCAGCAGGTGACCTTTCTGCGCGGGGATGGCGGCTACAGCCAGCAGGGCGGCGGCCAGCCCAGCGACGCACCGCTGCCCGCGCTGCAGCCCACGCCGCAGGACCGCGCGCCCGACTTCACCGACACCCAGCCCACCCGCCCCGAGGCGGCGCTGCTCTACCGCCTGATGGGCGACTACAACCCGCTGCACGCCGACCCGGCCGTGGCCGCCAAGGCGGGCTTCGAGCGCCCCATCCTCCACGGCCTGGCCAGCTATGGCCTGGTGGCGCACGCGGTGCTGCGCCAGTGCTGCGGCGGCGATCCCGCGCGCCTCAAGGCGCTGGACATCCGCTTTGCCGCCCCGGTGTACCCGGGCGAGACGTTGGTGACCGAGATCTGGCGCGTGCCCGGCCAACCGACGCAGGTGCAACTGCGCGCCCGTGTGCTCGAACGCGACAAGGTTGTGCTGAGCCACGGCTTCGCCGAACTGGCGTGAGCTATCAAAAAGTGAGCTGCCGGCGCTTCATAGGTAAGCGCTGTAGCTCGTTCTGAATCAAAAACCCTGGAGCACGCCATGAGCGCATCCCCCGTGTTGACCGCCGTGCAGGACGGCATCGGCACCATCACCCTGAACCGCCCCGAGGCACGCAACGCGCTCAACCAGGCCATGCGCCCGGCCCTGGCCGCCGCCATCGCGCAGATGCGCGACGACGCGCAGGTGCACGCGGTCATCCTCACCGGCGCGGGCGGCGCGTTCTGCTCGGGTGGCGACATCTCGGCCATGCTGGACACCAGCCGCACCGGCCTGGCCTTTCGCAAGGGCATGCGCGAGCTGCACCAGTGGTTCCCCGAACTCGTGAACCTGGAGAAGCCCGTGATCGCCGCGGTGGACGGCCCGGCCTTCGGCGCGGGCCTGAGCCTGGCGCTGGCGGCCGACTTCGTGCTGGCCACGCGCCGCGCCAAGTTCTGCGCGGTGTTCGGCCGCATCGGCCTGATCCCCGACCTGGGCGCGATGCACCTGCTGCCGCGCATCGTGGGCCAGCAAAAAGCCAAGGAGCTGGTCTTCACCGCGCGCACCGTCGATGCCGAAGAAGCCAAGCAACTGGGCATGGTGTTCGACATCGTGGACGACGCCGCGGCGCTGACCGAGGCCGCGCGGGCGCTGGCGCGGCGTTTTGGCGAGGCCTCCACGGCTGCCATCGGCATGGCCAAGACCATCATGAACCAGTCCTTCGAGAGCGACGCGCGCACCATCGCCGAGCTGGAGTCCTATGCGCAATCTGTGTGCCGTGGCTCCGACTACCACCAGGACGCGGTGCGACGCTTCAAGGACAAGCAGCCGCTGCGCTTCGACTGGGACAGGAAATGACTCCCCCTTGTGTCGCCTGCGGCGCCATCCCCCCAGGGGGACGACGCCAGTGGCCGGGCAAAGCCCGCTCCACGGCGTCCGCTGGCATGGCCTGCTCCGCGGCCATCGGACCGGTGCCGTCGCGCCAGTTTCATGGGTTGCGGGTGGCGCGCTGCGCCATGGATGACTGATATGAGCGCATTGGCCGAACGCTTGCAGGCACTGATCCGCCCCGGCGACACGCTGTGGTGGGGCCAGGCCACGGCCGAGCCGCTGACGCTCACACGCGCCGTGGTGCAGCATCGCCACGCGCTGGCGCAGGGCGGGCGGCTGCGCGTGTTCGTGGGCATCGGCGCGTCGGACACGCTGCAGCCCGGGCAGGCCGACGCCATCGATTTCTTCGGCTATGCCGCGGGCGGGCCGCATCGCGCCCTGGCCCAGGCCGGCGTGCTGGACATCCTGCCCAGCCACTATTCCCATCTGCCGGGCCTGATCCGCGCGGGGGTGCTGCCGGCCGACGTGGTGCTGCTGCAGGTGTCGCCGCCCGATACGCAGGGCCGCTACAGCCTGGGGCTGGTGCAGGAGTACCTGCCCGCCGCGATCGAGCGCGCGCGCGTGGTGATCGCCGAGGTGCACCCCGACGTGCCCTGGACGCACGGCGGGCTGCACCTGCAGGCCAGCGACTTCGCGCTGCTCATCGACGCCGAGCACCCGCCGCTGGATCAGAGCCGCAGCGCGCCCGGCCCGGTGGAGCAGGCCATTGCGCGCCATGTGGCGGGGTGGGTGGAAGACGGCGCCACGCTGCAGCTGGGCATCGGCAACCTGCCCGAGGCCGTGCTGGCCGCGCTGCACGGCCACCGCGACCTGGGCCTGCACAGCGGCGCGGTGGGCGACGGCATTGCCGCTCTGGCCGAAGCCGGCGTGCTCACCAACGCCAGGAAGAGTCTGGACACCGGCGTGGGCATTGGCGGCATCCTCATGGGTGGCGAGAAGCTGCGCCGCTGGGCGCACCGCAACCCACAGATCGTGCTGCGCGGCACCGACTACACGCACGACCCCGAGGTGCTGGCCACCAGCCACAAGCTCACCGCCATCAACGCGGCCATCGAGGTGGACCTCACCGGCCAGATCAACGCCGAGGTGGCTGCCGGCTGCTACGTGGGCGCCGTGGGCGGCGCGGTGGACTTCCTGCGCGGCGCGGCCCGCAGCAAAGGCGGCCTGCCCATCGTGGCGCTGCCCGCCACCGCCAAGGGCAAGACGCGCATCGTGGCGCAGCTCTCGGGCCCGGTGAGCACGCCGCGTAGCGACGCGGGTCTGATCGTCACCGAGCATGGCGTGGCCGACCTGCGCGGCCAGACGCTGTCGCGCCGCGTGCGCCGGCTGATCGACATTGCCGCCCCCGAACACCGCGCCGACCTGGAGCGCCAGGCCCACGACACGCTGCGCCGCTGTGGCGCGGTATTTCAAATTTGATAGCTATTAGCGCATGTCAGATAAGCGCTAGCGGCCATTTTCATTCATATTTCAAGGAGCAACACCATGCGCAGAGCCGCCATCGTCACCCCCGTCCGCACCCCCGTTGGCACCTTTGGCGGCAGCCTGCGGCCCGTGCCCGTCGAGGAGCTGGCCGCCACCACGGTGCGCGCCGTGGTCGAGAGAAGCGGCATCGACCCCGCACGCATCGACGACGTGGTGATGGCCCAGTCGTACGCCAACAGCGAGGTGCCCTGCGTGGGCCGCTGGGCCGCGCTGCAGGCGGGCCTGCCGGTGTCGGTGCCCGGCATGCAGTTGGACCGGCGCTGCGGCGGCGGCCTGCAGGCCATCGTCACCGCGTCGATGATGGTGCAGAGCGGCGCCGCCGACGTGGTGATCGCCGGCGGCGTGGAGAGCATGAGCAACATCGAGTACTACAGCACCGACATGCGCTGGGGCGCGCGCTCGGGCAACGTGCGCTTCTACGACCGCCTGGACCGCGGGCGCGAGCGCTCGCAGCCGGTGGAGCGCTTCGGCAAGATCAGCGGAATGATCGAGACGGCGGAGAACCTGGCGCGCGACTATGGCATCACGCGCGAGGAGGCCGACGCCTTCGCGCTGCGCAGCCACCAGCGCGCGGCGGCCGCCTGGGAGGCGGGCCGCTTTGCCGACGAAATCGTTCCCGTGCAGGTGCCGCAGCGCAAGGGCGAGCCGGTCACGTTTGCCCGCGATGAGGGCTTTCGCGCCGACGTCACGCCCGAGAGCCTGGCCAAGCTGCGCGTGCTGATGCCGAACGGCACCGTGACCGCCGGCAATGCCAGCCAGCAAAACGATGCCTCGGCCGCCTGCCTGATCGTGGCCGAGGACAAGCTGGCCGAGCTGGGCCTCACGCCCATGGCCACGCTGGTGGGCTGGGCCGCCGCGGGCTGCGAGCCCTCGCACATGGGCATCGGCCCGGTGCCGGCCGTGAAGAAGCTGCTCGCGCGGCTGAACCTGCGCATCGACGACATGGATCTGGTGGAGCTCAATGAGGCCTTCGCCTGCCAGGTGCTGGCCGTGCTCAAGGGCTGGGAATGGCAGGACCAGGATGCCATCGCGCACAAGCTCAACGTCAACGGCTCGGGCATCTCGCTGGGCCACCCCATCGGCGCCACGGGCGTGCGCATCCTGGCCACGCTGCTGCACGAGCTGCAGCGCCGCAAGGGCCGCTACGGCCTGGAGACCATGTGCATCGGCGGCGGCCAGGGCATCGCCGCAGTGTTCGAGCGCGTCTGACGCGCGGCCCTTCCACTGAGCGGCGGATCTGCGCCGCCGCAGACCGCCGCGTGTGACTGCGTGGCCTGGCGCCTTGCACGGCTGCGGTGCAAGGCCCGCGCCAGCGTGCGCGTTGTTGGCCTGGCCCTAAGGACACCTGAACCCCGGCTTTGGCAAAAGCAGATTCCCAGCGTGCGCACCGGGCCGCACCATTGCTGCCAACGCGCTGGCCCTCCGCCCCAGCGGTGCCCGCGTTACCTACAACATCAGGAGACACACCATGCCCGCTTCCCGTCGTCTAGCCACGGCCGCCCTGGCCCTGGCGCCTTTCGCCTTCGCTCTGCCTGCCGCCGCGCAGGACGGCCAGCCCGTGCGCCTCATCGTGGGCTATGCCGCGGGCGGCCCCGTGGACCAGGGGGCGCGCCTGTTCGCACCGGCGCTGTCCAAGGAACTGGGCATGCCGGTCATGGTGGAAAACAAGACCGGCGCCAACGCCACCATTGCCGGCAGCGAGGTCGTGCGCTCCAAGCCCGATGGCATGACGCTGTGGTTTGCCGCCAGCCCCACCATCACCATCAGCCCCAATGTGATGACCAAGATGCCGTTCGACCCGGCCAAGGACCTGACGCCTGTGGCGCCCATCCTGAGCTACTACAACGTGCTGGTGGTGAACAACAACGAGCCCTACAAGAGCGTGCGCGAGTTGGTGGCCACCGCCAAGTCCAATCCGGGCAAGCTGGCCTACGGCTCGGCCGGTGTGGGCGGATCCAACCATCTGGGCGCGCTGCTGTTCGCCAAGCGCAGCGGCATCGAGATGAACCACATCCCCTACAAGGGCAACGCCCCGGCGATGACGGACGTGATCGGCGGCCAGCTCAACATGATGCTGGACATCATCAGCACCGCCAGCGCCTACATCCACAGCGGCAAGGTGCGCGCCGTTGCCGTCACCTCGCCGCAGCGCAATGCCTCGCTGCCGGACGTGCCCACGTTCGCCGAGTCGGGCATCGACGGCCTCAAGGGCTTCGACGTGGGTGGTTGGTACGGCGTCTATGGTCCCAAGGGCATGTCGCCCGAGCTGGTGGCCAAGCTCAACAAGGCCGTCAATGCAGCGTTGCAGCAGCCCGAGCTGAAGAAGCGCTACAAGGAACTGGGCTACGACGAGTGGACCGGCGCGCCGCAGAAGCTGGCCGAGCGCGGCGCCCAGGAGCGCGCCATGTGGGCCACGGTGACCCACGGCATCACCGTGGATTGAGATGGCAGAGCGCATCCATCACCTGCTGGACCGCTGGCTGGCCGAGGCGCCCGCGCGGCCCTTCATTCATCTGCCGGACGGCCGCAGCCTGAGCTTTGCCGACCTGGGCGCGCTCACCGACACGGCCGAGGCCGAACTGGGGGCCCTGGATGTGCGCCCTGGCGACCGCGTGCTGGTGGTGGCCGAGAACTGCCCCGAGCATGCTGCGCTGATCCTGGCCTGCAGCCGCGTGGGCGCCTGGTCCTGCGGCGTGAACGCACGCATGGCGCCCGCCGAGATCGACGCCTTCGTCGGCAAGGCCGATGCGCGCGTGGTGTTCTTCACGGCTGCGGCATCGCGCAGCGCTGCCGCGCATGCCCAGCGCTTCGCGGCGGTCGATTCCGCGCTGCCGGGCATGCAGCACGGCGCGGTTCTCCAGGACGCGCAGCCCGAGGCAGGTGCGCTGCGCGATACGGTCGCCTCGCTGATTTTCACCTCGGGCACCACGGGCCAGCCCAAGGGCGTGATGCTCACGCACGATGCGCTGATCCACTTCGCGCGCGTGTCGGGGGCATCGCGTGCGCTGGGTCCGCAGGACCGCAGCTACGCCTTTGTGCCCATGACCCACATCTTCGGTCTGGGCACGGTGCTGATCAGCTCGCTGCTGGCCGGTGCGCAGCTCGTGATGCGTCCGCAGTTCGATCCCGACGACCTGCTGGATGCGCTGGTCCACCATGGCGTGTCGCAGCTGCAGGGGCCGCCCGCGCTGTTCTCGCGCCTGCTGGCGCATCTGCAGGAGCGCGGCATCCAGCGGCCCGAGGCGCCGGCGCTGCGCTACCTCTACACCGGGGCGGGCCCGCTCGACCTGGCGCTGAAGCAGCGCGTGGAGGCCGCCTTCGGCCAGGCGCTGCACCACGGCTACGGCCTGTCGGAATACGCGGGTTCGGTGCACCTCACGCGCCTGGGCGAGCAGCGGCCCGACACCAGTGCCGGCTACGCTGTGGCCGAGGCCGAGGTGCGTGTGACCGACCCGGCCACGGGCGAGCCGCTGCCGCTGGGCGAGCGCGGTGAGCTGTGGATCCGCGGCCGGGGGCTGATGCCCGGCTACTTCCGCGACCCCGCGGCCACGGCCGCGGTGATGCGCGAGGGCGGCTGGTACGCCAGCGGCGACCTGGGCGAGATGCATGCTGACGGCGCGCTGTTCGTCGTGGGGCGCCTGAAGGAAATGATCATCCGCTCGGGCTTCAACGTCTACCCGGCCGAGGTGGAGACCGCGCTCAACACCCACCCCAGCGTGCAGCGCTCGGCCGTGGTGGGCCGCACCGTGGAGGACGGCAACGAGGAGATCGTGGCCTTTGTGGAGTTGCGCCCCGGCGCCGCGCTGGATGCCGATGCCATGCAGTCCCATTTGCGCGAGCTGCTCGCGCCCTACAAGCGCCCGTCCCACATCGTCGCCCTGAGCGAACTGCCCACCAATACCAACGGCAAGGTGCTCAAGCGCACCCTGAAAGACCAGGCCTTGGGCCTGACCACCTGAACGATAGGAGACACACCATGCATTCCACCCCCTCCCGCCGCAACTTCATCGCCGGCAGCCTGCTTGCCGCCGCCCATCCGCTGGCGGCGCTCGCGGCCGACCCCTGGCCCAGCAAGCCCGTGCGCTTCATCGTGCCGTTCCCGCCCGGCGGCCCGGTGGACACCACCGCCCGCGTCTTCAGCCACAGGCTGTCCGAGATCTGGAAGACGCCCACCGTCATCGACAACCGCGCCGGCGCGGGCGGCGTGGTGGGCGCCACGGCCGCCGCCAAGGAGGCACCCGACGGTTACGGCCTCTTCGTGGGTGCCATCCACCACTCGGTCAACCCCTCGTTGATGGGCAAGCTGCCCTACGACATCGAGAAGGACTTCGCGCCCATCAGCTTTGCGGCCATGTTCCCCGTGTTCATCGTGGCGCACCCCTCGGTGCCGGCCAACACCATCCAGGAGCTGATCGCGCTGGCCAAGAAGGGCACGCCGCTGGCCTATGGCTCGTCGGGCAACGGGGGCGGCACGCACCTGGCGGGCGAGCTGTTCAACATGGAGGCGGGGACCAAGCTGCAGCACATTCCCTACAAGGGCAGCGCCCCCGCGATGAACGACCTGCTGGGCGGCCAGGTGCAGCTCATGTTCAGCGACGCACCCACGGCGCTGCAGCACATCAAGAGCGGCCGCGTGAAGGTGCTGGGCGTGGCCAGCCGCCAGCGCTCGGCCATGCTGCCCGACGTGCCCACGGGCGTGGAATCGGGTCTGCCGGGCTATGAGGCGTATTCGTGGGCCGCGCTGTTCGCGCCCGCCAAGACGCCCCAGGCCGTGCTGGACAAGATCAACGCCGACTTCAACACCGCGATGAAAGACCCCGCCGTGCGCCAGCGCCTGCTGGACGCCGGCGCCGAGGCCGATCCCGGCACGCAGGAGCAGATGCGCCAGCGTCTGCGCGGCGAGCTGGACAAGTGGGCCAAGGTCATCAAGACGGCGGGGATCACGCCGGGGTGATGGGGCTGCTTTGGGTTGATCGCAGGCACTGAAGTAGTAGAGCGGCTATCTGCTATCGACCTAAAGTAGCTATTGGCCTTGCTCCGAAGCAGCCAGCCCACGGTTGTGCGAGGCCGCCGCTATATCAACAAAGACCTTCGCTTAGAAGCAAACAGGCCGAGCAACAGCTGTCGTCGCCTAGCCGTCTACCTCTTCGTATAGTGCTGGTCGAAGACCTGCAGCACGTTGGCGTTGTAGAAGTCCTTCTTCGGACTCTTTGGATTGCCTGGATCCAGGTACCGCGCCTTGGTGTACTTGTTGTCCTTCATCAGAGGCAGTCGGACGTTGTGGAAGTCCTGATTTTGCTTGAAATTCGTGTAGCGGGCTCCGAGTCGTTTGCACAACTCGCCGTAGTCCCACGGGTACCGCTCGCGGATGTCCTGCTCTGAGAGCGTGACCTTCACTGCGTCGTCGTCCTTCGTCAGCATCACCTTGGAGGCGTTAGCCAGAACGCTCTTTTCTAGCTTGACCTGCATTCGGATGGCCACAGCGTAATTGCTGTCGCTATCTGCAACCTCCTGAGCCAAGTCTTTCAGATGTTCTATGAGACGCGTCTCGTCGGCTGACACTACCACCGCATTCACCTCCTGTGCAGGTGTCACAAAGGACAGTGGCAGCACAAGGTTCAGCATCCGCGAGAAGTCTCTGTCGAACCACGCCTTGGACAGCAGCACGAAGTTGCTCACGCTCGCCGCAGCCAGCTCCTGCGTCTGCCTGGCCAGCGTGGCGTTTGCCGTCACGAAATGCACGCTGTTGTCGCGGATGCTCTGCAGGGCATCCAAATTGGCACGCACGGGCGCCGGAAGTTGCGCAGCCGTGCCCTCAAGCTTGGTGATGCACGTACCCAGCGAGATAGACATGGGCAGCCCGGCCCGGTTCGTCTTCAGATAGACCTTCTTCGACGGCGCCCCGCTCTTGGTTGGCCGCGAATCGTAGACCCGGAGCGCTTTGACGGCGTTGCCCGCGTCTTTGAGTACCTTGGCCTTCAGCAGCAACTCCCACGCATTGAGCGCAAGGATTGCGAACGTCTCTTCCCGGTAGGCAAAGGCTGGCTTGTTGTACACCTCGACTGCAGCGGTGACAGCCGCTTGGGCTTTGTCAACGAACCGCTGGTGAAGCTGTGGGCGCATGGTTCCTTCCTCATCTTGCTGTTAGCTAGATTGTCCGCGCATTGATCTTGCCCCTGTATTCGCGGATACGGCCTATTCGCAATGTGCAGGGACAAACAGCACCCGCTACAGCTGCTTTCTTGAAGATCGATTGAGTGCCCGCGGTTCGATGGCTTCCTCATCCATCGGCCGCGCGTCCTCAGACACACGATTGAGGCGGGTGGCCTGCTTGGATGAAGGCGGGCCGTCGATGGTTTGACCGCTGCTATACACCCCTGAGTTGGGCACGCTAAAGGTGGTCTTAAAAAATGCCAAATTGAAGCGCACCGCCCTTGCAGGCATGCTGCATTCCACAAAACCATAGACCCCTCAAGAAGCCCGAGCCGAATACACCATGCACCTGAGCGCACAGACCCACTACCAGGCCGAGCTGGATGCCGGCCGCTTTTGCCTGCAGCACTGTCCGCAGTGCAAGAACCACGTATTCACGCCGCGCGAGCTGTGCCCGCATTGCGGCGCCAGCCCGCTGCGCTGGGTGCGCGCCAGCGGCCTGGGCACCGTGTATTCCGCCACCACCATCGCACGCAAGGCGGACGCGGGGGGCAACTACAACGTCGCGCTGATCGATCTGGATGAAGGCGTGCGCATGATGAGCCGCGTGGAGGGCGTGGCGCCCGAAGACGTGCGCATCGGCCAGCGGGTGCAGGCCCGCGTGGCGCAGAAGGACGGGCGTGGCCTGGTGCTGTTCCAGCCCGCAGCGCAAGGGGGTGCCGCATGAGCCGCGTTCCGCAATCCCCCCTGGACGCCGCCGCCGTGAACCGGCCGCTGCGCGGCCGCGCAGCCATCGTCGGCGCCGCCACCTACGGCTGCGGCGAGGCGCCCGGCATGGACGACATGACGCTGCTGGTGCGTGCAGCACACGCGGCCGTGGCCGACGCGGGGCTGACCATGCAGGACATCGACGGCCTGGCCACCTGCAGTGTGAACGCCAGCATGTGGACCATGCCGGTGATCGAACACCTCGGCATCAACCCGACCTATGTGGACGGCACGATGATCGGTGGCTCCAGCTTCATCGCCCACCTGCTGCCCGCCATCCGCGCGCTGGAGGCCGGGCAGTGCAAGGCCGTGCTGGTGTGCTACGGCAGCGCGCAGCGCTCGGCTACCTTCGGGCGCAAGGAAAGCGTGGCCGCACGCCGCTTCCTGGACCCGCAACCGTACGAATTCCCCTATGAGCCGGTGCTGCCCGTGTCCGCCTATGCGCTGGCCGCTGCGCGCCACATGCACGAATTCGGCACCACGCGCGAACAACTGGCCGAGGTGGCCGTGGCCGCACGCGCCTGGGCGCAGCAGAACCCCGAGGCGTTCATGCGCGACCCGCTCACCATCGAGGATGTGCTGGCGGCCCGGCCGATCGCCAGCCCGCTCACCGTGCGCGACTGCTGCCTGGTGACGGACGGTGGCGGCGCCCTGGTGCTCACCCGCGCCGAGCGCGCGCGCGACCTGCCCAACCCGCCCGTCTATGTGCTGGGCAATGCCACAGCGATCTGGAACCGCCAGATCTCCTGCATGCCCGACCTGACGACCACCGCGGCAGCGCAGTCGGGCGCCCAGGCCTTCGCGATGGCGGGTTTGCAGGCCAAAGACATGGACATGGCCCAGGTGTACGACGCCTTCACCATCAACACCCTGCTGTTCCTGGAAGACCTGGGCTTCTGTGCCAAGGGCGAGGGCGGCGCCTTCGTGCAGAACGGCGGCATCGCGCCCGGCGGGCGCCTGGCCGTGAACACCAACGGCGGCGGCCTGTCGTGCGTGCACCCAGGCATGTACGGCATCTTTGCGCTGATCGAGGCCGTGCGCCAGCTGCGTGGCGAGGCCGGCGCGCGCCAGCTATCGCGTCATGACACCGCCGTGGTGCATGGCAACGGCGGCACGCTGTCCAGCCAGTCCACCGCCGTGCTCGGCACCGCCGACACCCTCTGAACCCGCATACCGAAGAAAGAACCCTCATGATCCGCGACCCAGACATCCTGGAAGCCCTGCTCGACAGCGTGCGCCGCTTTGTGCGAGAACGCCTGGTGCCGGCCGAGAACGAAGTGGCCGAGACCGATGAAATCCCCGAGTCCATCGTGCAGGAGATGCGCGAACTGGGCCTGTTCGGCATGACCATTCCCGAGAAGTTCGGCGGCCTGGAGCTGACGATGGAGGAGGAGTGCCGCGTACTGTTCGAGCTGTGCCAGACGGCGCCGGCCTTCCGCTCGATCATCGGCACCACCGTGGGCATCGGCTCGCAGGGCATCCTGATGGATGGCACGCCCGAGCAGCAGGCCCAGTGGCTGCCCAAGCTGGCCACCGGCGAGGTCATCGCCTCGTTCGCGCTGACCGAACCCGAGGCGGGATCGGACGCCGCATCGCTGCGCACCACGGCCATCAAGGACGGCGACCACTACATCGTCAACGGCACCAAGCGCTACATCACCAATGCGCCGCACGCCGGCATGTTCACGCTGATGGCGCGCACCAACCCGGCCGACAAGGGCGCGGGCGGCGTGTCCTCGTTCATCGTGGACGCCAAGACGCCCGGCATCAGCTTTGGCAAGTACGACAAAAAGATGGGCCAGCGCGGCGCCCACACCTGCGACGTGATCTTCGACAACGTCAAGGTGCCGGCGGCCAACCTCATCGGCCTGCAGGAGGGCCGCGGCTTCAAGACCGCCATGAAGGTGCTGGAAAAGGGCCGCATCCACATCGCCGCGGTGGCGGTGGGCGTGGCCCAGCGCATCCTGCGCGACGCCCTCGCATATGCCCTGGAGCGCAAGCAGTTCGGCCAGCCCATCTGCGACTTCCAGCTGGTGCAGGCCATGCTGGCCGACAGCCAGGCCGAGCTGTACGCCGCAGAGTGCATGACCATCGACGCCGCGCGCCGCCGCGACGACGGGCACAACGTCTCCACCGAGGCCTCGTGCGCCAAGATGTTTGCCACCGAGATGTGCGGCCGCGTGGCCGACCGCGCGGTGCAGATCCTGGGCGGCGCAGGCTACATGGCCGAGTACGGCATCGAGCGCTTTTACCGCGACGTGCGCCTGTTCCGCCTGTACGAGGGCACGACGCAGATCCAGCAGATCATCATCGCGCGCAACATGGTGCGTGAGGCGCGCGCCGCATGAGCGGGGTGCCGCCGCTGGTGGACCGCAGCGCCTTCTTGCGCCTGATCGGCGCCGCGCAGGTGCCGGCGCCGCCGGGCAAGGTGCAGGTGCGCCTGCCGCACCTGCGCGAGGAACTGCTCAACCAGTTACCCGCTGCGCATGGCGGCGTGGTCATGGCGCTGCTGGATTCCGTGATGTCGCGCGCCGCGGGCGAGCTGCCCGAGGCGCCCTCGCAGACCGCGGTGACGGTGGAGATGAGCAGCCGCTTTCATCGCCCGGGGCGCGGCGCGCTGCTGGCCGAAGGCTGGGTGGTGCATGCCACGCGCAGCCTGTGCAGTTGCGCGGGCCAGCTGCTGGACGAGGACGGCCGGCTCGTGGCCACCGCACACGGCACCTTCAAGTACTGGCTGGCGCCGACCACGCTTGATTCAAAAAAGTGAGTTGCTAGCGCTTTTCTGGCAAGGGCTAGAGGCCAATTTCACTCAAAGATCGCGCGGGCCGCTGCCGCTGCCGCTGTCGCTGCCGCTGCCGCGGTCACTCCAGCTGCAGCCGCCCCTGCGCATCGGCCACCAGCAGGTCCACCAGTTCCTGCGCAAAGCTGGGCAGGGCCTCCATGCTGCGCACGCAGATCTGCATCTCGCGCACCGACCAGGCGTCCGACAGCGGCACGATGGCGATGTCCATGGCCTGCGCATGGCGGCTGGCGGCGGACTCGGGCAGCACGCCCACGCCCACGCCGGCCTCGATCATGCGGCAGGCCGTCTCGAAGTTGCCGACCTGGATGCGCAGCTTGATCGGACGGTGCAGCTGGTCGCTGGCGTGGCGCAGGAAGGCATGGATGGCGCTGGATTCGTGCAGCCCCACGTAGTCCAGCTCCAGCGTGTCGGCAAAGTCGATCTGCATCTCGCCGTCGAGGGCATGGCCCTTGGGGACCACCAACACCAGCCGGTCGCGGCGGTAGGGTAGGGTCTCCAGGTTCTCGGTGCGCACCAGGCCGGCGACGATGCCGATGTCGGTCTGCCCCTCGGTCACGGCGCGCACGATGTCGTGCGACAGGCGCTCGCGCAGGTCGATGTTCACGTCGGGGTTGCGGCGCAGGAAGTGCCGCAGCACCGGCGGCAGGAATTCGCCCAGAGAGGTGGTGTTGGCGAACACGCGCACATGGCCCTTGATGCCGCGCACGTATTCCTGCATGTCGCCGCGCAGGTGTTCGATCTGCCCGAGCACCATGCGCGCGTGGGACACGAAGGCCTGGCCCGGCGGCGTGAGCGTCACGCCCTGGCTGGTGCGGTACAGCAGCTTGGTGCCGATGCTTTCTTCCAGGTTCTTGATGCGCGTGCTGGCCGCCGGCAGGGAGATGAAGGAGAGTTCCGCGCCGCGCGTCATGCTGTTGGCGTCGGCGATGTGCACCATCAGGCGCAGATCCACAAGATCGAAATGCATGGCCATGGCCGGCATTGTAGAAAGCGCTGGATACCCTGGCGGCCCTGCGTGAACGCCAGCTTTCACAAATGCAAAGCCGCGGCGCCGGGGCGCGCCGTACCATGCGCCTTCCGCTCGGCAACCACCGCCTGTCCATGACCACCCCTGATTCTTCCTCTTCCCCAGGCGCAGGCCGCGCCGGCGCGCTCGGCCATCTGCGCGTACTCGACCTATCGCGCGTGCTGGCCGGCCCGTGGTGCACCCAGAACCTGGCCGACATGGGCGCCGACGTGATCAAGATCGAGAAGCCCGGCGATGGCGACGACACGCGCCACTGGGGCCCGCCGTTCTTTCCCGATGCCGACGGCCAGCCGAGCGAACACGCCTGCTACTTCGCCGCCTGCAACCGCAACAAGCGCTCCGTCACCGTGGACATGGCCACGCCCGAGGGGCAGCGGCTGATCCGCGAGCTGGCCCAGCAAAGCGATGTGGTGGTGGAGAACTTCAAGACCGGCGGCCTCAAGCGCTACGGGCTGGACTACGAAAGCCTATCGGCCCTGAACCCGCGCCTGATCTACTGCTCGGTCACCGGCTTCGGCCACACCGGGCCGTATGCGCCGCGGGCCGGTTACGACCTGCTGATCCAGGCCATGAGCGGCCTGATGAGCATCACCGGCCATGCCGATGGCGAGCCTGGCGGCGGCCCGATGCGCGTGGGCGTGGCCGTGATCGACCTGTTCACCGGCATGTATGCCACCACCGCCATCCTGGGCGCGCTGGAGGCGCGCCACCGCACGGGACGCGGCCAGCACATCGACATGGCGTTGCTGGACGTGGCCATGGCGGTGCTGGCCAATCAGGGTGCGGGCTTCCTCAACGCCGGCAACATTCCGAAGCGCCAGGGCAACACCCACCCCAGTGTCGTGCCTTACCAGGACTTTCCCACGCAGGACGGCAACATGCTGCTGGCCATCGGCAACGACGGGCAGTTCGCGCGCTTTTGCGAAGCGGCTGGCACGGACTGGGCCGGTGATGAACGCTTTGCCACCAACGCTGGCCGGGTGACCCACCGTGAGACGCTGATCCCCCTGATGGCCGCCCTCACGCGCACGCGGCCCACGGCCGCCTGGATCGCGCTGTTGGAGGACAAGGCCGTGCCCTGCGGGCCGATCAACCACGTCGGCCAGGCGTTCGACGATGCGCAGGTGCGCGCACGCGGACTGCGCGTGGAGCAGCAGCGCTACCCCGGCGCCCAGCCGCCGGCCGGCGAGGTGGTCAACCGCGTGGTGACCACCGCCAGCCCGCTGCGCTTGTCCGATACGCCCGTCACCCTGCGCTATGCCCCGCCCGCACTGGGCCAGCACACCGACGAGGTGCTGCGCGAGCGGCTGGGGCTGGATGCCGCGCAGCTGCAGGCGCTGCGCGCGCAGCGCGTACTCTGAGGCAGCGTCAGAAGGCGTGGGCCACGCCCACGCCGAACGCCGTGCGCGAGGGGTTGTGTTCGTAGCGCTGGTGCCCCAGGCTCGCGTAGAGCATGGTGCGCTTGGACAGGTTGTACTCCGCCCCCAGTGACGCCATGTGGTGGGTTACCCCCTCATTCAGCCGCTGGCGGCCATAGCTGGCGCGCAGCGTGGTGACACCCAGGGCGTAGCTGCCGCCCACCGACACCATGCGCGACGTATCGGGGCTGCTCCCCGCGCGGCTGTGGTCGTAGGCCATCATCAGCGTGGCGGCGCCCAGGCGGTAGAGGCCGCCCAGGAACAGGTCCTTGTCACCGCTGCCGTTGCGCTCGTAGCCCACCATGGCGGCCACCGGGCCCTGGTCGTAGTTCAGTGCCACCGAGCCGCCGCGCCCGTCGCGGCCGGGCGCCTGGGTGCGCTCGGTCGAGGCGCTGGCATTGAACGAGAAGCCGTCCCAGGTGGGCGAGTCGTAGTAGATGCCGTTGGTCATGCGCCCGTACTCCGCGGCCCCGTTGTTGCTGGCGCGGTCGGTGGGCGTGTAGTAGTGGGCCATGTGCCAGGCGGTGGAGGCAATGCGGTTGAAGTTGGAGAAGGCGTCGAACTTCCATTCCTGGCTCCACATCGCGCTGAGGGCGCGGCCCAGGCGCAACTGGCCCCAGCCGCCTTGCAGGCCCACGGTAGATTCGTCATGCCAAAAGGGCTTGCTGCCCGCCCCTTCGGATTGCCCCGTGTCCAGCTCGAAGCGTGTGCTCAGGCGGAAGTTGGCCTTGAGGCCACCGCCCAGGTCTTCCGTGCCGGCCACCGCCAGATGGCTGCGCTGGATCGTCCCCAGCTTGCGGGTCTTGTCGTAGTCACGAAAGACGCCGGTGTCCAGATAGCCGCTGATGGTCACTTGTGACTGCGCGGCGGCCGGCAGGGCGAGGGCGGCGAGGGTGGCAAAACTGAGAGGCAGGCATTGGGACATGCGCATCCTGGGGAGACTCCTTGTGTGATGAAACGCCCTGCCGCTCCCTCGCGGGGAAGGCATGGGCGTGGTGCTGCCGCAGGCAGCAGGGAGAGCAATGAAACTGGCCATCGCAGGAATGGCCAGCGCGATGACGCGCCCGGCAGACGGTTCGGGATTCCAGGTGGCCACAGGGACTGCGGCCTGCCCGAACAAAAGGGCGCATGCAGGCCGCCAAGGGCAGTCTGCACGGCCGATTATAAAAATGGGGTGCGCGCGCGTCATCCGCGATGTCCCGTATGCGCGTGCGCCGAGGCCGGAAGGGCAGGCAAAGAAAAGGCGGCCCGCAGGCCGCCTCGCACGGGGTGTGCCGTGTCAGGGGTACAGGCCGCGCATCTCGCGCGCATGCAGGATGCGCTTGCAGGCCACGATGAAGGTCGCCGTGCGCAGCGTGACCTTGTTCTCCTGCGCCACCTGCCACACGCCCGCGAAGGCCTCCTTCATGATGCGCACGAGGCGGGCGTTGATCTCGTCCTCGGTCCAGAAGAAGCTGGAGAAGTCCTGCACCCACTCGAAGTAGCTGACCGTCACGCCGCCGGCGTTGGAGATCACGTCGGGCAGCACCAGTACGCCCTTGTCGTTGAGGATGTCGTCGGCCTCGGGGGTGGTGGGGCCGTTGGCGCCCTCGATCACCATCTTGGCCTGGATCCGTCCCGCGTTGTCCTTGGTGATCTGGCTCTCCAGCGCTGCGGGGATCAGGATGTCGCAGGCCACGCCCCAGAAGGCGTCGTTGGCCATGGGCTCGGCACCGGCGAACCCGCCCACGCCGCCGGTTTGCTGCACGTGCGCCAGCAGCGCCGGCACGTCCAGACCCTTGTCGTTGTGGATGCTGCCGGTGTGGTCCTGCACCGCCACCACCTTGGCGCCGGCCTCGGCAAACAGCTTGCCGGCCGTGCCACCCACGTTGCCAAAGCCCTGCACGGCCACGCGCGCACCCTCGATGGCCATGCCGGTCAGGCGCGCGGCCTCCACGCCCACGGTGAACACGCCGCGGCCCGTGGCCTCCACGCGGCCCAGCGAGCCACCCAGGTCCACGGGCTTGCCCGTGACCACGCCGGTGGCGGTGGTGCCCACGTTCATGGAATAGGTGTCCATCATCCAGGCCATGACCTGGGCGTTGGTGTTCACGTCCGGCGCGGGAATGTCCTTGGAGGGGCCGATGATGATGCCGATTTCGCTGGTGTAGCGGCGCGTCAGGCGCTCCAGCTCGGCCTTCGACAGGGTCTTGGGGTCGACGCGGATGCCGCCCTTGGCGCCACCGTAGGGCACGTTCACGGCCGCGTTCTTGATGCTCATCCAGGCCGACAGGGCCATGACTTCGGACAGGGTCACGTCCTGGTGAAAGCGCACACCGCCCTTGCCCGGGCCTCGGCTGACGTTGTGCTGCACGCGGTAGCCCTCGAAGTGGGCGATGGTGCCGTTGTCCAGCTCAATGGGCACATCCACGATCAGCGCACGCTTGGGGCGCTTCAGCGTCTCCACCCAGCGCGCCAGGCTGCCCAGGTAAGGGGTGACGCGGTCGATTTGCTGCAGATACACCCCCCAGGGACCGAGGTGGTTGGGGTCCAGATAGGACGGCAGCGCGTGGGTGGGAAGGGGTGGGTTGGGGGTGTTGGACATGCGGAATTCCTTGGGGAATGTCTACCAAGCGAAGCACTTTATGCCTGTCGCCCAGGGCTGTCCAACGCCGCCATGTTTCCATCTAATGCATTCGATGCATAACCTTGCCATGCCCGCGTCTTGGTGAAATTTGCTCCTTTAAAAGGAGCTGTTGGCGCTTGCCATGCAAGCGCTAGAGCCCTATTTGACTGTGAACTTTTCCAGCGCGGGGTCGCCCGGTGGGTAGCGCAGTTCCAACCGCTGCAGCACGCCGCGCAGCACGCTGGCGATCATCAGATTGCGGTGCGTCTTGGAGTCGGCGGGCACGATGGTCCACGGCGCCCACGGGGTGTGCGTGGCGGGCAGGAAGGCCTCATAGGCGCGCTGGTAGGCGTCCCACTGCTCGCGCACCTGGATGTCGCCCATGTCGAACTTCCAGTGTTTGGTGGGGTCGTCCAGGCGCTCCTGCAGGCGCTGGCGCTGCTCGTCCTTGCTGATGTGCAGCATGAACTTCATGACCACCGTGCCCGTTTCGGCCAGCAGCCGCTCGAAGTCGTTGATGTGCGCATAGCGCTGGCGCTGCTGCTCGGGCGTGATCCAGCCGTTCACCACGGGCACCAGCACGTCTTCGTAATGGCTGCGGTTGAACACGGTGAGTTCGCCCGCACCGGGCACCTGGCGGTGGATGCGCCACAGGTAGTCGTGCGCGCGCTCCAGCTCGGTGGGCGCCTTCCAGCCCACGGCATGCACGCCCAGGGCGCTCATGCGGCCGAACACGCCGCGTACGGTGCCGTCCTTGCCGGCGGTGTCCATGCCCTGCAGCACCACCAGCAGCTTGTAGCGGCGGTCGGCGTACAGCAGGTCCTGCAGCGCGTCCAGCTCCAGCGCCAGCTCCTCCACGCGGGCCTTGTCCCGTGCCTTGTCGCCGCAGGAAAAGGGCTTGGCGCCAGGGTCGTAGTCCTTCAGGTGCAGCGCGCCGTTGTCCTTGTCGGCATGCTTGCCGTTCTTGTCGTTCTTGCCGTTGCCGCCGTTCGCGGCGAAGTCCTTGGGCTGCCACTGGCGCCATTGCTTGGCCAGCGCGTCGTCGGCGATGTCAAAGGGTGGCAGGTAGGTGGGCATGAACGCTCCTCAAGATGGTCAGTGCCTGGCTATTGTGGCGCCGGGCTGCTGCCGGGGCGCTGGCGCGCCATCAACTCTACGAAGCGGCGTGCGCCCAGGCCCAGCGGGCGCTCGCGGGACCAGACCACGTCCACCCACAACTGGGCGCCGTTGCTCAGGTTCTCCAGGGGCAGTTCCACCAGCGTGCCGGCGGCGATGCGCGGCGCCACCAGCGCGCGCGGCTGCCAGCCCCAGCCCAGGCCGGCCTCGATCAGGCCCAGCGCGGCCAAGTGGCTGTCGGTGCGCCAATGGTGGCGCGCGTAGACGAAGCGCGCATCGGTCTGCCCCAGGTCGCGCCCGGCCACGACGATCTGGCGCGTGCCGGCCAGGTGTTCCTCGCGCAGGCCTGCAGGGCCCGCACCCGCCGCGCGCGGCGCCAGCAGCGGATGTTGCGGCGCGATGACGGCCACCAGGGTTTCGCTGCCCACCTCCTGGAAGTCTTCCCGCCCGTCCAGGCTGGGGCGCTCGAACACCAGCGCGAGCTGGGCGCGCCCGGCATGCAGCAGGGCCAGCGCATCGGCCTGGGGCGCGGCCAGCACCTCCACTTGCAGCAGCGGGTAGTCCTGCGCCAGCGTGGCCAGCGGGCCGTGCCAGCGCGCGGCCAGCAGCTCGGGTGCAATGGCCAGGGTCAGGCGTTCCTCCAGCCCCTGGGTCAGCGCCAGCGCCTGGGTATTGAGCTGCTGCAGCTGCGCCGCCAGCGCGCGTGCCTGCGGCTCCAGCGCACGCGCGGCCGCCGTGGCGCGCGGCTCGCGGCCGCTGCGGTCGAAGAGGGGCATGTCCAGCTCGGCTTCCAGCTGGGCGATGGCCATGCTCACGGCCGAGGGCACGCGCGACAGCGCCCGCGCCGCGGCGGAGAACGAGCCGCGGTCCAGCACGGCCAGGAACACGAGGACGTTGTCGGAAGTGAAGGCCATGCGCCAATCTATCAATATTTCTGAAGGAAGATGACTTTTTCCTTCAGATTTCACTCCCTATACTGCGCCGCATGAGTGCAACAACACATGCGGTCGGCCTGCAGGGGCCGAAGCGCCGGGTGGTCTTTGTCACCCTTTACGAAATCATCGCGATCATCGTCTCCAGCCTGCTCTTCATGGCCATTGGCCAGGGCGCGGGCGCTTCGGGGGTGATGGCCGTCGTCGCGTCTGCGCTGGCCATCGCCTGGAACGTGACCTTCAACGCCCTGTTCGAGCGCTGGGAGGCGCGCCAGCGCGTCAAGGGCCGCTCCGTACTGCGGCGCGTGGTGCACGCCGTGGGCTTTGAGGGCGGGCTGGCGCTGGTCCTCATCCCGCTGATGGCCTGGTGGTTCGGCGTGAGCCTGTGGCAGGCCACGGTAATGGAGGCCGGCCTGCTGCTGTTCTTCCTCGTCTACACCTACGGCTTCAACTGGGCGTTTGACCGCATCTTCGGCCTGCCCGCATCGGCCCAGGCCGTGTCTGCTGCCGCGCCAGCCGGGGTCGTGGTAGGTGCTCCTTAGTTCATAGCTGCTTGCGCTTGACTGGTAAGCGCTAGAGCCATTTTTTACTCTTGCTGTGCAACACCGCCCTGCAGGGAAGGCGGAGCAGCGGTGCGTGCGATGGCGGGCCGCAATAGCGCCACGAATTCGCGCGCGGCCGCGCTGCGCGAGGCGCCGCGGCGCCACAGCAGGCCGGCGCGCCGCACGGTGCGCGGCTCGGTGAGCATGGCGGCGCGCATGTCGGGGCCCGCGTGCAGGGCCGCGTGCTCCGCGGCGATGGTGGCCAGCGGCCCGCTGCGGCAGGCCTGCAGCAGCGCATCCACCGACTCCATCTCCACGCGCACCAGCGGCGTCACGCCCGCCTGGGCGAATGCCGCGTCGATCAGCCGACGTGTGGCAAAACTGGCCGGCAGCAGCGCCAGCGGCACGCCCGCCAGCTCGGCCAGCCGCAGGCGCTGCCTGCGCGCCAGCGGGTGGCCCTGGTGCACCACCAGGTGCATGCGTTCCTCGAACAGCGGCTCGGCCTCGATCTCCTCGCGGCTGGCCGGATGGAAGGCGATCCCCAGGTCCAGCCGACCGGCGATCAGCAGTTCCTCGATCTGGCCGCTGCGCAGGTCGCGCACGGTGAGCTGCACGCCCGGGTAGCGCGCGCTGAAGGCGGCCACCGCGTCGGGCACGAAGCGCGTGAGGAAGGTGGGGATCACGCCCACCTGGAGCGTGCCGGTCTGCAGCGCGCTCATGTCGGCCACGGCCTGCCGCCCGGCTTCCAGCTCCTGCAGCGCGCGCGCTGCGTGGTCGCGAAAGGCGTGGCCCGCCTGGGACAGGCGCAGCCCGCGCCCCAGGCGGTCAAAGAGCGGCACGCCCAGCTCGGCCTCCAGCTGGCGCAGGCCGTGCGAGAGCGTGGACTGTGTGACGAACAGCGCATCCGCCGAGCGGGTGAGGTGCTCGGTCTCGGCCACGCTCAAGAAGTACCGCAACTGGCGCAGTTCCATGGGTGCAATCCGTTCTAAGGGTTAACCCTAAAACCTGTGACTGTTCGATGGCGTCGAACAAAAACTGCAATATATCTCATTGGATTCGCCCCGATGGCAGCGCTAAGGTCATGGCCCGTAACGCTTTTTTCGCCACGGCCCGCTTTCCATGACGACTTCTCCCTCCGCTTCCGTGCTGCGCATCGAACGCATCCAGGCACGCATCCTGGACATCCCCACGATCCGCCCGCACAAGCTCTCGTTCGGCGCCATCCAGCGCCAGAGCCCCGTGATCGTGCAGCTGTGGCTGAGCGATGGCGCCAGCGGCTTCGGCGAGGCCGCGACCATCGGCGGCCCCTCGTGGAACGAGGAATCGCCCGAGAGCATCCGGCATGCCATCGACAGCTACCTCGCGCCTGCCGTGATCGGCCAGGACGCGGGCCGCTTCGAGCAGTTGCTGCAGCGCATGGACCTGGCCTGCAAGGGCAACCGCTTTGCCAAGAGCGCTGTGGAGCAGGCCGCCATCGACGCCGTGGCGCGCAGCCTGGGCCTGCCCGTGTGGCAACTGCTGGGCGGCAAGCAGCGCGAGAGCCTGCCCCTGGCCTGGACGCTGGCCAGCGGCGACTCCGCCAAGGACATCGAGGAGGCCGAGAAGATGCTGGCCGCGCGCCGCCACCGCATCTTCAAGCTGAAGATCGGCGCACGCGCGCCACAGGAGGACGTGGCGCACGTGGCACGCATCGCCCGCGCGCTGGACGGCCGCGCCAGCATGACGGTGGACGTGAACCAGGCCTGGGACGGCGCCACCGCGCGCCGCTACCTGCCCGAGATGATCGACGCCGGCGTGGGCCTGATCGAGCAGCCCGTGGCCCAGTGGAACGAGGAGGCGCTGCGCCAGCTCACCGCCACGCTGCCCCACACCGCGCTGGTGATGGCCGACGAGACCGTCTGCACGCCGCAGGACGCGATGCGCCTGGCGCGCCATAACGCCTGCCACGTGTTCTCGCTCAAGATCGCCAAGCACGGCGGCCTGCTGCGCACCCGGGCCGTGGCCGACGTGGCGCGCGCCGCCGACATCGGCTGGTACGGCGGCACGATGCTGGAGACCTCCGTCGGCAGCGCCGCCTCGGCCCATGTGTTTGCCACGCTGGGCGGCACGCACCACAACTGCGAGCTGTTCGGCCCGCAGCTGCTGGTGGACGACATCGTGGAGCAGCAGATGGTCCTTTCCGACTTCGCGCTGCAGTTGCCCGACGGGCCGGGCTTCGGCCTCACCGTGGTGCCCGAGCGGCTCGACCGCTTCGACCGTGCACGCCAGGGCCTCACGCCCGTGCACGTGGACCTGGGCCGCGCCAGCGCGCAGCCCGCCTGAACCCTTTTTTTGCCAGGAGAAAACCAGATGCTGTTCCTCGTTCGCATGGATGTGAAGATTCCCCACGACCTGCCCGCCGCGCAGGCCGACGAAATCAAGGCCCGCGAGAAGAAGTACTCGCAAGACCTGCAGCGTGACGGCCGCTGGCGCCACATCTGGCGCGTGGTGGGCGAGTACGCCAACTACAGCGTGTTCGACGTGCAGTCCAACGACGAGCTGCACCAGCTGCTGTCGCAGCTGCCGCTGTTCCTCTACATGGACATCCACGTGACGCCGCTGGCCAACCACCCTTCAGCCATCGTGCAGGAAGGCGCCCCCGGCTGACGCACGGCCCCCGACACCCCCACATTCCATCCCACAGGAGAGAGACATGGCCGAATACACCGCCCAGCAGTTGCTGGACATCGTCAACACCGTGCACGTGGCCGAGGGCAATGCCCGCGTGCGCCAGATCACGCAGCGCATCGTCACGGACCTGTTCCGCACCATCGAAGACCTGGACGTGACGCCCGACGAGTTCTGGGCCGGCGTGGGCTGGCTCACGCGCCTGGGCGCCAGCGGCCAGACGGGGCTGATCACCGCCGGCCTGGGCTTTGACCGCTTGATCGACATCCGCATGGACGAGGCCGACGAGCGCGCCCAGCGCGCCGCGGGCACGCCGCGCGCCATCGAGGGCCCGCTGTTCGTGGCCGGCGCGCCGCTGTCCGAGCGCGAGGTGCGCCTGGACGAGGGCGAGGAGCCGCCCCGCGGCGAGGTGGTGGTGATGGAAGGCCGCGTGCTCGACACCGCGGGCCAGCCCGTGGCCGGCGCGCTGGTGGACGTGTGGCACGCCAACGAGCTGGGCCGCTACTCGCACTTCGACCCCGACCAGGCGCCCTACCACCTGCGCCGCAAGATCCGCACGGGGGCGGACGGCAGCTATCGCTTTCGCAGCTTCATCCCGCCGGGCTACGCCATCCCGCCGGGCAGCCCCACGGCCGAACTGTTCGACGCCCTGGGCCGCCATGGCAACCGCCCCGCGCACATCCACTTCCTGGTGGTAGCAGAAGGCCTGCGCACGCTGACCACGCAGGTCAACATTCCGGGCGACAGCTTCCTGGACGACGACTTCGCCTTCGCCACGCGCGACGGCCTGGTGGTCACGCTGGAGCCGGGCACGCCCGCCGCCGGCTATGAATCGCTGGGCATCAGCGCGCCGTTCACCCGCGTGCGCTTTGACTTCGTGCTGCAAAAGGCCCTGTCGGCCGACGAGCAGCGCCCCGAGGCACGCATGGACCGCGTGGCCGCCGCCTGACATCCTGGACCTGAGGTAGACACACCATGACTTTCTCCCGCCGCATTGCCCTGATGGGCGCCTGCACCCTGGCCGCCGCCGGCCTGCTGCCCGCTGCCGCCATGGCGCAGCCCGACGCCCAATGGCCTGCCAAGCCCATCAAGTGGGTCGTACCCTTCCCTCCGGGCGGCGCGATGGACGTGATTGCCCGCACGCTGGGCGAGAAGGCCGGCCGCACGCTGGGTCAGCCCTTCGTGATCGAGAACCGTCCCGGCGCGGGCGGCAACATCGGCGCCGACGCCGTGGCCAAGTCGCCGGCCGATGGCTACACCATCATGATCACGTCCATCGGCATGGCCACCAACAAGGCGCTGTACCCGCGCCTGAGCTACGACCCGGTGAAGGACTTCGCGCCCATCAGCCTGCTGGCCATCGTGCCCAACGTGCTGGTGGTGAACACCGCCAAGACGACCGACAAGTCCGTGGCCGACGTGATCGCCCATGCCAAGCGCGACCCCGGCAAGCTCACCTATGCCTCGGCCGGCAACGGCACCTCCATTCACCTGGCGGGCGAGGTGTTCGCCTCCATGGCCGGGCTGAACCTGCTGCACGTGCCCTACAAGGGCAGCGGCCCGGCCGTGACCGACATGCTGGGCGGCCAGGTGGACCTGATGTTCGACAGCATCACCTCGGCGCGCCCGCACATCCAGGCCGGCAAGCTGCGCGCGCTGGGCGTGACCAGCGCCAAGCGATCGGCCACGCTGCCCGACGTGCCCACCATCGCCGAGGCCGGCGTGCCGGGCTACGAGGTCTCGCCCTGGTTTGCCGTGTTCGCGCCCGCGGGCACGCCGGCGGCCATCGTGAACAAGATCAACGCCGCGCTGATCGACGCCATGAAGCAGCCCGATACCGTGGCCAAGTTCGAGACCATCGGCGCCGAGCCCATCGGCACCACGCCGCAGCAGCTGGCCACGCACCTGGACAAGGAGGTGGCCCGCTGGGGTGCGCTGATCAAGGAGCGCAACATCCGCATGGATTGATAGCGGATTGCTATGAAATAAGGAGCTTCCAGCGCTTGACAGAAGGGCGCTGGAAGCTCTTTTGGCTTGTAATCTGCGGCGGCGCCTACCGCGGCACCAGGAACACGGTCTTTTCCGACACCTGCGCCCGGTCGCCCTGCGCCTGTACGTCCAGGTGCACGGTGTGCGAACCGGCGGGCGCGGCGCCATAGGGCACCTGCAGCCGCACCGCCACCCAGCGCGACTCGGCGGGGCCGATCTCCACTTCGGGCTCCGAGGCCACCTGCAGCCCCTGCAGGCCGCTGGCCGTGATGCGGTAGCGCTGGGGCTGCTCGGTGGCATTCATGACCTGCACGCGGTAGATGTTCTCCAGTTGCCCACCCGCCACCACGCGCGAGAGCGCGGCGCGGTCGCGCACCACATCCACCTTCAGCGGCGTGCGCGTGACCAGGCTGGCCAGCATGGCCGTGCACAGAGCCAGCAGCACGGCGCTGTAGAACAGCACGCGCGGGCGCAGCACGCGGCGCAGCATCTGTGCGCTGCTCCAGCGGTTTTGCATGCCGTTTTGCGTGGCGTAGCGGATCAACCCGCGCGGGTACTGCACCTTGTCCATCACGGTGTTGCAGGCGTCCACGCACATGCCGCAGCCAATGCACTCGTACTGCAGGCCCTTGCGGATGTCGATGCCCGTGGGGCACACCTGCACGCACAGCGAGCAGTCGATGCAGTCGCCCAGGCCGGCGGCCTTGGCGTCTACCTTCTTGCTGCGCGCGGCGCGCGGCTCGCCGCGCTGGGTGTCGTAAGTGACGATCAGCGTGTCCTTGTCGAACATCGCGCTCTGAAAGCGTGCATACGGGCACATGTACTTGCACACCTGCTCGCGCATGTAGCCCGCAAAGCCATAGGTTGCGAAGCTGTAGAACCCCACCCAGAAGATCTGCCAGGTGCCGTGCAGCGCCAGCAGCTCGCCGCCCAGCTGGCGGATGGGCACGAAGTAGCCCACGAACGTGAATCCGGTCCATAGCGCCACCGACACCCAGGCGAGCTGCTTGAGCGTCTTACGCCACAGCTTCTCGAAGGTCCACGGGCCCTTGTCCAGGCGCATGCGCGCGCTGCGGTCGCCTTCGGTCAGGCGCTCCAGCCACAGGAACAGCTCGGTGTACACCGTCTGCGGGCAGGCGAAGCCGCACCACAGCCGCCCCGCCACTGCCGTGAACAGGAACAGCGACAGCGCCGACATGATGAGCAGGCCGGTGAGGTAGATGAAGTCCTGCGGGTACAGCACCAGGCCGAACAGGTAAAAGCGCCGCGCGCCCAGGTCGAACAGCACCATCTGGCGCTCGCCCCACTGCCACCAGGGCAGGCCGTAGAACACCCCCTGGGTAAGCAGCACCAGCGCCCAGCGCCAGCGCGTGAACACGCCGCCGATGGCGCGCGGGTAGATCTTCTTCTTGGCTTCGTACAGGTCGACGTAGACGTCGCGTTCGGCAGCGGGGGGCTGGGTCTGTGGGGCGGGCATGGAAGGGGCGTGGTTGTGATGGTCTTGGGCGAAGGGCAGTCGATCAGGCGCTGGCGCTGTCCTCGCCGATCAGCAGCCGCGTGGCGCTCAGGAAGCGGTGCGGCGGCACCTCCAGGTTCGTCGGTGCGGGCTTGTTGCGGTACACGCGCCCCGCGTTGTCGAACGTGGAGCCATGGCAGGGGCAGAAGAAGCCCCCGGGCCAGCCCGCGCCCAGGCCGGACTGCGGCGCGCCCGGGGCCACGGCCGTGGGCGAGCAGCCCAGGTGCGTGCAGATGCCGATGGCCACGAAGACCTCCGGCTGGATGGAGCGGTGGGTATTGCGCGCGTAGTCGGGCTGCTGGTCCTTGGCCGATGCGGGGTCGGCCAACTGTGCCTCCAGCCCCTGCAGCGACTGCAGCATCTCCGGCGTGCGCCGCACGATCCAGACGGGTTTGCCGCGCCACTCCACCGTGAGCATGCCGCCCGGCGGCAGGCCGGCGATGTCCACCTCCACGGCCGCGCCCAGGGAACGCGCGCGCTCGCTGGGCGCCAGGCTGCTGACCAGGGGCACGGCCGCGCCGACGGCGGCCAGGCCCCCGGCGGCGGCCGTGGCGTGGATCAGGGTGCGGCGTTCTGCGTCGGGCGCAGCGCAGGTGCACGAGGCGGGGAGGGCAGTCATGGCGGTTCCTTCACGATGGGCGCGGCCAAGGGGCCGCGCGCTTGCTTGTCCTGACTCAAGAGCCGTGCCAGCCTGGCCGCGCGGCACTGCGTGCGAAATCTCCATGTGGAACAAAGGCTTACATCCACCCAAGGAGTCAGCGCTGCCATGGTGAACGGCAAAAACACTGCCAATGCATGCCATTTGTGACACCATATGTCACCATGGCCGACATCCCTGATCTTTCTCCCACCCCGGCGCAGGCGGCGCAGACCGCGCTGCTCGCCTCCTGGCTGGAGGGGCTGCCCGAGCCGCACATCCTGTTCGACCGCGGCTACCGCATCGTGGCCGCCAACGGCGCCTACCGTCGCCAGTTCGGCCAGGGCGCGCCGGTGGTGGGGCGCACCTGCCATGCGGTCTCGCACCATTCGCCCGTGCCGTGCGACCAGGCGGGCGAGACCTGCCCGCTGGCGCGCTCGCTCTTCAGTGGCCAGCGCGAGCGCGTGCTGCACCTGCACCACACCCCGGCGGGCGAGGAATACGTGCAGATCGAACTGGTGCCGCTGCGCGACGAGGCGGGCCAGCCCCAGTACTTTCTGGAGAAGATGGAGCCGCTGCGCATTGCCCAGGGGCAGCCGGGCGCGCCGGGCATGATCGGGCGCGCGCCCGCGTTCCAGGCCGTGCTGGAGCTGATCGCGCGCGTGGGCCCGTCGCAGGCCAGCGTGCTGCTGCTGGGCGAGTCGGGCACGGGCAAGGAGCTGGCCGCGCGCGCCGTGCACGAGGCCAGCCCGCGCGCGGGGCGGCCGCTGGTGGTGGTGGACTGCGCCAGCCTGCCCGAGACGCTGTTCGAGAGCGAACTGTTCGGCCACGAGCGTGGCGCCTTCACCGGCGCCCATGCCGCACGCGCCGGCCTGGTGGAGGCGGCGCACGGCGGCACGCTGTTCCTGGACGAGGTGGGCGACATCCCGCTCACCATGCAGGTCAAGCTGCTGCGTTTGCTGGAAAGCGGCACCTACCGCCGCGTGGGCCACACCGAGCTGCGCCGCGCGGACATCCGCCTGGTGGCGGCCACCCACCGCGACCTGCGCGCCATGGTGCGCGAGGGGCGGTTTCGCCAGGACCTGTACTACCGCCTGAGCACCTTTCCCATCCAGCTGCCCGCGCTGCGCGAACGCCCGCAGGACATTCCGCTGCTGGCGGAATCGCTCCTGCAGCGCGTGGCCGGGGGGCGGGGCCTGGTGCTTGCGCCCGCGGCGCTGCGCCGGCTGGCGCAGCACCCCTTCCCCGGCAACGTACGCGAGCTGCGCAACGTGCTGGAACGTGCCGCGCTGCTGACCGACGGCGCGGTGGTGACCGCCCATACGATCGAGCGCGCGCTCTCGTTCGATGCGCCCGCGGCGGCGCCGGCCCGCGCTGCGCAGCAGCCCGACCATGCCACCCTGCGTGACATCGAATCCGAGGCCCTGCGCGCGGCGCTGGCGGGTGGGGCCGCGTCGCGTCGCGAATTGGCGCGCGCCCTGGGGGTCAGCACGCGCACGCTGTACCGCAAGCTGCGACTGTTACGGGAGCAGGGCTGATGCTCCTTGTTTGATAGCTTTTAACGCTTGCTGTGTCTGGCTTGCGGTCTGTTTTTGCTTGAAACAGCCACCGGCCCGTGTAGGGGCCATGTTCTGGGCTCACAGTGCACGCGGGGGTATATCCATATACCTGCCCCCCAAAGGTGGGCCGCGTAGAATTCGACGCTTTCCCGAGGAGCGCTGCAGCGCCCGCCGGCCGGGGCCGCACAGGCGGCTCGCGCGTGGCGGCGTCAGGCTCGGGCCCACCGCGGCATGCAGCCGTGCGTGTACCAACGGCGCTCACCTGATGTATCTGTTCTTGTTATCCAGGTGAGCCCCATGCCGTCGTCCGCCCCCGCATCTTCCGTCCCTTCGCACGCCGTGCCGCCCATGCGCCTGTCGGGGCTGGAGCCCGTGTTCATCGGCGAGGGGAGCTTGTTCGTCAACGTGGGCGAGCGCACCAACGTCACCGGCTCCAAGGCGTTCGCGCGCATGATCCTGAATGACCAGTACGAGCAGGCACTGTCGGTGGCGCGCCAGCAGGTGGAAAACGGCGCGCAGATCATCGACGTGAACATGGACGAGGCCATGCTGGACAGCAAGGCCGCGATGGTGCGCTTCCTGAACCTCATCGCCTCCGAGCCCGACATCGCCCGGGTGCCGGTGATGGTGGACAGCTCCAAGTGGGAGGTCATCGAGGCCGGCCTGCGCTGCCTGCAGGGCAAGGGCATCGTCAACTCCATCAGCATGAAGGAGGGCGTGGAGGAGTTCAAGCGCCAGGCCAAGCTGATCCGCCGCTACGGCGCGGCTGCCGTGGTCATGGCCTTCGACGAGAAGGGCCAGGCCGACACCTTCGCGCGCAAGACCGAGATCTGCGAGCGCGCCTACCGCATCCTGGTGGACGAGGTGGGCATGGCGCCCGAGGACATCATCTTCGATCCCAACATCTTCGCCATCGCCACGGGCATCGAAGAGCACGCCAACTACGCCGTGGACTTCATCGAGGCCGTGCGTTGGATCAAGCAGCATCTGCCGGGCGCCAAGGTGTCGGGCGGCGTGTCCAACGTGTCGTTCAGCTTCCGCGGCAACGAGCCGGTGCGCGAGGCGATCCACACCGTGTTCCTGTACCACGCCATCAAGGCCGGCATGGACATGGGCATCGTCAACGCGGGCATGGTCGGCGTTTACGACGATCTTGACCCCGAGCTGCGCGAGCGTGTGGAAGACGTGGTGTTGAACCGCCGCCCCGACGCGGCCGAACGCCTGCTGGAGATTGCCGAGGCCGCCAAGGGCGCCGCCAAGGACGACAGCAAGAAGCTGGAGTGGCGCGGCACGCCCGAGCACCCGAAAACCGTGGGTGAGCGCCTGTCGCATGCGCTGGTACACGGCATCACCGACTTCATCGTCGAAGACACCGAGGAGGCCTACCAGCAGATCGTGGTGCAAGGCGGCGGCCGCCCGCTGCACGTGATCGAAGGTCCGCTGATGGACGGCATGAACATCGTGGGCGACCTGTTCGGCGCGGGCAAGATGTTCCTGCCGCAGGTGGTCAAGAGCGCCCGCGTGATGAAGCAGGCCGTGGCCCACCTGATCCCTTACATCGAGGAAGAAAAGCGCCAGCAGGAAGCCGCCGGCCTGGATGTGTCCAGCAAGGGCAAGATCGTCATCGCCACCGTGAAGGGCGACGTGCATGACATCGGCAAGAACATCGTGACCGTCGTCCTGCAGTGCAACAACTTCGAGGTCATCAACATGGGCGTGATGGTGCCCTGCCATGAAATCCTGGCGCGTGCCAAGGCCGAAGGCGCGGACATCATCGGCCTGTCGGGCCTCATCACGCCCAGCCTGGAAGAGATGCAGTACGTGGCCGGCGAGATGGACAAGGACGAGTACTTCCGCATCAAGAAGATTCCATTGCTGATCGGCGGCGCCACCTGCTCGCGCGTGCACACGGCGGTCAAGATCGCGCCGCAGTACCAGGGCCCCGTGGTCTACGTGCCCGATGCCTCGCGCAGCGTGAGCGTGGCGCAGAGCCTGCTGGGCGAGCAAAAGGACAGCTACCTGGCGGAGGTGCAGGCCGACTACGACCATGTGCGCCACCTGCATGCCAACAAGAAGAAGACGCCGGTGTGGCCGCTGGCGCAGTGCCGCGCCAACAAGACGCGCATCGACTGGGCGCATTACCAGCCGCCGGCGCCCAAGTTCATCGGCCGGCGCGTGATCAAGAACATCGACCTGGCCGAACTGGTGCCCTTCATCGACTGGGCACCGTACTTCCAGACCTGGGACCTGGCTGGCAAGTACCCCGACATCCTGCAGGACGAGGTGGTGGGCGAGGAAGCCACGCGCGTCTTCCGCGACGCACAGGCCATGCTCAAGAAGATCGTGGAGGGCCGCTGGCTCACGGCCCACGCCGTGGTGGGCTTCTGGCCCGCCAACACCGTGCGCGATGACGACATCGAGCTGTATGCCGATGCCGCGCGCGACAAGGTCGTGCTCACCTGGTACGGCCTGCGCCAGCAGGCCGAGAAGCAGCCCGACGCCGAGGGCCGCATGCGCCCCAGTCGCTGCCTGGCCGACTTCATCGCGCCTCGCTCGGAGGGTGGCGCACCCACGCAGGCCGACCACATTGGCGCGTTTGCCGTCACTGCCGGCATCGGCGTGGATGCCAAGGTGGCCGAGTTCATGGCCGACCACGACGACTACAACGCCATCACCCTCAAGGCCCTGGCCGACCGCCTGGCCGAGGCCGGTGCCGAATGGCTGCACCACCGCGTGCGCACCGACTGGTGGGGCTACCAGGCGGGCGAGCGGCTGTCCAACGACGAACTGATCGCCGAGAAGTACGTGGGCATCCGCCCCGCGCCGGGCTACCCCGCATGCCCCGATCACCGGGTGAAGAAGCCGCTGTTTGCATTGCTGGGCACGGCCGACGTGGACATGGACATTACCGACAGCTACGCCATGACGCCCGCGGCCAGTGTGAGCGGCTTTTACTTCAGCCACCCCGAGAGCACCTACTTCAGCGTCGGCAAGATCGACGATGCGCAGGTGCAGGACATGGCCCAGCGCAGCGGAGTGCCCCTGGCCGAGGTGGAGCGCGCGCTTGCGCCGAATCTGGGGCTATAGCGCCTGGTCGGCGCAGGCCATGCCAAGATCGACCCATGAACCTGCGCCTGCTGACACACCACACTGCCCCCCTGCTGCTGGCGGCCTGGATGCCGCTGGCTGCCTGGGCCAACCCGTCCTGGCTGACGGCTGACGGGCGCCCCCTGCCGGCTGCGCATGAAGCGGTGCGCTGGCTCAACGAAGCCGCAGCCGATGGGCTGGAGCCGGCCGACTATGGCGCGCAGCACCTGAGTGATGCGCTGGCGGCCGCAGCCGCCCGCGGCCTGGATGCCGCCTCCGCCGTGGCGCTCGACCAGGAGCTGACGCAGGCCGTGGAGCGCTACCTGTATGAGCTGCACGGCGGGCGCATCGATCCGGCACGGCTCAACGAGCGCTACGACCACTCCCGCCGCCCCCAGCCCGACCTGCGCGCCGCGCTGCAGACCGCGCTGGCCGACGGCCAGATCCAGCAGGCGCGGGACGCGGCCGTCCCCCGCGTGCCCATGTATCCGGCGCTGCGCGCACTGCTGGCGCAGTACCGCGCGCTGGGCGCTCACCCTGCCTGGGCGCAGCCGATGCCCGCGCTGCCGGGCCGCAAGCTCACGCCGGGCCAGCCCTGGGAGGGCCTGGGCGTGCTGGCCGAGCGGCTGGTGGCGCTGGGCGACCTGCCGCCGCAGCCCACGGGCGAGCCGCCTGCAGCGTCCGCGCCGGCGCAATACACCCCCGCGTTGGTCGAGGCCGTCACGGCCTTCCAGCGCCGCCACGGGCTGGAGGCGGACGGGGTGCTGGGCGCGACCACGCTGGCGGCGCTGAATGTGCCCCCGGCCGCACGCGCCGAGCAGATCGCGCTGCAGATGGAGCGCCTGCGCTGGACGCCCGTGCTGCAAGGCCCGCGCATGATCGCCGTGAACGTGCCCGAATACCGCCTGCGCGCCTATGAGTACGCGGGCGGCAGGATCACGCTGCGCCTGTCCATGGCGGTCATCGTCGGCAAGGCGCTGGATACGCGCACGCCGCTGTTCGATGAGGACATGCAGTCCATCGAATTCAGCCCGTACTGGAACATCCCGCCGTCCATCGCCCGCGGCGAAACCGTGCCGCGCCTGCGCCGCGACCCGGGCTACCTGGCCCGGCAGGGCATGGAGTTCGTCAGCGCGGCGGGCGTGAGCACCGACACCACGCCCGAGATGCTGGGTGCCGTGCTGGCAGGCCAGGCGCGCATACGCCAGCGCCCGGGGCCGCTGAACGCGCTGGGCGACATCAAGTTCGTGCTGCCCAACAACGACAACATCTACCTGCACCACACCTCGGCGCCCACGCTGTTCGGCCGCAGCCGGCGCGACCTGAGCCACGGCTGCGTGCGTGTCGAGGAGCCGGTGGCGCTCGCCCAGTTCGTGTTGCAGGACGATCCCACCTGGACCGTGGAGCGCATCCGTGCGGCCATGGCGCAGCCCAAGCCCGTGTTCGTACGGCTGCCGCATCCGGTGCCGGTCATCATCACGCACATCACCGTGGTGGTGCAGGACGGCCGTCCGCACTTCTATGGCGACCTGTACGGCCATGACCGCAAGCTCGCCAGCCTGCTGCGCCAGCATTCGGCAAAACCCTACGATGCGGTCCGCGCGGGTAGTGCTGCCGGGGTGATCGGTCCAAAATAGCGCGTTTTTTCGCTTTTTCGAGGTTTTTCGCGCATGGCTCCACCGCATAACCCCCACCGCCGTCTATTCCTGGGGCGCGGCGCCGCCATCGCGCACGCCGCAGCGGCCGCGGTGCTGCTGCCCAAGGCGGCATTGGCGTCGCTCAGCGAAGAGCAGGACCTTGCGCGGCGCCTGGCCTTCAACCACCTGCACACCCATGAGCGGCTGGCGCTGGTCTACGCCCAGGGCGAACAATTCGTTCCCGCGGCGCTGCCCACGCTCAACCACTTCCTGCGCGACCACTACAGCGGCGACGTCGGCGTGATGGACCCGGACCTGTTCCACCTGCTGCATCGCGTGCGGCAGACGCTGGAGACGCAGCAGCCGTTCGAGGTGATCTCCGGCTACCGCAGCCCCCATACCAACGAGACGCTGCGCACCACGCGCGGCGGCGGTGTGGCGCGGCGCAGCCTGCACATGGACGGCAAGGCCATCGACGTGCGCCTGCCCGGCGTGTCCCTGAGCGACCTGCGCGACGCCGCCATCTCCCTGCGGGCGGGCGGCGTGGGCTACTACGCCCGGGAACAGTTCGTGCACATCGACACCGGACGTGTGCGCAGCTGGTAAGCCTCTGCGCCGCAAGAGAACCCAGGCCCCGCATGCGGGGCCTTTTTCATGTCTGAGGAAGGGCGCTTGCTACACCGGGTCGCCCGGCGCCGCCATCTCCAGCTGCATCATGATCATGTTGACCAGCGTGTGCACCGTGGGCCGGCCGGTCTCGATGACGTAGTGCGCGGCCTCGCGGTACAGCGGGTCCCGCGCGCGGTAGAGGTCGCGCAGGCGGGCCAGCGGGTCGTCCACCTGCAGCAGGGGGCGCGTGCGGTCGTGCTTGATGCGCTTGAAGATCTCTTCGGGCGAAGCGCGCAGGTACATCACATGGGGAAAGCCGCGGCGCAGCGTGGCGCGGTTGTCCTCGCGCAGCACGGCGCCGCCGCCGGTGGACAGCACCATGCCGCCGGGTTGGGCGGCCAGCTCGGCCAGCAGCGCGGCCTCGTGGTCGCGAAAGGCCGCTTCGCCGTGCTGGTCGAAATAGTCGCGGATGCTGGTGCCCAGCCGCTGCTCCAGCCGCTGGTCCAGGTCCACGAAGGGAAGCCCCAGACGGCGGGCGAGCTGGCGGCCCACCGTGGATTTGCCCGAGCCCGGCATGCCGACCAGGGCGCAACGCGTTTGCATGCTTGTCTGTCGTGGTGAGTGAAGACTGGGAAGTGTAAGAGCGTCCACCTGGTCCGTGCGGCAGCCGGTGCGCGGCCGGCTGTCGGCTTGCGCCGACAGGGGGCCGGGCCCGCACTGTTCACAATCGGGCCATGCCACTGACCCTGCAGAGCCTCAAATCTATTGCCCAGCCACTGCTGCAGCGGGTGTTGCAGCCCATTGCGCCGTTGGTGCGCGCCGTGCAGATGTGGCTGGACGCCGACGGCCTGCGCATGAGCGCGGCGATGTCGTTCTACGGCATGCTGAGCCTGGCGCCGCTGTTGCTGTTGCTGGTGGGGGTGCTGGGGTGGTGGATCGACCAGGCCTACCTGGAGAGCAACCTCATCGCCCAGGTGCGCGGGGTGATGGGCGAGCGCGGCGCCGAGGTGGTGCGCCTGGCGCTGGCCAGTGCGCAGGAACCGGCCGAGGGGCGCCTCGCGTCGATGGCTGGCTTCGTGCTGCTGCTGTCCGGCGCGACGGGGGTGTTCGTGGAGCTGCAGAGCGCGCTGGAGCGGCTGTGGGCACACGGCCAGCCCGCGCCCGAGCGCAAGGCGTGGTGGCGCATGGCCTCGCTGCGCCTGCGGGGCCTGGCCTATGTGCTGGCCATCGGTTTTCTGCTGCTGGTGTCGCTGGTGTTGTCCACGGCTATCAACGTGCTGGCCACCTGGGCCAGCGCGCGGCTGCCGTTCGGCTCGGGCACGCTGCTGCAGATCGTCAATGAGGCCGTGGCCTTCGCCGTGGCGGTGGCGCTGTTCTTGGGGCTGATGCGCATCGGCAGCGGCCCCAAGCCGCCCACGCATTGCCTGGTATTCGGCGCGGTGGTGGGCGCCACGCTGTTCACGGTGGGCAAGCAGTTGCTGGCGCTGTACCTGTCCACCGCGGCGGTGGTGTCGGCCTATGGCGCTGCGGGCTCGCTGGTGGTGCTGCTGATGTGGATCTACTTTTCGTCCGCGGTGCTGCTGTTCTCGGCCGCCAGCGCGCGGGCGCTGCACGAAACGCGTACCGCCGCCTCCGCGCCGGCGGGCCGTTGACCGCTGATTACGTCCGTTACGCCGCGCGCGGTTTTGTGAAGCAGGGCCGGCGTTAGCCTTGGCGCCGGTGCCGTGGCGGCTGCATGCGCAGCCCGCGGCTTTTCTTCTGGCAACCGGACGAGCACATGCATTCCACCTCTGCTTCCTCCGCCGCAGCCCCGTCCGCGGCTTCGCTCAAATGGCTGTGGGCCGCCGTGGGCGTGCTGGGCGTGAGTGTGCTGGCCCTGGGTGGCACGCTGCTGGCGCAGAACCTGCGCGGCGGTCCGCCTGCTGGCGACTCCGCGGCTGGCGGACCGGCCGCCACGCTGGCAGCCACCGCGCCGCGCACGCCCGAGGCGGAAGTGTTGAATGAAAAAGCGCCTCTAGCCCAGTCGCAGCAAGCGATGGCAGCTCTCGATTCAGGAGCGAATCCCGTAGCCCGGCGCTCAGCAGCGCCGCCTTCTCCAAAGGCGTATCCACAGGGCGATCCACAGACGTATGCACAGGGCTATCCACAGCCGGCGGCATCGCCCTCGCCAGTGCCAACCCAGCGCGGCGAACCGCTGCAGCGGGCCGTGGCGCAGCGCAGTGCGGCGCCGGTGTGTGCCACCTGCGGGCGGGTGGAGTCGGTGCGCGCTGTCGAGCAGGCCGCGCCGGCCACGGGCGTGGGCGCGGTGGCCGGCGGTGTGCTGGGGGGCGTGCTGGGCAACCAGATCGGCAAGGGATCGGGCCGCACCGCGGCCACGGTGCTGGGCGCCGTGGGCGGCGGCTACGTGGGCCACAAGGTGGAGCAGCGCGCCCGTACCACCACGGTCTACCAGATGCGCGTGCGCATGGATGACGGTTCGGTGCGCAACTTCACGCGCGCCCAGCCGCTGGCCGAGGGCACGGCCGTACGCGTGCAGGGCAAGAGCCTGCGCGTGGACCCGGGGGCCGATGCCGACCGTGCGGGCGTGGAGCCGGTGCGCGTAGTGGACCGGGGCTATTGAGCGCAGGGGCCTGCGCTTGACGAGAGTGGCTACCCAGGCGCTACGAAAATAAAAGCGGCCTGCGCTTGCGGGCAGGCCGTTTTGAGGGGGATTGGCGTTGGATCGCCTGTGGGTAAGCGCCAATAGCTCCTATTTTGCTAGCAAATCGACGCGGCCAGGGCCGCGTGCGTCACTTCTCCACGAAGGCGCGCTCGATCACGAAGTCGCCGGGGCGCGTGGTGTTGCCTTCCTCGAAGTCGCGCTTTTCCAGCAGTTCCTTGAGCGAGGCCAGCATCTCAGGGCTGCCGCAGAGCATCACGCGGTCTTCCAGCGGATTGAGCTCGGGCAGGCCCAGGTCGGCGGCCAGCTTGCCGCTGTCGATCAGGTCGGGGATGCGGCCCTGGTTGCGGAAGGGCTCGCGCGTGACCGTGGGGTAGTACTTGAGCTGCTTGGTGATCAGCTCGCCCAGGAACTCATGCTGGGGCAGTTCCTTGGTGATGTAGTCGTGGTAGGCCAGCTCGGCCACCTGGCGCACGCCGTGGATCAGGATCACCTGCTCGAACTTCTCGTACGTCTCGGGGTCGCGGATCACGCTCAGGAACGGCGCCAGGCCCGTGCCCGTGGACATCAGGTAGAGCCGCTTGGCGGGCAACAGGTAGTCGATGAGCAGCGTGCCCGTGGGCTTCTTGCCCACGATGATGGAGTCGCCCACCTGGATGTGCTGCAGGCGCGAGGTCAGCGGGCCGTCCGGCACCTTGATGGAGAGGAACTCCAGGTGCTCCTCGTAGTTGGCGCTGACGATGCTGTAGGCGCGCAGCAGCGGCTTGCCGTCCACCTTCAGGCCGATCATGGTGAAGTGGCCGTTGGAGAACCGCAGCGCCGGGTCGCGCGTGGTGGTGAAGGAGAACAGGCGGTCGGTCCAGTGGTGTACGGTCAGTACACGCTCTTCGTGAAATGCGCTCATGGATGGGTGCCAGAAAAATGAACGAAAACAGGGCGAACGGGAGCCGTGGGGGCAGGGCCGGTGGCGTTAGTGTCGCGGCTTTGATATGCGCTCTCGGCATAAGCCGACATTTGCGCTGTGTCCACGGCACCCGTCAAGCATCGCGTGCGGGCGTTGGCTGCCCCCTGCCATGCGGGCAAACCCGCACATTGTCGGGCAAACTCGTGGCAGCGGTACAGTTGCGTTGCCCGGAAGCTGACCTGTGGCAAAGGATTCGACCATGCACAAGCCCTTCACCCCCCTGCTCGCCCTGCTGTTTGCGGGTGGCGCCTATGCGCAGGAGGCCTACACGATCGGGGAGATCAACAGCTACAAGGCCCAGCCCGCCTTTCTGGAGCCCTACAAGAAGGGCATGGAACTGGCGGTCGAGCAGATCAATGCGGCTGGCGGCATCCAGGGCAAGCAACTGCGGCTGGTCACGCGCGACGACAACGCCACCCCCGGCGACGCGGTGCGCGCGGCCGAGGAACTGATCGCGCGCGAGAAGGTGGATGTGCTCATGGGCAGCTTTCTGTCGCACGTGGGCCTGGCGCTGACCGACTTCGCGCAGCAGAAGAAGCGCTTCTTCCTGGCGGCCGAACCGCTCACCGACAAGATCGTGTGGGAGCACGGCAACCGCTACACCTTCCGCCTGCGCCCCTCCACCTACATGCAGGTGGCCATGCTGGTGCCCGAAGCCGTGGCGCTGAAGAAAAAGCGCTGGGCCATCGTCTATCCCAACTACGAGTACGGCCAGTCGGCCGTGGCCACCTTCAAGCAGCTGCTCAAGGCCGCGCAGCCAGACGTGGAGTTCGTTGCCGAGCAGGCCACGCCGCTGGGCAAGGTGGATGCCGGCAGCGTGGCCCAGGCGCTGGAAGACGCCAAGCCCGATGCGATCTTCAACGTGCTGTTCGCCGCCGACCTCGCCAAATTCGTGCGCGAGGGCAACACCCGCGGGCTGTTCGCGGGCCGCAGCGTGGTGAGCCTGCTGTCGGGCGAGCCGGAATACCTGGACACGCTCAAGAGCGAGACGCCCGAGGGCTGGATCGTCACCGGCTACCCCTGGTATGCCATCCAGACCCCCGAGCACAAGGCCTTTCTGGACGCCTACATGAAGCGTTTCAAGGACTACCCGCGCGCGGGCTCGGTGGTGGGCTACAACGCCGTCCAGTCGGTTGCGGCGGGGCTGGCCAAGGCCGGATCGGCCGACACCGAGAAACTCATCACCGCCTTCCGCGGCCTGCAGGTGGCCACGCCGTTCGGTCCCATCACCTACCGCACGCAGGACCACCAGTCCACCATGGGTGCCTACGTGGGCAAGACCGCGCTGCGCATGGGCAAGGGTGTGATGGTGGACTTCACCTACCGCGACGGCGCCAAGTACCAGCCCAGCGACGCCGAGGTGAAGCGGCTGCGCAAGGACGAGTGACTGCCGGACTCTGCGCCGGCGCCCTTCCCGTGGGGGAACGCGCGGCCGCTACCGCGGGGCGACCCGGGCGCTATGGCTGCGGGCTTCACCCGTGCGGGCTGCGGTGGCCCTGTGCGGCATTGGACGACTGACATGGATGTTTCGGGGCTGCTGGCCCAACTGCTCAATGGCCTGGCGGGCGCTTCCACGTTGTTCCTCGTGGCGGCGGGGCTGTCGCTGATCTTTGGGGTGATGCGCATCGTCAACTTCGCGCACGGCTCGTTTTACATGCTGGGCCTGTACCTGGCCTATGCCCTGGTGGAGCGTCTGGGCGATGCCCTCGGCTTCTGGCCTGCGCTGCTGCTGGCTCCGCTGGCCGTGGGCCTGCTGGGCGCGGCGGTGGAGGTGCTGCTGCTGCGCCGCATCTACCGCGCACCCGAATTGTTGCAGCTGCTGGCCACCTTCGCCTTGGTGCTGGTGATCAAGGACGCGGCGCTGTGGCTCTGGGGGCCGGAGGAGCTGTTCGGCCCGCGCGCGCCGGGCCTGGAGGGCGCGGTGGACCTGCTGGGCCGGCGCTTCCCGGCCTACGACCTGTTCCTCATCGCCGTGGGGCCGCTGGTGCTGGTGCTGCTCACGCTGCTGCTCACGCGCACGCGCTGGGGCACGCTGGTGCGCGCCGCCACGCAGGACCGTGAGATGGTCGGTGCGCTGGGTGTGAACCAGGCCTGGCTGTTCACCAGCGTGTTCGCGCTGGGGGCCCTGCTGGCAGGCCTGGGCGGCGCGCTGCAGCTGCCGCGCGAGCCCGCCAGCCTGGAGCTGGACATGCTCACCATCGGCGCCGCCTTCGTGGTGGTGGTGGTGGGCGGCATGGGCTCGCTGCCCGGCGCCTTCGTGGCGGCGCTGGTGATTGCCGAGCTCAAGGCCGTGTGCATCTGGCTGGGCGTGGTCGAGGTCGCGGGGGTGGAGGTGGCCTTTCCCCGGCTCACGCTGGTGGTGGAGTTCCTGGTGATGGCGGCCGTGCTCATCTGGCGGCCCTGGGGCCTCATGGGCCGCCCGCAGGCCGTGGTGCGCGGCGTGGGCGCGCCCGAGGCGCCGCTGCGCCGGGCAGGGCAGGGCGCCACGGCCGCCTGGTGCGCGTTGGTGCTGGGCCTGGCGCTGCTGCCGCTGGCGGTGGAGCCGGGCAGCTACGCCACCGTGCTGCTGACCGACATCGCGATTGCCGCGCTGTTCGCCGCCAGTCTGCATTGCATCCTGGGGCCGGGCGGGTTGCATTCGTTCGGCCATGCGGCGTACTTCGGCCTGGGCGCCTACGGCGCGGCGCTGCTGGTGCGCTGGCTGGACTGGCCCATGGGCACGGCGCTGCTGCTGGGGCCGCTGGTGGCGGCGGTGGGCGCGCTGGTGTACGGCTGGTTCTGCGTGCGCCTGTCGGGCGTGTCGCTCACCATGCTGACGCTGGCGTTCGCACAGATCACCTGGGCCATCGCCTACCAGTGGGACGGGTTCACCGGCGGCAGCAACGGCATCACCGGCGTGTGGCCGCCGCAGTGGGCCGCGCAGGGCGCGGGCTTCTATTGGCTGGTGCTGGCGCTGGCCGTGGCGGGCATCTACCTGCTGCGGCGCATGCTGTTTGCGCCGTTGGGCTGGGCGCTGCGCGCGGCGCGCGACTCGGCGTTGCGGGCCGACGCCATTGGCATCGACGTGCGCGGCGTGCAGTGGGCCGCCTTCGTGGTGGCGGGGCTGCTGGCCGGTCTGGCGGGGGCGCTGTACGTGTTTTCCAAAGGCAGCGTGGCGCCCGATGCGCTGGGCGTGTCGCGCTCGGTGGACGGGCTGGTGATGGTGCTGCTGGGCGGCATGCAGCAGCTGGCCGGGCCGGTGGTGGGCGCGGGTGTGTTCACCTGGCTGCATGACACCGTAGCGCGCAGTACTGACTACTGGCGCGCGCTGCTGGGCGGCATCATGCTGCTGCTGGTGCTGCTGTTTCCTCAAGGAATCTCGGGTTTTGCGCAGATGTGGCAAGCGCGAGCAGCTATCAAAAACAAAGCGCAGGAGGGCGCGCCATGAGCCTGCTGCAGGTCCAGGGGTTGCGCAAGTCCTTCGGCGGCGTGCAGGCCGTGCAGGGCGTGTCGTTCGCGCTGCAGGCCGGCGAGCTGCTGGCGCTGATCGGCCCCAATGGTGCGGGCAAGAGCACCACCTTCAACCTGGTGGGCGGGCAGCTCCCCCCGGACGATGGGCGCGTGCTGCTGCAGGGGCAGGACATCACCGGCCTGGCGCCGCGCGCCGTCTGGCGGCGCGGCGTGGGCCGCACCTTCCAAATCGCGCAGACCTTCGCCAGCTTCACCGTGCTGCAGAACGTGCAGATGGCGCTGCTGTCGCACGACCGGCACGCCTGGCGCTGGTGGCGCCGTGCCGATGCGCACCGCCCGCAGGATGCCCTGGCGCTGCTGGAGCAGGTGGGCATGGCTGCCCAGGCGCAGCGCCCGTGCAGCACGCTGGCCTACGGCGACGTCAAGCGCGTGGAGCTGGCCATGGCGCTGGCGCACGCCCCGGCGCTGCTGCTGATGGACGAGCCCACCGCCGGCATGGCACCGGCCGAGCGCCTGGCGCTCATGCAGCTGGTGCAGCGCATCGCGCGCGAACGGCACATGGGCGTGCTGTTCACCGAGCACAGCATGGACGTGGTCTTCGGCCTGGCCGACCGCGTGGCCGTGCTGGTGCGCGGCCAGCTGCTGGCCGAAGGCACGCCGCAGCAGATCCAGGACGACGCGCGGGTGCAGGCCGCCTACCTGGGCACGGGGCTGGCACTGGAGTCGGCATGACGAATCAAAACGATAGCGCCTTGCACTTGCCCAGCAAAGTTCTAGAAGCAAAAACACCCTTGCTGGAGGTGGCAGACCTGCACGCCTGGTACGGCGCGGCCCACATCCTGCACGGCGTATCGCTGAGCGTGGGGCCCGGCGAGGTGGTGGCCCTGATGGGGCGCAACGGCGCGGGCAAGTCCACCACGCTCAAGGGCATTGCCGGCCTGCTGGAGCGGCGCAGCGGGCGCATCGAATTCCTGGGCCAGCGCATCGACCGCCAGCCGCCGCACGCCATCGCGCGGCGCGGCCTGGGCTACGTGCCCGAGGACCGGCGCATCTTCACCGACCTCACGGTGCTGGAGAACCTGGAGGTGGGCCGCCAAAAACCCCGCCACTGGCCGGACGGCACGCCCGCGCCGCTGTGGACGCCCGAGCGGCTGTTCACGCTGTTCCCCAACCTGGGCGAAATGCCCGACCGCCCCGGCGGGCGCATGAGCGGCGGAGAGCAGCAGATGCTGACCGTGGCGCGCACCCTCATGGGCCAGCCGCTGCTGGTGCTGCTGGACGAGCCCTCGGAGGGCGTGGCGCCGGTCATCGTGCAGCAGATGGCGCGCACCATCCGCGCGCTGAAGGCCCAGGGCATCGGCATCCTGCTGAGCGAGCAAAACCTGCCCTTCGCCGAGGCCGTGGCCGACCGCGCCTGCGTGCTGGAGCAGGGCCGCATCGTGTACAGCGCCGGGATGGCGCAGCTCGCGGGCGACGCCGCGGCGCGGCGGCAGTACCTGGGCGTCTAGCGGCCCAGGGACACGTGGGGGCCAGGCCGTTCAGGCGGCGGCCACCTGCGCCAGATGCTCCGCCACCACCTGCGCCAGCCAGTCCATCACCGTGCGCACGCGCCGCGGCAGGTTGCGGCGGTTGGCGTACATCAGCGTGAGCGGCATCGGCGGGGCGGCCAGTTGCGGCAGCACTTCGACCAGATCGCCGCGCGCCAGCAGGTCCACCACGCCCAGGTGCGGCACCTGGATCAGGCCCAGCCCCGCCAGGCAGCCGGCCATGTAGGCCTCGGCATTGTTCACCGTGAGGGCGCCCTGCATGGGGGTGAGCACGAGTGCGCCATCCACCACGGCCTCGAAGCCTGCAGAGCGGGCGCCCAGCGTGTTCACGAAATGCACCAGCCGGTGGCCCGGCAGGTCGGCGAGCGAGCGTGGCGTGCCATGCGCGCGCAGATAGGCCGGGCTGGCGCAGTTGACCAGCCGCGCCAGCCCCAGCGGGCGCGCGACCAGGCTGCTGTCCACCACGGCGCCCGTGCGCAGCACGCAGTCGAAGCCCTCGCGCACCACGTCCACGCGGCGCTCGGTGCTGCTCAGCTCCATCTCCAGACCGGGGTGGCGCGCCAGCAGTTCGGGCAGGCGGGGCACCACCACGTTGCGCGCCATGCCGGTGGACATGTCGATGCGCACGCGTCCTCTCAGGCCGGCGCCGTCGAGGTGCTGGAACATGGACTGCAGTTCGTCCACGTCCGCTAGCAGATCCTTGCACCGCTCGTAATAGGCCTGCCCGTCCTGCGTGAGCTGGACGCGCCGGGTGGTGCGGTGCAGCAGGCGCGTGCCGAGCTGGGTTTCGAGTTGCTGCACGGCGGTGGAGGCGCTTGCCTTGGGGATGCCCAGCGCTTCGGCGGCCTGCGTGAAGCTGGCCAGCTCGGCCACGCGGACGAAGATGTGCATGCGGTCAAACGGGCTCATTGTTCGTATCCAAAGAACGATGCGATCAATTTTCAGTGATTTATGGATGCAGCGCGGATCAATAGAGTCCGCTCACTGCTTCTCACTCCTCACTGAAAGGTTCCCGCCATGACCCACGCCGCATCTTCTTCCTCCTCTACGGCCACCGCCGGCATGGCCGCCCGTCCGGCCATCGCCCTCATCACCGGCGGCAGCCGGGGACTGGGCCGCAATGCCGCGTTGCACGTGGCGCGGTCCGGCACCGATGTGATCCTGACCTACCGCAGCCAGGCCGCCGAGGCGCAGGCCGTCGTCGCAGAGATCGAGGCCCTCGGCCGCCGCGCCGTGGCGCTGCCCCTGGACGTGGCGGCCAGCGCCACCTTCACCGCTTTCGCAGGCCAGGTGCGCGACGTGCTGGTGCGGCACTGGCAGCGCGAGCGCTTCGACTTCCTCGTGAACAACGCGGGCGTGGGCGTGTATGCCAGCTTCATGGAGACCACCGAGGCGCAGTTCGACGACATGGTCAACATCCACCTCAAGGGCGTGTTTTTCCTCACACAGAAGCTGCTGCCGCTGATGAACGACGGCGGGCGCATCCTGAACGTGTCGTCGGGCCTGGCGCGGTTCGCGCTACCGGGCTACGCGGCCTATGCGGCGATGAAGGGCGGGGTGGAGGTGCTGACGCGCTACCTGGCCAAGGAACTGGGCGCGCGCGGCATTGCCGTGAACGTGGTTGCGCCTGGCGCGATCGAGACGGATTTTGGCGGCGGCGCCGTGCGCGACAACGCGCAGCTCAACGCCTTCATCGCCGGCCAGACCGCGCTGGGCCGCGTGGGCCTGCCGGACGACATCGGTGGCGTGATCGCTGCGCTGCTGCAGCCGGGCACGGGCTGGGTGAACGCACAGCGCATCGAGGCATCGGGCGGCATGTTCGTTTGACGCCCGGCATCGGGGCTGCGCCTGGTTGCTTTACTGCATTTTTGGGCTGTAGTGCTTGTTATATAAGCGCTAGCAGCTATAAATAACGTAGCAAAACGAGGCGGGTGGGTTATCCCCGCCCGGGGCGCTCAGAAGGCTTCCCAATCGTCGTCGCTGTGGCGCGCGGCGGCCGGGGCCGCCTTGGCCGCTGCCGGTGGGCGGGCGGGCGCCGCCAGCGTGCGCGCTGCTGCGGGGGGCTTGGTCGTTGTGGTCGTTGTGGCCGGTGCGGGCCGGCGGAGGGGGGCGGGCGCTGCCGCTGCCGTTGCCGTCTGGGCGGCCTGCAGGCCTTCCACGCGGAACACGCTCACTGCCTGGGCCAACTGGCCAGCCTGGGCCTTGAGCGAGCCCGTGGCGGCGGTGGCTTCCTCCACCAGTGCGGCGTTCTGCTGCGTGACCTGGTCCATCTGCGTGATGGCCTGGTGCACCTGCTCGATGCCCGCGCTCTGCTCCTGGCTGGCGGCGGTGATCTCGGCCACCAGGTCGCTCACGCGCTGCACGCTCTGCACGATGGCGTCCATGGTGCGGCCGGCTTCCTCGACCTGGTGGGAGCCTTCCTCCACCTTGGCGACCGAGTCGCCGATCAGGCCCTTGATGTCCTTGGCGGCAGCCGCGCTGCGCTGTGCCAGTGCACGCACCTCGCCGGCCACCACGGCAAAGCCGCGGCCCTGCTCGCCGGCGCGTGCGGCCTCCACCGCGGCGTTCAGCGCCAGGATGTTGGTCTGGAAGGCGATCGAGTCGATCACGCCGATGATGTCGCTGATCTTGCGGCTGCTGGCGTTGATGGCGCCCATGGTCTGCACCACGCCGGCCACCACCTGGCCGCCCTGCGTGGCCGTCTGCGCGGCGGAGGAGGCCAACTGGTTGGCCTGGCGCGCGTTGTCGGCGTTCTGGCGCACGGTGCTGGTCAGCTGCTCCATCGAGGCGGCGGTTTCCTGCAGCGAGCTGGCCTGCTCCTCGGTGCGCGAGGACAGGTCCTGGTTGCCTGCGTCGAGCTGGCTGGACGCCGTGGCGATGCCGTCGGTGCCCGAGCGCACGCGCGCCACCACCTGCGACAGGCTGGCGTTCATCTCCTGCAGCGCCTGCAGCAGCTGGCCGGTCTCGTCGCGCGAATCGACCTGCACGCGGCTGGTGAGGTCGTTGGCCGCCACGGCGCGCGCCACCTGCACGGCCTGCGCCAGCGGCCGCGTGATGCCGCGTGTGAGCCACCATGCGCACAGGGCGCCTGCGCCCAGGCCGAGCACGCCCAGCACGATCAGCCACAGCCGGCTTTGCCCATAGGTGACATTGATCCCCTGCGCCGTGGCGTCGATGCGGGAGCGTTGCATGTCCAGCAGGCGCTGGATCAGCGCCACGTACTGGTCGGTGGCGGGCAGGTACACCTGGGTGAGCAGGCGTTCGGCCTCCTCCAGCTGGCCCTCGGCCTTGGCCTTCACGGCCTGGTCGCGCGAGGACAGGTAGGTCACGCGCGCCTTCTGAATGTCGGCCCACAGGGCCTTTTCCTCGTCGCTGGTGAGCAGCGTCTCGATACGCTTTTGCAGCTCGGCCGATTCGCGCGTGGAGGTGGCGGTGTCTGCCGCGAAGAACTGGCCGAGCGAAGGGTCCGTGCTCTTGACGATGGCCGAGGTGCGCCGCGCCGCGCTGTACACATAGCGGTACCAGTCGCTGATCATGCGCTCCACCGCCAGGGGTTGCTGCGTCATCTCGTTGGTGGCTTGCGCCACGGTCTGCAGGCGCCATACGCCAAAGGCCGTCATCAGGGCCATCAGCAGCAGGACAAGGGCGAAGCCGCCTCCCAGGCGGGTGCCGATGCTGAGGTTTTTCATAGGATTTTCAGGAGGATTCAAACAAGGAAGGGCAGCGGTGGAGCGTCACGCCGGTGCGCGCAGGGCGCGCCGGTATTGCACGGCTTCGGCCACATGGGCGGCGCCCACGGTCCCGCAGCCCGATAGATCGGCAATAGTACGTGCAACCTTGAGGGCCCGGTGCGTGCTGCGCGCCGACCACGCCAGGCGCGCCGCCGCGGCCTGCAGGAACCGCGCGGCCGCGGTGTCCAGCGCCGCCATCTGTTCCAGCTCCTGGCCCTGCAATGCCTGGTTGGCCTTGCCCTGGCGCTGGAGCGCTCGTTCGTGCGCGCGGGCCACGCGTTCGCGCACGGCGCCGCTGGGTTCGCCGGGCGGGGCGCCCAGCAGTTCCTCGGGCGGCAGCGCGGGCACCTCCACATGCAGGTCGATGCGGTCCAGCAGCGGGCCGCTGAGCTTGCCCTGGTAGCGCGCGATCTGGTCGGGTGTGCAGCGGCAGGCGCGCTGGTGCGAGCCCGCAAAACCACAGGGGCAGGGGTTCATGGCCGCCACGAGCTGAAAGCGCGCCGGGAACTCGGCGCGCTGCGCCGCCCGGGCAATGGTGATGCGCCCGCTCTCCAGCGGCTCGCGCAGCGCTTCCAGGGCGCTGCGGGCGAATTCGGGGAATTCATCGAGGAACAGCACGCCTTCGTGCGCGAGCGAGATCTCGCCCGGGCGCGGCGGCGAGCCCCCGCCCACCAGCGCGATCGCGCTGCAGCTGTGGTGCGGGCTGGCTGTGGTGCGCTGCATCCACTGTGCGGGGCTGAAGCGCCCGGCCAGGCTGGCAATGGCCGCGCTCTCCAGCGCTTGCTCCACCCCCATCGGGGGCAGCAGCCCGGCAAAACGCTGGGCCAGCATGGACTTGCCCGAGCCCGGAGGCCCCACGAGCAGCAGCCCGTGCCCGCCTGCGGCAGCGATCTCCAGTGCGCGCTTGGCCGCGGCCTGCCCCTTCACGTCGGCCAGGTCCGGGCCATCGGTGGCCGGGGCCGGCGGCGCGGGTTGCAGCCGCTGCCAACCGCCGTCGTCCGCGCCATCATCGTTCGGCGGGGGCACGGGCACGAACTGGCGTACCACGTCCAACAGGTGGTGCGCGCGGTAGATCTCGGTGCCCGGCACCAGCGCAGCTTCTTCGGCGCTGCCGGGGGGAAGCACCGTGCGCACGGGCTGCGCCAGCGCGCGCAGCGCCAAGCTGGTCGCCAGGGCGCCGCGCACCGGGCGCAGCAGGCCCGACAGCGATAGCTCGCCGGCGAACTCCCAGCCGTCCAACCGGGCCGCGTCGATCTGCCCGCTCGCGGCCAGGATGCCCAGCGCGATCGGCAGGTCGAAGCGGCCGGAGTCTTTGGGCAGATCGGCCGGCGCCAGGTTCACGGTGATCTTCTTGTTGGCCGGGAATTCCAGCCCGGCGTTCTGCAGCGCGGAGCGCACGCGCTCGCGCGCCTCCTTGACCTCGACATCGGCCAGGCCCACCAGCGCGAAGCTGGGCAACCCGTTGGCCAGGTGTACTTCCACAGTAACGGCGGGCGCGTGCAGGCCCAGCAGGGCGCGGCTTTGCACCAAAGCAAGACTCATCGCAACGGATCTCCCCAGGCATGTGCGTGCAACCATGGCGACGGATGCGCAAGGGGGGCCGCCCTGCACCAGGCTGGTGCGAAATGCGCCGGGCTGCAACCCCTGTGACTGCACGTATGCCTCAGGATGGTACCCGGCAGGCCGTCGCGGGGCGGATTTCGGGGTGGCACGGTCCATGCATTGAGGGGGTGTCAACCGTCGCCCAACACTGGAGGAACCATGCACCGCTTTTCCCTCAAGACCCTGGCCCTCGCTTTTGCGGCCGTCGCCGTACCGGGCCTTGCCAGCGCCCAGCTCACGGCCAATGTGTCGCTGACCAGCAACTACAAGTTCCGCGGCCAGGACCAGGACGTGAACCGCATCAAGGCCGTGAACCCGGCCATCCAGGGCGGGTTCGACTACAGCTTTGGCGACAGCGGCTTCTACGTGGGCAACTGGAACTCCAGCGTGGACTGGCTGTCCGGCAACTCCATCGAGGCCGACTTCTACGGCGGCTACAAGTTCAAGGCCGGTGAGGTGGACCTGGATGTGGGCGCGCTCACGTATGTGTACCCGGGCAACACCAACGGCAACACCACCGAGCTGTACGGTGCGGCCACGTACGGCCCGTTCACGGCCAAGTACTCGCACACCGTGTCCAAGGATTACTTCGGCTGGGCGGGCGCCAAGACCTCCAGCAACCGTGGGCGCAACACGGGCTACCTGAACCTGGCGTTTGCGCAGGAGGTTGCGCCCAGCGTCACGCTGAAGGCGTCCGTGGGCTACACGCGCTTTGCCAGCGATATCAAGGATCTGGGCGTGCCCAACTACGTGGACTATAGCGTGGGCGGCGCCTACGACTTCGGCGCCGGCCTGTCGTTGTCCGCGGCGGTTGCCGGAGCCAACAAGAAGGGCTTCTTCGGCGATGCCAACAAGGCCCGCCTGATCGTCTCCCTCACCAAGACCCTCTAACTCTCGACAAGGAATCGATCATGAAAATGGTCACCGCCATCATCAAACCCTTCAAGCTCGACGAGGTGCGCGAGTCCCTGTCGGACATCGGCGTGCAGGGCATCACCGTGACCGAGGTGAAGGGCTTTGGCCGCCAGAAGGGCCATACCGAGCTGTACCGCGGCGCCGAGTACGTCGTGGACTTCCTGCCCAAGGTGAAGATCGAGGCCGCCGTGGCCGACGAGCTGGTGGAACGCGTCATTGAGGCCATCGAAGGCGCGGCCCGCACCGGCAAGATCGGCGACGGCAAGATCTTCGTGGCGCACCTGGAGCAGGTGGTGCGCATTCGCACCGGCGAGACCGGCCAGGAAGCCCTGTGAGCGCGCGCCGCACAGGCATTCGTCCCTCCCGACCCAGAGATCTGCCATGAAAAAACTATTTGCTTCCCTACTGATCGGTGCAAGCCTGCTGGCCGGTGGCGCCGGCGCGCTGGCCCAGACACCCGACGCGGCCGCGGCGGCTTCGGAGCCCGTGGCCGTCGCCCCCGCGCCTGCGCCCGCTGCCGAGCCCGTCGCAGCACCTGCTGCGGCACCCGCACCCGCGGCAGCGGCAGAGGCGCCCGCCGCGCCCAAGGTGGACTCGGGCGACACCGCCTGGATGCTGACCTCCACGCTGCTCGTGATCCTGATGATCATCCCGGGCCTGGCCTTGTTCTACGGGGGGCTGGGCCGCACCAAGAACATGCTGTCCGTGCTGATGCAGGTGTTCGTGATCTTTGCCCTGGTGTCGCTGCTGTGGTCCATCTATGGCTACAGCCTCGCGTTCTCCGGCGAGGGCCAATTCGTGGGCGACCTGTCCAAGCTTTTCCTGAAGGGCGTGAGCCAGGAAACCTTTGGTGCGCTGGCGACCATTCCTGAATACGTGTTCATCGCCTTCCAGGGCACGTTCGCGGCCATCACCGTGGCGCTGATCGTGGGCTCCTTTGCGGAACGCATGCGTTTTGCGGCCGTGCTCATCTTCGCGCTGCTGTGGTTCACCTTCAGCTACGTGCCCATGGCCCACATCGTGTGGGGTGGCGGCCTACTGGCGGCCGACGGCGCGCTCGATTTTGCGGGCGGCACCGTGGTGCACATCAATGCCGGTATCGCGGGCCTGGTGGGTGCCTACATGGTGGGCAAGCGCATCGGCTTTGGCCGCGAAGCGTTCACTCCGCACTCGCTCACGCTGACCATGGTGGGCGCCTCGCTGCTGTGGGTGGGCTGGTTCGGCTTCAACGCCGGCTCTGCAGGGGCCGCCAACGCCGTTGCGGGCCTGGCCTTCGTGAACACCGTTCTGGCCACCTCGGCCGCCACGCTGTCGTGGATCGCCGGCGAAGCGCTGCACAAGGGCAAGGCCTCCATGCTGGGCGCGGCCTCGGGCGCGGTGGCCGGCCTGGTGGCGGTCACGCCCGCCGCGGGCTTCGTGGGCCCCATGGGCTCCATCGCGATCGGCCTGATCGCCGGCCTGGTCTGCCTGTGGGGTGTGGGCGGCCTGAAGAAGATGCTGAACGTGGACGATGCCTTTGACGTGTTCGGCGTGCATGGCGTGGGCGGCATCGTGGGCGCCATCCTCACCGGCGTGTTCGCGGCCCAGGGCCTGGGCGGCACCGGCGGCCTGACGCCCGACACCTTCAGCATGGGCGCGCAGGTGTGGGTGCAGGTCAAGAGCGTGCTGTTCACCATCGTGTGGTCGGGCGTGGTGTCCTTCATCGCCTACAAGGTCGCCGACCTGCTGGTGGGCCTGCGCGTGAGCGAGGAAGCCGAGCGCGAGGGCCTGGACATCACCTCCCATGGCGAGACGGCCTACCACCGCTGAGCGGCGTTGAACGGCGGGCGCCGCGTGGTGGCGCGGCGCCCCCGATGACAAGCGAGCAACTCCCTGTCCCGTTTTTGGGCCCGCCCTTGGCGGGCCTTTTCTTTGGGCGGCGCGCAGGCCCGGGGCCAATAATGCCTGCATGAACACTGCCTGGACACCCCTGGCCGCCGCGCCCGCGCAACTCGGCGAATCTCCCTTCTGGCACCCCCTGGAGTCCCGTCTGTACTGGGTGGACATCGCTGGCCGCGCGCTGTGGCGCAGCGGCGCGCACGGAAGCGATGCGCAATGCTGGCCCCTGCCGGCCGAGCCCGGCTGCATCGCGCCGGCGCGCCAAGGGGGCACACCCGCAGGCCTGGTGGTGGCGCTGCGCGACCGCATCTGCCACGCGCCGCGCTGGGGCGGGCCGCTCCTCACGCTGGCGCACTTGCCCATCGACCCGGCGACCGAGCGTGCCAACGACGGCAAGTGCGACGCGCTCGGGCGCCTGTGGGTGGGCACGGTGCATGAGCCCGCCCAGGGCCCGCGCCAGCCCGTCGCTGCGCTGTACTGCATCGACCTGCGCGGCCGGGACCAGGCCGGCCCCGATGCTCCCACGGTGCGCCGCATGCTGGACGGCGTGGCCACCGCCAACGGCCTAGCCTGGTCGCCGGACGGGCGCACGCTGTATTGGAGCGACACGCCCTCGCACACCATCCGCGCCTGGGACTGCAACGCGCAGTTGGAGCCCATCGGGGCGCCGCGTGTGTTGCACCGCTTTGCGACGCGCGATGAGGCAGTCCCCTATGGCGGCCGCCCGGACGGTGCCGCTGTGGATGTCGAAGGCGCCTACTGGTGCGCGCTGTACGAGGGCGCGCGCGTGCTGCGCTTGTCGCCGCGCGGTGAGGTGCTGGCCGAGCTGCCCACGCCGCTGTCCTGCCCCACCATGCCCTGCGTCGGTGGGCCGGACGGACACACGCTGTTCGTCACCTCTGCACGCAAGGGCCGCAGTGCCGATGAGCTGGCGCGCTGGCCTCAGTCGGGGCAGGTGCTGTCCACCCGCGTGGCCGTGGCGGGGTTGCCCGTGGCCTGGTGCGAGGTCGGCCAGCGCTGACCCCTGCGGCGCGCATGGCTGCCAGCGCCATTCACGCCGCGCGTTCAAAAAAATCAAACCTGCGCCACGGCCGCCTGAAAGGGCAGGGCAGTACCATCGCCGGATGGACGCAGCCCTTCGCCAGATCATCGACCGCGTGCGCGACAGCGCAGACCGCCGCAGCGCCGTGCGCATCTGCGGCGGAGGCACCAAAGACTTCCATGGCCCGGGCGCGCCGCAGCATGCCGGCGAGCCGCTGGACATGCGGCCCCTGGCCGGCATCGTGAGCTACGAGCCCAGCGAACTGGTGGTGACCGCGCTCGCCGGCACGCCGCTGGCAGAGCTGGAGGCGCTGCTCGCGCGCCATGGCCAGAGCCTGCCGTTTGAGCCGCCACGCTTTGCCGAAGGCGGCACCGTGGGGGGCATGGTGGCGGCCGGCCTGTCGGGGCCGGCGCGCGCCAGCGTGGGTGCGGTGCGCGACTACGTGCTGGGCGTGGAGATCATCAACGGGCGCGGCGAGCTGCTGCGCTTTGGCGGGCAGGTGATGAAGAACGTGGCGGGCTATGACGTCTCGCGCCTCATGGCCGGGGCCTGGGGGCAGCTCGGCGTGATCACCGAGGTCAGCCTGAAGGTGCTGCCGGTGCCGCCGGCGGAGGCCACGCTGCGCTTTGACTGCGACCAGGCCGAGGCGCTGCGCCGCCTCAACGCCTGGGGCGGCCAGCCGCTGCCGCTCAACGCCAGCTGCTGGGTCGAGGATGCGGGCCGCGGCCAGCTCTACGTGCGCCTGCGTGGCGCGCAGGCGGCGGTGCAGGCCGCCTGCCGCAGCATGGGAGGTGAGTTGCAAGACGCTCCCACCGTGCCGGACGACTGGCAGGCTTGCCGCGACCAGCGCCTGCCCTGGTTCGCCGCGCGCGCGGCGGACCATGCGCTGTGGCGCCTGTCGGTTCCCCAGACCGCGCCCGTGCTGGCATTGCCCGCGGGCGTGGCGCCCCCGCTGGTGGAGTGGCACGGCGGTCTGCGCTGGGTGCAGGCGCTGCCGCAGCACGGCGATGCGCTGCAAGCACTGGCCGCCGAGGTGGGGGGTAGTGCTTCTCTATTCATAGCTGCTAGCGCAGATGGGATAAGCGCTAGAGCCATTTTTGATGCAAATTCTGCGGCGCTCGCTGCGATCCACCAGCGGCTCAAGCAGGCGTTCGACCCGGCCGGCATCTTCAACCCCGGGCGCCTCGTCTAGCCATGCGCCTGCTGCGCCACCTGACCGGGCGGCACCGCACCACGGTCACCAACCGCACGCTGGGCCTGCTGCTGGCGTTCAACGCGGGAGCGATCAACGCGGGGGGCTTTCTGGTCGTGCACATGTACACCTCGCACATGACGGGCTTCCTTTCGCTGGTGGCCGACAACCTGGTGCTGGGCAACATGACGCTGGTGCTCAGCGCCATCGGCACGCTGTGGGCGTTCATGTCGGGCGCGGGCTCCACGGCGATCCTCGTCAATTGGGCGCGCCACCAGCACCTGCGCAGCGGCTTTGCGCTGCCGCTCTTGCTGGAGGCGGTGCTGATGCTGTTGTTCGGCCTGATGGGGGCCATCACGCTGGGCTGGCGTACGCCGTTCGCCGTGCCCCTCACGGTGCTGCTGCTGGCCTACATCATGGGGCTGCAGAACGCGGTGGTGACCAAGATGTCCTCGGCCCAGATCCGCACCACGCACATGACGGGCATCGTCACCGACCTCGGCATCGAGATGGGCAAGGCCCTGTACTGGAACCGCAGCGGCACGCCGCGCGAGTCGCAGGTGCATGCCAACAAGACGCGCCTGCGCATGTTCGCCAGCCTGCTGGGCATGTTCACCGCCGGCGGCGTGGTCGGCGCGGCGGGCTTCAAGTACGTGGGCTTCATCTGGGTGGTGCCGCTGGCGTCCATCCTGCTGGCGCTGTCGCTGCCCCCCCTCGCCGCCGATCGCCAGCGCCTGGCCCAGCTGTGGCGCGCGCGCTGCGCCCCCGCACCCGCCGAAGACGCCCCCGCGCGCCGCTAACCCTCCACGATCTCCACGACACACCATGCAGACCCAGCTCGCACCCCAGTACCAGGGCACGCCCGAAGGGCAGGAGGCCGAGGCCATCCTGCGCAAATGCGTGCACTGCGGCTTTTGCACTGCCACCTGCCCCACCTACCAGTTGCTGGGCGATGAGCTGGACGGACCGCGCGGGCGCATCTACCTCATCAAGCAGGTGCTGGAAGGGGCCGAGCCCACGCGCAAGACGCAGTTGCACCTGGACCGGTGCCTGACCTGCCGCAACTGCGAGAGCACCTGCCCGAGCGGCGTGCAGTACGGGCATCTGGTGGACATCGGCCGGCGCATCGTCGAGGAAAAGGTGCCGCGCCCGCGCGGCGAGGCGGCGGCCCGCTGGATGCTCAAGGAAGGGTTACCGTCCCCGCTGTTCGGCCCGGCAATGAAGGTGGGCCAGGCCGTGCGCGGCCTGCTGCCCGAGCGCCTGCGCGCCAAGGTGCCGCCGCGCCAGGACGCGGGTGCTTGGCCCACGCGCAGCCATGCGCGCAAGGTGCTGCTGCTGGAGGGCTGCGTGCAGCCGTCCATGGCGCCCAACATCAACAATGCCACGGCGCGCGTGCTGGATGCTGCAGGCATACAGACCGTGGTGGCGCGCGAGGCGGGCTGCTGCGGCGCGGTCAAGTTCCACCTGAACGATCAGGAAGGGGGCCTCGCCCAGATGCGCGCCAACATCGACGCCTGGTGGCCCTATGTGGAACGCGGCGAGGTGGAGGCCATCGTCATGAATGCCTCGGGCTGCGGCGTCACCGTGAAGGAATACGGCCACCTGCTGCGCAACGACGCGCAGTACGCCGAGAAGGCGGCGCGGGTGAGCGCCCTCACGCGCGATCTGTCGGAACTGCTGCCCGATCTGGTGGAGCGCCTTCGCGGGCGCGTCCAGCCTCCCGCGGCCCCGCTGGCCTACCACCCGCCCTGCACCCTGCAGCACGGGCAGAAGCTGCGCGGCGGGGTGGAGCGGCACCTGGCGGCGCTGGGCTTCGAGCTGCGCGTGGCGCGCACCGAGTCGCACCTGTGCTGCGGCTCGGCCGGCACCTACTCGGTGCTCAACCCGGAACTGTCGTACCAGCTGCGCGACCGCAAGCTGGGCGCGCTGGGCGAGGCCTTCACCGAGCAGCCGCCTGCGGCCATCCTCTCTGCCAACATGGGCTGCATCACCCACCTGCAAAGCGGCACGGGCATTCCCGTGAAGCACTGGGTGGAGGTGCTGGACGCCGCATTGCTGGCATGATGGCGGGTTTTGACCGCCGCGCGGGGCGGGCTTTCGGGGCCCGGCCGCGCGCTTTCGAGCCATGAACGACACCGTGAACGCACCCGCTCCGATCCACGAAGAAGGCGTGCCACCCATCGCTGCTGCGGTCCCCGCGGCCGAAGGCCATGCGACACCGGAGAGCCCCGCGTCGGCCAGCCCGGCACCTGCCGCTGACAGCGGCGCCGCAGGCGCGCCCAGGGCCAATCGCCGCGGCGGCCGTGGCCGCGCGGGGGGGCGGCGTGAGCCGGGAGCGCAGGCCGCAGGCGATGCGCCCCAGGCCGGCGCCAAGGGCGGCCCCGCGGCGGGTGCACCCCGCCGTACGCACCCGCTGCTGGAGCAGTTGGCGGGCTGGTATCCGCACCTGTTCGGTGCGCAGTTCCTGCCGCTCAAGCGCGGCATCTTCCAGGACCTGCTGGCCGCGCATGGCGAAGCCATCGACAAGGACGCGCTCAAGCTCGCCCTGTCCATCCACACACGCTCCACGCGCTACCTGAATGCCGTGGCCCAGGGTATGAAGCGGCACGACCTGCAGGGCCAGCCTGTGGAGGACATGGCGCCCGAGCATGTGCACCACGCGCTGCTGGAGGTGTTCCGCCGGCGCAAGCCGCAGGACGGCGATGATCTGACGGCCAAGCTGCGCCGGCGCATTGCCCAGGCGTTCGAGGCCAGCGGCCTCACGCGCGAGGCCTATGACGCGCTGGTGCGCGGCCGCGACGAGAAGGCCAACGCCCTGCTCGATGAGGCCTTTGCCGAGGTGGCCGAGCGCGATGCCAAGGCCGAGGCGCTGCTGCGTGCCTTCGAGGCCAGCGGCCAGACCCCCGAGGCCTTTGCCGACATGTACGGCCTGCCCGCTCGGCAGGCTGCGCAGATGCTCGAGCGGGCACGCCAGCGCCGCGCACCGGGCGCCTGAGCGCGGCGCGAGGGGTGGTGACAGGCTGCTGACACGACGCTGTCAGCAGCTTCCCCGCAGCATGGAGTCCTTCGCAACATGCTTTCAAGGAGCCCCTCCATGACCACCCCCTCATCCAGCCAGGCCATCAACTGGTTCGAGATCCCGTGCGCCGATCTCGGCCGTGCGCAGTCCTTTTACGAGCGCATGCTGGACCGCTCCATGCGCCGCGAAGACTTCGGCGGCGAACCCATGGCCCTGTTCTCCAAGGACGATCCCGCGACGGGCGGCTGCCTGGTGGCGGGCCCGCAGCGCCGCGCGGCGCCTGACGCGGGCGTGCGCATCTACCTGGACTGCGAACCCAGCGTGGAGGCGGCTTTGGCCCGTGTAGTGCCTGCCGGTGGCCAGGTCGTGGATGCCTGCACGCAGCTGCCCCAGGGCATGGGGTACATCGCCCACGTGCGCGATACCGAGGGCAACACCATCGGCCTGCACGCCATGGCGCGCTGAGGCGCCGGCTCGCACAGCCTGCTGACACCCCGTTGTCAGCAGGGTGGCGGCAGCATCGGCGCGTTCTTGGATTCCGTTGAGGAGAGATTTCCATGACCCCAATCACCGTCCAGGTGCCGGCGTTCAGCGTGGCGGGCGTTGCCGTGCGCACCTGCAACCGAGACGAGGCCCAACCCGAACGGGCGCGCATAGGCGCACTGTGGGACCAATTCTTCACCGAAAGCTGGGCGCGCCAGTTGCCCGGCCCCGGGGCCGACGGGCGCCTCTACGGCGTCTACAGTGCCTATGAGTCCGATCAGCATGGCGCCTTCGACGTGACGGCCGGCGTGTCGGCCGCCGTGCAGGCCGATCCGCCGGTGGGCGCGGCCCGCATCGAGGTGCAGCCGGGCAGCTATCTGGTGTTCCACTGCGAGGGGTCCATGCCGCAGATGGTGCTCGACGCCTGGGCCGCCGCGTGGCGCTACTTCGAGGAACATCCCGAGGTGCTGCGCCGCTTCGACACCGACTTCGAATGCTACGAGGGGCCCGAGTGCGTCGCCCTGCACATCGGCGTGCTGCTCTGAGTGCAGGCCCAGGCGCTGTCCTGCCTGGCACCCGGCACCGTACCATGCGGACCATTCCTTCCGTGGCCTGAGATTCCATGCGCCGTGCCGACCGCCTGTTCCAGATCGTCCAGCTCATCCGGGGCCGGCGCCTGTCCACGGCCGCCTTTCTCGCCGGGCGGCTGGAAGTGTCGCTGCGCACCATTTACCGCGACGTGGCCGACCTGCAGCACCAGGGCATACCCATTGAAGGCGAGGCCGGCGTGGGCTACCGCCTGGGCGCGGGCTTCGAGCTGCCGCCGCTGATGTTCAGCCAGGGCGAGGCCAACGCCCTCGTGGCCGCCGCGCGGCTTGCGCAGACCTGGGTCGATGGCGGCATGGCGCGCGAGATCGAGGGTGCGCTTGGCAAGATCCTCTCGGTGCTGCCGCCCGCCGCGCGCGCGGCGGCCGAGGCGCAAGCGCTCTACGCGCCGGGCTCTGGGCTGGATACGCGCGCCCAGGCCGCGCTGCAGGCGCTGCGCGAGGCCGTGCAGTCCTGCCACGTGGTGCGGCTTGACTACGCCGACGTGCAGGGCCGGCCCAGCCTGCGGCGCGTGCGGCCGCTGGGCTGCTTCTACTGGGGCAAGGTGTGGACGCTGTCGGCCTGGTGCGAGCTGCGCGATGACTTCCGGGGCTTTCGCATCGACCGCATCGCGGCCTTCAAGGTGCTGGACGAGCGCTTTCGCCAGGAGCCCGGCAAGACTCTGGCCGACCTGCTGCGCCAGGTCGAGGCCCGGATGCGTGACTGCCCGGCCGAGGGGCTGGAAGGCGCCGCGTTCTCCTCCTGACCTTTTTTGCTCCTCCGCTGCGGGGATGGATTGCCATGGGCCGTCCTGACCGCCGGCCGCAGTCCAGCGCCGGGCCTGCACGCGCTGCAAACCTGCCCCACGGCGTACCCACGCAGCATGGCACGGTGAGAATCGCGGGCCGTGGCCCGCTTGCTGCCTTGGCTGGTCTTGGCAGGCCCGGAGGCCGGTATCGGGGCTGTACTTGCCGCGGCCTTTGTGGAGCGTGTATGTCGCGCTGGACCGCTTGTGAAAACCGCTTGGCTTCAGGCCGTCAGCGCTGCCTCGATGTCGACCGTGAGCTTCTCGGGAGCCTCCTGCGGCGCGTAGCGGCGGATCACCTGGCCGTCCCGGCCGACCAGGAACTTGGTGAAGTTCCACTTGATCGCCTTGGTGCCCAGCACGCCGGGCGCTTCGGCGGTGAGCCAGCGGTACAGCGGGTGCGCGTCGCTGCCGTTGACGTCGATCTTGGACATCATGGGAAACTGCACGCCATAGTTGCGCTGGCAAAAGCCCGCGATGGCGTCGTTGCTGCCCGGGTCCTGGTGGCCGAACTGGTTGCACGGAAAGCCGAGCACTACCAGCCCGCGCGGCCCATAGCGTTCGTGCAGCGCCTGCAGGCCGGTGAACTGCGGCGTGAAGCCGCAGGCGCTGGCGGTGTTGACGATGAGCAGCACCTGACCGCGGAAGTCGCTCAGTGGCTGGGGCGCGCCGTCGATGCGTGTCGCGTCGAAGTCATACGCAGTGGTCATGGGGCCTCCGGTCGTGTGTCCGTCACCTTATCACTGGGGGCATGGGGTGTGCCTGCTGCATGCACCCGTGGCCGCCAGACCGACCAGCCGGCCGCCAGCAGGATCAGCGCGCCGCCGGCGAGGGTCCCGCCCGTCAGCTGTGCAGCGCCCAGCAGCGTCGAGGAGCCGCTGGCGAACACCACCTCCGACAGCATGATGATCGCCGTCGTCCCTGCCGCCAGGCGCGCGGCGCCAAACTGCAGCGCCCAGTTGCCGGCCAGCAGCACGACCGCCAGAAGCGCCGCCACCCAGGCCCAGGTGGCGTTCAGTGGTGGAAAGGGCGGCACCACGCCCAGGGATCGGCCCAACTGGGCCGCCAGCAGCGCCATGAGCATGCAGCCGCCGAACATGGCGACCATGCGCGCCTGGCCCGGGACGGCGTGCAGGCGGCGCAGGGTGACGTTGGTCACGGCAAACGTGAAGCCGCCGAGGATCGCGAGCAGATCGGCCAGCGTCAGGGCGGCGAGCAGACGCGGCAGGCCGCCCTCGGCGGGCCACAGCACCAGCAGCACGCCGCTGAAGGCCAGCAGCAGCCGCGCCAGCGCCTGCGGCGTGGGCCGCTCGCCCAGGAAGCGCCAGGCCAGCAGCACGCTCCAGGCTGGCATCAGATAGAACAGCAGGATCACGCGGACCACGTCGCCAATGGTGATGGCCCAGTTGAAGGCCACATTGTTCAGGCCCGAGCACAGCGCCAGCAACCACAGAGCCCGGTGCTGCCGCAGCTGCGCGGAAATGCCCGGCCGCAGCGCCAGCAGCACAAGGAGGATGGCCCCATACATGAGCGCCGTGGCCCACAGCGGGTGCAGTCCCGCGCCGTGCATCTGCCGGAAAGGCCACCAGGACAGTCCCCAGATGAAGGCGTTGAACAGCAAGGCCAGGGCGGGAAGCGGAGATTGCATGCAAAAAGTGGCCGTAGCGCTTATCTGGCAAGCGCAAACAGCTATCAAAAACAGAGTGGTGAAGGCGCGAAGACGCCCAGCCTTTGCGGCGCATTGTGCCGGCGCGACGGCGGGCGCGCGGGGCTGCGCAGGGGTAGCCCCACGCACCGGTTCAGTGGTGGTCGTGCCGGGCGATGGAGAGCAGGTGCTCCACTTCCTCGGGATGGCTGCGCACGTTGTGCGCGTGCCAGCGGCCGATCAGCCACATCACGCCCGCCACCAGCATGCCGAAGGCCGTGATGGCACCGAAGGCCGACAGCCCGAACTTGGTGGACAGGCTGTAGAAAGCCCCCATGCCCAGGATGGCGGCCTGCTCGTTGAAGTTCTGCACGGCAATGGAGCGGCCCGCGCCCATCAGGTTATGGCCGCGGTGCTGCAGCAGCGCGTTCATGGGCACGACCAGGAAGCCCCCCAGCCCGCCCAGCAGGATCAGGAACGGAATGGCCAGCCAGATGTTGCTGATGACATTCATCAGGATCACCAGCAGGCCCATGGCGATGCCCATCGGGATCACGCGCGTGGCCATGTCCAGGCGCATGTGCAGGGACGCCGCCACCGCGCCCGCGGCCGTGCCGATGGCCACCACGCCCACGAGGGCCGAGGCCTGCGTGGTGCTGTAGCCCAGGGCCGCGGCGCTCCAGGCCAGCACGATGTAGCGCAGGTTGCCCGACACCCCCCAGAACAGCGTGGTGGTGGACAGCGAGATCTGCCCGAGCTTGTCGCGCCACAGGCGCCCGTTGCAGGTCCAGAAGTCGGGCAACAGCGCCAGCGGGTTGGGTGGCAGGGGGCGCATCTCCACGCCCGTGTGCGGGATGCGCAGGTTAAACCACGCCGCCAGCATGTACACCGGCACCAGCGCCAGGATGGCGGCTTCGGCCGCGAGGTCGATGCCCAGATCGATGCCCGGCATGTCCAGCGCCAGCAGGTGGCCGGCGATGTGGGGTGCGACCAATTGGCCGCCCACGAGCACGCCCAGGATGATGGAGGCGATGGTCAGCCCCTCGATCCAGCCGTTGGCCTTGACCAGCTGCGACGCGGGCAGTAGCTCGGTGAGGATGCCGTACTTGGCCGGCGAATACGCCGCCGCACCGAGGCCCACCACGGCGTAGGCCAGCAGCGGGTGGTGGCCGAACAGCATCATCAGGCAGCCCACCACCTTGATGGCATTGCTGATGAACATCACCCGCCCCTTGGGCATGGAGTCGGCGAATGCGCCCACCCACGGCGCCAGCACCACGTAGAACAACGCGAACATGGGCACCAGCGCCGCGCGCTGCCACTCCGGCGCGCCGCTCGTACGCAGCAGTTCCACCGCGGTCACGAACAATGCGTTGTCGGCCAGCGAGCTGAAAAACTGCGCCGACATGATGGTGTAGAAACCGCGCTTCATCGGGTGGCTGGTGGCTCCATCAGCGGGAATGATGGCCTGTGAAAATTCGAAACACTCCGAGGAGCGACGGGCGGTTATATCACGCGACCCTGCGCGCCCAGTGCCAGAATGGCCCCCGTCCAGTCCGTAGAAACACCCCCATGCCGCGCCCCATTCTTGCGACCATCCACCCCGCAGCCGTGCACCACAACCTGGAGCGCGCGCGCCGTGCCGCGCCCGATGCGCGCGTGTGGGCGGTGGTCAAGGCCAACGCCTACGGCCACGGCATCGAGCGCGTGTTCGAAGGCCTGCGCGCCGCCGACGGTTTCGCTTTGCTGGACCTGGCCGAGGCCGAGCGCGTGCGCGCTCTCGGCTGGCGCGGCCCGGTCCTGCTGCTGGAGGGCGTGTTCGAGCCGCGCGACCTGGAGCTGTGCTCGCGCCTGGGTCTGTGGCATGCCGTGCACTGCGATGCGCAGATCGACTGGCTGGCCGCGCACAAGACGCAGGTGCCGCACCGCGTGTTCCTCAAGATGAACTCCGGCATGAACCGCCTGGGCTTCACGCCCGAGCGCTACCGCAGCGCCTGGGCGCGCCTGAACGCGCTGCCCCAGGTGGACGAAATCTCGTGCATGACCCACTTCAGCGACGCCGACGGCCCGCGCGGCATCGCGCACCAGGTGCAGGCGTTCCAGACCGCCACGCAGGACCTGCCGGGCGAGCGTTGCATCGCCAACAGCGCCGCGCTGCTGCGCCACGGCGGTGATGCGCAGGTGCGGCTGGACTGGGTGCGCGCGGGCATCGTGCTGTATGGCAGCGCGCCCGACCATCCCGAGCGCCGCGCGGCCGACTGGGACCTGCAGCCCACTATGACGCTGGCTTCGCGCATCATCGGCGTGCAGCAGCTGCAGGCGGGCGACACCGTGGGCTACGGCTCGCGCTTCACGGCGCAGGGGCCGCTGGGCATCGGCATCGTGGCCTGCGGCTATGCCGACGGCTATCCGCGCCACTGCGATACCGGCACGCCCGTGCTGGTGAACGGGGTGCGCACGCGCACCATCGGGCGCGTGAGCATGGACATGCTGGCCGTGGACCTCACGCCCGTGCCCGGCGCGGGGCTGGGGGCCGAGGTCACGCTCTGGGGCCGCGCCGCCAACGGCGCCGTGCTGCCCATCGACGAGGTAGCGCAAGCGGGCGGCACCATCGGCTACGAGCTGATGTGCGCGCTGGCACCGCGCGTGCCCGTGGTGGTGCAGGACTGATTCCCTCCATGGTCCGGGTGCGCGGCCGCACGGGCGCCTCGTGGCGCGGCATGCGCCTGCCGCAGCGGCTGCAGGAGGGCCTGCGCCAGCGCCATGCCCTGCGGCTGCACGGCTGGTGCATCGGCAGTCTGATCCTGGGTGTGATGTGGGCGGTGTCCCATGCGCAGATGGCGCTGGGCGTGCCGTCGCTGGCGCTGCGCTACCTGGTCACGCTGGGCGTGGGATATGGGGTCTATCTGTTGGTGCTGCGCCTGTGGGCCGCATGGCTGCTGCGCCGGCGCAGCGATGCGCCCGACGGGCTGGACCTGCTACCCGATGCGGGCTGGCCCGCCGGCCCGGGGCCGCAGGGCCCCGCGCCACCCTTGAACGGCGGTGGCGGCGACTTTGGCGGGGCGGGCGCGACTGGGCAGTGGGACGCGCCGGCCGCAGATGGCGCTGGCGGCACCGGATGGGGCGGTGATCTGAGCGACGCGGCCTCGGGCGCGCTGGAGGCCGCGGGAAGCGCCGACGAAGCCGCCGTGGTGGTCGTGCCGGTGGTGGCGATCTTCGTGGTGGGCGTGGCGCTGCTGGGGGGGGCGGGTGCGCTGGCGTGGCTGTACTTTGGCAGCGAGGTGCTGCTGGCCGTGGCCGTCGAACTGGCGTTCTCCGTGGCCTCGGCACGGGCGCTGATGGGCGCGGAGCGCGCGGGCTGGCTTGGCGCGGCCTGGCGCCTGACGGGCAAGCCCTTGCTTGGCGCCCTGCTGTGCGCGGTGGCCCTGGGCGCGGCGCTGGACCATTGGCTGCCGCAGGCGCGCTCGCTGCCACACGCGGTGCAACTGCTGCGGGGCCGTTGACCTTGCCTCTGGCGGGGCCCTGCGGCCCATGCGGCAAGCCTTGGTGATGGCGCTGGGTTGCTGAAAGACCATTTTGCTGAAAATGTTTTTGGCTTTGTTTTGCATCAAGCCATTACTCAGGGTCTTCCCGAAGAATGACTCTCACAGCGAACACCTGCTGTGCGGCCCGCAGGGGCGCCCCGGGTGCTCGGGCGTGCAGCGCTTTGAACGTTCGCTGAACAAGAAGTGGAGTCCCCTATGCAAAGCCAGTCCCCCTCCTCCCGTCCCGCCGCGCGGTTCTTCCTGGGCATCGTCTCGGCTGCGGCCCTGCTGTCCATGGGCAGCGCCGGCGCACAGGAGCCCGTGCAGCCCATCGCGCCCCACAAGGTGACCAACCCCGCCCAGGTCACGCTGGGCAAGAAGCTGTGGTTCGATCCGCGCCTGTCGCGCTCGGGCTTCATCTCGTGCAACTCGTGCCACAACCTGAGCATGGGCGGCTCGGACAACCTCAAGACCTCCATCGGCGACAAGTGGCAGAAAGGCCCGATCAACTCGCCCACGGTGTTGAACTCCAGCCTCAACCTGGCCCAGTTCTGGGACGGCCGCGCGAAGGACCTGAAAGAGCAGGCGGGCGGTCCCATCGCCAACCCGGGCGAGATGGCCTTCTCGCATGACCTCGCGGTAGACATGCTGCGCTCCATTCCCCAGTATGTGGCGGAGTTCAAGCGGGTCTTCGGGCATGACAAGCTCACCATCGACGAGGTGACGGCCGCCATTGCCGCGTTCGAGGAAACGCTGGTGACTCCCAACGCGCGCTTCGACCAATGGCTCAAGGGCGACAAGAAGGCCATCACGGCGCAGGAACTGCGCGGCTACCAGATCTTCAAGACCAGCGGCTGCGTGGCCTGCCACAACGGCCCCAACCTGGGCGGCAACTCCTTCCAGAAGATGGGCCTGGTCGAGGCATACAAGACGGACAACCCGGCCGAGGGCCGCTCCGCCGTCACGGGCAACGATGCCGAGCGCTTCAACTTCAAGGTGCCCACACTGCGCAACGTGGAACTGACCTACCCCTACTTCCACGACGGCGCTGCCGACACGCTGGCCGAGGCCGTGGACACCATGGGCCGCATCCAGTTGGGCAAGAAGTTCACCGCGCAGGAGAACGCCGACATCGTGGCCTTCCTCAAGACGCTCACGGGCGATCAGCCGCAAATCGCCCTGCCGATCCTGCCGCCCTCCAGCGATGCGACCAAGCGCCCCCAGCCCTTCGACTGATGCGCCGTCACGGATGAAAGCCGGCCCGCTTGCGGGCCTTTACAGGCCGGGGCCTCGCAAGGGGCGCCGGCCTTTTTTTGGGGGGCGGGTATGTCCCGCCTGGGCGTCAGGCCAGGGCGCGCTGCACCGCGGGGCGCTGCGCCATGCGGTGGGAGTGCGCGTGCACCTTGGGAAACTGCGCGATGTCCACGCCGTCGCTCTTGAGCCAGCCCGCAACGGTGAAGAGGTAGCCGTCGGCCACCGAGTACTGCTCGCCCAGCACCCACGGGCCGTCGCCCAGGTAGTGGCGCTCGATCAGCGTGAAGCACTCGGTCATGTTGGCGGGCACCTTGCGCTGCATGGCGGCCTGGGCCTCGGGCTCGTCGGCCCAGCGGCTGGCGCGCGGACGGTGGGCGTGGGCGATGTGCACGGTGGAGGCCAGGTAGCTGTGGAATTCCTGCATGCGCGCGAAGCCGAAGGGGTCGGCGGGCGCCAGGCGCGCATCCGCGAAGCGCTGCGCCACGTAGGCCAGCAGGGCGGGGGTCTCGGTGAGCGTTCCCTGCTCGGTCACCAGCGCGGGCACGCGGCCCTTGGGATTGACCGCGAGGTACTCGGGCGAGCGCTGCTGCTGGCTGGCGAAGTCCACGCGGACCAGGGTATAGGGTGCTTGCGCTTCCTCCAGCGCGATGCGCACGGCCTGTGCGCAGGTACCGGGGGTGAAGTAGAGGGTGAGAGAGGTCATGGACGGCGGGCGTGTTGGAGGATGGATGATCGTATTTATAAAAAGAGGAGCGGCTTGCGCTCAATCCCAGGCCATTTCGATGCAATAAGTACCTGGGTGTGGCTTGTGGCAAGCGCTGACAGCTCCTTTTTTTGATGCACCAGGAACTCAGGAGCCCACGCTGGCCGGCTGCGCGCCGGGCAGGGGCGCGGCGGGCGCCGAGGGCTTGGGCACGGCGGGTACCGAGGGCAGGTGCGGCGGATCGGCGGGCTTCTTGTCGCACGCGGCCAGCGCCAGTGCGCAGGCGGTCAGCAGCGGCGCGGCCAGGGGGCGAAGTGTCGGCAGGGGCATGGCGGGTCCTTCCTGAGTCGGTGTTCGCCCGGCGGGGCGGCACTGCCCGTTAGGATAGGACAGATCCCCCGCGCCGGCCCACCGCCGGCCTACGCTGCGTCCTGCCACCATGGCCAAAGAAAAAACCATCTTCTCCTGCACCGAATGCGGTGGCACCAGTCCGCGCTGGCTGGGCAAATGCCCCTCCTGCGGTGCGTGGAACACCCTGATCGAATCCGTGCCCGACGCTGGACCGGGCAAGAACCGCCTGAGCGGGGCCGGCCAGTACGCGGGCCTGGCCCAGGCGCAGGCGGTGATGCCGCTGGCCGCCATCGAGGCGACCGAGGTGGCGCGCACGGCGAGCGGCATCGAGGAACTGGACCGCGTGCTGGGTGGTGGCGTGGTCGAGGGCGGGGTGGTGCTCATCGGCGGCGACCCGGGCATCGGCAAGTCCACGCTGCTCTTGCAGGCGATGGACGCGCTGCAGCGCGCGGGCCTGCCCACGCTGTACGTGACGGGCGAGGAGAGCGGCGCCCAGGTGGCGTTGCGTTCGCGCCGGCTGGGGCTGGATGCGAGCCAGGTGAACGTGTTGGCCGAGATCCAACTCGAAAAAATCCTCGCCACCGTGGAGGCCACGCAGCCCGCGGTGTGCGTCATCGACTCCATCCAGACCGTCTATTCCGACCAGCTCACCAGCGCCCCGGGCTCGGTGGCCCAGGTGCGCGAGTGCGCGGCCCACCTCACGCGCATGGCCAAGGCCACGGGCATCGCCGTCATCCTGGTGGGCCACGTGACCAAGGAGGGTGCGCTGGCCGGCCCGCGCGTGCTGGAGCACATGGTGGACACGGTGCTGTACTTCGAGGGCGACACGCACAGCAGCTTCCGTTTGGTGCGCGCCATCAAGAACCGCTTTGGCGCCGTGAACGAGATCGGCGTGTTCGCCATGACCGAGAAGGGCCTCAAGGGTGTGGCGAACCCCAGTGCCATTTTTTTGAGCCAGCACAGCGAGCCGGTGCCCGGCAGCTGCGTGCTGGTCACGCTGGAGGGCACGCGGCCCATGCTGGTGGAGATCCAGGCGCTGGTCGACGGCGGCGGCCCCAGCCCACGGCGCCTGTCGGTGGGCCTGGAGCGCGACCGCCTGGCCATGCTGCTGGCCGTGCTGCACCGCCACGCGGGCGTGGCCTGCGCCGACCAGGACGTATTCGTCAATGCCGTTGGGGGCGTGCGCATCAGCGAACCCGCGGCCGACCTGGCCGTGATGCTGGCCATCACCAGCAGCCTGCGCGGCAAGGCGTTGCCCAAGGGCTTCATCGCGTTTGGCGAGGTGGGCCTGGCTGGCGAGGTGCGCCCCGCGCCGCGTGGCCAGGAGCGCCTGAAGGAAGCGGCCAAGCTGGGCTTCACGGTGGCCGTGGTGCCCAAAGCCAATGCACCCAAGAAGCCGATCGCCGGGTTGGAGATCCACGCAGTGGAGCGCGTGGACGAGGCCATGACTGCCGTGCGCGGGCTGGACTGACGCGTCGTGTCGCAGGGGCTACGCAGCTTCCACAGCGGCGCTGGTGGTGCTGCGTAGGACAATGCGGCCATGAATCTGCGCAAGATATTGATCCCGGCGGGCATCGTCGTCCTGGTCATCGCCGCCTACCGCGCCTATGGCCCGCAGGGTATCCTCACCGTGAGCGGAGGGCTGGTCATGTGGGGGCTGCTGCATTACACGCGGCTCATGAACGTGATGCAGAAGGCGCGTAACCACCCGATCGGCTACGTAGGCAGCGCGGTAATGCTCAATGCCAAGCTGAAAGCCGGTGTGAACCTGCTGCACGTGGTCGCCATGACGCGCGCGCTGGGCCAGCAGCTGTCGGCGGACGGCCAGCAGCCTGAGCTCTACCGCTGGACCGACGGCACGCAGTCGCACGTGACCTGCGAGTTCGTCAACGGTCGCCTGGTGCGCTGGGAGTTGGTGCGACCCGCCCCGCAGGAGGACGCCGGCCCCCCTGCCGCCGCCAACCCGGCGGACGAATCGTAGAATTGCCTGCTTTGCGACCCACGCAGTTCTCTCGAAAAGGATCTCCATGAGCCCCGTTGTTCCCTCCATGGCCGACCGTGACGGCAAGATCTGGATGGATGGCCAGATGGTGGATTGGCGCGACGCCAAGATCCACGTGCTGACCCATTCGCTGCACTACGGCTGCGGCGCCTTCGAAGGCGTGCGCGCCTACAAGACGGAGCAGGGCACGGCCATCTTCCGCCTGGAAGAGCACACCAACCGCCTGTTCAACAGCGCCAAGATCCTGCGCATGACGATCCCCTTCACCAAGGACGAGGTGAATGAGGCACAGAAGGCCGTGGTGCGCGAAAACCAGCTCGAATCCTGCTACCTGCGTCCGCTGACGTGGATCGGCTCGGAAAAACTGGGCGTCTCGCCCAAGGGCAACAAGATTCACCTGATCGTCGCCGCCTGGGCCTGGGGCGCGTACCTGGGCGAGGAAGGCATGCAACGCGGCATCCGCGTGAAGACCAGCAGCTTCACGCGCCACCACGTCAACATCACCATGACGCAGGCCAAGGCGTCGAGCAACTACACCAACTCCATCCTGGCCAACATGGAGGCCACCGACGATGGCTACGACGAAGCCCTGCTGCTGGACAGCGCCGGCTTCGTGTCCGAAGGCTCGGGCGAGAACGTGTTCATCATCAAGGACGCCGTGGTGTACACCCCCGACCTGTCGGCCGGCGCGCTCAACGGCATCACGCGCAACACCGTGTTCCACATCTGCAAGGACCTGGGCCTGGAGCTGGTGCAAAAGCGCATCACGCGCGATGAGGTGTACATCGCCGACGAGGCTTTCTTCAGCGGAACGGCCGCCGAGATCACCCCGATCCGCGAACTGGACCGCGTGCAGATCGGCAGCGGCAGCCGCGGCCCGCTGACCGAGAAGATCCAATCGGCCTTCTTCGACATCGTGAACGGCCGCAATCCCAAGTACGCCCACTGGCTCACCAAGGTCTGAACCCATGTCACAAGCCATCGTTGAACTGCTGGCCAAGGATCTCAACCTCCAGGGCGGCGTGTATTGCCCCAGCCCCAAGGCCGGCATGAAGCTCTGGAACAGCCACCCCAAGGTCTACCTGGACGTGGCCCACACGGGCGAGGCCAAGTGCCCCTACTGCGGCACCGTGTACCGCCTGAAGGCGGGCGAGGTTGTCCACGCCGGGCATTGATGCGGCGTTCGCGCCACGCCTGTGTTGGCACCCCCGTCGCGTTGGCGGTGGTGCGTTGATCACTGCAGGGCTGATCCGCAGGCTCTGGGCTGCGTACTGTTCATGACCCTTGAAAACCTTCTGGGCCCAGGCCCCTGGCCTCGCCGGGTCGCCACGGCGGCCTTGTTCCTGCTGCCTGCGCTGGCGTTGACGGTGCAGTCAGGCTACTCCTATGGCGCCGTGCTGCTGCTGGTTGGTGCGCTGTGCTCTGCGCACCGATGGCCTCGTCTGCCGCAGGATCGCTGGACCTGGAGCTTTGCGGCCATCATGCTCGGCATGGGCATCCTCTGGTTGGTATTGGCCAATCCCCTGGAGGGACTGGGAGGATGGGACCGACCGTCCAAATTCGCTCTGGGTATTGCCTGCCTGTTGTTTGTGAGCCCTGTAGGGCCTCCGCCGCGCGCCCAGTTCTGGGGGTTGGTGGCAGGTTGTGCGGGCGCCGGCGCCGTCGCGCTGTGGCAGGTGTACGTGGAAGGGGCTCCGCGTGCCTCGGGTTTCCCGACAGGCAGGACCAATGCCATTCAGTGGGGCAATCTGGCACTGCTGCTGGGCACCATGCTGGCTGTGCAGACCATTGCGTTGCGCGAGCATCTCAACCGTCGGGATGTAGCACTGGCATGTATCGCCGTGCTGTTGGCATTCAACGCTTCTGTTCTCTCACAGTCGCGTGGCGGCTGGCTGGCGCTGTTGCTGGCGGCGCCGTGGGGTCTGTATCTGCTGTGGCGCTTTTTCTGCCGCGAACTGTGGCGCACCCTGGCGGGTGCTGCCATTGCGCTGCTGGTGCTGGGCGCAGCCAATCATGCGGTGCTGGCAGAGCGCTGGGACATCATGGAGCAGGAAGTGCTGATCTACGGCACCGAACGCGCGGCCGACACCTCCGTGGGTCAGCGGCTGGAGCATTGGCGCTTTGCCTGGGAGGTGGGGCTGGAGAAGCCTCTCCTCGGTTGGGGCATGCGCGGGTATCTGGCCGAAAAGGAAAAGCGGGTGGCGGCGGGGCAGTACGAGCCCTCCATCCTTGAGTACATCTACACCCACAACGAACCCCTGGATATGTTCATCAAGGCGGGCCTTGTGGGCGTGCTGTTGCTGCTGCTGTTCTATGCGGTGCCGCTGGGCATGTTCTGGCCCACCCGTGCGCGCATGGCCGCCTACGCGGGGCAAGCGGCCGAGGTGCGTGCGCAGGTGCTGGCGCTGCGCATGGCGGGCGTGTGCATTCCGTTGCTGTATGCGGGATTCGGGATGACGCAGGTCTTCTTTGCACACAACAGCGGGATCATGTTCTACCTGTTCATGGTGATGACCACCTGGTCGGCGGTGCGCGGCATGGACGCGCTGTACGCGGGCAAGGGGTCCGCGGCGGCTGCGGCATAAGGCCAAGCCATGGTGTCTGCGGCGTCTGCCCCTGGCCTTCCCGGCGCGGCCGGCACCCCGGCCGTGCGCCGGCCGCGGGTGCTGCATTTCGTGACGGGCGGGTTTTCCGGTGCCACGCAGGTGGCCGTGGATCTGGTACGAGCGCACGCGGCTTCGGGCCGCTGCGAGGCCTTGCTGGTGCTGCGCCGCAAGCGGCACACGCGCAACGAACGCGTGCAGGCCCTGCGGGACCAGGGGCTGGCTGTGGAAACCGTGGCCGGCTGGGCGCACGTGGCCACCATCTGGCAGCTGGTCGCGCTCTGCCGGCGTTTCCAACCCGATGTGCTGGTGGCCCATGGGTTCAGCGAGCATTTATGGGGCCGCTATGCCGGATTGATCGCTGGCGTGCCCCACCTGGTGCATGTAGAGCACAACTCCCGCGAGCGCTACACCGCCTGGCGGCTGCGCCAAGCCCTGTGGCTGGCTGAGCGCACCGACCTCATCGTGGGCGTCTCCGAAGGCGTGCGCCAGAGCCTGCTCGCGCGTGGCTTCCCCGCCGCCAAGACCGTGGCCATTCCCAACGGCATCGCGCTGGGGCCGTATGAGCTGGCGCGCCATCCCGCTTGGGCCGACCGTGTGCCGGGCATCGTCATGGCCGCGCGCTTTGCGCGCCAGAAGGACCATGCCACGCTGCTGCGCGCCGTCGCGCTGCTGCGCGATCGCGGCCTCACGCCGCCCGTCAAACTGGCCGGCGGCGGCAAGGCGGCGGCGCAGCGGGCGGCGCGCAAGCTGTGCACGGCCCTAGGGTTGGACGGGCAGGTGGAATTCCTGGGCCATTGCGGCGATGTGCCGGGACTGCTCATGGGCCACCGCATCTGCGTGCTGGCCACGCACTACGAGGGCATGCCCCTGTCGCTGATCGAGGGCATGGCCGCAGGCTGTGCGGTGGTGGGCAGCCGTGTGGTGGGCGTGCAGGAAATCATCGATGACGGCCGCAATGGCCTGCTGGCCGCGCATGCCGATCCCGCATCGCTGGCCGACGCACTGGAGCGGCTGCTAGTGCGCGATGACGAGGCGCAGCGCATGGCCCAGGCCGCGCAGGAAGACGCCCGGCACCTGTACAGCCTGCAGACCATGACGAAGCGGTACGAGGACCTGCTGCTGCGGGGGTTGGAGGTTGCTCAGTGAGCGGCGCCGTGCGCGCGCCGGCTGCGCCCTGGCTCAGCATCCTGGTGCCGGTCTACAACGTGCGGGACTATCTGGAAGCGTGTCTCACCTCCGTGGTGGAGCAGGTGGCGCAACTGCCGCTTGCCGTGGAGGGGGGGGCAGGCGTGGAGGTGCTGGTGCTCGACGACTGTTCCACCGATGGTTCGCGTGCACTGATGCAGCAATTGGCGCAGCGCTGGCCCGGCCGGCTGACCCTGATGCGCCACGCGGTCAACCAGGGCCTGAGCGCCGCGCGCAACACCATGATCGGCGCCGCCCGCGGTGAATACCTCTGGTTCCTGGACTCCGACGACAAGCTGCTGCCCGGCGCGCTGGCCGGTTTGCAGGCCACCGTGCAGCGCCATGCCCCGGATGCGGTGCTGTGCGACTTCATGGTGTGGCGCGAGCGTACGCAACTCAAGCACCTGCTGCGCGGCGAGGGCCATCGCGCCACCTTTGCCGGCCCGGCGGGGGGGCTTCAGCGCGACGGCGCTGCGCTGCTGACGGGCGTGTTGATGACTGGGCAGTTGCATGCCTGGTCCAAGGTCACGCGGCGCGCGCTGTGGGGCGCAGACCTGCGCTTTCCCGCGGGCCGCTACTTCGAGGACATGGCCGCCATGCCGCTGGCCCTGCTGCGCGCGCGCAGCTATTGCTACATGCCCCAGCCCTGGGTGGCCTACCGCCAGCGCGGCAGCAGCATCCTGGCGACGATGACCTTGCCCAAGGCGCTCGATCAGTCACGGGCATTGGGCGCGTTTGCCCAGGCGCTGCGCACGGCCGAGGCCGAAGGGGCCTTGCCTGCCAGCGCGGCGCTGCATTTCGCCCTGGCCCACCAGAGTGCGCGCAACCTTGCCGGCGCGGCGCGCTTCCTGGAGCGGGCCGATCTGCCCGTGGCCGAACGCCGAGTCGCAGCGCAGCGATTGCGTGACGACTTCATCGCGGCATCGCCGTTGTCGGCGCAGGCCTTGCTGCGCGCCTACGTGCGGCGCGGCTGGTGGCTGCGCGCGCTGCGGCTGCGCCGTGCCTGGGGTGTCGTGGCGGTCGAAGCAAAGGGCTGACCCATGTCGCATGCGCCATCCTCCACCCACTGGAAGCACCGGGGCGAACTGTGGCTGGCGGGCTGGCTGAAGCGCTGGTACCGCCGGTGCCCGCGCGACCTGGAGGCCGCTCCAGCGCCCGTGTTCACGCTGCACGCCACGGGCACCGCAGCCGCGGCGCCGGCCGCGCGCACGGCCATTCCCCGCATTCTCTGGAGCTACTGGCAGGGCGGCACACCGCCGCTGCTGGTGCAGCGCTGCTTCGACCACTGGCGGCGCCTGCATCCGCATTTCGAGATCCGCATCCTGGACGAGCGTGGCGTGCTGCGGTACCTGCCGGCCATCCCTGCTGCACTTGACGGCGCATCGGCGGCCAAGCGTGCCGACTGGATCCGCCTGGAGCTGCTGCGCCGTCACGGCGGCATCTGGCTGGACGCGAGCACCATCCTCACCCAGCCGCTGGACTGGGTTCTGCAGGAGCAGGCGCGCACGGGTGCCGACTTCGTGGGCTACTACCTGCAGCAGTACACCAGCGTCCCGGACCGGCCGGTGGTGGAGAACTGGTTCATGGCCGCGCCGCCCGGCAGCCCCTTCATCGAGGATCTGCAGCGTGAATTCACGCAGGAGGTCATCGCCCGCACCGGCGAGCAGTACATCGCCCACCTGCAGGCCCAGGGCCTGTACGCGCAGGCGCTGCAGCGCATCGACATGCCCGCCTACCTGACCATGCACCTGGCGCTGCAGGTGATCCTGCTGCGCGGCGGCAGCTACCGACTGGGCCTGTCCCCGGCGGAGTCGGGGCCGTACTTCCTGCACGTGCAGGGCCGCTGGCGCCGCGCGGCGCTCAAGCTGCGGCTGCTGTTCATGCGCGTGCGCGGGCCGCTGCCGCCGCTGATCAAGCTGCGTTCGCCCGACCGCCGGCGGCTGGACGACTACCTGGCCCAGGGCCTGTACCTGCCGGACAGCGTGGCGGGACAGTGGCTGGATGGGGATCGCACCGCCCTCCGATAATTCTCTGCTTTGCTATATATTGAATAGCTGCTGGCGCTTGATGGGAAAGCGCTGGAGCCCAAAAAGACTTAAAACTTCAGGCGCCGCAGTGCGGCCTGCCATTCCTGCGCCAGCAGCGCCACCAGCTGCTGTGCCGGCAGCGCGCGCGCGGCGGCCACGCCCTGGCCTGCCCACAGGGACAGGTAGTCCGCGCGTCCCCGGCTGGCGGCGGCCTTGCGCAGCGGGCCGGTCAGCGCGTTCTGCACCGGGTAGGCGGGCACGGCGGCCTCGTGCGGTGCCAGTTGCTGCATCAGCGTGTTGACGATGCCGCGGGCGGGTCGGCCGGAGTAGATGCGCGTGACGCGCGTGTGCGTGGCCTGTGCGTCGGCCATGGCGGCGCGCTGCGCAGTGCCGATGGCGGACTCGGGGCAGGCGAGGAAGGCCGTACCCAACTGCACCCCCTGCGCGCCCAGCGCCTGGGCAGCCGCAATGCCGCGCCCGTCCATGATGCCGCCGGCGGCAATCACCGGGATGGAGAGCGCATCCACGCACTGCGGCACCAGCGCCAGGGTGCCGACCATGCTGGCCTCGAAGTCGCCCAGGAAGGTGCCGCGGTGGCCGCCGGCCTCCATGCCGCTGGCGACGACGGCGTCCGCACCCACGGCGGCCCATGCCTGCGCCTCGGCCAGCGTGGTGGCTGTGCCGATCACGTAGCAGCCGGCCTCGTCCTGGAGGCGGCGCACCTGCGCGGCGCTCAGGATGCCGAAGGTGAAGCTGGCCACGGCGGGGCGTGCCTCCAGCAGCGCCTCGAACTGCGCGAGGAAGTCCTCGCACCAGCGCGCTGGCGCCTCGGGTGGGGGCAGGCCGAGGTCGGCGTACAGCGGCGCCAGGCGGTCAATGGCGGCCTGCACCGTGGCCGCATCGGGCGTGGGCTGCTCCAGCACGAACAGGTTCATGCCGAAGGGCTTGGCGGTGGCCGCACGCACGGCGGCAGCGGCCTCGCGCATGGCCTGAGGCGACCGCATGCCGCAGCCCAGAAAGCCCAGGCCGCCGGCCTGGGAGACGGCGGCGGCCAACTGGGGCGTGTCCGAGCCCGTCATGGGCCCCTGGAAGAGGGGCAGGTCGATCTGCAGGCGTTGCAGCAAGGCATTCATGGGGTCAGCTCCGCAAAGAAGAATCGGGGGCGAGGACAGAGGGGGTGTCCTGGGCGCCGTGTAGCGCTGCTTGCAGCGCGGCCAGCGCGGGCGTGGCATAGCCCCTGCGGTGCACCAGCACCGTGTCGCAGGGGCCCAGCGGCACCCAGCGCAGCGCGGGCGGCGTGTGCAGCAGATCGACCATCGCCTCAGGCACCACGCCGGCGCAACGGCCCCCGGCCACGCAGGCCAGGATGGCCGGGTAGGACGCGAGCTCCAGTACCTGCGGCGCCTGGCCCGTGGCCTGGCGCATCCAGTCTTCGCCGATGCGGCGGTAGGTGCAGCCGTGCGCAAACGCAGCCAGGGTGTGCACGCGCAGGTCGGCAGGTGTTTCGACAGGCGGGTGGCTGGCCGGCAGGGCCAGCAGCAGTGATTCCGTCCAGACGGGCGTGCGCTGCACCGGGGCCTCCTCGTCCAGGCCCGGCGGCGGCCAGGCCACCAGGGCGCAGTCGAGTTCGTGGGCCAGCACCTGCTCCACGAGTTGGCGTGAGGGAGCGGTGCGCAGCTCCAGCACCAGCGCGGGCCAGCGCGCGTGCAGTTGCGCCAGGGGCGCGGGCAGGCGCGCGGCGGCCGTGCTTTCCATGGCGCCGATGCGCAGGTGGCCGGCGGGAGTGCCCGGGTGCAGGGCCTGTCGCGCCTCCTCGGCCAGCGCCAGCAGGCGCTCGGCATAACCTTGCAGCGTGGCGCCCGCGGGCGTGAGCACCATGCGCCGCCCCTCGCGCAGGAACAGGGCGGCGCCCAGTTGCTCCTCCAGCTGCTGCACGCGCGTGGTCACGTTGGACTGGGCGCGGCCCAGCCGCTCGGCCGCCCGCGTCACGCTGCCCTCATGGGCCACCGTGCGAAAAATCTCCAGTGCCACCAGGTCCATGGATATGTTTGTGAGATGATTTGTCAAAAAATCATCTTAAAAAAAGATTGATGGCGATCATACCGCCGGAGACCGCGCCATGGAACCACAAGCCACCCCGTCGATTGCTGCGCCCGCGCCCCGCGGGCCCGCCCTGCACTGGAGCGAGCGGCCCCATGCTGTGGCCCTGGCCGGCATGCTGGCGCTGGCGGTGGCCATGGGCGTGGGGCGGTTCGCGTTCACCCCGCTGCTGCCCATGATGCTGCACGACGGGGTGCTGACCCTCACCGAGGGCAGCTGGCTGGCCACGGCCAATTACGTGGGTTACCTGCTGGGGGCGCTGGCCTGCATGGCACTGCCCTGGGTGGCACCGGGCTTCTATGCGCGCTGGCATCCGGCGCGGCTGGCGCGTGCCGGGCTGGTGGCCACGGTGCTGCTCACGCTGGCGATGGCGCTGCCCGTGGCCGTCGCCTGGCCGGCGCTGCGCTTTGCGGCCGGGGCCGCCAGCGCCTTCGTGCTGCTGAACGTGGCGGCCTGGTGCATGGTGCGCCTGGCGGTGCTGGGCCGCCCGGCCATGGGCGGGCTGATCTTCTGCGGGCCGGGCGTGGGCATCGTGCTCACGGGGCTGGCCGCCAGCGCGATGGTGGCAGCGCAGTGGCGTGCGGCCTCGGGCTGGGTGGTCTTCGGGGTGCTCTCGGTGCTGCTGTGCGTGGGCGTGTGGCCCGTGGTGCGCGGCCGCGCAGTCAAGGCCGACGCCGGTGCCCAGCCCCGCGCGGCCGCGCAGGGGGGAAACGCCGGCACCCTGGCGGCGCGCGGCGTGCACGCCGTGGCGTACGGCCTGGCGGGGCTGGGCTACATCGTGACCGCCACCTTCCTGCCCGTGATCGCGCGTGCCGCGTTACCGCCTGGCTCGCCTTGGCCCGACCTGTTCTGGCCGATGTTCGGCGCGGGCGTGGCCGTGGGCGCGGCGCTCAGCACGCGCGCGCCCAGCGCCTGGGACCGGCGCTGGCTGCTGCTGGCGGCGTATGCGCTGCAGGCGCTGGGCATCGTGCTGGGGCTGCTCTGGCCCACGCCGGCGGGCTTTGCACTCAGCAGCGCGTTGGTGGGCCTGCCGTTCACGGCCATCACCTTCTACGGCCTGCAGGAGGCGCGGCGCCTGTGGCCGCAGTCTGCCGACAGCTTTGCGAGCCTGGTCACGGCCGTCTACGGCCTGGGCCAGATCGCGGGTCCGCCGCTGGTGGCGTGGCTGCTCGCGCACGCCGATGCCGGACAGGGCTTTGCCCGGGGGCTGGCGCTGGCGGCGGGGGCACTGGTGGCCGGCGCGGCGATGTACGGCTGGTCGGCCTGGCGCTGGCCGCAGCGCGCCTGACAGGCCGTCAGTGCTGCCCTTGCAGGCGCGCGTCCCAGGCCTCGCTCTGTCCGCTGTCCAGGCGCCGCTGGAACAGCCGCTGCCATGACGGCGGCAGCGGCAGAGCGAGGATGTCGCGCAGCGTGGCGGGTGTGCAGTCGCGCCGGTCGATCACCTCCAGCAGCCGTGCGATGGGCCACGCGGGCTGTGGCCGCGCGAGCAGCCAGACAGTGTCGCCCGCCTGCACCGTCCCGGGTTGCAGAACACGCAGATACCAACCCGCCCGCAGGCTGCGTTGCACGCGCAGCGCCATGTCGGGCACCTGGAAGCGGTCGTTCAGCTTCCAGCAGGGCTGGCGGCCCTGGCTGACCTCGAAAACGGCGCTGCCGATGTGCCACTGGTCCGCAATGCACACCTGGGCCTCCTGCACGCCGTCCAGGCTGAAGTTCTCGCCAAAGGCACCGGGCTGCGCGAGCAGCGCCTGCGCCGCGGCGTGGCCCGCCAGCTCCTCGCGCCAGGGCGTGTACTGCGGCCATGCATAGCAGTGCACGGCCTTGTCGGGGCCGCCATGCACGCGCAGGTCGCCCTGCTCGTCACCGTCCAGTCCCTCCGCGCCTACGGCGACGGGGCCGCTGCGTGCCTGCTTGGCAATGGCGCTGCGGCTGCCGGGGCGGGTGTAGGGTTGCGCGCGGCCGGTGAGCACGGCGCGCAGCGTGCCCAGGGCCGTGGGTTGGGAAGGCAAGGGGGTCATGTTCATGGGCGGGGCTGATCGGGCAGTGGGCAGCCGCCATCGTCGCAGCCCGTGGCGGGCACGGTCGCCGGGGCGGCTGGCGTGGGTTCTGCCAGCAGCCGGCCCAGCAGCGCGCCCAGCCGCAGATCGTCCAGATGGCCGAAGTGGTGCAGGCGCACGCGGCCCTGCGGGTCCAGCACCACCAGGCTGGGCGTTCCGCTGAGCGACAGGCTCTGCATGGTCCGTGGAATGCTGCGCGGCGCATCGGGCTGGTCCAGGCCGATGGGAAAGCGCAGCCGGTATTCGTGGATGAAGGCCTGCAGCGCCTCTGGCGTGCCCTGCACGGCGTGGTGCTCGAACACCGTGTGCAGGCCGATCACGACGAGTTGATCCGGCGCAAACGCCTCATGCACGCGCCGCGCCTGCGGGATGCCGTGCTCCACGCAGCCAGGGCACAGCATCTGAAAAGCGTGCAGCACCACCACGCGCCCGCGCAGGCTGTCCAGCGTGAGCGGCTCGGGGGTGTTGAACCAGTGCGCCACCTGCAGCGGCGGCGCAGGTGCAAAGAAGGGCGCGGCGGCGGTCATGGGCAGGCCTTGCGGAACGGGAATAGCGCCACCCTACAACATGGGCGAATGTGCCTGCTGAGGCAAGGGCGTGTGCGCCGACGCTCAGCGTGTGACCGGCAGGCGCAGGGTGAAGCAGGCGCCCGCCGCGCCATCGGGTCGGTCCTCGCACACCACGCTGCCGCCATGGCGCGCCGCGATGGAGCGCACCAGCGCCAGGCCCAGGCCCACACCGCCCGAGCGTTCGCTGGCGCCCGGCAAGCGGTAGAAGGGCTCGAAGATGCGTTCGCGCTGCGCGGGCGGCACGCCCGGGCCGTGGTCGCACACGCGCAGCACGGCGTCGTGCCCTTCGCGCGTGAGGGTGAGGGTGATCTTGCCCTGGCTGTGGCGCCGCGCGTTCTCCAGCAGGTTGCGCACCGCGCGGCGCAGCAGCTTGGACACGCCCGGTACTTCGACGGGCGCCGTCATGGCGTCTGCACCATCGCCGGAGCCTACGTGCAGTTCGGCGTCCACGCGCACGCATTCCTCCACGGCCAGGCCCACCAGGTCCACGGGCTCGACCGTGCCCACATCGGCGGCGCCGGAATCCAGGCGGCTGGCCAGCAGGATCTCGTCCACCAACTGGTCCAGTTCGGCGATGTTGCGTTCAATCTCGGCGCGGAATGCGGGCGAGGGCGTGCCGCCCTGCATCAGCTCCAGCCCCATGCGGATGCGCGTGAGCGGCGAGCGCAACTCGTGCGAGGCATTCGCCAGCAGCGATTTGTGCGACTGCACCAGCGTCTCGATGCGCGCGGCGGCGGCGTTGAACTGGCGCGCCAGCGCCGCCACCTCGTCATGGCCCTGCTCGGCCACGCGCACCGACAGGTCGCCCTCGCCGAAGCGTTGCACGCTGCGCTGCAGTTGCTCCAGCCGCTGCATCAGCCGGCGGATGATGGGGAACACCCCCACGGTCACGGCAATGCCCACCAGCGCGAGCATCCACAGAAAGCCGAAGGGCGGGCGGAACCACGCGGCGGGACCGCGCTCGTCGGGGCGCGGGCGGGGCGGGCGCGGGGACAGGTGCATCTCGAACACCTCGCCCGTGGCGCTCTCGATGCGGTAGAGCACGCCTTCGCTGGGGTCGCGCCGCTGGCGCAGGCCCACGCCATCCACCAGCGTGCGGCCCGCGGCGTCCGTGATGCGGATCTCGCGCGAGGGCGGCTGCTGCTGGTTCTGCTCGGCCGCCCAGCGCCAGGCCATGCCCACGGCGAAGGCGAACACCAGCACGCCCCCGACCACGGCCAGCCAGATGCGCAGGTACAGGCGGCGGGAGAAGGGGCTGATGAGGGACATGCGTGCGGGGCTTTTCAAAAGAGGCAGGTCAGTCCTGCTGCTTGGCGAAGACATAGCCCACGCCGCGCACGGTGAGGATGCGGCGCGGGTTCTTGGGGTCCGCCTCGATGGCCGCGCGGATGCGGCCCATGTGCACGTCGATGGAGCGGTCGAACGCCTCCAGCTCGCGCCCGCGCACGGCCTCCATGATTTGGTCGCGCGTGAGCACGCGACCCGCGCGCTCGGCCATGGTCACCAGCAGGTCGAACTGGTAGGAGGTCAGCTCCGCCGGTTGGCCGTGCACGCTGACGGTGCGCGCGTCGCGGTCGATCTCCAGCGAGCCGAAGCGCAGCACCTGCGTGGCCGGCTGGGCGCCGCTCTCGCGCCGGCGCAGGATGGCGCGGATGCGCGCCAGCAGCTCGCGCGGCTCGAAGGGCTTGGGCAGGTAGTCGTCGGCGCCTATCTCCAGTCCGATCACGCGGTCCATGGGGTCGCCCTTGGCCGTGAGCATCAGCACCGGCACCTGGGCGGCGGCGCCCGGCAGCGCGCGGATGCGCCGGCACACCTCCAGGCCGTCGATGTCGGGCAGCATCAGGTCCAGGATCACCAGGTCGGGCAGTTGTCCGCCCTCGGGCGCCTGCAGCCGCGCCAGGCCGCTGGCGCCGTCGGCCATGTGCGTGACCTGCAGCCCGGACTGGCCGAGGTACTCGCCCACCATCTGCGCGAGGCGGTGGTCGTCTTCGATCATCAGCAGTTGCGAACTCATGGGTGGGTGGGCCTTTCTGGACTGCCATGTTCCCCGCGCGGCATCTCGCAGGGTTGTCGGCCGGGTAAAGTTAGGTAAACCGTTGTGGGTATCGTTTTGATAGCTGCCCGCGCTTGTCCATCAAGCGCTGGAGGGTGATTGGGCTCTGGACGCCAGCGCCACCAGCAGCAGCACCGGCAGGCCCAGCAGGGCCGTGCCCGTGAAGAACGCGCTGTAGCCCTGCGCGTCCACGAACTGGCCCGAGAAGCCCGCGAGCCATTTGGGCAGCAACAGCATCATGGAGCTGAACAGCGCGTACTGCGTGGCCGAGTACTGCACGTTGGTCAGGCTGGACAGGTAGGCGATGAACGCGGCCGAGGCGATGCCGCCCGCGAGGTTGTCGGCCGAGACCACCAGCACCAGGCCGGTGACATCGTGCCCGCGCTGTCCCAGCCAGGCGAACAGCAGGTTGCTCAGGGCGCTGAGCACCGCGCCCAGCATCAGCACGCGCATTACCCCCAGGCGCATGGATAGCACGCCGCCCACGAAGGCGCCGGCCAGCGTCATCACCACGCCGAAGACCTTGGTCACGGCGGCCACCTCGTCCTTGGTGTAACCCATGTCCACGTAGAACGGGTTGGCCATGATGCCCATGACCACGTCGCTGATGCGGTACACGGCGATCAGCGCCAGGATCAGCGCCGCCTGCCAGCGGTAGCGCCGGATGAAGTCGGCAAACGGCGCCACCACCGCGCCATGCAGCCACTCGCCCAGGTTGCGCGCGGGCGGCAGTGGGCGCGGCGTGGGCTCGGGCGACAGCAGCACCGTCACCACCCCCACCAGCATGGATGCGGCCATGACGAGGTAGGCCGTGGTCCAGGCGCCGGCCTGGTAGCCGCTTAGGCTGGCGTCCTCCGCGCGGGCAGCCACCCACAGCACGCCCGCGCCGGCCCAGATCATGGCCAGGCGGTAGCCCGTCTGGTAAGTGGCGGCCAGCGCGGCCTGGTGGTCGGTGTCGGCAGACTCTATGCGGAACGCATCCAGCGCAATGTCCTGCGTGGCCGAGCCAATGGCCACCAGCAGTGCGCACCACACCATGGCGTCCAGCCCCTGGCGCGGGTCGGCCAGCGCCATACCGACGAGGCCCGCGGCCACCACACCTTGCGCCAGCAGCAGCCAGCTGCGCCGCCGCCCCAGCCAGCGCGTGAGCAGCGGCAGCGGCAGGCGGTCCACCAGCGGCGACCAGACCCACTTGAACGCATAGGCCAGCCCCACCCACGACAGGTAGCCGATGGTCGTGCGGTCGATGCCCGCCTCGCGCAGCCGAAAGCTCAGCGTGCCCAGTACCAGCAGCAGCGGCAGGCCTGCTGAAAAGCCCAGGGCCAGCATGCGCAGGCTCGCGGGCTCCAGGTAGACGAGCCAGGCCTGGCGCCAGGAGCGGCGGGCGGCGGCGGATGCGGGGGCGTCAGGCGGCATGGATGCGGAAAAGAGGCGCGGTCGTGAAAAAGCCAGAGCGGCATTGCCCTAGTATTTGAGCATGGCCCGTTCCGCATCCGCGCTGCTGCACCCCGTCGCTTCGGTGCGCCACTATGGTGGCGAGCACCAGGCCCATGCGCACGCCCATGCGCAGGTGCTGTACGCGCTGCAGGGGCGCATGGAGCTGGAGGTGGCCGGCCGCGCCGCCTTCGTGGACACGGCCTGCGGCATGGTGGTGCCCGCGGGCACCGAGCATGGCTACCTGGCCCGCCCGGACACGCGCATCTTGGTGATCGACGTGCCGGCGCAGGCCGCGGTGGACCGCGTGCGCCGCTTCGCCGTGCCCGCGGCGGCGCGCACCGTGCCCGAGCCCGGTGGCGCGGCCGCGCGCCTGGCGCTGCTGCTGCAGGCCCCGCGCGTGCTGGCGCGCCGCGGGCTGGACCTGGCCGCCCTGTGTGCCGCCGTGGACGCGGCCCTGCACGAGGACTGGCCCACCGCCCGCATGGCGCGGCTGTTCCACCTGAGCGCGGCGCGCTTTCACGCGCGGCTGCTGGAGCTGACGGGCGACACGCCCCAGCAGTGGCTGCGCGCGCGGCGGCTGGACCTGGCCGAGCGCGCCCTGGCCCGCGGCCAGTCGCTGGAGGCCACGGCCCTGCGCTGCGGCTACGCCAGCGCCAGCGCCCTGGCCTATGCGCTGCGGCGCGAGCGGGGCTTGGGGGCGCGGGCGCTGCGGATACAAGCCAAAACGGCATCCAGCGCTTGATGGATAAGCGCAAGCAGCTATCAATAATGAAGTAAAGCGCGCGGCACCACGCGCGTTGCTCGATAGTTGCCCTGCGGCGTGCGGGCACCATCGCAGGCATGAACACCGCATCGATTCGCAGCATTGCCATGGTGCTGCTGGCCGCCATGCTCTGGGGCACCACCGGCACGGCGCAAAGCCTGGCGCCCGCGGGGCTGTCGCCCTACTGGGTGGGCGCTTTGCGCCTGGTGATCGCCAGCGCCTTCTTCGCCCTGCTGGCCTGGCCCGCCTGGCGCGTGCGCCGCGGCGGCGGCCTGCGCTGGGGACCGGTGCTGCTGGCGGGCGCCTGCGTGGCCACGTACAACCTGAGCTTCTTCGCGGGCGTGAAGTCCGCCGGCGTGGCCCTGGGCACGGCCCTGGCCATCGGTAGCGGCCCGATCTGGGCGGGCCTGCTGCAGACCGTGGCGCAGCGGCGGCTGCCGGCCCCCGTATGGTGGCTGGGCACGCTGCTGGGCGTGGCGGGCGGCGCGGCCATGGCGCTGGACGGCGGCAGCACGGTGCGCGCCCCCTGGACCGGCATCGCCCTGTGCCTGCTGGCGGGGCTGGCGTACGCCATGTATGCGCTGACCAACAAGCGCCTGGTGGCGCAGGCCGGCGCGGCCGTCGTGAACCTGGCCGTGTTCGGCACGGCGGGCCTGCTGTCGCTGCCCGTGGCGTTGCTGCTGGGCGGCGCGCCCACGGTGGCGCCGGGGGCGCTGGGCATCGTGCTGTACCTGGGCCTGGTGGCCACGGGCGTGGCCTACCTGCTGTTCAGCACGGCGCTGCGCCACATCAGCGGCGCCACCGGCGTGACGCTGGCGCTGGCCGAGCCGGTGACCGCCTTTGCGTTGGCCGTGGCGGTGGTGGGCGAGTCACCTTCCGCCATGGCCTATGGCGGGCTGGCGGCGGTGTTGGCGGGCCTGTTGCTGGTGATCTGGGCGGAACTGCGCACAACCCGGCCTGCTGCGGGCGCCGCCGCTGCCTGAGCTTGCACTTGCTGGCGTTTGGTTACAGCCGGCGGTCAACCCGGCCGGGCAGGCTGCCGTTGCCTGAAAGGCCAGGGCCGGCGCATCCGCGTCGGCCGGTGCGTAAAGGACAACCCATGAACCATCGCCAGCGCGCGGTCGCGGCCCTCCTGGGCCTGGCGGCCGCCTGTGCCCAAGCCGAAGTGAACGTGAGCGTGGGCATCGGCCTTCCAGGCCCCATCTATGCCGAGCCGGCCCCGGTGTATGTGGCGCCGCCACCCGCCTACGTCGTGCCCCGCCCCGTCTATGCGCCGCGCCCCGTGATGGTCGTGCCACAGCCCGTGTACGCGCCCCACTGGCGCGACGATGACGATGACCACGACGAATGGAAGAAGTGGCGCAAACGCCATCACAAGGAGCAGAAGAAGGCATACAAGCGCTGGCGCCGCGAATGGGAAGACAACGACGATTGACCCGCGCATGGTTCCCGCTGCCGTCGTGGCGCAGTGCCTGCCCGCCTACATGCAGGCGGTGACGCGCGCCGCTAGACTGCTGCCCATGAACAGCCCCACCGTCTCTGTGCCCCCGTTGCCCGTGGATGCGGGCTGCCGTTGCTGTGCCGCGCGGGGCGGCACCTGGCAGGCGCGCCGCGCCTTCGTGCTGGCGGCGGCTGGCACGCTCGTGCTGCCGGTCGCGGCGCAGGTGGAGGTGGGGTCGGCCTCGGGCATGCGCCGGCTGGTGCCGGCCGAGACGCTGGAAGACTCCGCTGTCCAGCAGTACAGCCAGTTGCTGGCGCAGGCCAAGGCCAAGCGCGCACTGGCGCCGGACAACCACCCCCAGCTGCTCAAGCTGCGCGCGATCGCGCGGCAGATCATTCCGTACGCCGCGCAGTGGAACAGCCGCGCCGCGCAGTGGCGCTGGGAGGTCAACCTGATCGGCAGCAAGCAGATCAACGCCTTCTGCATGCCCGGCGGCAAGATTGCGTTCTACACGGGCATCCTGGACCAGCTCAAGCTGACCGACGACGAGATCGCCATGGTCATGGGCCATGAGATGGCCCACGCGCTGCGCGAGCATGCGCGCTCGCGCGTGGCCAAGAGCCAGGCCACCAGCATCGGCCTGTCGCTGGGCGCGCAGCTGCTGGGCCTGGGCGACCTGGGCAATGCAGCCGCCAACCTGGGGACGCAGCTGCTCACGCTCAAGTTCAGCCGCTCCGACGAGACCGACGCGGACCTGGTCGGCCTGGAGCTGGCCGCCCGCGCGGGCTACAACCCCCAGGCCGCCGTGAGCCTGTGGCGCAAGATGGGCGAGGCCACGGGCAACGGCGGCATCGCGTTCCTGTCCACCCACCCGTCGGGGCCCGACCGCATCCGCGAGCTGGAGCAGAACGTGCCCAAGGTGCAGGGGCTGTACCAGGCATCGCGGCGCGGATAATGCTATGGAAAATATAGCTGTCAGCGCTTATGGGATAAGCGATGGAGCTTGTTTTTATTCGGATTCTTTCCTGCGCATGGGCGCGGACCAGACGCTGTCCCGTGGCCCGCTGCGTACGCGCCGCGCCGTGGCGCGCGCCATCCACGCCAGTGCCAGCGCCCCTGCGAGCGCAGTGAGGTCCACGCCCAGCAGCGCGCCATCCGCCCAGGCACCGGCGCCTGGTGCCAACCAGCCCAGCAGGCTGGAGGCGGGGATGGCCAGCGTGCAGGCCACTGCCAGCCACAGCAGCGGCGCGGCCGCGCGCGCCGCGCCACGAAAGAAGGCCCAGACCACGCTGGCGAAAAACACCGCGTAATAAATGCCCACGTGCCAGGCGGCCATGTCCTGCACGCGCCCCGGCAGCCACTTGGCCGCGGCCAGGGTCAGCGACAGGCCGGCCACGCAGCCGATGCACACGCCCACCGTGGCGGCGGCCATCAGGGCCGTGTCGCGCCGCTGCTCGGGCAGGGCGCCGCTGGTGCCCACGCCCTTGCGCTGGGCCTTGCGCCGTGTCTCGACCCACAGCAGATTGCCGCTGTAGAACAGCCATGCGCCCGCCAGCCCCAGCAGGAAGTACAGCCACAGCACGGCCGTGCCACCGAACGAGGCCATGTGCAGCGCGAAGAAGCTGCTGATGAGCAGGTTGGGCGTACTCTGCGCGCCCGGGAGGTAGTCGGCCGACAGGAGCTTGCCGCTGTACGGATCGATCGCGGCAAACCCGCCCATGGCGCGCGGCGCGATGTCCTGGGGGTGTTTGCCCCACACACGCACCAGGGGCCGCGGGCCCGTCACTTGCGCGTAGTGCAGGGCGGTGGGCTCGAAGCCCGGCGCCGCTTGCCTGGCGATACGCACGAGCTGCGATGGCAGGAGCATGTCGGCGGGGTCGCGCGCTGACGCGGCGCCGGGCAGCGCCGGGGGCCTGGCGGAGGACTGCGACCACCGGCCCTGGTGCAGCAGCCTGTCCTGCAGGGCGTAGATCTGGTCGTGGTAGGCGAACACCACGGCGCTCAGTGCCATGACCATGTGAAACGGCAGGCTGACGATGCCCACCACGTTGTGCGCGTCCAGCCACATGCGCTTGGTGTTCTTGCCCACGCGCAGTGCGAAGAAATCCTTGGCCAGCGAGGGCAGCAGCACCACGACGCCGGAGACCAGCGCCACGAAGTACAGCGCCGAGACCGCCCCCATGACCCAGCGGTTCGGGTCCGAATCCACGGGCAGTCCGACGACGCGGTGCAGCACGTCGATGAACTCCACCAGCCGTGATGGTGGTTGTTCGCGCACCTGCAAGCTGCCGTCCGCGCCCAGCGTGGCGGAGTAGTGGCGGGCGGCGCCCTCGTCGTGGTCGTCGGCGCCGGGCGCGCGTACCTGCCATTCCAGGCGCGGAATAGCGCCATCGCCCCGCAGCGAGAGCACCGTGGCGCGCACGGAGGGGGGCACGGTGGCCAGGGCTTGCGCGATGAGCGGCTGTGCCTCGTCCATCGGCACGGGCTGCATGCCGGCCGCGGGCGGCGTGGACCATTGGCGCAAGGGCTCCTTGAACACCGTGAGCGCCCCGGCGTAGAACGCGATGAACAGCGCCAGGCCGCTCAGGATGCCCGTCCAGGTATGAACGGACTTGTAGATGCGAACGTGGTCGGCCCTCATGCCGCGCCCCCTTGCCACAGCAGCCACCACAGGCCCAGGCCCACGGCATTGGCGCCCAGCAGCCAGGCCCAGGCGTGCCGGCCGCTTCTGAAGAAATACACGCCGGACAGCACGCCCAGCCACACCGGGGGCACCAGCCACATGGCGAGCTGCCCGCCCACCGCAAGCGGCATGTCGCGCAGTTGCGTCATCAGCAGGGCTGAGGCGATAAGGGCCAGGCAAAGGCCCAGCACCAAGCCGGCCAGGGTTTTGGAGACCCAGTCGGGCCGGATGGGGTCATGGCGTGCGGCGGGCATGGATCAGTGCTCCTGCATAGGGCAGTACGGCGAGCGCCAGCATCAGCGTGGTGCCCAGGACGAAGGCGGCGGCCAGGCGGTGCAGGTCCTGCACCAGCGCCAGCCAGGAGAGCAGCAGCAGCGCCGCGCCCGCGATGCGTGCGGGGCGGAGCGGCCAGGGCGCCGCCCACAGGCGCTGGTGGGGCGAGGCGGCGTAGAGGCACAGGCAGGCCAGCGTGCTGGCGGCCAGGCCGAGGAGGGTGAAGACGGGCATGGCGTGCGTCGGGCATTGGGCAGCGGTCCCGGCCGCATGCATGCGGCCGGCGGGGCGCGCTGAGCCTCGTCAGAACGAGACCGTTGCGGACACCTTGAAGGTGCGTGGTGCGCCAGGCATCACGAAGCCATCGCCGAACGTGCCGATCCAGTAGTTCTTGTCGGTCACGTTCTCCACGCTGGCGTTGAAGCGCACGGGGGTGGCGCCGAAAGTGGCGGCGTAGCTGGCGTTCAGGTCCAGGCGGTTCCACGACGGTACGCGGATGCGGTTGCCGGAGTCGGCCCATTGTGAGCCGGTGTGGATCACGCGGCCCCCCACCTTCAGGCCCTGCACAGGGGTCTGCCAGTCGGCGCCGATGCGCAGCCGCCATTCCGGCACGCCAAAGGTTTCCCGGCCGGTGTTGCGCTGCTCGGACTCGATGCGCGTGATACCGCCCAGCAGCGACAGGTTCTCGGTCAGCATGCCGTACAGGCTCCACTCCAGACCGCGCAGGCGCTGCTCGCCGTCCTCCACCAGGGCGGCGGGGGCAACGCCGGTGAACGAGGGGCGCTTGATCTGGTAGGCGCTGAAGGTGTGCGTCAGCGCACCCGTTTGCAGCTTCACGCCGAGCTCCGCCTGCTTGGTGACGCGGGGGGCGAGCGATTCGCCCGCGTTGGCATAGCCTACACCCACGGTCTGGCCGGGCTCCAGCCCCTCGGTGTAGTTGCCGAACAGGGCAATATCGTCACCCCAGGGGCGCACGACGGCGGCCACCATGGGCGAGAAGCGGCTCTTGCTGTAGTCGCTGGCCACGCCGTTCACCAGCGGCGTCTTCACCGTCTGGTGGCGCCCGCCCACGGTCAGCAGCAGCTTCTCGCCGGCGAAGGCGAGGGTGTCGGCCACGGCCAGCGAGCGGAACTCGGTCTCGGTGGTGTAGCCCTTCCACACCGGCGCCGCCGGGAAGCTGGGGACCAACGGCTCGTACATGTTCGTGGTGTAGCAGTAGTTGCAGGCCGTGTTCACGCTCCCTTCCTTGTGCTTGAGGAGATTGGCAGACAACTGCAAGCGGTGGCGGACAGCGCCCGTCTCGAACTTGCCGATCACCCCGGCCTCGGCCGTGCGGCGCTCGGACTGGGTGTGCACGTGGTAGATCGCGCCGCGGGTGGTGCCGTCCGCGCCGGTGACGAAGGCGCGGGTGCCGAACAGCAAGCCCTTGCCCTCGGCTTCGGAGCCGCCCAGCGCGAAGTAACCCTGCCAGTCCTGTGTGAAGTCGAACTCCGCGCGGGCCAGCGCGCCGCTGTTGTCGTACTTGCCATGGGTGCCTCGGAACATGTTGGTGTCACCGGAGGGCGCCTCCAGCAGGTAGCCGACGCCGCGGATCGACGCATTGCCCAGGAAGTTGAAGATGCCGGGGCTGCCGTTGTCGATCTTGTTGACGCTGTTGTACAGGTCCAGCGAGAAGCGGGAGCGGTCGCCCAGGTAGTCCAGTCCCAGCGCGCCGACGCGGCGGGTCTGGCTCTCGTCCTTGGCGCCCATCTCGCCATCGCCATAAACACCATTGAAGCGCACGCCCAGGCGCTTTTCATCACCGAAGCGTTTGCCCACGTCGGCGTGGGCCTGGAAGTAGGAGTGCGTGCCATAAGTCAGCGTCAGGTCCGCAATGGGTTGGGCCAGCGCACGCTTGGTCACCATGTTCACGGTGCCTGCCACGCTGGACAGGGGCGGCATGCCGGAGAGCAGCACGTTCGGCCCGCGCAGCACCTCCACGCGCTCGAACATTTCGATCGGCACCGAGTTGGACGGCGCGATGCCGTACAGGCCATTGGTGGCGATGTCCATCGCGTTCATGTCCAGGCCGCGCAGGTTGAAGTTCTGCAGCATGTGGTTCTTGTTGGTGGTGAAGACCACGGCCGCGTCGTTCTCCAGCACGTCCTGCAGCGTGAGGGCCGACCAGTCCTCGGCGAGTTCGCGGGTGTAGGCGTTGACGTGCACGGGCGCCTCCATGATGGAGGTGGCCCCCAGGATGCCCAGGCGCGCGCCCGAGGCGGCCTTGTGGCCGGGCGCACGCACGGGCAGGTCCTCGCGCTCGTATTTGCTGCGCACGGTGACTTGCGGCAGGGCGGCGGCCTCACCTGCGGCGGGCGCTGCCGCCTGGGCCAGGGCCGCCGAGCCGGCCCCGGTTGCCAGCAACGCCAGCGCGATGGAATGGAGCCGCGGTTGGCGGATCGAAGGGTTCTGCATAGTTCTATCCTCAAGCACAAAAAAACGATGTCTGGTGGATGGGCGCTACGGCGTGCCGTCGGCTGCAGGTGTGCATGCGTGCCACTGCACCGCCAGCGGGTGCTTGCGCGAGAACAACTTCACGTGCTCGTCGATGGCGAAGCGCACGCGCGCCAACTGCTGCGCGTCCTGCGCACGGCATGCGAAGTGCAGCGCGGTGTCGTCGGCGTGCATGTCGCACAGGCCCCAGGGGAACTCGGCGTGGCCCTCGTGCTCGTCATAGCGCACGGCGATCTTTCGACTGAAGTGGTGGCACAGGCGCTGCAGCCAGCGGCTGGCCTCGGGGGTGCGCACATGGCCGCGGGCGTGGATCATGGGACGTCGTGTGTGGGGGAGCTCGCTTCGTCGGCCAGCACCAGGGGGTGGCCCAGGCTGCAGCGTTCCACGCGCGCGCGCACGCCGTAGGCGGCTTGCAGCAGCGGGGGCGTGAGGACCTCGGCCGGGCGGCCGGCGGCGAGGAGGCGGTTGTGCGGGTGGCCCTGGCCCAGCACCACGATGTGGTCGCAAAAACGCAAGGCCAGGTTCAGATCGTGCAATGCGATCACGGCGAGCGTTCGCCCTTCGGCTACCAGGGCGCGCACGGCGTGCAGCACCCTTAGTTGCCAACGCAGGTCGAGCGCGCTGGTGGGCTCGTCCAGCAGCATCAGGCGCGGCGCACGCACCAGCACCTGGGCCAGACCGACCATCTGACGCTGCCCGCCGGAGAGTTCGGCCAGGGGGCGCAGGGCCAGCGCATCGAGTTCCAGCGCGGCGAACACGCCGGCGATGGCGGCCTCGGCCGGTTCGCGGCCCAGTTCGGGGCGGCTCGCGCGCAGCGCGCTCAGCATGGCCTCGTAAGCCACGAGCGAGGTGGCCTGGGGCAGTGCCTGGGGCAGGTAGCCCACGCGGCGCAGGCGTGCGCGCGGGGGCAGGGTGGCGAGGTCGGTGCCGTCCAGCAGCACCTGTCCGCGTGCCGGCCGCAGCCCGGCGATCGCCTTAAGCAGCGTGGACTTGCCCACGGCGTTCGGGCCGACGAGCGCCACGAGCGCGCCTGGGGCGACGCATTCCAGGTCCAGCCCTTCGAATACGGGCCGGCGCGGGTAGCCCACGCTCAGGCGGCGCAGCTCCAGCCCCGCGCTCATGCGCCCCTCCGGCGGCCCAGCACCAGGGCCAGGAACATGGGCACGCCCACCAGCGCGGTGATGATGCCGATGGGCAGGACCACGCCGGGCACCAGCACCTTGCTGAGGATGGAGGCGCCCGAGAGCATGAGCGCGCCCGCAAGTGCAGCCCCTGGCAGGTAGTAGCGGTGGTCCTCGCCCAGCAGCAACCGCGCGATGTGCGGCCCCACCAGGCCCACGAAGCCAATTGTTCCCACGAACGAGAGCGCCGTGCCTGCGAGCAGGCTCACGCGCAACAACGTGATGAGGCGCAGCCGCTCGACCGCGATGCCGAAGCTGCGGGCCTGGTCCTCGCCAGCGCGCAGCGCGGTGAGCGGCCAGGCATTCCTGGCGGACCAGACCGCGCACAGCAACAGCACGGCGGCCACGAGGGCGATCTTGTTCCAGGTGGCGCGCGCGAGACTGCCCATGGTCCAGAAAACGATCTGCTGCAGCGCATTGCTGTCGGCGATGAACTGCATGAGCCACAGCAGCGCCTCGAAGCTGAACAGCAGCGCGATGCCGAACAGCACCACCGTGTCCACCGTGGCGCCGTAGCGCCACGCAAGCAACTGGATCAGCAGCGTGGCCGCCGCCGCGCAGACGAAGGCCGAGAGCGGGACGGCCAGGTTCTCGCCGAAGGCCATGAGTGTGAAGCCGCCCACGACGGCGATGGATGCGCCGACGGCCGCTGCTGCCGACAGGCCCAGCGTGAAGGGGCTGGCCAGCGGGTTGTTGAGTGCGGTCTGCATCTCAGCGCCCGCCAGGCCCAGGGACGCGCCCACCAGCAATGCCATCACCGCGTAGGGCAGGCGCACCTCCCAGAGGATTACGCGCTGCTCCAGGGACAGGCTGCCGGGTTGCAGCAGCCCGGCCGCTACGTCGGTGAACGGCAGGCCGGAAGGGCCGGTGGCGAGATCGAGCGCGAGCGTGAGGCAGAGCACCACGGCCATGGCTGCCAGCAGCCACAGGCGCAGCGCGGCAAAGCGGCGATAGCGCGCGGCCAGCGCGGTCATGCGCCGTCTCCGATGGCGAGCGCCAGCGCCTGCTGCACGGCGGGCGCCATGCTGTCCCCATGGCCGGCGCCGGGGAAAGACAGGAAGCGCCAGTCCAGTCCCGGCGTACCGCGCAGGCCGTCGAGCAGCGTGTGCAGGTGCTCGGCGCTGCGCCGCTCGCGTGCGATGGCGGCGCGGGCGGGGTCGTCGGGCCGCTGTGCCTCGCGCTCGCCCAGGGTGACGAGCAGGCGCACAGGGGCCGCATCGCCGCGGCGTGCGGCGCGAAAGCCTGCCTGTTCCTGCAGGATGAAGCCGTCGCGCCACCACACGGACGGGCTTGCGGCCACGTAGTTCTGAAAGCCACCGGGCCGTGTGAACAGCGCGTGCAACACGCACAGGCCACCATAGGAATGGCCGAAGAGGGTCTGCCGCGCCATGTCAGTGCGCACGGCCCGCTCCACCTGCGGACGCACCGTGGCGTGGATGAAATCGAGGAACCCGTCGGCTCCGCCCTCGCGGCGGCCGCGCCCGTCCGTGGCAGGGCCGGGTGCGGATGGCGTGTAGTCGTAGGTGCGCGCGTCCAGGTCCAGCACCCGGTCGCCGGCATAACCCAGGCCCACCACCACGGCGCCCTGCGCCGGGGTGCCGGGGCCGCGCGCGAAGCGATTGCGCATGAGTTGCGCGGCAAGCGCGAACACCAGGTCGCCATCCAGCACGTAGAGCACGGGCCAACCCTGCGGGGGCGGAGCCGCGGGCGGCACCGCTAGCATGATGCGGTGCGTGTGGTCGCCGGAGGCGACGTCGATGCAGCGCGTGCCCGGCAGCGCGACGGGGGGCGCCTGCTCCAGCGTCAGCCGGGCGCAGCCGGGTAGGACCGACAGGGCGCCCAGGCCCAGTAGGGTGCGGCGGGTGTAGGTGAGCGAGACGGAAGCACTTGCGCCCGGGGCTGTGGCGTGCGTTTCTGGGAGCTGCGCGGCAAGGCTCATGGCGTGAGCGCCGTCCAGTAGACGCCTTCCAGTGCAATCGGCTGGAAACGCGCGTACATCGTCTGCAGCGTGGCACGCGGGTCGAGGTCGGCGAACAGCGTGGGGTGCAGCCACTGGGCGAACACCTGCACGGCCACCACGTTGAACGGCGAGTTGTAGAAGTGGTGCCACATGGCGTAGGCGCGGCCTTCCCGGACGGCCTGCAACTGCGCGATGCCGCGGCGCTGCATGGCGCGCGCGAGCGAGGCACGCGCTGCCTCGGGCGTGGCGTCGGCGCCGAGTACGACGCGCAGCGGCGTTTGCCGGGCCGCGGCCAGCGTGCCGATGCCCGTGCCGATGTACACGCGCGGCTGTCGCGCGATCAGGAACTCGGGGTTCAACGTGCCGAATTCTCCCGGCACCAGTCCGCGGGCTACGTTGTGTGCGCCGGCCGCGTCCAGCAGTTTGCCGACCAGGCCCACCATGGTGTCGCAGCAGCCTTCGGACAGGCCCACGCGGTTTTCCAGGAACACCGTGGGGGCAGTGTGACGTGCCTGGGCGAGGCGGTCGGTGACCACCGCGAGCTGTGTGCGCCAGAATTGCACGAACGCTTCGGCCTCGCGCTTGTTGCCCAGCACTTCGCCCAGCAGCAGCATGCTGCGTGGTGTGTTGGCAAGGGGCTCGTGACGCAGGTCGATGAACACCACCGCGATACCCGCGGCTTCCAGGCGCGCCAGGGTCTCGCGGTCGCGCTCGCTCGGGCCGTGGCCGCCCGCGAGCCCCAAGATCGCCACCTGCGGCCGCAGCGCGATGGCTTGCTCGTCGCTGAAACTGCCGCTGCTCGTGCGGCCCACGCGGGGTACCTGGTCGATCTGCGGGAAGCGGCGCTTCCATTGCGCGTAGCCGGCCTCGTCAAGCTTCTCGAACTCCCCCATCATGCCGACCAGCCGACGCAGGGGATCGTCCTTGTCGAATACGGCCAGTGCTGGCAGCAGGCGCCCTTCGCCGAGCAGAATGCGCTCGACCTTGGCGGGTATGCGCACCGTGCGGCCCGCAAGGTCGGTCACCGTCAAGGTGCTCTGGGCATGGGCCGCGAAGAGAGCGCACAGCGAGATCAATGCGCTGGTGAGCATCCAGCGCAGGCAGCGGAAAGGGGAAGGCATGTTGCGGAGATCCAAGGCAGCGATCAGCAGTGCTGCGGGTTGCGAATCGCTAATTTTATTGAGAATGATTTGCATTGGCGAATTGAGACTGCTAGCATCCCACATGCCGCCGTTGCCTTTGTTTGCCGCGCCAACAAAGATGTTTGCTTGCCCTGGGGTTCGGTGCGCTTTACCGTCGTCTTTTTCCTTCGAGGCTCGCAGTTCGCCATGCACGGCCATTTCCCATGCTCACCGTCCGCCAGCGCCTCCCCTTGCTGCGTTGTGACGCCCGGCAATCCGCCCGCCGAGCCTGCGCTGCGCGATCACCTGGCGCGCCTGCGCGAGTTGCGGCCAGGCCTGCTGCTGCACTGGGAGGATGCGCCGGAGGCGGGGGATCTCACCGTGCAGGCCGAGATCGAAGCGGGTCTGCGCATCGTGCTGCTGCTCGAAGGCGCGGTGGATGTCTCCTATGGCGCCCAACGCGTGGCGCTGGCCAGCGCACGCGGCGGGGCCAGCGCCGTGCTGGTAGCGGTGGCCGAGCAGGAGCAGCTCACGCGCCGCACGCGACGGGGCGTGTATTCGCGCCGGGTCAATCTGGGCCTGGGGCACAACTGGCTGGCGCAATGCGGCGCGTTTCCAGGCGTGCTGGACGACTTCATGCACCGACATCTCGAGACGCGGCCCTGGCAGGTGTCCCCGCGCGCCGTGGCGATCGCCGAGCAGATCGTGCATCCGCCGCAGCTGGAGCCGCTGCTGCAGAGCATCTACCTGGAGAGCCGCGCGCTGGAACTGGCGGGCGAGGCGCTGGGCACGCTCCACCAGCACCCCACTGCACCGCCTGCGCCTGCACCGGCCGCGCTGCGTCCGCGCGAACACCAGCGCCTGCGCGAACTGCATGCATTCCTGGGCTCGGGCCAGGCCGACGGCCTGTCTCTCGACGAGATTGCGCGCCACGCGGGCGTGAACGCCAACACGCTGCAGCGACAGTTCCGCGCCGTCTACGGCACCACCGTGTTCGACCATCTGCGCGATTGCCGCCTGCAGCGCGCACGCCATGCGCTGGAGCATGAGGGTCTCACCGTGGGGCAGGCGGCGGGGGTGGCGGGCTACACCAGTGCGGCCAACTTCGCCACCGCGTACCGGCGGCGCTTTGGCCACCCTCCTAAGCTGGCCCGTTCGCGGGTGTAGCCAACGGGCGCCATCACGACACCAGCGCCTGCTTGGCGCCGCTGGTGGAGGTCCGTAGGTCCAGCGGGCCGCTCGACGCCAAGGGGCAGGTTAACTATGAGTCACAAGTGCTTGCAAAGCTTATTGGGAAAGCGCTATCAGCTACAAAATAGATAGCCAAATCACGTATTGCCCACATAAGGATTGCTGCGGCGCTCGCGCCCGAAGGTGCTCTCCGGCCCGTGCCCAGGGATGAACACCGTCTGGTCGCCCATGGGCCACAGGCGCTGGGTGATGCTGTCGATCAGTTGCTGGTGGTTGCCGCCAGGAAAGTCCGTGCGGCCGATGCTGCCCGCGAACAACACGTCGCCCACGAAGGCGCGGTCGATCTGCGGTGCATGGAACACCACGTGGCCGGGCGTGTGGCCGGGACAGTGGCGCACGTGCAATGTTTCGCGGCCGATGGTGACCGTGTCGCCGTCCTGCAGCCAGCGCGTGGGCGTGAACTGCCGCGCGGGCGGAAAGCCGAACATGGCGCTTTGCTGCGGCAACGCATTGATCCAGTACTGGTCGCCCGTATGCGGTCCGATGATGGGCAGGGACAGCCGCTCGGCCAGCTCGCCCGTACCACCGGCGTGGTCGATGTGCGCGTGCGTAAGCCAGATGGCCTTCAGTTGCAGGCCCAGGTGCTGCACTTCTGCCACCAGGGCATCCAGGTCGCCCCCGGGGTCGATGACCGCGGCGTCCATCGTTTCATCGCACCAGACGATGGAGCTGTTTTGCTGGAACGCGGTGACGGGGAGGGTGCGGTAGTGAAGCATCCGTCCATTGTCGCGGCATGCCGCTGGGGTCAACAAAAAGTGCCCCGCACAAAGCGGGGCACACTTGCTTGTGGCTGGGACGGCGCGCGGTGCTTAAAGCACCGATGAACAAGTCCCGCGCGTGGCGCGCATCCCTGTTGGGGCGGTCTGCGGTGCTGCAGGTCCTCGCAATGGCGACAGCCATCGCGGCGGTTGCGCCTTGCAGCCCCTCAGGGCGCGTGCCATCGCGGCGACCGGTGCGGCGTCGCCTCAGCGGTTGTCGTTCTTGTGGCTCTGGCTGCCTGCGCGTGCGTGTTGCTCGCTGGTGCCGCCACGGGTGCTGCCCGATGGGGAGTTGTCGGAATCGCCGGCATTCCTGGAGCCGCCTGACGAGGCGTTCGAGCCCTGCCCGCCATGGCTCTTGGAGCCTGCATCGCGTGCCTCCTGCGAATTGAACTCGTGTGCATTACCCGACGCATGCGAGGCGCGGCCGCCTTCGGCAGCGATCTCGCGCTGACGGTCCTTGTCCATCGACGCGAAGCCGCGGCCCGAAGACTGGTTTTGCTGGGTGTCGCGGTTGTTGCTATCGCGATTGTTGTCCTGTGGATTGGTGTTGGCCATGTGAACGCTCCTGTTGGGTTGAGAAAGTGCACGAACAAGAATTGCTGCGTGTGGAATCACTTTCTGACCCGCAATGGGACACTGCCGTGGTCCGGGGCCTACGTCTGCGTAGGATCGCCTTGTCAAAGGCCGTGTGAGCGCCGCAATAGTGGTTGCACCCGTTCGGGCCGCTGTCCAAGAACCTTCCGCTCGCCGCTCTCATCGGCCTGCTCTGGCCGCTGCAGCCAGTGCGCCATCAGGACCACGCGGGCACGGGGCGGTGGCGCGGTTGCCGCTGCCCCCCCTGAAAGCCGGCCATGGACTAAGTCGTGCTCAAGTGGCTGCACATCCTGTCGTCCACCGTGCTCTTCGGCACGGGGGTCGGTTCGGCGTTCTACCTGCTGGTCACGGCGCTGAGCGCCGGCATGCGCACGGTGGCGCATGTCGCGCGTTGGGTTGTGCGCGTCGACTGGCTGTTCACCGCCACGACCGCCCTCGTGCAGCCGCTCACGGGCCTCTGGCTGGTGCGGTTGATGGGCATTCCGCTGCAGACCGGCTGGGTGGCGTGGTCGCTCGCGCTGTATGGCGTGGCGATGGCCTGCTGGCTTGCGGTGGTGTGGCTGCAGTTGCGTATGCGCGACCTGGCCCAGGAGGCGGCGCAGCAGGGTGGGGGTACACCGTGCGCATTCCGCGTGCTGTTCATAGCCTGGGTGGTGCTGGGGGTGCCAGTGTTCCTGGCCTTCGTGGCGAGCTTCTGGCTGATGGTGGCCAAGCCATCGCCCTAGGCGGGAAAACGCTCGGCGTCTTCAGGGCTTGCCCATGGCTTTACCCGGTGCCGCTTCGGGTACGGTCGCAAGGGCAAAACGCTGTATCGCCGCTGCGTCCCGTACCCTGTTCAGCCGCATGGCCTGCCGCGCACGTCTGGGCGCGAGGCTTTCTCCGCCTGGCGAACATTCAGGGAATTGGTTTTCAAGGATGCCAGACCCCTGGGGCCTGCGCAGCCGTGCTCGCGGCCCTGCCCGCCAGGGCATACGACAGCTGGTTGGCCGCCTGCATGATCGTCTGCGCCAGCGCCTGCAGCCTGGCCGCGGGCAGGCGGGTCTCCGGCCCTGAGATGCACACGCAGCCCAGCAGCCGCCAGTTGCGCCCGAACACCGGGGCGGACACCGTGGCCACGCCCTGTTCCCGTTCGCCGATGGACCAGTGGTAGCCGCGCCGGCGGATCGCCTCGTAGTCCTCGCCTGGCTCGCCGGAAAACGCCAGGATGACCCGGCCCGGTGAGCCTTTCTCCAGCGGCAGCCCTTCGCCCATGCGGGCGTGGTGGCGCAGCGCCTGCGGACCTTCCACGCGCACGAGGCAGGTGCGCATATTGCCCTCGCGCACGTAGAACGCGGCGCTCTCGCCGGTCGCCTGGGTCAGGGCGCGCAGCACGGGCTCCAACACGTTCTGCACGTCGAAGCCCGCCTTGTAGCGCGCGCCCAGCCAGCCCGCGGCAGGGCCCAGCCGCCAGTCGCCGTCTTCGCGCTGCACCAGGTAGCCCGACAGCGCCAGCGTGCGCGCCAGCCGCAGCACCGTGGTCTTGTGCAACTGGCAGCGCCGGCTCAACTCGGCCAGCGACAGGTGGGACTCGCCGACGGCGAAGGCCTCCAACACCTGCAACGCGCGGGTCACTGCAATCACACCGCCGTCGCGCCCCGGCGTGGAGGGTGCGCCATCGGTGGTGTGCTTGGGGGCGATGGGCACGGCGGCCTTTGACGCGGGGCTGGAGGGCGGCGTGGAGCGGGGCATGAGAGGTTGCTTACGGTGGTATATGTTTCGCTGTACGCAACGATATTGTATGGGTTGCAACGTTTTCCTAAAGTCGCGCCCAGACGGCCCCCCCGCCTGGCGGGCCGTCATCACCAAGACCTATACGGAGACACGCCATGCCCTTTCAAACGCTTTCGCGCGCCCTGGCCCCACGTGCCGTCGCCGCCATCCTTGGCCTCGCGGCCATCGCCGTGCCCACCGCGGGCGCACTGGCGCAACCGGCCTACCCCAGCAAGCCCATTCGCCTGATCGTGCCCTTCCCGCCCGGCGGCGGCACGGACATGATTGCGCGCACCGTGGCGCAGAAGCTGGCCGACCAGAACCAGTGGAACGTGGTGGTGGACAACCGCCCCGGTGCCGGCGGCAACCTGGGCGTGGATGCCGCGGCCAAGTCAGCTCCCGACGGCTACACGCTGGTCATGGGCCAGACCAGCAACCTGGCGATCAACCCGTCGCTGTACGCCAAGCTGCCCTACGACCCGCTGAAAGACCTGGTTCCAGTGGCGCTGGTGTCGTCCTCTCCCATCGTCATGGCCGCGCCGGCCAAGTCGCCCTACAAGACCTTTGCCGACGTGGTGGCCGCCGCCAAGGCCAAGCCCGACGGCATCACGCTGGGTTTCTCGGGCAACGGCACGGTCGCCCACCTGGCGGGCGAGCTGGCCGAGAACGCCGCCGGCATCCAACTGCGCCACGTGCCCTACAAGGGCGCGGCCCAGGCCATGACGGATCTGGTGGGCGGCCAGATCGACCTGTACATGTCGTCCGTGCCCACGCTGCTGGGCCAGGTGCGCAACGGCAAGCTGCGCGCCATCGTGCTCACATCGACGAAGCGCTCTGCCCAGTTGCCTGACACTCCCACGCTGGAAGAGTCGGGCTACAAGGGCTTCGAGGCCGTGACCTGGTTCGGCGTATTGGCCCCCGCGGGCACGCCGGCGGCCATCGTGCAGCAGCTCAACAAGGCCATCAACCGCGCGCTGGAGCAGCCCGACGTGGCCGAGAAGCTGCGCTCCGAGGGCGGCGAAGTGCTGGGTGGCAGTCCCGAGAAGTTCAGCAACCTGCTGCGTACCGACGTGCCGCGCTGGGCGCAGATCGTCAAGGCCTCGGGCGCCAGCCTGGACTGACGCTGCCCACGGTTCACGCGCACCCTCCCAGACCCTCCCCCGCCATCGCTATGTCCAGCGACTGCACTGCCACGCCGGTACGGTTCTCTTGCGGGTCGGCTGCACCACTTGCCGTGCTGCCCAACGGCGCCTGCGACTGCCACATGCATGTCTATGACAGCCGCTATCCCGCCGCTGCGGGTGCAAGGCTGCTGCCGCCCGATGCCTCGGTCTCGGACTACCGGGCGCTGCAGCGGCGCATCGGTACCACACGCACGGTGCTGGTCACGCCGTCCACGTACGGCGCGGACAACCGCAGCATGCTCCTTGGGCTGGAGGCGCTGGGGCCGCAGGCACGGGGCGTGGCGGTGCTGGATGGCAGCGAAGGCGAGGCGGAGCTGGACCGCCTGCACGCGCTGGGCGTGCGGGGCGTGCGGCTCAACCTGTCGCTGGGTGTCACCGGAACCGCCGCTTCCATCCTGCCGCTGGCGCACCGCATTGCGCCGCTGGGCTGGCATCTGCAGTTGCTCATGCCTGCCGACCTGCTGGTCACGCTGGGGCCGGTGCTGCACCGAGTTCCTGTGCCGCTGGTCTTCGACCACTTCGGCCGCATCGCGCCCGATGCGATAGGGCAGGCGCCCCACACGCTGCTGCTGGACCTGCTGCAGAGCGCACGGGCCTGGATCAAGTTGTCTGGGGGCTACCTCGTGAGTACGCAGCGCACGGTGGAAGACCCCGCGCTCGACGCGCTGGCTGCCAGCTACCTGCGTTGCGCACCCGATCGCGTGCTCTGGGGCAGTGACTGGCCCCACGCCACGGCGTCGGCCGGCGTGCAGCCCATGCCCGACGACGCGCGGCAGATCGACCGCCTGCACGATTGGATGCAACAGGCCGGCGTCCCGCCGCGGCGCGTGCTGGTGGACAACCCGCAGGCGCTCTACGGCTTTTCCCCTCTTTGAACCCGACAGGAGACAGATCCCATGAACGCACAGAACCTTTTTCCCACGCGCCGCCACCTGTTGGCCGTCTTTGCTGCCACTGGCGCGGTCCTTGCTGCCGGCTCCGCGTTGTCGCAGGAGTGGCCCGGCAGCAAGACCATCACCTACGTCGTGCCGTATCCACCGGGCGGCAGTACCGACGTGCTGGGCCGCAGCATCGTGCAGCACCTGGCCCCGGCCCTGGGCACCAGCGTGATCGTGGACAACAAGCCCGGCGCCACAGGCACCATCGGTGCGGCCTTCGTCGCGCGAGCGCAGCCAGATGGCTACACGCTGCTGGGCACCACGGTCGGCCCGCAGGCCATCGCGCCGCACCTTCTGGGCAAACTGCCCTACGACCCCATCGCAGGCTTCGAGCCCGTCATCACCCTCGGCACGATTCCGCACATTCTCGTGGTGGGCACGGGCCAGCCGTTCCAGAGCGTCGCCGACCTCGTCGCTGCGGGCAAGGCGCAGCCGGGCAAGCTGGCCTTTGCCTCGGGCGGCAATGGCACCATTCTGCAGATGCAGGCAGAGTTGCTGCAACAGCAAACGGGCGCGCGCTACATCCACGTGCCCTACAAGGGGGACACGCCCGCGTTGCAGGACACGCTGGGTGAACAGGTGCAGTTCATGTTTGCGCCCGCGGCCGCCGCGCTGCCGCATGTGCAGGCGGGCAAGCTGCGCGCGCTGGCCGTCACCTCGGCCCAGCGGTTGCCGGCGTTGCCCCAGGTACCGACCATGAGCGAGGTGGGCCTCAAGGACTTCGTGGTCGAGCAGTGGCATGCCGTGTTCGCGCCCGCCAAGACCCCCGCCGCCGTCGTGCAGCGCCTGAACGGCGAGATTGCCAAGGCGCTGAAAGACCCCGCCGTCACCGCACTCGCTGACAAGCTCGGCATCACCCTCGTGGGCGGCACGCCGCAGCAGCTCGGTGCATTGCAGCGCGCCGATTCCGCCAAATGGGCCAAGGTGATCCGCGACGGAAACATCAAGGCCGACTGAGTTTTTCTATTGATCCCAAGGAACCACCATGAGCCAACCTCCCGAAATCATCCGTGACATCGAGCGCGTGAGCGCCGACGTCGTGGGCCAAGCCGCCGCCTTCCAGGCCGCCATCCTCGCCGACGTGGCGGGCCGCCGCGGCACCCTGCATGCCCGCGTGGCGCCCGTGCACGAGCGCATGAAGCTGGCCGGCCCGGCCTTCACCGTCGAGGTGCGCCCCGGCGACAACCTGATGATCCACGCCGCCATCGCACTGGCCCAGCCGGGTGATGTGCTGGTGATCGACGGCAAGGGCGACCAGACGGCCGCCCTCATGGGCACGCTGATGCTCAGCGCCTGCAAGAAGCGCGGCCTGGCGGGCGTGATCGTGGACGGCGCCATCCGCGACAAGCTGGAGCTGCTGGAGCTGGACTTCCCCGTGTTCAGCGCCGGCTTCAACCCGGCCGGGCCCACCAAGTTCGTGCCCGGCCGCATCAACCACCCCATCTCCTGCGGCGGCGCCACGGTGAACCCCGGTGACCTGGTGGTGGGCGATGCCGACGGCGTGGTCGTGATCGAGCGCGCCAAGGCGCCCGCGATGCTGGCCCTGGCCGTCAAGAAGGTGGCCGACGAGGCCGCGCGCATCGAGGCCATCGCCCGCGGCGACACGGCCTCCAAGTGGCTGCCCGCCGCGCTGCGCGCCGCCGGCGTGCTGAAGGAAGGGGAGGAGCTGTGAGCCGCCCCGCCATCCTCATCACCGCGGCCGACCTCGCGCCGCAGGCGCTGGCGCTGCTGGCCGACTACGAGATCGTCTACGCGGGCAAGACGCCGACGGAAGACGACATCGTTGCCCTGTGCCGCCAGCACAACCCCGTGGCCATCATCGTGCGTTACAGCAAGGTGGGCGCGGCGGCCATGGACGCGGCGCCCGCGCTCAAGGTCGTCTCCAAGCACGGCAGCGGCACGGACACCATCGACAAGGTGGCGGCCAAGGCGCGCGGCATCGAGGTGGTGGCCGCCGTGGGCGCCAACGCCGCAGCTGTGGCCGAGCAGGCGCTGGCGCTGCTGCTGGCCTGCGCCAAGTCGGTTCCGCAGCTCAACGAGCGTATGCACGCCGGCCACTGGGACAAGGCCACGCACAAGAGCCTGGAGCTGGGCGGGCGCACCATCGGCCTCATCGGCCTGGGCGCCATCGGCCTGCGCTTTGCGAAGATGGCCGACGCGCTGGGCATGCGCGTGCTGGGCTTCGATCCGTTCGCCAAGAACCTGCCGGACTTCGTGCAGCTCGCCGATCTGGAAACGATCTGGAGCGAGAGCGATGCGATTTCGCTGCACTGCCCGCTGACTGACGACAACCGCGGCTTGCTCAACGCCGACACGCTGGCGCGCTGCAAGCAGGGCGTGATCGTGGTGAATACCGCGCGCGGCGGCCTGATCGACGAGGCCGCGCTGCTCGCCGCCGTGCAAAGCGGCCAGGTGCGCATGGCCGGCCTGGACAGCTTCGCCGTCGAGCCTATGACCGCCGGTCACCCGTTCCAGCACCAGCCGGGCTTCATCCTGAGCCCGCACATCGGCGGCGTGACGAGCGATGCCTACGTGAATATGGGTCTGGGTGCGGCGCGCAACGCGCTAGCGGTGTTGAACGGCTGACCGTCGCGATTCAAGGAGACAAGCATGAAATTCGATAAAAAACGCCGTCTAGTGCTTATGCAGAAAGCGCTGGCAGCTATCTTTTTGGTAGCAATCGGCCTGCCGGTACAAGCGCAGAACTGGCCCGAGCGCCCTATCAAGCTCGTCGTGCCGTACCCGGCCGGTGGCAATGCCGACAACACGGCGCGCCTGCTGGCCACGCAACTGTCCGGCCGCCTGGGCCAGCAGGTGGTGGTGGACAACCGCCCCGGCGGCAGCGGCACCATCGGCGCGGCGGCCGTCGCCAAGGCTCCGGCGGATGGCTACACGCTGCTGCTGGACGCGACGGCCTTCACCGTCAACCCCAGCCTGTTCGCCCAGCTGCCGTTCGACGCGGCCAAGGACTTCGCGCCCATCTCGCTTGTCATGCAGGCGCCGCTGCTGCTGGTGGTGCCCGCCGCGTCGCCGTTCAAGACCGTGGCCGACGTGGTGCAGGCCGCCAAGTCCAAGCCCGGGCGGCTCACCTACGCGTCGGCCGGCAATGGCGGCGCGCAGCACTTGGCGGGCGAACTGTTCAAGCAGGGCGCCAAGGTGTCGATGACGCACATCCCCTACCGCGGCGGCGCGCCCGCGCTCACCGATCTGATCGGCGGGCAGGTGGACCTGATGTTCAGCGCCACCACGGCCAGCGGCCCGTTCGTGAAAAGCGGCAAGCTGCGCGCGCTCGCCATCAGCTCGGCCCAGCACACGCCGGGCTGGGAACAGGTACCTACGGTGGCCGAATCGGGCCTGCCGGGCTTCCAGGTCAACGAGTGGAACGGCCTGTTCGCGCCCGCGGGCACGCCGCAGCCCGTCCTGCAGCGCCTGGAGACCGAAACGCGCGCCATCGTCGCCAGCCCCGAGATGAAGAAGCGCTTCGCCGAACTGGGCGTGCAAGGCGTGGGTTCGAGCGCGCAGGAGTTCAAGTCCTTCGTGCAATCCGAAACCGCGAAGTGGGCCGGCGTGATCCGCACGAGCGGCATCCGAATGGATTGAAAGGAGATTCACCATGTTCAAGTTAAATCGGCCTCTGGCGCTTGCTGGGCAGGCGCTGGCAGCTACTGTTTTGATAGTTGCGGCCGCAGCCGTGCAGGCGCAGGCCGCTTACCCGGCCAAGCCCGTCAAGATAGTCGTGCCGTACCCGCCGGGCGGCGCGGTGGACCAGGTGACGCGGCGCATCGCGCAAAAGCTGACCGAGCAGACCGGCCAGAGCTTCTTCGTCGAGAACAAGGCCGGCGCCACCGGCACCATCGGCGCGATGCAGGTGGCCCGCTCGCCGGGCGACGGCTACACGCTCCTGGCTAACGACACCACCTACTCCATCCTGCCGCAGGTCTTCAAGAAGCTGCCGTGGGACTACGCGCAGGACCTGGTGCCCGTGGCGGGCTTCAACTTCGCGCCCACGGCCGTCGTGGTGGCGGCCAACTCGCCGTTCAAGACGCTGGGCGACATGGTGGCCTATTCGCAGGCCAACCCCGGCAAGCTCAACTACGGTACGGGCGGCGCGGGCACCATGCCGCACTTCGCCACCGAGGCATTGCAGGGCGCCAGTGGCCTGAAGGCCACGCACGTGCCGTTCAAGGGCGCGGGCGAGGCCACACTGGCGCTGCTGGGTGGCACCATCGACTTCCAGATCGCCTCGACCCCCGGCGTCATGGGGCAGGTGCGCGGCGGCAAGGTGCGCCTGCTGGCCGTGAGCGGCGAGCAGCGCCTGAAGGCCTTGCCCAACGTGCCCACGTTCGCGCAGGCGGGCGCGCCCGGCTACAAGGTGGTCAACTTCACCGGCCTGTGGGCGCCCAAGGGCACGCCCGAGGCCGTGCTGGAGACGCTGCGCAAGGAGGTTGTTAAGGCCATGGCCAGCGCCGATGTGCAGGCCTTCGCGGACGACCTGGGCGCAGTGCCCGGCGTGGTGAGCGGTCCGGCCTTTGCCGACAAGCTCAAGGCCGACGCGCAACTCTGGGAGGCCGTGGCCGCCAAGGTCGGCGTCGAAAAGCAATGACCGCTGCCGTGCCGCATTCCGTGGGCCTGAACCGGCCCGCGCGCGCGCTGCCGCCGCTGGCGTGCGACAGCCACATGCACATCTTCGACACGCGCTTCGCCGCGTCGCCGCACTGGAAGCGCCAGCCGCCCGATGCGCCCGTGGCCGCCTACCGGCAGCTGCAGCAGCGCCTGGGCACGCAGCGCACGGTGGTGGTCACGCCATCGACCTACGGCACCGACAACGCCTGCACACTCGATGCGCTGGACCAGCTTGGGGACGGCGCGCGCGGCGTGGCCGTGGTGGCGCAGGACGTGGGCGATGCCGAGCTTGACCGCCTGGCCGCGCGCCGCGTGCGCGGGCTGCGCGTGAACTTCGTCACACCGCAATCCTGGGGTGAGACCACGCCGCAGATGCTGACCACGCTGGCGCGCAAGGTGGCGCGCCAGCCGGGCTGGCATATCCAGGTCTTCATGCACCCGGAGCAGCTCGTGGCATTGGAAACCGTGCTCGCCGCGCTGCCCGTGCCGCTGGTGGTGGACCACCTGGGCCGCATAGCCCCGGCCGAGGGTCCTGCCGCCGAGGCCTATGGGGTGCTGCGCCGGCTGCTCGACGGCGGCAACACCTGGGTCAAGCTCTCGGGCGCCTACATGCGCTCGACCGCGCCCACGTATGCGGATACGCTGCCGCTCGCCCAGGCACTGGTGCGGGCCGTGCCCGAGCGCCTGGTATGGGGCAGCGACTGGCCGCACACCACCGAGGCGCCAGGCACGGTGAACGATGCCGACCTCGTGGACCTGCTGCGCGCCTGGGCCGGATCGGACGCAGTGATGGAGCGCATCCTGGTGGACAACCCGACGCGCCTCTACGGCTTTTGAAAGGACTCCCTCATGTTTCTGCTGCAAGCCCCGGAAGTCCGCGAACTGGAGCTGTTCACCTCCATGCCCGAGCCGCTGCGCCGCCGCCAGCGCAGCGCCTGGGCCGACGCCAACCGCGGCGGCGCGGTGGCCGACTCGTTCCTCGAAGGCCCGGTGTTTGACGACGCCGGCAACCTCTACGTCACCGACATCCCCTGGGGGCGCATCTTGCGCATCGACCCACAGGGCGCCTGGACCCTGGTGGCCGAGTACGACGGCGAGCCCAACGGCATGAAATTCCTCGATGCCGGCACGCTGTTCATCACCGACTACAAGAATGGCCTGATGCGCCTGGACGTAGCCACAGGCCGCGTCACTCCTTTCCTGGAGCGGCGCAACAGCGAGCGCTTCAAGGGCGTGAACGACCTGGTCTTCGACAGCGCGGGCAACCTGTACTTCACCGACCAGGGGCAAAGCGGCCTGCACGACCCGAGCGGGCGCCTGTACCGCCTGCGCCCGAACGGCCAGCTCGACCTGCTGCTGGCCAATGTGCCCAGCCCGAACGGCGTGGCGCTGTCGCCCGACGAGCGCGTGCTGTACCTGGCCGTCACGCGCGGCAACTGCGTGTGGCGCGTGCCGCTGCTGCCCGACGGCAGCGTGGCGAAGGTGGGCCAGTTCTTCACGTCCTACGGCCCCAGCGGACCGGACGGGCTGGCGGTGGATGCCGAGGGCCGCCTGCTGGTCGCCAATCCGGGGCTGGGCTATGTGTGGGTGCTCAACCACCGGGCCGAGCCGGTGCTGGTGCTGCGCGGCGCGCCCGGAAGTTCCACCACCAACTTGGTTTTTGGCGGCGCGGACCGGCGCGTTTGCTATGTGACCGACTCCACGCACGGCCGCATCCTGCGCGCCACGCTGGACGTGCCCGGGCTGCCGCTGCACCGCTCCCGGCCTGCCTGAATTCGGGACCGCGGCCTGCGCCGCTTCCTCAGTCGGCGGCCAGTCCCACCGCGCCCAGGCGGCGCGCAATGGCCTCGCGCACGTTGCGCACGTGCTGCATGCCGGCTGCGTCGGCCGCGGCGGCGTCGCCCGCCAGGACGGCGTCGCACATCGCCTGGTAGTCGCGCATGCGCACCTGCTGCAGCGTGGCAGGGCGGTGCTGTGCGTACACGATCGGCATGTGGATGGAGGGCAGCAGGCGGCGCAGTTCGCGGCTGCCGCTGGCGGCCAGCAGCGCGCGGTACATGCCGCGGCGCGCGCTGGCGAAGGCGTCGGCGTCCTGGCTGCGGTCGGCCTCATGCAGTTGCGCCAGGGCTGCCTGGATGGGCGCTGTGGGTGCACCGTGGGCGATGCCGCGCGCCGCGCTGCGCGCGAGCAGGCCGGTCATGCGCTCGGCCACGTCCAGCACCTCCAGCGTTTCCTGGGGCGAGAGGGTGCGTATGGCCGCCCCCTTGTTGCGAAAGAGGTCCACCAGTCCCTGGGCCGCCAGGCGCTGGAGCGCCTCGCGCACCGAGTTGCGGCTCACGCCGAACTGCGCGGCCAGGTCCACCTCCACCAGCCGCTGGCCGGGCACGAAGCGCTGCTGCGCCAGCCCCTGCACGATGCCGTGGAACACCGCGTCGGCGGCGCTCTGCGGGGTGTCGGCCCCGGTATCGGGCGAATCGGGTAAGGGCTGGGCGATGGAGGGCATGAGCGGGCGAGGAGATTGCGCGCAAACGTTAGCACAACGGCAGGGGTATTGTTTTCAAAATTGTTCAACAATATCATCCGCAATATGCCAGGTATTCTGGTTGACCTTCTACGAGGCCCGCATGGACTTTTCTCTCTCCCCTGAACTGCGCGCATTGCGCGACAAGGTGCGGCAATTCATCGCCGAACAGGTAATCCCCCTGGAAAACGACGAGCGCCAGTCCCACCACGGCCCGAGCGAGGCGTTGCGTGACGAGCTGGTGGCGCGCGGCAAGGCGGCAGGGCTGCTCACGCCCCATGCGTCGCGCGCCATGGGTGGCATGGGCCTCACGCATGTGGAAAAGGCCGTGGTGTTCGAGGAGGCCGGCTACTCCTGGCTGGGCCCCACGGCACTCAACATTCACGCGCCGGACGAGGGCAACATCCACCTGATGGAAGAGGTGGCCACGCCCGCGCAGAAGGAGCGCTGGCTGCGCGGCCAGGTGGCTGGTGACTGGCGCTCGTGCTTCGCCATGACCGAGCCCGCGCCCGGCGCGGGGGCGGACCCGTCCATGCTGGACACCACGGCCGTGCGGGATGGCGACGATTACGTGATCAACGGCTGCAAGTGGTTCATCACCGGCGCAGAAGGCGCGCACTACGCCATCGTCATGGCGCGCATGGAGGACGGTTCGGCCACCATGTTCCTGACCGACATGGACAAGCCCGGCATCGTGCTGGAGCGCAACATGGACGCCATGGACGCCTGCTTCACCGGCGGGCACGGTGTGCTGCGTTTCGACAACCTGCGCGTGCCCGCAGCCGATGTGCTGGGCGAGGTGGGCAAGGGCTTTCGCTACGCCCAGGTGCGCCTGGCGCCCGCGCGCCTCACGCACTGCATGCGCTGGCTGGGCCAGGCGCGCCGCGCGCACGATACGGCGCTGGAATACGCGCGCAAGCGCCACGCCTTCGGCAAGCCGCTGGCCGAGCACGAGGGCGTGGGCTACATGCTGGCCGACAACGACATGGACCTGCACACCGCGCGCTTGCACATCTGGCACACCGCATGGATGCTGGACCAGGGCGAGAAGTGCAACTTCGAGTCCAGCCGCGCCAAGGTGGTGTGTTCCGAGGCCGAGTGGCGCGTGGTGGACCGCAGCGTGCAGATCCTGGGCGGGCAGGGCGTGACGGGCGAGACGCCGGTGATGCGCATCTTCACCGACATGCGGGCCTTTCGCATCTACGACGGCCCGAGCGAGGTGCACCGCTGGAGCATGGCGCGCAAGCTCGTGCACATGGCCGAAAAGGCCGCCACAGCCAAGGAGGTGGCATGAGCGATGCATTGACGCCCTTTCGCCTGGACGGCCGCGTGGTGCTGGTCATCGGCGCATCGAGTGGCCTGGGCCAGCATTTCGCGCGGCTGTTGGCTTCGGTGGGCGCTCGCATAGCCGTCGCCGCGCGCCGGGCCGACAAGCTGCAGGGCGTGGTGGATGACATCGCCGCCGCGGGCGGCGAGGCGCGGGCGTTCACGCTGGACGTGACGGATGCCGCCAGCGTGCGCGCGTGCCTGGACGCCGTGGGCGCCTGGGGCGTGCCCGATGTGGTCATCAACAACGCGGGCATCACGGTGACGCGCCCGCTGCTGGAGCAGACCGAAGAAGACTTCGACCAAGTGCTGGACACCAACCTCAAGGGCTGCTGGCTTGTTGCCACCGAGGCCGCGCGCCGCATGGTGGCCGCGGGCAAGGGCGGCGCGATTGTCAATGTGGCTTCCATCCTGGGCGAGCGCGTGGCGGGCGGCGTGGCGCCGTATGCGATCTCCAAGGCCGGCGTGGTCCAGGCCACCAAGGCCATGGCGCTGGAGCTGGCGCGCCACCGCATCCGCGTGAACGCGCTGCTGCCCGGCTACGTGGTGACCGACCTGAACCGCGACTTCCTCACCAGCGAGGCGGGCGACAAGCTGCGCAGCCGCATCCCCAGCCGGCGCTTTGGCGAGCTGACGGACCTGGACGGGCCGCTGCTGTTGCTGGCGTCCGACGCCGGCGCCGCCATGTCGGGCGCCACCGTGGCGGTCGACGGCGCGCACCTGGTGAGTTCGCTATGAGCGGGGCATCCACTTCTTTGCCGCTGGACGCGCTGGGCGACTACCTGCGCGCGCAGGGTCTGGCGGGCACGGGGCCGCTCGCGGCCACGGTACTGGCGGGCGGGCAGTCCAACCCCACCTTTCGCATCACCACGGCGGAAGGCCGCAATTACGTGCTGCGCAAGAAGCCCCCGGGGGCGCTGATCGCATCGGCCCACGCCATCGACCGCGAGTACCGCGTGATGCGCGCGCTGCAGGACACGGCCGTGCCCGTGCCGCGCATGCTGGCCTATTGCGACGATGCGGCGCTGCTGGGCACGCCGTTCTACGTGATGGAGTTTCTGCAGGGCCGAGTGCTCATGGACCAGTCGCTGCCCGGCGTGGAACCGGCCGAGCGCACCGCCATCTACCGCGAGATGAACCGCGTGATCGCCGCACTGCACGCCGTGGACTACGCCGCCGTGGGCCTGGCCGACTACGGCAAACCTGGCAACTACGTGGGCCGCCAGGTCGCGCGCTGGTCGCGCCAGTGCCGCGAGGCCACGGTGCCCGTCACGCCGGCGATGGAGCGGCTCATGGACTGGTTGCCCCAGCACCTGCCGCAGGACGACGAGACCACGCTGGTGCATGGCGACTACCGCTTGGACAACCTCGTGTTCCACCCCAGCGAGCCGCGCGTGATCGGCGTGCTGGACTGGGAACTGTCCACGCTGGGCCACCCGCTGGCCGACCTGGCCTACCAGTGCATGGCCTGGCGCATCCCGCCCACCCTGTGGCGCGGCATCGGCGGGCTCGATCTCGCGGCGCTGGGCATCCCTCAGGAAAGCGAGTACATGGGCTGGTACGAGCAGGTCACCGGACGCCAGGCGGCGGAGCACTGGGATTTCTACCTGGCCTACAACCTGTTCCGCATGGCGGCCATCCTGCACGGCATCGCCCAGCGGGCGCAGGACGGCAATGCCGCGGCCGCCGATGCGGTGGAGACGGGCGCCAAGGCCGGACCGCTGGCCGAACTGGGCTGGGAGGCGGCGCAGCGTTACATGGCCGGGCGCCAGTAAGCAGGTCGCTATGGAAATAGAAGCTGTTCGCGCTGGATATGTAAGCTTTTCCATGCGAAAGCGCACGGAAAACGCTGAAAACCCGGCGCGAATAGCTCCTGAATTCAGAGCGACAGCTCGTACCCGACGGTGATGGGCGCGTGGTCGCTGAACTTCTGCGCCTTGTAGATTTCCTCGGTACGCGCGAGCGCCGCGATGGCGGGCGTCGCCAGGTGGTAGTCCAGGCGCCACCCCACGTTGTTGGCATAGGCCTGGCCGCGGTTGCTCCACCACGTGTAGCAAGCGTCCGTGGTCTCAGGCTGTAACTGACGGTAAACGTCCACCAGCCCGCCCGCGGGGTCAGAGATGTGCAACAACTTTGTCATCCAGGCGCGCTCCTCGGGTAAAAAGCCGCTGTTCTTCTGGTTGCTGCGCCAGTTCTTCAGGTCGATCTGCTGGTGGGCAATGTTGATGTCGCCGCACAGGATGAACTCCCGCTCGGCCTTCAGCCGCATGAGGTGCGGATGGAATTCCTCCAGGAAGCGGAACTTGGCCAACTGGCGCTCCTCGCCCGAGGAGCCGCTGGGGAAGTAGGCGCTGATGATGGACAGGCGCCGCGCGGGCGTGTCAAAGCGCAGTTCCACGTAGCGCCCCTCGGTGTCGAACTCGCTGGAGCCGTAGCCGATGACCACGTCGCTGGGCTCGTGGCGCGCATAGATGCCCACGCCGGAGTAGCCCTTCTTCACCGCAAAATGGAAGTAGCCCTTCAGGCCGGCCAGCTCCTCGAAACGCCCCTGCATGTCCGCAGACTGGGCCTTGATTTCCTGTACGCAAATACAATCCGGCCGGCTTTGGGCAATCCATGCCTCGACCCCTTTGGACGTGGCCGAGCGGATGCCGTTGAGGTTGAGACTGGTTAATTTGAACAAGGATGCATCCATGGTGACAGACAGCGCGCAGACGGTGGAACAAGGGGCGAGCCAAACCCGCCTGGCGCAGGATTTCGTGCGGTTTGCTGTGGATTCAGGGGTGCTGCGCTTTGGTGAATTCAAGACCAAGGCAGGCCGCATGAGCCCGTATTTCTTCAACGCCGGTCTGTTCGACGACGGCGCCAAGCTCGGGCGGCTGGCGCAATTCTATGCACAAGCCCTGCTGGCCAGCGGCGTCGAGTTCGACATGGTCTTCGGCCCCGCCTACAAAGGCATTCCGCTGGCCGCCACGGTGGCCGTGGAGCTGGCGCGCCTGGGCAAGAACGTCCCCTTTGCCTACAACCGCAAAGAGGCCAAGGACCATGGCGAGGGCGGCACGCTGGTGGGCGCGCCGCTTCAGGGCAAGGTGCTCATCATCGACGACGTGATGAGCGCCGGCACCGCCGCGCGCGAGTCCATCGCGCTGATCCGCGACGCGGGTGCCACGCCGCATGCGATTGCGATTGCCCTCGACCGCCAGGAGAAGGCCACCGAGAATGGGCAGGACGTGGACCACAGCGCCGTGCAGTACGTGCGCCGTGAACTGGGCATGCAGGTTTGCGCTATCGCCAAGCTGGCAGACTTATTGCAATACCTATCGGCGGGTGGCGGCGATACGCAGATGCGCGAGCACCACGAGCGGGTGCTGGCCTATCGCCAGCGCTACGGCGTGAACGACTGAAAACAACGGCAGCAGCCAGGAGGGCAGGGGTTTTGAAAGCAGGCACACGACACGCGGGCTGGTTCATGGCCGGAGCAACCGCCGCAGCGCTGGGCCTGTTGTCCCCGGTCGCCTGGGCGCAGCCGAAGCCGCCGCAAGAGGTGTACACCTGTATCGACAAAACCGGCAGGCGCATTACCGCCGACCGCCCCATCGCCGACTGCGTGGACCGTGAGCAGCGCATCCTGGACCACACCGGTGCCGAGCGGCGCCGCATCGGCCCCACGCTGACCGAACACGAGCGTGCCGCGTTGGAAGTGCAGCGCCGCAAGGAGGCGCAGGAGCGCGCGCGCATTGCCGAAGAGCGCCGCCGCGAGCGCGTGCTGATGGCGCGCTACCCCGACGAGGCGGCCCACCAGGTTGAGCGCGAGGCCGCCCTCGTGCAGGTGGACGAGGTCATGGCCGTAGCGCGCAAGCGCATCCAGGAACTGCAGGTCGAGCGCAAGCGCATTGACGGCGAGATGGAGTTCTACCGCCGCGACCCGCTCAAGGCGCCGATGAAGCTGCAGCGCCAGATCGCCGAGAACGATGAGGCCGTGGCCGAGCAGCAGCGCTTTTTGACCGCGCAGGACCAGGAAAAGCGCCGCATCCACCAGCGCTTCGACGCCGAACTGGCCCAGCTGCGCCAGTTATGGGCGGCCCAGCGCGCGGCGGCGTCGCAACTGGTGCCGCCGCAGTCCACGCTCGTATCGCCTGGCGCCTCGCGCTGAGACGGCACACAAAAAAAGGCTCCAACGGGAGCCTTTTTTGATAGCTGCCAACGCTTGACTGGCCAGTGTTTCAGGCCAATTTGGCCTTCAGCAAGTCGTTGACCTGCTGGGGATTCGCCTTGCCCTTGCTGGCCTTCATCACCTGGCCTACGAGGGCGTTGAAGGCCTTGTCCTTGCCGGCCTTGTACTGTTCCACGTTGGCGGCGTTGGCGGCGATCACTTCGTCGATGATCTTCTCCAGCGCGCCGGAGTCGTTCATCTGCTTGAGGCCCTTGGCCTCGATCACGGCGTCCACGTCATGGCCTTCGCCGCTCCACAAGGCTTCGAATACCTGGCGAGCGGCGTTGTTGCTGATGGTGCCGTCGTTGATGCGGCCGATGAGCGCCGCCAGTTGGGCGCTGTGCACCTTGGCCTGCTCCACACCGATCTCCTCGGCATTCAGGCGGCGCGAGATCTCGCCCATCACCCAGTTGGAGGCGAGCTTGGGCTGGCCGCAGCCCTTGGCGGCGTCCTCGAAATAGGCCGCCATGGCCTGGCTCTGCGTGAGCGTGGTGGCGTCGTACTCGGGCAGGCCGTACTGCTGCACGAAACGCGCGGCCATCGCGCGCGGCAGCTCGGGCATCTGGGCCTTGATGTCATCGATCCACGGCGCGGCGATGCGCAGCGGCGGCAGATCGGGGTCGGGAAAGTAGCGGTAGTCGGCCGCGTCTTCCTTGGTGCGCATGGCGCGCGTCTCGCCCGTGTCGGGGTCGAACAGCACGGTGGCCTGCTGGATCGCGCGGCCATCCTCGATCTCCTCGATCTGCCAGCGGATCTCGTAGTCGATCGCCTGCTGCATGCTCTTGAAGCTGTTGAGGTTCTTGATCTCACGGCGCGTGCCCAGGGGCTGGCCGGGCTTGCGCACCGAGACGTTGGCGTCGCAGCGGAAGCTGCCTTCCTGCATGTTGCCGTCGCAGATGCCGATCCAGGTCACGATCTTGTGCAGTTCCTTGGCGTAGGCCACGGCTTCTTCGCTGCTGCGGATGTCGGGCTCGGTCACGATCTCCAGCAGCGGCGTGCCGGCGCGGTTCAGGTCGATGCCCGACTGGCCCCCTCCACCCAATGAGGAGTCCTCGTGCAGCGACTTGCCCGCGTCTTCCTCCAGGTGGGCGCGCACCAGGCGCACGGTCTTCTTCTCGTTGCCCAGATAGAAGGAGACTTCGCCGCCTTGCACCACCGGGATCTCGAACTGGCTGATCTGGTAGCCCTTGGGCAGATCCGGGTAGAAGTAGTTCTTGCGCGCAAAAATGCTCTCTGGCGCAATGTGGGAGCCAAGGGCCAGTCCCAATTTGATAGCGCAGGCCACGGCCTCGCGGTTCATCACCGGCAGGGTGCCGGGTAGCGCCAGGTCCACGGCGCAGGCCTGGGTGTTGGGCTCGGCGCCAAAGGCGGTGCTGGCGCGGCTGAAGATCTTGCTGCGGGTGGCGAGCTGGGTGTGGGTCTCGAAGCCGATGACGACTTCGTAGCCCTGGATGAGTTTCGCGGTCATGGTCAGATGCCCTCCGGCGCACGGAGGTGGAAGTCGGTCGCCTGCTGCAGGCGGTGCGCGGCGTTCAGCAGGCGGCCCTCCTGGAAGTAGTTGCCGATGAGCTGCAGGCCCACGGGCATGCCGCCCGCGCCAAAGCCGGCGGGCACGCTCATGCCGGGCAGGCCGGCCAGCGACGCGGGCAGGGTGAAGATGTCGGCCAGGTAGTCGGCCAGCGGGTCGTTGCCGTGCTCGCCGAGCTTCCAGGCCACGCTGGGCGCCACGGGGCCGGCGATCAGGTCGCAATCCTTGAAGGCATTCTGGAAGTCGTCCGCGATCATGCGGCGGATCTTCTGCGCCTGCAGGTAGTAGGCGTCGTAGTAGCCGTGCGAGAGCACGTAGGTGCCGATCATGATGCGGCGCTTGACCTCGTCGCCGAAGCCTTCGGCGCGGGTCTTCTTGTACATGTCCACGAGGTCGGCGTAGTCCTTGGCGCGGTGGCCGAACTTCACGCCGTCAAAGCGCGAGAGGTTGGACGACGCCTCGGCCGGCGCAATGATGTAGTACACGGGGATCGACAGCTCCGTGCGCGGCAGGCTGATGGGCACCAGCTTTGCGCCCAGCTTCTCGTACTCCTTGAGTGCCGCATCGACGGCGGCACGCACGTCGCCCGCCAGGCCGTCGCCGAAGAACTCGGCCGGGATGCCGATGCGCAGGCCGTCGATGGAGTCATTCAGCTTGGCGCTGAAATCCTCGGCTGGCACGTCCAGGCTGGTGGAGTCGCGGTCGGGGTCGGGGCCGCACATGGCCGACAGCAGCAGCGCGCAGTCCTCGGCCGAGCGGGCCATCGGGCCAGCCTGGTCCAGGCTGGAGGCGAAGGCGATCATGCCGTAGCGGCTGGCGCGGCCGTAGGTGGGCTTGATGCCGGTGACGCCGCAAAACGATGCCGGCTGGCGGATGGAACCGCCGGTGTCCGTGCCGGTGACGGCCGGCGCCAGGCGCGCGGCCACGGCCACGGCGCTGCCGCCCGAGGAGCCGCCGGGGATGCGGCTGGTATCCCAGGGGTTGCGCACCGGTGCGGGGGCGTCGCAGCCCACGGGCGCCACGGCGGAGTTTTCGTTGGCCGAGCCCATGGCGAACTCGTCGCAGTTGAGCTTGCCCAGGGTCACGCAGCCGGCATCGGCCAGACGAGTGACCACAGTGGCGTCGAACGGCGACTGGTAACCGGCCAGCATCTTCGAGCCGGCGGTGCTGGGGAAGTCGCGGGTGACGAAGATGTCCTTGTGCGCGATCGGCACGCCGGCCAGGGGGGCAGCCGTGCCGGCGGCGAGGGCCGCGTCCTGCGCGCGGGCCTGCGCCAGGGTGGTGTCCTCGTTCATGGCGACGTAGGCGCCCAGGTTCTGGTGCTGGTGTGCGCGGGCCAGGAAATGCTGCGCGGCCTCGACGGCCGAGACCTGTTTGCTGCGCAGTGCGCTGGTCAGCTGTGCGATGCCCAGGTCGTGGAGTTCGGAGGAGGGGGTGTTGCTCATGCTGTTGTCCTCATTCGATGACCTTGGGCACCAGGAACAGGCCGCGCTCGACGGCCGGCGCGCTGCGCTGGTTGGCCTCGCGCTGGTCGGGCTCGCTGGCCACGTCCTCGCGCAGGCGCAGCTGCACATCCCGCACCACCGCCACCGGGTGCGACAGGGGGGCGATGCCATGGGTATCCACAGCCTGCATCTTCTCGACGATGCCGAAAAAACCGTTGAGTTGTGTGAGCATGCGCTCACTTTCGCCGGGGCTCAGTTCGAGCCGGGCCAGATTGGCGATGCGGCCGATATCCTGGGGTGTCAGTGCCATAGGGAAGAGGGACGGGCGGAAACCAGATGTAAAGCGGCTTTCCGGGCTCCGCCAGGGGGAGTTATTCACAGGGGATGCGTTATTATCCCGGCTTTGCCGCTAGACCTCCATATTGCCGGTCATTGTGCGAAAAAAGCCAACAAACACCCCGTAATATCCGGCGACGGCAGGCCGACGTGCATGCCGTGCCTGAGAGGACCCTTGCATGTTCGGAGCTTTCCGTCGGTACTTCTCCACCGACCTGGCCATTGACCTTGGCACAGCCAACACCCTGATCTTCGCCCGCGACAAGGGCATCGTGCTCGATGAGCCCTCCGTCGTCGCCATCCGCCACGAGGGCGGCCCGCACGGCAAGAAAGTGATCCAGGCCGTGGGCCACGAGGCCAAGGCTATGCTGGGCAAAGTGCCTGGCAACATCGAGGCCATCCGCCCGATGAAGGACGGCGTGATTGCCGATTTCGTGATCACCGAGCAGATGATCAAGCAGTTCATCAAGATGGTGCATCCCCGCTCGGTGCTCACGCCCAGTCCGCGCATCATCATCTGCGTGCCCTGCGGCTCCACCCAGGTGGAGCGCCGGGCCATCAAGGACGCGGCCGAAGCGGCCGGCGCCACCGCCGTGTACCTGATCGAAGAGCCCATGGCCGCCGGCATCGGCGCGGGCCTGCCGGTATCCGAGGCCTCTGGCTCCATGGTGGTGGACATCGGCGGCGGCACCACCGAGGTCGGCGTGATCTCGCTGGGCGGCATGGTCTACAAGGGCAGCGTGCGCGTGGGTGGCGACAAGTTCGACGAATCCATCATCAATTACATCCGCCGCAACTACGGCATGCTGATCGGCGAGCCGACGGCCGAGGCCATCAAGAAGAACATCGGCTCTGCCTTCCCTGGCTCCGAGGTCAAGGAGATGGAGGTCAAGGGCCGCAACCTCTCCGAGGGCGTGCCGCGCAGCTTCACCATCTCGTCCAACGAGGTGCTGGAGGCCCTGACCGAGCCGCTCAACCAGATCGTCTCCGCCGTCAAGAACGCGCTGGAGCAGACCCCGCCGGAGCTGGGCGCCGACATTGCCGAGCGCGGCATGATGCTCACCGGCGGCGGCGCGCTGCTGCGCGACCTGGACCGTTTGCTGGCTGAGGAAACCGGCCTGCCCGTATTGGTGGCCGAGGAGCCCCTGACCTGCGTGGTGCGCGGCTGCGGCATCGCGCTGGAGCGCATGGACCGCCAGGGCAGCATCTTCACCAGCGACTGAGCCCGAACCGCGCCTGACGAGCTGTCCGCATGCCACTGGGAACCCTGGACCGTTCGGCGCCGACGCTGTTCAAGCAGGGGCCATCGCCGCTCTCCCGCCTCACCCTCTACAGCGCCCTGGCGCTGTTTTTGATGGTGGCGGACGCACGCTTTCACCTGACCGAGCCGCTGCGCAAGGCCGTCTCTACGGCGCTGTACCCGCTGCAATGGCTGATGCTGCAGCCGGTGGAATTCGCGGACAAGGGGGCTGGATACTTCCAGTCGCTGCAGGCCGCACAGCAGGGCATGGACGACGCGCAGCGCACCATGGCGCAAATGGCGGTGCGCGCCGGCGAGGCCGAGCAGCTGCTGCGCGAGAACGCCGAGCTGCGCCAGTTGCTGGCACTGCGCGAGCGCCTGACCACCGAGGCCACGGCCGCGCAAGTGATTTATGACACGGCAGACCCGTATACGCGGCGTGTGATGGTGGACCGTGGGCAGCTGGCAGGCGTGGAGCCGGGCTCGCCGGTGATGGATGCCTCGGGGGTGCTGGGGCAGGTCACGCGCGTGTTCCCCATGCTCAGCGAAGTCACGCTGCTCATCGACCGCGACCAGGCCATTCCTGTGCTCAACCTGCGCACCGGTGCACGCAGCGTGGCCTACGGCGACCCGGTGGCCGGGCATGGCGGAGGCATGGAGCTGCGCTTCACGCCGGGCAATGCGGATGTGCAGGAAGGCGACCTGCTCACCACCAGCGGCGTGGACGGCCTGTACCCTGCGGGCCTGCCGGTTGCGCGCGTGCTGCGCGTGGAGCGGCGTGCCGACTCCGCCTTTGCGCGCATCTACTGCGCTCCCGTGGCGCAGATGTACGGAGCGCGCCATGTGATGGTGCTCAAGCCGGTGGTGGCCGACCTGCCACCGCGCCCCGAACCTGCGCCGGCGGCGCCCAAGCGCGGAGGCCGCAAATGATCATGCCCAAGGGCCAGCAGCTGCTGCTGCCCGTGAACCCGGTCTTCATCGCTGCCAGCCTGGTGGCCGCGCTGGCGCTGAACATGCTGCCACTGGGCCGCGTGGTCTGGACGCCCGACTGGGTCATGGTGCTGCTCGTGTTCTGGGGCATGCACCAGCCGCAGCGCGTGGGGCTGGGGGTGGCTTTCCTCATGGGGCTGTGCCTGGATGTGTACCAGTCTGCCCTGCTGGGCCAGCATGCGCTGGTGTACTGCCTGCTGATGTTCGGCGCGCAATACACGCACCGCCGCCTGCTGTGGTTCGGCCCGCTGCTGCAGGCGCTGCAACTGCTGCCGCTGTTCTTTGCGGCCCATGCGCTCGAACTGCTGCTGCGCGTAGCCATCGGCGGGGGCATCCTGCCGGGTTTCGAAGGCCTGGTGGCACCGCTGCTGGAGGCCGCCCTCTGGCCGCTGGCCAGCTGGGTGCTGCTGGCGCCCCAGCGCCGCCCGCCCGACCGCGATGAAAACCGGCCGCTGTGAGCGCGCAGGGGTGAAGGGCCGCCGCGGATGACCGAACTGCGCAATGCCGAGGCCGATGTCTGGCACTTTCGCCTGCGCGTGTTCGTCGTGGGCGTGGTGGTGCTGCTGGCATTCCTGCTGATCGTCGCGCGCCTGGTGGTGCTGCAGGTGGTGCGCCACGAGGACCTCGCGGACCAGGCCGAGAGCAACCGCACGGCGGTCGTGCCCATCGTGCCCAACCGCGGCCTCATCCTGGACCGCAACGGCGTGGTGCTGGCCACCAACTACTCGGCATACACGCTGGAGATCACGCCCTCGCGGACCATGGACCTGGAGGCGACGATCGACGCGCTGGCCGAGGTCGTGGACATCCAGCCGCGCGACCGGCGCCGCTTCAAGCGTCTGCGCGAGGAGTCGCGCAGCTTCGACTCCCTGCCCATTCGCACACGGCTGTCGGACGAAGAGGTGGCGCGCTTTGCGGCGCAGCGCTACCGCTTCCCCGGCGTGGACATCAAGGCGCGGCTGTTTCGCAACTACCCGCTGGGCGAGGTGGCGAGCCACGCCATCGGCTACATCGGCCGCATCAACCAGCGCGAAAAGGAGCGCATCGAGGACTCGGACGATGCGGCCAACTACCGCGGCACGGACTACATCGGCAAGCTGGGGGTGGAGCAGAGCTTCGAATCCACGCTCCACGGCCAGACGGGGTTCGAGCGCATGGAGACCTCGGCCGGCGGGCATGCCGTGCGGCGCCTGAACAGCCACCCGGCGACGCCGGGCAACACGGTGATGCTGTCGCTGGACATCAAGCTGCAAAAGCTGATCGAAGATATGTTCGGCGAGCGCCGCGGCGCTCTGGTAGCGCTGGACCCGCGCAACGGCGAGGTGCTGGCGCTGGTGTCCAAACCCACGTTCGACCCCAACCTGTTCGTCGAGGGCATCGACCAGGAAAACTGGCAGGCGCTCAACGAGTCCATCAACAAGCCGCTGCTCAACCGCGCGCTGCGCGGCACCTACCCTCCCGGCTCCACCTACAAGCCCTTCATGGCGCTGGCCGCGCTGGAGCTGGGCAAGCGCACGGCGGGGCAGGTGTTCAACGACCCGGGCTATTACAACTATGGCGGGCGCACCTTCCGCAGCCACGAAGGCGGCCTGGGCGGCGTGGACATGCACCGCGCCATCCAGTATTCGAGCAACACCTACTTCTATTCGCTGGCCGTGGAGATGGGGGTGGACGCCATCCACGACTTCATGAAGCCGTTGGGCTTCGGGCAGATCACCGGCATCGACCTCGGGGGCGAAGTGCGCGGCGTGCTGCCCAGCACCGAGTGGAAGCGCAACACCTACAAACGCCCGGAGGCCAAGCGCTGGTACTCGGGCGAGACAGTGTCGCTGGGCATCGGCCAGGGCTACAACAACTTCACCATGCTGCAGCTGGCCGTGGCCGAGGCCACGCTGGCCAACGGCGGCACCCGCCACCGTCCGCACCTGATCAAGGCCGTGAAAGACCAGGTGGGCGGGCAGGTGACCGAGGTGCAGCAGCCCCCCGGCGAGCGTCTGGGCTACAACCCCAAGCATGTGGCGATCGTGAACAACGCGCTAATGGCCGTGAACCAGGCGGGCACGGGGCGGCGCGTGTTCGCGGGCGCGCCCTACACCTCGGCGGGCAAAACCGGTACGGCGCAGGCGGTGAGCCTGGGGCAGAACGTGCGGTACAACGCCAAGCTGCTGGAGGAGCACCAGCGCGACCACTCCCTGTTTGCCGCGTTCGCACCCGTGGAGGAGCCCCGCATCGCCGTGGCCGTGATCGTGGAGAACGCGGGTTTTGGCGCGGCGGCGGCGGCGCCCATCGTGCGCCGCGTGTTCGACTACTGGCTGCTGGGCCAGTACCCGAGCGAGCAAGACCTGGCGGCCGTCTCCAAGGGGCAGGCCGGTGCTCCCATGGGCACGCCGCGCAACGCGGCGGACGTGCCGCTCGCGATGCCCTGAGGGCTCTTCCGCCCGGTCAGGGTGCGGAAGGACGCGCCAGTGCGCGCGGCGGCGGCAACTGGCTCACCACCAGGGCGGCCACGATCAGCGCCGCGCCCGCCAGGCCGGCCGCGCCCAGGCGCTCGCCGATCAGCACCCAGGCCGTGGCGGCGGCAAACACCGGCTCCAGCCCGAAGACGATGGCGCTGCGCATGGCATCCACGCGCTGCTGGCCCCAGGCCTGCAGCGTCACCACCAGCACGCTGGCCACCACGCCCAGGTAGGCCAGTGCCGTCAGCGCGTGCGCCGGCAGGTCCGCCAGGGCCTGCAGCGACGTGGCGACCTCGCCATGGCGCGCGAGCAGCAGCACGCTGGCCGCGGCGAACATCACCAGCGCCTGCACCGCCGCCATGCGTGTGGCGCGCAGCGGCTGGGCCGCGGTGCGGCGCGCGCATTCCTCCAGCGTGAGGATGTAGATGGCATAGAACAGCGTGCTGGCGAGCGTCAGCGTGTCGCCCAGGTTCCAGGGCTCGTTCTCGTGGAACATCAGCACCATGCCGGCCAACGCCATGGCGCAGGCCGCCCACAGCGCGGCGCCATAGCGCCGGCCCAGCACGGCCATGGCCAACAGCGGCACCACCAGCACGTTCAGCCCGGTGACGAACGCATTGCGGTTGCTGCTGGTGCGCGCCAGCCCCTCGATTTGCAGCCAGAACGCGAGGAACAGCAGGGCGCCCAGCAGCAGACCCCAGCGCAGTTCCGTGCGCCGCAGACCGCGCCACAGCGGCGCCAGCACCAGCAGCGCAATGGCGAAGCGGGCCCAGATGATCTGCAGCGCATCCAGGTGCGCGGACATCATCTTCATCGCGGGGAAGGTGGTGCCCCAGACGGCGACCACCAGCAGGAGGGCCAGCAGGCCCTGGCGTTCGGAACGCATGGTTTCTTCAAAAATGAGAGCTGGTGGCGCTTGTATTAAAAGGATTTCGATATGTTTTTATATCGAAACCCAAGTACATCAAGCGCTGGCAGCTATGGTTTTATAAGCGGCCGCACCGTGCCGCCCCGCGGGTCAGTGGCTCATGCGCCCGATGAAGGAGCGGATGCGGTCGTTGGCCGGGTTGGAGAAGAACTCGGCCGGCGGCGCATCGTGGGCAATGCAGCCCTGGTCGAAGAACATCACGCGGTCGGCCACCTCGCGCGCAAAGCCCATCTCGTGCGTGACCACGATCATCGTCATGCCGCCGCGCGCCAGCTCGCGCATCACGTCCAGCACCTCCTGCACCATCTCGGGATCAAGGGCACTGGTGGGCTCGTCGAACAGCATCACCTTCGGTGCCATGGCCAGCGCGCGCGCAATCGCCACGCGCTGCTGCTGGCCGCCCGACAACTGCCAGGGGTACTTGTGCGCATGGTCCTGCATGCCCACGCGCTTGAGCAGGGCCATGGCCTTGTCGTTGGCCTCGCGGCGCGACGTGTGTCGGATGCGGCGCGGCGCCAGCGTCACGTTGTCCAGCACCGTCATGTGGCCGAACAGGTTGAACTGCTGGAACACCATGCCCACCTCGCTGCGCTGCAGCTGCAGCGTGCGCGGGTCGTCGGTGACCTCCACGCCGTCGATGGTGATGCTGCCGCTGTCGTGCGGCTCCAGGCGGTTGATGGCGCGCAGCAGCGTGGACTTGCCCGAGCCCGAGGCGCCGATGATCACGGTGACCTCGCCTGTGCGGAACACGGTGGACACGCCCTTGAGCACCTCGTGGCTGCCGAAGGCCTTGCGCACGTCCTTGCACACGATGTAGGGATTGGCGGAAGCGGCGTGGCTCATTTCACACGCCCTTCGACGTCAAAGCGGTACTCGATGGCATGCGTGACCTGCGTCACCAGCGTGGTCAGGATCAGGTAGGTGATGGCCACCGTGGTCAGCGTGGCCACGGGCTGGAAGGTGGCGGACTGGATGCGGTTGCCCACGTTGGTCAGCTCCACCACGCCGATGGCGTAGGCGAGCGACGAGTCCTTGAGCAACGCCACGAAGTTGCTCACCAGCGGCGGCAGCGCGATCTTGAAGGCCTGGGGGAACACGACGTCGAAGAACACGTGCGTGCGCGACAGGCCGAGCGCACGCGCGGCCTCGGTCTGCCCGCGCGGCACGGCCAGCAGGCCGGCGCGGATGGCCTCGGCGTTGTAGGCGCCCACGTTCAGGCCCAGCGCCACCACGGCGGCGGCGAAGTCGGGCAGGTTCAGGCCCGGCACCAGCACGGGCAGCGCGAAGTACACGAACAGGATCTGCACCAGCAGCGGCGTGCCGCGGATCGCCCAGATGTAGAAGCTGGCCACCCAGCGCAGCCAGGCCAGGCGCGAGGTGCGCGCCAGCGCCGCAGCCGTGCCCAGCAGCAGGCCCACGGTGCCGCTGACCAGCGTCAGGTACAGCGTGGTGAGCGCGCCTTCGGAGAAGAGCTCCGCGTTGGAGCCGATGGGCTCAGGAAAGAAGGAGAGGAACTGGCCGAGCAGGGCGAGGACCAGCGCCATCAACACCAAAGCCGCCACCAGCGTTGCATTGCTGCGCTGGGTGCGGCTCCAGTGTGCGGGCCAGAGAGCGAGAAGCATGGGCAAAGCGGGCCGGACCCGCAGGCCCGGCGCAGTCGGTTACTTGCAGGTGACGTCTTCTTGGAAGTACTTTTGGGAGATCTTGCCCACAGTGCCGTCGGCGATCGCTTCCTTCAGCGCCTTGTTCCAGGCGTCGGCCAGGCCCTGGTTGCCCTTGGAGACAGCGGAGGCCACCTGCTCCACGAACAGCATGTCGCCCGTGCGGAAGCCCGCCTTGGGCGCCTTGGCCAGCATTTCCTTGGCCACGAAGCGGTCGGTCACCCAGGCGTCCACGCGCTTGGAAGCCAGGGCGTTACGCGCGGCTTCGTCGGTGGGGAAGTTCTTCACGTCCTTCACGCCGGGCACCTTCTTCACGGCGTCCAGGTAGGTCGTGCCGGTCTGCACGGCCACCACCTTGCCGTTCAGGTCAGCGGCCTTGGCCACCTCGGGCTTCATCGACACGATGATGCCGCCCGAGCAGTAGTGCGGCAGCGTGAAGGTCACGGCCTTGGAGCGCTCGTCGGTGATGGCGTGCGAGGCGATCACCAGGTCCCAGCGGTCCTGGGCCAGGCCGGTCAGCAGCGCGTCGAAGCCGACGGTCTTCCACTCGTACTTCAGGCCCATCTTCTTGACCACGGCCTCGGCCACTTCGATCTCGTAGCCCGTGAGCTGCTTGCCCTTGAAGAAGTTGAACGGCGCGTACTGCCCCTCGGAGCCGAGGATGATGGTGCCGCTCTTCTGGATTTCTTCCAGGGGACGCGCCTGCACGACAACGGCGGCGCACAGCGCCACAGCAGTGGCCAGGGTCTTGAACATCTTCATAGGGAGTTCCTGCTTGCTTCAGGTACAAAAAATCCGGCATTGCGGATCACAAGCCGGAAACCAACGCCTGCGCAAGAAGCCCGGGTAAGGGCGGCGTCACGAGGCGGTCACATTATAGAGAGCGGCCCCTGGTGCGCCGCATTGACGCAAACCCGGGGGCCAGGGTCATTGCGGGCGCATCAGCGTGGACTTGCCGAACAGGCTCTCCAGCAGGTCCACGGCCAGCTCGGCCGTCTGGTTGCGCACGTCCAGCGCAGGGTTCAGCTCCACCAGGTCCGCCGAGCCGAGCGCACCGCAGTCGGCCAGCATCTCCATGCACAGCTGGGTTTCGCGGTAGGTCGGGCCGCCGCGCACGCCGGTGCCCACGCCCGGGGCCACCGACGGGTCCAGGCAATCCATGTCGAAGCTCACGTGCAGGTGCGTGTCCTGGTCCACGTCGGCCAGCGCGGCCTGCATCACCGCGCGCATGCCCAACTCGTCGATGGTGCGCATGTCGTACACCTCGATGCCGTGCTCGTTGACGAAGCGCTTCTCGGTGGCGTCCACGCTGCGCACGCCGATCAGCGTGATCTGCCCGGACTGGAGCGCCGGTGGCGCCTCGGGGCCGGCCAGGCGCGTGAGCTGCGCCGGGCCGTGGCCCAGCAGGCACGCCACAGGCATGCCGTGCAGGTTGCCGCTGGGGGAGGACTCGGGGGTGTTGGCGTCCGCGTGCGCGTCGAACCACAGCACCTTCAGCCGCCGCCCGCGCGCGCGGCAGTGCTGCGCCACGGCGCTGATGGAGCCGATGGCCAGGCAGTGGTCGCCGCCCATGAGCAGCGGCAACTGGCCCGCCTGCAGCGCAGCGTGCGTGGCTTCGTACACCGCCCGGTTCCAGGCCGCGACCTCGGCCAGGTGGCGAAAGCCGCTGGCGGGCTCGGCCTGCGGGTTGCCGGGGCCGGCCAGGTTGCCCTGGTCGCGCACGTCGAAGCCGCGTGCCTGCATGGCCCGCGCAATGCCCGCGATGCGCAGCGCGTCGGGGCCCATGCTGGCGCCCAGCACGCTGGCGCCCACGTCGGTGGGGGCGCCGATCAGGGTCAGGGTCGTCATCGGGTCTCTCCTTGCCAGTGAATGCGGGTGGATCGGGTCAGCGCAGGAACGCGTCGTAGCCGGTCTTCAGGATCAGCATGCCCACCACCAGGATGAAGATGCCGCGCACGAAGCCCGCGCCGTGCTTCAGCGCCAGGTGGGCGCCGAGCAGGCTGCCCACCACGTTGGCCACGGCCAGCGGCAGCGCAAAGTGCCACCAGACATGGCCCTTGGCCGTGAACAGGATCAGCGCGGCCACGTTGGTGGCCAGGTTCAGCAGCTTGGCGGACACCGACGCGTTCAGGAAATCGTAGCCCAGCACGCGCACGAAGAGAAACACGAAGAAACTGCCCGTGCCGGGGCCGAAGAAGCCGTCGTAGAAACCGATGGTCACTCCGATTGCGCAGGCCGCCAGGGTTTCACGCCCTGCAGCCAGGCGCGGCGCGTGGTGGCGCCCCAAGTCCTTGCGCGCCAGGGTGTAGATCAGCAGCGCCACCAGCACCAGCGGCAGCAGCTTGCGCAGGAAATCGGCGGAGATCAGCGTCACCACCCAGGCGCCGGCGAACGCGCCGACGAATCCCGCGAGCGCCGCCGGCAGCATGGCACGCCAGCGCATCTGCACGCGGCGGCTGTACTGCCAGGTGGCGATGCCCGTGCCCCAGATGGCGGCACTCTTGTTGGTGCCCATCAGCGTGGCCGGCGGCGCGGTGGGAAACGTGGCGAACAGGGCGGGCAGCAGGATCAGGCCGCCCCCGCCGACGATTGCGTCCACGAAGCCGGCCAGCAGCGAGGCCAGCGAGACGATGATCCATTCCATGGGCGCGATTGTCGCACCGCTACCGCTACGGAATCAGTAGCTGCTTGCGCCCACCCTGCGGGCGCTGGGGCCACTTTTGCTGAAAGTCTCGACAAATAAAAAGGCACCCGGGTTGCGGGTGCCTTGTGAAGGGGCATCTCGTTGCGGATGCCTGATTTGATGGTTGATGTTCTTGTGTTAGGGCTGTTGTCTCCTCGGTCCCCTCGGTTGGCGTGCCGAGGCGCGCTTCGAGTGCATGGACTGTAATAAAACGCACCCCGGTGGTGCATTGGTGGTTTCCCGCACCTGCTGCCACTGGTTCAAACTGGGGCACGCGCCTCGCTGCGAATCCATTGGGCGGCCATCTCAGCCATCATCAGCGTGGGTGCATTGGTATTGCCGCTGGTGATGGTGGGCATGGCGCCCGCGTCCACCACGCGCAGGCCGGCCACCACGCCGCCGCGGCCGTCGCGCACGCGCAGGCGCGCATCCAGCACGGCCTGCGGATCGTCCAGCCGGCCCATGCGCGTAGTGCCCACGGGGTGGAAGATGGTGGTGGCGATATCGCCCGCCAGCCGGGCGAGGTCTTCGTCGCTCTGGTACTGCGGGCCGGGCTTGTATTCCTCGGGCTGGTAGGGAGCCAGTGCGGGCTGGGCCACGATGCGGCGCGTGACGCGCAGACTGTCGGCGGCCACCTGGCGGTCCTCGGGCGTGGACAGGTAGTTGGGAGCGATGGCCGGCGCGGTGCGGAAGTCCGGGCTCTTGATCTGGATGGTTCCGCGGCTGGTGGGGTTCAGGTTGCACACGCTGGCCGTGAAGGCCGGGAAGCGGTGCAGCGGCTCGCCGAAGGCCTCCAGCGACAGGGGCTGCACGTGGTACTCAAGGTTGGGGTGCGGCAGGTCCGGCTGGCTGCGTGTGAAGGCGCCCAGTTGCGACGGTGCCATGCTCATCGGGCCGCTGCGCTTGAAGGCGTATTCCAGGCCGATCCTGGCCTTGCCCAGCAGGTTGCCCGCCAGCATGTTCAGTGTGGGCACGCCCTGCACCTTGTACACGGCGCGGATCTGCAGGTGGTCCTGCAGGTTGGCGCCCACGCCGGGCAGGTCGGCCTGTATGTCGATACCGTGCCGCTGCAGCAACGCGCCGGGGCCGATGCCCGAGAGCTGCAGAATCTGTGGCGAGTTCACCGCGCCGGCGCTCAGGATCACCTCCTGCTGCGCGTGGGCCGTGACCATCTCCTCGCCGGTCCACACCTGCACGCCGGTGCAGCGCAGGCTGCCGTCCGGCTGACGGTCCAGTACCAGGCGCGTCACCTGGGCCGAGGTCCACATCTCGAAATTGGGCCGCCCGTAGCAGGTGGGGCGCAGGAAGGCCTTGGCCGTGTTCCAGCGCCAGCCGTTCTTCTGGTTGACCTCGAAATAGCCCACGCCCTCGTTGGTGCCGCGGTTGAAGTCGTCGGTGGCGGGAATGCCGGCCTGCTGCGCGGCCTGGGCGAAGGCGTCGAGGATGTCCCAGCGCAGGCGTTGCTTTTCCACGCGCCATTCGCCCGAGCTGCCCGTGGACTTGCTGCCGTGCAGGCGCTTGAAGTTCTCGTTCACGCCCTCGGGCTGGTCCAGGCGCCAGTGGTCCTCGTGGCGGCGAAAGGCCGGCAGCACGTTGTCCCAGCGCCAGGCGTCGTCGCCCGTGATCTGGGCCCACTGGTCGTAGTCGCGCGCCTGGCCGCGCATGTAGATCATGCCGTTGATGCTGCTGCAGCCGCCCAGCACCTTGCCGCGCGGGTAGCGCAGGCTGCGGCCGTTCAGGCCGGTGTCGGCCTCAGTGTGATAGAGCCAGTCGGTGCGCGGGTTGCCGATGCAATACAGGTAGCCCACGGGAATGTGGATCCAGTGGTAGTCGTCCCTGCGGCCGGCCTCCACGAGCAGCACACGGTTCTTGGGGTCTGCGCTGAGCCGGTTGGCCAGCAGGGCGCCGGCGGTGCCGCCGCCGATGATGATGTAGTCGAAAGTGGTGTCGCTCATGGATGCCGATCGCACGTCAGGGAAGGAGCGCAACGCGCCAGCGCCGGGGCTGCCGCAGTGCAGCAATCGATTGTGCGATTCGGCACTCGGGTGTCGAGAGGGAAACCCCGCTGCGCTACGTTTTTTGATAGTGGCAGCGCGCGCTGCGGGTGCGTCACGGCCGGTTTTTGATGTTTTTTCAAGCGCCGGCGGGCCTCGCTTTTGCCACGCGCCAATCTGTGGAATGATGCGCCGCGTCAGCCCGTGCGCGGCGCGGCCGCCGGAATATGCAAAACTGCGGGCGCCGCCAGTGGCGCCGGCGCCAGCCGGTCGCCCGGCCTCTTTCCCGACCACCATGCCCGTCACCCACCCTCCATCGGTCGTGCAGGACCACGCTGCCAGGCCCCTTGCCCAGCCGCAGGGCGAGTGGGTGGCTGCGGCCTTTGCCGACCGCCGGGCCTGGCGGCGGGTGGCGGCGCAGCTCAAGGAGTGCGGTCCCGGCGTTGCCTGGAGCCTGCAAGGCGTGCAGCGCCTGGACCACGTGGGCGCGCAGATCCTGTGGAACCACTGGGGCCGCGCCTGGCCCGAGCAGCTGGAACTGACCGAGAACCAGCGTGAGATGCTGGAGCGCGTGGCGCAGTACACCACCCCCTGCGAGCCCCCCGCGCCCTGGCGCCTGGGCGACCAGGTGGACCGCCTGGGCGTGCTGGTGCTGCACGCGCTGGACCATGTGCGCCATCTGGTGATACTGGTGGGCCAGCTGGTGCTGGACGTGCTGCGCCTGCTGCGCAACCCGCGGCGCGGGCCCTGGCGCGACATCTCGGGCCACCTGTACCGCATGGGCGCCACGGCGCTGCCCATTACGGCGCTGGTGGGCTTCCTGATCGGCGTGGTGCTGGCCTATCTCATGTCGCTGCAGTTGCGGCAGTTCGGCGCCGAAGCGTTTATCGTGAACATCCTGGGCATCTCGCTGATCCGCGAGCTGGGGCCCATGCTGGGCGCCATCCTCGTGGCGGGGCGATCGGGCTCGGCCATCACCGCGCAGATTGGCGTGATGCGCGTCACCGAGGAGCTGGACGCCATGCGCGTCATGGGCATACCGCACGGTTTTCGCCTGGTGATGCCGCGCGCGCTGGCGCTGGCGCTGGCCATGCCGCTGGTGGCCCTGTGGACCACGCTGGCGGCGCTGGCGGGCGGCATGCTGGCTGCGGACCTGACCATGGGCATCTCGTCGGCCTACTTTGCGCAGGCCCTGCCTGCCGCCGTGAATGTGTCCAACCTGTGGCTGGCGATGTCCAAGTCGGTGGTTTTCGGCGTGTTCATCGCGCTCATCGGCTGCCACTGGGGGCTGCGCGTCAAGCCCAACACCCAGAGCCTGGGCGAAGGCACCACGGCCTCGGTGGTGAGCGCCATCACCATGGTGATCATCGTGGACGCGCTGTTCGCCGTCGCCTTCAAGAACGTGGGTTTCTAGCCATGGATGCCACCCGCCCCGCCGCAGACGCCGACACCAGGGCCGTGGTTGAGCCGCCGGTGGTGGACATCCGCGGCCTGGCCACGGTGTTCGGCCGGGGTGACGAAGCCTTCACGGTGCACGACGACCTGCAGCTCACCGTGCAGCGCGGCGAGATCCTCTCGCTCGTTGGGGGCTCGGGCACCGGCAAGACGGTGTTGCTGCGCCACATCCTGGGGCTCACGCGGCCCACGCGCGGCAGCGTGGAGGTGCTGGGCCGCTCGGCGGCTGAGCTGGTCGGCGGCGAGCGCGCCAGCAGCCGCGTGGGCATGCTGTTCCAGCACGGGGCGCTGTTCTCGGCCTTCAACGTGCTGGACAACATTGCTTTCGCGCTGCGCGAGCTGGGCACGCTGCCGCCCGCGCTGGTCAACGACGCGGCCATGGTCAAGCTGCGCCTGGCGGGGCTCAAGCCCGAGCACGCCACGCGCATGCCGGCGGACCTCTCGGGCGGCATGATCAAGCGCGTGGCCCTGGCGCGCGCGCTCATCATGGACCCGCCGCTGCTGCTGCTGGACGAACCCACGGCGGGGCTGGACCCGAGCAGTTCCGACGAGTTCTGCGCGCTGCTGCGCGAGCTGCATGCGGCGCTGGGCCTCACGGTGATCATGGTCACGCACGACCTGGATACCCTGTACGCCCTGTCCACGCGCGTGGCCGTGCTGGCCGACCGGCGCGTCATCGTCACCGGCACGCCGCAGGAGGTCGCGCGCTTCGACCATCCCTTCATTCACCACTTTTTTCTCGGAGAACGCGGCCGCCGTGCCATGGCCCAGCCGCCCGCCGCCTCTTCGTCCAAGGAAGCCTGATGGAAAACAAGTCCCATGCCCTGGCCGCAGGCATTTTCGTGATCGCCGTGGCGGCGCTGCTGGCCGGCCTCGGCATGTGGCTCACGCGCGACCAGACCGATTACCAGCTCTACGAGCTGTCCAGCAAGGACAGCGTGAGCGGCCTGCAGCCCCAGGCAGCCGTGCGCTACAAGGGCGTGGCCGTAGGCAAGGTCACGCACATCGGTTTTGACCCGCAGGTCTCGGGCAACGTGCTGATCCGTATCGCCGTGAATGCGGACGCGCCCATCAGCCCCACCACCTTCGCCACGCTGGGCTACCAGGGCGTGACGGGCCTGGCCCATGTGCAGCTGGACGACGCGGAGGCGCCGCTGCCCGCGCCGCCGCCGGGCGCCAGCGGCCTGCCGCGCCTGCCGCTGCACAGCTCCTCGTTCAGCCAACTGGCCGAGCAGGGTCCGGCCATCCTGGGCCAGGTGCAGGAGGCCACGCAGCGCATCAACACCCTGCTGGGCGACGAGAACCAGCAGCGCTTTTCCACAGCACTGAAGCAGTTGGGCGATGCGGCGGGCAGCATCGACCAGCTCGCGCGCCGCCTGGACAACACCGTGACCACCCGGCTGGACCCCGCGCTGGCGGGCGTGCCGCCGCTGGTGCAGGACACGCAGCAGACCCTGCAGGCGCTGCGCCAGGCGGGCAGCAGCGCGGCCACGGCCGCCAACGACGTCAGCCAGGCCATCCGCACGCTGCAGGCCGAGGGCGGCGCGCTCGACGAGATCGCCGCGGGCGCCAAGTCGCTGGCCGGCGCGGCCGACCGCTTCGGCCGCGTCACGCTGCCGCGCATCAACCATGCGGCCGACGAAACCGCGCGCGCCGCGCGCCGCCTGGGCCGCACGGCCTCGGGCATCAACGACAACCCGCAGTCGCTCATCTATGGACCAGGCCGCTCGGCCGCGGGGCCCGGCGAGCCTGGTTTCACCGCTCCCGCAGCGCAGCCCTGACGCATTGCAAGGACCCTATGATGACTATTAAAAAGATAGCTGTTGGCGCTCGCCAGATAAGCGCTAAAGCCATTTTTGGCTTCACATTTATGGCGCTGATGGCGGGCTGCTCCATCCTCCCCGAGCCACCGGTGCGCGCCGATGTGTACGACTTCGGCCCCGGCCCCTTGCAGGCGCCGGGCCCCGCGGCCAGCGCGCCGCTGCCGCCGATCGCGCTGGCCGAGGTGACCGCCACCGGCCTGCCCGAGGGCAGCACCGCGCTGCTGTACCGGCTGGCCTATACCAACGCCCAGCAACTGCGCCCCTACACCCAGGCGCGCTGGAGCCTGCCACCCGCCGTGCTGCTGCACCAGGCGGTGCGCGAGCGCCTGGGCCAGCGCCGCGCGGTGCTCTCTGGCGACGACGGCATGGCCGTGTTGCTGGAGCGCGGCCGCATGCCCAGCGTGCTGCGCCTGGAGCTGGAGGAGTTCAGCCATGTGTTCGGCGCGCCCCAGGCGAGCGCCGGCCTGGTGCGTGTGCGCGCCGTGCTGGCCGACGCGAGCACCGCGGGTGAGACGCTGGTCACGCAGCGGGTGTTCGTGGCGCGGCGCGATGCCGCCACGCCCGATGCCGCCGGCGGCGCCAAGGCCCTGGCCGATGCGGCGGCCCAGGTGGCCGAGGAGCTGGCCGCATGGGTGGAGCAGTCCGGCCGCTGAGCGCCTGCGCCCTTCCCACCCCCAGAGACATGCTGCGCATGTCTCTTTTTTTTGCCCGCCGCGCACCGGCGACGGGGCGGCGGCCTACATGCCGCTGTCGCCCTGGGCTGACGCGGCTTGCGTGCGCGCACCGACGCGCTGCCTCCGGGCACCTGCCTAGAGTCCATTCATCGCCTCGCAATGCCCGGCGCCGTACAGGGGCCAGGCAGGCGATCCCTCAACAACCGCCACAGGAGAGTGACGTATGAACGAAGACCGCATTGAAGGCAATTGGAAGCAGTTCAAGGGCAAAGTGAAGGAGCAATGGGGCAAGCTGACCGACGACGACCTGGACGTCATCGCCGGCAAGCGCGACCAGCTGCTGGGCAAGCTGCAGGAGCGCCACGGGCTGGCCCGGGACGCAGCCGAGGAACAGCTCAAGGGCTGGGAACAGCGCAACCCCGACTTCCGCTACGACTGACGCAACGCGCCGCAGGGGCACGACTCGCGCGCCCTGCGGGATCCAATTTCCATCACATTCATCTGGAGGACATTCCATGAAAAACGCACGCAATCTGCTGGCCCTGGCGGCCGCTGCCCTGATGGCCACTTCGGGCATGGCCATGACCAAGGAGGAATACAACGCCGGCAAGGACCGCATCGGCGCTGACTACAAGGCCGCCAAGGCGCAGTGCGACACCCTGAAGGACAACGCCAAGGACGTCTGCATGAAGGAGGCCAAGGGCCGCGAGAAGGTGGCCAAGGCCGAGCTGGAAGCCCAGTACAAGCCCAGCGACAAGGCCACCTACAACGTGAACGAGGCCCGTGCCGATGCTGACTATGAAGTGGCCAAGGAAAAATGCGACGACCAGAAGGGCGACGCCAAGGACATTTGCGTGAAGGACGCCAAGGCCGCCCATGTGGCCGCCAAGGAAAATGCCAAGGTGCAGCGCGCGCAGGCCAAGCCCGCCGACTCCACCGCCGAGAAGCGCGCCGATGTCGCAGAGGCCAAGAAGGACGCCGCAGAGGCCCAGCGCGAAGCCAACTACAAGGCCGCCAAGGAGCGCTGCGACACCATGAGCGGTGACGCCAAGGACAAGTGCGTGGCCGATGCCAAGCGCACCCACGGCCAATAAACCGGCAAACATGTGCAGCCCCGCCTCTGGCGGGGCTTTTTTTGTCCCCCACCAGCGGCGCCGACATGACATGTGTCAATACCGCCGGTGGCGGTTTTTCTTAAGCTCGCGCCGCTTCACAACGCCGCACAGGAAGGAAAGACCGCCCATGGCCGCATTGCAATGGTCCGAGGAACTCGCACTGGATCTGCCGCAGATGGACCACACGCACCAGGAATTCGTGGCACTGCTGCAGGCCGTGGAGAGCGCCGATGACGCGGCGCTTATCGGTGCCTGGGAAGACCTGGTGGCGCACACCGACGCCCACTTCGCCCAGGAGGACCGCTGGATGCAGGCCACCCGCTTTGCCGCGGGCAACTGCCACAGCACGCAGCACCAAGTGGTGCTCAAGATCATGCGCGAGGGCACCGACCGCGCGCGCCAGGGCGAGCTGCATGTCCTGCGCGAGATGGCTGCAGAGCTGGCCGTATGGTTTCCCCAGCATACGGACGCCATGGACGCGTCCCTCGCCCAGCACCTGCGCCGCGTGGGCTTCGATCCCGCCACGGGCAGCGTGCAGACGCCGGGCGCGCTGCCCGACGATCTGATCCATGGCTGCGGTGGGGCCTGCTCTTCGGGTGATGACACATCCGCCCAGCCCGCCGCCGCGGCTTGAACGATCGGCCAGCTCAGCAGAACTGCAAAACTGGGGCGGTGCGGCGCCGCGCCGAGTGCGTGTGGCGCTTGGCGACAGGTTGTGCCGGAGTGGCGCGGCGTGGTGTCCGGCGCCCGCCACGGTTGCTGTCGCGTCGCCCTGCTAAGCTTGCTGCGTTTTCACGGCCAGCCGGAGCCCCCATGACGCCGCATGAACCACCCGAAAGCGCGCTCTATCGCACCCTGCTCGAATCCACGCGCGCCATTCCGTGGAAGATCGACTGGGCCACGGCGACCTTTGCCTACATCGGGCCGCAGATCGAGGACCTGCTGGGCTGGGCGCCCACCAGCTGGCGCACCGTGCAGGATTGGGCCGACCGCATGCACCCCGACGACCGGGACCGGGTGGTCAACTTCTGCATTTCGCAATCCCAGTCGGGCGTGGACCACGAGGCGGACTACCGCGCGCTCACCACAGGCGGGGATTACGTGTGGATCCGCGACGTGGTGCATGTGGTGCGCGACTTGCAGGGCAATGTGGTGTCGCTCGTGGGCTTCATGTTCGACATCACCGAGCGCAAGCAGAACGAACACCAGTTGCTGCAACTGCAGCAGGAGCTGCAGGAGTTGTCATTCCGCGACGGGCTCACGGGCGTGAACAACCGCCGCAAGTTCGACGCGGTGTACGAGCGCGAATGGCAGGAGGCGCAGCGCACCGGCGAGCCGCTGTCGCTGCTGATGTTCGACGTGGATTTCTTCAAGAGCTACAACGACCAGTACGGCCACGTGGAGGGCGACGAGTGCCTGCGGCGCGTGGCCCGCGCGCTGCAGCAGGCCGCCCACCGCCCGCGCGACTGCCTGGCGCGCTACGGCGGCGAGGAGTTCGTGCTGCTGCTGCCCGGCGCGGATGCATCTTCCGCGCGCGCGGTGGCGCAGCGCTGCATGCAGGAGGTGGCCCACGCCGGTATCGTCCATGCGGCTTCGCCCCTGGGCCAGCAGCTCACGGTGAGCGTGGGCATGGGCACGGCCCTGCCCGGCACGCAGGATGACTCCAAGCGGTTCCTGGAAACGGTGGACCGCTGCCTTTACCGTGCCAAGCACGCGGGGCGCAACCGCATCGAGGCCACGGCCTGACCGCTATGAACGCGCGGCCAGCACCGGGAACAGCTTGCTCAGCCCGTCGGCCATCACCTCTACGGCCAGCGCCGCGAGGATCAGCCCCATGAGCCGCGTCATCACGTTGATGCCCGTCTTGCCGAGCACGCGCTCGATGGGCTCGGCCAGTGCAAAGCACAGCGCCGTGGCCGCGCCCACCACCACGCCGTAGCCCACCAGCGCCAGGTGCTGCCAGATGCTCTGCGCGCGGTCGGCGTAGATCACCACGGTGGACATGGCCGCCGGCCCCGTGAGCAGCGGGATGGTCAGCGGCACCACGGCGATGCTGCTGCCCGCGGCCGCCTTCTCAGCGCCCTGCTCCAGCTCGTGGGTGTGCGGCTTGGCCTCGGCCGGCTGCGCATTGAGCATGTTCATGGCGCTGATCAGCAGCAGCATGCCCCCGCCCACCTGGAAGCTCTGCAGCGAGATGTTGAAGAAGTCCAGGATCTGCAGGCCGACGAGCGCGCAGGCCGCGATCACGCAAAACGCGCTGAACGCCGCCACCTGGACGGTGCGCCGGCGCTGCGCGGCGTTGAAACCGCTGGTGTAGTGGATGAAGAACGGCACGATGGCCAATGGATTCACGATGGCCAGCAGCGTGATGAGCGGCTTCAAGTCCATCAGCGGCCCCCGGCAATGTCCATGAGCGTGGCCGAGGTGTAGCTGGCCGCGTCCGACATCAGCCACACGATGGCCTCGGCCACTTCCTCGGGCGTGCCGCCGCGCCCCATGGGCACCTGGCCTGCCAGGTCGCGCACGCGGTGGGGCAGGCCGCCGCTGGCGTGGATATCGGTGTCGATCAGGCCGGGGCGCACGGCATTCACGCGGATGCCCTCGCCGCCCACCTCGTGCGCCAGGCCTATGGTGAGCGTGTCCAGCGCGCCCTTGGACGCCGCATAGTCCACGTATTGATGGGGCGCACCCAGCCGGGCCGCGATGCTGGACACGTTGACGATGCTGCCGCCGGCGCCGCCATGGCGCGTGCTCATGCGCAGCACCGCCTCGCGCACGCAGTAGAAGGCGCCCAGCACGTTGATGCTGAACATGCGCCGCAGGCGCTCGCCGTGCATCTCGTCCACGCGGGCAGGGCGGTCCACCACGCCCGCGTTGTTCACCAGTGCCGTGAGGCGCCCCAGGCGGTGGTCCACGGTCTCGAACAGAGTCACCACGTCGGCCTCCACCGCCACATCGGCCTGCACCGCGATGGCGCGCCCGCCCGCGGCCTCGATCTGGCGCACCACGCCGTTCGCGGCTTCGGCGTGGCGCAGGTAGTTGATGGCCACGGCCCAGCCGCGCTGCGCGGCCAGTACGGCGGCGGCAGCGCCGATGCCCCGGCTGCCGCCGGTGATCAGAACAATCTTGTCCATGTACGGGTGACTCCTGCAAGAATGGCGCATTGGAACAGGTTTGCGGCGCTGACGCGTATCGTCCACGCGCCTGCATTCCCTTCGCTCAACGCCTCGGGAGACACGACATGGGACAGTGGGTGGACCTTACTGCCAGCGACGGATTCACGGCCCCCGCCTGGGTGGCGCGCACCGACGGCGCGCCGCGCGGCGCGGTGGTGGTGCTGCAGGAGATCTTCGGCGTCAACGCCCACATCCGCGCCGTGACCGACCGGCTGGCCATGCGCGGCTACCTGGCGGTGGCGCCGTCCACCTTCGCGCGGGTGCAAAAGGGCGTGGACCTGGGCTACAGCGATGCCGACATGAAGGCCGGCCGGGCACTCAAGGCCGCCGTGGAGGGGTTGCCCGCGCCGGGCGTGATGCCCGACATCCAGGCCGCCATCGACTATGCCGCGCGGCACAGCGACTGCAAGGTCGGCGTGGTGGGCTTTTGCTGGGGCGGGCTGCTCACCTGGCGCGCGGCCTGCATGCTGCAGGGGCTGTCCGCGGCCGTGCCCTACTACGGCGGCGGCATGACCACGCCCGCCGAGGTGGCGCGCCAGCCGCGCGTGCCGGTGCTGGCGCACTTTGGCGAGCGCGACCAGTGGATCCCGCTGGACAGCGTGCAGGCCTTTGCGCGCGCGCACCCCGAGGCGCAGGTGCACGTGTACGCGGCGGACCACGGCTTCAACTGTGACCAGCGCGCCAGCTACGACGAGGCCGCCGCCATGACCGCGCGCGACCGCACGCTCGCCTTCCTGGCACGGCACGTCGGCTGAAATTTATAGAGAAAATCACTGCTAGCGCCCACCTGGTAAGCGCTAGCAGCTAGATTATTGATAGCGTTTTCGCATCGATATCGCCGCTCAATGCGCACCGGCCGCGGCGTCGGCGCTGCCGCTGGCAGCGCGCGTGGGGTGGGCCAGCCACACCAGCGGGATCAGCAGCAGGAACAGCAGGGCCGAGGCATAGAAGATGTCGTTGGCCGCGAGCATGAAGGCCTGCTGGTTCACCAGCCGCTCCACCTGGGCCAGTGCCTGCTCGGGCGTGAGACCCCCAGCCTGCAGGCCCTGCAGCGCCTGCGTGAAGGGCAGGTGGCCCTGGTGCAGGCCTTCGGTCAGCTGGGCATGGTGCAGGCTGGCGCGCCGCTCCCACAGCGTGGTGGTGACGGACGTACCCACCGCGCCGGCCGTGATGCGCATGAAGTTCGACAGCCCCGAGGCCGCCGGGATGCGGTCGGGCGCAATGCCCGACAGCGTGATCGTGACCAGCGGGATGAAGAAGAACGCCATCGCCACGCCCTGGATGATGGTGGGCACCATGATGGTGGCGAGGTCTGCCTGGGTGTTGAAATTGGAGCGCATCCACAGCACCAGCGCAAACACCAGGAAGGCCAGCGTGGCAAAGCGGCGCGGGTCCACCTTGGCGATGTTCTTGCCCACCAGGGGCGACAGCACCATGGCCAGCAGCCCCACGGGCGCCATCACCTCGCCGGCCTGCGTGGCGGTGTAGCCCATGTACTGCTGCAGCCACAGCGGCAGCAGCACCACGTTGCCGAAGAACAGCCCGTAGCCCACGGAGGTGGCCAGCGCACCGGCCCAGAAATTGCGGATGCGAAACAGCGCCAGGTCCACCACGGGGTGGTCCTCGCCACGCTCCCAGACCACGAACGCCACCAGGCCCACGAGCGCGACCAGGCCGCAGGCCACCACCCAGGGCGACTCGAACCAGTCGTGCTCCTTGCCGATGTCCAGCATGACCTGCATGGCACCCACCCAGATCACGAGCAGCGCGAGGCCGATGGAGTCGATGGGCAGCGCGCGCCGCTCGGTCTCGCGCTGGTGGAAGATGCCCCAGGTGACCACCACGGCGGCGATTCCCACGGGCACGTTGATGTAGAAGATCCACGGCCAGGTCATGTTGTCGGTGATCCAACCGCCCAGCAGCGGCCCCATGACCGGCGCGATCAGCGTGGTCATGGACCACATGGCCATGGCCAGCCCCGCCAGCGCGCGCGGGTAGCTGGACAGCAGCAGCGACTGCGACAACGGGATCATCGGCCCCGCCACGAAGCCCTGCAGCGCGCGCGCGGCGATGAGCAGCGTCATGTTGGGCGCCAGGCCGCACAGCAGCGACGCGATCACGAACAGCGCCACGCTCGCCACGAACAGGCGCACCTGCCCGAAGCGCTGCGACAGCCAACCCGTGAGCGGCACCGCGATGGCGTTGGCCACGGCAAAGCTGGTGATCACCCAGGTGCCCTGGGTAGGGCTCACGCCCAGGTCGCCCGCGATGGCGGGCAGGGACACGTTGGCGATCGACGTGTCCAGCACGTTCATGAAGGTGGCCGCCGACAGGGCCAGCGTGCCCCACAGCCGGGCGCTGCCCGTGAGGGGTGGTGGCGGCAGCGGCGGTGTGTGTGCGGGTGCGGTCATGCGCGTCGGTTCAGAGCGTGCCCAGGTTGGCGCGGATGATGCGCGCCACGTCGGCATCGGCGCCCTTGTCCAGCGCGTCGTACACGGCCGTACTGGCCACCGCTTCCTTGCGCGGCGCATCGGCCAGCGCCGGGCCGCTGCGGTCCTGCGTGTCCACGCTCACGTTCATCGACAGGCCCACGCGCAGCGGGTGCTCGGCCAGCTGCCCGGCATCCAGCGCGATGCGCACGGGCACCCGCTGCACCACCTTGATCCAGTTGCCGGTGGCGTTCTGCGCCGGCAGCAGCGCGAAGGCAGCGCCCGTGCCCACGCCCAGCCCGGCCACGGTGCCGGTGTATTCCACTTTCTTGCCGTACAGGTCGGCGACGAGCGTGGCGCGCTGGCCCAGGCGCAGGTTGCGCAGCTGGTTCTCCTTGAAATTGGCGTCCACCCAGACCTCGCGCAGCGGCACGATGGTCATCAGCGGCGTGCCCGCGGCCACGCGCTGGCCCAGCTGTACCGTGCGCCGCGCAACGTAGCCGTCCACGGGTGCGGGCAGGGCGGTGCGGCGATCGGCCAGGTAGGCCTCGCGCACCTTGGCGGCTGCGGCCTGCACGCTGGGGTGCTGCGCCACGGCCACGCCCTGGGTGAGCGACTGATTGCTGGCGAGCTGCTCGCGCGCGGCGGCCACGCCCGCCTGCGCAGCGGCCAACTGCGTGCGCGCGGTCTGCAGCTGGCTCTGCGCGTGGCGCAGTTCCTCCTGCGAGACGGCGCCCTCGCCGGTCAGGGCCTGGCGGCGGCGCAGGTCGTCCTCGGCGCGCGCGATCTCGGCCTGGGCGCGTGCGGCCTCGGCCTCGCGCAGGCGCACCTGTGCGGCCAGGGCGCTGTTGTTGGCGTACAGCGTGCGTGTCTGCCGCACGGCCTGCGCCAGGTTGGCCTCGGCCTGCTGCAGCGCCACGCGCGCGTCGGCTGGGTCCAACTGCACCAGCGCAGCGCCAGCGCGCACGAAGTCGGTGTCGTCGGCCAGGATGGACATCACCGTGCCGCCGGTCTGCGGCGTGATCTGGATGACGTTGCCCTGCACGTAGGCGTTGTCGGTGTGCTCATAGTGGCTGGCGACCAGCCAGTCGTACAGGCCCCAGGCGCAGCCGGCGAGCACGACGACGCCAGCCAGGGTGAACAGCGCCTTGCGGCGGGCCGCCTTCGACGCGGTGGAAGGGGTGGAGGGAGTTGCGGTCATGGTGGACAAGGGCAAAAAAGGGGGAATGGGGGCGAATTCAGCGGGCGGCTGCCACCGTGGGGGCAGCTTGCGGGGCTTGCGCCGTGGGCGGCGGCGTGGCTGCATAGCCGCCGCCCAGGGCGCGCATCACGCCCACCTGGTTGTCCAGCCGCCGCGCGGCCAGGTCCACGGCCAGGCGGCGCTGGGCCAGCACCTGGCTTTCGGCCGACAGCACTTGCAGGTAAGTGCCCAGGCCGGCCTCATAGCGGCGCCGCGCAATGCCATAGGCGGCTTGCGCGGATTCGCCGGCCTGGCGCTGCTCCGCGATCTGCCGTGCGATCGAGCTGCTGCTGGCCAGCTGGTCGGCCGCGTCGCGCACCGCTTCCAGCAGGGCGGCGTTGTAGCTTTCGACGGCGGCGTCCCGGTCGGCCGCCTTGCCGCGCAGGTTGGCGCGCAGGCGGCCGGCATCGAAGATCGGCAGTCGCAGCGCCGGGCCCACGCCCCATTCACGGCTGCCGGCCTCGATGAAACGGTCCAGCCCCACGCTGGCCAGGCCCACGAAGGCGGTCAGGCTCACGTTGGGATAAAACTGCGCCCGCGCCACGCCCATGTCCTGGGTGGCGGCTTCCACGCGCCAGCGCGCGGCCGCCACGTCGGGGCGGCGGCCCAGCAGGTCGGCGGGCACGGCGGCGGGGGTTTCTGAAAAATGGATAGCTGTCAGCGCTTGTGGGGTCAGCGTCTGGGCCGTCTGGGGGTCTGCAATCAGCGCGCCCAGCGCGTTGCGTGCCAGGGCTTCCTGCTCGCGCAACGCCTCGATCTGCTGGCGCGCTTCGGGCAGGGCGCCTTCGCTTTGGCGCAGCTCCAGCTGGGTGTCCAGCCCGGCCTGCACGCGCCGCTGCACCAGTTGCAGCATTTCGGTGCGCTGCTGCAGCGTGCGCTCGGCCACGGCGCGCTGGGCCTGCAAGCGTGCCAGCTGAAAGTAGCCCTGCGCCACGCGGCTCGCGAGCAGCAGGCGCGCGGCCTCGGCGTCGGCGCGCGCGGCCTGGGCCTCGCCCAGTGCGGCGGCGAGGGCGGCACGGTGTTTGCCGAAGAAGTCCAGCTCCCAGCTGCCCGACAGGCGGGCGGTTTCCACGCTACGAACGGCGCCGGCCTGGCCGGGGGGGTAGGGTCCGTTGGCGCTGTAGCGCTGGCGCGTGGCGTCCAGGCTGCCGTTGACCTGCGGGCTCTGGGCCGCGCGGGCGGTGTCGGCAAAGGCCTCGGCGCGCGCGATGCGGGCGGCGGCCTGCTGCAGCCCGGGGTTGCCTTGCAGGGCCTGGGTGATGAGCGCATCCAGCTGCGCATCGCCAAAGCTGCGCCACCAGTCGGCGGAGACCGCAGTCTGCGGCTGCACAGCAGCATCTGCGCTGGATGAGGGCGCAGCGGCCAGGCCCAGGGAGGCAGGGTCGCGCATCCGGGCGTGGGAGTCGATACCCGCCATGTCGGCGCAGCCCGACAGCAGAGGCAGGGCCAGCAGCGCGACGGCCAGCGTGGCGCCATACAGCAGCGCACTGCCGCGGGGCGCGGTCGCAGGAATAAGCGCCGGGGCGCTGGAGGGTGAGAGGTGGTTTTTCATGTTGTGGTCTCTCGGCAAAGGGCAAACGGGGCGGGCTGCAAGGCCCAGGCGCTGGTGCCTATGGCCCGCCTTCTGGAGGGCGTACGTTGGTGTAGATGCGTTTCAGGAAGTCGCGCAAATGCGCCTCTTCCTCGGCGGAGAAACCCTGCAGCAGTTGGTCCTGCACCTCGCCCAGGAGGGCAGGCAGCTGGGCGGCGACGGCCTGGCCCTCCGAAGTGAGCGCGACATGCACCACGCGGCGGTCTTCCTGCGATCGCTCGCGCTGGCACAGGCCCTTGGCCTCCAGCCGGTCCAGCAGGCGCGTGAGGCCGCCCGCGTCCAGGTGGCACATGCGCGCCAGGGCCGCGGCGGTGCCGGGCGGGTCCAGCAGCAGGCGCAGCAGGGGTTTCCACTGCGCGTCGGTCAGGCCCAGGGGCTCCATGCGACGCTCCACCTCATACCCCAGCAGGGTGGTGATGCGCCGCATCTGAAAGCCGATGCTGCGCTCGATCTCGAACGGCACCGGCAACTCCGGGTCGGACAGCGGGCAGGCGGCATCCGCCGACAGGGGGGGCGGAATGGAAGGTGAATTCATGCCGTGACAATAGTTGACTGATCAATTATTGTCAAAGCAGTAAAACAAAACCCTGCTGGAAGCCGGGGCGGCGTGGCCGTGCGGCCGCGCGTGCGGGAAGGGGTCAGCCCTGGCCGGTGCGCGCCAGGTAGCGCTTGCGCCAGAAGAACAGCGTGAGGCCGACGGCCGTGGCGGTCATGCTGCCCATGGCCCACCAGAAGCCGTCCTGCTTGTGCACCAAGGGGATGAACTCGAAGTTCATGCCGAAGATGCCGGCGATCAGGTTCAGCGGCAGGAACACGGCGGTGAGCGCCGTGAGCGTGCGCATGATGTCGTTGGTGCGGTTGCTCTGCGCCGAGAAGTGCATCTGCACCGTGGCCTCGGTGCTTTGCTCCAGCCGGCGCACGTGATGCACCACGCGCTCGATGTGCTCCAGCACGTCGCGGCTGCGCACCTTGAGCAGGTCCAGTTCGCGCAGGGCCGCCGGCGTGTCCGACGAGGGGGCCCAGGTCTCCAGCACCGCGCACCAGGCCTGCACGGCGGCACGCTGGTCTTCGCAGATCTCGTCGAGCTGGTGCAGCGTCAGGCGCGCGTCCATCAGGGCGCGCCAGTTGTTGAAGCGTGTGCGCGGCTGCAGCAGCTCGGCCTGCCAGTGGTCGAGCTGGCGCGACAGCTCGCGGCGCAGGTCCAGGTAGTTGTCCACGATCTGGTTGACCATGCGCAGCATCAGGTCGGCCGGGCTGGCGGGCAGGCGCGTGCCGGCCACAGGGCCGGTGCGCAGTTCGCGCACCACGGCTTCGGCGGGCGTGGTGGGCAGCGCGTTGCCGTTGGGCGCCTCGGGCGGGGGCGTCGTCGTCGGAGCCGGCGGGGTGATCAGGCGCGCCGCGTAGGCATCGCGCACGGAGCAGTCGGCCGGGTGCACCGACAGCAGCACCTGGTCGAACACCGCGAAGCCCACGGGGCTGGTGTCGATGCGCCGCAGTACGGGCGGGCCGCCGCGCGCCGCCGCCGGCATGAGCGGGGCGGCCGCGGGGGCGAGCGATGCGCTCAGGCGGCGCACCACCAGCATGTCGTACTGCGAGGTGTAGTCGTAATGCGAGGGCAGCTGGGCGTTGAGCAGGTCGGACACGTGCAGGTCCACCAGCTGCTGGCCCGTCAGCGCCTGCAGCACGCCCTGCAGGCGCGGCAGTTCGGTGCTGAACGCCGCACGTGTGCAGGCGATCCAGTGAAACCCCCGCGCGGGCGGCTGGGTGGGCAGCTCGGGCAGTTCCCGCGCTTGGGCGCCGGGCTGCAGGTGGAAGATGCGGATCGCCTGCGGGGTTGTGGTCAAATCGGCCTCCAGCGCTTATGGATCAAGCGCAAGCAGCTATTGTTTTAATAGCAAACGCGCGGCATCCAGCGCGAAGTAGGTCAGCACGCCGTCGGCACCCGCGCGCTTGAAGGCCAGCAGCGACTCCATCATCACCTTGTCGTGGTCCAGCCAGCCGTTGGCGGCGGCGGCCTTGAGCATGGCGTACTCGCCGCTGACCTGGTAGGCGAAGGTGGGCACCTTGAACTCGTCCTTCACGCGGCGCACCACGTCCAGGTAGGGCATGCCGGGCTTGACCATGACCATGTCGGCGCCCTCGGCCAGGTCCAGCGCCACCTCGCGCAGGGCCTCGTCGGTGTTGGCCGGGTCCATCTGGTAGACGTTCTTGTTGCTGCGCCCCAGGTTGGCGGCCGAGCCCACCGCGTCGCGGAACGGGCCGTAGAAGGCGCTGGCGTACTTGGCGCTGTAGGCCATGATGCGGGTGTAGATCTGGCCGTGGGCCTCCAGCGCCTCGCGGATGGCGCCGATGCGCCCGTCCATCATGTCGCTGGGCGCGACCATGTCCACGCCGGCCTGGGCATGGGTCAGGGCCTGGCCTACCAGCAGTTCCACGGTCTCGTCGTTCAGGATGTAGCCGGTGTCGTCCAGCAGGCCGTCCTGGCCGTGGCTGGTGTAGGGGTCCAGCGCCACGTCGGTCATCACGCCGAGGTCGGGGAACTCGGCCTTGAGCTTGCGTACCACGCGCGGGATCAGGCCGTCGGGGTTGAGCGCCTCCTTGCCGTCGGGCGTCTTGAGCGCCGCATCGATCGACGGAAACAGCGCGAGCACCGGGATGCCAAGCTTCACGCACTCTTCAGCCACGGGCAACAGCAGGTCCAGGCTCAGGCGCTCCACTCCGGGCATGGACGCCACGGGTACGCGCAGGTTGGAGCCCTCGTGCACGAACACCGGGTAGATGAAGTCGTGCGGCGTGAGCATGGTCTCACGCACCAGGTTGCGGGTGAATGCATCGCGGCGCAGGCGGCGCGGGCGATTGGCGGGAAAGGGGGTGGGGCTGGACAGATGCATGGCGTCGATTGTCCTTCACTCCCATGCCGGGCTCCACCCCTGCGCCCGCCCATCCTTGCGCGGGCCTGCCCGTGGCCGCTGGTGGTAGCCTGTGCCACTTGCCATCTCGCCAGGAGTGCGCCATCACCACCGCAGCACAGGAGCACCGCTGGAACCAGCGGCACATGCAAACCGCAGTGACGCGTCCCTATTGGCGCGTGTGGACCTACGAAACGCCCGCCGTGGTGCTGGGCTGCTCGCAGCGAGCCTATCTGGACAGCGCCCGCGCGCGCCTGGCGCCCGGCATGGAGCTGTTGCAGCGCCCCTCGGGCGGCGGTGCGGTGCTGTGCGGCCCGTGGATGGTGAGTTGTTCGGTGGTGCTGCCGCCATCGCACCCTTGGGTGCAGGGCCGCCTGCCCGACAGCTACCAGGGGCTGGGCCAATTGCATGCGCAGGTACTGGCTCCGTGGGGTGTGGCGGCGCGGGCGCTGCCGCCCGATCAGGTTGCCGCTGCCAACGCCCGCGGCGGGCCGGTGGTGCCCTGGGCCTGCTACGGCAGCCTTGCACCGTGGGAAGTGGTGGATGCGGCCGGCCGCAAGCTGGTCGGCCTGGCCCAGCGGCGCCAGCGCGCCGGCGTGCTGCTGGTGGCGGGCACCCTGGTCACGCCCCCGGACTGGGCGCTGCTGTGCCAGGCGCTGGACCAGCAGGGCGACGAAGCTGCACTGCGCGCACGCACCGTTTCGTGCGCCGAACTCATTGCCCGTGCGCCGGATGCGCAGCAGATGGCCAGCGCCTTGCGCGTGGCGCTGACACAGACGCTGGGTGAAGAAGCGGGCGACGGCGCGGGCGAGGCGGCGGACGACTCCGCGCGCTAGGCAACGGCGCCGAACCGTCCCTAGCGGACGCTCCATCTTGCGTACCCTGGCGGTGGGTGCTAGATTGGCCCTGGGCGGCCCCTCCGCCCCCCGCTTCACCTCCCTGAGCGGGCCCCGCTGCCTGCGACGCGGCGGGGTTTTCCGCCCGGATTTCCGGGCATTTTTTTGCCTCATGGCGGTTCCGTGTCCCGACCGGGTAATGCAGCACCGGCACCGCCACGTACACTGCGCCGATGCTCTGGGTCAAAGCCTTTCACATCGTTTTCGTCGCCAGCTGGTTTGCTGGCCTGTTTTACCTGCCGCGCATCTTCGTCAACCTGGCCATGGTGGCGCCCGGGTCGGTGGCCGAGCGGGAGCGCCTGCTGCTCATGGCGCGCAAGCTGCTGCGCTTCACCACGCTGCTGTCGGTCCCCGCCATCGCGCTGGGCCTGTGGCTGTGGCTGGGCTACGGCATCGGTAAGGGGCCGGGCAACGGCTGGCTGCACGCCAAACTGGCCGTGGTGCTGCTGGTGGTGGGCTACCACCACGCCTGCGCCGTACTGCTGCGCAGGCTGGCTTCCAACGCGGACCAGCACAGCCACCGCTGGTTCCGCTGGTTCAACGAGGTGCCGGTGCTGCTGCTGCTGGTCGCCGTGGTGTTGGTGGTCGTCAAGCCGTTCTGAGATGCAGCGGCTGCAGCGTTGCCCGGCTTCGTTCCCTCGCAATGGGGGCGGCGCGTGGCGGGCGGCAGCGGCCACGGCGCGAGGTGATTGAGAGGGCATGCACAAGACGTCCGCCTGGCCTCTGGCGCTCATCTACGCGGCGCTGATCGTCTTCGCCAGCCTGTTCCCGTTCGACGGGTGGCGCGAGCAGGGAATCTCGCCCTGGGTGTTCTTCTCGGCGCGCATCCCGCCGCCGTACTGGACCTGGTTCGACGTCAACATGAACATCGCGGGCTATGCCCCGCTGGGGTTCCTGCTGGCCTTGGCGGGCCTGCGTTCTGGCTGGCCGCGCGCGGCCGTGCCGTTGGCGGCACTGGCGGGTGCGCTGCTGTCGCTGAGCATGGAATACCTGCAGATCTTCCTGCCGCGGCGGGTGCCGTCCAACATGGACTTCGCGCTCAACGCGACCGGTGCGCTGCTGGGAGCGTTGGTGGCCGCGCTGCTGGAGCGCTTCGGGGCCATTGCGCGCTGGAGCCGCTTTCGCGAGCGCTGGTTCGTTCCGCATGCGCGCGGCGCGCTGGTGCTGTTGGCGCTGTGGCCCTGGGCCCTGCTGTTCCCGGCGGCGCTGCCCTTTGGCCTGGGGCAGATGTGGGAGCGGCTGGAGGCCGCGCTCATTGAGGCGCTGCAGGACACGCCGTTTCTGCAGTGGCTGCCCGTGCGCGAGGCGCCGCTGGAGCCCCTGTCGCCGGGCGCCGAGCTCATGGCCGTCGCGCTGGGGCTGCTGATCCCCTGCCTGCTGGGCTACTGCGTCATGCGCCATGCGGGGCGCCGCATGGCCTTTGCACTGGCGACGGCCGCCGTGGGCGTGGGCGTGACGGCGCTATCGTCGCTGCTGAGCTACGGGCCCACGCACGCTTGGGAGTGGCTCACGCTGCCGGCCCGCATGGGCGTGCTTGTTGCCCTGGGGGCGGCCCTGGCGATGGCGGCCGTGCCGCGGCGCGGCTGCGCGGCGTTGCTGCTGCTGGCGCTGATGCTGCACCTGAACCTGCTCAACCAGGCGCCCACCAGCGCCTACTTCGCACAGACGCTGCAGGCCTGGGAGCAGGGGCGCTTCATCCGCTTCTACGGCCTGGGGCAGTGGCTGGGCTGGCTCTGGCCCTATGGGGCACTCGTCTATGTGGTATTGCGGGTGTCGCGCCGCGATGGCGACTCCTAGAATCGTGCCATGAGCGACACCACCCCCCAGTACTACCAGCGCCACATCTTCTTTTGCCTGAACGAGCGCACGAACGGCGAGAACTGCTGCGCCCACCATGGCGCCCAGCAGGCGTTTGACCGCTGCAAGATGCTGGTCAAGCAGCAAGGCCTGATGGGCCCCGGCAAGGTGCGCGTGAACAAGGCGGGCTGCCTGGACCGCTGCGCCGGCGGCCCCATCGCCGTGGTCTATCCCGAAGGGACTTGGTACACCTACGTGGATGAGAGCGACATCGACGAGATCGTGGAGTCGCACCTCAAGAACGGCGTGGTGGTCGAGCGCTTGCTCACGCCGCCGGAACTTGGCCGCTGATTTGCGCTCACTATCCTCTTTGTAGTGTTTTGGGCTCCAGCGCTTTCCCATCCAGCGCGGGCAGCTCTTGATTGGATAGCAACGTGAATGCCCAGACCGAACGCCTGACCCTCGCGGGCGCCGCGGGCGCCATCGAGGCTGCGCGCGATGCCGCGGCCGACGGCGTACCGCCGCGCGGCGTGGCGGTGATCGCCCATCCCCACCCGCTCTTCGGCGGCACCATGGACAACAAGGTGGTCCAGACCCTGGCGCGGGCCTTCGTGGCCTGCGGCTGGACGGCCGTGCGTTTCAACTTCCGCGGCGTCGGCGGTACCGCTGGCGTGCATGACGAAGGGCGCGGTGAACTGGAGGATCTGCTGGCCGTCATCCGCCAGGTGGCGCCCGAGGGGCCTGGCGCCGTGCCGATTGCCCTCGCGGGTTTCTCCTTCGGCGCCTTCGTCACCAGCCACGCGCTGGCACGCCTGTGGCCCGAGCGCCCGGTGGAGCGCGCCGTGCTCGTGGGCACGGCGGCCAGCCGGTTCAACGTGGCCGACGTACCCGCCGAGGCCCATCTGCGCACCCTGGTCGTGCACGGCGAAGCCGATGACACCGTGCCCTTGTCCGCTGTGATGGATTGGGCGCGCCCGCAGACACTGCCGGTTACGGTTGTGCCTGGGGGCGGTCATTTCTTTCACGGACAATTGCCGCTGCTCAAGGGCCTGGTCATGCGCCACCTGCAATCCGCGCCCTGACGGCGCGGCACCATTTCTCTTGTCCCGGCCATGCGGTCGGGCCGTTTCTTCTCCCGTTTCCCGAGTGCCTGTTCCCACCATGAAGTCTCTTTTGTCCTCCCTGCGAACCTTTGCCTGCGCCGCCCTGATGGCCCCCGCCATCCTCTGGGCGCAGGTGCCCCAACCGCCGGAGATCGCCGCCCGCAATTACATGCTGGTGGACGTGACGGCCGGCCAGGTGCTGGCGACCAAGGACATCGACGCGCCGGTGGAGCAGGCTTCGCTGACCAAGCTCATGACGGGCTATCTGGTCTTTGACGCACTGCGCGCCAAGAAGATCACGCTGGAGCAGCGCCTGCCGGTGAGCGAGCGTGCTTGGAAGATGCCGGGTTCGCGCATGTTCATCGATCCCAAGATGCAGGTTCCGGTGGACGACCTGCTCAAGGGCATGATCGTGCAGTCGGGTAACGACGCCACCGTGGCCCTGGCCGAAGGTGTGGGCGGTACGGTGGAGAACTTCGTGCGCCTGATGAACGAGCAGGCCAAGGCGCTGGGCATGACGAACACTGCCTACAAGAACCCCGAGGGGTTGACGGAGCCCGGCCACACCACCACCGCGCGCGACCTGGCCACGCTGGCCACCCGGCTGATGCAGGACTTCCCCGAGTACATGCACTACTACTCGACCAAGCAGTACCGCTACGAGGGCACGCCCGCCTCCAACAGCAACAACCGCAACATGCTGCTGTTCCGCGATCCATCGGTGGACGGCCTGAAGACCGGCCATACCGCCGCCGCGGGCTATTGCCTGGTCGCCACGTCCAAGCGCGAGTTTCCTAATGTGGGGCAGCGCCGCCTGCTGTCCATCGTGCTGGGGGCCGCGAGTGAGAACGCCCGCGCCAACGAGAGCCAGAAGCTGCTGAACTGGGGCTACACGGCGTTCGATTCGGTGAAGCTGTTCGACGCTGGCCAGGCCGCCGCCACGCCCGCCGTGTGGAAGGGCACGCAGAGCACCCTCAAGATCGGCCGCCCCGAAGCCATCTTGATCACCGTGCCTTCGGGCAGCGCGGGCAAGGTCACGACCGAGATCGTGCGCAAGGACCCGCTGGTCGCACCCTTCACCAAGGGACAGGCCATCGGCACGCTGAAGGTGAAGTTGGGTGAGCAGCAGGTGGCCGAGGTGTCCCTGGTGGCGCTGGAGGATGTGGCACAGGCCGGCATCTTCGGCCGCGCCTGGGACGCCATTCGCCTCTGGATCAAGTAATCGCCACGCTTTGGAGGCGGCTCAGCCGGGGGTTCATCGTCCCCGGATTGCCTGTCCGCTTCCAAACTGGTACATTAGAAGGCTTTTCGGAATTTCCGAAGGGTTTCACGTTTTCGCTTTTTATAGCAATTCACGTTTAGGGACGTATTAATGCCAACCATTAACCAACTCGTGCGTCAGGGCCGCACGGTCGAAGTTGTCAAATCCAAAAGCCCTGCTATGGAAAACTGCCCCCAGCGCCGTGGCGTGTGCACCCGTGTGTACACCACGACGCCGAAGAAGCCTAACTCCGCTCTGCGTAAGGTCGCCAAGGTGCGCCTGACCAACGGTTTCGAGGTGATCTCCTACATCGGCGGTGAAGGCCACAACCTGCAAGAGCACAGCGTGGTGCTGGTGCGCGGCGGTCGTGTGAAGGACTTGCCCGGTGTGCGTTACCACATCGTGCGCGGTTCGCTTGACCTGCAAGGCGTCAAGGATCGCAAGCAGGCCCGCTCCAAGTACGGCGCGAAGAAGCCCAAGGCTAAGTAAGCCTTGGACCTTTCGGTCTGAGATTTTTCGGTGCTGTTCCCGCGTGGCGCGGTGACACAGCGTAGTGACCCTAAACGCAGGTGTTCTGCGCGGGTCGAGTAAGTGGGAGTCCTGAATGGCTCTCGCGGTGCCGGGAACGGTGCCAACTGAAGCAAAGATAGAGGTAAAAAATGCCACGTCGTCGCGAAGTCCCCAAACGTGAAATCCTGCCGGATCCCAAGTTCGGCAATGTCGAGCTGTCCAAATTCATGAACGTGATCATGGAAGGCGGCAAGAAAGCAGTTGCAGAGCGCATCATTTATGGCGCCCTGGATCTGATCTCCCAGAAGCAGCCTGAAAAGGATGCTCTGGAAGTGTTCGTCACGGCCATCAACAACGTGAAGCCGATGGTCGAAGTGAAGTCCCGCCGTGTGGGCGGTGCGAACTACCAGGTGCCCGTGGAAGTGCGTCCCGTGCGCCGTCTGGCCCTGTCGATGCGCTGGATCAAGGAAGCCGCCCGCAAGCGTGGCGAGAAGTCCATGGCCCAACGCCTGGCCAACGAGCTGATGGAAGCCACCGAAGGCCGTGGTGGCGCCATGAAGCGTCGTGACGAAGTGCACCGCATGGCCGAAGCCAACAAGGCCTTCAGCCACTTCCGCTTCTAAACCAGACGGAAGTCATCAAGGGTTCATCTCTGATCACGATAAAGGCCGCAGGCGTGCACAAGCGCGCTGCGGCCTTGTGTTGATGGAGGCCCTTAAGACAATAGTCGCGCGCAGCGTGCGGCTCCGAAACCCAAGCGATCAACCAAGGATTCATCATGGCTCGCAAAACACCCCTTGAGCGCTACCGCAATATCGGTATCTCCGCACACATCGACGCTGGCAAAACCACGACGTCCGAGCGTATCCTGTTCTACACGGGCGTGACCCACAAGCTGGGCGAAGTGCACGACGGCGCAGCCACCACCGACTGGATGGAGCAAGAGCAAGAGCGCGGCATCACGATCACCTCGTCCGCCGTGACCTGCTTCTGGAAGGGCATGGACCTGTCCCGCCCCGAGCACCGCATCAACATCATCGACACCCCCGGCCACGTGGACTTCACCATCGAGGTGGAGCGTTCCATGCGCGTGCTGGACGGCGCCGTTATGGTGTATTGCGCCGTGGGTGGCGTGCAGCCCCAGTCCGAGACTGTGTGGCGCCAAGCCAATAAGCACAAGGTGCCCCGCCTGGCCTTCGTGAACAAGATGGACCGTACCGGCGCCAACTTCTTCAAGGTCTATGACCAGATGAAGCTGCGCCTGAAGGCCAACCCTGTGCCCATCGTGGTGCCGATCGGTGCGGAAGACAACTTCCAGGGCGTGGTCGACCTGCTGAAGATGAAGGCCATCATCTGGGACGAGGCCTCGCAAGGCATGAAGTTCGAATACGGCGAGATCCCCGCCGAGCTCGTCGACACCTGCAAGAAGTGGCGCGAGAACATGGTGGAAGCCGCCGCCGAAGCCAGCGAAGAGCTGATGAACAAGTACCTGGAAGAGGGTGACCTGTCCGAGGCCGAGATCATCGGCGGCCTGCGCCAGCGCACCATCGCCACGGAAATCCAGCCCATGCTGTGCGGCTCCGCGTTCAAGAACAAGGGCGTGCAGCGCATGCTCGACGCCGTGCTGGATCTGCTGCCCTCGCCCGTGGACATCCCCGACGTGGCCGGCACCGATCCCGACGACGAAGAGAAGAAGCTGTCGCGCAAGGCCGACGACAACGAGAAATTCTCGGCCCTGGCATTCAAGCTGATGACTGACCCGTTCGTGGGCCAGCTGACTTTCGTGCGCGTGTACTCGGGCGTCCTGACCAAGGGTGACACCGTGTTCAACGCCGTGAAGGGCAAGAAGGAGCGTATCGGCCGTATCGTGCAGATGCACGCCAACGAACGCCAGGAAATCGAGGAAATTCGCGCTGGCGACATCGCTGCCTGCGTGGGCCTGAAGGACGTGACCACCGGCGACACGCTGTGCGATATCGAATCGCCCATCGTGCTGGAAAAAATGGTGTTCCCCGAGCCTGTGATCGCACAGGCCGTGGAGCCCAAGTCCAAGGCTGACCAGGAAAAGATGGGTATTGCCCTGTCGCGCCTGGCCTCCGAAGACCCGTCGTTCCGCGTGCGCACCGACGAAGAATCGGGCCAGACCATCATCGCCGGCATGGGCGAGCTGCACCTGGAAATCATCGTGGACCGCATGAAGCGCGAGTTCAACGTGGAAGCCAACGTGGGCAAGCCCCAGGTGGCCTACCGCGAAACCGTGCGCAAGACCGTCACCGATGTGGATGGCAAGTTCGTGCGCCAATCCGGTGGTAAGGGTCAGTACGGCCACGTGGTGTTCACGCTGGAGCCGCAAGAAGCCGGCAAGGGCTTCGAGTTCGTCGACGAAATCAAGGGCGGTGTGGTTCCTCGCGAATACATCCCTGCGGTGGAGAAGGGCGTGATCGAAGCGCTGACCTCCGGCGTGCTGGCGGGTTACCCCGTGGTGGACGTCAAGGTGCGCCTGACCTTCGGTTCGTACCACGACGTGGACTCGTCCGAGCAGGCGTTCAAGATGGCCGCCATCTTCGGCTTCAAGGAAGCGGCTCGCAAGGCCAACCCCGTCATCCTCGAGCCCATGATGGCCGTGGAAGTCGAGACGCCCGAGGACTACGCTGGCACCGTGATGGGTGACCTGTCCAGCCGTCGTGGCATGGTGCAGGGCATGGACGACATGGTCGGCGGCGGCAAGGCCATCAAGGCCGAAGTCCCGCTGTCCGAGATGTTCGGCTACGCCACGCAGCTGCGCTCCATGACGCAAGGTCGCGCGACGTACACGATGGAGTTCAAGCACTACGCCGAAGCACCGCGCAACGTGTCCGAAGCCATCGTTGCGGCTCGCGCCAAGTAAGCCGGGCATATAAGCAAAAAGAGCTGCTAACGCTTGTCCATCAAGCGCAGGCAGCTCCTATTTCTCTAGCAAGTTTCTTGCAATCTGCGATCCGGTGCCGTCCTGTTGCACTGTGCGGGCCGAACCAGCAACCGGATGCAGACGTTAAACCCTCACACAGGCATTGCTCTTTTGGAGTTCGAAAATGGCAAAAGGTAAGTTTGAACGTACCAAGCCCCACGTGAACGTGGGCACGATCGGTCACGTGGACCATGGCAAGACGACGCTGACGGCGGCCATCGCTACGGTGCTGTCCAAGAAGTTCGGCGGCGAAGCCAAGGGCTACGACCAGATCGACAACGCCCCTGAAGAAAAGGCGCGCGGCATCACGATCAACACCTCGCACGTGGAATACGAAACGGCCACCCGCCACTACGCCCACGTCGACTGCCCCGGCCACGCCGACTACGTCAAGAACATGATCACCGGCGCCGCTCAGATGGACGGCGCCATCCTGGTGTGCTCGGCCGCTGACGGCCCGATGCCCCAGACGCGCGAGCACATCCTGCTGGCCCGTCAGGTGGGCGTGCCCTACATCATCGTGTTCCTGAACAAGTGCGACATGGTCGACGACGAGGAACTGCTCGAGCTGGTCGAGATGGAAGTGCGTGAACTGCTGGACAAGTACGACTTCCCCGGCGACGACACCCCCATCATCCGCGGCTCCGCCAAGCTGGCCCTGGAAGGTGACCAGTCCGACAAGGGCGAACCCGCCATCCTGCGCCTGGCCGAAGCCCTGGACACCTACATCCCCACGCCTGAGCGCGCCGTAGACGGCGCCTTCCTGATGCCTGTGGAAGACGTGTTCTCCATCTCCGGCCGCGGCACCGTGGTGACCGGCCGCGTCGAGCGCGGCATCATCAAGGTCGGCGAAGAAATCGAAATCGTCGGTATCCGCGACACGCAAAAGACCACCGTCACCGGCGTGGAAATGTTCCGCAAGCTGCTGGACCAGGGTCAGGCTGGCGACAACGTGGGCCTGCTGCTGCGCGGCACCAAGCGCGAAGACGTCGAGCGCGGCCAAGTGCTGTGCAAGCCCGGCTCCATCAAGCCCCACACCCACTTCACGGCTGAGGTGTACGTGCTGAGCAAGGACGAAGGCGGCCGTCACACGCCCTTCTTCAACAACTACCGCCCCCAGTTCTACTTCCGCACCACCGACGTGACCGGCTCCATTGAGCTGCCGGCCGACAAGGAAATGGTGATGCCCGGCGACAACGTGTCGATCACTGTGAAGCTGATCAACCCCATCGCCATGGAAGAAGGCCTGCGCTTCGCTATCCGCGAAGGCGGCCGTACCGTGGGCGCCGGCGTCGTTGCCAAGATCATTGCGTAATCCAGCAAAGCACTGAAGGAATACACAATGTCCAAGCAAAAGATCCGCATCCGCCTGAAGGCATTCGACTACAAGCTGATCGATCAGTCTGCAGCCGAGATCGTTGACACCGCCAAGCGTACCGGCGCCATCGTCAAGGGCCCCGTGCCCCTGCCGACGCGCATGAAGCGCTTCGACATCCTGCGCTCGCCGCACGTCAACAAGACCAGCCGCGACCAGTTCGAAATCCGCACGCACCAGCGCCTGATGGACATCGTCGATCCCACGGACAAGACGGTGGACGCCCTGATGAAGCTGGACTTGCCGGCTGGCGTGGACGTCGAAATCAAGCTCCAGTAATCCCTTCCTGTTGCTTCGTCCCGGTCCTCGCTGAGGACCGGGCACCCCCAACGCGGACTTGCTTGTAAAAGCAGTCCGCGTTATACTTTGCGGCTTCGCGTTTTTGCGTCCAATTTTGGATGCGTGATGCGGAGTTTTATCAACCTTCTTTCGCGCACATAGGTGCAAGCCGTCGAGGCCAGCGCCCGTCGTGCAAACGTTCTGGCCAATTGAAGTCGGGGCGGCGGAAGTTTTGGAGAACAACCAATGAGTCTGAGCAACTCCCTCGGGTTGCTGGGCCGCAAGGTGGGCATGATGCGTCTGTTCACCGATGACGGGGACGCAGTGCCCGTCACGGTGGTGGATGTGTCCAACAACCGCGTGACCCAGGTGAAAACCCAAGAGAACGATGGCTACGTGTCCCTGCAGGTCACGTTCGGTTCGCGCAAGGCATCTCGCGTGACCAAGCCTGAAGCTGGCCACCTCGCCAAGGCGGGTGTCGAAGCCGGTGAAATCATCCGTGAATTCCGCGTGACCCCCGAAGTCGCAGGCAAGTACGCCGCTGGCGCTGCTGTGCCCGTGGCTGATGTGTTCGCCGTGGGCCAGAAGGTCGACGTGCAGGGCACCTCGATCGGTAAGGGCTTCGCCGGCACGATCAAGCGCCACAACTTCGGTTCGCAGCGCGCCTCGCACGGTAACAGCCGTTCGCACAACGTTCCTGGCTCCATCGGTATGGCGCAGGATCCGGGTCGCGTGTTCCCTGGCAAGAAGATGACGGGTCACCTCGGTGATGTCACCGTCACGACGCAAAACCTCGACGTGGTTCGCATCGACGAAGCACGCCAACTGCTCTTGATTAAGGGCGCTGTTCCGGGCTCCAAGGGTGGGTTCGTCACGGTGCGTCCGGCTGTCAAGGCGCAAGCTTCCAAAGGAGCGAACTAATGCAGCTCGAACTCCTGAATGAACAGGGCCAGGCGGCGTCCAAGGTGGATGTGCCCGAGACCGTGTTCGACCGTCAGTACAACGAAGACCTGATCCATCAGATCGTCGTCGCTTACCAGGCCAACGCCCGTCAAGGCACGCGCGCCCAGAAGGACCGCGAGCAGGTCAAGCACTCGACCAAGAAGCCTTTCAAGCAAAAGGGTACTGGCAATGCACGTGCCGGTATGACCTCCTCGCCTCTGTGGCGTGGGGGCGGTCGCATCTTCCCGAACCTGCCTGAAGAAAACTTCTCGCAGAAGATCAACAAGAAGATGTACCGCGCTGGCATGGCTTCCATCCTGTCGCAGCTGGCCCGTGAAGGCCGCCTGGCGGTGGTGGACTCCCTGAAGCTTGATACGCCCAAGACCAAGGTCCTGGCCGACAAGTTCAAGGCCATGAACCTGCAATCGGTGATGGTGATCGCCGATGAAGTGGACGAAAACCTGTACCTGGCATCCCGCAATCTGAAGAACGTGTTCGTGACCGAGCCGCGTTATGCAGATCCCGTGTCGCTGGTGCACTACAAGAAAGTGCTCGTCACCAAGGGCGCGATCGACAAACTCAAGGAGATGTTCGCATGAGCACGCTCAAGTTTGACGAAGGTCGTCTGATGCAAGTGTTGGTCGCTCCCATCGTGTCCGAAAAGGCCACCATGGTTGCCGAGAAGTCCAATGCTGTGACGTTCAAGGTGCTGCAGAACGCAACCAAGCCCGAGATCAAGGCCGCCGTGGAACTCATGTTCAAGGTGGAAGTGAAGGGCGTTTCTGTGGTGAACACCAAAGGCAAGACCAAGCGCTTTGGCAAGACCATGGGCCGCCGCGATAACGTGCGCAAGGCCTATGTGCTGCTGAAGGAAGGTCAAGAGCTGAACCTGTCCGGGGAGGCTGCGTAAACCATGGCCGTTATCAAGATCAAACCGACTTCCCCGGGCCAGCGCGGCGCGGTGAAGATCTCGCGTGACCACCTGTACAAGGGTGAAGCGTTTGCAGGTCTGCTGGAACCCCAGTTCCAGAAGGCCGGCCGCAACAACAACGGTCACATCACCACCCGTCACAAGGGCGGTGGCCACAAGCACCACTACCGCGTGGTGGACTTCCGTCGCAACAAGGATGCCATCCCTGCCAAGGTGGAGCGCATCGAGTACGACCCGAACCGCACGGCCCACATCGCCCTGGTGTGCTACGCCGACGGCGAGCGCCGCTACATCATTGCTCCGCGCAACCTGGAAGTGGGCGCCACGATCGTCAGCGGCTCCGAGGCGCCGATCCGCGTCGGTAACACGCTGCCGATCCGCAACATTCCCGTGGGCTCGACCATCCACTGCATCGAGCTCAAGCCCGGTGCCGGTGCGCAGATCGCCCGCTCCGCTGGTACGTCGGCCACGCTGCTGGCCCGCGAAGGCGTGTACGCCCAGGTGCGTATGCGTTCGGGCGAAGTGCGCAAGATCCACATCGAGTGCCGCGCCACGATCGGCGAAGTCGCCAACGAAGAGCACAGCCTGCGCCAACTGGGCAAGGCCGGTGTGAAGCGTTGGATGGGTATCCGTCCCACGGTGCGTGGCGTTGCCATGAACCCGATCGACCACCCGCACGGTGGTGGTGAGGGCCGTACCGGCGAGGGCCGTCATGCTGTTGACCCATGGGGCAACCTGACGAAGGGCTACCGCACCCGCAACAACAAGCGCACACAAGTGATGATTGTGTCGCGTCGCAAGAAGTAAGGGGTAGCAAATGACTCGTTCTCTCAAAAAGGGTCCGTTTGTTGACCATCACCTGGTCGCCAAGGTCGAAAAGGCCATTGCTACCAAGGACAAGAAGCCAGTCAAGACCTGGTCGCGTCGCTCCATGGTTCTGCCCGAGTTCATCGGTCTGACCATTGCCGTGCACAACGGCAAGCAGCACGTGCCGGTTTATGTCACCGACCAGATGGTGGGCCACAAGCTGGGCGAATTCGCCCTGACGCGCACCTTCAAGGGTCACCCCGCGGACAAAAAAGTCCAGAAGAAGTAAGGAACGACCATGTCTGAAACACGTGCAGTCCTCCGGGGCGTCCGTCTGTCGGTGGACAAGGGTCGCCTGGTCGCTGACCTGATCCGCGGCAAGAAAGTGGACCAAGCCCTGAACATCCTGGCCTTCACGCAGAAAAAAGCTGCCGTGATCGTCAAGAAGGTGCTGGAGTCCGCCATCGCCAACGCCGAGCACAACGACGGCGCCGACATCGACGACCTGAAGGTCAAGACCATCTTCGTCGAGCAAGGCACCACGCTCAAGCGCTTCACCGCGCGCGCCAAGGGTCGCGGCAACCGCATCAGCAAGCCCACGTGCCACATCTACGTGACCGTAGGTAACTGAGGCCTAAAGGAAGAATATGGGACAGAAAATCCATCCTACCGGCTTCCGCCTTGCTGTAAGCCGCAACTGGGCCAGCCGCTGGTATGCCAGCAACCGTGACTTCGCCGGCATGCTGGCCGAAGACATCAAGGTGCGCGAGTACCTGAAGGCCAAGCTGAAGAACGCCGCCGTGTCGCGCATCCTGATCGAGCGTCCTGCCAAGAACGCCCGTATCACGATCTTCTCGGCACGTCCCGGCGTTGTGATCGGCAAGAAGGGCGAGGACATCGAGAACCTGAAGAAGGAACTCGCGACCCGCCTGGGCGTGCCTGTCGCCGTGAACATCGAAGAAGTGCGTAAGCCCGAAATCGATGCCAAGCTGATCGCCGACTCGATCACCCAGCAGCTGGAAAAGCGCATCATGTTCCGCCGCGCTATGAAGCGCGCCATGCAGAACGCGATGCGCCTGGGCGCCCAGGGCATCAAGATCATGTCCTCGGGCCGTCTGAACGGTATCGAAATCGCCCGTACCGAGTGGTACCGCGAAGGCCGTGTGCCGCTGCACACCCTGCGCGCCGACATCGACTACGGCACCTCCGAAGCCAAGACCACCTATGGTGTGATCGGCGTGAAGGTGTGGGTCTACAAGGGCGACACGCTGGGCCGCAACGATCTGCCCGCCGCCGAGACGCCGCGTCCTGAAGAAGAGCGCCGTCCCCGTGGTCCGCGCCGCGATGGCCGCCCAGGCGACCGCGCCGGTGCTGGCCGTGGCGGCCGCCGCCCGATGGGCACCAATGCAGCCCCTGCCGACGGTAGCGACAAGCCTGCCGGCGCTGGTGGCGATTCCGTTAAGCGCGTCAAGAGCGCGCCCGCTGCCGCAGCGGCGGACGGTAAAGGAGAATAAACATGCTGCAACCTGCTCGCCGCAAGTTCCGTAAGGAGCAAAAAGGCCGCAACACCGGCGTTGCCACGCGTGGCAATTCGGTGGCTTTCGGTGACTTCGGTCTGAAGTGCACGGACCGTGGCCGTCTGACGGCCCGCCAGATCGAGGCCGCACGCCGTGCGATCTCCCGCCACGTCAAGCGTGGTGGCCGTATCTGGATCCGCGTGTTCCCCGACAAGCCGATCTCTACCAAGCCCGCTGAAGTGCGTATGGGTAACGGTAAGGGCAACCCCGAGTACTACGTGGCTGAGATTCAGCCCGGCAAGGTGGTGTTCGAGATCGTTGGCGTGCCCGAAGAGCTGGCCCGTGAAGCGTTCCGCCTGGCTGCTGCCAAGCTGCCGCTGCGCACCACGTTCGTTGCCCGTCAGATTGGCGCCTAAGGAGAAATCAACATGACGAAATCTGCTGAACTCCGCCAAAAAGACGTGGCCGGCCTGGAAGCCGAAATCAAGTCGCTGCAAAAGGCCCATTTCGGCCTGCGCATGCAAAAGGCCACGCAACAGCTGGGCAACACTGCCACGCTGAAGGCCACGCGCCGCGATATCGCCCGCGCCAAGACCATTCTTGCTGAAAAGCAAGCCGCCAAGTAAGGAGCCGACATGACGGAAGCTAAAAAATCCCTCAAGCGCACCTTGGTTGGCAAGGTGGTCAGCGACAAGCGCGCCAAGACCGTGACCGTGCTGGTCGAGCGCCGTGTGAAGCACCCCATCTACGACAAGATCATGATCAAGTCGAGCAAGTACCACGCCCATGATGAGAATGGCGAGTACAAGATGGGCGACACCATCGAGATCACGGAGAGCCGTCCGCTCTCCAAGACCAAGAACTGGGTGGCCACGCGCCTGGTGCAAAAGGCCGGGCTGCTCTAAGCCTTCGCAGACGCCGTCTGCGCGCCTCCGAGAAACGACCCACAATGTGGGTCGTTTTTCTTTTTGGGGCCCGCAGATCCTGCCAGGGCCCTCCAACCCAGCAAGGAGATTCTCATGATCCAAGTCGGCGACACGCTGCCCGCCATCACACTGATGGAATACTCGGAAGTCGAGGGCAATGGCTGCAGCCTCGGCCCGAACCCGGTGGATGTGCAAAAGGCCGCCGCGGGCAAGACGATTGCGCTGTTCGCGGTGCCGGGCGCCTTCACGCCCACCTGCTCGGCCAAGCACGTTCCCGGCTACGTGGAGCAGGCGGGCGCCCTGAAGGCTGCCGGCGTGGACGAGATCTGGTGCCTGTCGGTGAACGATGCCTTCGTGATGGGCGCGTGGGCGCGCGACCAGAAGACCGATGGCAAGGTGCGCATGCTGGCGGACGGCGACGCCGCCTTCGCCAAGGCCACCGGTCTGACGCTGGACTTGAACGGCAAGGGCCTGGGCCTGCGCAGCAACCGCTATTCCATGCTGGTCAAGGACGGCAAGGTGGTTGCCCTGAACGTCGAGGCGCCGGGCAAGTTCGAGGTGAGCGACGCCGCTACGCTGCTCGGCCAGGCCAAGGGCTGACGCCGCTGGCGCTGGTATCGGAGGGCTCCGGTGCTGGCACCACGCCGCAGGCGAAACGCCGCCCCGTCGCGAGATGTGGGCGGCTTTGCTATTATTTGGATAGCTGTTAACGCTTCCCAGATAAGCGCTAGAGGCCTAAAAGGCTAGTAAATTTCCGCTTTCAGGTAGTGCGAACCCGGCAGGGGGTTGTGGTAGTACGGCGGTATTTCCTCGAAGCCCAGTTCGGAATACAGCGCCCGCGCCGATTCCATGCCGTCCAGCGTGTCCAGCAACACGCAGGCATAGCCGGCTTGCCGCGCCTGGTCCAGCATGGCCTCGGCCAACTGCCGCCCCAGGCCGAAGCCGCGGAACGCCTTGCGCACGTACAGGCGCTTCATCTCGCAGGCGTTGGGGTAGTCGGCGGTGTCCAGCGGCCGCAGGGCGCAGCACCCGGCAATGCTGCCCTCCACCTCGGCCAGCAGGATATGGCCACGCGGCGGCGCGTATTCGCCCGGCAGGGTGGCGAGTTCCTGCGCAAAGTTCTGGAACGACAGGTCCACGTCCAGGGTGTCGGCATATTCCTGGAAGATGTCGCGCACCACGTGCATCTCGTGGGGCAGGGCGGGGCTCAGCAGCGTAACGTCAGGGGAATGGTCCACTGTGCAGAAAGAATCCGGCATGAAAAAGGCAGGGGCCAGTGTAGCCGCACCGCTGTGGGCACTCAAAAAGCCCCCAGGCTGGCGACCCACCAGGCCAGCAGCGCGCTCAGAGCCGCCACAAGGGCCGCCCCTGCGCGGCTGAGCGCATCGTCGCGCGACGCGGGTGTGGCCCCGGGCAGTTGACGATCGCCGTGCACCATGGCGCCCACCAGGGCCTGACGGCGCACCAGGGCGTAGAAAACAATCGCCGCCAGGTGCAGCGCGACGAGCCCCAACAGCGGGAATTGGCCCACGTCCTTGTGATACCAAGTGGCCTGCGATACCCACTCGCCAGAAACGAAGCGCGTGAGCGGACCGGCGAAGGCGATCTCGTCGTCGCTCAGCAGGCCGGTGCCTACCTGGGCCAGCAGCACCGCCAGCAGGGCAAAGACCGACAGTGCGCCCAGCGGCGAATGGCCGGGGCTGGTTACCTTGCCTTCCTGGTTGGCGAAGTGGCTGCGCAGGCGCGCGGGTGTGGGCAGGAAGCTCGCAAAACGCGACCAGCGTCCGCCCACCAGGCCCCAGGCCAGGCGAAAGGCCAGCAGCGCCAGCATCACGTAGCCCAGCCGCAGATGCCACTGCATGGCGTTGCCGCCCAGCTTGGCGGTGACGACCAGGGCGACGGTGGTCACGGCGAGCGACCAGTGGAACAGCCGGGTCGGCAAATCCCAGATGCGTACGGTGTGCGGCATGGTGAAGCGGGGGAGCGGAGGACGCGGCTATTGTGCCCAGCGTGCCCCCGGCGGGCTATATCCGACTGCCCTTCGGGCGCTTGCGGCCATGGCGTCACGCGGCCGCGCCATACTGCGCGCCGGCGCAGGGCGTCCAGCCGTCGCCGCAGCCATTCCCTTCCCCACGACAAGGTGCATTCCATGCCAATCAAAGCCCTCGCTCTTGCCGCCACCGCAGCAGCCGCCACGCTGGTGTCGCTGCCCGCCGCTGCCCAGTTCGCCAAGCCAGAAGATGCCATCAAGTACCGCCAGGGTGCGCTGTTCGTGATGGGACAGCATTTCGGCCGCATCGGCGCTATGGCCAATGGCCGCGTGCCGTTCGACGCGAAGGCTGCGCAAGAGAATGCCGATACCGTTGCCGCCCTGGCCGCTTTGCCGTGGGCCGGCTTCGGCCCCGGCACGGACAAGGGCGCTCCCACCAAGGCCAAGCCCGGCGTGTGGACCGAACAGGCCAAGTTCCAGGAGTATGCCGACAAGTTCCAGGCCGAGGCCGCCAAGCTGGCCGCCGCCGCCAAGACGGGCAGCCTGGACAACCTGAAGGCCGCGTTCGGCCCTGCGGCCAATTCCTGCAAGGCGTGCCACGACGCCTACCGCGCACGTTGATGCGCTATTGAACTAGTAGCTGCTAGCGCTTGCTGCATAAGCGCGAAAGGCCGATTTCGTTCAGGAAATCGGCCTTTTTTCTGAAGAAAGGTGCCTCAGGCTTCGGCCAGCAGGCGTTCGATGAGCTTGTGCAGCTCCTCGAAATCGGGTGCGCCGATGTAGCTCTTCACGATCTCTCCGCGCTTGTTGACGATGTACGTGGTGGGGGTGAGCTTCACGTCGCCCCAGGCCTTGGCCACGGCGCCGGTGTTGTCGATGGCCACCTTGAATGGCAGCTTGCGCGTCTCGGTGAAGTTGACCACGTAGCTCGGCGGGTCGTAGCTCATGGCCACGGCCAGCGTCTCGAAGCCCTGGCCTTTGTACTTGTCGTAGGTCGCGACGATCTCGGGCATCTCCGCCACGCAGGTGGTGCAACTGGTGGCCCAGAAGTTCACCAGCGCCACCTTGCCCTTGAGGTCGGCGGTGGTCTGCTGCGAACCGTCGAGCAGAACAAACGTGGACTGGGGTGCCTGGGATGTGCCCGAGCCCAGCACCACCACGGCGCCCACGGCAGCGCCCGCCACCAGGGCGCCCGCCGCCAGCCATTTCTTGATCTGCATAACCAGGTACTCCGTGTGGGCCGCCGTTCGGGCGGCCGTTCGTGTGTTTGACGCGATAGGTACGGGATTGTGCCGCGCGGGGCGTTCCAGCACTCGCCACCATGGGATTGCCTGCAAGGCGGTAAGTTCACCGGACGGCCGGCCTCGAGCGCGCGGTTTGCGCCAGCGCAAAGCCCTGGGGCCCATACCGTGCGCCGTCTAGAGGGGCAACCGCCAGCAGCCAGCCAGGGCGGCGCTGGGAATAATCAGGCACATGACCCTTGCTCCTGCCGGCGCGCGCCGTCTCCTGACCCTGGCCTTCGCGGCCAGCATGCTGGCGCTGGCCGCCTGCAGCCCTGCGCTGAATTGGCGCAGCGTCACCTTGCCCGACGCCGGCCTGGCGCTGACGCTGCCCTGCAAGCCTGAGTATGCGAGCCGGCCCGTGGACCTGGGCACGGGCGCCGTGCCGCTCGCCATGGTTGGCTGTGAGGCCGACGGCGCCACCTTCGCCGTATCCCACATGCCGCTAGCCGAGGCGGCGCAGGTCGGGGCGATGCTGGCGCGCTGGCAGGCGGCCGTACAGGCCGGCATGCGCGCTTCGCAGCCGGCTGCACCTGTCGCCTTCGTGCCCACGCGCGCGCTGGCTGTGCCGCAGTCGGTGCGGCTGCAGGCGCAGGGCCAGGCGCCCGGCGGCTCGGCCGTCACCGTCGATGCCGTGTGGTTCGCGCGCCTGGAGGGCGGCCAGGCACGTCTGTACCACGCGGCGGTCTATGCGCCGCGTCGCACGACGGCCACGGCGGCTGACACCTTCTTCGCCAGCCTGGCGCTGCAGCCATGAGCGCGCTCACGCGGCGCACGGCCGTGGTCGTCTTCCTGGCCTTTGCGTTCACCTACTTCATCTCGGCGCTGTTGCGCGCGATCACCGCCACTCTGGCGCCCACACTGGAGGCCGAGTTCCAGTTGCACGCGCGCGACCTGGGGCTGCTGGCGGGTGGCTACTTCCTGGGTTTCTCGCTCACGCAACTGCCGCTGGGCCGGTGGCTGGATCGTCACGGCCCGCGCACGGTGCTGCTCGGCTTTCTGGGCGTGGCGGTGGCGGGGTGCCTGGTGTTCTCGTGGGCCACGGGCTTCTCGGGGCTGCTTGCGGGGCGCATGCTGTGCGGCGCGGGCGTCAGCGCCTGCCTGATGGCTCCGCTCACGGGATTCCGGCGCTGGCTGGAGCCTGGTGCGCAGCTGCGCGCCAACTCCTGGATGCTGATGACCGGTTCGCTGGGCATGGTGGCGTCCACTCTGCCGGTGCAGTGGCTGCTGCCACTGGCAGGGTGGCGCCCGTTGTTCTGGGGGCTGGCGGCGCTCATCGTGCTGGCCATGGCGCTGCTGGCGCTGGGCGTGCCGCGCTGGCCGCAGGCGCCGGCAGAGTCGGGAGCAGGCGTAGAAACGGGCTATGCACAGGTGTGGCGCCATCCGTACTTCCTGCGCACGGCGCCGCTGGGCTTCTTCTGCTATGGCGGCATGGTCGCGGTGCAGACGCTGTGGGCCGCGCCCTGGATGCAGCACGTGGCCGGCCATACGCCGTTGCAGGCCGCCACCGGGCTGTTCTGGATCAATGTGAGCATGCTGCTCACCTTCTGGACCTGGGGCATGGCCAGCCCGTGGTTGCTGCGCCGCGTGGGCGGGGCCGACCCGGTGATGGCCGCGAGTTTGCCGCTGTCGCTGCTGGTGCTGGCGGGCATTGTGTTGGCGGGCGGACGTGCGGGCGCCGCGGCCTGGGCGCTGTATTGCGTGTCATGCACCAGCGTGGCGCTGTCGCAGCCCGCGGTGGCATTGGCGTTCCCGCAGGCGCTGGCGGGGCGCGCGCTGTCGGCGTACAACCTGGTGATCTTTGCGGGGGTGTTTGCCGTGCAATGGGGTATTGGCCTGGCGGTGGACGCGTTCGTGGCCGCCGGGCTGGACATGGCGCGCGCCTACCGGGCCGCCATGGCGCTACACCTGGCCTGCACGGCGGGAGCCTATGCATGGTTCATGGCGCGGCGCGGGCACGGTGATAATGCACTGCACTGCAGCACCCCATGAATACGCGCCTTCTCATCATCGCCCACGCCCCTTTGGCCCATGCGCTGCGTGAATGCGCGCTGCACGTGTTCCCCGACTGCTGGCAGGAGGTGCTGGCGCTGGACGTGCCGCCCCATGAGGCCCCCGAGGCCACGCTGTCGGCCGCCCGCGCGCTGATGGAGCAGCAGGGCGAGGCCTCGGTGCTGGTGCTGAGCGACCTGTTCGGCGCCACGCCCTGCAACGTGGCCCAGCGGCTGGTGGACGGCCTGCAGTCCCGCCTGGTGGCGGGCGTGAACCTGCCCATGCTGCTGCGCGCCGTGAGCTACCGTAGCGAGCCGCTGGATGCGCTGGTGGCACGCGCCCTCGTGGGTGGCACGCAGGGCGTGATGCAGGTGGGCGCGGCCGCGCCGCAGAATCAAAACCGACGTCCGTCTCATGATCAAGAAGAACATCACCATCAGCAATAAGCTGGGCCTGCACGCCCGCGCCTCCGCCAAGCTCACCAAGATGGCGGGCAGTTTTCCCTGCGACGTCTGGATGAGCAAGGGAGAGCGCCGCATCAATGCCAAAAGCATCATGGGGGTGATGATGCTGGCGGCGGGCATGGGGTCCGAGGTCGAGATCGAGACCGATGGCGCGCAGGAGCAGGAAGCCATGGATGCGCTTGTCGCGCTCATCGATGGCAAGTTCGGCGAGGGCGAATAAACCGCAGGCGAGGCACGCATGACCTTCTCCATCCACGGTCTGGCTGTCGCGCGCGGCATCGCCATCGGGCGGGCGGTGCTCGCGGTATCCAGCCGCATGGAGGTGGTGCACTACTTCATCGAGCCCGGCCAGGTCGAGGCCGAGATCCTGCGTGCGCGCCGCGGACGGGACGCGGTGGCCGAGGAGCTGCAGCGCCTGCAGACCGACATGCCGCACGACGCGCCGCCCGAGCTGGCCGCGCTGCTGGACGTGCACCTGATGCTGCTGCAGGACGAGATGCTGGTCAACGGCGTCAAGCACTGGATCACCGACCGCCTCTACAACGCCGAGTGGGCGCTGACCACGCAGCTGGAGATCATCAGTCGCCAGTTTGACGAAATGGAGGACGACTACCTGCGCGAGCGCAAGGCCGACCTGGAGCAGGTGGTGGAGCGCATCCTGCGCCACATGCGCGGCGTGGCCAGCCCCGTCGCGCCGCCGCCCTCCGCCCCCCGCCGCCAGGCCGAGGCGGGTGCGGAGGCGGAGTTCCTGCTGGGCGGCGCGGCCGATGCGCCGCTGGTGCTGGTGGCGCACGATTTGTCGCCGGCCGACATGCTGCAGTTCAAGCAGAGCGTGTTCGCCGGCTTCGTGACCGACGTGGGGGGCAAGACCAGCCACACGGCCATCGTGGCGCGCAGCATGGACATCCCCGCCGTGGTGGGTGCGCGCAGCGCCAGCCAGTTGGTGCGACAGGACGACTGGGTCATCATCGACGGCGATGCCGGCGTGGTCATCGTCGACCCCACGCCGATCATCCTGGCGGAATACGGCTTTCGCCAGCGCCAGATCACGCTGGAGCGCGAGCGCCTCATGCGGCTGCGCCACACGCCGGCCGTCACGCTGGATGCGCAGGCCATTGAGCTGCTGGCCAACATCGAGCAGCCCGGTGATGCGGGTGCCGCGTTGCGCGCGGGCGCGGCGGGCGTGGGGTTGTTTCGCAGCGAATTTTTGTTCATGGGCCGCAGCGGCCGCCTGCCGGACGAGGAGGAGCAGTACCGCGCCTACCGCGAGGCGGTGGAGGGCATGCAGGGCCTGCCCGTGACCATCCGCACCGTCGATGTGGGCGCCGACAAGCCGCTGGACAAGGGGTACAAGGACAGTTCGCTCAACCCGGCGCTGGGCCTGCGCGCCATCCGCTGGAGCCTGGCCGATCCGGCCATGTTCCGCACCCAGCTGCGCGCGGTGTTGCGCGCGGCGGCACACGGCCCGGTGCGGCTGCTGTTCCCCATGCTCGCGCATGTGAGCGAGATCCGGCAGACGCTGGCCCAGGTGGACCTGGCGCGCGCCGAGCTGGACGCACGCGGCGCTGCCTACGGTGCGGTGCAGCTGGGCGCCATGATCGAAGTGCCGGCTGCGGCGCTCATGGTGCGCCAGTTCCTGCGCTACTTCGACTTTCTCTCGATCGGCACCAACGACCTGATCCAGTACGCGCTGGCCATCGACCGCGCGGACGAGGCCGTGGCCCACCTGTACGACCCGTTGCACCCGGCCGTGCTGCGGCTGGTGGCCGACGTGATCGCGGAGGGCGCGCGCCAGGGCAAGAGCGTGAGCGTGTGCGGCGAGATGGCGGGCGATGTCGCCATGACCCGGCTGCTGCTGGGCCTGGGCCTGCGCAGCTTCTCCATGCAGCCGGCGCAGATCCTGGCCGTCAAGCAGGAGGTGCTGCGCGCCGACGCGCGCAAGCTGGGCGAGTGGGCGCAGCAGCTGTTGGATGCGGACGATCCGGCTGCGTCGTTGCAAGCTCCCTGATCGCTATTTAAATAATAGCTGCTAGCGCTTGTCAGTATTGGCCTAGAGGCCGATTTGACTTGTATTCCGAGTCAAACGCCAGCGGCGTGCGCCTGCTGGTCGGCGTGGTAGCTGGAGCGCACCATGGCACCTACTGCGGCATGGCTGAAGCCCATCTTGTAGGCTTCTTCCTCGAACATCTTGAAGGTGTCGGGGTGCACGTAGCGGCGCACCGGCAGGTGGCTGTTGCTGGGGGCGAGGTACTGGCCGATGGTCAGCATCTCGATGCCATGTGTGCGCATGTCGCGCATGACTTCCAGGATCTCCTCGTCCGTCTCGCCCAGGCCTACCATCAGGCCGCTCTTGGTGGGCACGCCGGGATGCAGTTGCTTGAACTTCTTGAGCAGGTTGAGGCTGAACTGGTAGTCGGAGCCGGGGCGCGCTTCCTTGTACAGGCGCGGCACGGTTTCCAGATTGTGGTTCATCACGTCCGGGGGCGCGGCCTTGAGGATTTCGAGCGCACGGTCGTCGCGGCCGCGGAAGTCGGGCGTGAGGATCTCGATCTGCGTGCTGGGCGAGAGTTCGCGGGTACGCTGGATGCACTCCACGAAGTGGCCCGAGCCGCCGTCGCGCAGATCGTCGCGGTCCACGCTGGTGATGACCACGTACTTCAGGCGCAGCGCGGCAATCGTCTTGGCGAGGTTCAGCGGCTCGTCTTTGTCCAGCGGGTCGGGGCGGCCGTGGCCCACGTCGCAGAACGGGCAGCGGCGCGTGCACTTGTCGCCCATGATCATGAACGTGGCCGTGCCCCTGCCAAAGCATTCGCCGATGTTGGGGCAGCTGGCTTCCTCGCACACCGTGTGCAGCTTGTGCTCGCGCAGGATGTTCTTGATCTCGTAAAAGCGCGTGGTGGGACTGCCTGCTTTCACGCGAATCCACTCGGGCTTCTTGAGGACCTCACCCTGCTCGACCTTGATCGGGATGCGCGACAGCTTGGCCGCGGCCTTCTGCTTGGCCAGCGGGTTGTAGGCTTCGGTGGACTGCGCTTCGCGCACGACGTCGGGAGTGCTCATGGCTGCTGAGGGAGAGGTCAGGGCGCGAGGCGGCGTGCGAGCTGTTGGCCCAGCATGGCCGCGGCATCGTCCCAGGGGATGTGGACGCCGATTGTAGAAAGGTCCACCGTTTGCAAACCTGCGTAACCGCAAGGGTTGATGCGGGAGAAGGGTTCCAGGTCCATGGCGACGTTCAGCGCCACACCGTGGTAGGTGCAGTGGCGCGCGACCTTGATGCCCAGCGCGGCGATCTTGCCCAAGCCGGTGAAGTCCGGCTGGGGTGGGCCGTCGGCGTGGGCACTTTTTTGCGGGCGCTGCGGCAGCATGCTGTGGCCGCGCGGATCGTCCAGGCGCACGTAGATGCCGGGCGCGCCGGCCACGCGGTGGCCCGTCACGCCGTAGTGGCCCAGCGTGCGGATCACGGCTTCCTCAATGCGGTACACGTATTCCTTGACGTAGTAGCCCGCACGGCGCAGATCGATGAGCGGATAGGCCACGACCTGGCCGGGGCCATGGTGCGTCACCTGCCCGCCGCGGTTGGTGGCAACGACGGGGATGCCGCCGGGCGAGAGGACGTGGTCGCTCTTGCCGGCCAGGCCCTGTGTGTACACCGCGGGGTGCTCACAAATCCACAGCTCGTCGGGCGTCTCGTCAGTGCGCTCCTCCGTGAAGCGCTGCATGGCGGCCACCGTGGCCGGGTAGTCCACCCGGCCCAGCATGCGCAACTCCATGGTGCGGACGTTCAGAGCACGACCTTGACCATCGGGTGCGAGGTCAGGGCCCGGTACAGATCATCGAGCTGCTCCCGGCTGGTGGCAGTCACGGTGATGGTCACGCCCAGGTAGTTGCCCGCGCGGCTGTCGCGCAACTCGATGGTGGAAGCGTCGAAGTCGGGGTCGAAGCGGCGCGCAACCTCGGTGACGGCATGCACGAACCCGTTCACGTTTGCTCCCATGACCTTGATGGGAAAGCGGGACGGATATTCGATCAACGAGTCCTTGCGAGGATCGGCGGAAGAGGGCTGGCTGGGCGTCGTCATTAGGCTCTTTCAAGGCCGGAGGGGCCGAAGGGAAGGGGTGCCCCAAGCGGGTGGCGATGGTATACCCGCGGTTCGCTGTGGCTTTAGGCGGGCCCCGTGGCCGCGCTGCACCACAATGGGCGTTGGCGCGTTGCCACAATGGTGCGGCTATGTGCAGTGATCCACCCGCGCTCCGTTACCGATTGTGGATCGGCCGGGGTTTTTACTTATAATCAAGGGCTTTGTGAAAGTTTTGGTCTGTGGCGCAGGCGTCTTCCAACGATAAAAAAATCGCCTCCGAGACTGAATCTGAGGTTGAGGATTCCGACTTCAAGCCCCTGACTGCACAAGAGGCGCAGGAGTGGCGGTCACGCCATCCGGCGCTGTCGGTCTGGCGCATTGTCTGGGGCCAGGCGGCGGTGGGGGCGGTAGTGGCCCTGCTGGCATGGTGGCTGACGGGCAGGCTGCCGGTGGCATGGTCCGCCGGGTATGGGGCTCTGTCCGTCGTGGTGCCGGCGGCGCTGTTTGCCCGTGGCATGGCGCGCAGGCGCTCCACGGCTGGTGCTGCGATGGTCGGGCTTCTGGGTTGGGAGTTGGTCAAGATTGCATTGACCGTCGCCATGTTGGCGGCGGCGCCCCGGGTAGTGCCGGGGCTCAGCTGGCTGGCGTTGCTGGTCGGCATGGTGGTAACGATGAAAACGTACTGGATCGCGCTGCTGGCGCGGCCTGGTGTCCGACGAACCGATTGATATTTGAGAGAAGAGTTGTCCGATGGCCGCAGATGCGCACGCCCCGACTGCAAGTGAATACATCGTTCACCACCTGCAGCATCTCCAGAACATCAAGCAGAAGTCCATCATCGACTTCTCGGTTGTCAACCTCGATTCCGTTGCCGTCAGCGTGATCTTGGGTGTTTTGGGTCTGTTCGTCATGTGGCTCGCTGCCCGCACGGCCACTTCCGGTGTGCCAGGCCGCTTCCAGGCGGCTGTCGAGATGCTGGTCGAGATGGTGGACAACCAGGCCAAGGCCAACATCCACAACGCGCAAAGCCGTAAGTTCATTGCACCTCTGGCGCTCACCGTGTTCGTCTGGATTTTCCTGATGAACGCTATGGACCTGCTGCCGGTGGACCTGCTGCCCGTGCTCTGGCAGGGCGCCACAGGTGACTCGCATGCCTACCTGCGCGTCGTGCCCACCGCCGATCTGTCCACCACCCTGGGTCTGTCCAGCGCCGTGCTGATCCTGTGCTTCGTGTACAGCATCAAGATCAAGGGAATGGGCGGCTGGGCGCATGAACTGGTGACCGCGCCCTTCGGTACCAGCAAGAACCCCGTTTTCGCCCTGATCCTGGGCGTGGTCAATCTGCTCATGCAGATCATTGAATACGTTGCCAAGACCGTGTCGCATGGCATGCGACTGTTCGGCAACATGTACGCTGGTGAGTTGGTGTTCATGCTGATTGCCCTGATGGGTGGCGCAGCGGCTATGTCGCTCTCTGGTGTGTTGCTCCCCGTGGGGCACATCATTGCGGGCTCTATCTGGGCGATCTTCCACATCCTGATCATCACCCTGCAGGCCTTCATTTTCATGATGCTGACGCTGATTTATCTCGGCCAGGCGCATGAAGCTCACTGATCCTTTCGTTTCCTTTCTCAACCTTCCTTTCTTTTCATCCTAGGAGTCATCATGGAAAACATTCTCGGTCTCGTCGCTCTGGCTTGTGGTCTGATCGTGGGCCTCGGCGCTATCGGCGCTTCGATCGGTATTGCCCTGATGGGTGGCAAGTTCCTGGAATCCTCCGCACGCCAGCCTGAGCTGATCAACGAACTGCAAACCAAGATGTTCATCTTGGCAGGTCTGATCGACGCCGCCTTCCTGATCGGCGTGGCCATCGCTCTGCTGTTCGCTTTCGCCAACCCCTTCGTTCTGGCCTAAGCCTCCGTCAACGCCCTAGAAAGAAAGGTGTTGCCGTGAGTATCAACGCGACCCTGTTCGTTCAGGCCATTGTTTTCCTGATCCTGGTGCTGTTCACGATGAAGTTCGTGTGGCCCCCGATCGCGAAGGCGCTGGATGAGCGAGCCCAGAAAATCGCCGATGGTCTCGCAGCTGCCGATCGTGCCAAGACCGAGCTTGCTGCTGCCGACCAGCGTGTGAAGCAGGAACTGGCTGCCGCCAGCAACGAAACCGCGACACGCTTGGCCGACGCTGAGCGCCGCGCACAGGCCATCATCGAAGAGGCCAAGGCGCGCGCCAACGATGAAGGCAACAAGATCGTCGCTGCTGCCCGTGCCGAGGCCGAGCAGCAAGCGATCCAGGCACGTGAAGCCCTGCGCGAGCAGGTGGCGGCCCTGGCCGTCAAGGGGGCTGAGCAGATTCTCCGCAAGGAAGTCAATGCCGGCGTTCATGCCGATCTGCTGAACCGTCTGAAGACCGAGCTGTAAGGGAGCATTCAATGGCTGAACTCGCCACCATTGCCCGCCCTTACGCCGAGGCGCTGTACAAGGCCTGCACCGACCAAGCGGGTGTGGACCTGAATGGCGCCACAGCCTGGGTGGACGAGCTGGCGGCGATTGCCGCCAATCCCCAATTGCGCCAACTGGCGGACAACCCCAAGGTGACGGGCGAGCAGGTGTTCGACGTCATCGTGGGCGTGGCCCGCTCGGCGTTGCCTGACCTGGCCAAGAACTTCCTGCGTACCGTGATCGACAACGGGCGCGTGCAGGCGCTGCCTGAAATCGCGGCCCAGTTCCGTACGCTGGTCAATCGCAGCCACGGCACTTCGGATGCCGTGGTGTACAGCGCCTTCCCGCTGGATGCGGGGGCTCTGACCGATGTGGGTGCCACGCTTGAAAAGCGCTTCGGTCGCAAGCTCAATCTCTCCGTGCAGTTGGATGAGACCCTGATCGGCGGCGTGCGCGTGGTGGTGGGCGACGAGGTGCTCGACACTTCCGTCAAAGCCCGTCTGGAACAAATGAAAGCTGCCCTCACCGCCTGATGGGCGTGAGGTCTCGGCTATACCCCCAAGAAAGAAGGAAAGAGTCATGCAACTCAATCCCGCAGAAATTTCTGAACTGATCAAGAGCCGCATCGAAGGTCTGGCAGCCAGCAGCGACATCCGCAACCAGGGCACCGTGGTGTCCGTGACCGACGGTATCGTGCGCGTCCACGGCCTGTCGGACGTGATGCAGGGCGAAATGCTCGAATTCCCTGCTGCGGCAGACGGTCAGCCCTCCTTCGGCCTGGCCCTGAACCTCGAGCGCGACTCCGTTGGCGCTGTGATTCTGGGCGAGTACGAACACATTTCTGAAGGCGATACCGTGAAGTGCACGGGCCGCATTCTGGAAGTGCCGGTGGGCCCGGAACTGATCGGCCGCGTGGTGAACGCTCTCGGCCAGCCGATCGACGGCAAGGGTCCGATCAACGCCAAGATGACGGACGTGATCGAGAAGGTCGCTCCCGGCGTGATCGCGCGCCAGTCCGTGGACCAGCCGCTGCAAACCGGCCTGAAGTCCATCGACTCCATGGTGCCAATCGGCCGTGGCCAGCGTGAGCTGATCATCGGCGACCGCCAGACCGGCAAGACGGCAGTGGCCATCGACGCCATCATCAACCAGAAGGGCCAGGGCGTGACGTGTATCTACGTCGCCATCGGCCAGAAGGCATCGTCGATCAAGAACGTGGTGCGCGCCCTGGAACAGGCCGGCGCCATGGAATACACCATCGTCGTGGCGGCTTCGGCTTCCGAGTCCGCCGCTATGCAGTACGTGTCGGCCTACTCCGGCTGCACGATGGGCGAGTACTTCCGCGACCGTGGCGAAGACGCGCTGATCGTGTACGACGACCTGTCCAAGCAAGCTGTGGCCTACCGACAGGTTTCGCTGCTGCTGCGCCGCCCGCCAGGCCGCGAAGCCTTCCCCGGCGACGTGTTCTATCTCCACAGCCGCCTGCTGGAGCGTGCAGCACGTGTGAATGCCGACTATGTGGAAGCCTTCACCAAGGGCGAGGTCAAGGGCAAGACGGGTTCGCTGACCGCACTGCCCGTGATCGAAACCCAGGCCGGCGACGTGTCTGCCTTCGTTCCAACCAACGTGATCTCGATCACCGACGGTCAGATCTTCCTGGAAACCAGCCTGTTCAACGCTGGTATTCGTCCCGCCATCAACGCCGGTATCTCGGTGTCGCGCGTGGGTGGTGCCGCCCAGACCAAGCTGATCAAGGGCCTGTCCGGCGGTATCCGTACCGACCTGGCCCAGTACCGTGAACTCGCGGCGTTCGCGCAGTTCGCCTCCGACCTGGACGAAGCCACGCGCAAGCAGCTGGACCGCGGCGCCCGCGTGACGGAACTGCTCAAGCAGCCCCAGTACAGCCCGCTGAGCACGGCCCTGATGGGCGCGACGCTCTTCACGGTGAACAAGGGCTTCCTGGACGACGTGGACGTGAAGAAGGTGCTGGCCTTCGAAGCCGGCCTGCACCAGTACCTGAAGACGAGCCACGGTGCGCTGCTGGACCGCCTGCAGCAGAACCGCGCGTTCGACAAGGAAGGCAAGGACGAGGCCGAACTGACGCAAGCCATCACGGCGTTCAAGAAGTCGTTCGTTTAAATCGGACGAGGAACCATCATGGCAGCAGGTAAGGAAATACGCGGCAAGATCAAGTCGGTGGAAAACACCAAGAAGATCACCAAGGCCATGGAAATGGTGGCCGCGTCCAAGATGCGCAAGGCGCAAGACCGCATGCGTGCCGCCCGACCCTATGCCGAGAAGGTGCGCAACATTGCCGCCCACCTCGGCGAGGCCAACCCTGAGTACGTGCACCCTTTCATGAAGGCGAACGATGCGAAGGCAGCTGGCATTATTGTCGTCACGACCGACAAGGGCCTGTGCGGAGGCATGAACACCAACGTGCTGCGCGCCGTCACCACCAAGCTGCGCGAACTGCAGTCTACGGGTGTCGATGTGCAGTCGGTGGCTATTGGCAACAAGGGGTTGGGCTTCCTCAACCGCGTGGGTGCCAAGGTCGTGGCGCATGCCACCGGGCTGGGCGATACGCCGCACCTGGACAAGCTGATCGGACCGGTGAAGGTGCTGCTGGATGCTTACGCGGAAGGCAAGATCAACGCGGTGTACCTCAGCTACACCAAGTTCATCAACACCATGAAGCAGGAATCGGTGGTGGAGCAGTTACTGCCCCTGTCGTCCGAGCAGATGCAGGCCCAGAAGACCGGCCATGGTTGGGATTACATCTACGAGCCTGATGCGCAGAGCGTGATCGACGAACTGCTGGTGCGCTATGTCGAGTCGCTGATCTACCAGGCAGTGGCAGAGAACATGGCCTCGGAGCAGTCCGCGCGCATGGTGGCCATGAAGGCCGCCACCGACAACGCCGGTAACGTCATCAACGAGCTCAAGCTGGTCTACAACAAGACGCGCCAAGCGGCGATCACGAAAGAACTTTCGGAGATCGTTGCAGGTGCCGCGGCAGTCTGACGCCGCCTTCGGGTCTCGGTTTAAATTTTTGGAGCAAATCAAATGGCTCAAGTGCAAGGCAAGATTGTTCAATGTATCGGCGCCGTGGTGGACGTGGAGTTCCCGCGCGACCAGATGCCCAAGGTGTATGACGCCCTGAAGCTCGAGGGCTCGCCCCTGACGCTGGAAGTGCAGCAGCAGCTGGGCGACGGCGTGGTGCGTACCATTGCGCTCGGTTCTTCGGACGGCCTCAAGCGTGGCCTGATGGTCACGAACACCGGCAACCCCATCACCGTCCCCGTGGGCAAGGCCACGCTGGGCCGCATCATGGACGTGCTGGGCAACCCCATCGACGAGCGCGGCCCCGTGGACCAGAGCCTGACGGCTTCCATCCACCGCAAGGCCCCCGCTTATGACGAGCTGAGCCCTTCGCAGGAACTGCTCGAGACCGGCATCAAGGTGATCGACCTGGTCTGCCCGTTCGCCAAGGGCGGCAAGGTGGGTCTGTTCGGTGGCGCCGGCGTGGGCAAGACCGTGAACATGATGGAACTCATCAACAACATCGCCAAGGCACACTCGGGTCTGTCCGTGTTCGCCGGCGTGGGTGAGCGTACCCGCGAGGGCAATGACTTCTATCACGAAATGGCCGACTCCGGCGTCGTGAACCTGGAGAACCTGGGCGAGTCCAAGGTGGCCATGGTCTACGGCCAGATGAACGAGCCCCCGGGCAACCGTCTGCGCGTGGCCCTGACCGGCCTGACCATCGCCGAGTCCTTCCGTGACGAAGGCCGTGACGTGCTGTTCTTCGTGGACAACATCTACCGCTACACGCTGGCCGGTACCGAAGTGTCCGCTCTGCTGGGCCGTATGCCTTCCGCCGTGGGCTACCAGCCGACGCTGGCCGAGGAAATGGGCCGTCTGCAAGAGCGTATTACCTCGACCAAGGTCGGGTCCATCACGTCCATTCAGGCCGTGTACGTGCCTGCCGACGACTTGACCGACCCCTCGCCCGCCACCACCTTCGCCCACCTGGACTCCACCGTGGTGCTGTCGCGTGACATCGCCGCTCTGGGTATCTACCCTGCCGTGGACCCGCTGGACTCCACCAGCCGCCAGTTGGACCCGCAGGTCGTGGGTGAAGAGCACTACCAAGTGGCCCGCCAAGTGCAGGGTACCCTGCAGCGCTACAAGGAACTGCGCGACATCATCGCAATTCTGGGTATGGACGAGCTGGCCCCCGAGGACAAGCTGGTCGTGGCCCGTGCCCGCAAGATCCAGCGTTTCCTGTCGCAGCCGTTCCACGTGGCCGAGGTGTTCACAGGCTCGCCCGGCAAGTACGTGCCGCTGTCCGAGACCATTCGCGGCTTCAAGATGATCGTGGCTGGCGAATGCGACCACCTGCCCGAGCAGGCCTTCTACATGGTGGGCACCATCGACGAAGCCTTCGAAAAGGCGAAGAAGGTGGCCTGATGGTCCGAAGGCCGGCCCCGCGGCCGGCCCTCGTGAGCCCTACAGGCTTGCCATTCCCTTTTTCTAGGAGCAAAGATGAACACCATCCATGTTGATGTGGTCAGTGCCGAAGAGTCCATCTTCTCCGGCGAGGCGCGCTTCGTCGCGCTGCCCGGCGAAGCGGGCGAATTGGGCATCTATCCGCGCCACACGCCACTCATCACCCGCATCAAGCCGGGTTCGGTGCGCATCGAATTGCCTGACGGCAATGAAGAGTTCGTTTTCGTGGCCGGTGGCATTCTGGAAGTGCAGCCCGACTGCGTGACCGTGCTGTCCGACACCGCCATCCGTGGCCGTGACCTGGACGACCAGAAGGCGCAGGAAGCCAAGGCTGCGGCCGAGGAAGCACTGAAGAACGCCAAGAGCGAGATCGATCTGGCCCGCGCCCAGTCCGAGCTGGCCGTGATGGCAGCGCAGATTGCCGCGCTGCGCAAGTTCCGCCAGAAGCGCTGATCGACTGATCGCCTTCCATCGCAAAAGCCGCCTTCGGGCGGCTTTTGTCGTTATGGGTGGGCCCGCTATGGCGCTCGTCCATCGGCGCCGTCCGACGCCAGCCAGGCCCAACGCGACGCTAGCATGGGCCATGGTCAACCCTTTGGCAGAGTCTGCGGCAGACGACCTGGTGGTAGCGCGCCCCGAAGGGCTGTATTGTCCACCGGGTGGCTTTTACATCGACCCCTGGCGGCCGGTGGACCGGGCCGTCATCACCCATGGCCATGGCGACCACGCGCGGCGCGGGCATGGACACTACCTGGCGCACGAGCACAGCGCGGGTATCCTGCGCGGTCGGCTGGGGGCGGACATCGCTTTGCAGACGCTGGCCTACGGCGAACCCCTGCACCACAACGGCGTGCGTATCTCACTGCACCCTGCGGGCCATGTGCTGGGCTCGGCCCAGGTGCGGCTGGAGCACGGCGGTCGCGTGTGGGTGGCCTCGGGTGATTACAAGCTGGAGGCCGACGGCACCTGCGCGCCGTTCGAGCCCGTGCGCTGCGACACGTTCATCACCGAATCCACCTTCGGCCTGCCCATCTACCGTTGGCCCGCTCAGGCCGTCCTGCAAGCCCAGATCAACGACTGGTGGCGTTCCAACGCGGCCATGCGCCGCCCTTCGGTGCTGTTTTGCTACGCGTTCGGCAAGGCGCAGCGCATCCTGCGTGGCGTAGATGCCAGCATTGGTCCGCTGCTCATGCATGGCGCGGTGGAGCCCCTCAATGCCGCTTACCGCGCCGCCGGCGTGCGCCTGCCGCCCACGCAGGGGGCCACCGACGCGTCACTGGATGCCGCGACACGCGAGACCGCGCTGGTGCTGGCGCCGCCCTCGGCCCAAGGCACTCCATGGATGCGCCGCTTCCCACGCCACGCCGATGCCTTTGCCAGCGGCTGGATGCAGCTGCGCGGCACGCGTCGCCGCCGCGGGGTGGATCGTGGTTTCGTGCTCTCCGATCACGCAGACTGGCCGGGCCTGCAGCAGGCGATTGCCGCCACGGGGGCCGAGCGCGTGTTCGTCACCCACGGCAGCGTGGCCGTCATGGTCCGCTGGCTGCGCGAGCAAGGGCTGGATGCCCAGGCTTTCGCCACCGAATACGGCGACGAGGACGAGGCCGCGCCGACCGATGCGCCAACTGCATCGCCCACTGCGCCGGAAGCCGACACAGGTGACGCGGCCGGAGGCACCTCCTGATGCAGGCCTTTGCCGCGCTCTACCAGGCGTTGGATGCCAGCACGTCCAGCCTCGCCAAGCAGGCCGCACTGCGCCACTATCTGCGGGGTGCGCCACCCGAGGATGCCGCCTGGGCCGTCTACTTCCTCGCGGGTGGCAAACCACGCCAACTCGTGCCCACCAAGCTGCTGCGCGCGGTGGCGCGCGAGGCGGCGGGGTTGCCGGAATGGCTGTTCGACGAAAGCTACGAGGCTGTGGGCGATCTGGCCGAGACCATCGCACTGCTGCTGCCCCCGCCCACGCAGGCGCACGCCCTGGGGCTGGCCGCATGGATGCGCGAACACCTCTTGCCGCTGCGCGGCCTGGCGCCCGACACCCAGGCTGAACGGCTGGGTGCGCAATGGGCGCGGCTGGCGCCCGAGGAGCGGCTGGTGTACTTCAAGCTCATCACGGGGGCCTTCCGCGTGGGCGTGTCGCGCTTGCAGGTCACGCAGGCGCTCGCGGCCGTGAGCGGCGTGGACGCCAAGCGCATCGCCCAGCGCCTCATGGGCTACACCCACGTGGGCGCGCAGCCCGGGGCGGCCGACTACCAGCGCCTCGTGGCGCCCCAGGGAGATGGTGCGGGCGCGCAGGCTGTGGAAGCCCAGGGCCATCCCTATCCCTTCTTTCTGGCGCACCCGCTGCAGCTGCCGGTGGCGCAGTTTGACGCCGCGCTCGGCCCGCCGGCGGACTGGATCGTGGAATGGAAGTGGGACGGCATCCGCGCCCAGCTCGTGCGGCGCGGGGGCACCACTTGGCTGTGGTCGCGCGGGGAGGAGTTGGTGACCGATCGCTTCCCCGAACTGCAGGCGCTGGGTGACGAAGCCCTGCCCGACGGCACGGTGCTCGACGGCGAGATCGTCGTCTGGCAGCCCGCGCGAGCGGATGCGCCGGCGCAGCCGCGCCCGTTTGCCGACCTGCAAAAGCGCATCGGCCGCAAGTCGCTGGGCGCCAAGCTGCTGCGCGAGGTGCCCGTGGTGCTGCTGGCCTACGACCTGCTGGAGGAACACGGCCAGGACCTGCGCGGCCTGCCGCTGCAGGCGCGGCGCGCGCGGCTGGACGCGCTGCTGGCGCGCACCGACCACCCGGCGCTGGTGCCCAGCCCGGTGCTGCAGGGACAGAGCTGGGCCGAACTGGCACGCCTGCGGGACAGCGCGCGTGCCCTGGGCGTGGAGGGCATGATGCTCAAAGGGCGCACGGCGCACTATGGTGTGGGCCGCACCCGGGACGTGGGTATCTGGTGGAAGTGGAAGATCGACCCGATGAGCGTGGACGCCGTGCTCATTTATGCGCAGCGCGGCCACGGGCGCCGCGCCAGCCTGTACAGCGACTACACGTTCGCCGTGTGGAGTGCGCCGCAGGGCACCGAGGGGCGCACGCTGGTGCCGTTTGCCAAGGCGTATTCGGGCCTCACCGATGCCGAGATGGCGCGGGTGGACGCCATCATCCGCAAGACCACGGTGGAGAGCTTCGGCCCGGTGCGCAGCGTGCGGCCCACGCTGGTGTTCGAGCTGGGTTTTGAGGGCATAGCGCGCAGCGCGCGGCACAAGAGCGGCATCGCCGTGCGCTTCCCGCGCATGCTGCGCTGGCGTGAGGACAAGCCGGTGGACGAGGCTGATTCGCTGGATACGCTGGCAGCGCTGTTGCCTGCTACGCCATGATCTGGTGCTATGAATACAAGAGCTGTTGGCGCTGGATGGATGGGCGCTGCAGGCGATTTTCCCTCGAAATGCCATGGCCCGCGCGGCGGCAATGCCTTGGCCGCGCGGTGCAACGGGGGGTGCCGTGACCGCCCCGCGCTTCCCCCTCGCAACCGGCTGGCTGGCCACGCGCGGCTGGGCGCCGTTTGCCTTCCAGCGCCAGGTGTGGCGCGCCATCGCGCAGGGACGCTCGGGCCTGCTGCACGCCACCACGGGCGCCGGCAAGACTTATGCGGTGTGGCTCGGGGCGCTGCAGGCCTTCGCTGACCGGGAGTCAAAACGGCCTGCAGCGCCCGTCCATCCGGCGCTACATGCTATAAATAACGAAGCGACACCGCGGACCGCACCACTCACCGTGGTGTGGATCACGCCCATGCGCGCGCTGGCCGCCGACACGCTGCGTGCGCTGGCGGCGCCGCTGCAGGCCCTGGCCGCACAGCATGCCGGCCTGGCGCGCTGGAGCCTGGGCGCCCGCACGGGCGATACCGGCAGCGCCGAACGCAGCGCCCAGGCGCGGCGTCTGCCCACGGTGCTCGTGACCACCCCCGAAAGCCTGTCGCTGCTGCTGGCGCGCGCGGACGCGCGCGAGCAACTGGCCCGCGTGCGTCTGGTGGTGGCGGATGAATGGCACGAGCTGCTGGGCAACAAACGCGGCGTGCAGGTGCAGTTGGCGCTGGCGCGGCTCGCGGGCTGGAACCCGCGGCTCCTGGTCTGGGGCATGTCGGCCACGCTGGGCAACCTGCCCGAGGCCATGCAGACGCTGGTGGGCCGGGAGGGCGGCACGCTGGTGCGCGGCCGCGTGGAAAAGCGCCTGGTGGTGGACACCCTGCTGCCCGAGCGGCCCGAGCGCTTCACCTGGGCCGGCCACCTGGGCCTCGCCATGCTGCCGGCGGTGGTGCGCGCGCTGGAGGAGTCGCCCGGCACCACGCTGGTGTTCGTCAACGTGCGCTCGCAGGCCGAGCAGTGGTACCAGGCGCTGCTGGATGCGCGGCCGGACTGGGCGGGGCAGATCGCCATCCACCACGGCTCGCTGGACCGCGGTGTGCGCGAATGGGTGGAGGCGGGGCTCAAGAGCGGCAGCCTGCGCGCCGTGGTCTGCACCAGCAGCCTGGACCTGGGTGTGGACTTTCTGCCGGTGCAGCGCGTGCTGCAAATCGGCTCGGCCAAGGGCGTGGCGCGCCTGCTGCAGCGCGCCGGCCGCTCGGGCCACGCACCAGGGCGGCCCTCGCGCATCACGCTGGTGCCCACGCACAGCCTGGAGTTGGTGGAGGCCGCCGCCGCGCGCGCCGCGGTGCATGCCGGGCGGGTGGAAAAGCGCGTCTCGCCGCACCAGCCCGTCGACGTGCTGGTGCAGCACCTGGCCACGGTGGCGCTGGGCGGGGGCTTCGAGCCCGAGGCGCTGTATGCCGAGGTGCGCCGCACGGCCGCGTACCGCACGCTGCCGCGCGGCGTGTGGCAGTGGTGCCTGGACTTCGTTGCGCGTGGCGGCAGCGCCCTGGCGGCCTATCCGGACTACCGCCGTGTCGTGCCGGACGAGAACGGTGTGTGGCGCCTGCCCGATGCGCGCCTGGCACGCCGCCACCGCGCCAACATCGGCACCATCGTGAGCGATGCCAGCATGCAGGTGCAGATTCTGCAGGGCGCTCGCCTGGGCGCGGTGGAAGAGGGCTTCATCGCGCGGCTGTCGCCGGGCGACTGCTTCGTGTTCGCCGGGCAGGTGCTGGAACTGGTGCGCACGCGCGAGATGACCGCCTTCGTGCGGCGCGCGCCGGGGCGCCAGCCCACGGTGCCGCGCTGGAACGGCTCGCGCATGCCGCTGTCCACCGTGCTGGCCGACTACGTGGTGCAACAGCTCGCGCAGGCGGGGCGGGGCCGCTACGCCAGCCCCGAGCTGCGCGCCGTGCGCCCGCTGCTGGAGGTGCAGCGCCGCTGGTCCGCCCTGCCCACGCCGGGCACGCTGCTGGCCGAGACGCTGCGCACGCGCGAGGGCTGGCACCTGTTCCTCTACCCGTTTGCCGGCCGGCATGCGCACATCGGGCTGGCCAGCCTGTTCGCCTGGCGCGCGGCCCAGGGGGTGCCGGGCACCTTCTCGATCGCGGTGAACGACTATGGATTGGAGCTGCTGTCCGCCACAGAACGCGACTGGCCGGCCTTGCTGCCCGACCTGCTGCGCACCGACGCCGCCGCGCCGCAGGCCGCCCGGCAGGCGCACGGCCTGGCGCCTGACGAGGCGCTGGCCATCCGCAACACTGCCAACGCCACGGCGCCCGAGGGGGTGCCGCAAGAGCGTGACGCGCGCGCGGCGCTGCTGCACGAGGTGCTGGCCAGCCTCAACGCCACCGAGATGGCGCGCCGGCGCTTTCGCGAGATTGCGCGCGTGGCGGGGCTCATCTTTCAAAGCCACCCGGGCGAGCAGCGCAGCGCGCGCCAGCTGCAGGCGTCTTCCCAGTTGTTCTTCGAGGTCTTTCGGCGTTATGACGCGGGCAACCTGCTGCTGCGCCAGGCCGACCAGGAAGTGCTGAGCCAGGAGCTGGACGTGGCACAGCTGCTGGCGGCGCTCACACGCATGCAGGCGCAGCAGCTCATGGTGCAGCCTCTCGTGCGACCCGGGCCGCTGGCCTTTCCGCTGATGGTGGAGCGCTTTCGCGAGCAGCTCAGCAACGAGGCGCTGGCCGACCGCATCGCGCGCATGCTGGGCGACATGGAAGCCGCCGCCAGCGCGCGCAAACCCGTACCGGCCCCGCCGGTGCAGGACGTCGTGCCCCCTGACCCGCCGCGCCGCCGGCGCGCCGCTTCCCCGGCCGCGCCACCGCGGCAGGAAGCATCGTCCGCCGCCACCGACGCACTGCGCGGCACGCTGGACTTTGCCGATGCCTCCGAGGGCACGGGCGCCGCGCCGGCCGCGGAGCGGGGCCGTTCTCCACGCCGCGCGCGCAAACCTTCCCGCCCGTTGCCGCGCCTGTGACCCATGCACGCGCCTGATCTGCCCGCCGACCTGGCCGTGGACCTGGCCGGCACCACCGTGTGGCTGCTGCCCGAGCGCGCGCTGTGGTGGCCGGACGGCGCCATGCTGTGCCTGGCCGACCTGCACCTGGGCAAGGCCGCCACCTTCCGCGCGCGCGGCCTGCCCGTGCCCGCGGGCACCACGCAGGGCAACCTGGATCGGCTGGCGCAGTTGCTGGCGCGCCACCCCGGCGTGCAGCGCCTGGTGGTGCTGGGCGACTTCCTGCATGCGGCCGAGGCCCACGCGCCCGCGCTGCTGCGCGCGTTGGCCGCTTGGCGCGAGAACCATGCGGCACTGGAACTGGTGCTGGTGCGCGGCAACCACGACCGCCACGCGGGCGACCCACCGGCCTGGCTGGGCGCACGCATCGTGGACGAGCCCTGGTCTCTGGGACCCTTCGCCTGCTGCCACCATCCACAGCACCGCGCGGGGCGGTGGGTGCTGGCCGGGCACCTGCACCCCACGGCCGTGCTGTACGGCGGCGGGCGCGATGCGCTGCGCATGCCCTGTTTCTTGGCGGAGCCGGGCCTGCTGGTGTTGCCGGCTTTTGGCGAGTTCACCGGCGGCCATGCCGTGCCCGCCGCGCCGGGGCGCCAGCGCTTCGCGGTGGGGGCGGGGCGCGTCTGGGCGTTGCCCTGAAGGCGTGATCGAAAAGGGAGTTCCGCCTCGCAAGGCGTGCTCTGGTACTCAGTCCACCGTGCCCGGGATGACGGGGGCGTCGGGCAGCTCGTTCGGCCGGTCCACGCCCTCGGTGGCCGGGAAGTGCTCCACGAGCAGCGCCGAGACCTCGCTCAGCGCCTGGGTCAGACCGTCCTCGTGCCGGCCTTGGCGGAAGGCCTCGGCCATGTGCGACACCATGCTGCGCCATGTCGCCGGGGGCACGCGGCGCGCCAGAGCGCGGTCGGCCACGATCTCGATGGCATGCTCGGCCAGCATCAGGTAGATGAGCACGCCGTTGTTGTGTTCGGTGTCCCACACACGCAGCTTGCCGAACTGCGTGACCGCGCGCTCGCGCGCCGTGGCGCCACGCCACAGGTACGACAGCGGCAGGCCGCCTTCCACGCAGATGCGGATCTGGCCGGTGTGGCGGCGCTCGCTGGCGGCCACGCGCTGGCCCAGGCGCTCCAGCACCTCGGGTGGCAGGGCCTGGTGCAGGCCGCCGTCGGACCAACGGTGCCGCAGCAGCCGCGCCAGGCGCGCCAGCACGCCGGAAGGTGGGGATGAAGAGGGTGTGACCATGGTGTTTCGCTCTGTGCTTGCCGCCCTACCAGTCGCCCGATGCACCGCCGCCGCCGAAGTCTCCGCCGCCGCCCGAGCCGAATCCACCACCGCCTCCACCGCCCCAGCCACCGCCGTGACCGCCTCCCCAGCCGCCGCCGCCGTGCCACACCACGGGGCCGCCGCGGCCCGCAAAGATCCAGGTGTAGAGCAGCGCCAGCAGCCCCGCGCCACCCGCCAGCAGCAGGCTGGAGGTGACGATGAAGGCCAGGAACCCAGCGCCGCCGCCCATCACCAGGCCGCCCAGGCGCTGGCCGAACAGCCGGCGCACCACGGGGCCCGCCACCATCACGCCGAAGAAGAGGAAGACGGCCAGGTCTGTCCAGTCAAAGCCCGCGGACGCGCCGCGGCCCTGCCCGTCGCCTTGCTGGCTGCTTTGCGGCGCGGGCAGGTTTTCGCCCGCGATGCGCGCGCCGATTTGCTGCACCGCGGCGTCCAGCCCGCCGGCAAAGTCGCCCTCGCGAAAGCGCGGCTTCATCGCGCCGTCGATGATGCGCGCGGCGGCGATGTCGGGTATGGCGCCTTCCAGCGCCTTGGCCACCTCGATGCGCATGCGCCGGTCGTCCTTGGCCACGACCACCAGCACGCCATCGCCCACGTCCTTGCGGCCGATCTTCCAGGCGTTGCCCACGCGGTTGGCGAAGGCGGCGATGTCCTCGGGCGCGGTGGTGGGCACCATCAGCACCACCACCTGCGAGCCGTGCTGCTGCTCGATGGCGGCCAGGCGCGCCTCCAGCCCCTGGCGCTGCGCGTCGTTCAGCGTGCCGGTCTGGTCGATCACGCGCGCCTGCAGCGCAGGCACCGCGCGCAGCGGCTGCGCGGTGGCGGGGAGGGCTCCGATAGCTACAAAAAATATAGCTATCAGCGCTTGAAGGGCAAGCGCTAGCGGCATATTTTGCTTACAACCCGGATGTCAGGGTTTGGAGGCGGGTGCGGGGCTGGAGAAATCCACCTTGGGCGGCGCAGAGATCTCGGCCTCGTTCGCCACCGTGAAGCTGGGCTTGGGTTCATAGCTGAACACCATGGCCGTGAGGTTGGTGGGGAAGCTGCGTGCGAGCACGTTGTACTCCTGCACGGTCTGGATGTAGCGGTTGCGTGCCACGGTGATGCGGTTCTCGGTGCCCTCCAGCGTCACGCGCAGGTCGCGGAAGGCCTGGTTGGCCTGCAGCTGCGGGTAACGCTCGGCCACCACCATCAGGCGCGACAGCGCGCTGGACAGCTCGCCCTGCGCCTGCTGGAACTTGTTGAACGCCTCGGGGTTGTTGAGGGTTTCGGGCGTCACCTGGATCGAGGTGGCCTTGGCGCGCGCCTCGATCACCTTGGTCAGCGTCTCCTGCTCGAACGCCGCCTCGCCCTTGACGGTGGCCACGATGTTGGGCACCAGGTCGGCGCGGCGCTGGTACTGGTTGAGCACTTCGCTCCACGCGGCCTTGGACTGCTCGTCCAGGCGCTGGAAGTCGTTGTAGCCGCAGCCCGAGAGGGCCAGCACGGCGGAAAGCATGGCGATGAGTCGTTTCATGGTGAAGAGGCCTTTGCAATGCAGAAGAAAGACGGGCGGCACGGCACCGCGCATGCCGATCATTGTGCATGCATCGGCCAGGCGCATGACAGGGCCATCGAACGGCACAATACGCGGCTGGGTTGCAACCACCGACACTTCGCCATGCCCCGAACCCCGCTGCGCGCGGCCGCCCTGGCCGGTTCCCCCGACGATCTGGAAGCCGCGTTCTACGACGCCCTGCAAGCCGGCGACGTGGAGCGCGTGATGGCCTGCTGGGCCGACGAGGACGACATCGTCTGCGTGCACCCCGGCGCCGCGCGCCACGTGGGGCCCGCCGCCATCCGCGCGGCGTTCGCCACCTTGCTGCAGCAGGGCGGCCTCAACGTGCATCCCGCGCAGGTGATGCGCGTGCAGGCCCTGGCGAGTGCCGTGCACAGCGTGCTGGAACATGTGCGTGTGATGCTGCCCGACGGCCCGCGCAAGGCCGTGGTACAGGCCACCAACGTCTACCACAAGACCCCGCAAGGCTGGCGCCTGGTGGCACACCATGCCAGCGCCGCCGGCATGCACGAGGCCGAGGGCGCTGCGCCCGCCGGGCACCTGCTGCATTGATGCCGAGCCTTTGATCGGCTGGCTTATGGGTCAAATGGGCCTCTAGCACAATACCAGCAAGCGCTGTCAGCTATGAAATATGAAGCGCCCTGGTGGTTGCCCGGCGGCCATGCACAGACCATCTGGCCCGCGCTGTGGGCGCGGCGCACGCTGGGGCCGCCGCCGGCCTATGTGCGCGAGCGCTGGCTGGCGCCCGACGGCGACTTCGTGGATGTGGACTTCCTGCGGCCGTGTGCCGCGGCGGGCGCGGCCCCCGCGCCGCTGCTGGTGCTGTTCCATGGACTGGAAGGCTCGTCGCGCAGCCACTATGCGCAGGCCTTCGCCGGCGTAGCCCGCGAGCGCGGCTGGGGTTTTGCCGTGCCGCACTTTCGCGGCTGCAGCGGCGAGATCAACCGCGCGCCGCGCGCCTACCATTCGGGCGACCATGAAGAGATCGACTGGATCCTCCAGCGCCTGGCCGGGTTGCAGCGGACCGGCGATGGCGCGCGGGCGCCGCTGCTGGCCGTGGGGGTGTCGCTGGGCGGCAATGCGCTGATGCGCTGGGCCGGCGAGCAGGGCGGCCACGCGCTCGCCTGCGCGGACGCCATCGCCAGCGTGTGCGCTCCGCTGGACCTGGCGGCCGGCGGTCACGCCATCGGGCGGGGCTTCAACCGGCAGGTGTACACGCGCATGTTCCTGCGCACCATGGTGCCCAAGGCGCTGGCCAAGCTGGCGCAGTACCCCGGCCTGTTCGACCGCGCGGCCCTGCTGGCCGCGCGCGACCTGCACGCTTTTGACGACCTCTTCACCGCGCCGCTGCACGGCTTTCGTGATGCAGACGACTATTGGCGCCGCGCGTCGGCCAAGCCGCTGCTGCCTGCGGTGCGCGTGCCGGCGCTGCTGGTCAATGCGCGCAACGATCCCTTCGTGCCCGGCGCCAGCCTGCCGCGCGACGGTGATGTGGCACCCGCGGTCACGCTCTGGCAGCCGGCGCATGGCGGCCACGTCGGCTTTGCGCAGGGCGGCTGGCCCGGCCATGTGCGTGCCCTGCCCGAAGCCGTGGCCGCCTGGCTGGCCGACCATGCGGCGCTGGGGTGAATGCCTGCGGGGGCGCGGACGAGGCGCACAATCGCGGTCATGGATGACATCGTCAAGCAGGCCATCGCCAAATGGCCCAACGTGCCGGCCTGCTACGGCTGGCTGGGGCTGGATGCGCGCGGCCACTGGTACCTGCGCGATGACGCCGTGCAGTTACAGGGCGGCTTCGCCGTGGCGCGCGGAACGCGGCTGGAGCATGCCAAGCTGATCGAATTCATCCACCGCAACTATGAGGCGGATGGTGAAGGCCGCTGGTTCTTCCAGAACGGACCGCAGCGTGTCTATGTGGAACTGGAGGCCACACCGCTGATCTGGCGTCTGGGCGCCGACGGCGAGCCCGTGGCGCACACCGGCCGGCCGGCCGGTCGGGTGAATGAGTGCCTGGTGGACGAGGCCGGCCGCGTGTACCTGGCCTGCACCGCCGGCCTGGGCCTGGTGCACAGCCTGGATGTGGAGGCGTTGGCGCGCCAGATCGATCAGGGCCGCTGGACGCCACGCGAGGTGCTGGCGGCCGACCTGCCCGGTGCCTACGGCTTTGTGCCGAGCCCGCAGGCGGCTGCGGGCCCACTGCCTGCGTAACGCGCCGCACTGCAGAAAACCCCCGTCCAGAAAACAACAAGCCGGCACGCGGCCGGCTTGTGACGAGGCGAAAAGTGTCTTAGTTGGAGGCTGGTGCGCTCGCAGCGGCCGCGCCGCCTTCGGCGCCGGGACGGTTGGGCTCCTCGAACTTGGCGCCGGCGGCATTGGCCATGTAGGCCACGCCGCGCGCGATCTCGGTGTCGTCGAAGTCGCCGCCACCTTGCGGTGCCATGGCGCCCTTGCCCTTGAGGGCCGATTGCACCAGGGCTTCGAAGCCCGTGGCAATGCGCGGCGCCCAGGCGGCGGCGTCGCCCAGCTTGGGTGCGCCCGCGGCACCGGTGGCGTGGCAGGCGGCACACTGCCCCTGGAAGACGGCTTCGCCTGTGCGCAGCGGGCGGTTGGCGTCGCGCACCTCGACGTTGCCAATCTTCTGGATGCGCTGGGCCACGGCCAGTTCGGGGTTGGCGGAGCCGGCCGCCGGCTTCTTGTCGGCAGTGACGAACAGCACCAGGCCGATGATGGCGAACACCGGGAGCACAAACGCAAAAATGACGGTGACCAGGAGTTGCTTGGGGTTCTTGATCGGTCCGGTATGCGCTTCGTCGTGGGTGTCGCTCATGGGATCCTCTGGTGATTCTGTTGTACTGGGGGCTGAAGGGAAAAGAGTTTTCGATTATAGGAGCGCGCTCCACGCCCGCCCGTTGGGGAAAAAACGGGCAGGCGCGCGTCGTGACCTATGTCAGGAGCGTGGCGTCTCTTCGGCGGGAGCGGTCCAGCCACCGCCCAGCACCTTGTAGAGCGTCACTTGGTTCTGCAGTTGCTGCAGGCGTGTCACCACCAGCGACTGCTCGGTGGCGAACAGCGAGCGCTGCGCATCCAGCAGGTCCAGGTAGCTGGCCACGCCGTTGCGATAGCGCAGGTCCGACAGCTCGAAGCGTTTGGCATCCGCCTGCGCCTGGGCACGCTGGGCGTCGACCTGCTCCTGCAGCGTGGCCTGGCCGGCCAGGGCGTCGGACACCTCGCGGAACGCGGTCTGGATGGATTTCTCATACTGGGCCACGGCGATTTCGCGGCCCGCGCGCGCGGACTCCAACCCCGCCTGGTTGCGGCCGGCATCGAAGATCGGCAGGGCCAGTTGCGGCGCCAGAGAGAACGCCCACGAGCCGCTCTTGAACAGCCCCGACAGCTCATCGCTCACGGTGCCGAACTGGGCGGTGAGCGAGATGCGCGGGAAAAACGCCGCGCGCGCCGCGCCGATGTTGGCGTTGGCGCCGATCAACTGCTGCTCGGCCATGCGCACGTCCGGGCGGCGCACCAGCAGGTCGGAAGGCAGGCCCGCGGGCAGCGCCTGCATGGGCGTGGCGTCGGCCAGGCGCGAGGAGGGCAGGCTGGCACGGATGTCGTCGGGCAGCGGCTGGCCCAGCAGCAGGACCAGCGCGTTTTCATCGAGCATGCGCTGGCGCTGCTGCTGCGCATAGGTGGCGCGCGCGGCCTGGGCCAGGCTCTCGGCCTGGCGGTTGTCGAGCTCGGAGCTCACGCCGTTCTCCAGGCGCAGGCGTGTGAGCTTGACCGACTCATCGCGCGTTTCCAGCGTGCGACGCGAGATGTCGAGCAGCTCCTCGTCGGCCATCAGTGTGAGCCAGCCCGAGGCCACGGCCGCCACCAGGCTGATCTGTGCCGACTTGCGCGCCTCGTCCGTGGCCAGGTACTGGGCCAGGGCCTGCTCCTTGAGGGCCGCCACGCGCCCGAAGAAGTCGATCTCCCAGGCCGAGATGCCCAAACCCACCTGGAACTGATTGGCGTAGCTGCCCGTGGTCGCGCTGGGCTGGCGCGTGCCGCTGGCGATGGCGTTGACCGTGGGGAACTGGTTGGCGCGCTGGATCTGGAATTGCGCGCGCGCCTGCTCGACATTGAGCATGGCCACGCGCAGATCGCGGTTGTTGCCCAGGGCCATGCCGATCAGCCGCTGCAGGCGGGGGTCGGTGAAGTATTCCTTCCAGTCGATGTCCGCCGCGGCCCGCGCGGAGGTCGTGGATTCGGCCCCCGCCAGCGGATAGGCCTGCGGCACGGGGGCCGCAGGACGTTCGTAGGTGGGGATGAAGCTGCAGCCCGCCACCAGCGCCGCGGCTAGCAGGGGGGAGAGGGCGCGCGCAGGGCGCGCGCGGTTCAGGGTGTGCGATTGCATAGGTTGTTCTCCTGCCGGCGGGGCTCAGGCCTCGCCGCGGTGTTGGAGTGCCTGCTGGGCGTCATGCTCCTGCTGGCGGCGGCTGCCCTTGAAGAAGCTGCGCACCACCACGAAGAACACGGGCACGAAGACCACGGCCAGCAGCGTGCCGGTGATCATCCCGCCGATCACCCCGGTGCCGATGGCGCGCTGGCTCGCCGAGCTGGCGCCCGATGCGAGGAACAGCGGCACCACGCCCAGCGTGAAGGCCAGCGACGTCATGATGATGGGGCGAAAGCGCAGGTGGGCCGCCTCCAGGGCTGCCTCGATCACGCTCTTGCCCGAGGCCTGCAGGTCCTTGGCAAACTCGATGATCAGGATGGCGTTCTTCGCCGACAGGCCGATGATGGTCACCAGGCCGATCTGGAAGTACACGTCGTTGGACATGCCGCGCAGCAGCGTTGCCAGTACCACGCCCAGCACGCCGAGCGGCACCACCAGCAGGACCGAGAACGGGATGGACCAGCTCTCATACAGCGCTGCCAGGCAGAGGAACACCGCCAGCAGCGAGAACGCGTAGAGCACCATGGCCTGCGAGCCCGCGAGCTTTTCCTCGCGCGACTGGCCCGTCCATTCGAAGCCGAAGCCCTCGGGCAGCTGCGCGGACAGGCGCTCCATCTCCTGCATGGCGTCGCCGGTACTGAAGCCCGGTGCCGCATTGCCGGCGATCTTCATCGCCGGATAGCCGTTGTAGCGCACGGTCTGCATGGCACCGCTGATCCATTGCGTGGACGCGAAAGTAGACAGCGGCACCACCTGCCCCTTGTTGTTGAGCACGGGCAGGTCCAGCACCGACTCGGGCTGCATGCGTGCCGAGGCATCGGCCTGCACCACCACGCGCTGCAACCGGCCCTGGTTGGGGAAGTCGTTCACATAAGACGAGCCGAGCGCGGTGCCCAGGGCGCTGCTGATGCTGTCGAACGACACGCCCAGGGCATTGGCCTTGTCGCGGTCGATGTTGATCTGCATCTGGGGTGCGTCTTCCATGCCGTCGGGGCGCACGCCAGCGAGCACCTTGCTCTGCGACGCCATGCCCAGCAGCTGGTTGCGTGCCGCCACCAGGGCGTCGTGGCCCTTGGACCCGCGGTCCTGCAGTCGGAACGTGAAGCCCGAGGCCGTGCCCAGCTCGGGAATCGGCGGTGGGCTGAGCGCGAAGATGAAGGCATCGCGGAAGCCCGACAGCGCGCCCATGGCGCGGCCGGCCACGGCGTCGGCGGAGTGCGCGGCGCCGGGGCGCTCGCTCCAGTCCTTGAGGGTGATGAACGCCAGGCCCGCGTTCTGCCCCTGGCCGGAGAACGAGAAGCCCGCCACGGTGACGATGTCATTCACCTCGGTCTGCTTCAGGGCGAAGTCCTCCACCGCGCTCAGTGCGCTCTGCGTGCGCTCCAGCGATGCCCCGGCGGGCAGTTGCACGTTAGCGATCAGGTAGCCCTGGTCTTCATTGGGCAGGAAGGAGGTGGGCAGGCGCATGTACACGATGCCCACGGCACCGATCAGCGCAGCGTAGATGATCAGCATGCGGCCGCCGCGCCGCACGAGGCGGGACAGGCCCGACTCATAGCGGTGCGTGGTGCTCTTGAAGACACGGTTGAACCAGCCGAAGAAGCCTTTCTTCTCGTGGTGGTCTTCCGCGACGGGCTTGAGCAGCGTGCCGCACAGCGCGGGCGTCAGCGACAGTGCCAGGAAGGCCGAGAACGCAATCGACGTGCCCATGGTGACTGCGAACTGGCGGTAGATGTTGCCGGTGGAGCCCGCGAAGAACGCCAGCGGCACGAACACCGAGATCAGCACCACGGTCACGCCCACGATGGCGCCGGAAATCTGGCCCATGGCCTTGCGGGTGGCCTGCAGCGGCGGCAGCCCCTCCTCGGCCATGATGCGCTCCACGTTCTCCACCACCACGATGGCGTCGTCCACCACGATGCCGATCACCAGCACCATGCCGAACATGGTCAACACGTTGATCGAGAAGCCCATGGCCAGCAGGGCGCCGAAGGTGCCCAGCAGCGCCACCGGCACCACGATGGTGGGGATGATGGTGTAGCGGAAGTTCTGCAGGAACAGGAACATCACCAGGAACACCAGCGCCACGGCTTCCAGCAGCGTGTGGACCACTTTCTCGATGGACACCGAGATGAAGGTGGAGGTGTCGTAGGGAATCGCGTACTTCACGCCTTCGGGAAAGTACTTCTGCAGGTCGGCCAGCTTGGTCTTCACGGCTTCGGCCGTGGCCAGTGCGTTGGCGGTGGAGGTGAGCTGCACGCCCATGCCCACCGAGGGCGACCCGTTCAGCCGCGCGCTGGTGCTGTAGCTTTGTGCGCCCAGTTCGATGCGCGCCACATCCTTCATGCGGACGGTGGAGCCGTCGGTGTTGGCGCGCAGCACGATGTCGCCGAACTGCTCCACGGTGGACAGCTGCCCCTTGACGACGATGGTGGCCGAGGTGGTCTGGCCTTCCGCGGCGGGCAGGTCGCCCAGGTTGCCGGCAGACACCTGCACGTTCTGGGCGCGGATCGCGGCATTGACCTGGTCGAGCGAGAGATTGAATCCCTTGAGCTTGACCGGGTCGATCCAGATGCGCATGGCACGCTCGGAGCCGAACTGCGTCACACCGCCCACACCCGGCAGGCGCTGCAGTTCAGGCACCACGTTGCGCGCGGCATAGTCGTTGAGTGCCTCGATGCTCACGTTGGGGTTGTCAGACGTGAGGATGGAGAACAGCAGGAAGTTGGAGCGCGACTTTTCCACGCGCACGCCCTGCTGCGTCACCGCGGCTGGCAGGCGCGGGGTGGCGCGCGACAGGCGGTTTTGCACGTCCACCTGGGCCAGGTCGTCGTTCGTGCCTGGCTCGAAGCTCAGCACGATCGAGCCCGTGCCGTTCGCCTGGCTGGTGGTTTCCATGTAGGCCAGACCGGTGGCGCCGTTCATCTCGCGTTCGATGACGGCGAGCACGCTGTCCTCCAGGGTCTGGGCGGTGGCGCCGGGATAGGCCACCGATACCTGGATGGTCGGAGGCGCCACCGCCGGGTACTGCGCAATGGGTAGCTGGGTGATCGAGACCGCGCCGACCACCATGATGAAGATAGCGATCACCCACGCGAAAATGGGGCGCTCGATGAAGAACTTGGCCATGTGCCGCGCTCCTGGTTCTTATTGTTGGGCCGGCGTTGCGGCGGGCTGGCTGGCGGCGGACGCTGGCGCCGCTGGGGCCTTGGCGGCACCTTGCGGTTGCCACGGCACGGGTTGGACGACGATCGGGTCGCCCGGCTTGCCGCGGGGCAGCTTCTGGAAGCCGTCCACCATGACCTGTTCGCCCGACTTCAGGCCGTCGAGCACCACCCAGTTAGAACCTTGGGCCGGGCCGAGCTTGACCACGCGCGGTGTGACGTGGTTGTCGGGGCCCACCACCATCACCGTGTCGGCCTTGCCGGAGCGGGTGACGGCCTGCTGGGGCAGCAGAATGCCGTTGTCCACCTGGGCCTGCTCCAGACGCACGCGCACGTACAGGCCGGGCAGCAGGGCGCGCTCGGGGTTGGGGACTTCGGCACGCAGGGTCACCTGGCCGCTGGTGGCGTCCACGGTGAGGTCGGTGAACAGCAGGCGGCCGGTCTGCGGATACACGCTGCCGTCTTCCAGCACCACGCGCACGTTGGCCGCATTGGCACCGGACTGCTTGTACTTGCCGCTGGCCATGGCGGCCTTCAGCTTGAGGGCCTCCGAGGCGGACTGCGTGAAGTTGATATACAGCGGGTCGATCTGCTGGATCACCGCCAGCTCGGTGGGTGTGCCCTGGCCCACCAGCGCGCCTTCCGTGACGAGGGCGCGGCCAATGCGGCCCGAAATCGGAGCGGTGACCGTCGCATAGCCCAGGTTGATGCGCGACGTGGTCAGCGCGGCCTTGGCGGCGGCAACATTGGCTTCGGCGGTCTTCTGCGCGGCGACCGCATTGTCGTATTCCTGCTTGCTGATGGCGTTGACGGCCACCAGCGGGCGATAGCGCTCGGCCAGCGCCCGGCTTTGCGCCAGGCTCGCCTCGGCCTGGGCCACGCTGGCTTCAGCCTGGGCCACACTGGCCTGGTAGGGCGCGCTGTCGATCAGGAACAGTTGCTGGCCGGCCTTCACATCGCTGCCTTCCCTGAAGAGGCGCTTTTGCAGAATGCCCGCGGCCCGAGCGCGCACTTCGGCAACGCGCGACGCTTCCAGCCGGCCGGGCAATTCGGTGACCAGCCCGATGTCACCTGGCTGCACGGTGACCACGCCCACCTCCGGTGCGCGGGGTGATGCGCCCGCGGTGGGGGCGTCGCTTTTCTGGCTGCAGGCGCCGAGCGCAAGGGCCGCTGCCAGCGCAACCGCGAGGGCTGCGGGGACAGGGGTGCGCTGGAAGGGGCGGATAGCACGGGCTGTTGCGTTGTTCAGGCGAGGCATGGAAATCCTTTGACGGCGGTATGCGTTAGATGTTGTTTGAGACCGGCGGGTGATGCTGACACGGGTAAATGACAGACGCGCAAAGGGGAATGATTATACATACATCCATGAATGTATAATTACTTGGAAAGCGCGGCCGTTGCCGTATCCACGTTTTGGAGGTTCCCATCCATGGCACGACGTACCAAGGAAGATGCAGATGCTACGCGCAACAGCCTTTTGGATGCTGCCGAGCGTGTGTTCTACGAAAAAGGCGTGTCGCGCGCCTCGCTGAGCGACATTGCCCAGGCTGCGGGCGCCACGCGCGGCGCGATCTACTGGCATTTCAAGGACAAAGTGGCCTTGTTCAATGCCATGATGGACCGGGTGACCCACCCGCTGGAGCAGGTGGGCAGCAAGAGCGCCAGCATGGCCACTCTGCCCCCGTTGGAGCGGCTGCGCTCCATGGTGGACTTCGTCCAGCGCACCATCGTCCAGGACGAGCGCACGCGCCGGGTGTTCGAGATCGCGTTGTACCGGGTCGAATACGTCAACGACCTCGCGGCGGTGCGCGACAACCATATCGAAGGCTGTGCAGATTTTTGCGCGCTGATCGAGGGTGAATTGCGTTCGGCGGCAGAAGACCAGAACCTGCAATTGCCGATGGAGCCACACACCGCCGCGATGGGTGTACAGGCGCTGTTCGATGGCCTGCTGCAGTCCTGGTTGCTGACCCATGGACGCTTCGATCTGGTGACCGTCAGCCGAGGCGCCATCGACGCCTATCTGCGGGGGTTGGGTTTTCGTCTGTAGCCACAGCCACGTGCGATAATCCGCCGCTTGTTCGCCATCGGGCGGACTTTCCCAGCGGCTGTAGCTCAGTGGATAGAGTATTGGCCTCCGAAGCCAAGGGTCGTGGGTTCGATCCCCGCCAGCCGCGCCACATTCCCCAGCCCTTGTTCCCAAGGGTTTTTTTGTTCCCACCGTCCATTCGTCAAGCCGCGCCTACGGACGGGTAGTCCCTAACCTACGGTTGGCCCTTTGCAGTCCCCCGACAGTGAACTTCACACGGCAGTTTCCGTGTGACTTGTTCAACTTACCGGAGATGGAAATGGCAAACACCAATCAGGGCAACCAGAACCAAGGCAACCGCAATCAGAGCCAGGGGAGCCGGGACAACAACCAAGGGCAGTCGGGCTCGGGGCGCGGATTTGCCTCAATGGACCCCGACCGCCAGCGCGAGATCGCCGCAGAGGGGGGGCGTGCAGCGCACGCTTCGGGCAACGCCCACGAGTTCACATCGCAGGAAGCCCGCGCCGCGGGAGCCAAGAGCCATGGCGGTGGGGGCAACAACGCCTCTTCCGGCTCGGGCAATACCCGGGGCGGCAGCAGCGAGCAGCAGGCGCGCGCCGGCAGCCAGAGCCACAAGAACGACCGTTGAGTCTGGCACGGGATCGGAGGCCCGCAGTAGGCAGGGCCTTCGATCCAGCCGGTGCCCCGCGCGGATCGGCACGCGCGCTTGAGCCCCAAGCTGTCAGCCATATAAGCGTGCTCCTACATCCCGTACGAGGGCATGTCCGCAGGATGAGACGTTTCAAACGTGATCGAACTCTGGTGGATACCGCATCTGGTCCGCACCCATAGGACTACCCATGACCACATCAACTCCCCATCCCTGGGGAACGAATCTGCAAAAAGCCCAGACCTTTCAACCGGATTGGGACAGTTACGTCGTCACGAAGGTCAAGCATGTGCGGGCGGCCTTGCTTTCCGGCATCGACACCTTCAGTGCGGAAGGCTTCACCGTGCCCATGGCCACCGGCTTCATCGAGCTGACGGGGATGCGCGCTGGGTCCTTCCGCACGTTTCTGAAGATCGGGTTTTCAGAGTCCAACCGCGTCATGCTGCCGACGTTCCAACTGGTCGACAACGCGGCGGTGGGAACGCTGATCCTGCCTTCCCCCTGCTTTGGCTCCGCGCTCCAGTTCGTCAACAGTCCCATGGCCCATTTCCGCATCGGCGGCGATGGTCGCCGCAACGCGTTGGCAACGGACGTCACGCTGTTGAACAGCGCATTGATCGAGGCCGGCGAACCCGAAGGCATGGAAATCTGAACCCCAGGCGGCGGTCAATGCACAGATCGGTCCGGGCTCTTCTGTGGCGATCTTCGGCGCGGGACCGGTGGGGCTGATGAGCGCCCTGGCGGCGCGCTTCCTGGGCGCGGAGCAGATCTTCATGGTGGACCACAACGAGTACCGGTTGCAGTTTGCCCAGGCCACGTACGGCGTGGTGCCCATCAACTTCGACAAGGACGAGGACTCGGCCGAAACCATTCTCTCGGCCACGGGCGGGCACGGCGTGGATGCCACGATCGACGCCGTGGGTTTCGAGGCCAAGGGCAGCGCGCTGGAGACGGCGCTCACCGCCGTGCGGCTGGAGGGTTCCAGCGGCAAGGCGCTGCGCCAGTGCATCGCCGCGACGCGCCGGGGCGGCGTCTTCAGCGTGCCGGGGGTCTATGCGGGTTTCATCCACGGCTTCCTCTTCGGCGATGCGTTCGAGAAGGGGCTGACCTTCCGCATGGGGCAGACGCACGCGCAAAAGTACATGCCCCAGTTGCTGGAACACATCGCCAACGGCCGCATGCGGCCGGAGGTCATCATTTCCCACCGCATGAAGCTTGCGGATGCCGCGCGCGGCTATGAAATCTTCGAGAAGAAGGAAGAGGAGTGCCGCAAGGTGGTGTTGACGCCCTAGCGCGCTGCTACCCGCGCGTGCTGCTGCCCGCGTGCGGTGAGGCCGGGCCAGGTTGGGCAGGCCACCGGCCGCCGGAGTCAGTCATCGCCTCCCTCCCGCGGGTGGCGATGCGGCCACCCATGGGCCGGGCCTTCATCGCTTGATGGAAACCGCCAGGTCTTCGGCGTGGTCCTTGTGTGCCTTGAGTTTCGGCAGCGCCTTGAGGGCGAAGGTCTGGATCTCCGGATCGTCTGCGTCTTTGCCGGCCGCCTCGAACAGCGCGATATCGTGGCGGTGGTCGTTAAGGCCCACCTGCGAGAGGAATTCCTGGTCGAATTTCTGGGCTTTGGCGAGCTGGTCCAGTTGCTTTTGCTTGTCGCCAGGGAGGGTGGTGGGCAGCGCGACGCCCTTGCGCGCTGCCAAGGCCCGGAGTTCGTCGTTGGCGGCAGTGTGGTCCTTCACCAGCATGGCGCCAAACGATTTCACTTCGTTGGCCGTAGCGCGGTTCTGGGCAAGCTTGCCGGCTTGGACCTCGTAGAGCCCGCCGGTAGCGGCCTGCGTCAGGAATTCGCGGTCTTTCGTGCTGGCATCGGCATGGGCCGCTGCGGCGAGCACCAGCCCGCAGGCTGCGGTCACCAGCCTGGCGGTGCAGATCTTTGGCATGGCTGTCCCCCTTGAAAAAAGGGCCAGTATCGAAACGGCACTGCGAAGGGGCTGTCGGCCCGTGCAGGAGGGGTGGGTCAGCCGTCTCCTACCGCCACTGCGGGGCGGCTCCGCCGGCCGGGGCGCTCAGGCGGCCTGGCACTGGCCGTCCACGAACACCCGCATCTCCCCCGACTGGAAGGCAGTCCATTGCTCGTTGGAGGTCAGCGGCGCCGTGACGACCACGGCCACCTTGTCGTTGGGCGTGGTGTGCGCGGAGAAGTCCACGCGCAGGTCTTCATCGCACAGCTGGGCTTGCGAGAACGGGTGGCGGCGTTCGATGTAGTACAGGTGGGTGGACGCGTGCGCCCACAGCGCCTGCCCGTTGGACAGCAGGAAGTTGAAGGTGCCGTGGGGCGCAATGCGCGCCGCCAGCTCGCGCAGCGTCAGCGTCAGCTCCTCGATGCTCGGCATGCCGGCGTGGGACTTGCTCAGCTCTTGCATCAGCCAGCAGAACACATGCTCGCTGTCGGTGGTGCCGACCGGGTGGAAGTGCGCGTGCAGGCGCGGACGGAAGTCCTTGAGGTCGCCGTTGTGCGCAAACACCCAGTAGCGCCCCCACAGCTCGCGCACGAAGGGGTGGCAGTTTTCCAGGCTCACCACGCCCTGGGTCGCCTTGCGGATGTGGGCGATGACGTTGCGGCTCTTGATGGGGTAGCGGCGGATCAGCTCCGCCACGGGTGAATCGGTGGCACGCTCATGGTCCACGAAGTGGCGCAGCCCGCGCCCCTCGAAGAAGGCGATGCCCCAGCCGTCCGTGTGGTCGGCCGTGTTGCCGGCGCGTTGCGCAAACCCCGTGAAGCTGAAGGTCACGTCGGTGGGCGTGTTGGCATTCATGCCAAGGAGCTGGCACATGGGCGATCGGCCTGTGGTGCGTTGGAGGGCGGCTTACTGCCGGTCCAGCCAGAGCTTGCCGCCCGTGGCCCAGTTCTCGCGCTCCACGTCCGTGATCAGGATGTCCACCGATTCGGGGGAGCCCCCCAGGATTTCGACGGACACGCGCGTGATCTCCTCGACCAGCTTGCGCTTTTGCTCGACGGTGCGGCCTTCCATCATCTCGATGTGGTACGTGGGCATGGTGTTGGGATTCCGGTTGGGGTTTAGGGGTTGGGAACGACGGGTGCCGGGGCCTGCGGCGCAGCGGGCTGTTCGCGGGCACACAGCGGGCAGATGCACGCGCGGCCGCGCGCCTCGGCGGGCAGGCGCGCCAGCGCGTCGCGCGAAACGCTCTCGTGCATGCACCAGCATTGCTGCGCCGGCAACCCGGCGGCCACGGCGCAACCGTTGGATTGGCCGCACAGCGGGCAGTGCATGGTGGTGGGAGCGGCGGTGGGCATGGGGGAGAGTGTACGAAAGCACAACGGCACCCGCGGGTGCCGTTGTGGTCAAAATGGCCCCTGGCGCCCGTCCATCAAGCGCTAGCAGCTATTGTTTGAATAGCAATCAAGCCTTCTTCTGCGCGGCCTTCACCTTCTGGCGCCAGGCGTGCAGCAGCGGCTCGGTGTAGCCGCTGGGCTGCTCTACGCCCTTGAACACCAGATCGCAGGCGGCCTGGTAGGCCATGGACTCGGCAAAGCGGCCGTGCATGCGCTGGTACAGCGGGTCGCCGCTGTTTTGCTGGTCCACCTTGGCGGCCATGCGCTCGAACGTGGCGCGTACCTGCCCTTCGGTCACCACGCCGTGCAGCAGCCAGTTGGCCACGTGCTGGCTGGAGATGCGCAGCGTGGCGCGGTCTTCCATCAAGCCGATGTCGTTGATGTCCGGCACCTTGGAGCAGCCCACGCCCTGGTCGATCCAGCGCACCACGTAGCCCAGGATGCCCTGGATGTTGTTGTCCAGCTCCTGCTGCTTTTCGGTCTCGCTCCAGTGCGGGTTGCTGCTCACGGGCACGGTGAGCAAGCCGGTCAGCAGGTTGTCGCGCTCGGCGTCGGCGTCCACCTTGAGCAGCTCGGCCTGCACGGCGGCCACGTTGACCTGGTGGTAGTGCAGCGCATGCAGCGTGGCGCCCGTGGGGTTGGGCACCCAGGCGGTGTTGGCGCCGGCCTTGGGATGGGCGATCTTCTGCTCCAGCATGGCCTTCATCAGGTCGGGTGCGGCCCACATGCCCTTGCCGATCTGCGCGCGGCCGGACAGGCCCATGGACAGGCCCACCAGCACGTTGTTGCGCTCGTAGGCCTGGATCCAGGCGCTGCTCTTCATGTCGCCCTTGCGGATCATGGGGCCGGCCTGCATGGCGGTGTGCATCTCGTCGCCGGTGCGGTCCAGGAAGCCGGTGTTGATGAAGGCCACGCGCGCCGGAGCGGCGGCAATGCAGGCCTTCAGGTTCACGCTGGTGCGGCGCTCTTCGTCCATGATGCCCAGCTTCACGGTGTTGGCGGGCAGGCCCAGCACCTGCTCCACGCGGCCGAACAGCTCGTTGGCAAACGCCACTTCGGCCGGGCCGTGCATCTTGGGCTTGACGATGTAGACGCTGCCGGTGCGGCTGTTGCGGATGCCACCCGCGCCACCCTTGAGGTCATGGATGGCGATGGCCGTGGTGACCATGGCGTCCAGGATGCCCTCGGGGATCTCCTTGCCCTCGGCACCCCACAGGATGGCAGGGTTGGTCATCAGATGGCCCACGTTGCGCACGAACATCAGCGAGCGGCCGTGCAGCTTCACGGGCTTGCCGTCGGCGCCGGTGTATTCGCGGTCGGGGTTCAGGCCGCGCGTGACCTGCTTGCCGCCCTTGTCGAAGGTGTCGGTCAGCGTGCCCTTGAGGATGCCCAGCCAGTTGCTGTAGCCCAGCACCTTGTCCTCGGCGTCCACGGCGGCCACGGAGTCTTCCAGGTCCAGGATGGTGGACAGCGCAGCTTCCACCACCACGTCGGCCACGCCGGCGGCGTCGCCCTTGCCGATGGGGGTGTTGCGGTCCACGCGGATGTCGATGTGCAGGCCGTTGTTCACCAGCAGCACGGACGATGGCTCGGCAGCATTGCCCTGGTAGCCCACGAACTGGGCCGCGTTCTTCAGGCCGGTGGTGGCACCGCCCTGGAGCGTGACGGCCAGCGTGCCGCCCTCTACCCTGTAGGCCGTGGCGTCCTTGTGCGAGCCGCTGGCCAGCGGGGCCGCCTGGTCCAGAAAGTCGCGTGCGAATGCGATGACCTTGGCGCCGCGCACGGGGTTGTAGCCCTTGCCCTTTTCTGCGCCGCCTTCTTCGCCGATCACGTCGGTGCCGTACAGCGCGTCATACAGCGAGCCCCAGCGCGCGTTGGCGGCGTTCAGGGCGTAGCGTGCGTTCAGGATGGGCACCACCAGCTGCGGGCCGGCCTGGATGGCCAGCTCGGCATCCACGTTGGTGGTGGTGGCCTGCGCGCCCTTGGGGGGCTCGACCAGGTAGCCGATCTGGCTCAGGAAGGCGCGGTAGCCTGCCATGTCCTGGATGGGGCCCGGGTTGGCCTTGTGCCAGGTGTCCAGTTCCTTTTGCAGGCGGTCGCGTTCGGCCAGCAGGGCCGCGTTCTTGGGCGCCAGGTCGGCCACGAGGGCATCGAAGCCCTTCCAGAAGGCGGCCGGCTCGACGCCGGTGCCCGGCAGCACCTGCTCGTTGATGAAGGCGTGCAGTTCGTTGGCCACCTGCAGGCCGTGGACGTGGGTACGTGCGGTCATGAGAAACCCCCTAGCGGTAATTGAAAAGCCGTGGCCCATGGCGGAGCCTTGCATGCCACTGTATTGGAAATATTTCCATTAATAAATCGCGCACATATCTCTTAACCAATGACTTTTTTGCAAAGATTGGCACACTCTGCATGGGGAATGCGGTGCATGCTTTCATGAAATTGATAGCTGCTTGCGCTTGCTGTATAAGGCTTGAAGCCTGATTTGGCTTGTATTCATGGACAAACTCAAAGCGTTCGAGTCATTCGTGTCGGTGGCCACGCGGGGCAGTCTCACCGCCGCCGCCAAGGCCGAGGGCGTGGCCCCGGCCATCATGGGGCGGCGCCTGGACGCGCTGGAGGAGCACCTGGGCGTGAAGCTGCTGGTGCGCACCACGCGGCGCATCTCGCTCACGCACGAGGGCAGCGCCTTTCTGGAGGACTGCCAGCGCCTGCTGTCCGATGTGGCCAACGCCGAGGCCAGCGTATCCGCCGGCGGCGTGAAGGCCACGGGGCATCTGCGCGTCACTGCGCCCGCGGGCTTTGGCCGGCGCCATGTGGCGCCCCTGGTGCCGCGCTTTCATGACCTGCACCCCGAGGTGACCCTCTCGCTGAACCTGAGCGACCGCGTGGTGGACCTGGCGGGCGAGGGCTACGACTGCGCCGTGCGCGTGGGCGACCTGCCCGACTCGTCCCTGGTCAGCGTGCGCATGGCGGACAACCGTCGCCTGTGCGTGGCCACGCCCCAGTACCTGCAGCGGCGCGGCACCCCCACCCACCCGGGCGAGTTGGCGCAGCACGACTGCCTGACCCTCTCCAGCGATGCCTCGCAGACGCGCGGCTGGGCGTTTCGCGTGCCGGTGGCCGGCGGTGGTGGTGCCACTGAGGTCGTGCACTTCAAGCCCGGCGGGCCCCTCGATTGCTCCGACGGCCAGGTACTGCACGACTGGTGCCTGGGCGGCTGGGGCATCGCCTGGCGCAGTACCTGGGAGGTGGAGTCCGAGATCGCGGCCGGCCGCCTGGTGGCGGTGCTGGAGGAGTTCGCCGCGCCGCCCAACGGCATCTATGTCGTCTTTCCCCAACGCAAGCACCTGCCGCTGCGCGTTCGGCTGTGGATCGAGTACCTGAAGCACCATTACGCGCAGCCCGAATTCTGGGCACGGCCCGCCTCTGTCTGACATGAACGCGGGGCACAATGCCGCGGCATTCCTCCCGCCGGGCCGCCATCATGCCGGGGCCGTACGCACGGCCCACCGTACAGGAGCTTTCATGCGCATTCCCATTCTTTCTGTTCTCCCCGCGTTGCCCGCCGCTCGCTGGATGCTGGCCGTCATGGCGCTGGCCCTGGTCGCCGGCTGCGCCTTGCCCGCCCGGCACGCGGAAACCACGCCGCGCGCGCACGGGGTGCCGGCCGGCATGGTCAGTGTCACCTACGCGGATCCGGCCGGCTTTGCCGAGGCGCGCGAGCAAACCCCGCACGAGCCCGCCGCGGCCCGGCGTGCCTGGATGGATGCGCTGTGCGAGCACCTGGCCGAGCGCGTGGCCGCAGCCTTGCCGGAGGGCGAGCGCGCGGAGGTGCACATCACCGACGTGCGCCGCGCCGGTGCATTCGAGCCCGCGGCGGGTGCCACCGCCCAGGCGGTGCGCGTGGTGCGCGACGTGCACCCGCCGCGCATCGCGCTGGAGTTCAAGCGCCTCTCGCCAGACGGCCGCACCCTGGCCGAAGGCAGTCGCACGCTGCCGGGCTTGGCATTCCAGATGCGCGGGGACCGCTATCCTGGCGACAAGCTGCGCCACGAAAAGACGCTGATCGACGATTGGGTGGCGCGGGAGTTCTCCGCGCGCCGCCCCTGACCTGTGCGCGCCGCGCGTACCTCTGCCGAAAGGAAACCCGTGACCACCGAAGCCCTGCTCGCCTATGCCCACATCTTGGCCTTCCTCATGGCCGCCACCTTCCTTGCCAGCGAGACCGCGCTGTGCCGCAAGGAGTGGATGAACGCGGCCGCAGTCGAGCGGCTGGCGCGGGTGGACATGCTGTACGGTATCTCGGCGCTGCTGGTGCTGGCCACCGGGCTGGCGCGCACCTGGTGGGGCATGAAGGGCGGGGCGTGGTACTGGTCGCAGCCGCTGCTGCATGCCAAGGTCACGTTGTTCGTGGTGATCGGGCTGATGTCCATCGTCCCGACCATGCGCTTCCTGCGCTGGCGCCGCGCGGTGCGCGCCGGCGGCGCGCTGCCCTCGGATGACCAAGTGCGCAGCACGCGCCGTCTGGTGATGATCGAGGCCCATCTGCTGGCACTGATTCCGCTGTTGGCCGTCTTCCTGGCACGCGGCGTGGGCACGCGCTGAGCGCCGAGGGAAGGGCAAAAAAAGAAACCCCGCGGGCGGCAGGCGCGCGGGGTTTGCTCGTGCAGGCCCGATGGGCGGGCCCGTGCGGTGCGTCGGTCCTTTAGCTGGCCGCGCCGCTCAGGCACTCTTTCATGAAGGCCTTGCGGGCGTCGCCCTTGAGGTTCTTCGCACCGGCGTCCGCGTTGCAGCTCTTCATCTTGTCCTGCTGGGTGGACGCCTTGTTGCCGCTCAGGCACTCCTTCATGAAAGCTTTGCGCTCGTCGCCCTTGAGGTTCTTGGCGCCGGCGTCGGCATTGCAGGTCTTCATGCGCGTCTGCTGCGCCGTGGGCGCCTTGGCGGTGGCGGAGGCGCCGGCCGCGGGGGCGTCCGCAGCGTGTGCGGCGAACGAAAGGGCAAAGCCGGCAGCGGCCAACAGGGGAAGCAGTTTCTTCATGTAATGCTCCTGCAAAAAAGGAAAAGGTGAATGCGCCCGCCGGCAACGCAGTGCCCCACGGGCCACCCAGCATAACGCCGGGCGGTCACGAATGGATGACGGGTCGGCCCGTAGAATCCGCCCCCATGCTCTCCGTCAAACAGGAATTGCTCGCGGCGCTGGCCGACGAGCTGGAAAAGGTGTCGCCCGGCGCAGGCAGCCGCGCGGCCTTCGAATCTCCCAAGGTCGCTGCTCATGGCGACCTCGCGTGCACGGCCGCCATGCAGCTGGCCAAGCCCCTCAAGCAGAATCCCCGCGCACTGGGCGAACAGCTACAGGCCGCGCTGGAGGCCACGCCCGCGTTCCAAAAATGGGTACAGGCCATCGAGATCGCCGGCCCCGGTTTTCTGAACATCCGCCTCAAGCCCGCCGCCAAGCAGCAGGTGGTGCACGAGGTGCTGGCGCAAGGCGCGCAATATGGTTACCAGCCGGCGCGCGGCGAGAAAGTCCTGGTGGAGTTCGTCTCCGCCAACCCCACCGGCCCGCTGCACGTCGGTCACGGCCGCCAGGCCGCCATCGGCGACGCCATCAGCCATCTGTACGCCACCCAGGGCTGGAGTGTGCACCGCGAGTTCTATTACAACGACGCGGGCGTGCAGATCGACACCCTCACCAAGAGCACGCAACTGCGCGCCAAGGGCTTCAAACCGGGGGATGACTGCTGGCCCACCGACGCGGACAACCCGCTGGCCAAGAATTTCTACAACGGCGACTACATCCAGGACATCGCCGACGCCTTCCTCGCCAAGTCCACCGTCCAGGCCGATGACCGCGCGTTCACGGCGAATGGCGATGTCGAGGATTACGAGAACATCCGCCAGTTCGCCGTGGCCTACCTGCGCAATGAGCAGGACAAGGATCTGCAGGCCTTCAACCTCCAATTCGACCAGTACTACCTGGAGTCCAGCCTCTACGCCAACGGCCATGTGGACGCGACCGTGCAGCGCCTCGTCGCCAACGGCAAGACCTACGAGCAGGACGGCGCGCTGTGGCTCAAGTCCACCGACTACGGGGACGACAAGGACCGTGTCATGCGCAAGCAGGATGGCACATACACCTACTTCGTGCCTGACGTGGCCTACCACATCCAGAAGTTCCAGCGCGGCTTCACCAAGGTGGTGAACATCCAGGGCACGGACCACCACGGCACCATCGCGCGCGTGCGCGCCGGCCTGCAGGCGGCGGACGTGGGCATCCCCCAGGGCTACCCCGACTACGTGCTGCACACCATGGTGCGCGTGGTGCGCAATGGCGAGGAGGTCAAGATCAGCAAGCGCGCCGGCAGCTACGTGACGCTGCGCGACCTGATCGAGTGGACCAGCAAGGACGCGGTGCGTTTCTTCCTGCTGTCGCGCAAGCCCGACACCGAATACACCTTCGACGTCGACCTGGCCGTGGCGCAGAACAACGACAACCCCGTGTATTACGTGCAGTACGCCCACGCGCGCATCTGCTCGGTGCTGCGTGGCTGGCGCGAGGACTACGACGTGGCCGCGCTGCGCGATGTGGACCTGTCGCCGCTGGAAGGCCCGCAGGCCCAGGCGCTGATGCTGCTGCTCGCCAAGTATCCCGAGATGCTCACCGCGGCCGCGGCCGGCAATGCGCCGCACGACGTGACCTTCTACCTGCGCGACCTGGCTGCCGCCTACCACAGCTATTACGACGCCGAACGCATTCTGGTGGACGACGAGGCTGTCAAGCAGGCGCGGCTGGCGCTCGTCGCGGCCACAGCGCAGGTATTGCACAATGGATTGGCGGTGCTGGGCGTGTCTGCGCCAGCCAGAATGTAAGTGACCACTGATATGAAGAAACAGCAACGCGGCGGCACCATCGTAGGCTTCATCCTCGGGGTGATCGTGGGCCTGGGAGCCGCGCTGGCCGTGGCCGTGTATGTGACCAAGGTGCCCGTGCCCTTCCTGAACAAGAGCACGCCGCGTGCGTCCGAGCAGGACGAGGCCACGAAGAACAAGAACTGGGACCCCAACGCGCCGTTGTACGGCAAAAACCCTGTGCGCCCCGCTGCGCCGGCTGCCGCTCCCGCGTCCGACACCGCGACCGCCGCAGCCCAGCCTGCGTCGGGTCCGCGGGCGGCGGCCAGCCGGCCCGGCGCGGCACCGACGTCGGCCGACCCGCTGGGCGACTTGGCCCGCGCCAAGGCCAACGCGGCGCCCGCTCCCACGACCAGTGCCGATCCTTTCGAATACTTCGTGCAGGCGGGCGCGTTCCGCACCCAGCAGGATGCCGATGCGCAGCGCGCCAAGCTGGCCATGCTGGGCTGGGAGGCGCGCGTCAGCGAGCGTGAGCAGAACGGCCGCACGGTGTTCCGCGTGCGCGTGGGCCCGTTCGGCAAGCGTGACGACGCCGAGTCGCTGAAGGAAAAACTCGATGGCGCGGGGGTGGAGTCCGCGCTGGTCCGGGTGCAGCGCTGAACTTTTGCCCGCGCTGGCGCTCACAACCCTCCATACTGTCCAGGAGTGATCCCAACCTATGAAACGCCGTGAGTTTTCTCTGACCGTCGCCTCCGCGGCCACCGCCCTGAGCCTGCCGCTGGCGGCGCCCGCACTGGCGCAAGGCCGCCAGTTCAAGGAAGGCAAGGACTACGTCAAGCTGGGCAAGCCCGTCGCACTCGAGGCACCTGCCGGGAAGATCGAGGTCATCGAGTTCTTCTGGTACAGCTGCCCGCACTGCAACACGTTCGAGCCTTCGCTGGAGGCCTGGATCAAGTCGGCGCCCAAGGACCTGCACATCCGCCGCGTGCCCGTGGCGTTCAATGCGAGCTTCGTGCCGCAGCAAAAGCTCTACTACGCGCTGGAAGGCATGGGCAAGCTGCCCGAGCTGCATGCGAAGGTGTTCCGCGCGGTGCACGTGGAACGCCTGCCGCTGAACAAGGACGAGCTGATCTTCGACTGGATCGGCAAGCAGGGCGTGGACGTGGCGAAGTTCAAGGAGGTCTACAACTCCTTCACCGTATCCAACCAGGTGCGCAAGGCGTCGCAGCTGCAGGACGGCTACCAGGTCGAAGGCGTGCCCTCCATGGGAGTGGCCGGCCGCTACTACACCGACGGCACCATGGCCGGCAACATGCAAAGCGTGCTGCAGGTGGTGGAGCACCTGGTTGGCGTAGCGCGCAAGGGCTGAAGCGCCCCGCCGCGACCAACGACAAGCGCGCCTACGGGCGCGCTTTTTTCATGCCTGCGCACCGGTTGGCGCGGCGGCATGACAGCCGGTGGCAGGCCTGTACGGGTTGATGCGATCCACTGCGGCGGCGGCGCGCTTGCGTCAGTACAATGACCGCAAGATTCGTGCCCTCTATGAGAACCCGATTGCCCTTCCTCCTCCTGTCCCGCGCCGCAGCGCTGGCCCTGGCGCTGGCTGCATCGCCGCTGGTGCACGCCGAAAAAGCCGACCGCAACAAGCCCATGAACATCGAGGCCGATGCCCTGCGCCACGATGAGCTCAAGCAGACCAGCGTTTTCACCGGCCGTGTCGTCATGACCAAGGGCACCATCGTGCTGCGCGGCGCGCAGCTGGAGGTGCGCCAGGATGCCGACGGCTTCCAGTACGGTGTGGTGACGGCCGAGCCGGGCAAGCGCGCTTTTTTCCGGCAAAAACGTGACACCGCGCCGGGCGCGCCCGACGAGTTCGTCGAGGGCGAGGGCGAGGTCATCGAATACGACGGCCGCGCCGACGTGGTGAAGCTCATCCGCCGCGCCGAGCTGCGCCGCTACCGCGAGGCCACACTGACCGACGAGCTAGCCGGCGCCCTCATCGTCTACAACAACCTCACGGACGTGTTCACCGTGGACGGGCAGAAGACCGCGCCCGCCGGCGCCACTGCTGGCACGCCGGGCGGCCGGGTGCGGGCGGTGCTCGCGCCCAAGGAGCCTGCCTCGGGCACCAGCGCCACGCCGCCCGTGCGCACCGAGCCGCCCGCGCTGCGTACCAGCCCCAGCCTGGACGGCGCGAAGTGAGCGCGGCCTTGGACGATGCGCGCATGAGCGAAGGCGTCAGCCGCCTGGAGGCGCTGCACCTGGAGAAGTCCTACGGCAGCCGCAAGGTGGTCAAGGACGTGTCCGTGGTCGTGCAAAAGGGAGAGGTGGTGGGCCTATTGGGCCCCAACGGCGCCGGCAAGACCACGTCGTTCTACATGATCGTCGGCCTGGTGCGCAGCGACGGCGGCCGCATCAGCATCGACGGGCAGGACGTGACGGACATGCCCATCCACCGGCGCTCGCGGCTGGGCCTGTCGTACCTGCCGCAGGAAGCCTCGATCTTTCGCAAGCTCAATGTCGAAGACAACGTGCGCGCGGTGCTGGAGCTGCAGACCGACGAGGCCGGCCGCTCCCTGCCGCGCGCCGAGGTGGAGCGGCGCCTGACCGCGCTGCTGCAGGAGCTGCGCGTGGACCACCTGCGCAAGTCGCCTGCACTGGCGCTGTCGGGCGGCGAGCGCCGGCGCGTGGAGATCGCGCGCGCGCTGGCCACGCAGCCGCGCTTCATCCTGCTGGATGAGCCCTTCGCCGGCATCGACCCGATCGCCGTGATCGAGATCCAGCGCATCATTGGCTTTCTCAAGGCGCGCGGCATTGGCGTGCTGATCACCGACCACAACGTGCGTGAGACGCTGGGCATCTGCGACCACGCCTTCATCATCAGCGACGGCCAGGTGCTGGCTCAGGGTACGCCGTCGGACATCGTCGACAACGCGGAAGTGCGCCGGGTGTACCTGGGCGAGCACTTCCGCATGTGAGAGTGATGGGCGACCACGGCGCGATGCAGGACCAGACAGTGGGTTGCAGGCCATGAAGCCCGGCCTGTCGCTGCGCGTCTCGCAGCACCTGGCGCTCACACCGCAGTTGCAGCAGTCGATCCGCCTGCTGCAGCTGTCCACGCTGGAGCTGGCCCAGGAGGTCGAGCAAATGCTCGACGAGAACCCCTTCCTGGAGCGCACGCTGGAAGAGGCCCCGCGCGAGGAGTTCGGCCTGGCCCAGGCCGATGCACCGGTGAGCGAGCAAGACCGAGAAGTTGAAGATGCTATTTATTCAGGAGCTGTCAGCGCAGGGCAGGAAAGCGCTACAAGCCAAAATGATGCAGAAACCTCCACAGCCGAATCCACGGCCGAACCCGCGGACTGGGAAGGCGACGGCTCGGTAGACCTGGCGCCCGACGACAGCGAGTGGGGCGGCGACGCCCCGGCGCGCAACGGTGCCGGCGCGGGGAGCGACGACGAGGTGGACGCCACCGAGCTGGCCCGCAGCCAGGAGTCGCTCACGGCCTTCCTGCATCGCCAGGCGCTGGCGCTGCGCCTGTCCGAGCTGGACATGGCCGCGCTGCGCTTCCTCATCGAATCGCTGAACGACGACGGCTACCTGGACGAGTCGCTGCAGGACCTGGCCGCCAGCCTGGCGGGCACCGAAGACCCCGAGCAACTCGATGAATTGGTGCACCGCTTCACCGTGGCGCTGCGCCTGCTGCAAAGCCTGGAACCCGCGGGCGTGGGCGCGCGCGGCCTGGCCGAATGCCTCACGCTGCAGCTGCGTGCGATGGACCAGGACGAAGAGGGCGACCCCGACGTGATCCAGGCCGCGCTGGCCATTTGCGACCAGCCGCTGGACCTGCTGGCCAAGCGCGACGTGCGCCGCCTGGCGCAGGCCTGCGGCACCAGCGAAGAGCGCACGCGCGCCGCGATGGCCTTGATCGCGCGGCTGGAGCCACGCCCGGGCAGGCGCTTTGCCGACGTGGACCGCAACATCATCGTGCCCGACGTGATCGTCAAGAAAACCGGCCGCGGCGGACAGCAGAACTTCAGCGTGCAGCTCAACCCGGACGTGATGCCGCGCCTGCGCGTGCACGACATCTACGCCGGTGCGTTGCGCGGCGGCCGTGGCGAAGGCCACCAGGCGCTGCAGGCACGGCTGCAGGAGGCGCGTTGGTTCATCAAGAACATCCAGCAGCGTTTTGACACCATCCTGCGCGTGTCGCGCGCCATCGTGGAGCGGCAGAAGAACTTCTTCGTGCATGGCGAACTGGCCATGCGCCCGCTGGTGCTGCGCGACATTGCCGATGAACTGGGCCTGCACGAGTCCACCATCAGCCGCGTGACCACCGCCAAGTACATGGCCACGCCGCAAGGCACCTACGAACTCAAGTATTTCTTCGGCTCGGGGCTGGGCACCGAAACCGGCGGCAACGCCTCCAGCACGGCCGTGCGCGCGCTCATCAAGCAGTTCATCGCGGCCGAGAACCCGCACAAGCCGCTGTCGGACAGCCAGATCGCCGAGATGCTCAAGGAGCAGGGCATTGAATGTGCGCGCCGCACCGTGGCCAAATACCGTGAGGCGCTCAAGATCGCCCCGGCCAACCTCCGCAAGGCACTTTGAACCATGGCACGCGTCGTCTTCGACCTTCCCCCGCACTTCGGCTTCAGTACCGAGCTGCAGATCTACATCAGCCATGTCAACCAGGGCGGACACCTGGACAACGCGCAGTTGCTCAGCCTCGTGTCCGAGGCGCGCGTGCGTTTCTTCAAGTCGCTGGGTTACCCCGAGGCCGACGTGGCGGGCCTGTCCACCGTGGTGGGCGACATCGTGGCGCAGTACAAGTCCGAGGCGTTCCACGGCGAGACGCTGCGCGTGGAGATGACGCCGCAGGACTTCAACCGCTACGGCTTCGACCTCGTCTTCCGGTTGACCGAGAAGAGCCGGGGGCGCGAGATCGCGCGCGGCAAGACCGGCATCGTCTTCATCGACCGGGCGGCCCGCAAGCCCGCACCCATTCCTGAATCCGTGCTCCAGCCATTGCTGCAGCGCGCAGCACAGCCGCAATGAACCAGCTTCAACTCTTTTTGCCCTGCGCCGCTGGCGTGGAGGGCTATCTGGCCGACGAGGTGCACAGCCTCACGGGGCTGGCCGGGCAGGACCTGCTCGTGGGCCGCGCGGGCGTGCTGCTGCGCGCCTCGTGGCGCGATGCGCTGCGCCTGAACCTACACAGCCGCCTGGCGCAGCGCGTGCTGGTGCAACTGGCCGAGCGGCCCTACCGCAACGAGGACGACATCTATGCCGCCGCGGCCGACGTGGCCTGGGAGATCTGGTTCACCCCGCGCCAGAGCTTCAAGGTGGAGGTGACGGCCCAGCACAGCCCGCTCAAGAGCCTGAACTTCGCCGCGCTGCGCGTGAAGGATGCCGTGGCCGACCGCTTCCGCGCCAAGGCCGGCGTGCGTCCCGACGTGCAGACGCAGTGGCCCGACGTGCGCGTGCACCTGCACCTGACCAGCGACCGCGCCCAGATCTACATCGACACCTCGGGCGAGCCGCTGTTCAAACGCGGCTGGCGCGAGGACAAGGGCGACGCGCCGCTCAAGGAAACGCTGGCCGCCGCCATGATCGCCGCCACCGGCTGGGACCCGCATGGCGAGCAGCCGCTGCCGCTGTACGACCCCTGCTGCGGCAGCGGCACCGTGGTCATCGAGGCTGCGCAGATCGCCTGCCGCATCGCGCCGGGGCTGCAGCGGCGCTTTGCCTTCGAGAAGCTATTGCCGCACCAGGCGCATGTCTGGTCTGCTATCAAGGATGAAGCGGCCAGCGCCGTTACCGCGGCTTCGGTGCCGATTTTTGGCAGCGACGTGTCGCACCGCATGGTGGACTTTGCCCAGCGCAATGCCGTGCGCGCCGGCGTGGCCGACGCGGTGCAGCTGCGCGGCGGCGACGCGCTGCAGCGCATGCCGCCCAGTGAACAACCCGGGGTGATGCTGCTGAATCCGCCGTATGGCGAGCGCATCGCCGCGGCGGGCACGGCGGGGCGCAATGCGCGTGAGCGCATGTCCACGGTCGAGCGCATGGGCCGCGAGACGGCGCAGACCGAGGACGGCGTGGACTTCTTCGCGCAGTTGGCCGCACACTGGAAGAAGCACTACGCCGGCTGGCAGGCCTGGATGCTCACGCCCGACCTCAAGCTGCCCGGCAAGATGCGCCTGAAGGAGTCGCGCCGCGTGCCGCTGTGGAACGGCCCCATCGAATGCCGCCTGTTCCGCTTCGACCTCGTGGCGGGCGCCGTGCGGGATCGGCCGCGCGCCGGCCACACGGGGGAGGGCGGCGCGGCCAACGGTGCGCCGGGTGCGCCGGGTGCGCCGGCCGGCGGAGCCTCGGATGCGTCCTGAGCTGCGCCTGCCCGCCGTGGCGCCGGCGGGCGAGAGAGCGCGTGCCGTGGTGCTGGACACCAACATCGTGCTCGACCTGTTCATCTTCGCCGACGCGGCCGTGGCCACCGTGCGTGCGCTGCTGCAGGCCCAGCGCCTGGACTGGATTGCCACGCAGCACATGCGGGACGAACTGGAGCGCGTGCTGCAGTACACCCACCTGCAGCCGCGTATGGCGTACTACGGCGTGGGCGCGGATGACGTACTGACGGCGTTCGACGCGGGCGTGCGCCTGGTCGAGGTGGCGCCACGCGCGCCCTGGGCCTGCAAGGACGCGGACGACCAGAAGTTCATCGACCTGGCGGTCGCGCACCGCGCCATCATCGTGTCCAAGGACAAGGCCGTGCTTTGCATGCGAAAACGGCTGTTGACGCAGGACACGCATGCGGTGGCAGCTATTGTTTTTGAAGAGATTTGCGAACCATGTCCAACCTGATCGTGCATGGCGGCACGCCGCTGCGTGGCCGCGTCACCCCCTCGGCCAACAAGAACGCGGTGCTGCCCGTGCTGTGCGCCACGCTGCTCACGCGCGCGCCGCTGCGCCTGGTGGGCGTGCCCGACATCACCGACGTGCGCAAGATCCTGGAGATCTTCCGCACCCTGGGCAGCGAGGTGCGCTGGGACCATGCCAGCGCCACGCTGGAACTGCACCACCAGGCCACGCATTTCGACGCCGCCACGCACCGCCTGCCCGAGGAGATGCGCTCGTCCATCATGCTGGTGCCGCCGCTGCTGGCGCGCTTCGGCGTGGCGCGGCTGGAGGACAACGTGAAGGGCTGCACCCTGGGCGTGCGCGAGATCGACCCGCATGTGGAGGTCTTTCGCAGCTTCGGCGGCCAGGTGGAGCGGGCCGAGGGCTCGCTGCTGGTGCGCCGCGTGGGCATGCTCACGCCGGTGCACCACTGGCTGGACTATGCCTCGGTGACCACCACCGAGAACTTCGTGCTGTGCGCCGTGGCCGCGCAGGGCACCTCCACGCTGACCAACGCGGCGTCCGAGCCGCACGTGCAGGAGTTCTGCCGCTTCATGCAAATGCTGGGCGCGCAGATCGAGGGCGTGGGCACCTCGCGGCTTACGGTGCATGGCGGCGGCGACCTGGGGGGCGGTGAATTCCGCTTTGCCGAGGACTTTCACGAGATCACCACCTTCCTGGCGCTGGGGGCCATCACCGGCGGCGACGTGGTGGTGAAGAACAGCGCGCCGGAGAACTTCCCGCTGATCGACCGCACGTTTGCCAAGTTTGGCGTGCGCGTGGAGCACCGGGACGGCTGGTCGCGCGCCTTCGTGGACGGGCCGCTCACGGTGCAGACGCCCTTCACCCCCAACGTGCTGACCAAGGTGGAGGCCGCGCCCTGGCCCTATTTCCCCGTGGATCTGCTGCCGATCTTCATCGCGCTGGGCGTGCGCGCGCAGGGCAACGCGATGTTCTGGAACAAGGTGTACGACGGCGCTTTAGGCTGGACGGGCGAGCTGTCCAAGTTTGGCGCGCATGTGTACCAGTCCGACCCGCACCGCATCGTCACCTTCGGTGGCGGGCCGCTGGCGCCGGCGGTGGTGGAGAGCCCCTACATCATCCGCGTGGCGATCGCGCTGTTCATGGTCGCGGCCAGTATCCCGGGGCGCTCGGAGATCCGCAACGCCACGCCCATCCGCCGCGCGCACCCGCACTTTGTGGAGAACCTGCGCAGCCTGGGGGCCCGGGTGGAGTGGACGGCAGAGGAGTAGCCGCGCCCTGATCGCCCCAGCCTTCGCTGCGCTGCAGCACAAAAGTGGATTGTGGTTTATACTTACGCCCAAGGGTTAACACTTAGTGGTTAACCCGGTGTTGGTCGGCGTATGAGATGCGCGCCGTTCCGCACCGGATGAGCATCTCAGTCAGGAAACCACACCATGCGCGAAGCCGTCCGTCTGATCCTCGAGTTCATCCAAGAAGCCCGCGAGGCCCATCTGGAGATCGCCAGCCAATAAGGCTGGGTGGGCCGCCCAGACGGCCCTTTGTTACCGACCGCTGCGCCCCATTGCCTTGGCATGGGGCGTTTCTGTTTTTAAGGCCAAATCAAGCTCTAGCGCTTGTGTAATAAGCGCGAACAGCTATTAATACAATAGCTAACGCGCAACCTACGACGTTACACTGCGCGCCTCAGGCCTCCTGGGGCTCTGTTTCTCCTCCTCCTTAGCCCGCGGGTCCAAGCCCCGCCCGATTCCGCATGAACGCCACCTCCGACACCCCCGCATCCGCCGCCGCCTCCGCCCTGGGGCCGGACGAACTGGATGAACTCGACAGCCTGCTGGACGACCTGCGCACGCGTGAGGAAGATGTGCCGCAGTGGGAGTTCTGCGACGGCTTCCTGACGGCGCTGGTCTGCACGCGCCGCCCCGTGCCCGCGGCGGAATGGCTGCCCATGCTGTTGGGCGACGGCCTGGAGCTGGACGTGGCCGAAGGCGAGCCCCTGCCGCTGGTGCCCACGTTCAAGGACCTGGCGCAGCAGGAGCGCTTTCTTGCCTTGTGGGAGCTGCGCCGCGCCGAGGTGCAGGCGCAATTGGACGAGCAGGCCGAATCGCTAGACGCCGACAACGCCTTCCAGCCCGAGGTGATCGACATGCGCGGCGCCATCGCCAGTCTGCCCGAGGAGGAGCGCGCCGAGATGGCGGGGCAGGAGATTCCTTCCTTCGGCCAGGTCTGGGCACTGGGCTTCATGTTCGCCGTGGAGAACTGGTCCGAGGACTGGGCCACCCCGCGCGACAAGGAAGCCGCCCAGTGGCTGGATGGCGCGCTCGAATCCATCGTCGCCCTCACCGAGGACGACACCGGCAAGCCCGAGATCTGCATGTACGCCGAAGACGGCCCGCCCAGTACCAGCCAGGAGCGCCTGGAGGTCTTTGGCGAGGCCATCTGGGGCGTGTACGACCTGCGCCAGCTCTGGCGCAGCCTGGGTCCGCGCCAGGAAACCATCGTCAAGGGCGAGCAGCCCGGCCGCAACGACCCTTGCCCCTGCGGCAGCGGCAAGAAGTACAAGAAGTGCTGCGGCGCGGCTTGACGCGGCCCGGCCTAGCGCGGCCTTGCCTGGTGTAGCTGGCCTGACGCGGCGCGGTCTGACGCGGCCCGGTTCGACTCGCCGGCATTGAGTGGGCGGCACGCAGCCGGTGGCCCGGTATTGCGCTCTGGGCCTGCCCAGGTGCTATGGCGCCGCCAGGCCCAGTGGGACCGTCAGGAGCGCGAAGGGGCGGGCAGCTGGGCCAGCAACTGCGCCAGCCGCCCCAGCGCGTGGCGCACCGTGGCGGTGCGCACGGCGGCGCGGTCTCCGGCAAAGCGCCGCAGTTCCGAATGGGTGGCGCCCGCCACGCACCAGCCGAACCACACCGTGCCCACCGGCTTGTCCGGGCTGCCGCCCGTGGGGCCGGCCACGCCCGTCACGGCCACGCTGACCTGCGCGGCGCTGTGGCGCACGGCGCCCTCGGCCATGGCGCGGGCCACGGGCTCGCTCACGGCGCCGTGGGCCGTGATGAGATCGGCGGGCACGCCCAGCAGCGCGGTCTTGGCGGCGTTGGAATAGCTGACGAAGCCGCGCTCGAACCATTGGCTCGACCCCGACAGGTCGGTGCAGGCCGCCGCGATCAGGCCGCCGGTGCAGCTCTCGGCCGTGGCCAGCATCCAGCCGCGTGCGAGCAGGTCCGTGGAGATATGAATCAAATCGGCCTTCAGCGCTTGTCCATCAAGCGCTGGCAGCTCTATTTTTGATAGTTCCATGGCACTCACCCGAACCAGTGGCGCCACAGCGCGATCACCAGCAGCGTGCAGAACGCGGCCACCAGGTCGTCCAGCATGATCCCCAGGCCGCCGCGCCAGCCGAAGCCCTTGAACAACCGGTCGGCCCAGGCCACAGGGCCGGGTTTGGCGGCATCGAAATAACGGAACAGCGCAAAGGCGGCGAGCTGGCCCCAGAAGCCCATGGGCATGGCCAGCCACAGCACGATCCAGATCGCGACGATCTCATCCCACACGATGTGGCCGGGGTCTGCCACGCGCATGTGGCGTGCGGTGACGGTGCAGGCCCACCAGCCCAGCAGCAGCGACAGCGCGATCAGCAGCCCCATGCCGCGCGGCGTGAGCCACAGTTGCAGCACCAGGAACGCCAGCCATCCCCACAGCGTGCCCACCGTGCCCGGTGCCACACGCGACAGTCCGCTGCCAAAGCCCAGCGCGATGCAGTGCGCGGGGTGCACGAACAGAAAGCGGCGCAGGGCGTGGGGCGGCAGCGGGGTGGGGGGCGGCGTATCGGGCATGGGCGACAAGGATGCGAGGGCCGGCCGATGCTACCAGCGGCGCCGGCCCGGTAGCGGGAGCGGTCAGGCGAAGTGGTCGAACGAGGCGAAGTGCTGCGCCACGGGCTGCCCCTGGCTGTCCACCACACGCAGGCCGGGCGCGGGCTCGACGCGGCCGATGCGCGTGGCGCGCGTACCGCTGGCCTGCGCGGCGGCCTGCACGGCGGCCTGCTGTGCGGGAGGGGCGGTGAAGACCAGTTCGTAGTCGTCGCCGCCGGCCAGCGCGCATTGCATCAGCGTTTGTGCGTCAAAATCGGCTGTAGCGCCCGCCTGCTGGGCGCTAGCAGCTAGCAAATTGGTAGCGACGGTGGCGTCCACGCAGGCGCCCACGCCCGAGGCCTTCAGGATGTGACCCAGGTCGCCCAGCAGGCCATCGCTCACGTCGATGGCGCTGCTGGCCACGCCGCGCAGCGCCAGACCCAGCGCCACGCGCGGTGTGGGCTGCTCCAGCCGTGGGCGCAACTGCTGCAGGGCGGCGGGCGGCAGCGCCAGGCGGCCGCGCAGCGCATCCAGCGCCAGGCGCGCCTCGCCGGGCGTGCCGCTCACGTAGATGTCGTCGCCCACCCGCGCACCGCTGCGCAGCAGGGCCTGGCCCGTGGGCACTTCGCCGAACACGGTGACGCAGAGGTTCAGCGGCCCCTGCGTGGTGTCGCCACCGACCAGTTCGCACTGGTGCGCGTCGGCCAGCCGCAGCAGGCCGTCCGCAAACGCCTGCAGCCAGGGCGCATCCACGCGCGGCAACGCCAGCGCCAGCGTGAAGGCCAGCGGCCTGGCGCCGCAGGCGGCCAGGTCCGACAGGTTCACCGCCAGCGCCTTGTGGCCCAGGTGCGCGGGGTCCACGTCGGCAAAGAAATGGCGGCCCTCGACCAGCATGTCGCTGGACACGGCCAGCTGCATGCCGGGCGTGACCGACAGCAGCGCGCAGTCGTCGCCCACGCCCAGCGCCGCACGGCGCACCGGGCGCGTGAAGTAGCGCGCAATCAGGTCGAACTCACCCATGGGCGGCTGCCGCGTTCAGATGTCGTGCCCGCGAAAGCGCAGCGCGGCCTGGCGGCTGACCTCGGCCAGCAACTGCTCTTCGCGCTGGCGCTCGCGCAGCCAGCGGGCGTCGTTCTGGCCCAGCGCGGTCTCACCGCGCAGCATGTGCAGCGCGCCCGATGCGCCATGCGTGCCGGCGTAGCGCGCCACGTGGTCCAGCGTCTGCAGGATGTGGTCGCGCAGCGGCATGTGGTCGCCGCTGGCAGGGTCCACGTACACCGCGTCCAGCCCGAAGCGGCAGGCCTGGAAGCGGTTGTAGGTGTAGACGAGGTAGTCGTCCTCGGTGGGGGTGAAGGGCTGCTCGGCCAGGAACCACGCGGCCAGCGACTGCACGTAGCCGGCCAGCGCCGCGGCGCGCTCGATGGTGAGCGGCGTGTCGAACACGCGGATCTCGATGGTGCCGTACTCGGGCTTGGGGCGGATGTCCCAGTAAAAGTCCTTCATGCTCTTGACCACGCCGGTGCGCGTCATTTTGTTGAAGTACTGCTCGAACTCGCTCCAGGTGAGTACGCAGGGCGCGCGGCCCGACAGCGGGAACGCGAACACCGAGTTGAGGCGCGCGGAGTCGAACTGCGTGTCCTGCGCCTGCACGTACGGGCTGGAGGCCGACAGCGCGATGAAGTGCGGAATGTAGCGGCTCATGCGGTGCAGCATGAGCAGGGCGGAGTCGGCGTCGGGGCAGCCGATGTGCACGTGCTGACCGAAGATGGTGAACTGCTTGGATAGGTAGCCGTACAGCTGCGACAGCTCCTGAAAGCGCGGCTTGTCGTAGATGCGCCGCTCGTGCCATTGCTGGAAGGGGTGCGTGCCGCCGCCGACGACGGCGATGTTGAGCTTGTCCGCGCTCTTGACCAGCGCGTCGCGGATCTGCGTGAGTTGGCCCAGCACCTCGGAGCTGCTGTGGCACACGCCGGTGGAGATCTCGATCATGCTGTTGGTCATCTCGGGCACCACGCTGCCGGGCAGCGGCACCTTCTTCATGAGGCGCAGCATGTCCTCGGCGTAGGGCGCGAGGTCGTAGTCGTTGGTGCTCACGAGCTGCAGTTCCAGCTCGACGCCCAGCGTCAGGGGCTCGGAATGGTGGAAGGCTTCAAGACTCACGTTGGGTGTCTCCGGTGTTGCTGCCGCGGCTGCTCAGGGGCGCCCAGGGCTTGGAGCTTTCGCCCGCGCGGTAGATGGCCACGGTGGCGATCACCGCGCCCAGCACTTCCATCACCAGGATGGCCGGCAGGGCGATGCGCGCGATCAGGTGGCCCGTGGAGGCCGAGGCCACCACGAACTGCGAGGCCACCAGCAATGCGATGGCCGACATCGGCGCCATGGCGCAGCTCAGCCACAGGGCCTGGCGCCAGCTGGCGCCACTGCCCGCGTTGCCCACGCCCACGCCCAGCGCCTTGGCCAGCAGGCGCACGAAGATCAGCGCCAGCACGGCGCCGACCACCGGGCCGCTCCAGTCGGCCTGCGCGGCGACGGTGGAGACGAGCACGAACATCAGCATCGTCAGCAGCGAAGAGGCGGTGCCCATCTGCCGCGGCCAGGCCCAGGGGCGCGGGTGCAGCTGCTTGAGCAGCATGCCGCCCAGCAGCGCGGCCAGCGGGGCCGAGCCGCCCATGTGCGCGGTGACGGCGGTGCTGGCGGCGATCAGGGCCATCAGCAGCATGGAGGTGTTCTCGCTCGTCGGGCTCATCACGCGCAACGCCAGGCGCAGGATGAGCGACAGCAGCGCACCCACGGCCACAGAAACGCCCAGCACCACCAGCGCGGGATACAGCGTGCCCACCAGGCCCACGCCCGGGCGGTTGATGAGCTCGGCCTGCGCGCTGCCCAGCGCCAGCGCATACAGGGACGACAGCGTTGCGAGCACCACGGCACGGTCGGTCACGGGGCCGGCGGCGCGCGTGTCGGACACCACGCGCGTCAGAACCGCCGGTGATGCCGCCATTGCGACCAGGGCCAGCGGGCCGGCGGCGCGCTCGGGTACGTCGAACCACAGCATCGTCCAGTACACCGCGAAATAGGTGAAGGCGGACTCCGCGATGCTCTGCACCAGCACCATGGGGTTATGGCGGAACCAGCGCAGTGGAATGCGACCGCCCGCCTCGAACAGCACCACGGCCACGCCTAGCTCCACCAGGAACAGGCCAATGCCCTGCAGCGGCCACACGGCGCCGCCAAAGCCCAGCAGGCCCACGATGGTGCCCACGAGCGTGTAACCCACGACCTTGGGCAGGCCGCTGTAGCGTTGCACCAGATAGCCCGTGATGGAGGCCACGGCCAGCAGCAGCGACCACTGCACCGTGGGCAACCCCGCCGATGGGCGCAGCCACTGCGCCCAAAAGCTCATCAGCTCATTCATTGTTGTAGATCCTCTGTCTCGTGCGGGCAGGCCCGCTGGATGCCCGGGCGCAGCCTGCCCCAAGGGCGCGCGCTGCAGCTGCGTGGAACGTGACTACGTTCCCAGGCTGTTAACTGAATGTATCTGCAGCGGTCGCGTTGCTTCTGTAGGACGGCGCGCAGCCTGCGGTGGGCGCACCTTATCAGACGGTGCGGCGCGGGGGCAGGAAAAAGCCCAGCGGCGCGCTGCGCCAGCGCGCCAGCAGCGCGCGGTAGATGCGCGCGCGGTCCACGCTGCCCACGTTGTGCGCACGCAATGCCAGGCGGAACGCCAGGTAGAAGCTGACGAGGACGTTGAGCGCACCGTTGAAGGGCACCATGGCCACGGCCCACCAGAAAGCAGGCTGGTGCAGCACGTCCATGCCCAATGTGGCGCTGGCCACGCCGATCTGCCCGGTGGACAGCGTAACGTGGCGCACATCCAGGCCCAGCCCGAAGAACGCGGCAAAGGCCGGCGTCAGCCCCAGCATGAAGCCGAGCGAAATGTTGGCCGCAAAGCCCGAGATGTTGCCCCGCAGAAAGCGCGCCCAGCGGGCGGCGCGTGCAGCACCCAGCATGTGCGTGATGCGCGGGTTGTACTGGATGGCCGAGTCCAGCCGGCGCAATACGAACCAGTTCTCCACCCAGCCCGCGAAAATGCTGGACGCGAACAGCAGCACGCCGGTGAAGGCCGCGAACAGCAGCGAGGGGCCCAGCAGGTGCAGCGACTGCAGCACGTGTTCCGCCTGGGCCGTGCCAATGGCCGGCTGCCCGAGCATCTGCGCGATAAGCAGCGCCAGGGCCAGCGCCGCGGGGAACACCAGCAGCACGTTGCCCAGCACGGCGGCCACCTGCGAGCGCACGAGGTGCGCGACCTCGTCCACGAAGGACTCCAGCCCCTGCGCCTCGTCCAGGTCCTTGAGCTTGGCGGCCATGGCGGGTGCCGTCATGGCGGGCTGCTTGGTGGCCACGGTGAAGTGCAGCAGCTGGATCAGCACGAAGCTGACGGCGTAGTTCACGCCCGCCATGAAGCCGCCCCAGAACGCGGATAGCGCCAGCGCGTACAGCCCGAACTTGGCCAGCGTGGTGAAGGCCATCACCAGCCCGCCGCCGGCCGCCTTGCGCACCATGGCCAGGTATTCGCCTGCCGTGCGGGTGATGTAGTGCGCGCCTGTCTCGGCACTGCGCTCGGCGACCTTGGCCGCCAGCATGGACGAGTTGGACGCCACCAGCGCACGCAGGCTGCGCCGCTCGCGCCCCACGGTCACCAGGCGCGCAAGGAACTTGGCCGCCGCCACGGCGGGGCGGGGCGACAGCAGGCATTCCAGCAGCTCGCGCACGCGCAGGATGCGCTCGCGCAGCTGGCGCAGGCGAAATACCAGGCCCACGGAGATGCCGTTGTCCTCGAAGTGTGCATACACCGTGTTGGTGGCGGCGCGGCAGGCGTCCAGGCGCTCGCGCAGGCGCTGCACGGCTTCCTGCAGGCGGTCGCCGGTGCGCAGCGGGTGCTCCACCTCCACGCGCAGGCTCTCCACATCGCGGATCAGCGCATGAAAGGGCTGGGCCTCGCGCGCCTCTTCGCTCATGCGCAGACGCAGCTCGGGCGCAAAGCCGGTGGACAGGATCTGCCCGGCGCAGTAGGTGATGGCGTCCAGCAGCGCGCGCTGCCAATGGCTGGCGCCGCCCTGCTCGCAGGCGGGCACCAGCACGGCCAGCAGGCGGCCCAGCAGGGTTTCGTCCAGCGACGCCAGCCAGCGCGCGTCGAAATCGCCAGGCAGCGCCAGCATGAACAACTCCGACGCATCCAGCGTTTCGGGGCTGGAGGGCAGCAGTTTGTAGCGCACGCGCTCGGCCAGCTCGCTGGCCATGGAGGTGCGCTGGGCAAAGCCGAAGTCCGCCAGCAGCGTGGTGATGTCCACCTGTTGCGTGAGCGCTGCCCACCAGGCCTGCAGCCGCACTTGGATGTCGGGCGAGCGTTCCGCCGCTTCGACCAGCAGGGCCACGCGGCCTGCGGCGCCCTCTGTGGACTGGCCGTCGCCACGCACCCAATCCAGCACGGCGATGAGTTGCAAGTGCCGCTGTGCCAGCGGTGCGGTCGGGTCGATACCGGCGAGCAGCTGCGCCAGGTCAGGGCCGCTGCGGCTCAATGCAGCACCCTTGCCGCCATGGGCTGGCCCGGTTGGCCGGGCGAGAAGGCCTCCAGCACGAACAGCTCGATCGGACAGGTGAACGGCTCACCATCCTCAGCCACGCAGAAATAGCTGCCGTGCATGCTGCCGCTGGCGGTGCGCAGGCGGCAGCCGCTGGTGTACTGAAATGCCTCACCGGGCTTGAGCAGCGGTTGCTGGCCCACCACGCCCAGGCCCTTGACCTGCTCGGTGTGGCCATTGGCGTCGGAGATGATCCAGTGGCGTGAAATCAGCTGCGCGGTCACGTCGCCCGTGTTGGTGATCGTGATGGTGTAGGCAAAGCTGTATACGCCTTCGTCGGGCGCGGACTCGTCGGGTAGGTACTGCGGCTGCACCTCCACCTGGAACTGGTATTTCGGCATCGTGTAATGGTAGCGGCGATGGTGAGTCCCGCGCCGCACAAGGACCCGCTCCGGCTGTGCCCGGCATGCGACCGTCGCGCGGCGGCGGCGTCAACTGCGACAATCGCGGCCATGAGCCGCACCTACCGCATCGCCCCTTCTATCCTGTCCGCCGACTTTGCCCGCCTGGGTGAGGAAGTGCGCAACGTCATCGCCGCCGGCGCCGACTGGATCCACTTTGACGTGATGGACAACCACTATGTGCCCAACCTCACCTTCGGCCCGATGGTGTGCCAGGCCCTCAAGCCCCATGCCGTGACGCCCGCAGGGCACGCCGTACCGATCGACGTGCACCTGATGGTGCAGCCCGTGGACGAACTGGCCACGGCGTTTGCCAAGGCGGGGGCGGACCTCATCAGCTTCCACCCCGATGCCTCGGCGCACGTGCACCGCAGCATTCAGAACATCCGCGCGCAGGGCTGCAAGGCGGGCCTGACCTTCAACCCCGCCATGCCGCTTGACGTGCTGGACTGGGTGATCGAGGACATCGACCTGATCCTGTTGATGAGCGTGAACCCCGGCTTTGGCGGACAGAGCTTCATCGACAGCACGCTGCGCAAGATCGAGGCGGCCCGCAAGCGCATCGAGGCCTCGGGTAAGGACATCCGCTTGGAGGTGGACGGTGGCATCAAGGCCGACAACATCCGCCGGGTGGCGGATGCGGGCGCGGACACGTTCGTTGCAGGTAGCGCCATCTTCGGCAAGAGCGACTACAAGGCGGTGATCGACGCCATGCGCGCCGAACTGGCGTGAGGCGCCGCCGCGCGGCTTGATCGCAATCCGCTGAAAGGCCTATTGCACCGGCGTGGTGGCTTCGCGCAGCACGCCACCGCCTTCCACCGAGCCCGACACCGTGGCGCTGCTGCGCACGCGCGCCTCGCAATCGGACCGGTCCTGTGGAGTCTTGAAGGCCTCGCAGCGGGCCAGCGCGTTGCGCTCATAGATGCTGGTGTCGCTGCTGGACAGCTGGCCCGTGCGCGCGGCCTGGGCGGCCGCCCCTGCCTCGCGTACGCAGGCGGCGCGGCTTTCCGCGGGCACGGACGCGCAGGCGGCACGGTCGCTGCTGTACTGGCTGCGCACTTCGTTGGCAGCCTGCGCCGCGCCGGCGCACAGCAGCAATGCGGCGGGAAGCAGGGCGGTGAATCGATGCAATGCCATGGGATGACCTCCTGAAAGGCGATGGTTTTGACGGTTCCAACAATGGCTGTCCAGCGTAGGACGCCACCCGGAAGGCGTCTGTCCGCATGCGGCGCCGTGGTGTGTCGGACGGGTCGGACAGCGCATACACTGCCCGCGCTCAATGCATGACTGACAAGGACAAGGGATGGAACGGGTGCAACAAGACCTCGCCGCGCTGCTCGCGCGCACCGACGCCGCGATCGTGGACCTCGACGGCACCATGGTGGATACGTTGGGTGATTTTGCCGAGGCGCTCAATCGCATGCTGCGCGACCTGCAGCTGCCCGCCATCGCGCCGGGGGCGATCGAGCGCATGGTCGGCAAGGGGTCGGAGCATCTCCTGCGTTCAGTGCTAAAACACGTTCTAGCGCCCGACCAGCAAGCGCTGACAGCTATGCAATTGGAAGCAAAGGCCGAGGCCTTGTATCCCCAGGCGTGGGAGCGCTACCAGCACCATTACCTGGCCATCAACGGCCAGTATGCGGCGCTGTACGCCGGCGTGGCCGAAGGGCTTGCGGCGCTGCACCGCACCGGTCGGCCGCTGGTGTGCCTGACCAACAAGCCCACCGACTTCGCCCGGCCTCTGCTGCGCGCCAAAGGGCTGGACGGCTTCTTCACCCACGTGTTCGGCGGCGATGCGTTCGCGCGCAAGAAGCCCGACCCGCTGCCACTGCTCAAGGCCTGCGAGGCGGTGGGAACCTCGCCGGCGCGCACGCTGATGATCGGCGACTCCAGCAACGATGCCCAGGCCGCGCGTGCGGCGGGCTGCCCCGTGGTGCTGGTGACGTACGGCTACAACCACGGCCAGCCCGTGCGCGGCGTGGACGCGGACGGCTACGTGGATGCGCTCACCGAGCTGATCGCTAGCTGAATTCCTCCGGCCGCATGCGCGCCATGGGCGCCGCGCGGGGCACCCGGGTCCTCAGAAGCTCTCCCATTCGTCGTTGTCGGCAGCCGTGCGGGCCGCCTGCGCGGGTTGAGGGCGCGCTGCCGCCGGACGTGCCAAGGCGGCGGCCGGCGCCCGGGCGGGCGCCGGGGGAGTGGCGGGCCGGGCAGGGGCGGCGGGTGTCGCGGAGGTGGCGGGTACGGGAGCCGGCACGGCCGCGGCATGCGCGGGCGCCATGCGTGGCAGGGCGGAGGCGTTCTGCGCCAGCCTGAACACGGCGACGGCCTCGACGAGCTCGCGGGCCTGGCCGCTGAGGCTGCTGGCGGCGGCGGCCATCTCCTCGACCAGCGCGGCGTTCTGCTGCGTGGCCTGGTCCATCTGGGTGATGGCCTCGCCCACCTGGGCCACGCCCGAGCTTTGCTCGCTGCTGGCGGCGCTGATCTCCCCCATGATGTCGGTCACGCGGCGAATGGCGGTGACCACCTCGGTCATGGTGGCACCGGCCTTGTCCACCAGCTGCGAGCCCTGCTCCACGCGCTCCACGCTGGCGGTGATGAGCTGCTTGATCTCCTTGGCGGCCTCGGCCGAGCGCTGCGCCAGCGCGCGCACCTCGCCGGCCACCACGGCAAACCCGCGGCCTTGCTCACCGGCACGCGCGGCCTCCACGGCGGCATTCAGCGCCAGGATGTTGGTCTGGAAGGCAATGCCATCGATCACCCCGATGATGTCGGCGATCTTGCGGCTGGACTCATTGATGCCGCGCATGGTGTCCACCACCTCGGAGACCACCTCGCCGCCCTGCACGGCGACGGTGCTGGCATTCATGGCGAGTTGGTTGGCCTGGCGGGCGTTGTCGGCGTTCTGGCGCACGGTGGCGCCCAACTGCTCCATGGAGGCGGCCGTTTCTTCCAGGGCGCTGGCCTGGCTCTCGGTGCGGCCGGACAGGTCGTGGTTGCCCTGCGAGATCTCCGCGCTGGCCGTGGCCACGTGCTCGGAGCTTCGGCGCACGCCCTGCACGATCTCGGCCACGTTGTCGCGCATGGTCTGGATGCCGTGGATGACGCTGTCGCTGTCGCGGGCGGGTGGTATTTCGACGGCCAGGTTGCCTTGCGCCATCTCATGGGTGATGGCGTTGAGCTGGCTGGGCTCGGCGCCCAGCTGGCGCAGGATGCTGCGCGCCACCAGCCAGCCAATGGCCAGCAGCAGCAGCGCGAGCACGGCAGTCACCGCGCCCGAGCGGGCCAGCCGGCTCACGAACGTGGCCTGCACGTTGTCGACGTACACGCCGGAGCCGATCACCCAGCCCCAGGGCTCGAAACCCATCACGTACGAGGCTTTCTCCACGGGCTGGTCGCTGCCCGGCTTGGGCCACATGTAGCTCACGAAGCCTGCGCCGCTCCTTTTCACGGTGTTGACGAACTCCACGAACAGATGCTTGCCCGTGGGGTCCTTGTTGCTGCTGAGGTCCTGCCCCTGCAGCTCGGGGCGGATGGGATGCATGACCATGCGCGGGTGCATGTCGTTGATCCAGAAATACTCCGAGCCGCTGTAGCGCAGCGGCCGCAGCGCATCCATTGCGCGCTGCTTGGCCTCTTCCTCGGTGATCGTGCCCTTGCTGGCCTGCGCGTGGAAGTGCACGACGATTCCATGTGCCGCCTCCACGGTCTGGCGCACGCTGGCCTGGCGCTCACCCATGATCAGGGAGCGTTCGGTCCACATGATGCTGGCAACCAGCGCCAGCATGGCCAGTATGGCCAGGGCCACCAAGCCGCCGAGGCGGCGGGAAACGGGCAATCGGTAGAACATTTGCATGGTGGTATTCCCCGCCGCTGGCGGCTGCAGGTGGTTTAGAAACTTTCCCAGGCGCCGTCGTCGGCGGAAGGTGCCGGCGCAGCCTTTGGCGAGGCGGAGACGGGGCGGGCCTGGCGTGCCGCCGGTTGTACAGGCGCGGACGCCGGGCGTGCGGGGGGCGCGGCCTGCGTCACGGCGGGTGCGGATGGCTGGGGCGTCCGGAGGGCGGCGGGCGTTGCGAGTGCGTGGCCATGGCTCGCCAGCTTGAACACGGCGACGGCCTCGACGAGCTCGCGGGCCTGGCCGCTGAGGCTGCTGGCTGCGGCGGCCATCTCCTCGACCAGCGCGGCGTTCTGCTGCGTGGCCTGGTCCATCTGGGTGATGGCCTCGCCCACTTGGGCCACGCCCGCGCTTTGCTCGCTGCTGGCGGCGCTGATCTCCCCCATGATGTCGGTCACGCGGCGAATGGCGGTGACCACCTCGGTCATGGTGGCACCGGCCTTGTCCACCAGCTGCGAGCCCTGCTCCACGCGCTCCACGCTGGCGGTGATGAGCTGCTTGATCTCCTTGGCGGCCTCGGCCGAGCGCTGCGCCAGCGCGCGCACCTCGCCGGCCACCACGGCAAACCCGCGGCCTTGCTCACCGGCACGCGCGGCCTCCACGGCGGCATTCAGCGCCAGGATGTTGGTCTGGAAGGCAATGCCATCGATCACCCCGATGATGTCGGCGATCTTGCGGCTGGACTCATTGATGCCGCGCATGGTGTCCACCACCTCGGAGACCACCTCGCCGCCCTGCACGGCGACGGTGCTGGCATTCATGGCGAGTTGGTTGGCCTGGCGGGCGTTGTCGGCGTTCTGGCGCACGGTGGCGCCCAACTGCTCCATGGAGGCGGCCGTTTCTTCCAGGGCGCTGGCCTGGCTCTCGGTGCGGCCGGACAGGTCGTGGTTGCCCTGCGAGATCTCCGCGCTGGCCGACGCGACGCTCTCCGCATTGGCGCGCACGCCGGCCACTACGCGAGCGAGGTTGCCCTGCATGTGGCCCAGTGCCTTCAGCAGCGCCGCGGCTTCGTCGCGGCCGTGGGCTTGGATGGACTGGGTGAGGTCGCCTTCGGCGATCAAGCCTGCGCCGCGCACGGCCAACTGCAGGGGCCCGGTCACGGATCGGCTCAACAAGATGGCGGCGCCCGCGCCCACCAGCAGCGCCACTGCGGTCACGACCATCAGGATGGCGCGACTGAGCGTGGCCTGCTTGGCAGCGTTGTCGCGGGTGCTTTCGTACAGCGCGCGCTGGCGCTGTTCCATGGCGACGATGGACTGTAGGTAAGCGTCGGCCAACGGCTTGAGCTGGCTGTCGAGCAACTCACCCACACTCTCGCCGGCAGCCTTGCGCTTGAGCAATTCAGCCCGCGGGCCGCGATAGGCTTCGCGCGTCTTCGCGATGTCGGCGAGCAAGCGGCGTCCTTCGTCGGTGGTCACCAGCCGCTCCACCACCTCCTGCGCCTTGGATGCTTCTTCGGAGGTCTTGGCAATCTCGCTTTGCCAGCTCGAGAGATGGGAGGTGTCCGCATCCAGGATGGCGGCGCGCGTGCGCACCCAGTTCAGGTCAATCGCCTGCCGCCATGTGCTGGCGGCGCGCAGCCGTTCGTTGTCCGTGCTGGTGAGCTGATGGGTGACGCTTGCCAATTCCTGCAAACGCCATATGCCTACCGCCGCGATGACCACGGTGATGAGCAGAACCAAGCCGAAGGACAAGGCCAGGCGCGTGCCGACCTTGAGGTTGCTGAGATGCATAGAGGCCCCTTGCTGCGTAATTGCAATAAAGTGTATCGCCAAGGGGAGGTGGCTGAAAACGCCATCAAGGGGGCAATGGCATGCTTTCTCTGCGCATCGTCACTGCGTGGGCCGACGGGCTTTATTCCTTGCCCAGCAGGGCGTCCTTGAGCTTCCAGTCGGCGGGCTGGCTGCCGAGCCAGATGCCCAGCAATGCGTTGAAGAATTCGGGCTCCTTGAACGGTTCGCCCTGCGGGACGCCCTTCACCGTCACCTGCGTGCCCGTGCCGGGCAGCCAGTCCACGACGAACTGTTCGCCCGCCATGAGCTTCTTGTGCTCTGAAAAGATCTGGCTCATGCGCAGCACGCCCGGAATCAGCTTGGAAAAGGCGGCCTTGTCCATGTTGTCTTCCATACCGCGCGAGAACAGCTTGCCGAGTTCCGTGGAGTCGATGTCGCGCAGCATGGTCACGCTGATGCGCTTGGGGCCGCGCAGCGCGTAGACCTCGGCAGGCGTGGACGCCTTCTTCTCCAGGTACAGGCCTGCGGCATACACCTTGAACACGGCCTTGTAGCGCACACCGGCGCCATTGAGTTGCAGCTTGCTGCCGCCCAGGTCGAGAGTGGGCTCGAACTTGACGCCGGCTGCGGTCGTCGGCTCCGTCGATGCGGGAGCCGGAAGCGCCAGGCACAGGGGAAGGGCCAGAGCACCCCACTGCAGGGTGCGACGACGGGTGAAGGGCATTGCGCAACTCCAAAAAAGAACGATCGTTCGTTTCTAAATGTTGCGCCATCGAGGGGCGGTCGGCAATAGGGTTTTCGCGTGGATGCGCTGCAGCATCCACCGCGCAGGTGACAAAGTGCTTTGCTACACTGCGGGTCCATGTTCATTCACCACACGTTCATCACAGGTTGCAGCGACCGGGGAGCCTGGCCCTGGCGCAAGCCTGCGTCGTTGAACCCCTGACTGCACCTGGGCGCCTCCCCAGCGTGCGCCCGTGGCCCCACACGTGCTGTCCTGCACGGGGCCGACTCCTCTGAATGATCCTGCGGCGCACTGGCGCAGCCAGCGACCGCGCCGCACGAGCTGGGAATCTTCTTGTGATCACTGAACTGGAATTCAAAAGCCTGGCCAGCGAAGGCTACAACCGCATCCCGCTGATGGCGGAAGCCTTTGCGGACCTGGAAACCCCTCTCTCCCTGTACCTCAAGCTGGCCCATGGCAAGGGCGACGGCAAGCACAGCTTTTTGCTGGAGTCGGTCGTCGGCGGCGAGCGCTTCGGGCGCTACAGCTTCATCGGCCTGCCTGCGCGCACCTTGCTGCGGTCCAGCGGCTTCGGCGATGCGGCGCGCACCGAGGTGGTGACCGACGGCCAGGTGGTGGAGACGCACCCGGGCAACCCGCTGGACTTCATTGCCGCCTACCAAAAGCGCTTCAAGGTGGCGCTGCGCCCGGGGCTGCCACGCTTTTGCGGCGGGCTGGCGGGCTACTTCGGCTACGACGCGGTGCGCTATATCGAGAAGAAGCTAGAGGCCACCTGCCCGCCCGACACGCTGGGCTGCCCCGACATCCTGCTGCTGCAGTGTGAGGAACTGGCGGTCATCGACAACCTCTCGGGCAAGCTGTACCTCATCGTCTACGCCGATCCGGCCCAGCCCGAGGCCTACGCCAGGGGCAAGAAGCGCCTGCGGGAGCTGAAGGACCAGCTCAAGTATTCCGTGAGCGCGCCCGTGGTGCGGCCCACCGAGAGCCACACCGCACAGCGCAGCTTTGCCAAGGCCGACTACTTGGCGGCCGTGGAGCGCGCCAAGGAACTCATCGCCGCGGGCGACTTCATGCAGGTGCAGGTGGGCCAGCGCATCCACAAGCGCTACACCGAATCGCCGCTGTCGCTGTACCGCGCGCTGCGCTCGCTGAACCCGTCGCCGTACATGTACTACTACAACTTCGGCGATTTCCAGGTGGTGGGCTCCAGTCCCGAGATCCTGGTGCGCCAGGAGAGCACGCCCGAGGGGCAGAAGGTCACCATCCGCCCGCTGGCCGGCACGCGCCCGCGCGGCGCCACGCCCGAGGCCGACAAGGCCACCGAAGTGGAACTGGTGAACGACCCCAAGGAACGCGCCGAGCACGTGATGCTGATCGACCTGGCGCGCAACGACATCGGCCGCATCGCCAAGACCGGCACCGTGAAGGTGACCGAGGCCTTCGCGGTCGAGCGTTACAGCCACGTGATGCACATCGTGAGCAACGTGGAGGGCATCCTCAACGACGGCATGACCAGCATGGACGTGCTCAAGGCCACCTTCCCGGCCGGCACGCTCACCGGCGCGCCCAAGGTGCACGCCATGGAACTGATCGACCAGCTGGAGCCCAGCAAGCGGGGCCTCTACGGCGGCGCCTGCGGCTATCTGAGCTATGCGGGCGACATGGATGTGGCCATCGCCATCCGCACCGGCATCGTCAAGGACGGCACGCTCTACGTGCAGGCGGCGGCCGGCGTGGTGGCCGACTCGGTGCCCGAGCTCGAATGGAAGGAAACGGAACACAAGGCGCGCGCCCTGCTGCGTGCGGCCGAACTGGTGGAGGAGGGGCTGGAATGACCACCCGTGCAATCGACAAGACCCAGCCCTGCGCCAGCATGGCCGAGGTGCGCGCGCGCATCGACGCGCTGGACGACATCCTGGTGCCGCTGCTCGTGGAGCGCGGCGGCTACATGACCCAGGCTGCCCTCAACAAGCCGCGCGAAGACCAGGTGCGCGACGAAGCGCGCATCGAGGCCATCGTGCAGCGCGTGCGCGCGCGTGCGGCGGCCGAGGGCGGCGAGCCCGACGTGATCGAGGCCATCTACCGCAGCATGATGGAGGCCTACATCGCCTACGAACACCGTGAATTCGCGCGCCTGTGCGCAGAGGGCCGCAAGGGCCAGGAGGTGACGCCATGACGCGCGTGCTGATGGTCGACAACTACGACAGCTTCACCTACAACATCGTGCAGTACTTCGGCGAGCTGGGCGCCGAAGTCGAGGTGTTCCGCAACGACGAGATCACGCTGGAGGGCATTGCCGCGCGTGCGCCCGACCGGCTGGTGATCTCGCCCGGGCCCTGCTCGCCGGCCGAGGCGGGTATCTCGGTGGCGGCGATCCAGCACTTCGCGGGCAAGCTCCCCATCTTGGGCGTGTGCCTGGGCCACCAGAGCATTGGCGCGGCCTTCGGCGGCAAGATCATCCGGGCGCAGCAGCTCATGCATGGCAAGACCAGCGTCATCACCACCACGCAGACGGGCGTGTTCGCCGGGCTGCCCAAGCAGTTCACGGTGAACCGCTACCACTCGCTGTCCATCGAGCGCGCGAGCTGCCCCGAGGTGCTGGAGGTGACGGCCTGGACGGACGACGGCGAGATCATGGGAATCCGCCACCGCGAGCTGGCCATCGAGGGCGTGCAGTTCCACCCCGAGAGCATCCTCACCGAGCACGGCCACGCGATGCTCAAGAACTTCCTGGATCAAAAATAAGAGCTGCTAGCGCTTGTCTGTAAACGATTTCAATGCGAAAAATGCTTGAATGGCTTATGTAGCAAGCGCAAGCAGCTATCAAAAATAGAGGTACTTCCATGACCCCCATCACCCCCCAGGAAGCGCTGCAGCGCACCATCGAGCACCGCGAGATCTTCCACGACGAGATGCTGCACCTCATGCGCATGATCATGAGCGGCGAACTCTCGCCCGTCATGACCGCGGCCATCACCACCGGCCTGCGCGTGAAGAAGGAAACCATCGGCGAGATCACCGCCGCCGCGCAGGTGATGCGCGAGTTTTCCCACAAGGTGCAGGTGCACGACACCAAGCACCTCGTGGACATCGTGGGCACCGGCGGCGACGGCGCCAACACCTTCAACATCTCCACCTGCGCCACCTTCGTGATCGCCGCCGCGGGCGCCAAGGTCAGCAAGCACGGTGGGCGCAGCGTCAGCAGCAAGAGCGGCAGCGCCGACGCCATGGAGGCGCTGGGCGTGCACATCAACCTGCAGCCTGCGCAGATCGCGCAGTGCATTGACGACGTGGGCATCGGCTTCATGTTCGCGCCCAACCACCACCCCGCCATGAAGAACGTGGCGCCGGTGCGCAAGGAGCTGGGCGTGCGCACCATCTTCAACATCCTGGGGCCGCTGACCAACCCGGCAGGTGCGCCCAACATCCTCATGGGCGTGTTCCACGAAGACCTGGTGGGCATCCAGGTGCGTGCGCTGCAACGCCTGGGCGCCGAGCACGCGCTGGTGGTCTACGGCCGTGACGGGCTGGACGAAATCAGCCTGGGCGCGGGCACGCTGGTGGGTGAATTGAAAGACGGCGCGGTGCGCGAGTACGAGATCCACCCCGAGGACTTCGGCCTGCGCATGGCGGGCACGCGGGCGCTGCGCGTGGAGAACCCGACCGAATCCAAGGCCATGCTGATGGGCGTGCTGCAGGGCGACGAAGGCCCGGCGCGCGACATCGTCTGCCTGAATGCCGGTGCCGCCTTGTATGCTGCCAATGTGGCCGACTCGCTGGAAGACGGCCTGCGCCGCGCCCAGCAGGCCCTGGCCAGCGGCGCGGCCCTGGCCAAGCTGCAGCAGCTGGTCGCCTACACCCAGAAGCTCGCGGCCTGAGCGCACGGCGATGAGTCTGCTGGACGCTCCCATCTGGAACGACCCCGCGACGTGGATCGTGCTGGGCGTGTCGCTGCTGTTCATCGTCGTGGGCATCGTGATGCACCGCATCATCATGAAGGTGGTGCGCGGCCCGGCACCGCCCACGCAAGGCCACGAGGGCCCGGTACCTCCGCGCGAATGAGCGGGACGGGCGCTGGCGCCGGTGCGCGCCGTCACCATTGACGCTCCCTGCGGGGGGCAAGGAAGCAAGCATGTCCGACATCCTGAAGAAAATCTGCGACGTGAAGGTCGAGGAAGTGGCCGCCGCGCAAAAGCGCGTGTCCTTCGCCGACATGCGCCGCGACGCCGAGAGCCGCGTGCTCACGCGCGACTTCGTGGGCGCGCTGCGCGCCAAGATCGACCAAGGCCAGGCCGGCGTGATCGCCGAAATCAAGAAGGCCAGCCCCAGCAAGGGCGTGATCCGCGAGGATTTCATCCCGGCCGACATCGCGCAAAGCTACGCCGAGGGCGACGGCAAGGTCAGCGCGGCCTGCCTGTCGGTGCTGACCGACCGCCAGTTCTTCCAGGGCCAGCCCGATTACCTGAAGCAGGCACGCGCCAGTTGCCCGCTGCCGGTGCTGCGCAAGGACTTCATGATCGATCCGTACCAGATCTACGAGTCGCGCGCCATGGGCGCCGACTGCGTGCTGCTGATCGCCGCCTGCCTCGAGGATGGCCTGATGGCCGAGATGGAGCAGATCGCCCGCAGCCTGGACATGGCCGTGCTGGTGGAGGTGCACGACGGCGCCGAGCTGGAGCGCGCGCTGCGCCTGCAGACGCCGCTCGTGGGCATCAACAACCGCAACCTGCGCACCTTCGAGGTCAGCCTGCAGACCACGCTGGACCTGAAGAAGGAAGTGCCCGCCGACCGCCTGCTGGTGGCCGAGTCCGGCATCCTTGCGCCGGTGGATGTGCACACGCTGCGCGATGCCGGCGTGAATGCGTTCCTGGTGGGCGAGGCCTTCATGCGCGCGCCCGACCCGGGGCGGGCGCTGGCCCAGCTGTTCGCCTGACGGCCGCAGGCCGGGCGTCCCCCGGGGTTGGGGCGGTGGCGGCATACTGCGCCCATGAAAGTCATCGGGCCGCGTCGATGAGCCTTGTCTGAGGCGGTTACCCGGCCATTCTTATCGTGCCCGCATGGAGGAGTTGCCTTGCGCGAGAGACCGGATACGCAGGCCGAGCGTTTTCGCAGGGAGTGGTGGTTGCTGGCGGGCCTGTGGCTGGCGCTGGGGGCGCTGATCGCGGTCGTGCTGATCCTGGAGCGGCGCGACACCGAGGAACGCGAGCGCCAGCAGGTCGCGCACCAGGTGCATATCGTCCATGAGAACCTGGAGCGCCAACTGCATGCCGTGAACCAGGCGCTGGGGGATATTGTTGCGAACCTGGCGCAGTGGCGCGCGCGCCCTGAAGGCGCCTTGCCATTCAACGAGCGGCTGCGGGCCTTCAGCGACGCCATGACCGGCGTGCGCACGCTGACCGTGCTGGATGCCGAGGGTACGGTGGTCGCCTCCAGCCGCGCCGAACTGCTCGGGGAGAACTTTGCCTACCGCGATTACTTCCAGTCGGCGCGGCGACTGGCAAGCCGCGAGCAGCCCTCGCTGATCGTCAGTGCGCCCATGCGCACGGTGTTGGGTATCTGGGCCATCACGTTGTCGCGCCCGGTGGTGGCGGAAGATGGGCTGTCCGGCGGCGTGGTCGCGGCGACGCTGGACCCCGACGAGTTCAAGACCTTGCTGGATTCCGTGCGCTACGCCCCCGACGTGGAGAGCACCCTGGTGCACGGCGACGGCGTGCGCTTCCTGCGCGTGCCCGAACGGGCGGGGCTGCTGGGCGCCACGCTGGCACAGCCCGGCACGCTCTTTCAGGCGCACCTGGACAGCGGGCGGATGGAAAGCCTCTTCGTCGGCGCGATGGAGCCGGACCCGGCCGTGCGGCTGGTGGCGCTGCACACCATCTTTCCGGCGCACCTGCACATGGACAAGCCGTTGGTTGCGGCCGTTGCGCGGGACTGGAGCCAGGTGTTCGCCGCCTGGCGCGCGCGGGCCTGGACGCTGGGCGTGGCATGGCTGCTGACGGGGGTTGCCATTGGGCTGGGCCTGGGCTTCATGCAGCGCCGGCGCCGCCAGCTGTGGCGCCGCGAGCAGGCGCTGGCTGCCCAGGAAGCCGCCTTGCAGGCCCGCTGGCAGGCGGTGCTGCACGCCACCCAGCAGGGCGTGTGGGACTGGGACATGGCCGCGGGCACGGTGTATTTCTCGCCGGTATGGAAGACCATGCTCGGCTACGCAGAAGGCGACATCGGCGACGGCCTGCAGGAATGGGAAAGCCGCGTGCATCCCGACGATCTGGCGCGCGTGCACGCCGACGTGGCGCGCCACCTGGCGGGTGAAACGGTGGTCTATGAAAACGTGCACCGCATGCGCTGCAAGGACGGCAGCTACAAATGGGTGCAGGACCGCGGCCAGGTGATCGCGCGCGACGCCAGCGGCCGACCCGCCCGCCTCATCGGCACCCACACGGACGTGACCGCGCAGCGGCAGCACCAAGAGACGCTGGACCGCCTGGCCGAGAACGTGCCCGGCGCGCTGTACCAGTACCAGCGCGAACCCGACGGGCGCAGTCACTTCCCGTACGCCAGCCCCGGGGTGCAGGACATCTACGGGCTTCCCCCGCAGGCCCTGTGCGTGGACGCGGAGCAGGTCTTCGCGCGCATCCACCCCGACGACCTGCAGGCGCTGCGCGAGAGCGTGCTGGCATCCGCGCAGACCCTGGAGCTGTGGCGCACCGAATACCGTGTGCTCGTGCCGGGCGAGCGCGAGCGCTGGGTCAGCGACCAGGCGCGGCCCGCGCGCACGGCCTCGGGTGCCGTGCTGTGGCATGGCTATATCCATGACGTGACGCTGGCCAAGCAGCAGGCGCTGCAGCTGCAGGAGACCGAGCGCCTGCTCAGGCATCTGATGCAGGAAATGCCCATCGGGCTGTGCATGATCGATGCCGCGGGCGTGATCTACTTTCGCAACCGGCGCTTCATGGACCTGTTCGGCTACACCGAGGCCGAGGTGCCCACGTTGGGGCAGTGGTGGCCGCGCGCCTATCCCGATCCGCACTACCGCGAACAGGTCATCGCCGCGTGGAACGCAGACCTGGCGCAGGCAGGCGCGCAGGGGGGCGAGATCGCGGACAGGGAATACCGCGTCACCGACCGCGACGGCAGGCTGCATACGATGACCATCGGCGGGCTCGCGTTTGGAGACCATTGCATGGCCACGTTCGTGGACGTGACCGAGCAGCGCGCGCAACATGAACTGCTGCGCAAGTTGGCCTTCATGGACGGGCTCACGGGCCTGGCCAACCGCCGCCAGTTCGACCGCACCCTCAAAGCCGAATGGCGGCGCTGCCGGCGCAGCGGCCAGCCCCTGTCCGTGGTGATGGTGGACATCGACCATTTCAAGCAGTTCAACGACCTGTATGGCCACCAGCAGGGCGACGATTGCCTGCGCGCCGTGGCCGCCGCGCTGCGCGGCGGCCTGGGGCGGTCGCACGACCTCGTGGCCCGCTACGGCGGTGAAGAGTTCGTCTGCCTGCTGCCCGAGTGCGACCTGGACGGCGCGCGCGCCAAGGCGCAGGCGCTGTGCCGGGCCGTGCATGCGCGGCAGATGGAACACCGCGGCTCGCCGATTGCGCCCGTGGTCACGGTGAGTGCCGGGGTGGCCTGTGTGGTGCCCGGCGCCGAAGACACCCCCGAACAGTTGCTGGCGCGCGCGGATGCGAACCTGTACCGCGCCAAGGCGGCAGGCCGCAACCGGGTGCATGATGGAATGGATTAGCTATCGTAAATATAGCTTGTAACGCAGAATGGATAAGCCTTGGAGCATGATTTGATGCTAAATACTCCCGCCGCCACGCAACTGCAAAGTGCCGACCCCGCCGACTGGCCTGTCGCGCCGGGCTGGCAGCCGCTGGTCGACACGTTCTTTGCCAGCGCGCGCGGGCGGCAGTTGCTGGCCTTCCTGCAGGCGCGGCTGGAGGCCGGAGCCGCCATCTTCCCGCCGCAGCCGCTGCGGGCGCTGCAGCTCACCGCCCCCGAGGATACGCGCGTGGTCATCCTGGGGCAGGACCCGTACCACGGCCGTGGCCAAGCCGAGGGGCTGGCCTTTTCGGTCGCGCCGGGCGTGCGCCTGCCGCCCTCGCTGCAGAACATCTTCAAGGAAATGCAGCGCGACATGGGCGTACCCTTCCCACCGTTTCCCAACCCGGGCGGCAGCCTGGTGAAGTGGGCGCAGAACGGTGTGCTGCTGCTCAACACCTGCCTCACGGTGGAAGAGGGCCAGGCCGCGAGCCACGCGGGCAAGGGCTGGGAGCAGTTGACCGATGCCGTCATCCGCGAGGTGGCCGAAGGGCCGCGCCCCGTGGTGTTCATGCTCTGGGGCAGCCATGCGCAGTCCAAGCGTGCCTTCATCCCGCAGGACCGGGGGCACCTGGTGCTTACCTCCAACCATCCCTCGCCGTTGTCGGCGCTGCGCCCGCCCGTGCCGTTCATCGGCAACGGCCACTTCGGCCAGGCGCGGGCGTTCCGCCAGCAGCACGGGTACTGATCAGCGCCGCTCGCGCACCGTCAGCCACGCGCTCGCGGCGCCGCTGGCGGCGATCAGGCAGATGCCCAGCAGCGACCAGCGGTCCGGCATGTGGCCGTACACCGCCCAGCCGGCCAGCATGGCAAACGCGATCTGGGTGTAGAGGAACGGCGCGATCGTGGCGGGCGCTGCGCAGGCGTAGGCCCGCAGCAGCAACAGATGGCCCAGCGCGCTCGACAGTCCCATGACCACCAGCCCCAGCCATACCCAGGCGCTGGTGATGGCGGTCCACACGAAGGGCGCCGCCAGCGTCATCAGCCCGGCGGCAATCCAGCTGGTGTAGAACTGCGTGGTCGTGGGGGCCTCCTGCCCGGCCATGCGGCTGCTCAAGATCTGGTACCCCGTGCCGCAGGCCAGCATGCCCAGCGGCAGCACCAATACCCAGCTGAAGGACTGGCCGCCCGGGCGCAGGATCAGCAGCACGCTGGCCAGCCCCGTTGCCACCAGCAGCCAGCGCAGTGGGCTGACCGGCTGGCGCAGCCACAACGCGGCCACGAGCGTCACGCACAGCGGCGTGGCGGCCACGATGGCGGTGAACTCCGCCAGCGGCATGGCGCGGATGCTGAAGATGCCGAACAGGCTGGTGGCCGCGAACAACACCGCGCGCAACAGCTGATAGCGCGGGTGGTCCGTGCGCGGCGGGCGCCAGCCGCTGCGTGGCAGCACATAGGCGCTGGTGACCAGCGACTGGAACACATAGCGCAGCCACAGCGCCAGCAGCAGCGGCGTGGTGGCGCTCACCAGCTTGGTGGCGGTGTCCAGCAGCGCGAACGAGGCGCAGGCGCCCACCGTGAGCGCGATGCCGGCCAGGGCGGTGCGGGGGCTGTGCCCGGCCGGCGCGGCGCTCATGCGCGGGGCCGCTCCAGCAGCATGCAGTCGCCGTAGCTGAAGAAGCGGTAGCGCTGCGCGACCGCGTGGCGGTACAGGTGCATGATGTGCTCGTAGCCCGCAAAGGCGCTCACCAGCATCATCAGCGTGCTCTTGGGCAGGTGGAAGTTGGTGAGCAGCAGGTCGACCACCTGGAACTGGAAGCCGGGCGTAATGAAGATGCTGGTGTCGCCCGCGGCCTGGCCGCTCGCGGCCCAGGATTCCAGCGTGCGCACCGTGGTCGTGCCCACGGCCACCACGCGGCCGCCGCGCTGGCGGCAGCGCTCCAGCGCCGCCAGCGTGGCCAGCGGCACCTCGTACCACTCGCTGTGCATGCGGTGCTCGGCCAGGTTCTCGGTCTTCACGGGCTGGAAGGTGCCCGCGCCCACGTGCAGCGTGACGCTGGCGCGCTCGATGCCGCGCTCGGCCAGGCGGGCCAGTACGGCATCGTCGAAGTGCAGCGCGGCCGTGGGCGCGGCCACCGCGCCGGGCGCACGCGCGAACACGGTCTGGTAGCGCTCGCTGTCCTCGCCGGCATGGGGGTCGTTGCCGCCGGCCTGCTGGCGCTCGATGTAGGGCGGCAGCGGCAGGTGGCCGTGGCGCTCCATGAGCTCCCAGGGGCTCTCGCCCGCGGGGCCGCGCAGGGCCAGGCGAAACAGCGGGCCGTCCGCATCCGGGTAGCGGCCGAGCAGCGTGGCGTCGAACCCGCCCGCGGCCGCGCCGCCGGCCAGGTGGAGCGTGGCGCCGGGCAGCGGCTTCTTGCTGACCTTCATGTGCGCCACGACCTCGTTGCCGGTGAGCACGCGCTCGATCAGCAGTTCCAGCTTGCCGCCGCTGGCCTTCTCGCCGAACACGCGGGCCTTGACCACGCGCGTGTCGTTGAACACCAGCAGGTCGCCCGGCTGCAGCAGGTCGGGCAGTTCGCGGAAGATGCGGTCGGTGGGCGGGGCGGTGCGCCCGTCCAGCAGGCGCGAGCCGCTGCGCTGGGGGGCCGGGTGCTGGGCGATGAGCAGCTCGGGCAGCTCGAAGTCGAAGTCGCTCAGGGTGAAGGTGCGGGGTGCAGTGGAAGCAGAGGACATGCGGGGCTTGAGGGCCGGACGGGCCCGTTCCAAGGCAGAAAGACAAGCCCGCGATTCTCGCAAAGATGCCGCCGCCGTGCAGCGCGTTGGTGCACCTCGGGCGCTACCAGCGAGGATCGGGCAGGTCGGACCAGAGTTGCGCGAGGTCGGGGAACTGCCAGCGCGCCGGGTCCTCGCGCGCGATGATCTTGTCGCGGCAGTCGGGCTCGGACAAGTCCACCACCTCGGGGAGGATGCGCAGATCGGATCGGGTGGAGTAGAAGACCCTCACGCGCGGCGCGATCAGCTTGCCTGGCGACTGCTCGGTCACCACACCCAGGCGGCCCGAGGCGAGGCGCACCAGCGACCCCACGGGGTAGATGCCGATGCTCTTGACGAAGGCCTGGAACAGCCGGCTGTCGAAATGGTCGCGGGTCCATTCCGCCATGCGGCGCAGCGACTCTGAGGGGTCCCAGCCGCGCTTGTAGGGCCGGTCGGAGGTGACGGCGTCGTACACGTCGCAGATGGCAGTCATGCGCGCCAGCGTGCTGATCTGCTCGCCCGTGAGGCGGTGGGGGTAGCCCGTGCCGTCCATCTTCTCGTGGTGGTGCAGGCACGCGTCCAGCACGGGCTCGGGCAGGTCGGTGCCCTGCAGCAAGTCGTAGCCGGCCACGGGGTGGCTGCGCACCACGGTGAACTCGTCGTCGGTCAGCTTGCCGGGCTTGTTGAGCACTTCCAGCGGCACGGCCGCCTTGCCGATGTCGTGCAGCAGCCCGGCCAGCCCGGCCATGCGCGTGGCGCCATCGTCCATGCCGATCTGCCGGGCCAGCGCCACCATCAGCGCGGACACGGCGACCGAGTGCATGTAGGTGTACTCGTCGGCCGTCTTGAGCCGTGCCAGGCTGATGAGCGCGCCGGGGTTGCGCGTGACCGAGTCGGTGATCTCGTCGACCATCTCCTGCGCCACGGCGGTATCGATGGCGCGGCCCAGGCGTGCCTGGCCGAACATCGTGACCACGGCCTGCTTGGCCTGCGAGCAGATGGCCGCGGCGCGGCGCAGCTCCTGGTCCATGCCTGCCGGCTGGGGCGTCACGGCCGGGGCAGGCGTGGGCTGGGTCGGCAGGTCCTCCAGGTGCTGGAAGTCGCTGTCCAGCTGCGCGTCGGCTTCGGCGCGGGACACGCAGGCCGTGCCGGGCGCGATGTCCAGGCCCTTGGATGTGTCGATCCAGACCTCGTGGATCTCCGTGGCGCGGATGCGCGCCAGGTCTTGCGGGTCCTGCAGCAGAAAGCGCGAGCGCCAGAAGGGGTGCTCCATCCAGGAGCCGCAGAACTCATGCAGGTACATGCCCAGGGTGAGATGCTTGACTTCGATGCGCTTGAGCATGACGGGAGACGACGAGACGGTAACGTGTGGTAACTGCGGGCATGGTAGCCTTTTTGCCGTGCCCAGACCCACACGTTCCTCCACGTCCGCCTCGTCCTCCGCGAAGCCCGCCCCCAGCCCCGCACAGCAGGCCCTCGTCAAGCTGGGGCTGGTGCGCGACATCGACCTGGCCCTGCACCTGCCCCTGCGCTACGAGGACGAGACGCGCATTACGCCGATCCGCAGCGCACGCGATGGCGACACGGTGCAGATCGAGGCCACGGTGACCGCCAGCGAGGTGCAGATGCGCCCGCGCCGGCAACTGGTGGTGACCGTGGAGGACGGCACCGGCAGCTGCGAGCTGCGCTTCTTCAGCTTCTACCCTTCGCACCAGAAGACCATGGCCGTGGGCGCGCGCCTGCGCGTGCGCGGTGAAATCAAGGGGGGCTTCTGGGGCCGCCAGATGCTGCACCCGGCGTTCCGCAAGGCCGAAGGGGACTTGCCCGCGGCGCTGACCCCCGTCTATCCCACGGTGGCGCAGCTGCCTCAGGCGTACCTGCGCCGCGCCGTGGCGAGCGCCCTCACGCGCGTGGAATTGCCCGAGACGCTGCCGCCGGGGCTGGAGCCCCCCGCGGTCCCCTCGTGGGTGCGGGGGAATGGCCAAAATGGCCTCCAGCGCCCATGGAGCCTGCGCGAGGCGCTCCTTTTTTTGCATCACCCCACGCCCGATGTGGCGCTGGCCACGCTGCAGGACCACAGCCACCCGGCGTGGCAGCGCCTGAAGGCCGAGGAACTGCTGGCGCAGCAGCTGTCGCAACTCACCGCCAAGCGCGAGCGCGCCCGCCTGCGTGCCCCGGCCCTGCGCCCGCAGGCGCAGGCGGGAAGCACGCCGCTGCACGAACAATTGCTGGGCGTGTTGCCCTTCAGCCTGACGGCCGCGCAGCGCCGCGTGGGTGAAGAGATCGCGCGCGATCTGGCCCGGCCGGTGCCCATGCACCGTTTGCTGCAGGGCGACGTGGGATCGGGCAAGACCGTGGTGGCTGCGCTGGCCGCCACGGTGTGCATGGACGCAGGCTGGCAGTGCGCGCTGATGGCGCCCACCGAGATCCTGGCCGAGCAGCACTTCGCCAAGCTCATCGGCTGGCTGCAGCCGCTGCTGGCCGCGCGCGGGCGCCAGGTGGCGTGGCTGGTGGGCGGACAGAAGAAGAAAGAGCGCGCCGAGATGCTTGCGCGCATCGAAAGCGGCGAGGCCGCGCTGGTCGTGGGCACGCACGCCGTCATCCAGGAGCAGGTGCGCTTCAAGAACCTGGCGCTGGCGGTGATCGACGAGCAGCACCGCTTCGGCGTGGCACAACGCCTGGCGCTGCGCAAAAAGCTGGAGCACGCCGGCATGGAGCCGCACCTGCTGATGATGAGTGCCACGCCCATCCCGCGCACGCTGGCCATGAGTTACTACGCCGATCTGGATGTGTCCACCATCGACGAGCTGCCGCCTGGGCGCACGCCCATCGTCACCAAGCTGATCGCGGACAGCCGCAAGGATGAGGTGGTCGAGCGCATCGGCGCGCAGGTGGCGGCGGGCCGGCAGGTGTACTGGGTGTGCCCGCTGATCGAGGAGAGCGAGGCGCTGGACCTGTCCAACGCCACCGCCACGCACGCCGAGTTGAGCGAGGCGTTGCAGGGCGACGCGGCGCACGGGCGCGCGCCGGTGATGGTGGGCCTGCTGCACTCGCGCATGCCCGCCGCCGAGAAGAAGGCCGTGATGGACCTGTTCAAGGGCGGGCAGATGGGCGTGCTGGTGTCCACCACCGTGATCGAAGTGGGCGTGGACGTGCCCAACGCCTCGCTCATGGTCATCGAGCATGCCGAGCGCTTCGGCCTGTCGCAGCTGCACCAGCTGCGCGGGCGCGTGGGGCGCGGCGCGGCGGCTTCGGCCTGCGTGCTGCTGTACTCCACGGGCGATTCGGGCCGCCTGGGCGAGACCGCGCGCGACCGCCTGAAGGCCATGGCCGAGACCACCGATGGTTTCGAGATCGCGCGGCGCGACCTGGAGATCCGCGGGCCTGGCGAGTTCCTGGGCGCTCGCCAGTCGGGCGACGCACTGCTGCGCTTTGCCGACCTGGCCACCGATACGCTGTTGCTGGAATGGGCGCGCGAGACGGCGCCGCAGATGCTGGACCGCCACCCGCTGCTGGCCGAGCACCACATCCAGCGCTGGCTTGGCGGAAAATCGGACTATCTCAAAGCCTGATGGGCCGCCCGTGGCCGCATAGCGCGGCGGGCGTTGCACAATGGCCGATTCTGCCGGCCGGATTCGCCATGACTCTTACCGAACTCAAATACATCGTCGCCGTTGCGCGTGAAAAACACTTCGGCCGCGCCGCTGAAGCCTGCTATGTCTCGCAGCCCACGCTGTCGGTAGCGGTGAAGAAGCTCGAGGACGAGCTGGAGGTCAAGCTCTTCGAGCGCAGCGCGGGCGATGTCTCCGTCACGCCGCTGGGCGAGGAAATCGTGCGCCAGGCGCAGAGCGTGCTGGAGCAGGCCGCCGCCATCAAGGAGATCGCCAAGCGCGGCAAGGACCCGCTGGCCGGCGCCCTCACGCTGGGCGTGATCTACACCATCGGCCCCTACCTGCTGCCCGAGCTGGTGCGCCATGCCATCGCGCGCACGCCGCAGATGCCGCTGATGCTGCAGGAGAACTTCACCGTGAAGCTGCTGGAAATGCTGCGCACCGGGGAGATCGACTGCGCCATCATGGCCGAGCCCTTCCCCGACACCGGCCTGGCCATCGCGCCGCTGTATGACGAACCCTTCTTGGCGGCCGTGCCCAGCAGCCACCCGCTGGCCGAGCGCGATGCGGTCTCGGCGTCGGAACTCAAGAACGAAACCATGCTGCTGCTGGGCGCGGGCCACTGCTTTCGCGACCACGTGCTGGAGGTGTGCCCCGAGTTCGCGCGCTACGCGAGCAATGCCGAAGGCATTCGCCGCACGTTCGAAGGCTCGTCGCTGGAGACCATCAAGCACATGGTCTCCGCCGGCATGGGCGTGACGCTGGTGCCGCGCCTGTCGGTGCCGCGGGATGCGCTGCACACGGGTGCACGCCGGCGCAAGAGCGACGACACGCACATCCGCTACCTGCCCATCAAGGAGAGCGACGGCAGCCCGCCGCCCATGCGCCGCGTGGTGCTGGCCTGGCGGCGCAGCTTCACGCGCTACGAGGCCATCGCCGCGCTGCGTAACGCTGTCTACGCCTGCGAGTTGCCCGGCGTCACGCGCTTGTCTTGACGCAGGGCGATGCTGCGCGGCGCGGCAGTTGGTACAGTCATGGCAGAGTCATCCCAACCACCCAGAAAGGACGCACCATGGCCAAGCCCAGCAGCAAATCCGTCAGCACCAAGAGCGGCGCACCGCGCATCAACATCGGCATCAGCGACAAGGACCGGGCCGCCATCGCGCAGGGCCTGTCGCGCCTGCTGGCCGACACCTACACGCTGTACCTCACGACCCACAACTTCCACTGGAACGTGACGGGCCCGATGTTCAACACGCTGCACACCATGTTCATGGCGCAGTACACAGAGCTGTGGAACGCCGTGGACCCGGTGGCCGAGCGCATCCGCTCGCTGGGCCATGTGGCGCCGGGCTCCTACGCGCAGTTCGGCCAGCTCACCAGCCTGCCCGACGTGCCGGCCCAGCCGCCCAAGGCGACCGAGATGATCCGCATCCTGGTGGAAGGCCATGAGGCCGTGGCCCGCACTGCGCGCGAGCTGTTTCCCCTGGCCGACAAGGCCAGCGACGAGCCCACGGCCGACCTGCTGACCCAGCGCCTCACGGTGCACGAGCAGACGGCCTGGATGCTGCGCTCGCTGCTGGAGGACTGAGCGCAACTGTGCACTCGGGCCGGGCCATGTCCGCCACCGAGACAGAGATCAAGCTGGCGCTGCCCCCGCGCGATGCGGCGGCGCTGGCGGCGCGCCTCATGCGCGTGCCGGCGCTGGCACGCGCCACGCCGGTGCGTGAGCACCTGGTCAGCCTCTACCACGACACGCCTGCGCAGGACCTGCTGCGCCAGCGCGTCGCCCTGCGCCTGCGCCGCGAGGGGCCTGGGGGCGCGGGTGCCCGCTGGCTGCAGACCCTCAAGACCGCGGGCGACACCACGTCCGCGCTGAGCCAGCGCGGCGAGTGGGAAATGCCCGTGGCCGGCCCGGCGCTGGAGCTGCACCGGTTGGAGGGCACGCCCTGGCCCGCCATGGACCCCGATGGCGTGCTGGCCGCCGCGCTGCAACCGTGCTTTACCACCGACTTCGTGCGCACCCGCTGGCGTGTGCGGGTGCGCGGCGGCGCCGTGGTGGAGGTGGCGCTGGACGTGGGCGCCGTGACCGCCACGGTGGACGGCGCGGCGCATGCCACGCCGCTGTGCGAACTGGAGCTGGAATTGCTGCAGGGGCCCCCTGAGGCACTGCTGGCGCTGGCGCGGCGCATCGCGCGGCACGTGCCGGTGCTGCCGCTGGCCGCGAGCAAGGCCGCACGCGGCTACGCGCTGCTGCACCCGCCGGCCAGCCCGGCCGTGGAGGCCCAGCCGCCCGCGCTGAAGCGCGGCATGACGGTTGCGCAGGTCGCCGAACGCGTGCTGCAGGAGCCTTTCCACCAGTTCTGCGCCAACCTGTTTGCGCTGCAGCAGGGCAGCGATGCGCCCGAGGTGGTGCACCAGGCCCGCGTGGGCTGGCGCCGGCTGCGCAGCCTGGCGCGCCTCTTCGCCCCGGCCTGCGCCGCGCGGCCGGCCCCCGCCGCCGCGGCGCTGGCGCCGCTGCTGCAGTCCCTGGGACATTTACGCGACCTGGATGTGGCGCGCACCCAGACGCTGCCTGCGTTGGCCGCGCACTACGCGCAGGGCGGCGCGCGGCAGGCCGCCGCCTGGGCGGCAGCGCAGGCCGCGCTGGATGCCGCCGCAGACCAGGCCCGCGCGCAAACGCGCGCCGCACTCCATCGGCCCGCCGTGGGCGCCGCGCTGCTGGCCTGGCAGGACTGGTTGCATGGCTGGGCGCTGGCCGCGCAGGGGGAGTGCGGCGTGGACGCCTGTGCCAGCGATGCCCTGGCCGGCGCGCCGGCGCGGCACTGGGTGCGCAAGCGCGTCCAGCGGCTGGTACGGCGCCTGGGCGCGGCGCTCAAAACGGCGGGCGATGACGAAGGCCTGCACCATGCCCGCATTCTCGCCAAGCGGTTGCGCTACGGCAGCACGTCGCTGGCGCCGCTGCTGCCCCGTCGCATGGGCCGCCACCGGGGCGCGGCCGAGCAGTGGCAGGAGCGCCTGGGCGCGCAGCGCGACTGGGCGCAGGCCGCCGCTCTGGTGGCTGGCTGCGGGGGCGATGCCGCCGTGGTTGCCTTCCTGCGCGGGGCCGCGCTGGGGCGCGGCTGGGATCCCCTGCGGGACGCCGCGCGCCGTTGAACGGCAGTCTTCCGCTCACGGGCAGTGCCGTGGGACCACGCGGACGCGCCGGCCGCCATGGCGTATAAAAGCGGGCTTTGGCGCACGCTGGCGGGCACCCCCCCCCGTGTGCTGCGTCGTCCGCGGGCCTTGTGCCTTAGGTGTCCGTGTCCGCCCCGTGGCGCCCCGCGCAACCTGTGTTTTCCCTTGCCTCCATGTCCGCTGTCGCCCCGCGCTCCCGCCTGTCCCTGTACCTCGACCTGATCCGCTGGAACCGCCCCGCGGGCTGGCTGGTGCTGGTGTGGCCCACGCTGGCGGCGCTGTGGGTGGCGGCGGACGGCTTTCCCGGCTGGCACCTGCTGGCGGTTTTCGTGGCCGGCACGGTGCTCATGCGCAGTGCCGGTTGCACCATCAACGACATTGCCGACCGCGACTTCGACCGCCATGTGAAGCGCACCACGCAGCGCCCCATCACCAGCGGCCAGCTGGGCGTGAAAGAGGCCGCGCTGGTGGGCGTGGTGCTCACGCTGGTGGCTTTCGTGCTGGTGCTCACCACGCGCTGGGAGGCGGTGGCCTGGTCGGTGCCCGCGGTGTTGTTCACCATCCTGTACCCGTTCACCAAGCGGTTCTTCGCCATGCCGCAGGCGTTCCTGGGCATTGCGTTCAACTTCGGCATCGTGATCGCCTTTGCGGCCGTGCAGGGCCGGGTGCCGGCCACGGCCTGGGTGCTGTGGCTGGCCAACCTGTTCCTGGTGCTGGCCTACGACACCGAGTACGCCATGGTGGACCGCGACGACGATCTGAAGATCGGCATGAAGACCTCGGCCATCACGCTGGGGCGCTTCGACGTGGCGGCCATCATGGGCTTCTTCGTGCTGTGCCTGGGGCTCACGGCGTGGGTGCTCGCGCCCTACGGCCTGGGCTGGCCGCTGTGGCTGGGGCTGGGCGTGGCGGCGGCGCAGGTGGCGTGGCACTTCACGCTGATCAAGGACCGCACGCGCGAGGGGTGCTTTACCGCCTTCAGCAAGAGCCACTGGATCGGCGCGGCGATCTTTGCCGGCGTGGCGCTAGGGTATTTGCTACGCTAGTGATAGCTGCCAGCGCTTGACAGTCAAGCGCTGGAGCTATTTTTGACGCATGAATCAGGCGCCGAACTCGGCCGCCAGTTCCTTGGCACGGGCCTCTGCCGCGCGCATGGCGGCGATGAAGTGCGCTGGCACCTGTGCCGCCTGCAGGTGCGTGATGGCGGCGTGCGTGGTGCCGCCCTTGCTGGTCACACGCTGGCGCAGCACCTCGGCGCTCTCGGGCGAGCGCGCGGCCAGCTCCGATGCGCCCTGGAACGTGGCCACGGCCAGCTGGTAGGCCTGCGCGGGGGGCAGGCCCATGTCCACGCCGGCCTGGGTCATGGCTTCGAGGAACAGAAACACATAGGCCGGGCCGGAGCCCGACAGCGCGGTGACGGCGTCGAGCTGCTCCTCGGCCTCCACCCAGACGAACTGGCCGGTGGTGGCGATCACGCGTTCCACCAGCGCCTTGCCCTGCGGGTCCACTTGCGGGCGGGCGAACAGGCCGGTGATGCCCTTGCCCACCAGCGCGGGGGTGTTGGGCATGGCGCGCACGATGTGCTGCGTGTCCAGCCAGCGCGCGATGCTGTCCGTGGGAATGCCGGCGGCCACGCTCAGGTGCAGGGCGGTGGCGGTGTGGGCGCGGGTGGCGGCGGCGGCTTCCTTGAAGGTCTGGGGCTTGACGGCCCAGACGACCAGCGCGGCGCGCGCGAGCGCATCGCCAGCCGCGGGCTGCGCGGTGATGCCGAACTTCTCCCGCAGCGCGGCGCGCGCGGGCTCGAAGGGTTCGACCACCTCGATCTGGCCGGCCGGTAGGCCGCGCTGCAGCAGGCCGCCGATGATGGCGCTGGCCATGTTGCCGCCGCCGATGAAGGCAATGGGGGGAAGGGGGGATGCGCTGGCTGTCATGGGATTGGGCGGGGAAGCGATGGGGTCAGGCGGCATTGTGCGCCGTCCAGCATCATTCAGAGTGATTCAAAAACAGGAGCTGCTCGCGCTTGCTATGCAGGGGATTCAGAGGGTTTTGTGTCTGAAAATGCGTTGCAGCAAGCGCCAGCAGCTATGGTTTTTACGTCAACCGGGTAGCACGGCCTGCGCGACGGCGTGCTCCCAACGCGCCATCAACGCCTCGGCCTGGCTGCGCGGCAGGGTGGGGGTAAAGCGCCGCTCGGCTTGCCACAGGGCAGACAGCTCGTCGGTGCTGGCATACACGCCGCTCGCCAGGCCCGCCAGGTAGGCGGCGCCCAGGGCGGTGGTCTCCACCACGGCGGGGCGCACCACGGGAATGCCCAGCAGGTCGGCCTGGAACTGCATCAGCAGGTCGTTCACGCAGGCGCCGCCGTCCACGCGCAGCTCGCTCACCGGGGCGCCGCCTGCGGCCACGGCGTCGCGGCTCATGGCGGCCAGCAGCGCGGCGCTCTGGTAGGCAATGGATTCGAGCGCGGCGCGCGCGATGTGCGCGATGGTGGTGCCGCGCGTGAGGCCGGTGATGGTGCCGCGCGCGTCGGGCTTCCAGTAGGGCGCGCCCAGCCCGGTGAAGGCAGGCACCATCATCACGCCGCCCGAGTCGGGCACGCTTTCGGCCAGCGCCTGCACCTCGGAGCTGGCCGAGATGGCGCGCAGCCCGTCGCGCAGCCACTGCACCACGGCGCCGCCCACGAACACGCTGCCTTCCATGGCGTACTCGGGCGATCGGCTGGCTTGCGCCGCGCTGGTGGTGAGCAGGCCGTTCTCGCTTTTCTGAAAGCGGCTGCCGGTGTGCATGAGCATGAAACAACCCGTGCCGTAGGTGTTCTTGGCCATGCCGGCGGTGAAGCACGCCTGGCCGAAGAGCGCGCTTTGCTGATCGCCCGCCACGCCGCCGATGGCGATCGGGCCGCCCAGCAGCGCCGCGTCGGTGGCGCCGAAGTCGCTGGCCGATGGCAGCACCTCGGGCATCAGCGCGCGCGGGATGCGCAAAAGCTGCAGCAGCTCATCGTCCCACTGGTTGGTGTGCACGTTGAACAGCATGGTGCGGCTGGCGTTGCTCACGTCGGTGACATGGCGCTTGCCGCCGGTGAGCTGCCAGATGAGCCAGCTGTCCACGGTGCCGAAGGCCAGCTCGCCGGCCTCGGCCGCGTCGCGCGCGCCGGGCACGTGGTCCAGCAGCCACTGCAGCTTGGTGCCGGAGAAGTAGGCGTCGATCAGCAGGCCCGTCTTGGCCTGGATGGCGGCGGCATGGCCCTGTTCGCGCAGTTGCGCGCAGGCGGGCTCGGCGCGCCGGTCCTGCCAGACGATGGCGTGGTGCACGGGCTGGCCGGTGCGGCGGTTCCACAGCACGGTGGTCTCGCGCTGGTTGGTGATGCCCAGGGCGCGCACGTCCTGCGCGGTGATGCGCGCCTCGCGCAGCGCGTCCTGCGCGGTGGCGAGCTGCGTGCGCCAGATCTCGCGCGGGTCATGTTCCACCCAGCCGGGGCGGGGATAGATCTGCGGCAGCTCGCGCTGCGCCTGGGCCACGATGCGGCCACGTTCGTCGAACACGATGCTGCGGGAGCTGGAGGTGCCTTGGTCGAGTGCGAGCAGGTAGGTCATGGGCGGAGCGTAACGTGTTGGGGCGCTGTTCAGTCGCCGGGAGGGCCTCTCATGCGGCAGCCACGGTGCATTGCACGCCGGCCTCGTGCAGCAGGGCCGGGAAGGGCTCGGGCGGCGGCGCGTCGGTGAACAGCCGGTCGATCTGCGCGAGCTGCGCCAGCTGCACCATGGCCGGGCGGTTGAACTTGGTGTGGTCGGCGGCCAGCCAGACCTCGCGCGCGTGTTCGATGATGGTCTGCGCGACCTTCACCTCGCGCATGTCGTAGTCGCGCAGCGAGCCGTCGGGCTCGATGCCGGAGATGCCGATGAGCGCGATGTCCACGCGGAACTGGCGGATGAAGTCCACCGCCGCCTCGCCCACGATGGCGCGGTCGCGCTTGCGCACCACGCCGCCGGCCACGATCACCTCGCAGTCGGGGTTGGCGCACAGGATGGCGGCCACGTTCAGGTTGTTGGTCAGCACGCGCAGGCCCTTGTGGTGCAGCAGCGCCTTGGCAATGGCTTCGGTGGTGGTGCCGATGTTCAGGATCAGCGAACAGTTGTCGGGCACCTGCGCGGCCACGGCGCGTGCGATGCGCGCCTTGCCCGTGGAGTTCAGCGCCTCGCGCTGGGTATAGGCCAGGTTCTCCACGGTGGAGCTGGGCATGCGTACCCCGCCATGAAAGCGGCTGACCAGGCCCAGTTCGGCCAGGCGCTGTACGTCGCGGCGCACGGTCTGCAGCGTCACGCCCAGGATGTCGGCCAACTGCTCCACGCTCAGCGACTTGCGCAGGCGGACTTCATCGAGCAACTGGAGTTGGCGGGGGTTGGTGTTCACGGGCGGCGCTGGGGCGGGCATGTCAGTGGGGCGGGATGCACTTTAAAACGAACAAAAAGGAATCGAACAAGGGTAAACCTTGATTCGTTTCGATCACAAAAGAACAAAAATGAATGAATACGAAGATTTTGTCGGGAGTGGCAGGCGTGCGGACGCCTGGCACCCCGCTGCCACAGGGGAGGCGAGGAGCGCGCATGGAGCTGATTTTGGACGGCATCACCAAGCGGGTCGGCCCGCAGGTGTGGCTGCATGGCATGGACCTGCGGCTGCACAGCGACGCCGTGACCGTGCTGCTGGGGGCCACGCAGGCGGGCAAGACCAGCCTGATGCGCATCATGGCCGGGCTGGATCGGCCCACCGAGGGCCGCGTGCGTGTGGACGGCGTGGACGTCACCGGCGTGCCCGTGCGTGAGCGCAACGTGGCCATGGTGTACCAGCAGTTCATCAACTACCCGTCGCTCACGGTGGCGGACAACATCGCCTCGCCGCTCAAGCTGCGCGGCGACAAGAACGTGGCCGCGCGCGTGCGCGAACTGGCCGAGCGGCTGCACATCACGCCTTTCCTCGATCGGCTGCCGTCCGAGCTGTCGGGCGGGCAGCAGCAGCGCGTGGCGCTGGCGCGCGCACTGGCCAAGGGCGCCCCGCTGATGCTGCTGGACGAGCCCCTGGTCAACCTGGACTACAAGCTGCGCGAGGAGTTGCGCGAGGAACTGTCGCAACTGTTCGCCGCCGGCGGCTCTACCGTGGTCTACGCCACCACCGAACCGGGCGAGGCGCTGCTGCTGGGCGGCTACACCGCTGTGCTGCACGAGGGTGAGCTGCTGCAGTACGGCCCCACGGCCGAGGTGTTCCACGCGCCGCGCTCGCTGCGCGTGGCACGCGCCTTCAGCGATCCGCCCATGAACCTGCTGCCCGCGCAGCCCGTGCCCGGCGGCGTGCAGCTGGCGGGTGGCAGCGTGCTGGCCCTGCGCCAGCCGCTGCAGGCCCCTGCGGGCGGCACGCTCACGGTGGGCCTGCGCGCCAGTGCCCTGCGGCTGGCCCAGCGCGCGGGCGACGTGGCGGTACAGGGCGTGGTGGAGCTGGCGGAGATCTCCGGCTCCGACACTTTCGTGCACGCCGCCACGCCCTGGGGCGCGCTGGTGGCGCAGGTCACGGGCGTGCACTATCTGGAACTGGGCAGCGCCGTCACGCTGTACCTCGATCCGGCGCAGGCCTATGTGTTCGGCGCCGATGGCGCGCTGGCCCTGGCGCCCGTACGCGCCTCGGAACGCGCGCAGGGAGGGCACTGACATGGCGCGCATCGAGCTCAACCTGGCGCATTCCTACAAACACCGCCCGCAGCAGGACAGCGACTACGCGCTGCTGCCGCTGGACATGGTCTTCGACGACGGCGGCGCCTACGCGCTGCTGGGCCCCTCGGGCTGTGGCAAGACCACCATGCTGAACATCATGTCCGGCCTGCTCGTGCCCTCGCAGGGGCAGGTGCGGTTTGACGGCCGCGACGTCACGCGCGCGAGCCCGCAGGAGCGCAACATCGCCCAGGTGTTCCAGTTCCCGGTGATCTACGACACCATGACGGTGGCCGAGAACCTGGCCTTCCCGCTGAAGAACCGCAAGGTGCCTGAGGCGCACATCCGCCAGCGCGTGGGGAAAATCGCCGAGATGCTGGAGATGAGCGGCCAGCTCGACCAGCGCGCGGCCGGCCTGTCGGCCGACGCCAAGCAGAAGATCTCGCTGGGCCGCGGCCTGGTGCGCGAGGACGTCGCGGCCGTGCTGTTCGACGAGCCGCTCACGGTGATCGACCCGCACCTCAAGTGGCAACTGCGCCGTAAGCTCAAGCAGATCCACCATGAGCTCAAGCTCACGCTGATCTACGTGACGCACGACCAGGTGGAGGCACTCACCTTCGCCGACCAGGTGGTGGTGATGACGCGCGGGCGCGTGGTGCAGATGGGCACGCCGGGCGATCTGTTCGAGCGCCCGCAGCACGCCTTCGTGGGCCACTTCATCGGCTCGCCGGGCATGAACTTCCTGCCCGCGCAGGTGCAGGGCGGCGAGATCACCGTGGCCGCGCAGCGCTGGGCCCTGCCGCGTGCGCTGCCGGAGGGCACTGTGCAACTGGGCGTGCGCCCCGAATACCTGGCCCTGGCCGACGCGCATGCGCCCGGTGCGTTGCGCTGCACCGTGGCGCGCGTGCAGGACGTGGGCACGCACCAGATGCTCACGGCCACCGTAGAGGGTCAGTCCCTCAAGGCCCGCTTCGCGCCCGAGCAGGCGCTGCCCGCGCCGGGCGAGGCGGTCTGGCTGCAGGTGCTGGGCGAGCACACCTGCTTCTACAAGAACGAGGAGCTGCTGCCATGAATGGCTACCCCCTGAGCCGCTGCGCGGCTTCCCCCTGGAAGGGGGACGGCGCCCTTTGCTGCGGAGCGGCCCTTGCTGGGCGCTCCGCCGTCTGCGCCGCACCAGTGGTGCGCGTCGCAGGCAATGCCCACGCCCTGGAGCACTGCCATGAGTAGTACGACCAAACCCGTGAACCAGAAGGCCTGGTTCCTGGTGCTGCCGGTGATTCTGTGCGTGGCCTTCTCGGCCATCCTGCCCTTGATGACGGTGGTGAACTACTCGGTGCAAGACATCATCAGCCCCGAGCGCCGCGTGTTCGTGGGCACGGAATGGTTCGCCGCCGTGCTGCGCGACGAGGAACTGCACGGCGCGTTGCTGCGCCAGCTCACGTTCTCACTGGCGGTGCTGCTGGTGGAAATTCCACTGGGCATCCTGCTGGCGCTCAGCATGCCCGCGCAGGGCTGGAAGTCGTCGGCGGTGCTGGTCATCGTGGCGCTGTCGCTCTTGATCCCGTGGAACGTGGTGGGCACCATCTGGCAGATCTTTGGCCGCTCGGACATCGGCCTGCTGGGCGCGGCGTTCGAGGCCATCGGCTTCGACTACAGCTACACCGGCAACGCCACCCACGCCTGGCTCACCGTGCTGGCCATGGACGTGTGGCATTGGACACCGCTGGTGGCGCTCCTGTGCTTCGCGGGGCTGCGCAGCATTCCCGACGCGTACTACCAGGCCGCGCGCATCGACGGTGCGAGCAAGTTCGCCGTGTTCCGCTACATCCAGCTGCCCAAGATGCGCGGCGTGCTGATGATCGCCGTGCTGCTGCGCTTCATGGACAGCTTCATGATCTACACCGAGCCTTTCGTGCTCACGGGCGGCGGGCCGGGCAACGCGACCACCTTCCTCAGCCAGTACCTCACGCAAAAGGCCGTGGGCCAGTTCGACCTGGGGCCGGCGGCGGCGTTCTCGCTGATCTACTTCCTCATCATCCTGCTGCTGTGCTTCATCCTCTACAACTGGATGCAGCGCGTGGGCACCACGCCGAAGGAGGGTGCCGGCCATGAATGAGCCCCGCTTCCAGAAACGCACACTGTTCCTGATCGCCTACCTGGTGTTCGCCGTGCTGCCCATCTACTGGATGGTCAACATGAGCTTCAAGACCAACGAGGAGATCCTGTCGAGCTTCTCGCTGTGGCCCCAGCACTTCACCTGGGCCAACTACCAGACCATCTTCACCGACGAGAGCTGGTACTCGGGCTACATCAACAGCCTGATCTACGTGGCCATCAACACGGTGATCTCGCTCACCGTGGCGCTGCCCGCGGCCTATGCGTTCAGCCGCTACCAGTTCCTGGGCGACAAGCACGTGTTCTTCTGGCTGTTGACCAACCGCATGACGCCGCCGGCCGTGTTCCTGCTGCCGTTCTTCCAGCTCTACACCACCGTGGGGCTGATGGACACGCACATCGCCGTGGCGCTGGCGCACCTGCTGTTCAACGTGCCGCTGGCGGTGTGGATCCTGGAAGGCTTCATGAGCGGCATCCCGCGCGAGATCGACGAGACGGCGTACATCGATGGCTACAGCTTTCCGCGCTTTTTCCTCACCATCTTCCTGCCGCTGATCAAGGCGGGCGTGGGCGTGGCAGCGTTCTTCTGCTTCATGTTTTCGTGGGTGGAATTGCTCTTGGCACGCACGCTCACCAGCGTGAATGCCAAGCCCATCGTGGCCACCATGACGCGCACCGTGAGTGCCAGCGGCATGGACTGGGCGACGCTGGCCGCTGCCGGCGTGCTGACCATCGTGCCGGGCGCCATCGTGATCTGGTTCGTGCGCCACTACATCGCGAAGGGGTTCGCGATGGGCCGTGTTTGAGGAGGGCGGGCAATGTTTGACTGGATGGCCTGGACCACCCCGGTGGCGGTGTTCTTCACCTGCATCGTGCTCATGCTGATCGGCATGACGGTGTGGGAAATCCAATCCCCCACGGTGGAGCGCAAGGGCTTCCTGCCCATGACCACCACGCGCGGCGACCGGCTGTTCATCGGCCTGCTCACCGCCGCGTACATCAACCTGGCCTGGGTGGGCCTGGGCGAGAAGATGGCGCAGTGGTTCTCGCTGGAGGCCGAGCCCTCGGTGTGGATCAGCTTCGTGCTGTCCATGCTGGTGCTGGCGCTGGTGCTGCGCAAAGGGTAGTCAAAAAAGATAGCTGCTTGCGCTTGATTTACGGCGGTTTGAGATAGAAAACTATCTAAAACCCAATAACAAAAAGCGCCAGTAGCTCACATTTTTATAAAAGGGGCCAGCCGACTCTCCCCCGGCACCGGCGCCCATCCAACCCCCGGGGAGCGTTCTTGTGAGGAGACAGCAATGAAGATGCAGTTCAAGGCGATCGCGTTCGCCGCCGCGGCGCTGGCGCTGGGGCAGGCAGCCTGGGCCGGCGAGGCCGAGGCCAAGAAGTGGATCGACAGCGAGTTCCAGCCCTCCACGCTGAGCAAAGACCAGCAGATGGCCGAGATGAAGTGGTTCATCGACGCGGCCAAGAAGCTGCAGGCCAAGGGCGTGAAGGAGATCGCGGTGGTCTCCGAGACCATCACCACGCACGAGTACGAATCCAAGACCCTGGCCAAGGCCTTCAGCGAGATCACGGGCATCCAGGTCAAGCACGACCTGATCCAGGAAGGCGACGTGGTCGAGAAGCTGCAGACCTCCATGCAGTCGGGCAAGTCCATCTATGACGGCTGGATCAGCGACTCCGACCTCATCGGCACCCACTACCGCTACGGCAAGATCCTGAACCTGTCCGACTACATGGCCGGCCCGGGCAAGGACTACACCAACCCCGGCCTGGACCTGCAGGACTTCATCGGCACCAAGTTCACCACCGCCCCGGACGGCAAGCTGTACCAGCTGCCCGACCAGCAGTTCGCCAACCTGTACTGGTTCCGCGCCGACCTGTTCGACCGCAAGGACTTGAAGGACAAGTTCAAGGCCAAGTACGGCTACGACCTGGGCGTGCCGCTGAACTGGAGCGCCTATGAGGACATCGCCGAGTTCTTCACCAACGATGTGAAGAACATCGACGGCAAGCCGATCTACGGCCACATGGACTACGGCAAGAAGGACCCGTCGCTGGGCTGGCGCTTCACCGACGCCTGGCTGTCCATGGCCGGCAGCGCCGACATCGGCACGCCCAACGGCCTGCCCATCGACGAATGGGGCATCCGCGTGGCCGACGACAAGTGCACCCCGGTGGGCGCCAGCGTGGCCCGTGGCGGCGCGACCAACTCGCCGGCCGCCGTCTACGCGCTCACCAAGTACGTGGACTGGATGAAGAAGTACGCGCCCAAGGAAGCCATGGGCATGACCTTCGGCGAGGCCGGCCCCGTGCCCGCCCAGGGCCAGATCGCGCAGCAGATCTTCTGGTACACCGCCTTCACCGCCGACATGACCAAACCCGGCCTGCCCGTGGTCAACGCCGACGGCACGCCCAAGTGGCGCATGGCCCCCGGTCCCAACGGCCCGTACTGGAAGCAGGGCATGCAAAACGGCTACCAGGACGTGGGCAGCTGGACCTTCTTCAAGGACCACAACCCCGACCGCCTGGCCGCCGCGTGGCTCTACGCCCAGTTCGTGACGGCCAAGAGCACGTCGCTGAAGAAGACCGTCGTCGGCCTGACGCCGATCCGCGAGTCCGACATCCGCTCCAAGGCCATGACCGACATGGCGCCCAAGCTGGGCGGCCTGGTCGAGTTCTACCGCAGCCCGGCGCGCGTGGCCTGGTCTCCCACCGGCACCAACGTGCCCGACTACCCCAAGCTGGCGCAGCTGTGGTGGAAGAACGTGGCCCAGGCCGTCACGGGCGAGAAGACCCCGCAGGCAGCCATGGACACACTGGCTGACGAGATGGACCAGGTGATGGCCCGCCTGCAGCGCGCCGGCATGGAGCGCTGCGCGCCCAAGCTGAACGCCAAGGGTGACCCGGCCAAGTGGCTGAGCGACCAGCACGCGCCCTGGAAGAAGCTCGCCAATGAAAAGCCCAAGGGCGAAACCATCAACTACAACACCCTGCTGCAGGCCTGGAAGGACGGCAAGGTGCGTTGATGCCGCAGCGGATGGGCCCTTCGCCGGGCCCATCCCGCGGATCGGGTCACAATTCAGGGTAAACCCTGATTTTTCCGCCAGGGTTACGGACCATTCCCCTTATGACTAGCGACACCTCCACCCCTTTGGCAACCGTACGGGCCGACCTGCTGGCCCGCCTGGCTCAACCCGTGACCTACGACCTGGCGGTCGTCGGAGGTGGGGCGACGGGCCTGGGGGTGGCGCTCGATGCGGCGGCGCGCGGCTTTTCCGTCGTGCTGCTGGAATCGCACGACTTCGCCAAGGGCACCTCCTCGCGTGCCACCAAGCTGGTACACGGCGGCGTGCGCTACCTCGCGCAGGGCAACATCGCCCTGGTGCGCGAGGCGCTGCACGAGCGCACCACGCTGTTGCGCAACGCCCCCCATCTGGCGCAGCCGTTGGCATTCGTCATGCCTTCTTACAAGGTGTGGGAAACGCCGTTCTACGGTGTGGGACTGAAGATGTACGACGCCCTGGCCGGCAAGGCGGGCCTGGGGCCTACCGAATTCCTTGGGCGCATGGAAACCCTGCGCTGCCTGCCCACGGCCATGGCCGACGGGCTCAAGGGCGGCGTGAAGTATTGGGACGGGCAGTTCGACGACGCCCGACTGGCCCTGGCCCTGGCGCGTACCGCCGCGCAGCGGGGGGCCCTGCTGCTCAACTACTGCCCCGTGGACGACCTGTTGTACGACGGGGGGAAGGTGGCGGGCGTGGTTTGCCAGGATGCCGAGACCGGGCAGCGCTACGAGGTGCGCGCGCGCTGCGTGGTCAACGCCACCGGCGTGTGGGTGGACGCCCTGCGCCAGCGCGACGGTGATGTGAGTGGCCAGCCCGCCAAGCCCATGGTGGCGCCCAGCCAGGGGGTGCATATCGTGGTGGACCGCGAGTTTTTGCCCTCCGACCATGCGCTGATGGTGCCCAAGACGGCCGACGGGCGGGTGCTGTTTGCGGTGCCCTGGCTGGGCAAGGTGATTTTGGGCACGACCGACAGCCCACGCCAGGATCTGGCGCGCGAGCCCCAGGCCATGCGGGAGGAAGTGGCCTTCATCCTGGGGGAATCGGCGCGCTACCTGCGGCGCGCCCCCCAGGCGAGCGATGTGCGCAGCATTTGGGTGGGCCTGCGTCCCTTGGTCAAGCCCTCGGATGAAGACGCCGCCGCCACCAAGAGCATCAGCCGGGAACACACCGTGCTGGCCAGCCGCAGCGGGCTGGTCACCGTGACTGGCGGCAAGTGGACCACCTACCGCGCCATGGCCGAGGATGTACTGCTCAAGTGCATGGACGAACACCTGCTGCCGCGCCGCCCGGGCGGGATCACCGTTGCGCTGCCCCTGGTAGGAGCCGGTGCCACCCGGGAGCGACAGGGAATGAACGCGCCCCAGGGTCTGCATTCCTACGGTGACGAGGCCGCACGGGTGCAAGCCCTTCCGGGTTCGCAGGTGCAACTGGCCGAAGGGCTCAGCGAGGCCATGGTGCGCTTTGCCGCGCGCCATGAGTACGCACGCACCGTGGAGGACGTGCTCGCGCGGCGCTCGCGCGTGCTGTTTCTCGATGCGCGCCTGGCGGCCGCGCTGGCGCCGCGCGTGGCGGACATCCTGCGCGAGGAAATCCCCGGCCAGGACCCGCAGCTGCCCGCGTTCCTGGAGTTGGCCGCACACTACGCCACGGTGCCGGCATAAAAAGCGCTTGACGCCCGGTTTTAAGTTTGCGATACTACCAGGCTTCGCGTTAAGTGCGCGAGGTTTCTGCCCAGCGGGAAGCGCCGCAAATGGTTTGCGGCGTGGACGACGGGCCCAAGACTGACTGGCAGGTCGGCCGCCTTGAAAGGCTTCGGGGCATTCGACCGCTGGTGCAAGTTGGGAATATTGAAATGATCCAAACAGAATCTCGGTTAGACGTTGCCGACAATACCGGCGCGAAGTCCGTCCTGTGCATCAAGGTGCTGGGCGGTTCCAAGCGTCGCTATGCCAGCGTTGGCGACATCATCAAGGTGAGCGTGAAGGAAGCTGCTCCGCGTGGCCGCGTCAAGAAGGGCGAGGTCTACAGCGCAGTGGTTGTGCGTACGGCGAAGGGTATCCGCCGCGGCGACGGTTCGCTCGTGAAGTTCGACGGCAATGCAGCAGTGTTGCTCAATTCCAAGCTGGAGCCCATCGGCACCCGCATCTTCGGCCCCGTGACGCGTGAACTGCGTACCGAGCGCTTCATGAAGATCGTGTCCCTGGCTCCCGAAGTTCTCTAAAGGACGCGCCATGAACAAGATCCGCAAGGGCGACGAAGTCATCGTGCTCACCGGGCGCGACAAGGGTAAGCGCGGCACGGTGTCGCTGCGCAAGGATGACTCTCATCTGGTCATCGAAGGCATTAACTTGGTCAAGAAGCATGTCAAGCCGAACCCCATGAAGGGTACGACTGGCGGCATCGTGGAAAAGGCCATGCCCATCCACCAATCCAACGTGGCCATTTTCAATGCCGCTACCGGCAAGGCTGACCGCGTGGGCATCAAGGTGCAGGCCGACGGCACGCGTGTTCGCGTGTTCAAGTCCAGCGGCGCCGAAATCAAGGCTGCCTAAGGAGTCCACATGGCACGACTGCAAGAAATCTACCGCGACAAGATCGCCCCCGAACTGGTCAAGCAGTTCGGTTACACCTCGCCCATGCAGGTTCCCCGTCTGACCAAGATCACGCTCAACATGGGCGTGAGCGAGGCCGTGGCGGATAAAAAGATCATGGACAACGCCGTGGCGGACCTGACCAAGATCGCTGGTCAGAAGCCCGTGGTGACCAAGGCCAAGAAGGCTATCGCCGGTTTCAAGATCCGCGAAGGCCAGGCCATTGGCTGCATGGTGACGCTGCGCGGTGCGCAGATGTACGAATTCCTGGATCGCTTCGTGACGATCGCGCTGCCCCGCGTGCGCGACTTCCGTGGTATCTCCGGTCGCGCATTCGACGGCCGTGGCAACTACAACATCGGCGTCAAAGAGCAGATCATTTTCCCTGAGATCGAGTACGACAAGGTGGATGCCTTGCGCGGCCTCAATATCAGCATCACCACGACGGCCAAGACCGACGAAGAAGCCAAGGCGCTTCTCACGGCTTTCCGTTTCCCGTTCAAGAACTAAAGGCAGCGTATGGCTAAAGTAGCTTTGATCCAGCGCGAACTGAAGCGCGAAAAACTGGCCGCCAAGTACGCCGCCAAGTACGCGGAACTGAAGGCGATTGCCGGCGATGCCAAGCGCAGCGACGAAGAGCGCGAAGCGGCCCGTCTGGGCCTGCAGAAACTGCCTCGCAACGCCAACCCCACGCGCCAGCGTAACCGCTGCGAAATCACCGGTCGTCCCCGTGGCACTTTCCGTCAATTCGGTCTGGGTCGCGCAAAGATCCGTGAACTGGCATTTGCCGGTGACATCCCCGGTGTCACCAAGGCCAGCTGGTAAGCAGGCAGGAGAGATACAACATGAGCATGAGTGATCCCATCGCTGACTTGCTGACCCGCATCCGCAACGCACAAATGGTGTCCAAGGCCACCGTGTCGGTACCTTCTTCCAAAGTGAAGGTTGCCATCGCCCAGGTGCTGAAGGACGAGGGTTACATCGACGGCTTCGAAGTGAAGTCCGAGAGCGGCAAGACTGAACTCGAAATCACCCTGAAGTACTACGCCGGTCGCCCGGTGATCGAGCGCATCGAACGCGTCAGCCGTCCCGGCCTGCGCGTGTACAAGGGCTGTGGTTCCATTCCGCAAGTCATGAACGGCCTGGGTGTGGCAATTGTCACGACGCCCAAGGGTGTGATGACCGACCGCAAGGCGCGCGCTACCGGTGTCGGTGGCGAGGTGCTTTGCTACGTCGCTTAACGTGGCATTGAGGAGAAGACTGAAATGTCCCGTGTAGGTAAATCCCCGGTAAGCATCCCCGCAGGCGTGGATGTGTCCATCAAGGACGACCAGATCAGTGTCAAGGGTGCTGGCGGCGTGCTGTCGCTGGCGCAGAACGCGCTGGTGAAGGTGTCTAACAACGAAGGCAAGCTGAGCTTTGAGCCGGTCAACGACTCGCGTGAAGCCAATGCCATGAGCGGCACCGTGCGCCAGTTGGTGAACAACATGGTGGTCGGTGTGAGCAAGGGCTTTGAGAAGAAGTTGACGCTGATCGGCGTGGGCTTCAAGGCAGCAGCCTCCGGCAACAAGCTGAACCTGGCCATCGGTTTTTCGCATCCCGTGAACTTCGAGATGCCCACCGGCATCACCGTTGCCACGCCGACGCCCACCGAAATCGTGATCAAGGGTGCTGACCGCCAAGTGGTGGGCCAGCTGGCCGCCGAGATCCGTGCCGTTCGTCCGCCCGAGCCCTATAAGGGCAAGGGTATCCGCTACGCGGACGAAAAAGTCACGATCAAAGAGACCAAGAAGAAGTAAGGAGCTGCAGCATGTTGACCAAAAAAGAGCAGCGTCTTCGTCGTGCCCGCCAGACCCGCATCCGCATTGCCCAGCAAGGTGTCGCGCGTCTGACGGTCAATCGTACGAATCTCCATATCTACGCCAGTGTGATCTCCGGCGATGGCAGCAAGGTGCTGGCCAGCGCATCCACGGCCGAAGCCGATGTGCGCAAGTCGCTCGGTGGCTCGGGCAAGGGTGGCAACGCCGCTGCAGCCCAGATCATCGGCAAGCGCATCGCTGAGAAGGCGAAGGCGGCCGGTGTCGAGAAGGTTGCATTTGATCGTGCAGGTTTTGCATACCACGGCCGCGTGAAGGCCCTGGCCGATGCAGCCCGTGAAGCCGGCCTGCAGTTCTAAGCGGAGCGGAATACAAAATGGCTAAATTTCAACCCAAGGTACAGAGCGAAGGTCAGGACGACGGTCTGCGCGAAAAAATGATCGCGGTCAACCGCGTGACCAAAGTCGTGAAGGGTGGCCGCATTCTGGGCTTCGCTGCGCTGACGGTGGTTGGCGATGGTGACGGCCGCGTGGGCATGGGCAAGGGTAAGTCCAAGGAAGTGCCCGCCGCCGTGCAAAAGGCCATGGAAGAGGCACGTCGCAACATGGTGAAGGTGTCGCTGAAGAACGGCACCATTCACCACAACGTGACGGGCCACCACGGCGCAGCCGTGGTGATGATGGCCCCGGCCCCCAAGGGTACCGGCATCATCGCTGGCGGCCCGATGCGCGCCGTGTTCGAGGTGATGGGCATTACCGATATCGTGGCCAAGAGCCACGGTTCGTCCAACCCTTACAACATGGTTCGCGCCACGTTTGACGCCCTGACCAATTCCACTACGCCGGCCGAAGTGGCCGCTAAGCGCGGTAAGACGGTCGAAGACCTCTTCGCTGCCTGATAGGGAGGCGTGCAATGACAACGCAACAAACCATCAAGATTCAACTGGTGCGCAGCCCGATTGGCACCAAAGAATCGCACCGCGCTACCGTTCGTGGCCTGGGTCTTCGCAAGCTCAACAGCATCAGCGAACTCAAGGACACGCCTGAAGTGCGCGGCATGATTAACAAGATCAGCTATCTGGTCAAAGTCCTCTGAGAGGTTGATGATGGAACTCAATAGCATCAAGCCCGCAGATGGTGCCAAGCACGCCGCGCGCCGCGTTGGTCGCGGCATTGGTTCCGGCCTGGGCAAGACCGCTGGCCGTGGCCACAAGGGACAAAAGTCCCGCTCCGGGGGGTACCACAAGGTGGGCTTCGAAGGCGGTCAAATGCCTTTGCAGCGCCGTCTGCCCAAGCGCGGCTTCAAATCGCACCTGCTGAAGTTCAATGCGGAAATCTCCTTGACCGCCCTGGAAAACCTGGGGTTGGCTGAGGTGGATGTGCTGGCGTTGAAGAACGCAGGATTGGTGGGCGAGCTGGCCAAGGTGGTCAAGGTGATCAAGAGTGGCGAGATTTCCAAGGCTGTGAAGCTGTCGGGAATCACCGCAACTGCTGGCGCCAAGGCTGCCATCGAAGCGGCCGGCGGTAGCCTGGCCTGATCTGGTTCTGACGAAAGGCATCTGTGGCTACTAACGCAGCTCAACTGGCAAAAACCGGTAAGTTTGGCGATCTACGCCGGCGTCTGGTCTTTCTGCTGCTCGCGTTGGTTGTGTACCGCATCGGCGCGCACATTCCCGTTCCTGGGATTGACCCGGCGCAGCTGCAGCAGTTGTTCAGTGGCCAGCAGGGCGGCATTCTCAACCTTTTCAATATGTTTTCGGGTGGAGCGCTCTCGCGCTTCACGGTCTTCGCGCTGGGGATCATGCCGTACATCTCGGCATCGATCATCATGCAGCTGATGACCTATGTGGTGCCCACATTCGAGCAGTTGAAGAAGGAAGGGGAGGCCGGGCGCCGCAAGATCACGCAGTACACCCGTTATGGAACGTTGGGCTTGGCGATTTTCCAATCGCTGGGTATTGCGGTGGCTCTGGAGAGCTCCGCAGGTCTCGTGTTGAGTCCGGGCTTCGGCTTCCGGCTCACGGCAGTGGTCAGCCTGACCGCCGGCACGATGTTCCTGATGTGGCTGGGTGAACAGATCACTGAGCGCGGCCTGGGCAACGGTATTTCGATCCTGATTTTTGCCGGTATCGCCGCGGGTCTGCCCAGTTCTATCGGTGGTCTGTTGGAGCTGGTGCGCACGGGGGCGATGAGCATCCTGGCAGCCATCTTCATCGTGATCGTCGTGGGACTGGTGACGTACTTCGTCGTCTTCGTCGAACGTGGTCAGCGCAAGATACTGGTGAACTATGCGCGGCGCCAGGTGGGCAACAAGGTCTATGGTGGGCAATCCTCCCATCTGCCTTTGAAGCTCAACATGGCCGGTGTGATTCCTCCAATCTTTGCATCGTCCATCATCCTGCTGCCTGCAACCATTGTGAATTGGTTCAGCGCGGGAGAGTCGATGCGGTGGTTGCGTGATATTTCTGCGGCACTGACGCCTGGCCAGCCGGTTTATGTGATGTTCTACGCCGCGGCGATCATCTTCTTCTGTTTCTTCTACACGGCTCTGGTTTTCAACAGCCGCGAAACGGCAGACAACCTGAAGAAGAGCGGAGCATTCATTCCAGGCATCCGCCCGGGTGAACATACCGCGCGCTACATCGACAAGATCCTGGTGCGGCTGACGCTGGCCGGGGCTGTTTACATCACCTTCGTGTGTTTGCTGCCCGAGTTCCTGATCCTGAAGTACAACGTGCCGTTCTATTTTGGTGGTACGTCGTTGCTGATCATCGTTGTCGTGACGATGGACTTCATGGCTCAGGTACAGAACTACATGATGTCGCAGCAGTACGAATCGCTGCTGAAGAAGGCTAACTTCAAGACGACATTAGGTACCTGATGTCCGTGTGCCTTTGGCGAATGCGCTATAGTCGCGGGTTCGCCAAGAAGCAACGGCTTATTGATGCCCTTCGATCCATCGCGGGCACTTATTTTGTGTTCCGCGCACTGGGCCGGAACGATTGGACAAGTTTAGGAGAATGCAATGAGGGTTTCGGCTTCGGTCAAGAAAATTTGCCGTAACTGCAAAATCATCCGCCGCAAGGGCGTTGTGCGCGTGATCTGCACGGATCAGCGCCATAAGCAGCGCCAAGGTTGATTGGGAAGTATTAGAGGACGAACATGGCACGTATTGCTGGTATCAATATCCCGCCCCATCAGCACACCGAGATTGGCCTGACGGCCATCTACGGGATCGGGCGTACCCGTGCTCGCAAGATTTGCGAGGCATGCGGAATTGCTTATTCCAAGAAGGTCAAGGAATTGACCGATGCCGATCTGGAGAAGATTCGCGACCAGATCGCTCAGTTCACCATCGAAGGTGACCTGCGCCGTGAGACCACGATGAACATCAAGCGACTGATGGATATTGGTTGCTATCGCGGTTTCCGTCATCGTCGCGGTCTGCCGATGCGTGGTCAGCGCACGCGCACCAACGCACGCACCCGCAAGGGCCCGCGCAAGGGTGCAGCGGCACTGAAGAAGTAAGATTCTGAAAGATCACTATGGCTAAATCTCCTGCCAATAACGCCGCGCAACGTGTGCGCAAGAAGGTTCGCAAGAACATTTCGGACGGCATCGCCCACGTGCACGCCTCCTTCAACAACACGATCATTACGATCACCGATCGCCAAGGCAATGCTCTGTCCTGGGCGTCTTCTGGTGGCCAGGGTTTCAAGGGTTCGCGCAAGTCGACTCCTTTTGCTGCTCAGGTGGCATCGGAAGTGGCCGGTCGCGCAGCCATTGAACAAGGCATCAAGAACCTCGATGTCGAAATCAAGGGTCCCGGTCCTGGCCGCGAATCCTCGGTGCGCGCGCTGGGCGCTCTCGGCATCCGCATCACCTCCATCTCGGATGTGACGCCTGTGCCCCACAACGGTTGCCGTCCCCAGAAACGTCGCCGTATTTAATTGGTTTCATAAGCCCACCGCCACCGATCGCCTGGCGCGATGGTGGCTCCCGCAGTCCGCTGCGGCAGTCGATTCAAGGATATAAAAAGTGGCACGTTATCTCGGCCCTAAGGCCAAACTCTCCCGCCGCGAAGGCACCGACCTGTTCCTGAAGAGCGCACGCCGCTCTATCGCGGACAAGGCCAAGTTTGATTCGAAGCCAGGCCAGCATGGCCGTACTTCTGGCGCACGCACGTCAGACTATGGTCTGCAACTGCGCGAAAAGCAGAAAGTCAAGCGCATGTATGGCGTGCTGGAAAAGCAATTCCGCCGCTATTTCGAGGCCGCTGAACGCCTCAAGGGCAATACGGGCGCTAATTTGCTCGGCCTGCTCGAGTGCCGCCTGGATAACGTGGTGTACCGCATGGGCTTCGGCTCGACCCGTGCCGAAGCGCGTCAGCTCGTGTCCCACAAGGCCATCACTGTGAATGGTCAAAGCGTCAACATCGCATCCTATCTGGTCAAGGCCGGCGACGTGGTTGCGGTACGCGAAAAATCCAAGAAGCAAGCACGTATTGTTGAAGCCTTGCAATTGGCGCAGCAGGTGGGCATGCCCGTTTGGGTCGAAGTGAATGCCGACAAGGTAGAAGGTACCTTCAAGAAGGTCCCGGATCGCGATGAGTTCGGTGCAGACATCAACGAATCCCTGATCGTTGAGTTGTACTCGCGTTAAACCATAGCTTTAAGTTAGCCGAAATCGTCCCTGAACCGCGAGGCATCGCGGTTTAGGCGCTTCACCAGCCTTACCGGTGTAACGAGCTGGGGGTATTGAGAGGAAGTCTGCATGCAAACCAATTTGCTGAAACCCAAGGCAATCAATGTCGAGCAACTTGGCCCCAACCGTGCCAAGGTGGCGTTGGAGCCTTTTGAGCGCGGTTACGGGCACACGCTGGGCAATGCCATTCGCCGTGTACTGCTCTCTTCCATGGTGGGTTACGCAGCAACGGAGGTGACGATTGCCGGTGTCTTGCACGAATACTCGTCCATTGACGGCGTTCAGGAGGATGTGGTCAACATCCTGCTGAACCTCAAGGGGGTGGTGTTCAAGCTGCACAACCGTGACGAAGTCACGCTGAGCCTGCGCAAGGATGGCGAAGGCGTCGTCACGGCGCGCGACATCCAGACGCCGCACGACGTTGAAATCGTGAACCCCGAGCACGTCATTGCCACGCTGTCTGCGGGCGGCAAGCTGGACATGCAGATCAAGGTGGAGAAGGGCCGCGGCTACGTGCCCGGCAACCTGCGCCGCTACGCGGACGAGGCGACGAAGTCCATTGGCCGTATCGTGCTGGATGCTTCCTTCTCGCCGGTGAAACGCGTGAGCTATACCGTTGAGAGCGCGCGTGTGGAACAGCGCACGGACCTGGACAAGCTCGTCGTCGAGATCGAAACCAACGGCGCTATTACTGCCGAGGACGCGGTCCGCGCTTCCGCCAAGATTCTGGTGGAACAGTTGGCAGTATTCGCGCAGCTGGAAGGCGGTGAATTGGCAGCTTTCGATGCGCCGGCAAGCTCTCGCGGCGCTGCGACCTTCGATCCGATCCTGCTGCGTCCTGTGGACGAACTGGAACTCACCGTGCGCTCCGCCAACTGCCTCAAGGCGGAGAACATCTATTACATCGGTGATCTGATTCAGCGAACCGAGAATGAACTGCTGAAGACGCCAAACCTGGGTCGCAAGTCGCTCAACGAGATCAAGGAAGTGCTCGCTTCGCGCGGCCTGACCCTGGGTATGAAGCTCGAGAACTGGCCTCCGGCAGGGCTCGACAAGCGTTAAGTTATAATTTAAAGATCTCTGAAAAGAGCCAGTGCCTCGGGCAGTACCTGATACGGCTGCCCGATTTAATTACATCAAAGGAAAGCACCATGCGCCACGGACACGGTCTCCGTAAACTCAATCGCACCAGCTCGCACCGCCTCGCGATGCTGCAGAACATGATGAACTCGCTCATCGAGCATGAGGCCATCAAGACCACATTGCCCAAGGCCAAGGAACTGCGCCGCGTGATCGAGCCCATGATCACTCTGGCCAAGGAAGATTCCGTTGCGAATCGCCGCCTGGCTTTCAATCGCCTGCGTGATCGTGACAGCGTGACGAAGCTGTTCAACGACCTGGGTCCGCGTTTCAAGACGCGTCCCGGCGGCTACACCCGCATTCTGAAGATGGGCTTCCGGGTGGGCGACAACGCGCCCATGGCGTACGTCGAACTGGTTGATCGTGCTGAGACGCCTGAAGTTTCTTCCACGGAAGCTTAAATATAGGTTATAATTTCTGTCTACCGCGCGATGGAGCAGTCTGGTAGCTCGTTGGGCTCATAACCCAAAGGTCGGAGGTTCAAATCCTTCTCGCGCAACCAAATTCTGGCAGTCAAAAAAAGGCCCACCTCGGTGGGCCTTTTTGTTTTTGTTCAGGCTGCTCCGCTTCTTGAATCTGCGGCGCGCGGGACCCGAGGGCGGACGGAAACGGCCCTCTGTTGTCTTAGGTCCCCCACGTGGTTGTGTTTCAGGAGGTTGTGTTTCAGGACCTGCCGACGGCTGGCGCGCGTCCTATCGATACGTACCCGAGGCCGAAGCGCGTAATGGTCTCGGGGTCATAGAGGTTACGCCCGTCAAAGACCATACGGTCGTGGAGTGCATGGGCCATCTGCGCAAAGTCGGGCACGCGGAAAATTTTCCATTCCGTCACGATGGCCAACGCGTCCGCTCCTTCCAATGCCTCGGTGGGACTGCCGCACAGCACCAGGTCGTCACGTTCTCCAAAAATGCGCCGGGCCTCGTCCATGGCGGCCGGGTCGTGGGCGCGCACCTGGGCGCCTGCTGCCCACAGGCTCTGTAGGAGGTAACGGCTGGGCGCTTCGCGCATGTCATCGGTTTCCGGCTTGAAGGCCAGCCCCCAGACCGCGATGGTCTTGCCGCGCAGGTTGCCGCCGTAGTGCGCAATGATGCGCCGCGCCAGCAACTGCCGTTGCGCGTCATTGCGGCTTTCGACGGCCAGTAGCAGATCGGGGGTGAAGCCAATGGACTGGGCCGTGTGGATGAGGGCCTTGACGTCCTTGGGAAAGCAGCTCCCGCCGTAACCCACGCCGGGATAGATGAAGTGGTAGCCAATGCGCGGGTCACTTCCGAGCCCGCGGCGCACGTCTTCGATGTCCGCACCCAGTTGCTCGGCCAGGTTGGCCATTTCATTGATGAAGCTGATCTTGGTGGCCAGCATGGCGTTGGCGGCGTACTTCGTCAGTTCGGCGCTGCGCACATCCATCATCACGATGCGGTCGTGGTTGCGATTGAAAGGCGCATACAGCTCGCGCAATTGGCGCTCGGCCTGGGGTGCGCGTGTACCGATGACGATACGGTCGGGCCGCTTGCAATCGGCGACGGCAGCACCTTCCTTGAGGAATTCGGGGTTGGACACCACCTCGAATGCCAAGGCCACGCCCCGCGTCTCCAGCACCTTGCGTACGGTATCGGCGACCTTGTCGGCCGTGCCCACGGGGACGGTGGATTTATTGACGATGGTCTTCGGCTCGGTCATGTGCGTCGCGATGGTGCGCGCGACGGCCAACACATGCTGCAGATCAGCGCTGCCGTCCTCATCGGGCGGGGTGCCGACGGCGAGAAAGATCAGCTCCCCATGGGCCACGCCCTGAGCGGCGTCAGTAGTGAAGCGCAGGCGGCCTGCCGCCTGGTTGGCCTGCACCAGGGGCTCCAGCCCCGGCTCGTGGATGGGGATATGGCCCGCCTGCAGCGCGGCCACCTTGGCGGCATCGACGTCCACGCAGATCACATCGTGGCCGACGTCGGCCAGCACTGCACCCTGCACCAGGCCGACATAGCCGGTGCCAAAAACCGTAACTTTCATGATGGGTAGAAGTCCTTGTACCAGTGGACGAAGCGCGCCACGCCGTCCCGCACGGGCGTATGGGGGGCAAAGCCGACCCAGGAAGCCAGCGCCGACATGTCGGCCGCCGTGCTGTGCATGTCGCCGGGTTGTAGTGGAAGCATGCGCTTGAGGGCGACCATCCCCAACGCCTCCTCCAGCGCATGGATGTAGTCCATGAGCAGCGTAGGAGCGCTGTTGCCGATATTGAAGATACGGTAGGGCGCGAGGCTCGAGCCGGGCGACGGCGACAGTGGATCGAATGCGGCGTCGGGTGTGGCGGGCTTGTCGAGTACGCGTAATACGCCCTCGACGATGTCGTCGATGTAGGTGAAGTCACGCACCAACTGACCTTCGCCGTAGACGTCGATCGTCTCGCCCGCAAGCATGGCGCGGGTGAACTTGAAGAGCGCCATGTCGGGCCGCCCCCATGGCCCATACACCGTGAAAAACCGCAGGCCCGTGGTCGGAATGCCGTACAGGTGCGCGTAGGCATGCGCCATGACCTCATTGGCCTTCTTGGTCGCCGCGTAGTAGCTGACGGGATGGTCCACCGCGTCGCGCTCGGAGAACGGCAACTTCGCGTTGCCTCCGTACACGCTGGAGCTGCTGGCAAACACCAGGTGCTCCACCTGCTGTGCGCGGCAGCCCTGCAGGATGTTGCCGAAGCCCAGGAGATTGGAGTCGGTGTAATCGTCGGGTTGGTCGATGGAGTAGCGCACGCCGGCCTGTGCCGCCAGATGCAACACCCGATGGGGACGCACCCGCGCAAACAGCGCATGCATGGCGTCGCGGTCGGCGACATCGATCTGCTCGAAAGTGAATTCGCCCTGACCGTGCAAGCGGCCCAGGCGCGCGTGCTTCAGGCCGACGTCATAGTAGGCATTGAGGTTATCGATGCCCACCACCCGTTCGCCGCGCTCCAGCAGCCGCTGCGCGCAATGCATGCCGATGAAGCCGGCGCAGCCGGTGACCAGGGTGACGCTCATGGTTGTGTGCCGCGTGGGCTCCAGATGTATTCGTAATGGGCCTGGGGTGTGCCCGCGCGCACCATGTGGAATGGCAGGTGGATGGACTGCAGCGCACGCGGCGCGATGCGGGCCTGGGCCTGATCCCACCAGCTCGACGGAACGTAGTCGGTGCGTGAAATCAAGAGCAGGCCTTGCCCCCGCTGCACGCTGCGGCGCAAATGGTCGGCGACACAGGTCGGGATCTCGTCTTCGCCCGGCGCACAGGCGTCCACCAGTGCGTCGGGAAAGCGCACCCGCAGCATGCCGGCCAGCATATGGTCGGACGCGACGATGGGGCTGGTGCCGTCATAGCCCGCGGCGCGCAGGGCGTCCGCCAGTTCGATGGACGGGTGGTTCAGCTCATCCACCTCGCCGCGCAGCCCGCTGAACCAGGGGCGTATGCCGGCAGCGACCAGCAGGATGACGGCCATCGTGGCCACGGCGATCGTGTAGCGCCGTGCACGCGGGTGGTGTTGCAACTCGGGCCGCGCAGAGAAGGCGGCCAGGGGTGCCATACACAGCAGTGGAAGTATCCAGCGGCCCTTGAAGTTGCTCACGCCTGCAAACACCACCATGCCGGCCAGCGCCAGCAACACCAGGCCCAGGTAGCGCACGAACACGCGGTGCATCGGCGGCGACACCGGCGCCAGCGGCCGCTGCCACCAGGCCGAACGGAAAGCCCACAACGCGAACAGCGCCCACAGCAGCAGCGTGCTGGGGACCACACCCTCCAGCAGCCTCAGCAGGCCCTTGACCAGCCCGTTTTCAGGCTGGATGTTCATCTTGCTGATGGTGCCGGACGTCGCCTCGGTGAGGTGCGACAGCAGCCATGCCGCATGCGGCAGCACGACCAGCAGGCCCACCAGGGGCGCCCACCACCAGCCGCGCGACAGCAGCGCGCGGCGCGCCTCGGGTACCGACAGTGCCGCCAGCAGCATGGCGCCCGCCACCAACGCGAAGCTGTACTTGCCCAGCATGCCGAAGCCGCACACCAGCCCCAGCAAGGCAAAGTCCAGCGGCCGGGGGCGCCGCACGATGCGCAGCAGCAGCCACCACGCGCCACAGGCCATCGCCGTGACCAGAATGGTATGGGTCTGGTCGCGGACCGAATACCAGCCCAGCGCGGGCATCAGCACCATGCTGGCCGACGCCCAGAAGGCCCCCCGCTCGTCCAGCAGTTCCCGCCCGGCCAGGTACATGAGCGAATACGTCAGTGCCAGCAGCCCATGCTTGAGCAGCGACAGCGCCAGCACGCTGGGGCCGAACACCTGGTTCATCGCCCATTGCAGCCAGGTGTACAGCGGCGGCTGCGGGCCGTAGCCCAGTGCCAGCTCCTGGGTCCACAGAATCTGCTCGGCCTCATCCCACTTCAGCGCGGGCGACGCAAGCAGGCGCATGGCCACGTGCGCCAGCGAGATGGCCGCGAACCAGAACAGCGGGTGGGTCCAGGGAAGGCGGGACGAAAGCGCGCGGGGCGCGGTGGAGGCGGTCATGGGGCAAGGGGAAAGTAGCGCACCGTGTGCGTCCGGCGGGCGCGAACGCGCGGGGCGCGCGAGGCACAATCGCAGCCATTATCCCGCTACAACTGTTTCCTTGATGAACACCGCCCCTACTCCAGCGCCCGACGTCTCCATCGTGGTGCCGATCTACAACGAGGTCGAGAACCTGCCCGACCTCGTGGAGCGCATCGCGCAGGCGATGTCTGCGCAGCCGCTCAGCTTCGAATTGCTCGCGGTGGACGACGGCTCGCGCGACGGCAGCGCCGACACGCTGCGTGAACTGGCGGCCACGCGCCCCTGGTTGCGCCCGGTGTTCTTGGCACGCAACTACGGCCAGTCGAGCGCCCTGCAGGCGGGTTTCGATCGCGTGCGCGGCCGCTATGTGGTGACGCTGGATGCCGACCTGCAGAACGAACCCGGCGACATTCCGCTGCTGCTGGAGCGCCTGGAGAACGACTCCAGCGTGGACATGGTCAGCGGCTGGCGCAAGGACCGGCAGGACGCGGAGCTGTCGCGCAAGCTGCCCTCGCGCATCGCCAACCGGCTGATCTCCAGCGCCACGGGCGTGCACCTGCACGACTACGGCTGCGCGCTCAAGGCCTATCGCCGGCCCATCATCGACCGTATCCGCCTCTACGGCGAGCTGCACCGCTTCATCCCGTCGCTGGCCAAGGAGGCGGGCGCGCGCATCACGGAAGTGCCGGTGCGCCACCATGCGCGCACCCGCGGCGTGTCCAAGTACGGCATCGACCGCACCTTCCGCGTCATCCTGGACCTGATCCTCATCGTCTTCTTCATGCGCTACCGCCAGCGCCCGTTGCATGCCTTCGGCGGGCTGGGGCTGTGGCTGGCTGCGCCGGGGGTGCTGATCCTGGCCTGGCTGCTGCTGCAGAAAGTGCTGGGCGAGGACATCGGCGGCCGGCCGCTGCTGCTTGCCGGCGTCATGCTGGTGCTGATGGGCGTGCAGATGGTGGTGGCGGGCCTGATCGGCGAGCTGCTGATGCGCATCTACCACGAGGCCGGCGGGGCACCGCAGTTCCATGCGCAGGAATATGTGCCGGATTCAAGAGTAAATATGCCTGCGGCGCGCGACCAGCAAGCGCAAGCAGCTACTAATAAGATAGCGTGAAACGTCCGTTCAAGGCCCTGCTGCGCGGCCTGGTGGGCCTGGCCCTGCTGGGCGCGGTGGTGGCGCTGGCCGATCCGTCCCGCGTGTGGGGCCAACTGCGCCAGGCCCAGCCAGTGTGGCTGCTGGCGGGGCTGCTGGCGGGCATCGCTTCCAACCTCGTCTCGGCGCTGCGCTGGCGGGCATTGGCGCGGTGGCTGGGCGCCGACGCGAGCGCGCGCGATGCCTGCCGCTGGTACTTCCAGGCCATCGGCCTGAATGCGTTGCTGCCGGGGGCCGTGGTGGGGGGCGACGTGTACCGCGCCGTGGTACTGCGTGGTACCGGTCAGGACACGGCGGCCTCCAGTTGGTCGGTGGTGCTGGACCGGCTGAGTGGCCTGTGGATGCTGTGCGCCATCGGCGGCCTGGGCGCTGCCGCCTGTGCCGACGTGCTGGCGCCCTGGCTGCGGTTGCCAAGGGGACTTTTCATCGCGCTGATGTTTGTGGGCACGCTGCTGTGGCTGGCGCTGCCGTGGTGCCTGCCTGCGCTGCTGCGCAGCCGCCGGTTTGCGGGCGGCTGGCTCGCGCCGCTGCGTGAAGCCGCAACGCGCCCCGACTTCCTGCGTCAACTGGTCTGGCAGGCCGGGGCATCGGCGGCGGTGCAGCTGCTGTCGGCCGCGGCGCTGGCGGGGGGCGGGCTGGCACTGGGTGTGGCGCTGCCGGCCAGCGTGTGGGCCTGGGCGATCGCGCCCGTGTTCCTGATGGCGGCGCTGCCGGTGAGCGTGGGCGGCTGGGGCACGCGCGAGGCGGCCGCCGTGGCCGCGCTGGCCCCCTTCGGCGTGGCCGCGTCCGCCGCCGTGGGCGTGGGCGTGGTCTATGGCGTCTACGGCCTGGCGCAGGGCGCGCTGGGGGCGCTGGCGTTCGGCCTGCCGCGCAGCGCGGGGCGGTAGGCCCGGGCGCTGGCCCGCGATGGCCTGGCCATCATTGGTGTACTTTTATCAAGTTGATAGCACCTTGCGCTTGATGGATAAGCGCTGGAGGTCAATTGGGCTTGAAATGAAGGGCGTGCCCGCGCCGACCATGCAGCGGCGCCGTGCCCGTGCATGCCGGTCGGATGGGGCGCTGGCGCTGCCGGCGCCGGGGCGCCGGCGCGATTCAGCCGTGTTCGCCCGCAGTCTCTGCGTCCCGCTTGATCTGCAGCGCGCGCTCGTACAGCGTGTTGCGCGAGGCGTGCGCGATGTCGGCCGCCAGTTTCACCGCGGTCTTGGTCGGCAGCTCGTCCAGCAGCAGGCGCAGCACGCGCTCGGCCTCCGCGCCGTCGCCCTGCGTGGCCGCCAACGGGTGCAGCAGCACCACGAACTCGCCCTTGACCCGCTGGGGAGCGCCGGCCAGCCACGCGGCCAGCTCCCGCGCGGGATGCGTGGAGACTTCCTCGAACTGCTTGGTGAGTTCGCGTGCGAGCGTCACCGGCCGCTCGCCCAGGTCCGCCAGTGTGTCGGCCAGCGCAGCGATGCGGTGCGGCGCCTCCAGCAGTACCACGCAGCGCGGCTCGGCCGCCAGGCGCTGCACCGCGGCCGCGCGTTCGGCGCCCTTGGGCGGAAGAAAGCCCGCGAACAGGAAGCCGCCGCTGTCGGCGGTGGGGGCCACCGCGCCCGCGACGCTCAGCGCGCTCGTCACGCTGCTGGCCCCTGGCAAGGGAATGCAGCGCAGCCCCGCGGCCTGCACGGCCGCCACCAGGCGCGCGCCGGGATCACTCACCCCGGGCGTGCCGGCGTCGCTCACGTATGCCACGCGCTGGCCGGCCTGCAGTTGCTGCACCACCATCTGCGCGGCCTGCGCCTCGTTGTGCTGGTGCAGCGCCAGCAGGCGGTCGGAGGGCTTGTCGATGCCGTAGGCGCGCAGCAGCGACTGGGTGTGGCGCGTGTCCTCGCACGCCAGCGTGTCGGCCAGTTGCAGCACGTGCAGCGCACGCAGTGTGATGTCGGCCAGGTTGCCGATGGGCGTGGCGACCACGTACAGGGCGCCCTGCGGATAATGCTGCGCGGCCGCCGCATCGCGCGCGGCGCTCAAGGCAGAGGCAAAAGAGGCGCTCAATGGGATTCCTCGGCAAGAAGGTGAATGGCAGTGCGCCCGCGCGCACCACGCGCGCCGCGGGGCAGGCGGGGGAAGACCGCGCGCTGGCCCATCTCACGGCGGCGGGCCTGGCGCTGGTGGAGCGCAATTATCGGACGCCGGGGCGCGGCGGCGGAGAGATCGACCTGATCCTGCGCGAGCGCGACGGCACGCTGGTGTTCGTGGAGGTGCGCAGCCGCGCCGCCAGCGGCTACGGCGGCGCGGGCGGCAGCATCGGCGTGGCCAAGCAGCGGCGCATCGTCTTTGCCGCGCAGCACTACCTGCTGCGCTGGCCCGCACCGCCGCCGTGCCGCTTCGATGCGGTGCTCATCGAGGGCGACCGGCTGCAGTGGCTGCGCGGCGCATTCGACGCCGCGTAGCGCGCGGCCTACCGTTTGCTACAGGCGCCGCGATACCCCCAGGTATCATTCACGGCCCATGCTTGAGCAACGCATCCAACAGCATTTCATCGACAGCGCCGACCTGAAATACCAGTCGGCCCAGGCGCTCAGCCATCCCATCAGCGCAGCCGTGCAGGCCATCTGGGCCTGTGTGACCAACGGCGCCAAGGTGCTGGCCTGCGGTAGCGGCCCTTCGTCCGCGCAGGCCCTGCAGTTCGCGGCCTTTTGCGTGGCCGGTTTCGAGCGCGATCGGCCCGAACTGGCGGCGCTGGCCCTGCTGCCCGATGCCCTGGCCACCGGCACCAGCGCCGTAGCGGACAGCGCCGTGCTGGCGCGCCAGGTGCGTGCCCTGGGGCAGGCAGGAGATCTGCTGCTGGTCATCACCATCGGCGGCAACGAGCCAGCCCTGCTGCAGGCCGTGCAGGCCGCCCATGAGCGGGACATGACCGTGGTCGCCCTGTGTGGCCGCGACGGCGGGGCGTTGGGCGCGCTGCTGCACGAGACCGATGTCCAGATCTGCGTGCCGCACGACCGAGCCGCCCGTGTGCGCGAGGTGCATGCGCTGGTGCTGCACTGCCTGTGCGACGGCGTGGACGCCCAGTTACTTGGAGAACAGGAGATTCCTCTATGACATTTCCCCTGCTGCGAATTTCTAGCGCCGCGCTCGCGGCCGCGGCCCTGGCCGGCAGCCTCGCCGGCTGCGCGCCGCTGGTCATCGGCGGCGGTGCCGTGGTCGGCACCCTGATGGCGACCGACCGGCGCACCACCGGCACCCAGGTGGAGGACGAAGGCATCGAGATGCGCACCGCCAGCCGCATCCGTGAGACCCTGGGCGACCGCGTGCACGTGAACGTGACCAGCTACAACCGCCAGGTGCTGCTGACGGGCGAAGTGCCCACGGCCGCCGACGGCCAGAAGGTGGAGCAGATCGCGCAAGGCGTGGACAACGTGCGCTCGGTGGTCAACGACCTGGGCGTGATGCCCGCGTCCTCGCTGACGCAGCGCTCGCGCGACGCCTTCATCTCGACCAAGGTGCGCGCGAGCCTCGTGGACGCTAAGGACCTGTCTGCCAATGCGTTCAAGGTCGTCACCGAGCGCGACGTGGTGTACCTGATGGGCCGTGTCACGCAGCGCGAAGCCAAGCGCTCCGCGGAGATCGCGCGCGGCGTGGATGGCGTACGCAAGGTCGTGCGCGTGTTCGAGGTGATCTCCGAAGAGGAACTGATCCGCGGTGGCGCGGCGCAGCAGCCCGCGCCCGTCTCGCAGGACCCCGCCGCGGCGGCGCAGCCAGTCAAGCCCTGAGCACGGGCTGCTCGCGCCGACCAAGTCGGCACCATCCGCGCCTTGTGACAGGTGATTGAACCACTGCCCGCCCTGCGCGGGCAGTGCGCCTGGGGCCTCAGTCTTTTTTGGGCGCTAGGCGGGTGATCAGGCTGGACGTGTCCCAGCGGTTGCCGCCGGCAAGCTGCACGTCGGCATAGAACTGGTCCACCAGCGCCGTGACCGGCAGACGCGCACCGTTGCGCTTGGCTTCGTCGAGCACCAGCCCCAGGTCCTTGCGCATCCAGTCCACGGCAAAGCCGAAGTCAAAACGGCCCTCCACCATGGTCTTGCCGCGGTTGTCCATCTGCCAGCTCTGGGCAGCGCCCTTGCCGATCACGTCGAGCACCAGCGGCATGTCCAGGCCCGCGTGCTGGCCGAAGGCGATCGCCTCGGACAGACCCTGCACCAGGCCGGCAATGCAGATCTGGTTGACCATCTTGGCCAGTTGGCCGGCGCCGCTGTCGCCAATACGGGTGAACGCGCGCGAGAAGGCCATCGCCGTGGGGCGTACGGCATCGAAGGCTGCAGCGTCGCCGCCGCACATCACGGTCAGTTGCCCGTTTTGCGCGCCGGCCTGCCCGCCGGAGACCGGCGCGTCGATGAACTGCAGGCCCAGCGTGCGGGCGGCGCCATAGAGTTCGCGCGCCACCGCCGCGGATGCCGTGGTGTGGTCCACGAAGACCGCACCCTGCTGCATGCCGGCGAACGCGCCGTCGGCCCCGAGCACCACGGAGCGCAGGTCGTCGTCATTGCCCACGCAGCAAAACACGATGTCCGCGCCTTGTGCGGCCTCGCGCGGCGTCTTGGCATGTTTTACGGTTGTAACGCCCTTGAATTCAGCGCACCATGCTTCTGATTTCGTAGCGGTACGGTTGTACACCGTCACGGTATGGCCCGCCGATGCCAAGTGCCCCGCCATCGGGTAGCCCATGACGCCCAAGCCCAGGAAGGCCACGCGGCGTGCGGGGACCGGATCGTAGGTGCGGGGATTGATGCTGCTGCTCATGGGTTGGGCTCCGTCAAAAAGAGAGGCCCGCAGGGGCGGGCCGGGTGGGGCGAGTGTGTGGGTATCAGACGATGGCGAAATGCTCGGTGCCCGAGGCCAGGTCCGTCGTCTTGGCACGCTGGCTGCTGAGCTTGATCTGCAAGCGCAGGTCGTTCACCGAGTCGGCGTTGCGCAGGGCATCCTCATAGCTGATCACGTTGGCCTCGAACAGGTCGAACAGTGCCTGGTCGAAGGTCTGCATGCCCAGGTTGCGGCTCTTCTTCATGATTTCCTTGATCTCGGCCACCTCGCCCTTGAAGATGAGGTCGGCGATCAGCGGCGTGTTCAGCATCACCTCGACGGCGGCCGCGCGCCCCTTGCCGTCCTGCTTGGGAATCAGGCGCTGCGAGACCAGTGCCTTGAGGTTCAGCGACAGGTCCATCAACAGCTGGGCGCGCCGCTCCTCGGGGAAGAAGTTGATGATCCGGTCCAGTGCCTGGTTGGCGCTGTTGGCGTGCAGCGTGGCCAGGCACAGGTGGCCGGTTTCGGCAAACGCCACGGCGTGCTCCATGGTCTCGCGGTCGCGGATTTCGCCCATCAGGATCACGTCCGGCGCCTGGCGCAGCGTGTTCTTGAGGGCCGCCTCCCAGCTGACGGTGTCCAGGCCCACCTCGCGCTGCGTGATCACGCAGTTCTTGTGCGGATGCACGAATTCCACCGGGTCTTCCACCGTAATGATGTGGCCGAAGGAGTTCTCGTTGCGCCAGTCCAGCATGGCGGCCAGCGTGGTGGACTTGCCCGAGCCCGTCGCGCCGACCAGGATGCACAGTCCGCGCTTGGTCATGGTGACTTCCTTGAGCACCTGCGGAACGCCCAGGCCGTCGATGGTGGGCAGCGTGAGCGGAATCGTCCGCAGCACCATGCCCACGCGGCCCTGCTGTATGAAGGCGTTCACGCGGAACCGGCCCACGCCCGCAGGCGAGATGGCAAAGTTGCACTCCTTGGTGCGCTCGAAGTCGGCCACCTGCTTGTCGCTCATGATGGCGCGCGCCAGCGTGAGCGTGTGGTTGGGCGTCAGAGGCTGGGGAGAGACCTTGGTGACCTTGCCGTCGACCTTGATCGCCGGCGGAAACTCCGCCGTGATGAAAAGGTCGCTCCCCCCGCGGCTGACCATCAGCTTGAGCAGATCGTTGATGAATTTACTCGCCTGATCCCGTTCCATCCCATACCCCCTTGGTCGTCAGCCTTGTGTTGTTGTGCCGGGCTGTTCAGCGTTGATTTTCACTCAGACGCGCGCTCACCACGCGCAGGCGCTGCGACAGCTTGCGCGCCAGCAGGGCCACCAGGCTGGCGGCCAGTTGCGGGTCGTGGGCCATCATCTCATCCAGCGCCTCGGCGCTGAGCACCGCTATCTCGCATTCCGTGAGCGTGGTGCACGCCGAAAAACGGATGCCGCTGTCCAGCAGCGACATCTCGCCCAGGATATCGCCGGGCCGCGTCTCGGCCAGGCGCAGTTGCTCTCCCCAGGGCTGGACACGGTCCACGGCGATGGTGCCCGTGAGCAGCACGACCATGAAGTTGCCGTATTCGTCCTGGCGGATCAGGTCGCGGTTGGGCGCAACGGAGGCGAACTCGAAGAAGCGCTCCATGCGTTCCACGGCGTCGTGGTCCAGGTGCGCCATGTACTTGTCCTTGCTCCACAGCGATTGCAGCAGCCTGCCGCCACGGCTTTGGGGCAGGCGCTTGGCATCGACTTCGACGGCGCGCGCCTCCCAGGGGACCAGTTGTGATTGCTCCACGCCCTGGCCGGCAAATGCGGTGGTGAAGAACACCGAGTCGGTGCTCTCCTCGCCGGACTTGCGGTTTTTGGACTTGAGCAGGCCGAGAATGCCTTTCATGATGGGGCTCCGATGCGGGCTCGTGTACCAACGAGCCTGGTAGTGAAAAAGTGTGCGGGCCCGCCTTGGAGGGGGGTCAGCCGGGGAAGTTCTCGGGAATCTTGGCCTTGCTGCGCGCCTCGGCCGGGCTGATGATGTTGCGGCGCACCAGGTCGGAGAGGTTCTGGTCCAGCGTCTGCATGCCCACGCTGTTGCTGGTCTGGATGGTGGAGTACATCTGCGCCACCTTGGCCTCGCGGATCAGGTTGCGGATGGCGCTCGTGCCCAGCATGATCTCGTGCGCCGCCACGCGGCCAGAACCGTCCTTGGTCTTGCACAGCGTCTGCGAGATCACCGCCTGCAGCGACTCCGACAACATCGCGCGCACCATTTCCTTTTCTTCGGCGGGGAAGACGTCGATGATCCGGTCGATGGTCTTGGCGGCGCTGGACGTGTGCAGCGTGCCGAACACCAAGTGGCCCGTTTCCGCGGCGGTCATGGCCAGGCGGATGGTTTCCAAGTCGCGCATTTCGCCCACCAGGATGGCGTCCGGGTCTTCGCGCAGGGCGGACTTCAGCGCGGCCGCGAACGACAGCGTCATCGGGCCGACTTCACGCTGGTTGATCAGGCACTTCTTGGACTCGTGCACGAACTCGATCGGGTCTTCCACCGTGAGGATGTGGCCGTACTCGCTTTCGTTGAGGTAGTTGACCATGGCCGCCAGGGTGGTGGACTTGCCCGAGCCTGTGGGGCCCGTCACCAGCACCAGGCCGCGCGGCTTGAGCGCCAGGTCGGCAAAGATCTTGGGCGCGTTGAGCTGCTCCAGCGTCAGGATCTTGCTCGGAATGGTACGGAACACCGCGGCCGCGCCGCGGTTCTGGTTGAACGCGTTGACGCGAAAGCGCGCCAGGCCGTCGATCTCGAAGGAAAAGTCCACTTCCAGGAACTCTTCGTAGGTCTTGCGCTGGGCGTCGCTCATGATGTCGTACACCATGGCGTGGACGGTCTTGTGGTCCAGTGCATCGACGTTGATGCGGCGTACGTCCCCGTGGACCCGGATCATGGGCGGCAGGCCGGCGGAAAGGTGCAGGTCGGACGCCTTGTTCTTCACGCTGAAGGCGAGCAATTGGGTGATGTCCACGGATTCCCTCTTATCGTTTGATACGCTTGGGCGAACATTATGACGACGATTGCCAGCAACCTCCAGAATGTGCGGGAGCGCATCGCGCGCGCCTGCACGGCGGCCGGCAGGCCACCCGATGCCGTGGCGCTGCTGGCGGTTTCCAAGACCTTCGGCCCCGAGGCTGTGCGTGACGCGGCATTGGCGGGCCAGCGGCGGTTTGGCGAAAACTACATTCAGGAAGCCGTGGAAAAGATGGCTCTGGTGGCGGCGCTCGGGCTGCCGCAGCCGCTGGAGTGGCACTGCATCGGCCCGGTGCAGAGCAACAAGACCCGCCTGGTGGCCCAGCACTTCGACTGGGTGCACACGGTGGACCGCCCCAAGACGGCGCAGCGTCTGTCCGACCAACGTCCCGACAACCTGCCTGCGCTGCAGGTCTGTATCCAGGTGAACGTGGATGGTGGCGCCACCAAGGCCGGTGTGCCGGCCGAGGAGGCATTGGCGCTGGCCCAGGCGGTGGCAGCGCTGCCGCGGCTCACGCTGCGCGGCGTCATGAGCATCCCCGACCCGGCGCCCGACGAGGCCGCGCAACTGGCCGTGCTGCTGCGCGTGCGCCAGGTGTTCGACACCCTGCGCGCGCAGGACGGCCCGGGGTTCGAGGCGGTCGATACCCTGTCGCTGGGCATGACCGGCGACCTGGAGGCCGCGGTGCGCGCCGGCAGCACCATGGTGCGCGTGGGCAGCGGCATCTTCGGTGCGCGCCACTACCCGGCCTGATAAGCTGGCCGTCATCTAGTTTTGACGGAGATTCCCTCATGCCCGGTTTGCTGCCCGATGTCGATCCCGATGGCCTGCTCGAATTCTCGGTGGTCTATACCGACCGTGCGCTCAACCACATGTCGCGCCGCTTCGTGGGCGTGATGCAAGACATCCTGGCGACGCTCAAGGAGGTCTACCGCGCGCACACGGCGGTGCTCGTGCCCGGCAGCGGCACCTTCGGCATGGAGGCCGTGGCACGCCAGTTCGCCAACCGCGAGAAGGTGCTCATCGTGCGCAACGGCTGGTTCAGCTACCGCTGGAGCCAGATCTTCGACGCCGGCGGGCTGGGCGGTGGTGCCGTGGTCTGCCAGGCGCGCCGCCAGGGCGACGGTCCACAGGCGCCCTGGGTGCCCTGCCCGGCGAGCGAGGTGGCCGCCGCCATCCGCGCCGAGCGGCCGAAGGTGGTGTTCGCCCCGCATGTGGAGACGGCCAGTGGCATCCTGCTGCCCGACGATTACCTGCGCACCGTGAGCGACGCCGCGCACGAGGTGGGCGCGCTGTTCGTGCTGGACTGCGTGGCCTCCGGCGCCATGTGGGTGGACATGGAAAAGACCGGTGTGGACGTGCTGATCTCCGCGCCGCAAAAGGGCTGGAGCGGCTCGCCCTGCTGCGCCATGGTGATGCTGTCGGCCCGCGCGCGCGAGGCGATCGAGCAGACGCAGAGCTCCAGCTTCTCGTGCGACCTCAAGAAGTGGATGCAGATCGCCGAGGGCTACGAGAAGGGGCAGCACGCCTACCACACCACCATGCCCACCGATGCGCTGGTGCGCCTGCGCGACGTGATGCTGGAAACGCGCGACTACGGCTTTGCCAAGGTGCGCGACGAGCAGATCGCACTCGGCGCCAAGGTGCGCGCGCTGCTGCAGGCGCGGGGCTTTCCCAGTGTGGCGGCTGCGGGCTACGAGGCACCGGGCGTGGTGGTGAGCTACACCACCGACCCCGGCATCCAGAGCGGCAAGAAGTTCGCCGAGGCGGGGCTGCAGACCGCCTCGGGCGTGCCGCTGCAATGCGGCGAGGGTGCGGACTTCCAGACCTTCCGCCTGGGCCTGTTCGGCCTGGAGAAGTGGCACAACGTGGACCGCACGGTGGGCCACCTGGCCGCGGCGCTGGACCAGGTCGCGCCGGCGCGCTGACTGGCCGGTGGCGCAAAAGCGTCCATCTCCTACAACCGCGGGGTGGCGTGGGCCGCGGTGCGCGGCTATGCTTTCCCGCATGCATGCGTCCCCCCTGGAGCCTGGTGCGCAGGCCGCGGCTTCGGCCGAGCCGGCCGCGCTCGCGGGCCGTGCCTCCCAGCTGTCCCGGGCCAAGCGCCAGGCCACCGGCCTGCTGCTGGCAGTGGTCGTCGTCTTTGCGCTGACCTATTTCTTTCCACCCAGTCTGGGCGTGGCCTGCGTGCGCGCCGTGGCGGAGGCCGCCATGGTGGGCGCCTTGGCCGACTGGTTTGCGGTGTCGGCGCTGTTTCGGCGCATCCCGCTGCCACTGGTGCAGCGCCACACCGACATCATTGCGCGCAACAAGGACCGCATCGGCGGCAACCTGGCGGTGTTCGTACGCGACAAATTCCTGGACGCGCCTTCGCTCGTGACCATGATCCGCCGCCACGATCCGGCCAACATGCTGGCGCAGTGGCTCACGGCACCGGCCAACGCGCGCCTGCTGGGCAGGCAGGTGGCCAGGCTGGCGCTGACCGCGCTGGACACGGTGGAGGACGCGAAGATCCAGGCCTTCCTGAGCCAGGCCGCGCGCACGCTGGTGGGCAAGATCGACCTGTCGCGCTCCATGGCGTCGGCGCTGGGCGCGCTCACCTACCAGGGCCGGCACCAGGCGCTGCTGGACGACCTGCTGGAGCGCCTGGGCGGCATGGTGCGATCGGAGGACACGCGCGCCTTCGTGGCCGACACGCTGCTGCAGTGGATCAAGCGTGAGCATCCGCTCAAGCAGAAGGTGCTGCCTACCGATTGGCTCTCGGGCAAGGGCGCCTCGGCCATCACGCACGCCGTGGACACCCTGCTCAAGGCGGTGGCCGAGGACCCGCAGCACGAGCTGCGCGAGGCGCTGGACGGCGCCGTGCAGCGCCTCATCGCCCGCCTGCAGACCGACCCCGATTGGGCGCGCCGCGGCGACGAGGTGCGCGGTTACCTGCAGAACGACGAAGTGCTGGGCCGCTATGTGCGCGATCTGTGGAGCGACCTGCGCCAGAAGCTGCGCGACGATCTGATGAACGAAGACTCGGCATTGTCCGCGCGCGTGGCCGACATGGGGCAGTGGCTGGGGCTGTCGCTGGCGGGTGATGCGGCGCTGCGCGTGCGCCTGAACGTGCGCCTGGAACTGTGGGCCGCCACCTTTGCGCCCGATGTGGCGCAGTCGGTGGCCGAACACATCCGCGCTACGGTGCAGCGCTGGGACGCGCAGGAGATGGCGCGGCTGGTGGAACTGCACATCGGCAGCGACCTGCAGTACATCCGCATCAACGGCACCGTGGTGGGCGGCTGCATCGGGCTGCTGCTGTTCGCCGTCTCGCACGCGGGCGCGTTGTGGGCGGCGGTGGCCGGGCCGTGAGTGCTATCTAATTAGTAGCTGCTAGCGCTTACTGGATAAGCGCTAAGACCCGATTTTGCTTAGAACCGAAAATCCAGCGTTTGCGGCGCCCGGCCCACTTGCACGGTGCGGCTGTGGTTCTGGCCGGCGCCCTGTACCTCCACACGGTAGCTGCCCGCAGGCAGTTGCAGCAGGCACACGGGGCCGCCGGCGCGCAGTTGCATCGCGTCGCCCCCGCCTTGCGGGGTGATGCGCACGTCGACGTTGGCCTCGTAGGCGCCATCCGCTCGCGCGAACAGCAGCGACAGGGGGTAGTCCTTCATGGCTGCGCGCATGGCGGTGGATTCGTCCGTGCCGATGCCGCCGCACTGGTAGTGCAGCGCGCCGGCCGTCTGCACGGGCGGCAGCACGGCCGGGCGGGGCGCGCTGTCGGCCTGCGCCTGCACGGCGCTGGCGCCGCTGGCCAGCAGGGCACACAGACCCAGCGGCGCCAGACGGCGGGGAAGTCGAAACGGGAACGGGGACAACACGGGCATGGCGCACCTCCTTGTCAGGGGTAAAAGCGCCATGCTGGCACCTCGTTGCGCGCCGCGCTGTCAGCCCAGGGCGCGAGCGCGCGTGGTGGCCGTCAGAAGCGCGGCAGGTTGGCGTGGCTCATCTTGCCGTTGCGCACCAGCATCTTGCCGTACTCGGCGCAGCGGTTCAGCGTCGGGATCACCTTGCCGGGGTTGAGCAGGCCCTGCGGGTCGAACGCCTCCTTGAGCGCGAACATCTGCGCGTTCTCCTCCACGGTGAACTGCGCGCACATGGAGTTGAGCTTTTCCACCCCCACGCCGTGCTCGCCCGTCACGGTGCCGCCCATGGCCACGCTGGTTTCCAGAATGTCGGCGCCGAACAGCTCGCAGCGGTGGAGCTGGTCGGGGTCGTTGGCATCGAACAGGATCAGCGGGTGCAGGTTGCCGTCGCCCGCGTGGAACACGTTGCAGCAGCGCAGCTGGTATTTCTTCTCCATCTCCTGGATGGCGAGCAGGATGTCCGCCAGGCGCTTCCTCGGGATGGTGGAGTCCATGCACATGTAGTCGGGACTGATGCGGCCGCTGGCGGGGAAGGCGTTCTTGCGCCCGCTCCAAAAGCGCATGCGCTCTTCCTCGCTGGTGCTGACCGAGATGGCCGTGGCGCCCGAGCCGCGCAGCACCTCGCTCATGCGCGCGATCTCTTCCTCCACCTCCTCAGGTGTGCCGTCGGACTCGCACAGCAGGATGGCCTCGGCCGTCAGGTCGTAGCCGGCCTTGACGAAGTCCTCCACGGCGGCGGTCATGGGCTTGTCCATCATCTCCAGGCCGGCCGGGATGATGCCGGCGGCGATCACCGCGGCCACGGCGTCGCCGGCTTTGCGCACGTCGTCAAAGCTGGCCATGATGCAGCGCGCCAACTGCGGCTTGGGCACCAGCTTGACGGTGACCTCCAATGCCACGGCCAGCATGCCCTCGCTGCCGATCACGGCGGCCAGCAGGTCGTAGCCGGGCGCGTCCAGCGCCTCGGCTCCGAAGGTGATGGGCTCGCCCTCCATGGTGTAGCCGCGCACGCGCAGCACGTTGTGCACCGTGAGGCCGTACTTCAGGCAGTGCACGCCGCCGGAGTTCTCGGCCACGTTGCCGCCGATGGTGCAGGCGATCTGGCTGCTGGGGTCAGGGGCGTAATACAGGTTGTAGGGCGCGGCGGCCTCGCTGATGGCCAGGTTGCGCACGCCGCACTGCACGCGCGCCGTGCGGGCGACCGGGTCCAGGTCCAGGATGCGGTTGAACTTGGCCAGCGACAGCGTCACGCCCATGGCATGCGGCATGGCGCCGCCCGACAGGCCCGTCCCAGCGCCGCGCGCCACAACGGGCACGCCCAGGCGGTGGCAGGTCTTCAGCACGGCCTGCACTTCGCCTTCCGTCTCGGGCAGGCACACGACCAGCGGGCGCTGGCGGTAGGCCGTGAGGCCGTCGCATTCGTAAGGCGTGGTGTCCTCGGGCTGCCAGAGCAGCGCATGCTGCGGCACGCAGGCCGACAGGGCCTGCACGACCTCGGCCTGTCGCTGGGCGCGTTCGGTGGATGTGGGGCTGGGCATGGCGTGACTGTAGGCCATGGCGTGCGCGCGCGGCGTGAGTTTTCTTGCAGGCGGGCGTGAGCCGTGTTGCGCCAATTACTGCGTTATTAATAGCTACTGGCGCTTGATGGATAAGCGCTAGAGCCTGATTTGGCTTATAGAAATTGGCTTGCGCACGGCCGCGCCGCTTGCGGGGTTACCCCAGCGTGCGGCGCAGCCAGTCCGCGAAGGCCGCGCATTCCCAGCGGTCCATGGTGCCGGTGCGCCAGCACAGGTAGTGCGCGTAGGGGCTGGGGGCGTCGGTGTCGAACAGGCGTACCAGTGTGCCCTGGTCCAGCCAGGGCGCGGCGAGCTTGAGCCGTACCGGGGCCACGCCCATGCCCGCCGCGGCAGCGTCGCACATCAGGCCCACGTCGTTGAATTGCGAGCCTTCGTTGGGTTCGGCCCAGGCCAGGCCCACGGCTGCGAACCAGCTGCGCCAGGGCTCCAGCGGGCTGCGCAGCAGGGGCAGGCCTTCCAGGTCCTCGGGGCGCTCGAAGGGGCCGTGCTCGCGCACGAAGCCGGGCGAGGCCAGGGGCGTGAGCACGTCGCGTGCGATCTCCACATGCTCCATGTCGGCGTAGTGGCCGGGGCCGTAGCGCACGACGAGGTCCGCGTCCTCCGCCACCACGTCCAGCAGCGGGATGGAGACCTGCAGGGCCAGGTCGATCTCGGGGTAGGTCTCGGTGAACTGGCGCAGCCGCGGGATGAGCAAGGCGCGGGCGAAGGTGGGGGTGACCGCGATCTTCAGCCGGCGCTTGCCCGGGGCCACTGCCGTGCCTGGGAAGCGCTGCAGCGCGGTGAGCCCCTCGCGCACATGGGCCAGATAGGCGCTGCCGTCGGTGGTCAGGGAAAAGTCGGCCCGCCCGAACAGCCGCGTGCCCAGGATCTGCTCCAGCTGCTTGACGCGGTGGCTTACGGCGCTGGGGGTGACGCACAGCTCATCGGCCGTCTGCGTCACGCTGCGCAGGCGCGCCAGCGCCTCGAAGGTCAGCAGGCACTGGATGGGCGGGATGCGCCGCAGGCTGGCGGCGTCCAGGGCCGCCTTGGCCGCGATGGAAAGGGATTGCGTGGCCATGGCGGCGTGTGGGGCAAGGCGGGTTCAGCGGAAGACGACGGTCTTGTGGCCGTTGAGCAGCACGCGGTGCTCGCTGTGCCACTTCACGGCGCGCGCCAACACCTGGCTTTCGGTGTCCCGCCCGCGGGCGGTGAGATCTTCCACGGTATCCGTGTGATCCGCTCTTGTAACATCTTGTTCGATAATCGGCCCCTCGTCGAGGTCGGCCGTCACGTAGTGGGCGGTAGCGCCAATCAGCTTCACCCCGCGGTCATGCGCCTGGTAATAGGGCTTGGCGCCCTTGAAGCTGGGCAGGAAGCTGTGGTGGATGTTGATCGCGCGGCCCGATAGCTTGGTGCACAGGTCGTTGGACAGCACTTGCATGTAGCGCGCCAGCACCACCAGTTCGGCCCCCTCGGCCTGGATGATCTCGTACTGCTTGGCCTCGGCTTGCGCCTTGGTGGCGGCGGTGACGGGGATGTGGTGGAAGGGGATGTTGTAGCTGGCCGCGAGCTGGTAGAAGTCGCGGTGGTTGCTGATGATGGCGCGGATGTCGATGGGCAGCAGACCGCTCTTGTAGCGAAACAGCAGGTCGTTGAGGCAGTGGCCTTCCTTGCTGACCATCAGCACGGTCTTCATGGCCGCGCTGGTGGCATGCAGGCTCCAGCGCATGCTGTGCTCTTCGGCAAAGGTGGCCAGTTCGGCCTTGAGGGTGGCTTCGTCGGTGGACTCGCATGCGAATTGCACGCGCATGAAGAAAAGGCCGGTGCCCTGGTCGTTGTACTGAGCGGCTTCCTCGATGTTGCCGCCGTGGTCCAGCAGGAAGCCGGAGACGGCGTGCACCAGCCCGAGCCGGTCGGGGCAGGACAGTGTCAGGATGTAGGAATGGGTCATATGCTGCGATTGTCGCAGCACGCGAGGCCCCTTCAGGAGTGTGGATTGCTGAGTAAAGGCGCGGGCCGCAGGCCCTCGTGGAGGCCCCTGCAGGGCCGCTGGATGTTGGCGCTGGCCGTTGTTGCCATGGGTGCGGCCTGGGCCTGGGCGGGTGCGGCCGCCTTGCAGTACCTGCCCCTGGAGCCGCAGGCGCTGCAGACCCTGCTGCAGTACAAGAGCGGGCTGGACGCCGTGCTGGCGGGCGCACTGCTGGGCTGGCTCCTGCTGCGCTGGCGCCGGGGCGGGAGCCGGCGCACCCTGGCGCGCCGGGTGGAGCAGGTGCTGCGCCACGCGCCCGCCGGCATGGCGCGGCTGAGCATGGACGGCCGCCTGGTGTGGGCCAATGAACGCCTGCGAGAATGGTTGGGCGTGGCGCCGCACGAGCCGCTGCCGCAGATCGACTTCCGCACGCTGGTGCGCCCGCACGACAGCGATTGGGCACAGCGGCAACTGCAGCGGCTGCGCGCCGGCGAGATCGACCATTACCAGGGCGAGCGCTGGTGCCGCAACCAGCGCGATGGATCGCAGCTGCCCGTGCTGTGCACCGTGAGCCATGTGCTGGCCCTGGAGAGCGAGCCCGACCACCTAGTGTGCGTACTGCAGTCCCTGCGCGAAGTGCATGCCGCGCGCGACGCGCAGGCGCTCAGCGAACAGCGCTGGCGCCTGGCGGCCACGGTGGTGGATAACACCATCGAAGGCGTGGTGGTCACCGATGCCGACGGCCGCATCCTTTCGGTCAACCCGGCCGTCACGCGGCTCATGGGCTATACCGAGGAAGAGTTGCTGGGCCAGAACCCGCGCGTGTTCAAGTCGGGGCGGCACGGACCGGCGTTCTACGAGGCCATGTGGGACACCATGCGCCAGACGGGCCACTGGCAGGGGGAGATCTGGAACCGGCGCAAGAACGGCGAGGTGTTCCCGGAGCGCATGTCGCTCTCGGCCGTGCGCGGCGCGGACGGCGCGGTGACGCACTACGTGTGCATGTTCACCGACATCTCCGAGGAAAAGGCCCAGCACCAGCGCCTGGAGTTTCTGGCGCACTGCGACCCGCTGACCGGCCTGCCCAATCGCGCCTGGTTTGGCGAGCAGCTCGACAGCGCCGTGCGCCAGGCACAGGACAGCGGCGAGCAGATGGCCCTGCTGCTCCTGAACCTGGACCGCTTCAAGGACGTGAACGACAGCTACGGCCACGCCGTGGGCGACGAGGTGCTCAGGCACATCACCCGCCAGGTGGAGCAGAGCCTGCGCCCGGGCGATCTGCTGGGGCGGCTGGCAGGCGACGAGATCGCCGTGCTGGCCCGCCACCTGCGCCATGCGGACGGCGCGGCAGCCGTGGCGCGGCACCTGATCGCCGCGGCCAGTACGCCCTGGAGCACGCCCGACGGCATCGAGGTGGTGGTGGGCGTGAGCGTGGGCATCTGCATGTTCCCCGGGCATGCGCGGACCACCGAGGCGCTGCTGCAGGGCGCGCATTCCTCGGTGTACGGCGCCAAGGCCCGCGGGCGCGGCGCGTATTGCTTTTTTGACGAATCGCTCATTCAGGCCGCGCGCGAGCGCCTGGAGATCGAGGCGCGGCTGCGCGTGGCCCTGGCGCAGGGGCACCTGCGGCTGTACTACCAACCGCAGGTATGCATCGCCACCGGCCGGATCATGGGGGCCGAGGCGCTGGTGCGCTGGCTGGACCCGCAAGAGGGCATGATCTCGCCCGCGCGCTTCATCCCCGTGGCCGAGACCTCGGGCGTGATCGGCCCGCTGGGCCAGTGGGTGATGCGCGCCGCCTGCGAGCAGGGCCAACGCTGGCGCGCCGACGGCCTGCCGGAGATCCGCCTGGCCATCAACCTCTCGCCGCGCCAGTTCCAGTTGACCGACGTGGCCGCCTGCGCCGCCGAGGCGCTCAAGGCCAGCGGTTTCCCGGCCCGCTGCCTGGAGCTGGAACTGACCGAGTCGGTGCTGGCCGAGCGGCCCGACGAGATCCGCGCCGTGCTGCAACGCCTGCAGCAGCTGGGCGTGCGCATGGCGGTGGACGACTTCGGGACCGGCTATTCGTCCCTGGCGCACCTCAAGCGCTTTCCCATCGACGTGCTCAAGATCGACCAGGGCTTCATCCGCGACATTCCCCGCAGCGCCGACGACATGGCCATCAGCGCTGCCATCGTTGCCATGGGGCACAGCCTGGGGCTGTCGGTGCTGGCCGAGGGGGTGGAGACGCCGCAGCAGCTGGCGTTCCTGCGCGAGCGCGGCTGCGACGCCTACCAGGGCTACCTGTGCAGCCGTCCCTTGCCGGCGGAGGAGTTCGCCCGGCTGCTGCAGGCGCACAACGGCATGGCGGGCTGAGCGAGCGCGGGCTGGGGCCGGCGTCCGCTACGGCGCGGACGGCGGGCCGGGCCAGCGCTCGCGCAGCTCCGCGCACGGGTCGTGGGGCGTCAGCGCCGGCGTGCGGTGGACGTAATCCGCTTCGCTTTCAATAGCTTCTCGCGCTTGTCCCGCTTGGGCTATTGCCACTTTTGACGTGAAATCACTCGGCAGCCACGTGGGCACGCCCAAGCTGCGCTGCACATGGCCGAAGCCCGCCACCAGCAATACCGTGCGGCCGGGGCGGTGGGCGGCCTGCACGGCGCGCGCCATGCGGGCGTCCCGCGCCAACTGGATGCGCACCATGGGCATCAGCCGCTGCGCCGGCACCAGGCCGCAGTGGCCCTCCTCGATCGCGGTGCGCTGGCGCGCCAGCGCGGCGGGAGGCAAGTGCGTGTCCAGCGCGGTGTCGCGCATGGCTTGCGGCATCTGGCTGCGCGGCAGGTTACCGCCGCGCACCGGCACGCCCGCGGCCACGGCAGCCATCACCACCGGCGCATAGCGGTCCCAGGGCCAGGCCTGTTCATCCCATTGCAGCGCGGCGCGCACCTGGGCAGCGCCCGCGTCCGGCGGCAGGCCATCGGTGCCCGCGCCTTCGGGCGCCATCTCCAACACCAGGGCCGCAAGGCGCTGGCGCGCGGCGAGCCACTGGACCGTGTGCCGCTGCCACTGTTGGTGGGCGGCGGCGTCATGCTGCTCGCCCAGCAGTAGGGCGTCCACGGGCGGCCAGCGCTCCAGTTGGGCGTCCCAGGCGGCGTTGCCCGCGGTGGTTGGTGCCGACTGCTCCAGAAGTGTGGTACAGCCGGCGGCGAATGCCAGAGCCAGCGTGGCGAGCAGAAAGCGGTACAGCGGTAGGGTTGGCATGCCCAATGGTAGGACGTGGCGGCATTGCAACCGGGCGTAAATGTGACTTGCATGAGGAGCGCTTTGGGCCGTAATTTGCGGCGGGCCGCGCCACGGGCGGCTGGCGTGCTACAGGAAACGGAGAGCGCAACTAGGCTGCACGGCCGCGTGACCGCCGAGGCGACAACGACTTCGCAGGGTCTTCATGTAAGGTTCGCGGCGAAGCGTCCCGCGCGGTGTGAAAATTCGAGAATTGCCGCCGCGCTTGGGTCGCGGCGTGCACGTCAGTTAGATCCTTTCGGAGCCCCTTCCATGCAGCGTGAAATCACCGACCTTGCCCCCGCCCTGTCTACACAACCCATCAGCATGGATGTGCTGAAGGAGAAATACTTCAAAGACGGCGAGAGCGATGTCGAGGATCTGTTCCGCCGCGTGGCGCGGGCGTTGGCCTCGGTCGAGCGCGAGGACATGCGCCAGGCCCTGGAGGCGCGCTTCCTGGACAACCTGCGTGCCGGCGCCATCGGGGCGGGGCGCATCATGAGCGCTGCCGGCACCGACATCCAGGCCACCCTCATCAACTGCTTCGTGCAGCCCGTGGGCGACTGCATCCAGGGCGTGGACGACGCGGGCTACCCCGGCATCTACGAGGCCCTGCGCGAGGCCGCCGAGACCATGCGCCGCGGCGGCGGCGTGGGCTACGACTTCTCGCGCATCCGCCCGCGCGGCGCGCTGGTGAAGGGCACGGCCTCCATGGCCTCGGGCCCCTGCAGTTACATCAACGTCTTCGACCAGTCCTGCTCCACGGTGGAGAGTGCGGGCGCGCGCCGCGGCGCGCAGATGGGCGTGCTGCGCATCGACCACCCGGACGTGCTGGACTTCATCACCGCCAAGCGTACGCCGGGCCGCTGGAACAATTTCAATGTGTCCGTGGGCGTGCCCGATGCCTTCATGGAGGCGGTGGAGCAGGACCGTGATTGGGAGCTGGTGCATGGCGCCGCGCCCGGTGCGGAGCTGCAGGCCCAGGGCGCACACCAGCGTGCCGACGGCCAGTGGGTGTACCGCACGGTGCGCGCGCGCGAATTGTGGGACACGATCATGAAGTCGGCCTACGACTTCGCTGAGCCCGGCATCCTGTTCCTGGACCAGATCAACACCGACAACAACCTGCACTACACGGAGACCATCCAGGCGACCAACCCGTGTGGCGAGCAGCCGCTGCCGCCCTACGGCTGCTGCGACCTGGGCCCGGTCATCCTCACACGCTTCGTGCGCAACCCGTTTGGGCTGCATGGCGAGGCGTCGTTCGACTTCGATGCCTTCGAGCAGGCCGTGGCCACCCAGGTACGCGCGCTGGACAACGTGCTGGACGTGACCTTCTGGCCTCTGCCGCAGCAGCAGGCCGAGTCGGCGGCCAAGCGCCGCATCGGCGTGGGCTTCACGGGCATGGGCAACACTCTCGCCATGCTGTGCAAGCGCTACGACCGCCAGGAAGGGCGCGACATGGCGGTACAGATCGCCGAGCGCATGCGCAACGCGGCCTACCGCGCGTCGGTGGAACTGGCGAAGGAAAAGGGCGCATTCCCCAAGTTCGATGCCGATGGCTACCTGGCCAAGGGCACCTTCGCCAGCCGCCTGCCCGCGGACATCCAGAAGGCCATCCGCAAGCACGGCATCCGCAACAGCCACCTGCTGTCCATCGCGCCCACGGGCACGGTGAGCCTGGCTTTCGCCGACAACGCCTCCAACGGCATCGAGCCGCCGTTCTCCTGGAGCTACACGCGCCGCAAGCGCGAGGCCGACGGCAGCAAGAGCGAGTACGTGGTGGAGGACTACGCCTGGCGTCTGTACAAGACGCTGGGCGGCGACGTGAACCATCTGCCTGCGTACTTCGTGAGCGCCATGGACATGGCCGCCGCCGACCACGTGGCCATGATGGAGGCCGTGCAGCCCTTCGTGGACACGGCGATCTCCAAGACCGTGAACGTGCCCGAGGACTACCCCTACGCCGATTTCAAGGGCCTGTACATGCAGGCCTGGCACTCGGGCCTGAAGGGCCTGGCCACCTACCGTCCCAACAGCATCCTGGGCGCCGTGCTGGAAGTCACGCCCGCCGCAGCGCCGGCCCCCGTCGCCGCACCCGAGGCCGCGCCCGCCCCGGTGGTGGTGGACCCCATGCGCACCATGATCGAGAGCCGTCCCACGGGCGGCCTGTCGGCCGTGGCGGAGAAGCTGGAGTATTGGACGCAGGAAGGCCACAAGACGCTGTACCTGATCGTCTCCTTCCTGCCCGTGCCTGACGGGCGCGGCGGCACGGTGGACCGCGCCATCGAGTTCTTCATGCCCGTGGGCCAGAGCGGCGAATCGCAGCAGTGGATCACCTCCAGCATGCGCCTGCTGTCGCTGGCCGCGCGCGGTGGCTTCCTGGAGCGCGCGCTGTCCGACATGCGCAAGGTGGCCTGGGACCGCGGCCCCGTGCGCCTGGGCACGCACCAGAAGGCCGACGGCACCCACGTGCCGCTGTGGCACGACTCCGAGGTGGCCGCCATCGCGTATGCCGTGCAGAACATCCTGGCCCAGCGTGCCATGCCGCAGCAGCAGGTGCTGCCGCTGGACGAGCCCGCCGCAGCGCCCGCGACCGGCATGCCCCCGGCCATGGCCGGCAAGAAGTGCAATGAGTGCGGTGCCCACGCCGTGATCCGCAAGGATGGCTGCGACTACTGCACCCAGTGCGGCGCCCTGGGCAGCTGCGGCTGAGCAGACCGGAACGCCCTGGCAACACCAGGGCGTTTACTATCAATATGATAGCTATTCGCGCTTGATGGGAGCGCGCGAAAGCATGTTTTCGCTTGTATGCCGCGGCCATAGGCTTGAGCAAACTTGACTTCCATCAAGACATTTCAAAAGCGCGTGCCTACACTGCCGCCATGCGCAACAAGTCCACGCTGTCCACCAAGCTGCTGGCCATGGGCACGGTGTTCCTGCTGGTGGCGCTGGCATCCATCGGCTTCACGCTGTGGGTGACCTGGAAGTTGGAGGGGGGCGCCGCTGCGGTGAACGAGGCGGGTCGCCTGCGCATGAACATGCTGCGCATGGTGCTGGCCCAGCAGAACGAGTCGCCCCAGGAATTCGCGCGGCTGGAAACGCGCTTCAACGAAGGGCTGGAGTTGCTGCGCACGGGTGACCCCGCCCGGCCGCTGTTCGTGCCCTGGAGCGATGACACGCGCGAGCGCTACGAACACATCCGGCGGCAGTGGCTGCTCATCGAAAACGACTGGAAAGCCGCCGCGCGCTATGAAAGCAGCGCCGCGGCCGTGGCGCGCGCCGATGCCTTCGTGCTGGACCTGGACAGCTTCGTCGAGGCCATCGAGATCCAGATCGTGCGCCTCACGGCGGTGCTGCATCTGTTCCACCTGTTCATGGTGGCGTTGGCCATCGGCTCGGCTGTGGCCTTCATGGCGCTGAGCTACCTGCTCGTACTCAACCCCGTCACGCGGCTGCAACAGGCCCTGGCGCGGCTGCGCAAGGGCGATCTGGGCACGCGCCTGGAGGTGGAAGCCGACGACGAGTTCGGCCAGCTGACGGCGGGTTTCAACCTCATGGCCCATGCGCTGCAGACCTCGCACGAGGACCTGGAGCGCAAGGTACGCGAAAAGACCGCCACCATCGAAGTGCGCAACCAGCGCCTGGCGGCGTTGTATGCGGTGAGCGCCCTTGCGGCGGAGGCGGGAAGCCTGGAAGAGTTGACCCAGGGTTTCGTGCAGCAGATCCGCCGCGTGGCGGGGTGCGACGCGGCGGCCGTGCGCTGGTCGGACGAGGCCAACGAGCGCTACGTGCTGCTGGCCTCCGACGGGCTGCCCCAGTCGCTGGTGGAACATGAGCACTGCGTGGTCACCGGCGCCTGCGAATGCGGACAGGCGCAGGGCCAGGCGCGCATGCGTGTGATTCCGATCATGCCTGCCGGGGGCCTGCAGTTGCCGCATTGCCGCGAGGCCGGCTTCGAGACGGTGGTGAGTATCCCGGTGCAGATGCACCAGCGCCTGTTGGGCGAGGTCACGCTGCTGTATCGCAGTCCGCTGGAGCTGTCGGCGGAGATGCGCGAGCTGCTGTCCACCATGGCGCACCACTTGGCCACTTCCATGGAAAGCCTGCGCGCCTCGGCGCTGGAGCGCGAGGCAGCGGTGGCGCAGGAGCGCAGCCTCATTGCGCGCGAATTGCACGACTCCATTGCGCAGTCGCTGGCCTTTCTCAAGATCCAAACCCAGCTGCTGCGCGACGCGGTGGCGAAGGGCAACACCGAAGCGCGTGACCGCAGCATGGCGGAGCTGGATACCGGTGTGCGCGAATGCTATGCCGACGTGCGTGAGCTGCTGGTGCACTTTCGCACGCGCACGCAGGACGAGGACATCGAAGCGGCGCTGCGCGCCACGCTCTCGAAGTTCGAACACCAGACCGGCGCGGCCACGGCGCTGAGCATGGCGGGGCACGGCCTGCCGCTGGCGCAGGACGTGCAGATCCAGGTGCTGCACATCCTGCAGGAGGCCTTGTCCAACGTGCGCAAGCACGCCGATGCACGCCGTGTGGAGCTGCGGGTGCAGCGCCACCCCCGCTGGCGCTTCGAGGTGCAGGACGATGGCCGCGGGTTTGACCCGGACAGCGTGCCACCCGATTCGCTGCATGTGGGCCTGGGCATCATGCGTGAACGCGCGCAGCGCATCGGTGCGCATCTGGAGCTGGTTTCGCGCCCCGGCGGCGGTGGCACCTGCGTAGTCCTGGAGCTGCCACTAACCACCCGCGAGGAGCCTGCGTTGCCCCTCTCCCTTGTTTCTTCCGCCGCCGCATGAATGCTCCCACCACGCTTTTCCTGATCGATGACCACACCTTGCTGCGCCGCGGACTGGTGGCGCTGCTGTCCCAGCAGCCGGACCTGCGCGTGGTGGGCGAGGCCGGGGACGCCGCGGAGGCATTGCGTCTGCTGCCTGCGCTGCGCCCCGACGTGATCCTGCTGGACAACCACCTGCCCGGTGTGCGCGGCGTGGACGCCATCGCCGGCCTGCGCGAGGCGTCGCAGGGCAGCCGCGTGTTGATGCTCACGGTGAGCGAGGATGGACAGGACCTGGCGGCCGCCTTGCGCAACGGCGCGCAGGGGTATCTGCTCAAGACCATTGACGGTGACCTGCTTGCGCAGGCGATACGGCGGGCCGCACGCGGCGAGCCGGTGGTCAGCCCCGAAATGATGGGCAAGCTGGTGGCGGCGTTCCAGTCCCAGGGGGCGCCCACGCCCGAGCCCCTGCCCGAAGAGGAAGAGCCCGTGTCGGTGCTGTCGCCGCGCGAAGAAGACGTGTTGCGCGAGATTGCGCGCGGTCTCAGCAACAAGGAAATCGCACGTGCGCTCGACATTGCCGAGACCACCGTGAAGATCCATGTGCAGCACATTCTGCGCAAGCTGGGACTGTCCTCGCGCGTGCAGGCGGCGGTCTACGCCTCGGACCGCCACCGCCTCACGGAATAACCCCCAGAGCCCGGCATAGTTCTTAGGGAGTAGGGCGGCATAGGCCGCCCTCGTCCTTTTGCACCGCCCGCGGTGTCCCAGCGAAGGATGTGCAGGCACGGCCAGTTGCGGGACGATTGCACCGTACCCAAGAGAGGACATCTGCAATGGCTCAACTGCCCCAGCGCGCCGCGCCGAGCGCCTCAACCGTCGGCGAAGATCCACGCCATACCCGCAAAGCCTGGTCAGTGCTCATCGTCAGCACGCTCGCCTTCACCGTCTGCTTCATGGTCTGGATGATGTTCGGCGTCATCGGGATCCCGATCAAGAAGATGCTGAACCTCAGCTCCACCCAGTTCGGCCTGCTCACGGCCATGCCCGTGCTCACGGGCTCGCTGGTGCGCGTGCCGCTGGGTATCTGGACCGACCGCTACGGCGGCCGCATCGTGATGGCGTTGCTCATGGCCGCCACCGTTCCCGCCATTTGGATGATGGGTTACGCCACCGAATACTGGCATTTCCTCGTGATCGGCCTGTTCGTCGGTTTGGCGGGCGGTTCGTTCTCGGTCGGTACTCCCTACGTGGCCCGGTGGTTCCCCAAGCACCGCCAGGGCACGGCCATGGGCGTGTATGGCGCGGGCAACTCGGGCGCGGCCGTGAACAAGTTCGTGGCGCCCGTGATCCTGGTGGCCTTCGGGTGGGCGGCCGTGCCGCATGTGTATGCCGCCATCATGCTCGGTACGCTGGTGCTGTTCTGGCTGTTCAGCCACAGCGACCCGGCACACCTGGTGCCCAGCAACGTGTCCTTTGGCGAACAGCTCAAGGCACTGAAGGACCCCAAGGTGCTCAAGTACTGCCAGTACTACAGCATCGTGTTCGGTGGCTATGTGGCGCTTTCCCTGTGGATGGTGCAGTACTACGTCGGTGAGTACGGCCTCGACATCCGTGTGGCGGCGCTGCTGGCAGCCTGCTTCTCGCTGCCGGGTGGCGTGCTGCGCGCCATTGGCGGCGTGCTGTCCGACAAGTTCGGTGCGCACTCCGTGACCTGGTGGGTGATGTGGGTGAGCTGGATCTGCCTGTTCCTGCTGTCCTACCCGCAGACCGACTTCACCATCCAGACCGTCAACGGACCCACCACCCTGCACGTCGGCTTGAACGTATACATGTTCACCGCGCTGATGTTCGTCCTGGGCATCGCCTGGGCTTTCGGCAAGGCCAGCGTGTTCAAGTACATCAGCGACGACTACCCCAAGAACATCGGCGCCATCAGCGGCATCGTGGGCCTGGCGGGCGGCATGGGCGGCTTCATCCTGCCCATCCTGTTCGGCATGCTCATGGACTGGACGGGCATCCGCTCCAGTGCCTTCATGCTGATGTACGGCGTGGTATGGGTTTCGTTGATCTGGATGTATTTCACCGAGGTGCGCCGCACCGACGTGATGAAGTCTCACAACGCCGCCCCGGCTGCCCACTGATCCCCACCGGAGATCCCACATGTCCACCAACACCGTTTCGCAAGGCAGCGGCCGCAAAGGCCGGGTGCTCACGCTCTGGACCCCCGAGGACAAGTCCTTCTGGGCGCGAGAGGGCGAGGCTGTCGCCAAGATCAATCTCTGGATCTCGGTGCCCGCACTGTTCCTGGCCTTCGCCATCTGGCAGGTCTGGAGTGTGGTCGCCGTGAACTTGCCGGCACTGGGTTTCAAGTATTCGACCAACCAGCTGTTCTGGCTGGCTGCCGCCCCGGCGCTGTCTGGCGCCACGCTGCGTATCTTCTATTCCTTCATGGTGCCCATCTTCGGCGGCCGCCGCTGGACTGCGCTGTCCACCGCGTCGCTGCTGATCCCCGCCATCGGCATCGGCTATGCGGTGCAGGACAACACCACCAGCTACCCCACCATGCTTTTGTTGGCGCTGCTGTGCGGCCTGGGCGGCGGCAACTTCAGCTCCAGCATGGCCAACATCAGCTTCTTCTTCCCGAAGGAGCGCAAGGGTTCCGCGCTGGGTGTGAACGCCGGCCTGGGCAACCTGGGGGTGTCGGTGGTGCAGTTCCTGAGCCCGCTGGTCATTACGGCAGGCATCTTCGGTATCTTTGGCGGGGAGCCCCAGACCATCGTGAAGAATGGCCAGGAGCAGATGGTGTGGGCGCAGAACGCCGCCTTCATCTGGGTGCCCTGGATCGCACTGGCCGCGGTGGCGGCGTGGTTCGGCATGAACGACATTGCCGATGCGCGTGCCAGCTTCGCCGCGCAGGCGGCCATCTTCAAGCGCAAGCACAACTGGATCATGTGCGTGCTGTACCTGGGCACCTTCGGTTCGTTCATCGGATTTGCCGCAGGCTTTCCGCTGCTGATCAAGGCGCTCTTCCCTGAAGTCAACCCCCTGGCCTACGCCTGGCTGGGTCCGCTGGTGGGCGCCGTGGTGCGTCCGTTCGGCGGCTGGCTGGCCGACAAGGTGGGCGGTGCTCGGGTCACGGTTTGGAACTTCCTCGTCATGGCGCTGGCCGTGGTAGGCGTTCTGTTTTTCCTGCCCAAGGGCTCGGGCGGTTTTGCACTGCCCTTTGGCCCGGCTGAAGGCAGCTTCACGGGCTTCTTCCTGATGTTCCTGGTGCTCTTCTTCACCACCGGCATCGGCAACGGCTCCACCTTCCGCATGATCCCCGTGATCTTTCTGGCCCAGAAGCTGCGCGAGTTGCGCACCGATGACGAAGCATCGCGCGCCCAGGCCATCAAGGACGGCAACACCGAAGGCGCGGCCGCGGTGGGCTTCGCCGGAGCGCTGGGCGCCTACGGGGGCTTCTTCATTCCCAAGAGCTATGGCAGCTCCATCGCCGCGACGGGCGGTCCCGAATTCGCGCTGTGGATGTTTGCCGTTTTCTATGTTCTCTGCATCATCATCACTTGGTGGTACTACTCTCGCAAGCATGCAGAGATGCCCTGCTGAGCCACGCCACTACAACGATTTCCAAGGAGTCCCACGATGAGCCATTTCCTAGACCGTCTCTCGTACTTTGCGCAGCCGCGCGAAACCTTCTCGCAGGGCCACGGCCAGACCAACGGCGAAGACCGTACATGGGAAGACGCCTATCGCGACCGCTGGGCGCACGACAAGATCGTGCGCTCCACCCACGGTGTGAACTGCACGGGCAGTTGCTCGTGGAAGATCTACGTCAAGGGCGGCATCGTCACGTGGGAAACACAGCAGACCGACTACCCGCGCACGCGTCCCGATCTGCCCAACCATGAACCCCGCGGCTGCGCGCGCGGCGCCAGCTACAGCTGGTACCTGTACAGCGCCAATCGCGTGAAATACCCCATGGTGCGTGGCCGCCTGCTCAAGCACTGGCGTGCCGCACTGGCCATCGCCAAGAGCCCCGTGGACGCCTGGGCCGCCATCGTCGAGAACGACAGCGCGCGCCGCGAATGGCAGAAGCAGCGCGGCCTGGGCGGCTTCGTGCGCAGCACCTGGGACGAGGTCAACCAGATGATCGCCGCGGCGAACGTCTACACCATCAAGAAGCACGGGCCGGACCGCATCATCGGCTTCTCGCCGATCCCGGCCATGTCGATGATCTCGTACGCTGCCGGCAGCCGCTACCTGAACCTGATCGGCGGCGTGCCGATGAGCTTTTACGACTGGTACTGTGACCTGCCTCCGTCCAGCCCGCAGGTGTGGGGCGAGCAGACCGACGTGCCCGAGTCGGCCGACTGGTACAACTCCAACTTCATCATCGCCTGGGGCTCCAACGTGCCCCAGACGCGCACGCCCGATGCGCACTTCTTCACCGAAGTGCGTTACAAGGGCGCCAAGGTCGTGGCCGTGACGCCCGATTACTCCGAGGTGGCCAAGCTGGCCGACCTGTGGCTGCACCCCAAGCAGGGCACCGACGCCGCCGTGGCCATGGCCATGGGCCACGTGATCCTCAAGGAGTTCTACTTCGACAAGCGCTCGGCGTACTTCGACGACTACGCGCGCCGCTACACCGACCTGCCGCTGCTGGTGGTGCTCAAGGAGAAGACGCTGCCGGATGGCCGCACGGTGATGGTCCCCGACCGCTATGTGCGCGCCAGCGACTTCGGCGACAAGCTGGGCCAGACCAACCACCCCGACTGGAAGACCGTGGCCTACGGCACCGACGGCAAGGTGGCGCTGCCCAATGGCTCCATCGGCTTCCGCTGGGGCAAGGACGGCCGTGACGACCAGGGCCTGTGGAACCTGGAGTCCAAGGAGGCGCGCACGGGCAACGACGTGCAGCTCAAGCTGTCGGTGCTGGAAGACGGGGCGCAAGAGCACCAGGTGACCGATGTCGCCTTCCCGTACTTCGGCGGCATCGAGACACCCAACTTCGAGGCCAACGACCAGGGCGGCGACGTGATCGTGCGCCGCGTGCCCATCACCCACCTCGACCTGCAGGGCGAGGGCGTGCAGGGCCGCGTGGCCGTGGCCACGGTGTTCGACCTGCAGGTGGCCAACTACGGCATCCTGCGCGGCCTGCAGGGCGAGGAGAAGGACGGAGGCTACGACGCCAACGCCCCCTATACCCCGGCGTGGCAGGAAAGCATTACCGGCGTGCCGCGCGATCAGGTGATCGCCATCGCGCGCCAGTTTGCCGACAACGCCGACAAGACCCACGGCAAGTCCATGGTGATCATCGGCGCGGCCATGAACCACTGGTACCACTGCGACATGAACTACCGCGGCATCATCAACATGCTGATGATGTGCGGCTGTATCGGCCAGAGCGGCGGCGGCTGGTCGCACTACGTGGGCCAGGAAAAGCTGCGCCCGCAGACGGGTTGGACCGCGCTGGCCTTCGCGCTGGACTGGATCCGCCCGCCGCGCCAGCAGAACTCCACCAGCTTCTTCTATGCCCACACCGACCAGTGGCGCTACGAGAAACTGGGCGTCGAGGAAGTGCTATCGCCCCTGGCGGATGCCAAGGCCTACCAGGGATCGATGATCGATTTCAACGTGCGCTCCGAGCGCATGGGCTGGTTGCCCAGCGCGCCGCAGCTACAGACCAACCCGCTGCAAGTGGTGCGGGATGCCGCCGCCAAGGGGATGGACGCCAAGGACTACGTGGTGCAGTCGCTCAAGAACGGCTCGCTCACGCTGAGCTGCGAGGACCCCGACAACCCGATGAACTGGCCGCGCAACATGTTCGTGTGGCGTTCCAACATCTTGGGCTCGTCGGGCAAGGGGCATGAGTACTTCCTCAAGCACCTGCTGGGCACCACCAACGGCGTGCAGGGCAAGGACCTGGGCAAGGACGAGGCCAAGCCCACCGAGGTGAAGTGGCATGCCCAGGCGCCCGAAGGCAAGCTGGACCTGCTGGTGACGTTGGACTTCCGCATGAGCACGACTTGCCTGTATTCGGACATCGTGCTGCCCACGGCGACGTGGTACGAGAAGAACGATCTCAACACCAGCGACATGCACCCCTTCATCCACCCGCTGTCGGCAGCCGTCGACCCTGCGTGGCAGTCGCGCAGCGACTGGGAGATCTACAAGGGCTTCGCCAAGGCCTTCAGCGAAGTCTGCGTGGGCCACCTGGGCGTGGAAAAGGAAGTCGTACTCACGCCGATCATGCACGACACCCCGGCCGAGCTGGCACAGCCCTACGGCGTGAAGGACTGGAAGCGCGGCGAGTGCGACCTGATCCCCGGCGTGACCGCTCCGCAGGTGACGGTGGTCGAGCGCGACTACCCCAACACCTACAAGCGCTTCACGGCCCTGGGCCCGCTGATGGACAAGGTAGGCAACGGCGGTAAAGGCATTGCCTGGAACACCGAGACCGAAGTGGCGCAGCTGGGCGACCTCAACGGCCGCGTGCGCGAGGAAGGCGTCACGCAGGGCCGTCCGCGCATCGTGAGCGATATTGACGCCACCGAAGTGGTGATGATGCTCGCCCCCGAGACCAACGGCCACGTGGCCTGCAAGGCCTGGGAGGCCCTGGGCAAGCAGACCGGGCGCGACCACGTGCACCTGGCGCTGCACCGCGAGGACGAGAAGATCCGTTTCCGCGACATCCAGGCGCAGCCGCGCAAGATCATCAGCTCGCCCACCTGGAGCGGGCTGGAGAGCGAGAAGGTCAGCTACAACGCCGGCTACACCAACGTGCATGAGCTGATCCCATGGCGCACCCTCACGGGTCGCCAGCAGTTCTACCAGGACCATCCCTGGATGCGCGACTTTGGCGAGGGCTTCGTGAGCTACCGTCCGCCGGTGCACCTGAAGGCACTGCACGAGGTCGAGGGCAAGATGCCCAACGGCAATCCCGAGATCGCGCTGAACTTCATCACGCCGCACCAGAAGTGGGGCATCCACAGCACGTACAGCGACAACCTGCACATGCTCACGCTCAACCGCGGCGGCCCGGTGATCTGGCTCAGCGAGGACGACGCCAAGCGCGGCGGCATCGTGGACAACGACTGGGTGGAGCTGTTCAACGCCAACGGCGCCATTGCGGCCCGTGCGGTGGTCAGCCAGCGCGTGAACCCGGGCATGGTGCTCATGTACCACGCGCAGGAAAAGATCATCAACACCCCGGGCTCGGAGATCACGGGCACGCGCGGCGGCATCCACAACTCCGTCACGCGCGTGGTGCTGAAGCCCACGCACATGATCGGCGGGTACGCGCAGTACAGCTACGGCTTCAACTATTACGGGACCATCGGCACCAACCGCGACGAGTTCGTGCTGGTGCGCAAGATGCGCCGCGTCGACTGGATGGACGACGAGGCATCCACCAGCGCCGCCCACGCCTGAGCGATAAGGAGAGACACGATGAAAATTCGCGCACAAATCGGCATGGTGCTGAACCTGGACAAGTGCATCGGTTGCCACACCTGTTCCGTCACCTGCAAGAACGTCTGGACCAGCCGTCCCGGCGTGGAATACGCCTGGTTCAACAACGTCGAGACCAAACCCGGCATCGGCTACCCCAAGGAATGGGAAAACCAGGACAAGTGGAACGGCGGCTGGGTGCGCAACCCGGACGGCTCCATCGCCCCCCGCCAGGGCGGCAAGTGGAAGCTGCTCATGCGCATCTTCGCCAACCCTAACCTGCCGCAGATCGACGACTACTACGAGCCCTTCACCTTCGATTACGACCACCTGCAGTCGGCGCCCGAGATGAAGGCCGCGCCCACGGCGCGCCCGCGCAGCCTGATCACGGGCCAGCGCATGGAAAAGATCGAATGGGGCCCGAACTGGGAGGAAATCCTGGGCGGCGAGTTCTCCAAGCGCAGCGCCGACGTGAACTTCGAGCAGGTCCAGAAGGACATGTACGGCCAGTTCGAGAACACCTTCATGATGTACCTGCCGCGCCTGTGCGAGCACTGCCTGAACCCGGCGTGCGTGGCATCGTGCCCCTCGGGCTCGATCTACAAGCGCGAGGAAGACGGCATCGTGCTGATCGACCAGGACAAGTGCCGCGGCTGGCGCATGTGCGTCTCGGGCTGCCCCTACAAGAAGATCTATTACAACTGGCAGACCGGCAAGGCCGAGAAGTGCATCTTCTGCTACCCGCGCATCGAGGCGGGGCAGCCCACGGTGTGTTCCGAGACCTGCGTGGGCCGCATCCGCTACCTGGGTGTGCTGCTGTATGACGCCGACCGCATCCAGGAAGCCGCCAGCGTGGAGCGCGACCGCGACCTGTACGAGGCGCAGCTGGACATCTTCCTGGACCCCAACGACCCGGACGTGATCCGCCAGGCCAAAGCCGACGGCATCTCCGACGCCTGGCTGGAAGCCGCCAAGAACAGCCCCGTCTACAAGATGGCCGTGGACTGGAAGATCGCACTGCCGCTGCACCCCGAATACCGCACACTGCCCATGGTGTGGTACGTGCCGCCGCTGTCGCCCATCACCTCGGCGGCCAACGCCGGCCACCTGGGCGTGAATGGCGAGATTCCCGATGTGTCGCAGCTGCGCATCCCCGTGCAGTACCTGGCCAACCTGCTCACCGCCGGCGACACCGGCCCCGTGGTGCGGGCGCTGGAGCGCATGCTGGCCATGCGCGCCTACCAGCGCGGTATGCATGTGGACCGCCAGCAGAACCTGGCCGTGCTGCAGCAGGTGGGGCTCACGGTGCATGAAGTGGAAGACATGTACCAGGTCATGGCGATCGCCAACTACGAAGACCGCTTCGTCATCCCCTCGGCGCACCGCGAGTACGCCGAGAACGCATTCGACCTGCGCGGTGGCTGCGGCTTCTCGTTCGGCAACGGGTGCTCCGACGGCTCCACGGACGTGAGCATGTTCGGTGGCAAGAAGCGACGCACCATCCCCATCAAGGCCACGGTCTGAGGCGAAAGGAAGAACTGCCATGTTCCAGAAAACGCCTGAATCCCTGCGCCTGACGCTGCGTGCGCTGGCGCACCTGCTGGGCTATCCCGATGCCGCGCTGCGTGCGAACGCGCCGGCACTGCTGGACGCGTTGCGGCTGGAGCGCGCCCTGCCCGAGGCGCGCATGCAGGAGATCGAAGCCCTGTGCCGCCAACTGTGTGCCATGGAGCCCTACGAGGCCGAGGCGCGTTACGTCGACACCTTCGACCGCGGCCGCCAGACCTCGCTGCACCTGTTCGAGCACGTGCACGGCGACTCGCGCGAGCGCGGCCCCGCGCTCATCGACCTGATGCAGACCTACGAGAAGGCCGGCCTGCAGTTCGACGCGCAGGAACTGCCCGACCATCTGGCGGTGGTGCTGGAGTTCGCCTCCACCCAGCCGCCGGCCGTGGCGCGCGAATTCCTCGGCGAGATGGCGCACATCCTCAATGCGCTGTTCACCGCGCTGACCAGCAAGGGCAACCCCTACGCCTGCGTGATCGCGGCGGTGCTCGAAGTCGCCGGCCAGCGCGTGCAGGCCGTCGCCATCGCGCCCGAGCCGGGCCTGGACGACGCCTGGGCGGAGCCCGAGGCATTCGACGGCTGCGCCACCCGCGGCCAGAACCGCCCGGACCAGCCCCAACCCCTGCATTTCGTGCGCAACGCACGCACCAACTCGTCCCAAGGAGCCTCGGTATGACCGCCTGGATCGACAACCTCTTGTTCGGCCTGTACCCCTACATCTGTCTGGCCGTTTTCTTCATCGGCAGCTGGGCGCGCTTCGACCGCGACCAGTACACATGGAAGAGCGACTCCTCGCAGCTGCTGCGCCGCGGCAGCCTGCGCTGGGGCAGCAACCTGTTCCACGTGGGCGTGCTGGTCCTGTTCTTCGGCCACTTCGTGGGCATGCTCACGCCGCACGCGCTGTACGAGCCCTTCATGAGCGCAGGTGCCAAGCAGATCATGGCCATGGTCGTGGGCGGCGTGGCCGGCACCCTGGGCTTCATCGGCGTGACGCTGCTGCTGCACCGCCGCCTGACGGATGCGCGTATCCGCGCCACCTCCAAGACCAGCGACATCCTGCTGCTGTGGGTGCTGTGGGTGCAGTTGGCCCTGGGCCTGGCGACCATTCCGCTGTCGGCGCAGCACCTGGACGGCTCGATGATGATGCTGCTGGCCGAATGGGCGCAACGCATCGTCACCTTCCGCGGCGGCGCCGTGGAACTGCTGGCCAATGCCGGCTGGGTGTTCAAGGCGCACATGTTCCTGGGCATGACCGTGTTCCTGATCTTCCCGTTCACCCGCCTGGTGCACGTGTGGAGCGGGTTTGGCACACTGGCCTACATCACGCGCCCGTACCAACTGGTGCGCGCCCGCCGCATGAACCTGCCCGCAGGCCACAACCAGCCGGGCAACCGCAACGCGCTATGAAGTAAATAGCTACCAGCGCTTGCTGGTAGCGGGCTGGAGGTCAATTTCGCTTGAAATCGGCTTTCGGCTTCCCAGCCTCCAGGAGAACCCCATGAGCAACACCACCTGCGGATCGGGCGGCTGCGGCTGCGCCGGCAGCACCGACAACCTCCCACAGGAAGACGCCGCCCCGGTGGCCCGCATCAATGGCGTGCCTCTGCACGCCGACGGCGAGATCCTGCCGCCCGATGCACTGCGCCAGCGCGCCTGCACCGAGCTGCTGCGCCAGCAGGCGCAGCGCGAGGGGCTGTTGTCGCAAGACGACGCGCCGGGCCTGGACGGCGCCACCAGCGCCGAGGCATCGCAGGCCATCGAGCGCCTGCTCGACCAGGCCCTGCAAGTGCCCGAGCCCTCCGAGGAGGCCTGCCGCCGCTACCACGCCGCCCACCCGACGCTGGGCGGGCAGGGCGAGCGCGTGCGGATGCGCCACGTGCTGTTCGCGGTCACCCCGGGGGTGGATGTGAAGCTGCTGCGCCAGCGCGCCGAAGGCGTGTTGCTGGACCTGCGTTGCGCTGACGATGACGGCGCGCGCTTTGCCGCCGCGGCGGGCCAGTGGTCCAACTGCCCCAGCGGGCAGGAGGGCGGCGATCTGGGCTGGCTGTCGGCCGAGGACTGCGCGCCCGAGTTCGCGCGCGAGGTGTTCGGCACGCAGGAAGTGGGCGTGCTCTCGCGCCTGGTGCACAGCCGCTTCGGCCTGCACGTGGTCGAGGTGTGCGAGCGCCAGCCGGGCCAGGAGCTGCCCTTCGAGCAGGTGCGCACCAGCGTGGCGCTCATGCTGCGCCAGCAGGCGTGGGTCAACGCGCTGCGCCAGTACCTGCAGTTGCTGGCGGGCGAGGCCGAGGTCGAGGGCGTGCACCTCGATGCGGCCGATACGCCGCTGGTGCAGTAGCGCCAGGCAGGGGAGACACCCATGCCTGACGACGAGCTGCTGCAACGGCTGCGCCGCTTCCATCTGGATGCCTTCCCCCAATACCGCGAGCAATTCCAGACGCTCGTGGACGAGGGGCAACACCCGACGACCCTGTTCATCGGGTGCTCGGATTCCCGTCTGCTGCCCTACCTGCTGACGGGGGCAGGACCGGGCGAGCTGTTCCTGGTGCGCAACGTGGGGGCCTTCGTGCCGCCCTACGACGGCTCCTACGGCCACCACGGCACGGCCGCCGCCATCGAGTTCGCGGTGCTCGAACTGCATGTGAGCCGCATCGTCGTGTGTGGCCACAGCCACTGCGGCGCCATCAAGGCGCTGTATGGCGAGGTCTCGCCCGAGGCGCGCAACCTGCAGCGCTGGCTGGACCTGGGCCGCGAGGCCGCGCTGCCCGTGCAGCCCGGCCCCGAAGCCCTGCGCCGCACCGAACAGCGCGCCGTGGTGCTGCAACTGGAACGCCTCATGGAGTACCCCATGGTGCGCCGCCGCGTTGAGGACGGCAGCATTGCGCTGCATGGCTGGCACTACGTGATCGAGGAGGGCGAGGTCCACGTGTTCGACGTGGCCACCGGCGGCTTCGTGGCGGCGTCCAAGGCCAAGAGCAGCGGCACGGGCCCGTATGCGCCGTATGTGGAACATGATGGGCAAGTGCTGGTGGATTGAGGTGCGCGCTGGCCACACTGGGCGAGGCCCACGCCCATGACTGAAGCGCGGCGCCGCACCGTGCCCCTGCGCAGCGAGCTCGCCGCGCCGGGCCGGCCCTCGGCCGAGGCGCTGGCGCGGCTGGACCGGCGCTGGCGGCCGCGCTACCTCATGCTGGCGCCGCACCGGCTGGGGTTCTTCCTGGCGATGCTGCTGCTCATGGCCTCGGGCCTGTGGTGGGCTCTGGTGCAGATCGACCGCGTGAGCGGGGCGCTGGCATTGCCATACGGTGTGGCGCCGTCGCTGGTGCACGCGGCGGTGATGACGTTTGGCTTCATGCCGCTGTTTTTCGCCGGCTTTCTTTTCACCGCGGGACCGAAGTGGCTGCATGTCGAGCCCTGGCCGGTCTCCCGCGTCATGCCGCCCCTGCTGCTGCAGGCCGGCGGCTGGCTGGTGTGGCTCGCCGGCGGTTCCTGGGGGCTATTGGTTGCGCTCGCCGGCTGCGCTGTCGCGTTCCTCGGGTTGGGGTGGATGACAGTGCTTTTCATCCGCCTGGTCCAGCGCAGCACGCTGCAGGACCGTTTGCATGCGCGCGCCATTGCCGCGGCCTGCCTGGTGGGCTGCGTGTGCATCGCGGCGCTGGGGCTGAGCCTGGCCGGCGGCCGTGGCGACCTGGCGCGTGCCTGGGTGCTGACCGGGCTGTGGGGGTTCGTGGCCGCGGTCTTCGTGGTGGTGGCGCACCGCATGATTCCTTTCTTCACCTCGGCCGTGCTGCCCATGGTGCAGGCATGGCGCCCTTTCTGGGTTCTGTGGCTGATGCTTGCCGCGGTGGTGGCCGAGGCGCTCGCCGTCTGGCTGCCGTGGCTAGGCTGGGCGCCCGCGCTTGACACGGGCGGGCTGCTGGTGCGTGGCGCGCTGGAGTTGTCGGTGGGGGCCGTGCTGGTGTGGCTGGCCTACCGCTGGGGCCTGCTGCAGAGCTTGGCGCAGCGCCTGCTGGCCATGCTGCACATCGGCTTCATCTGGCTGGGGTTGGCCTTCGTGGGCCATGGCTTGGCGCACGGGGTGCAGGGTCTCTACGGCAGCGCTGCTGGGGAACTGGGCGCGCTGCATGCGCTCACCATGGGGTGCCTGGGCTCGCTCATGCTCGCCATGGTCACGCGCGTGTCCTGCGGCCATGGCGGCCGCGCGCTGGTGGCGGACCGCCTGGTCTGGACGCTGTTCTGGGTGCTGCAACTGGCGACCGTGGTGCGGCTGGCGGCGAGCGCGCCATTGCCCTGGTCGCCCGTGCTGTTGGCCGTCGCGGCCCTGCTGTGGGCTGGCATCATGGCGGTGTGGGGCCTGCGCCTCATCGGCTGGTATGGCCGGCTGCGCGCCGATGGCCGGCCGGGGTGAATGCCATGGAACAGGAGAGACCGGTGCCTCCACAGGCCTTGAACAATGCAGCCGCCACGGCGGAACTGGCCGCCGCGCTGCTGCAGGCGCGCCAGACCATCCTGCCAAAGCGGCTGGGCACGCCGGGGCCGGACGCCGCGCAGCTGCAGGCCATATTGGCCGCGGCCGCGCATGCGCCGGACCATGGCTGTCTGCTGCCCTGGCGTTTTGTTTTGGTGCCCGACGCGGCCCGCGCGGCGCTGGGCCAGGCGTTTGCCGATGCGCTGCGCGAGCGCGACGCGCAGGCCACGCCCGAGCAGCAGGAGCAGGCGCGCGAGAAGGCCCTGCGCGCGCCCGTGTTGCTGCTGGTGGTGGTGGACGAATGCGGGGGCGATCCCGAGATCGCACCCAGTGAGCGGCTGGTGTCCGCGGGTTGCGCGGTGCAGAACCTGCTGCTCATGGCGACCGCGCTGGGTTTTGGCTCGGCGCTCACCAGCGGCAAGGCGCTGCAGTCGCAGGCGCTGCGCGGGCTGTTCGCGCTGGGCGAAGGCGAGCGCGCGCTGTGTTTCGTGAGCGTGGGAACGGTCGTGTCGCGCAAGCCCGTGCGCGCGCGGCCCGTGCCGGCGCAGTATGTGGGCACGCTGGTGCCCGGCCGGGGCGTGCAGCCTTGGCCGCAACAAGGGGAATGAATGCAAGTGAAAACCGAGATCAACAGTTTTGACGACCTGCTGCGCGCCGCGCGCAGCCACCGCGAGCGCCAGCGCCTGCTGTTCGTGTTTGCTGGCACAGAGCTGCCCGACGAGGCCACGCCGGAGCAGCGCGAGCGCTTCGCGCAGGGCGAGGGCGGGGTGCTGGTGCCGCTGATGTGCGTGGACAAGCTGCCCGAGGAGTTGGAGTCGTTCGACGCGCTGGTGCGCGAGTCGCAGCAGTTCGAGCAGCCGGGCCAGCCCTGGCGCCTGGTGTTCACCGCGGCGCTGTCGGGCACGGCGGCGCAGGCGCCGTCCGACGACGACGCCGACAAGGTGCTGCGCCGCATGGTGGAGGCCGTGAAAACGGGCGCTTTCAGCGCCTATCTGCCCTTCAACCGCGACGGCCAGCCCGTGCGGCTGGGCTGACGCCATGGCCAGCCGTGTGTCCCTGCCCGGTCTGCACACGCCAGGCGCGGGCTTTGACGAGCCGTTCGAGATGCTGGGCGCCTGCCATGACCGCGTTCGCCGCTCGCTGGACCTGCTGCAGCGCCTGCGCGACTACCTCAAGACGCACGCCTGCGATGACTCCGCCCGCCAGGCGGCGCGCGACGTGCTGCGCTATTTCGACATCGCCGCCCCGCTGCACCACGAGGACGAGGAACTCCACGTCTTCCCGCCCCTGCTGGCCGGTGGCGACGCCGCGCTGACGGACCTGGTGCGCCAGCTGCAGCGGGACCATGTGCTGATGGCCGAACGCTGGGCTACCGCGCGCGTGGGGTTGCAGGCGCTGGCCGACGGGGCCGTGCAGGCGTTCACGCCGCAGCACGAGACGGCCTTGGACCGGTTTGCGCAGTGCTACGACGATCACCTGCGCCATGAAGACGACCGCATCTATCCCGCCGCGCGCGCGCTGCTGGACGACCCCGCACAGCAGTCCATGGGGCAGGAGATGGCGCGTCGCCGCGGCGTGCGTTGATCGCTATTAAAATATGAGCTGCTACCGCTTGATGGATAAGCGCTAGAGCCATTTTTCATCTGGATCGGACGGGCGGCTGCGCGCCGCTGTTCGTCAGCGGGATGCCCCCAAAAAGAAGGCGCCGTGGCCTAGGCCACGGCGCGCTGTGCCCCTCACGGGGCGGCGACCCGCCGGGGGCGGACCGCAACGGGGGCCTGGCCCCCGAAACTCTCGTGCCGCGTCAGTGCACGATCACCGGGTTCTGCGCGAGCCCGACGTAGCCATCCAGCGTGTCCTCCACCTCTTCCTGGGTGGGCGTGTTGCGCTGCCAGGCCAGGATCTGCTGCTGGAACATTTCGGCCCAGGAGCCATCCAGGTACACCTCCTTGCCGGAGCGCTTGTCCACGATCTCGAAGCCATGGCGCACCAGTTGTGGAACGGCGGGCGTGGCGGCGTCGCTGGCGCTGTCGGGGGTTGCGTCTGCCAGCATGTGGACCACCACAAAGGAGTCGGAGTCGTAGAGCATATTCATGGCGTGTCCCCCTATCGGTATGCCTGTCAGATTGCAGCGGATCGGCAGAGTTCAAGGCCCCGCGCCCCGCCGCTGGGACCAGTATTCCACGGAAAAGGGGCCGTGGCGGCCTTCGTGCGCGGTCGCGGCCTTGTCCCACGCCGGGACGCGCCCGCCGCCCGCGGCAAATGCTGGCATCAGGGCGTGTCGTGATGACTCAAGGACAGGTCGGCGAAGTCGCCGTTGGCCTGCGTGAGGCGGATGCGCACCGGCAGATAGCCCATGTCCGTGCCCAGCCAGAGTTCGGCCTTCTGATCGTAACGCTGGTCGGGGCGGGGCAGGCGCTGCAGCTTGAGCGCGGGCGTGCTGCCGGCGGGCAGCTCCAGCGTTTGCGGCCCTTCCACGGTGAAGGTCCAGCGCTCGGCGCTGCGCGCACCCACGGTGGTCAGCGTGATCCGGGTGCCGGGGGGATAGCGTTCGGGAGCGGCGGCCAGCAGGGCGCCCAGCTGGATGAACACGCTCAGCCGGTCCTGGGCGCCGCTGCCAATGGCCGCGCGCGGGGCGTTGGCGCTGAAGATCACCTCGCCGCGCTCGAAGTCGAAATGCGCTGCGCGCTCGCTGCGCGACTTGTCGCCGAAGCGCGTGGGGCGCAGTCCTTGCGGCGTGATTTGGCCCACGCTGCTTTGCGAGCGCGCGCCCAGCAGGAAGGCCTTGATCTGCTGGCGCGCCTCGTACTGCGTACCGTCCTGGCGCCACAGCAGTTCGGCGCTGGCGTTGTAGTGGAACTTTTTCACCTCGCCCGTAACGTCGAACGCCAGCCGCGCCGAGGGCGGCAGGCGTACCGGGGGCGGTTCGGTGCCGGCCACGGCACCCGCGGCGCCCGGGGGCAGGATTTCCACGCCCGCGGTCAACGCGGGCGCCTCCTGCGCCGGCTGCGATGCGGCGGCGGCTGGCGCGGACGCGCTGGAGGCTTCGGCCATTGCGGGCATGGCCGGATCTCTGGCCGGGGAGAGGGGGGCGGAGGGTGCCTGGGGCGCCGCGGCGTCCGCCGGCACTTCGGGGGGTGGGGCGGAGGAACCGGCCGGCACCTCGGCAGGGGGCTCCGCGGGCGACGGTGCGGTTTGCGCGGGCGCTTCCATGACAGGTGCGGGCTCGGCGTGCTGCGTGGGAGGCGGTGCCTCCACGGGCGGCGGCGGTGGCTTGCGCACAGGACGGGGGCGCGGCTTGGGGGCCGGCGGCGGCACTGGCGCGGCCTGGGGTTCCGGGGGAGGCGGCGGTGGAGGCGGGGGCTCCACCATCCGCGTATGGAAGGCCAGCCGCTGCGGCGCGCCTTGGTCCGTGCCGCCCCGCGGCAACCCGACCAGCACCAGCCAGTGCAGGGCCAGTACCACGGCGGTCAGCAGCAGCAGGGCGCGGCGCGGCATGCGTTCAGCCGGGTGTGGCGGCGTGACCCAGGTCGCGCGAGAGCTGCTCCGCCGCGGCGCGCAGCGGAGCCTCTATCGCACCGCCCCAGGCGGCATCGAACGTGGCGGCGGGGCCCAGCGTGGTGATGGCCAGGGCCAGGTGGCCGCCGGCGTCGAACACGGGCGCGCAGAAAGCGTGGATGCCCGGCAGCAGCGTGTCCAGCACCCGCGCGCAGCGGCGCTCGCGCACCTCGCGCAGCAGTGCCTGCACGCCGGCCTCGTCGTGCGGCAGGTCGGCGCGGCCCTGGCGGGTGGCGAGCGCGAGTTCCTCGGCCAGCAGCGCGGCGGTCTTCTCGCGTGGCAGGTAAGCGGCAAAGCAGCGGCCCGTGGCGGAGCTGAGCAGCGGCATCACGTCGCCCAGGCGCAGGTTGGCCGTGAGCGCGCGTGGTGCCTCCTCCCAGTGCACGATGGTCGGTCCATGGTTGCCCCAGACGGCCAGCGCCAGCGTGTGGCCCAGCGCATCCATGAGTGGCGCCATGCGCTCGCGCGCCAGCCGCATGGCATCGAGGCGTGCCAGCGAAGCAAGCCCTAACTTGAGTGCCGCAGGGCCCAGGTCGTAACGGGCGTTGCGGGCGTCCTGCACCACCAGGCCCAGGCGCTGAAAGCTCACCAGGTAGCGGTGGGCCTTGGCCGCGCTCATGCCGGCCTCCTGCGCCAGGTCCTTGAGCATCAGCGGCCCGCGGGCGCGCGACAGCGCGTCCAGCAGCGCGAACCCGACCTCCACCGACTGAATGCCGACGCGTTCCTTGTCCATCTGCACTAGAATTTTGGAGTTTTGTTTAGTTAAATCAATTCACTGGATCGTAATTTGTGCCAGGCGAGAGGGCTCGCGCGGCGCAGGCGATGCATTCACCCGGAGACCCAGGCCCATGAAACTTGCTACCTACAAAGACGGATCGCGCGACGGCCAGCTTGTCGTGGTGTCGCGCGATCTGGGCACGGCCCATTATGCGACCGGCATTGCCAGCCGCCTGCAGCAGGTGCTGGACGACTGGAACTTCATGGCGCCCCAGTTGCAGGACCTGTACGACCAGCTCAATGCCGGCCGCGCGCGCCATCCGTTCCCCTTCGATCCGCAGCAGTGCATGGCGCCGCTGCCGCGCGCCTACCAGTGGGCGGACGGCTCGGCCTACATCAACCACGTGGAGCTGGTGCGCAAGGCGCGCAATGCCGAGGTGCCCGCCAGCTTCTACACCGATCCGCTCATGTACCAGGGCGGCAGCGACGACTTCATCGGCCCCTGCGACGACGTGGTGGTGCCCAGCGAGGCCATGGGCATCGACTTTGAGGCCGAGATTGCCGTCGTCACCGGCGACGTGAAGATGGGCGCCAGCCCGGAGCAGGCCCTGGACGGCATCCGCCTGGTGATGCTGGCCAACGACGTCAGCCTGCGCAACCTGATCCCGGCCGAGCTGGCCAAGGGCTTCGGTTTCTTCCAGTCCAAGCCGGCGACCGCCTTCAGCCCCGTGGCGGTGACGCTGGACGAGCTGGGCGACGCCTGGCAGGGCGGGCGCGTGCACCTCACGCTGCAGTCCACCTGGAACGGCCGCAAGGTGGGCATGTGCGACGCGGGGCCGGAGATGACCTTCCACTTCGGCCAGCTCATCGCGCACATCGCCAAGACACGCAACGTGCGCGCCGGCTCCATCGTGGGCAGCGGCACGGTGAGCAACAAGGACTGGGCCAAGGGCTACAGCTGCATTGCCGAAAAGCGCTGCATCGAGACCATCCAGGACGGCCAGCCCAGCACCGAGTTCATGCGCTATGGCGACACCATCCGCATCGAGATGAAGAACAAGGCCGGCCAGAGCCTGTTCGGCGCCATTGACCAGACCATTGCCGCGCCGCAGTAGTTTGAGGTCATTTTGGGCCGTAGCGCCCGTCCATCAAGCGCGAGCAGCTATTAATAAAAGAGCAAGGAGACAACCGATGGAACGCAGAACCTTCCTGGCGGCCTGTGCCGCCACGGCGGCGGCGCCGTGGACACGCGCCGACACGGGCTATCCCAGCCAACCCATCCGCTGGGTGGTGCCCTACCCGGCGGGCGGCGGCACCGATGTGCTGGCGCGCACCGTGGCCGAGGCCATGCGCGGCGGGCTGGGCCAGCAGATCGTGGTGGACAACCGGCCTGGCGCGTCCACCAACATCGGCAGCCAGATCGTCGCCACCGCCAAGCCGGACGGCTACACCGTCATGTCGGCGGACAACGCGCTGCTGGCCTACAACGAGCACCTGTACCGCCGGCTGCCCTTCCACCCGGACAAGGACTTCACGTACATCGGCGGGCTGTCGCGCTTTCCTCTGGTGCTGGTGGTGAATCCGGCGTTCGCGGCGCAGACCTTCCAGGACTTCCTGGCCTATGTGAAGGCCCACCCCGGCCAGGTGAACTACGCCTCGCCCGGCAACGGCTCGCCGCACCACCTGGCGATGGAGTTGTTCAAGCACCGCACGCAGACGTTCCTTACGCACATTCCCTACCGCGGCGCGGCCCCGGCGGTGCAGGACGTGATGGGTGGCCAGGTGCCCTGCATGTTCCTGGACCTTGCGGCCGGCCTGCCGGTGATCCAGTCGGGCAAGGTGCGTGCGCTGGCCATCGGCGCCGCCCGGCGTGCGGCCGCGCTGCCGCACGTGCCCACGCTGGCAGAGGTGGGCGTGGCCGATGCCGAGGTCTATGCGTTTCAGGGCCTGCTGGGCCCGGCCGGGCTGCCGACGGCCATCACCGCACGGCTGAATGCCGGGCTGAACCAGGCGTTGGCCGCGCCCGAGGTGGTGGAGCGCATGCGGGCCTTTGGCATGGAACCGCTGGCCGGCACGCCCGAGCAGTTCCACGCGCTGGCCCGCGCCGAGGCGCGGCGCTGGGGGCCGGTCATTGCCGCCACGGGCGTGAAGCTGGATTGAGGTTTGGTGCCAAAAGTGGCTGTAGCGCTTGACAGTCAAGCGCTAACAGCTAACTTTTTGATAGTTAAGAGGCCAGCGGCTCCACCTGTACCCGGCAGTCGTAGAACGTGGGCCCCGCGCCCAGGTCGGTCAGGGCCTGGCTGGTCAGTTCGTTCACGTTGGTGCCGTTGTGGCCCAGCTTGCGCCACCACACGCCCAGGCCGTTCACCACGCCGGGACGGGCGCGCCCGTTGAGCGCGGCGTGGCAGGCGTAGCTGCCGCGGTCGTTGAATACGCGCACCAGGGCGCCGTCGGCAATGCCGCGCGCCGCGGCATCTTCGGGGTGGATCTCCAGCAGCGGGCGGCCTTCGATGTCGCGCAGGCTCTGCAGGTTCACGAAGGTGGAGTTGAGGAAGTTGCGCGCCGGCGGCGAGATCATGGCCAGCGGGTAGTCGGCCGAGGTGCCCGCGCCCTCGTGGTTGGGCACGTAGCCCGGCAGCGGATCCAGCCCCTGGTCGGCCAGCCGCTGGCTGTAAAACTCGCATTGGCCCGAGGGCGTGGGAAAGCCGCCGTCGGCGAATGGCGCATCGGGCACGGACAGGGGCGCGAAGCCCTGTTCCAGCAGCAGATCGAAGTCCACCTGGTCGCCATAGGCCTGGCGGCACAGTGCCTCGTCGCTGTCGGCAAAGCAGGGTTCGGTGAAGCCCATGCGCGCGGCCAGGTCGCGGAAGATCTGCGCATTGCTGCGCGCCTGGCCCTGGGGCGCAATCGCGGGCCGGTTGAGCAGCACGTCGGTGTGGCCGTAGGCCAGGTGCACGTCCCAGTGCTCCAGCTGCGTGGTCGCGGGCAGGATGTAGTCGGCGTAGTCGGCCGTGTCGGTCTGGAAGTGCTCCAGCACCACGGTGAACAGGTCCTCGCGCGCAAAGCCGCGCACCACTTGGCGGGAGTCCGGCGCCACGGCCACGGGGTTGCTGTTGTAGACCACCAGCGCCTCGATCTTCGGCCCGAAGCTGGGCGATGCGTCGCGCAGCAGGTCGTCGCCGATGGTCACCATGTTGATGGTGCGCGGGCTGCGGCCCGCCAGCAGGTCGGGGCGCTGCAGCGCGGCCCGGTCCACGGGGAAGCTGCCGGAGCTGGACAGCAGCACGCCGCCTGCGCGGTGGCGCCAGGCGCCCGTGAGTGCCGGCAGGCTGGCGATGGCGCGCACCGCGTTGGCGCCGCCGTGCGCGCGCTGCACGCCGTAGTTCAGGCGGATGGCGGCGGGCCGCGTGGTGCCGTAGTCGTGCGCCAGCCGGCGGATCTGCTCCACGGGCAGGCCGCAGACCTCGGCCGCGCGCTCGGGCGGCCACTGCAGGGCGCGCTCGCGCAGTTGCTCCCAGCCCAGCGTGTGCCGGGCGAGATAGTCGTGGTCCAGCCAGTCGTGCACGATCAGTTCGTGCATCAGCGCCAGGGCCAGCGCGGCGTCGGTCCCCGGGCGCAGTTGCAGGTGCTCATGGCATTTCTCGGCCGTCTCGCTCTTGCGCGGGTCGATGCAGACCAGGCGCGCGCCGTCGCGTTTGGCCTGCTGCGCGATGCGCCAGAAATGCAGGTTGCTGCCGATGGAGTTGCTGCCCCAGATCAGGATGAGCTGGGCCTCGGCGAAGAACTCCACCTTCATTCCCACCTTGGCACCCAGCGTGTGCACCAGGCCTTCGCCGCCCGCCGTGGCGCAGATGGTGCGCGCCAGCAGCGACGCGCCCAGGCGGTGGAAGAAGCGCCGGTCCATGCTCTCGCCCTGCACCAGCCCCATGGTGCCCGCGTAGCTGTAAGGCTGGATGGCCTGGGGGTCGCGCGCGGCGATGTGCGCCAGGCGCGCCGCGATGTCCCCCAGCGCTTCGTCCCAGCTCACCGGTGTGAACTGCCCGCTGCCCTTGGGGCCCGTACGCCTGAGTGGCGTGAGGATGCGCTCGGCATGGTGGGTGCGCTCGGCGTACTTCGACACCTTGGCGCACAGCACGCCGCCGGTCTGCGCATGCGCCGGGTTGCCCTGTACGCGCACGGCGCGGCCGTTCTCCACGGTGGTGATCAGGGCGCAGGTGTCGGGGCAGTCGTGGGGGCAGGCGCCGCGCACCTGGTGGGTGGCCGAAGCGTCGGGGACGGGAGTCGGGAGCATGTGTGGGGACTTTGGTGAGGGATGAACCGGGGAAAACGGGCTTCGGTAAACTTCGCGCCGGGCACTCCGTTTAACGCAGTGCCTTATTTATTTCAATAATGGTTTACTCTGAGGGTTTTCTATGCATTCAACGCGGTTGAGCCGCCGGCAATTCTCGGCAGGGATGGGCGCGGCCCTGCTGACCGGCGCATCCCTGACGCGCGCGCAGAGCGACACGCGCATTGTGCTGGGCCAATCCGCGGCCCTGACCGGGCCTGCCAGCCAATTGGGCCTGCAGTTCCAGGCGGGTGCCAAGCTGGCGTTCGATCAGGTCAATGCCCAGGGCGGCATCGGGCGGCGCACCATCGAGCTGCGCTCGCTGGACGACGGCTACGAGCCCGACCGCTGCGCCGAGAACACGCGCCGCCTGATCAATGAGGACGTGCTGGCCCTCTTTGGCTACGTGGGCACGCCCACCAGCCTGGCCGCGCAACCACTGTTCACGCAGGCCAAGGTGCCATTCTTCGCGCCCGTCACGGGCGCGGAGTCCCTGCGCCAGCCGTTCAACCGCCTGGCCTTCCACGTGCGCGCCTCCTACGCGGACGAGGCCGAGCTCATCGTGCGCCAGCTCACCAACCTGGGGCTGGACCGCATCGGCGTCTTCTACCAGGACGACGCCTACGGCAAGGCTGGCCTGGACGCCGTGACCCGTGCACTGGCCACGCGCAAGCTGGCGCCCGTGGCGACCGGCACGGTGGCGCGCAACTCCGCCAACGTGACGGCTGCCGTGGCGCCGCTGGTGGCGGCGCAGCCCGTGGCCATCGTGCAGATCGGTGCCTATGCCGCCAGTGCGGCGTTCGTGCTGGCCGCGCGCAAGGCGGGGTACGGCGGCAAGTTCTACAACGTGTCCTTCGTGGGCACGCAGGCGCTGGCGGATGCGCTGGGCGCCAACGGCGCGGGCGTGGTGGTGTCGCAGGTGGTGCCTTCGCCCTACCAACAGTCGCGCCAGATCACGCGTGAATTCCAAGAGGCCATCAAGAAGGGCGGCAACGTGCAGGCCAACTACTCCAGCATGGAGGGCTACCTGGCCGCGCGCGTCTTCATCGAGGGGCTGCGCAACGCGCAGGCGCACGCCAGCGGCAAGCTCACCCGCGAGAGCCTGGTGGCGGGGCTGGAATCCCTGCGCGGTTCGGTGGGCGGTTTTACGGTCAACTTCAGCCCGTCCGACCATGAGGGCTCGCGCTTCGTGGAGATGTCCATGCTCACCGGCGACGGCCGCGTGCGCACCTGAGCGCTCCTCGCCCGCCGGCGCCATCGGCGGGTCGCAGGGGCTTCGGGCCCGCTTCGGCGCGGATCGGGGAGCACGGCTAGACTGTGGCATTCTCAGGACGACAGGCCCGATCCCCATGAACATCATCGACTCCATCGCCCGCGAAGCGGCCGCCATCGCCGAGGTGCGGCGCGACATCCATGCCCATCCCGAACTGTGCTTTCAGGAGGTGCGCACGGCCGACGTGATCGCGGCCAAGCTCACCGAATGGGGCATCCCCATCCACCGCGGGCTGGGCACCACCGGTGTGGTGGGCATCGTGCACGGCCGTGACGGCGGTGCCTGCGGCCGCGCCGTGGGCCTGCGCGCAGACATCGACGCCCTGCCCATGCAGGAGTTCAACACCTTCGCCCATGCGAGCAAGCACCAGGGCCGGATGCACGCCTGCGGCCACGACGGCCACACGGCCATGCTGTTGGCGGCGGCGCAGTATTTCTCCAAGCACCGCGACTTCGACGGCACCGTGTATTTGATCTTCCAGCCGGCGGAAGAGGGTGGCGGCGGCGCACGCGAGATGATCAAGGACGGCCTGTTTGAGCGGTTCCCCATGCAGGCGGTGTTCGGCATGCACAACTGGCCGGGTATGCCGGCCGGCAGCTTTGCCGTGAGCCCCGGCCCGGTGATGGCGTCAAGCAATGAGTTCAAGATCACCATCCGCGGCAAGGGCAGCCACGGCGCCATGCCGCACATGGGCATTGACCCCGTGCCCGTGGCCTGCCAGATGGTGCAGGCGTTCCAGAACATCATCAGCCGCAACAAGAAGCCCATCGAGGCGGGCGTGATCTCGGTGACGATGATCCACGCCGGCGAGGCCACCAACGTAGTGCCCGACAGCTGCGAGCTGCAGGGCACGGTGCGCACCTTCTCCACCGAGCTGCTGGACATGATCGAGCGCCGCATGCGGCAGGTGGCCGAGCACACCTGCGCCGCGTTCGAGGCGCGCTGCGAATTCGAGTTCGTGCGCAATTACCCCCCCACCATCAACTCGCCGGCCGAGGCCGAGTTCGCGCGCCAGGTGATGGTGGGCATCGTGGGTGAAGACAAGGTGCTGGCGCAGGAGCCCACCGGGGGCGCGGAGGATTTTTCCTTCATGCTGCAGGCCAAGCCGGGCGCCTATGTGTTCATCGCCAACGGCGACGGCGACCACCGCGCCATGGGCCACGGCGGCGGTCCCTGCACGCTGCACAACCCCAGCTACGACTTCAACGATGCGCTGATTCCGCTGGGCGGCACCTATTGGGTGGAACTGGCGCGCCAATGGCTGGCACAGCCCACGGCCTGAGAGGTTCCGGGTCCCCGTGAGGCGGCATTCACACGGCTGACATGCCCAGGCTCCACCGTTGCGCGGTGGGGCCTTTTTTACATGTCCAAAGGGGGTTTCGATGATCGGTATCCCGCAGGCGTTCGCCGCAAGTTACGCACAGGCGCGGGCTCAATTTGTTGGCGCCGCGGCGGTGGCCGGCCTGGCGCTGCATCCGCAGGTGCATCCGCTGTGCGGCCCCAACGGCGAGACGCTGGCGCTGGACGTGGTGCGGGATGGGCCGCTTGACGCGCCCCGCCTGCTCATCGTGAGCAGCGGCTGCCACGGCGTGGAGGGCTTGTGCGGCAGTGGCGTGCAGGTGTTCGCGCTGCAGGATGGCGAGTGGCGCGCCAAGGCACGGGCGCAGCGTGTGGCCGTGCTCTACCTGCATGCGCTCAACCCGTACGGCTTCGCCCACCTGCGCCGCGTGACACACGAAAACGTGGACCTGAATCGCAACTTCGTGGACTTCAGCCAGCCGTTGCCGGCCAACCCCGCCTACAGTGCGCTGCACCCCGTGTTGTTGCCGCCCGAATGGCCGCCCAGCGAGGCCAATACGCAGGCCTTGCTCGATCTGCTGAATGCGCACGGCTTGCAGGCGCTGCAGGCGGCGATCACCCGCGGGCAGTACCAGCACCCGGACGGCCTGTACTTCGGCGGCACGGCGCCCACCTGGAGCAACTGCACGTTGCGCGCCGTGCTGCGCCGCGCGGGCGCGCGCGCCGAACGCATCGCCTGGGTGGACCTGCACACGGGCCTGGGGCCGAGCGGCCATGGCGAGCGCATCCATGCGGGGCGCGACGAGGCGCAGGCCCTGGCGCGTGCGCGCCGCTGGTGGGACGGGGGTGGCGCCACGCCGGTCACGTCCACCGAAGACGGCTCCTCCACCTCTGCGCCGCTCACGGGGCTGATGTGCCACAGCGCCTATGACGAGTGCCCGCAGGCGGAGGTCACGGCCCTCACGCTGGAGTTCGGCACGCAGCCCGCGCCCGCCGTGCTGCAGGCGCTGCGGGCGGACCATTGGCTGCACCGGCATCCCGAGGCATCGCCCGCCCTGGCCGCGCGGGTCCATGCCCAGATGCGCGAGGCCTTCTACACCGACACCGACGCCTGGAAGGGTCAGGTGATCAGCCAGGCGCGGCAGGTGCTGTTCCAGGCCGTGGATGGGCTGTGCATGGCGTGATCCTGGGGAGGCTTTAAAAAAGAACGGTCGTTCGTGTTTTGACTACACTGTGCGGCGATACCAACCCTGAACCGGAGACACTCCATGTCCGATCTGAACGCCACCTTCGAGGCCGCCGTGGCCAATTCCAAGAACCTCAGCGAGCGCCCCGACAACCCGACGCTGCTGAAGATCTATGCGTTGTACAAGCAGGCCACCGCCGGCGACAACGCCGAGAAGAAGCCGAGCTTCTCTGACATCGTGGGGCGCGCCAAGTGGGACGCTTGGGAAAAGCTCAAGGGCACGTCCGGCGACGCGGCCAAGCAGCAGTACATCGACTTGATCGAATCCCTGCGCGGCTGAGCGCTGTGGGCCCGCCAGCGTGCGGGCCAACCGTCCCCCAGGCCGCGAAGCCGCAGCAGGCACGCGGGGGCGGGGGCAACGCGGCGTCAGCCTCCGCCGTGGGCCACCCGGGGCGGCTGTGGCGCCAGCGCCTGCAGCGCGGCGGTGCGCTCGGCCTGCGGCGCCTGGGCCAGCGCCCGCACGGCTGCATGAAAGCGCGGCCAGTCGCGCCCCTCGCGCTCGAACAGCGCCATGAATGCGGGCACCCCTTCGTCATAAGCCGCCTGCGCGGCGAAGCTGGCGTTGTTGGCATCGCGCACCCAACGGTCCAGCGCCGCCAGTTGTGCCTCCGGGACGTGTGCGGCCAGCCAGCGCGCGCGCAGCGTGGCATAGGCCGCGCGGAAGTCCTGCATTGCTTCTTTTTTCATAGCTGATAGCGCTTGATGGTCGGGCGCTACAGCCCCATTTGATGCATAAATCTCGGCCAGCCGTCGGCGCGTTGCCTGGGTCAGCGCGCGCCATTGCGCGCGGCGCTCCTCGCTGGCCGCGAACTGGGCGCGGGTGGCCGGGGTGGCGTGCTGCTGCAGCCAGCGCTGCACGCCCAGCCGCTCCACCGCCGTGGCGTAGGATTCGTTGAACGCGGTATCGCCCTCGGCATACGCCACCTGGTGCGCCAATTCGTGCAGCAGCAGCCGCACGAAGTCGCCCTCGGGCCAGCCGATGAAGGTGGACAGCAGCGGGTCGCCCCCCATCCAGTTGCTGTAGCCCAGCGTGGAATACGCGGGTACGCCGTACACGCTGACCTCCAGTCCCGTGGCCGCCAGGCGCGCGGCCTCGGCCCGTGCGCCGGGCTCGTCGAAGTAGCCGCGGTAGCCGATGCAGCCGGTGATCGGAAAGCACCAGCGGTGCAGCGTGAGCGAATAGGGGCCCGCCGCCACCACGTTCCACACGGCAGCCGTGCGGTCCAGGCGCGCATAGCGGCGGTAGCTGGCGTTGTCGGGCAGGGCCAGCTCGTCCACCGCGAACGCCCGGGCGCGCTGGGCCAGCTGCAGCCGCTCGCGCAGCGGCGCGGAGGTGTCGGGGTGGGTGATCCACTCCTGCACCGGGCGCGCGGCGTTCATGATCTCCAGGTGCCCGCGCAGGGACTGCCAGTAGTAGCCCAACGTGCCGCCCGACTGGGCGCAGCCGCCCAGCAGCAGCGCGGCTGCCAGCAGTGGCCACGGGCGCCGGGGCGATGGGGTGGATGTGCTCATGGTGGCGGAGGCGGGTGCGGCCAAGCATAGCAAGACGTTCTTGCGCCATGCGACCCAACCCCCACAATGCCCCCATGCTCGAAACCATCGAACCCTCCCCCCCAGACGAGGCCAGTGGCCTGTTCACCGACGAGGGCGGCCATGCGCGCTGCTTCTGGTGCCGCGCCAGCCCGCTGTACCAGCACTACCACGACCACGAATGGGGCTTCCCGGTGACGGACGAGCGCCGCCTGTTCGAGAAGCTCTGCCTGGAGGGGTTCCAGGCCGGCTTGTCGTGGATCACCATCCTGAACAAGCGCGAGGCCTTCCGCGCGGCGCTGGCGCAGTTCGAGGCCGAGCCGCTGGCGGACTTCGGCGCCGCCGAGGTGGACCAACTGATGGGCAACGCCGGTATCGTGCGCCACCGCGGCAAGATCGAGTCGGCCATCAACAATGCGCGCCGCGTGCTGGAGCTGCGCCGCGAGTTCGGGTCGCTGGCGCACTATGTGTGGCGCTATGCGCCCCTGGCCGCGCAGCAGCGGCCCGAGCGCATGACGCTGCCTGCGGTGCGTTCGATGACCACCTCGGCGGCGTCGGTGGCGCTGTCCAAGGATTTGAAGAAGCGTGGGTTCAGCTTCGTGGGTCCAACCACCATGTATGCCTTCATGCAGGCCATGGGGCTGGTCAACGACCACCTGGAGGGCTGCGGCGCACGCGCTGCGGCAGAGGCCGCGCGCGCCGCGTTCACACCCCCCGCTGCGGGCTGATGCGCGCCCCAAAGCCGGCTTAAGGCCGGCTCACGCTATTCGCACTGGCAAAAATAGTGTGAACAGGCCCTAGACCACCGCGTCGGACCGGACCACGATGTGGTCGAACCCCAGATGGTGCAGGCACTCGCGCAGGATGAGCAGCGTGGCCGCGAAGGCGTTGTCCTGCGCAAAGGTGTCCTGCGTGGCGGGGCGCCCCAGGCTGAGGGCGGCCAGGCGGTTGAAGGTGTGCTCCACCGCTTCCAGCGGCAGGCGCAACTCCGGCTGCGCCGGCAGGCCCGCAGCCAGCGCGATCTGGCGTATGCCGCCGTCGGCTGTGTAGAGCGTGGAGCCGGGCGCCAGCAGGTCGCGCACCGGCATCACCGCATCTTCCACCAGCATGATCGCGTGCTCCATCTCGGCCTCCGTGGGCGGCTGGTGGGCAAAGCAGGTGGCGGCCGTCACGCGCGCGCCGATGTCCAGCGTGCGCAGCAGCGCGGGCGCGTCTGCGGCGCCGCTCAGCAGCCGCGTGTGCGCGCCACCGATGTGCAGCGTGGTGAGGGCGTCGGCCATGCCCTCGGCGCGCAGGGCCTGGTACAGCGCGGCGGCATCTTCGGGAGACAGTGGCGCGGGCGTCTGGGGCATGGGGCCTTCCGGTAGCGGGAATGCGGCGATTGTGCGGCACGGGCGGCGTGCAGCGCCGCCCATGAAAAAGCCCTCCGAAGAGGGCTTGCAGGCTAAGCCGGGCAAAAGGGGCGATCAGCCGCCCTTGTTGCTGCGCTTGCCAGGGTTTTTCTTGCTGCGCGTGGCCACGCCGCGCTCCAGGCTCACGCGCTGGCCGCGGCCGTGGGTGGTCACTGCCATGCCGGGCATGGGGGTGGGACGGGGAGTGCGCTTGCGGTCGGCTTCGGTGACGATTTTGTTGCCCATGATGGCTCCTGAAATGAAAACGGTGAAAACGCCCTATTAGGCCATAGCCGCGAGCGCCCTTCCAAGGCCGAGGGGTGTGCCAGGCGTGACACCAAATCTGCTATTAATAAATGAGCTGTTGGGGCACGTCTGGTGAGGCATCCACGGCAATTTTGCCGTGGCATTGCCAGTGGCGGTGCGCGCGGCATCTGTCAGACAGCACCTTGCCGGCATGTCGGCAAGCGCCCATTGACGGGCCTGCCCGCGCCCTTCAAGAATGGCAGCTGTCATGGAGACCGAGGGACATGCCATGAAGCATCTGCTCCACTCCCTGGAGGCCAGCTTGGCGCTTTCCCCTGTAGGGGTGGCTGTCGAACTGCCCGACGGCGCGCGCCTGGGTGACGCGAATGCCGACCTGCGGTTGCGTTTTCGCGACCGCATGGCCGTGGTGGCCCTGGCCATGGGTGAGATCGGCAACGTGGGCACGGCCATCGTCGAAGGCCGCGTGGCGTTGGAAGGCAGCATGCGCCAGTTGATGACGGCGGCCGCGGCGCTGCTCAAGCTGAACCCCACGCACGAGGGACCGGCGACTGGGTGGCAGCGCGTGTTGCTGCGTGCGCGTTCGATGGCGGCGCACACCCTGTCCCATGACGCACGCAATATCCAGTTCCACTACGACCTGTCCGACGACTTCTACGCCCTGTGGCTGGATCCGCGGCGCGTCTATTCCTGCGCTTATTACCGCGTGCCTGACATGAGCTTGGCCCAGGCACAGGAGGCCAAGCTGGACCACATCTGCAGGAAGCTGCTGCTGCGTCCCGGCGACCGCTTCCTGGACATTGGCGCTGGCTGGGGCGGGCTGCTGCTGTGGGCCGCGCAGGAGTACGGCGTGGACGCCACGGGCATCACGCTGTCGCGCAACCAGCATGCGCATGTGCAGCGGCTCATCGAGGAGCGCGGCCTGCAGGGTCGTGTGCGCATGCAGTTGCTGGACTACCGCGAACTGCAGGTGGAGCAGCCGTTCGACAAGATTGCCTCGGTCGGCATGTTCGAACATGTGGGCCGTTCGCAGATGGAGCGGTACTTTGCCACCGTGCACCGCCTGCTGCGCCCGGGTGGTCTGCTGCTCAACCACGGCATCACGTCGGGCGGGCTGGACAATCCCCGGCTGGGCGCCGGCTTGGGCGATTTCATCGAGCGCTACATCTTCCCCGGCGGCGAACTACTGCATGTGAGCACGGTGCTGCACGACATGGCCCGGGCCGGGCTGGAGATGGTGGACACCGAGAACCTGCGTCCGCACTACGCCCGCACGCTGTGGGCCTGGTCGGATGCGCTGGAGGCCCGTCAGGACGAGGCGCGCAGCGTGCTTGTCGCGCAGCACGGCAAGGAACGCGGCGAGAAGGCCCTGCGCGCCTACCGGCTGTACCTGGCGGGCTGCGCCCTGGCCTTCGAGCGCGGCTGGACCGCGCTGCACCAGATGCTGGCCGTGCGGCCCACGGGCCACGTGGAAGATGGCGTGCTCAAGGGTGCGCAGTCCGACTATCCTTTCAGCCGCGCCTACATGTATGAAGGCCCTGCGGCCACCCACTGATCCTTTGTCCTGGAACTTCGATGCTTTTCAAATTCAAATCCCGCGCCACCGCCGACGTCATCATGCTGGAGCCCAATGGCAAACAGCTGCTGGAGATCATCGGCAAGTCGCCGAATGAGCCGCACGGCATCATCACCGCCGCGCAGATTCCTGCCGCCATCCGCGCGCTGGAAGAGGCGGTAGCGGTTGAAGAGGCCGCTGCAGCGGCCACCGCCCCGGACGAGGACGATCAGACCGAGGAAGAGGCCCCTCGCGGCGACGGCGTGCGCCTGCGCCAGCGCGCGGCGCCCTTCATCGACATGCTGCGCCGCAGCGCCGCCGAGGATTGCGACGTGGTCTGGTGACGCGCAGCGCGCCCTGGCGGGCGCGCGCATCCGCTCTTCAATCCACCTTCGCGCCGGACGCCTTCACCACCTGCGCCCACTTGCGGTGCTCGCGGTCGATCAGGCTGGCAAATTCGGCGCTCGTATTGCCGCCGGGAATCGCTCCCTGGGACAGCAGCCGCTCCTTGACGGCAGGGGTGGCCAGCGCCTTGGCCACTTCCTGCTGGACGCGCTGGACGATGTCGGCCGGCGTGCCCGCGGGCGCCAGCAGTCCGAACCAAGAACTGGCTTCGAAGCCCTTGAGCGCGGGGCCGCCGGCCTCTTCCACCGTGGGGACGTCGGGCAGGGCGGTGGAGCGTTTCGCGCTGGTGACCGCCAGCGCCTTGAGCTTGCCGCCCTTGATATGGGCCATGGAGGAGGGCAGGTTGTCGAACATCACGTCCATGTTGCCGCCCACCATGTCCAGCAGCGCGGGCGCAGATCCGCGGTAGGGCATGTGCAGCATGTAAGTGCCGGTCATGCTCTTGAACAGCTCGCCGGCCAGGTGGATCGAGGTGCCGTTGCCGCTGGACGCCATGTTGAGCTTGCCCGGGTTGGCTTGGGCATAGCGGATGAAGTCCTGCACGGTGTTGATGCCCAGGCTGCGCGCCTTCTCGGTGTTCATGACCATCACGTTGGGCACCGACGCGACAAGCGTGACGGGCGCGAAGTCCTTGATCGGGTCGTAGGGCAACTGCTTGTACAGCGCGCGGTTGATGCCATGCGTGCCCACGGTGCCCATCAGCAGCGTGTAGCCGTCAGGGGCGGACCTGGCCACCAGTTCGGCACCGATGTTGCCTCCCGCGCCGCCGCGGTTGTCCACGATGAACTGCTGGCCAAAGGCCTTGCCCAGCTCGGGCGCAATGGCGCGCGCCAGGATGTCGGTGGTCCCCCCGGCGGCGAACGGCACCACGATGCGGACCGGCTTGGCCGGCCATGGGCTGGCTTGGGCATACGCGGCGCCCGTGGCGCCCAGGCCCAATGCAAGAAGCGCCGCGATGGCGTGCAGGGCCTGGCGGCGCGGTGGGGTGCGGCGTGGGGTGGATGTGTGCGGCATGCGGTCTTTCCAAAAAGCGTGAAAGAAGGCTTCGGTTGTAGGCGCCGCAGCCGCGCAGGGGCAGCAGGATTACCCGCAGTTCCCATGAAAAAACGCCCGGTGCGCGGGCACCGGGCGTTGGCAGGAAAGGCGGGCAGACGGACGCGCCCGCCGCGCTGGCGCAGATCAGTCGGCGTAAGTGCCGGCTGCCTTGATCACCATGCCCCACTTTTCGATTTCGGACTGCACGAACTTCTTGTGTTCGGCCGGCAGCACGCGCTTGTCGGCCACCACCACGGCGCCCAGGCCTTCCTGCTTCTTGATGAAGTCAGGATCCTTCACGGCCACTTGCAGCGCTTCGTTGATGCGCGTCAGCACGGCGGCGGGCGTGCCCTTGGGGGCATACAGGCCATGCCAGACGGAGACGTTGAAGTCTTTCAGGCCGCTTTCCTGCAGCGTCGGCAAGTCCTTGAGCGAAGGCATCGTCAGGCGCTGGTTGGTGGTCACGGCAAAGGCCTTGACCTTCTTGCCCTCGATCTGCGTCGTGGTGTTGGTGGTCTGGTCGCACATCAGGTCGATCTGGCCGCCAATCAGGTCGGTGATGGCGGGCGCCGCGCCCTTGTAGGCCACGGGCGTCATGTGCGACTGCAGCGCGTGCTGGAACATCAGGCCGCACAGATGGCCGGCCGAGCCCAGGCCGGAGTGGCCCAGGTTCACCTTTTCCTTGTTCTGCGCAATCCAGGTGGCCAATTCCTTGTAGTTCTTGGCCTCCAGCGTCGGGCGCGAGATGATGGTCATGGGCACGTCGTTGACGATGCCCAGGAACTCGAAGTCGTTCAACACGTTGAACGACAGCTTGCGGTACAGCGTGGGGATGGTGGCCATGCCGATGTGGTTCAGCAGCAGGGTGTAGCCGTCCGGCTGTGCACGGGCCACCTTGGCTGCGCCAATGGTGCTGCCTGCACCGGCGGCGTTTTCGACGACGACCGTGGCACCGCCCAGGGGCTTGCGCAGGGCCTCTGCCAGGTCACGGGCCACGCGGTCGGTGGGGCCGCCGGCCGAGAAGGGCACGACGATGGTGATGTTCTTATCTTTGACCGGATAGGCCTGGGCGGATGCGCCGAATGCAGCCAGGATGGCGGCCGCTCCCACGGCGATCTTGAATGTCGTTCTCATGATGCTCCTTGGAAAAGAGGCGCAATCATAGAGAGGAACGGCGTGCCGGACATCAAGGAAACCCCCGAGGCCGCACCGCCTGACAAATGGGCGACGTTTGACCCCAGGGGGTTGACGCGGCTGCGGGCGGCTTGTGTGCCGCGCACGACGCCGTGGCGACGGACGGCGCCGGCCGGCCGCCCCGCGGGGCATCAGCGGTAGCTGCGCGCGTCTTCGATGACCTTGCCGTCGTTGGGCAGGCTGCCGGGAGGCACCATCTGCACGTCGCCGCGCAGCTTGGTCACTTCGCGCAGCGCTTCGGCCAGTTGCTGGGCCATGCCTGCGGCGGTTTCCGTGGTCTCCACCTGCAGCACCATCTGGTCGTTGGCCATCTCGCCGCTGACCACCAGCCGCGCGCGCTGCACCTGGGGGAAGCGCTTGACCACGCTGGCAATCTGGCCGGGGTGCACGAACATGCCGCGCACTTTGGTGGTCTGGTCCGCGCGGCCCATCCAGCCCTTGATGCGGGTGTTGGTGCGGCCCGTGGGGCACTGGCCCGGCAGTACGGCCGACAGGTCGCCGGTGCCGAAGCGGATCAGCGGGTAGTCGGGGTTCAGCGTGGTGATGACCAGCTCGCCCACTTCGCCCTCGGGCACCGGGTCGCCGGTGCCCGGGCGCACGATCTCGACGATCACGCCCTCGTCCAGCACCAGGCCTTCGCGCGCGCTGGTCTCATAGGCGATCAGGCCCAGGTCTGCCGTGGCGTAGCACTGGTAGCCCGTCACGCCGCGCGCGGCCAGCCAGTCGCGCAGCGAGGGCGGGAAGGCCTCGCCCGAGACCAGCGCCTTGGTCACGCTGGGCAGCGCCACGCCGTGTTCGTGGGCCTTGTCGAGGATGATCTTCAGGAAGCTGGGCGTGCCGATGTAGCCGGCCGGGCGCAGTTCGGCCATGGCCTGCACCTGCTGCTCGGTCTGCCCCGTGCCGCCTGGAAAGACCGTGCAGCCCAGCGCGTGGGCGCCGGTCTCCATCATCGAGCCGGCAGGCACGAAGTGGTAGCTGAAGCTGTTGTGGATCAGCTCGCCGGGGCGAAACCCCGCGGCATACATGGCGCGTGCCATGCGCCAGTAGTCCGGCCGCGCGCCCTCGGGCTCATAGATGGTGCCGGGGCTGGCGAACACGCGGGGCATGTGACGCCCGAATCCCAGGGCGCTGAAGCCGCCGAACGCATTCTGGCCGCGCTGCGCCTGCTGGCGCTCCAGCAGTTCGTACTTGCGCGTGACGGGCAGGCGGGCCAGCGCGGCGCGGTCGGTGATGGTGGTGGCGTCCACGCCCGCCAGGATGCCGGCGAAGGCGGGGCTGGCCTGCTGGGCGTGGGCGATCTGCCGGGGCAGGGCCGCCATGAGGGCGGCTTCGCGCTCGGCGGGGGCGCGGGTTTCCAGGGCGTCGTAGAACATGCTCATGCCTGGGTCTCCTGTCGTTGGGAGGGGTTTAGGGCAAAATAGGCCTCCAGCGCTTGCCTGTCAAGCGCTAGCAGCTATTAATTTGAGAGTAATTAGGCCAGCCAGCGCTTGCGGCGCTTGTAGCTCTTGACGTCCTTGAAGCTCTTGCGCTCGCCGCCGCCCACGCCCAGGTAGAACTCCTTCACGTCTTCGTTGCTGGCCAGGTCCTGCGCGGCGCCGTCCATGACGATGCGGCCGCTTTCCATGATGTAGCCGTAGTCCGCGTACTTCAGCGCCATGTTGGTGTTCTGCTCGGCCAGCAGGAAGGTCGTGCCTTCCTTGGCGTTGAGATCCTTCACGATGTTGAACACCTCTTCCACGATCTGCGGCGCCAGGCCCATCGAGGGCTCGTCCAGCAGCACGATGTTGGGGTTGCTCATGATGGCCCGGCCGATCGCGCACATCTGCTGCTCGCCGCCCGAGGTGTAGGCGGCCTGGCTGGTGCGGCGCGTCTTCAGGCGCGGGAAGTAGTTGTAGACCTTCTCCAGGTTGGCGGCGATCTCGCCCTTGTCGGTGCGCGTGTAGCTGCCGGTGAGCAGGTTCTCCTCGATGGTCAGGTGGGCGAAGCAGTGGCGCCCCTCCATGACCTGCACCACGCCGCGCTTGACCAGGTCGGCGGGCGAGAGGTTCTGGATCTGCTCGCCGCGCAGCTCGATGCTGCCCTTGGTGACCTCGCCGCGCTCGCCCTTGAGCAGGTTGGAGATCGCGCGCAGCGTGGTCGTCTTGCCCGCGCCGTTGCCGCCCAGCAGGGCGACGATGCCCTTCTCGGGCAGTTGCAGCGACACGCCCTTGAGCACCAGGATCACATGGTTGTAGATGACCTCGATGCCATTGACGCTGAGAACGATGTTTCTGGACTCCATAGCCTTGCCCTTGTAGTGGTGCCAATCGGCAGGGCTGTCGCCACAGCCCTCTCGATTGGCGGCTGCCCTGCGCAGCCGCTTGAACCTGGCGCAACCCGCGCCAGCAGGCGCCGTGGAACGGGTCTTGCCCGACCACCGGCGCCACCCCCTTCCCGAGCAGAAGGGCGATGGCGCGCAGCGCCTCAGGGGACGTCCTTAGGACTGGCAGTCGCCCGCTTCGCGGCGGGACATCTTCTTGTCGGCAAGGTACTTGTCCGCGCCGGCCTTGACCATAGGCTTGATGACCTGCTCATCGGCCTGGTACCAGTCGGACGAGAACTTCCACTGCTTGCCATCCCAGGTGTGCACGCGGGCCCAGGTAGAACCCATGTGGTCCGCGCAGCTGGTGGACAGCGGGCGCATCAGGTCGGTAAAGCCCAGCGCGTCCAGTTTTTTCTGGTCCAGCGCCAGGTTTTCCATGCCCCAACGCACCTGCTCGCCGGTCATGACCTTGCCCTTGCCGAAGCGCTCCTGCGCGCGGCGCACGGCCTCCACGCCCAGCATCTGGATGATCACGCCGCGCGTGTACAGCACCGAGCCCACTTCGTCCTTGGGGCCCGTGCCCTGGTTGGCGCCATGCACGTGCTTGAGGATGTCCTGCATGACCTTGGACTGCGTGCCATGGCCGTTGAGCGCCAGCGCGTGGTAGCCCTTGGCGCCATCGCCCACGTCGCGCACGTCCGGCTCGGCACCGGCCCACCACACGCCGTACATCTTGTCGCGCGGGTAGCCGGTGGCCTGGGCTTCCTTCAGGGCGGTGGAGTTCATCACGCCCCAGCCCCACAGCAGCACGTAGTCGGGGCGGCTCTGGCGCACCTGCAGCCAGGTGGCCTTCTGCTCCACGCCGGGCGCGGTCACGGGCAGCATCTGCAGCTCGAAGCCGTGCATCTTGGAGCGCTCCTGCAGCAGCGGAATCGGCTCCTTGCCGAAGGGGCTGTCGTGGTAGACCAGTGCGATCTTCTTGCCCTTGAGCTTGTCCAGGCCGCCGGCGTTCTTGCCGATGTGCTGGATCAGGATGTCGGCGCCGGTCCAGTAGCTGCCCATGTAGGGGAAGTTCCACTTGAAGGCCATGCCGTCCTGCGCGACCGACAGGCCATAGCCCAGCGTCATCAGCGGGATCTTGTCCACGGGCGCCTTCTCGGTCAGCGCGAAGGTGATGCCGGTGGCCTGCGGGTCGAACAGCGTCACGCCGGGGCGGCTCTTCAGACGCTCGTAGCACTCCACGCCGCGGTCGGTGGCGTAGCCGGTCTCGCACTCTTCCCAGGTCAGCTTCACGCCGTTCACGCCGCCGTCGCGCGCGTTGATCATCTTGATGTAGTCCTGCTTGCCGTTGGCCCATGGCACGCCGTTCGGGGCGTAGGGGCCCGTGCGGTACGACAGCAGGGGGAAGAACTGTTCCTTGGCCTGGGCGGCGGCGCCGCCTGCAAAGCCGGCCAGGGTGCAGGCCACCGTGGCGGCCGCAGCGAGTCGGGTGAATTTCATGGTCTTGTCTCCTTGTGGTTGGATGGAACGTCGCCTGAATTGCGCCGGTCGGCGCGGAACACACCTTGCAATGGCATCAATGGGGGAAGGGCCACACGCGCATCTTCTGCTTGCCGATGGACCACAGCTTGGCCAGGCCGTGGGGCTCCACGATGAGGAACCACACGATCAGCGCGCCGAAGATCATCAGTTCCGCATGCGACACGGCGGCGGTGGAGATGTCCACGCCGAACAGGCCGGCCACCGCGGGCAGGAACTGGTTCAGGAAGATGGGCAGCACCACGATGAAGGCCGCGCCGAAGAACGCGCCCATGATGGAACCCATGCCGCCGATGATGACCATGAACAGCAGGCGGAACGACACCTCGACCGAGAACGCCGCCGGCTCCCACGAACCCAGGTGCACGAAGGCCCACAGCGCGCCCGCCATGCCGACGATGAAGGAGCTGACGGCGAAGGCGCTGAGCTTGGCGTACATAGGGCGGATGCCGATCACCGCGGCGGCCACGTCCATGTCGCGGATGGCCATCCATTCGCGGCCGATGGCGCCGCGCACCAGGTTCTTGGCCAGCAGGGCCACGACTACCAGGAGCGTCAGGCAGAACAGGTACTTGGCCATGGCGCTGTCCAGCGGCATGCCGAAGACCTGCAGGTTGCTGACCGAGACCGAACCCGAGTCGGAATTGTTGGTGAACCACTTGATGCGCAGGAACATCCAGTCGCTGAAGAACTGCGCCGCCAGCGTGGCCACGGCCAGGTACAGCCCTTTCACGCGCAGGCTGGGCAGCCCGAACAGGATGCCGAAGAACGTGGCGCACAGCCCGCCCAGGATGAGGGCCGGGACCAGCGGCATCCCGGGGAAGCGCACGAAGAAGTTGAAGGCCCCGTAGGCGCCCACCGCCATGAAGGCGCCCGAGCCCAGCGAGATCTGCCCGCAGTAGCCCACGAGGATGTTCACGCCCAGCGCGGCCATGGACATGATGACCAACGGGATCAGGATGGCGCGGTAGAAGTAGTCCGACGCCATCGCGGGCACCGCCACGAAGGCCACGGCCAACAGCAGCAGGATGGCGATGCGGTCCTGGGTGATGGGAAAGATCTGCTGGTCGGCCTTGTAGGTGGTCTTGAACTGGCCGTTTTCGCGGTAGAACATTATTTACTCCAAATCTTTCAACCAAGGGCGATGATCTTTTGGCTGCGGGCACTGCGTGCCCTCGCAGGAAGACCATCCTTCGCCTGCGGCGAAGAACCCTGCGGGTTGATCGCGTATGTCATACGCGATCGATGATCTTCTCGCCGAACAAACCTTGGGGCCGGAACAGCAGGAACACGAGGGCCAGCACGTAGGCAAACCAGATCTCGATGCCGCCGCCCACGAAGGGGCCCAGGTACACCTCGGAGAGCTTCTCGCCCACGCCGATGATCAGCCCGCCGATGATGGCGCCCGGCACCGAGGTCAGGCCGCCCAGGATCACCACTGGCAGCGCGCGCAGCGCCACCGTGGTCAGCGAGAACTGCACGCCCAGCTTGGAGCCCCAGATCATCCCGGCCACCAGTGCCACGACACCGGCGACACACCACACGATGACCCAGATGTGGTTGAGCGGGATGCCGATGGACTGCGCCGCCTGGTGGTCGTCCGCCACGGCGCGCAATGCGCGGCCGGTCTTGGTCTTTTGAAAGAAGATGCTCAGCACCACCACCAGGGCGGCGGCAATGCCTGCGGCAATCACGTCTTCCTTGTTCACGAGCACGCCGCCCTCGAACACGGTGTCCAGCAGGAACACCGGGTCCTTGGGCATGCCGATGTCGATCTTGTAGATGTCGCTGCCGAAGAAGGTCTGGCCCAGGCCTTCCAGGAAGTAGGTGATGCCCAGCGTGGCCATGAGCAGCGTGGCGCCTTCCTGGTTCACGAGGTGGCGCAGCACCAGGCGCTCGATGAACCAGGCCACTGCGAACATGCACAGGCCTGCGATCAGGAACGCGGCCAGATTGGCCACGATGGGGTTGCTGATGCCGGTCCACTCCGGGATCCACTCGGCAAAGCGCGCCATGGCCAGGGCCGCGAACAGCACCATGGCACCCTGCGCGAAGTTGAAGACGCCCGAGGCCTTGAAGATCAGCACGAAGCCGAGTGCCACCAGCGCGTAGAGCATGCCGGCCATCAGGCCGCCGATCAGGGTTTCGAGAAAGAATGCCATTTGCTTGCCCTCAGTGGCTGGTGCCCAGGTAGGCGCGAATCACGTCTTCGTTGTTGCGCACTTCGTCCGGCGCGCCGTCACCGATCTTTTTGCCGTAGTCCAGCACCACGACGCGGTCGCTGATGTCCATCACCACGCCCATGTCGTGTTCGATGAGGACGATGGTGGTGCCGAACTCGTCGTTCACATCCAGGATGAAGCGGCACATGTCCTGCTTCTCCTCTACGTTCATGCCGGCCATGGGTTCATCGAGCAGCAGCACCTGAGGTTCCATGGCGAGGGCCCGGCCCAAGTCCACGCGCTTCTGCAGGCCGTAGGGCAACTGGCCGACGGGGGTCTTGCGGTGCGCCTGGATCTCCAGGAAGTCGATGATGTGTTCGACCTTCTCGCGGTGGGCGATCTCCTCGCGCTCGGCCGGTCCGATGCGCAGTGCCTGCAGGAGCAGGTTGCTTTTGATCTTGAGGTTGCGCCCGGTCATGATGTTGTCGATCACGCTCATGCCCTTGAACAACGCCAGGTTCTGGAAAGTGCGCGCGATGCCCATCTCGGCGACCTGGCGGCTGTTCATGTGGCCGAACGTCTGGCCGCGGAAGGTGATGGAGCCCTCGGACGGCGTGTACACGCCGTTGATGCAGTTGAGCATGGAGCTCTTGCCCGCGCCGTTGGGGCCGATGATCGAGCGGATCTCGTGCTCGCGCACGTTGAACGAAATGTCGGTGAGCGCCTTGACGCCGCCGAACCGCAGGCTGATGTTCTTGACGTCGAGGATGACGTCGCCAATCTTCTTGCTGGTCATGTGTCTGCTGCCTCGTTGCGTGTCAGGCGGCCGCCCGGGTGGCGGGGAAGGTCTTGGCGTCGGTGATCTTCAGCGTGGCGCTCACGCTGCCCTTGCGCCCGTCCTCGAACTTCACCTGCGTTTCGATGAACTGCTCGGCCTTGCCCGTGTACAGCGCGTCCACCAGCACGCCGTACTTCTCGGCGATGAAATTGCGGCGCACCTTGCGCGTGCGGGTCAGTTCGTCGTCGTCGGGGTCCAGCTCCTTGTGCAGCACCAGGAAGCGCGCGACCTGCGTGTCGGCCATGCCGGCTTCGGCGGCCAGGTCGGCGTTCACCTGCGAGATGCAGTCGGCGATCAGCTCGATCACCTTGGGCTTGGAGGCCAGGTCCACATAGCCGCCGTAAGGGATGCCCTGGCGCTCGGCCCAGTTGCCCACGGCCTCGTAGTCGATGTTGATGAAGGCGCAGACCTGATCGCGCTGGTTGCCGAAGCAGACGGCTTCCTTGATGTGCGGGAAGAACTTGAGCTTGTTCTCGATGTAGTTGGGCGCGAACATGGCGCCGCTGGCCGTCTTGCCCACGTCCTTGGCGCGGTCGATGATGCGCAGCTGGCCGTTGGCGTCGATCACGCCGGCATCGCCGGTGTGGAAGTAGCCTTCGGCGTCGATCACCTCGGCGGTGGCGTCGGGCCGCTTGTAGTACTCCTTGAGCACCGACACGCCCTTGACCAGCACCTCGCCGTTGTCGGCGATCTTCAGCTCGATGCCGGGGGCCGCCTGGCCCACGGTGTTCAGGTCCACCTGGCCATCACGCTGCAGGCAGACGTAGGCGCAGGTTTCCGTCTGACCGTAGAGCTGCTTGAGGTTGATGCCGATGGAGCGGAAGAAGCGGAACAGGTCGGGCCCGATGGCCGCGCCTGCCGTGTAGGCCACGCGGATGCGCGACAGGCCCATCACATTGCGCAGCGGTCCGTAGATGGCGAGATCGGCCAGGCGGTACTTGAGGCGGTCAATTGCGCCCACGGGCTTGCCGTCCAGGAGATCGGAGCCCACACGGCGCGCCAGCTGCATGCATTTCTCGAACAGCCAGCGCTTGGGCGCGGCGGCGTCTTCCATGCGGATGGAGACCGACGTCAGCATGCCTTCGAACACGCGCGGCGGGGCGAAGTAGTAGGTGGGGCCGATCTCGCGCAGGTCGATGGAGACGGTGCTGGCCGACTCGGGGCAGTTGATGGTGAAGCCGGCCACCATCCACTGCGCGAGCGAAAAGAGATGGTCTCCCACCCACGCAGGGGGCAGGTAGGAAATCACGTTGTCCTGCGGGCCCAGGCGGTCCACCTCCACCGCGCCTTGCGCAGAGGCGATGAAGCTGGCATGCGTCTGGCACACGCCCTTGGGCTTGCCCGTGGTGCCCGAGGTGTAGAGGATCACCGACACGTCCTGCGGGTCGATCTGCTCCACCAGGGCATCCCATGCGCCGGGGTGGGCCTTGTCCCACTCGGCGCCGCGCGCCACCAGCTGCGCGGTGCTGATGAGGCCCGGCTGGTCGTAGTGGCGCAGGCCGCGCGGGTCGTCATAGATGATGTGCTGGATGCCGGATACCGATTCGCGCACCTCCAGCAGCTTGTCCACCTGTTCCTGGTTTTCGGCAAACGCGAAGGCAATCTCCGCGTCCTGGATGACGAAGGTCATCTCGGCGGCCACGGCGTCCTGGTACAGCGGAATCGGCACGCCCCCCACGCTTTGCACGGCTACGAAGCCCATGTACAGGTGTGGCCGGTTGTCGCTGATCAGCGCCAGGTTCTGGCCCTTGGCAAAGCCCAGCGACAGCAGCCCGCAGGCCATGTGGCGCACCTCGGCCGCGGCGTCCTTCCAGCTCCAGGTCTGCCAGATGCCATATTCTTTCTCGCGCAGTGCTGCAGCGTCGGGGCGCTGGGCGGCGTGCTGCAGCAGTAGATGGGGGAATGTGGTCTTCATTCCGGTTCCTATCAGGGTCTGTGGAGGGCAGCGCACGGGAAACAAGAAGTCCGCTGCCGGTTTGCAACCAATGGTAGGAACGACTTTGACGTTATCTTGTCTTTACGATGACAATTCAAGGGTTAGTCCTCAGGGGTCTAACCCTGACCGCCCTCGACAGGTGGTGATCGCGGGGGGCTGAGGGGTTCATGGGCGCGACAGGCGAGGGCGCTATGCTCGCCGCCATGTACGCCCCGTTCTTCGGACTCGAACACCCGCCTTTTTCCATCGCGCCCGACCCGCGCTACCTCTTCATGAGCGAGCGCCATCGCGAAGCCCTGGCCCACCTGCTGTATGGCCTGGATGCGGGCGGCGGCTTCGTGCTGCTCACCGGCGAGATCGGCACCGGCAAGACCACGGTGTGCCGCTGCTTCCTGGAACAGATTCCGCCGCAGTGCAACGTCGCTTACATCTTCAACCCGAAGCTCACGGTGCCTGAGCTGCTGCGCTCCATCTGCGACGAATTCGGCGTGGCGCACCGCCCCGCCATACCGGGGGCGGAGACCGTGAAGGACTGCCTGGACCCGCTCAACGACTTCTTGCTGCAGCAGCATGCGGCGGGGCGCAACAACGTGCTCATCATCGACGAGGCGCAGAACCTCGCGCCCGATGTGCTGGAACAACTGCGCCTGCTCACCAACCTCGAGACCAGCGAGCGCAAGCTGCTGCAGATCATCCTCATCGGCCAGCCCGAGCTGCGTGCGATGGTGGCGGCGCCGGAGCTGGAGCAGCTCGCGCAGCGCGTGATCGCGCGCTACCACCTGGACGCCTTGAGCGCCGACGAAACACGCCAGTACATCGCCCACCGCATGGCCGTGGCCGGGCTGCAAGGGCCGCTGCCTTTTCAGCAGCGGGCGCTGGCGCGCGTGCACGCGCTCACGGGTGGCGTGCCGCGGCGCATCAACCTGCTGTGCGACCGTGCCCTGCTGGGTGCCTACGGCGCGGGTGTGCGCGAGGTGACCGATGCCATGGTGCGCCGCGCCGCGCGCGAGGTGTTCGATGCGCCCGCCACGGCGCGCCCGGGCACGGCGGGGCGCTGGCTCGCCGCTGGAACCGGCGGGCTGGTGGGCGCTGCGGCGCTGGGCGGGCTGGCCTGGGCCCTGGGCTGGTGGCCGCTCGCAGACGGTGGCGCCGGCTCCACACAGGCGCAGGCACAGACACAGACACAGAGGCCGACCATCGCCGCGTCGGCTGCGGCCGTGCCCGCGTCATCCCCCGCCTCGGCTGCTTCTGCACCCGACGCGCCGGCCCCGCCAGCGCCCCCGCCGACATTGGCGCAGTTCCTGGCCATCCAGCCCGTGGCGCAGGCGCCGGCGGCCTGGCAGGCGCTGGCCCGGCAGTGGCAGGCGAGCGTGCCCGACGGCGCCGCGGACCCTTGCACCGCGCTGGCGTCCGAGGGCCTGCGCTGCTACCGCAGCCGCCGCGCCAGCCTGAACCTGCTGCGCCAGCTCGACCGGCCCGTGCTGCTGATGCTGCGGCCCGCCGAGGGCGATGCGCAGGGCGAGGCCCTGGCGCCTGAGGTGGCGGTCTTGCTGCGCCGGCTGGATGACGGCACCGCCACGCTGGAAGGCGTGCAGGGCCAGACGCTGCAGGTGCGCGTGACGGAGCTTGCGCCGCTGTGGCGCGGCGAGGTTGCCACGCTGTGGAAGGCCCCTGCCGAGCTGGCCGATTCGGGCGACGTCACCGCCACTGCCGCGGGCGCCGCCTGGCTGGACCAGCAACTGGCGGCCGCCGGCGCGGGCACCGCCGCAGCCCGTACCGCAACGCCCGCCGCGCGCCGCGCGCGCATCCACCAATTTCAGCTGGGCCAGGGCCTCACGCCCGATGGCCGCGCTGGTCCCTTGACCCTGATGTTGCTCAACCGCGCCGCAGGCGTGCCGGAGCCGCGTTTGCTCAGCGGAGCCTGAACCCATGTCCTACATTCTTGATGCGCTGCGGCGCGCCCAGGCCGAGCGCGGCCGTGGCAGCGTGCCCGGCCTGCATACCCCCGCGTCGCCCGTGGCGGTGCCCACCGTGCAGCGCGCCGCACCGGCGCGGGGGCTGCCCTGGATGGTGCTTGCAGCGCTGGCGGGCGTTGGGGCGGCAGCCGGCGCCTGGTGGCTGGTGCGTGCGCCCAGTGCGACGGTGGCCGCGGTGGTGCCGGCGCCTGCACCCGCAATACCGGCACCTGCCGCTCCGGCCTCCGCCGTGCCGGCCCAAGGGGCAGCGCCGTTGCCCGAAACTGCGCCCGCAACCACACCAGCGCCAACACCAACACCAGCGCCAACACCAGCGCGAGCACCGGCATCGGCATCTGCACCAGCATCCAAACCCACGCCCGAGCGCTCTGCCCGCGCCGAAGCGCCTGCCCCCCGGCCCGAGCGCAGCGCGCCGGCCCCCGCGGCGCCTGCCCGCGCACCGGCCCCGCGCGCTGCGCCGCCGGCTCCCGCGCCGCAGGAATCGACGGGAACCGTCTTTGCCCTGGCCGACCTGCCGGCGAGCGTGCGTGAGCAACTGCCCACCCTGCAGCTCGCGGGCGTGACCTACTCGTCCAATCCCGTGTACCGCATGGTGATCGTCAACGGCCAGGTGCTGCACGAGGGGGATACCGCCGCCCCCGGCCTGGTGCTGGAGCGCATCGAGCCGGCGCGTACCGTGTGGGCGTTCCGCGGCTACCGCTATGCCTTGCCGACGCAGTGATGGGTTTCTAGTCAAACAGGGCTTGATCCCAGAATCAGTAAGCGCTAACAGCTATTAAATAAATAGCATTTGAGTGTGTCGATACCTCGGACCGGCCAGGCGTTGGTTCGTGGTATTCCCGCTGCCCCGCTGCGCGCTTTGACCGCATGCTTGCGCGCATGAGCCAAGACGCCTCCCTGCACCAGCGGCGCCGCCCGCCCACGGCCCAAGAACTCAGCGGCATTCCCTGGATGGCGTTGCTGCAGCCCGCCGAGCGCGAACGGGCGGTGGCCGCGCTGGCCGTCGGCGATGCCCAGCCGGGCGACTACGTGTGCCGTGTGGGCCGGCCGGTGACGTACTGGTTTGGGGTGGTCGAGGGCCTGCTCAAGATGAGCGCGGACAACGCCGACGGGCTGACAATGACCTTCACCGGCGTGCCCCCCGGCGGCTGGTTCGGCGAAGGCACGGCGGTCAAGCGCGAGCCCTACCGCTACAACATCCAGGCCCTGCGCAGGAGCGTGGTGGCGGGCCTGCCCATCGACACCTTCCATTGGCTGCTGGACCATTCCATCGGCTTCAACCGCTTCGTGATGAACCAGCTCAACGAGCGCCTGGCACAGTTCATCGCCGCGCGGGAAATCGACCGCCTCACCAACCCCGACCTGCGCGTGGCGCGCAGCCTGGCGGCGCTGTTCAACCCCGTGCTCTACCCGGGCGTCGGGGAAGTGCTGCGCATCACCCAGCAGGAGCTGGCCTACCTGGTCGGCCTGTCGCGCCAACGTGTGAACGAGGCCCTGGCGACCCTGGAAGCGCAGGGGGCGATCCGCGTGGAGTACGGCGGCCTGCGCGTGCTGGACCTGCAGGCGCTGCGCACCAGCCTGTTCAGGCGGATGGAGCCGGCGGACGCGGACCGCCCCGGGCCCCGGCGCCGCGCTTCACCGCGCAGGGCGCCGGCCGACGAGAACGAGCCTGCCGCCATGATCTGAAGGCGCGGTAGAGGGGGCGGGGCGCGGCGCGCTCCATGGCGCGAGACAATAGCGCCATGCCCGAAACGCCCGCCCGTCCCCCCGCACGGTCCGTCCCCGCACCGTCCGCTTCTGCTTCCCCCACTCCGCTGCGCCCGCGGCTGGTGCTGCGCAAGCCGATCGCGCCCGCAGCACCTGTGGCCGCCGGCAAGGCGCCGGGCCGGTCCGCAGGCCGGACGGCCGGCACGGCCGCACCCAGCGGCGCGGCAGGTGCCCCCCGTACGGCGAGCCGGCACGCGCCGGCCGCGCCGCGCCCTCCTGCCACCCGTGCGCCCGCTGGCGCTGCGCAGGCGCCTGCAGACGGCCGCATGCGCCTGAACAAGCGCATGGCCGATCTGGGGCTGTGTTCGCGCCGCGAGGCCGACGACTGGATCGCCCAGGGCTGGGTGCGCGTCAACGGGCAGGTGGCGGCCATGGGGCTGCAGGTGGGGCCGCACGACCGCATCGACGTGGACCGCGCGGCCCAGGGCCACCAGCGCCAGCAGGTGACCATCCTGCTGCACAAGCCCATGGGCTATGTGAGCGGCCAGGCCGAGGACGGCCACACGCCGGCCGTGGCGCTGATCAACCCACGTACGCACTGGAAGGACGATGAGAGCCGCACGCGCTTCGCGCCGGCGCAACTCAAGGGCCTGGCACCCTGCGGGCGGCTGGACATCGACTCCGTAGGCCTGCTGGTGCTGACGCAGGACGGCCGCGTGGCGCGCCAGCTCATCGGCGAGGACTCGACGGTGGACAAGGAGTACCTGGTGCGCGTGCAGTACGGCGATCGCGCGCAGGATGTGCGCGCCGTCTTCCCCGCCGACAAGCTGGCGCTGCTGAACCATGGCCTGGCGCTGGACGGCCAGGAGCTCAAGCCGGCGGTGGTGGAGTGGCAGAACCCCGAGCAGTTGCGCTTCGTGCTGCGCGAGGGCAAAAAGCGCCAGATCCGCCGCATGTGCGAGCTGGTGGGCCTCAAGGTGGTGGGCCTCAAGCGCATTCGCATCGGCCAGGTGCTGCTGGGCAAGCTGCCGCCGGGCCAGTGGCGCTACCTGGCGCCGGGTGAGCGCTTTTAAGCTATTAAATCAGGAGCTGCTAGCGCTCGCCAAAATGGCGTTTGCAGTTCAAAACCCATTGAAATGCAGAAAAGGAGAGCGCAAGCCGCTCTCTTTTTTGATGGCTGCGGTGGGCGTTCAGTCGCTGCTGCCGCTCGACAGCGGTGCGTTGTAGATCACCGCGCCCAGGATCGCGCCGACGCTGGGGCATGCGGCCAGCGTGGCATCGGTTGGTGGCAAATCGCCGTGCCGCGCCCCTTGAAGCCGGGCGCGGCGCCCCCACCTGCGCATGCGTTCCGGCCGCGCCGGAGAACATGGTTGAATCCCCTGTGATTTCTTTCCCGTTGCCTTTGTTTGAAAAACACCTATGAGCAAGCACACCCATTCCTTCCAGGCCGAAGTGGCGCAACTGCTGCACCTGGTCACGCATTCGCTGTATTCCAACAAAGAGATCTTCCTGCGCGAGCTGGTCTCCAACGCCTCGGACGCCTGCGACAAGCTGCGCTTTGAAGCGCTGAACAATGCCGCGCTGTACGAGGATGCGCCCAACCTGGAGGTGCGCGTGTCCTTCGACAAGGAAGCGCGCACGCTGACCATCACCGACAACGGCATCGGCATGAGCGAGCAGGAGGCCATTGACCACCTGGGCACGATCGCCAAGAGCGGTACGCGCGACTTCATGAACCGCCTGTCGGGCGACCAGAAGGCCGACGCGCAGCTGATCGGCCAGTTTGGCGTGGGCTTCTACTCGGGCTTCATCGTGGCCGACCGCATCACGGTCGAGAGCCGCCGCGCGGGCCTGCCCGCCAGCGAAGGCGTGCGCTGGGCCAGCGGCGGCGCGGGTGACTTCGAGGTAGAGGCCATCGAACGTGCGGCGCGCGGCACCAGCGTGATCCTGCACCTGCGCGAAGATGCCGAGGAGTTCCTCAACGCCTGGAAGATCAAGCAGGTGATCGGCAGGTATTCCGACCACATCAGCCTGCCCATCCTCATGGAGAAGGAGGAGTGGAAGGAGAGCGAGAAGGAAGGCGAGCCCGGCCAGATGGTGAAGACCGGCGAGTGGGAAACCGTGAACAAGGCCAGCGCCCTGTGGACGCGGCCCAAGAAGGACATCACCGACGAGCAGTACCAGGACTTCTACAAGTCCATCAGCCACGACTTCGAGAATCCGCTCACCTGGAGCCACAACCGCGTCGAGGGCAACACCGAGTACACGCAGCTGCTGTACATCCCTGCCAAGGCGCCATTCGACCTGTGGAACCGCGACAAGAAGGCCGGCGTGAAGCTGTACGTCAAGCGCGTGTTCATCATGGACGACGCCGAGTCGCTCATGCCCAGCTACCTGCGCTTCGTCAAGGGCGTGATCGACTCCGCCGACCTGCCGCTGAACGTGAGCCGCGAGCTGCTGCAGGAAAGCCGCGACGTGCGCCTGATCCGCGACGGCTCGGTCAAGCGCGTGCTGTCCATGCTCGAGGACCTGGCCAAGCACGACAAGCATGAGGCAGCGGCGGAAGGCGCCGATGGCGTGCAGGACGTGGTCAGCGCCGAGGACAAGGCCAAGGAAGGCAAGTACACCCAGTTCTACGCCGAGTTCGGCGCCGTGCTCAAGGAAGGCCTGGGCGAGGACTTCGCCAACCGCGAACGTCTGGCCAAGCTGCTGCGCTTTGCCTCCACCACATCGGATACGCCGAGCGTTTCCTTTGCCGACTACAAGGCGCGCATGAAGGAGGGCCAGGAGGCCATCTACTACATCACCGCCGACACGCTGGCCGCCGCCAAGAACAGCCCGCAGCTCGAAGTCTTCAAGAAGAAGGGCATCGAAGTGCTGCTCATGACCGATCGCGTGGACGAGTGGGCGCTGAACTACCTGCAGGACTTCGACGGCACGCCCCTGCAGTCCGTGGCCAAGGGCGCGGTGGATCTGGGCAAGCTGCAGGACGAGGCCGAGAAGAAGGCCGCCGAGGAGGCCGCCGAGGCCTTCAAGCCCGTGCTCGCCAAGCTCAAGGAAGCGCTCAAGGACAAGGCCGAGGACGTGCGCGTGACCACGCGCCTGGTCGATTCGCCCGCTTGCCTGGTGGTACAGGACGGCGGCATGAGCACGCAGCTCGCGCGCCTGCTCAAGCAGGCAGGCCAGAGCGCGCCTGACGCCAAGCCCGTGCTGGAAGTGAACCCCGAGCATGCGCTGGTCAAGAAACTGGACGGCAGCGTGCACTTTCACGACCTGGCACACATCCTGTTCGACCAGGCGCTGCTCGCTGAGGGCGGCCTGCCTGAGGATCCGGCCGCGTACGTGAAGCGCGTGAACGCGCTACTGGCCTGAGGCGGGCTTGCCACCCTCGCGCCCGGCCTGTGCCGGGCCGTCTCTACAGACCGACCGCACCCGGTCCTGCGCAAGCAGGCCGGGTTTTTTTGCGCTACGGCGGTTCCGCGTGTCCCGGTCCACATCAAGGCTATCCCTAATGGTTGTCTGGACCGCAGATGGTGAATATCGAAACCTGCGTTCCGATCAAAAAGGGTTGTGACATGGGAATCAAGACATCGCTGGTTTTTTCTGCCCTGGTGTGGGGCTGTTCGGGGCTGGCCCTGGCCCAGAATGCGGCCGCGCCGCAGGACTATCCGCGCCGGCCCATCACCATGGTGATCCCGGCCGCAGCCGGGGGCGGCACCGACGTGGTGGGCCGCGTGCTGGCCGACGAACTGGGCAAGCGCCTGGGCCAGCCGGTGGTGGTGGACAACAAGAGCGGGGCTTCGGGCATGCTGGGCGCCAATGCGGTCGCGCGTGCGGCGCCTGATGGCTACACGGTGCTGGTGTCGTACTCCACGCCCGTGTTCTACGCGCACCACATGTTTTCCAAGGTGCCGTACGACATCCGCAAGGACTTCGAGTTCATCACCCAGATCGCTGCGACCAGCCTGGTGCTGATGGTCAATGCCAACGTGCCCGTCAAGAACATGAAGGAATTCATGGCCTGGGCGCAACAGAACAAGGGCAAGATCAACTACGGCTCGTACGGGACCGGCTCGCCCGGCCACCTGATGAGCGCCTACCTCAGCGACTCGCGCAAGCTGGAGATGACGCACGTGGCCTACAAGAGCGAGGCGCCGCACATCCAGGACCTATCTGCGGGCGTGGTCTCCTGGGGCATGGGCACGCTGGCCGCCGCGCAGCCGCAGATCAAGGCCGAGCGCCTGCGCCCGCTGGCGATCCTGGGCCCCCGGCGACTGGCCGATTTGCCCGACGTGCCCACGATGGCCGAGGCGGGCTTTCCCGACCCGGAGTTCAAGACCATCGCCTGGTTCACCATGCTGGCGCCGGCGGGCACGCCCAAGCCCATCCTGGCCCGCCTGGAGAAGGAGGCGGTGCAGATCATCCACTCCACCGCGATGAAGGCCCGCCTGCAGGTCTTCGGCCTGGAAGGGGTGGAAGGCGGGGCTGCACAGTTCCGCAAGGACTTTGAGGCGTCCAACCCCATCATCGATAAGCTGGTGAAAATATCCGGCGCCAAGCAGGACTGATGGAGGCGCACGGTCCTCGCGCAGTTCGTTGCAGGGTGGGCTAGGCAGGTCCAAAGAGGGCTCTGCAGCGTGAGGGCTGAGCCTGCTGAGCCCCTGCCGCACCCGATGGCAGCCAGGTCGGGTCGATAGCGCTGGCGGTGTCCAGGCAGCCACGGATAATGCAGGCGCCTTGCGCAAAGCCTATCGCCCCGTGGCCTCCTGGGCCCTCACACCATGCTGCGCTTCTTTCTTCTCTTTCTCGCCATCCAGTTATCGCTGTTTGGCATCAACATGCTGAACTGGGTGCAACAGCATCTGGTGTTGCCCTGGACGGCGCTGTTGGCCCGCATCTGCGCAGGGCTGGTCACCTGGTTTGATACCACGGCCGCTGCGCAGGGCAAGGTGCTGTGGAACACCCTCACGGGTTTTGGCGTGTCCATCGAACCGGGGTGCAACGGGATCGAGGCCTGCATCGTCCTGTTCGCGGCCGTGATCGCCTTTCCTTCCTCCTTGCGCCACAAACTGTTCGGCCTGGTCGCAGGCTTTGCTGCGGTGCAGGCACTGAACGTGGTGCGGGTGATCAGCCTCTTCTACCTGGGCCAGTGGAACACGGCGGTGTTCAACTTTGCGCACGAATTCCTGTGGCAGGGGCTCATCATGCTGGATGTGCTGATCGTCTGGCTGCTTTGGGTCCGTGCCGGTGCCAAGGCGCAGCCGCCCCAGGAAACGCCGCCACCCGATGAGCCGCCCGCACCGCCGATGCCGCTGGTGATGCCACGCCTGGACAAGGGCCATGGACAGGTGAGCACCTCGCTCGACCTGTCGCCGCGCTGAGCTCCCAGGCGCAGGAGGATTTCCCCGTGACAAAACCCGTGCAAACCGGAGCCCCTGCGCGCCGACCCTCCGTGCTCACGCGCTTTGTCCTATATGCCTTTGGCGCCATGATTGTGCTGACGCTGCTGTGGACCAAGGCCTCGCCATGGCTCTCCTACCCTGTGGCATGGCTCTCCCATGTGGCGCTGGAACAGGCGGCACCCATGTGGGTGCGCGGCGTACACCAGCAGCCGGGCCGCATGGAGGTGGACACCGCGGTGGAGATCGCCGTACCCAACTCCGGCGGGCGCCGGGCCGAAGTCACGCTGGAGGCCGACCCGGGCCGCTACGCCTATGGCCTGCCGATCTTTGCCGCCCTGCTGGTGGCGGCTTGGGGTGCCGCGCGTGCGCCGGGGCGGGCCTCCCGCGCGGCGCTGGGCTATGTCTTGCTGTTGCCGGCGCAGGCCTTCAGCCTGGTGATGTACCTGCTCATGCAACTGGCGGGTGCGGCGCAGTTCGATGTGCGGATGCTGCGAGTGGACCAGTGGCAGCTGGAGGCCATCGTCTACGGCTACCAGGTGGGCGTGCTGGTACTGCCCACGCTGGTGCCGGTGCTGGTCTGGCTCTGGCTGGACCGTCAGTTTTTCACCGATGTGATCGTGCGGGGCTGGAAGCAGTCCCTGGCTGCCTCGCCGGCCCCGCAGCGACCGGCTGGCTGACCGTCCTCAGGCGACCAGGGGTGGCTCCTGCATGGCCTCGATCTGCTCATGCAGCATGTCCACCTGGCCGCGCCAGTAGTCGCTGCTGCCGAACCAGGGAAAGTTGATCGGAAAGATCGGGTCGCTCCAGCGCCGCGCCAGCCACGCGCTGTAGTGGATCAGGCGCAGTGTGCGCAGCGGCTCGATGAGCGCGAGCTCGCGCCGATCGAAGTGGCGCAGCTGCTCGTAGCCGTCCAGCAGTGCCGATAGCTGTACTGTGCGCTGGCGGCGCTCGCCCGACAACAGCATCCACAGATCCTGCACGGCCGGGCCCATGCGCGCGTCGTCCAGGTCCACGAAATGCGGGCCGCCGTGGCCGGCGTCGTCCACGGGCGTCCACAGCACGTTGCCGGGGTGGCAGTCACCGTGCAGGCGGATGTTGCTCGCGTCTTTCAAGCCAAATTGGCCTGTAGCGCCCGATAGACAAGCGCCAGCAGCTATTAATTCGAGAGCTTGTTCGCAGGCATCGCGCCATGCCGTCTGTTGGTCCAGGGGAATGATCTGCGTGCCGATCAGCCAGTCGCGCGGCTCTTGGCCAAACGCCAGCAGGTCCAGCGCCGGGCGCTGCGCGAAGGGCCGGGCTGCGCCCACGTTGTGGATGCGTGCGAGGTAGCGGCCCAGCCACTCCAGCACCTCGAAGTCGTCGAGCTCGGGCGTGCGCCCGCCGCGCCAGGGACTGACGGCAAAGTCGAAGCCCGCATGCCGGTGCAGGCTGCGGCCGTGCAGCAGCAGGGGCGCGACCACGGGCACCTCGGCATCGGCCAGCTCCTGGGAGAAGGCGTGTTCCTCCAGGATCTGCGCCTCGCTCCAGCGCCCCGGCCGGTAGAACTTGGCCACCACGCGGCTGCCGTCTTCCAGCGTGGCCTGGTACACGCGGTTCTCGTAGGAGCCCAGGGCCATCAGCCGGCCGTCGCCATACAAGCCGACGCTGGCCAGCGCGTCCAGCACCAGGTCGGGCGTGAGGCTGGCGTAGGGGTGGAGCGTGTCATCGTTGTGGGGCGCGGTCATGGCGTGATTGTCACGCTTGCGGCAGCCCCGCGGGGTCACTGGCCCAGCGCGTCGAAAGGCAGTTGCTGCTTGACCAGGATGATGGTGCAGGGGGCATCCCGCGCCACACGGATGGGCACGGTGTCGATGAAGCGCTGCAACTGCAGCCCGTGCGTGGCGGCGCCCAGGATCATCATGCTCACGCGGTTGCCCTCGGCATAGCGGACCAGGGCCTGGGCCACGTCGCTGGCCTCCAGCACGTGGTAGCTGGCGCTGTGGCGCGACAGGTCCAGCCCCGCCGCCCACTGCTTGAGCCGCGCCAGGTGCGTGCGGTGCAGCATGGTCTCGCTGCGCGTGCTGTCGGACGTGCTGCTGGCCGAGGGCGAGATCACCGTCACGCAGGCCAGCCGCGCGCCGGGGCGTATGCCCAGCGAACGGGCAACCGCTTCGCGCAAGGAGTACAGCGTGGCGTCCGTCACGTCGTCGTGCGGCACTGCCACCATGAGGATAGGCACCTCGGCGATCTGGCGCGCCGGCAGCGGGCTGGGCTGGTAGTGCATGCCCGCAGCCTTGATCCAACGCTTGAAGTGCGCGCCCACGCCGGGCCCGCGCAGGCGCCGGCCGCGCTCGGTGATGGGCACCTGGTCGGGGTTGGCCAAGTCAAAGGCCAAGTGCGCGGCCGAAGGGTAGCGCTGCGCGGCTTCGGGTTCCAGACAGCGCAGGATCACCTCCTGCAGCCACTCGGGCAGGTCGGGGCGGTACTGGCGCGGCGGCGCAGGTGTCATCCACAGGCGCTGGCGCATGCCGCCCTGTGTGGTGGGCGAGCCGAAAGGCAGTTCGCCCGTGGCCATCTCGTAGAGCATGACGCCGATCGCGAAGATGTCGCTGCGCAGGTCGCCGCGCACGCCCACCACCTGCTCGGGCGCGATCCAGGTGGGTGAACCCACGGCCTGGCGCATTTCCTCGGCCAGCAGGTCGGGGTAGTGCGCGTGGCAGGACAGGCCGAAGTCCAGCAGCACCACGCTGCCGTCGGGGCGCAGCAGCACGTTGGCAGGCTTCAGGTCCAGGTGGCAGACGTTCTGCTGGTGGATGCTGTGTGCGGCCAGCGCCATGGCGCCGCCGATGCGGGCGATGGTCTCCGCGCTGCGCGCAGCGGTGTCGCCCGGCGGGCGATCGTCCAGCCAATGCTGCAGCGTATCGCCCTGCACGTATTCCATGACCAGGTAGGGCAGCCGCATCAGGTCACCCGCCGCCACGAAGCGCGGCGCGTGGTGGCCCGACAGCGTGGGCAGGATGGTCAGCTCGACCTCGAAACCTACGATGTTCTCAGCCCCGTCGCCTGCCGTCATGCGCGGGATCTTCATGGCCATGGGAAAGCCCGGGTCGCGTGACGCATTGGCATAGCCCACACGGTAGATGTGCGCCATGCCGCCCGCGTGGATGCACTCATGCACCACGAAGCCGTCGATCTCGGTGCCGGGCGTGAGCAGCTTCATGGGGCGGTGGTGCGTCTGGTCCTAGAGGGTGGAAAGGACGGCTCAGCGCCCGCGCTCCAGCCGGTCGGCAAAGAACGTAGGCAGACCGCTGGCGCGCACGGCGGCCGCGGCGGCGGCATGGTTGTAGGCCACGCGCTGGAAGGTGATGGTGGCGGCGTCCGGGTCGAACAGGGCATACATGGCGCGCGTGTCGCCATCGCGCGGCTGGCCGCACGAGCCGGCGATGGCCAGCCACTGGCGGTGCGGCGGCACGGGCACGGGCACGCCCGGCTGGGGCGAAAAACGCATCAGCTTGGCCGTGGGCGTGAGGAAGTACAGCGCCTGCTCATGCACGTGGCCGCAGAAGACGTAGCGGATGGCCGGGTCGATGCGCGTGGCGGCGGTCATGCAGCGCTCGGCGGCGTTGCTGTCGGTGATGTAGTGCCAGCGCTCGGGGCCGTCGGCGCTGGCGTGCACCAGCAGCGCGTCGGGCCCCAGGCGCTCGGTCAGCGGCAGGCCGGCCAGGAAGCCACGCTGGCGCTCGTCCAGGTGCGGATGGGTCCACTGTGCGCTCTGGTCGCCCAGGTTCTGGGCAACGGCGGGCGGGGCGAGGGCGGCCGCGTCATGGTTGCCGCGCACGCACAGTGCGCCCGCGGCGGCCAGTTGCATGGCCCGGTCGAGCACCGGGCCGGGGTCCGCGCCATAGCCCACCAGGTCGCCCAGCAGCGCGAACTGCTGTGCACCGTGTGCTCGCGCATGCTCCAGGCAAGCGTCGAAGGCGGGCAGGTTGGCGTGGATGTCGGACAGCAGGGCGATCTTCATGGCGCGGGCAATGCAGGCGAAGCGGGGGACAGACCGCGCATGATGAACCCGGAAGCTGAGCGCTCGCTTGCAATGGGTATCCCGCCAGACTAGGGAAAACGCGGAGAACCGTGCCGCCCGCTACGGTGCCTCAGGCCAGGGTCAGCGTCACGTCGATGTTGCCGCGTGTGGCGTTGGAGTAGGGGCAGACCTGGTGCGCGTCGTTGACCAACTGCTGCGCCTGGGCGCGGTCCATGCCGGGCAGGTGCACCTTCAGGCGTGCGGCGATGCCGTAGGCATTGGGGATCGTGCCCAGGTCCACCTCGGCGTCGATGGCCAAGTCCTGGGGCAGGGTCAGCTTTTGCTTCGCGGCGACGGCCTTGATGGCGCCGATGAAGCAGGCCGAGTAGCCGGCGGCGAAAAGCTGCTCGGGGTTGGTGCCCGTGCCGCTGCCGCCGGGCGAGGACAGCTGGACCTGCAGCCGTCCGTCATCGCTGCGCGATGCGCCGTCGCGCCCGCCGGTGGTGTGGGCGCGGGCGGTGTAGAGAACCTTGTCGAGCGTGGTCATGGGTGCATCCTTTCAGAGTGGAACAAAGGCCCCGCCAACGGGGGCATGAGGGAAAACGGTGTCAGGCCTGCGGCTGCACGAGCCGGTCTCGTAGCGCATGGAGCTGCGCGGTCAGGGCGCCAATGTCGGCGGGTGTGCACTGCGTGCGGGCCAGCACGCAGTGCGGGATGGGCTGGGCGCCATCACGCAGCGCACGCCCCTGGCCGGTGAGCGTGATGCGCACGCGGCGCTCGTCCTGCACGTCGCGCAGCCTCGCCAGCAAACCTGCGGATTCCAGGCGCTTGAGCAGCGGTGTGAGCGTGCCCGAGTCGAGGAACAGGCGCTCGCCCAGCTCGGAGACGGTGAGCCCGTCACGCTCCCACAGCGCCAACATCACCAGGTACTGCGGATAGGTCAGGCCCAGGGTGTCGAGCAGCGGCTTGTAGAGCTTGGTCATGGCCAACGACGCGGAATACAGCGCGAAGCACAGTTGGTTGTCCAGCAGTAGCTCGGGCGGGCTGGGCGGCGTGGCAGTGTTGCGGGAGGACATGGGCTCTATTATTGCCAGCAATTAAATTGATCACAATTTAATTGCTGGTTCCATCCAGTGCGGTAGGGAGATTGCGCGTTGTGCCAGCAGAAAGGGCGAGATGGCAGTAAGGAAGTTGATGCGCAAATGCTCCTCTTTTAGGAGTTTTTTGCGCAGATCCAGATTGGCCCGAAGGCCTATTTCTCCCTTTTTACCGCCTGCCGAGGCGCCTTGGAACGTCGGTCGCGCGTGCGATCCGGCGGTGCGGCTTGGTGGGTCGCCGCACTGCCATGGATGCGGTAGCGCTCTTGGTTTTGGCTATGGAGGTGACAGCGTGCAGACTTTGCGTGCCCGCATCGATCACGTACTCGCCGCAGCCGCCATGGACGAGCACTCGGCAGTGCTCAAGCTTGGCGCTTACGTCACCGCGCCGCGGGCATCCACGCGAATGATGCGCTCCACCACGCCGTGCGCCAGGCCACCACGCACGCCTATCAGGTAGTCATGCAGGTTCACCGTGGGGTCACAGTGGCCGGGTACCAGCCACAGCATGCGGCCCAGGGCCGGCAGGCGCGCCTTGGGGCCAGCTGCGTGCAGGACGCCGTGTTCGTCGCCGCCGTTGGCGTAGCGCAGGGCGCGTTCCGGCGGCAGGCCCCAGACCAGCGGCATGCCGGAGTCGACGGCGTGGCTCTTGTGTCCCGCGTCGCACACCACATGCGTGGGTCGTGCAGAGATCACCTGCGTCTTCACGAACAGCGCATGCTCGAAGGCGGGCTGGGCGCCTTCGCGTTCATTGGCGGCGTAGTCCGCGTCCATGAAGAGGAACGAGCCGGCCTGCAGTTCTCCATACACCCCGCTGGCGGCCTCGTGCACCAGCGTGCCGGTGCCGGAGCCCGTGACCAGCGGCACGGGCAGGCCCGCGGCCTCGATCAGCGCGCGGGTGTCGGCGGCGGCCTGCACTGCGTGGGCGATGGCTGCGCGCCGCTCGGCCGCGCCGCGCAGGTGCTGTGCGCTGCCGTGGTAAGCCTGCAGGCCCGCGAAATGCAGGCGCGGCTGGGCTGCCACGGCCTGGGCCAGGGCGAGCGCCGCCGGGCCGGGCGGCACGCCGCAGCGGCCCTGGCCGACGTCGATCTCCACGAACACGTCGATGCCGGCGTCGCTGCCTGCCACGCGCATGGCCTCGGACAGGCGGGTGATGCCTTCTTCGCTGTCCACCGCGATGGCCAGCCGGCCGCCGCGGGCGGCCAATTGCGCGGCCAGGCGTGCCGCGCGCAATAGTTTGGCTCCCCCCAGTACCTCGTTGCTGATGTACAGGTCGGCCACGCCGCCGGCGGCGAGCGCCTCGGCTTCGGACACCTTCTGCACGCAGTGGCCGCGCGCGCCGGCCTTTTCCAGTTGCAGGGCGATCTCTGCGCTCTTGTGCATCTTGGCGTGGGGTCGCCAGCGCACCTGGTGCTTGTGCGCGAATTCGGCCATGCGCTGGATGTTGCGCTCCATGGCATCCAGGTCGACGACGAGTGCGGGCGTGTCGATCAGGTCCACGCGCAGCCCGACGGTGGCGCGCAGATGTTCGGGCAGATGCTCAGGAGTGGATCTCATCGCGGCTCGCGTTCTCCAGGTGTTGCGTGTCGGCCCAGCCCACCAGGGTGAGGCCGTTGCCCTCGGTCCACAGCAGCCGGTTGATGGCGGCGTTGGTCAGCTGCCAGGTGCGTGGGGCCTGCAGGTCCAGCCGCGTGGCCAGGCGGTAGAGCACGTCCATCACCCCGCCATGGGCCACCAGCACGATCTGCTCGCCCGCGTGGCGCGCGGCAATGCCGTCCACCGTGACAGCAATGCGCTCGCGCAGCATGTCCAGCGACTCGCCGCCGCCGTCGGGCACGAAGTGGGGATCGCGCTTGCGCCAGCGCAGGGCCTGCTCGGGGGACTCGGTCTCTATCTGCTGGAAGGTGCGCCCCTGGAAGCTGCCAAAGCTGCGCTCGCGCAGGCCGGGCACGGGCGTGAGGGGCGCTCCCGTGGTGCGGGCCACGGCTTCGGCCGTGGCGTAGGCGCGCTGCAGGTCGCTGCTGTAGATGGCGGCCACCGCTTCGTCGGCCAGCGCCTGCCCTACCTGCCGGGCCTGCCACAGGCCGGTGTCGTTGAGCGGTATGTCCAGATGGCCCTGGATGCGGGTGTCCACATTCCAGGCGGTTTCGCCGTGGCGGATGGCGATGATGCGGGTGGCGTGCATGGAAAAGAGCGCAGGCGTGGGGTCAGAGCAGGGAACTGGCGTTGTCGAGCACGAAGTCGCAGGCCTTTTCCTTCAGGTCGCCCTTGAGGCGGTTCAGGTTGAACTGCTTGCCGTTGGAACCGCTGACCATGCCCGACAGGCCGCTCAGGTAGCCCTCGTCGCGGGGCTCGGGCTGGGCCGCGCCCAGGCCCATCTTGCCCAGCAGCTGCTGTTTGACCAGCGCGGCCTTGTCGGCATTCAGATAGTTGTTCTTCATGCAGTAGGTGATCACCCCGGCAGCGTTGCTGGGGGTGGCCGATCCACTCAAACCCATGGCGGACAGGGCCGACGGCGCAGCGCCCCCACCCAACATGCCGCCGAGCGTGGAGGGGCTGGCGCCCCCGCCGGTCGCGCCGCGCAGGGTGTCGCCCAGGCCGGATGCCTGGGCGACCAGGCTCACGGTGCCCAGGCAGGCGCACAGAACAAGGTGTCGGATGGAGCTTCGCATGGCGGGTCCTTTCAGGTCGGGGGGAGTCAGCGTTGTGGCGTGATTTCTGTGCGGACCTTGCGCTGGCCCGCTGGGGGGCGCGGGAAGCCGGTGAGCGCCTGGTCGAACAGCACGCCGTAGATGGCGGGATCATCCGTCCACACGTCCTCGTACACGGCCGAGGTTTCGTACACCACCTGCTGCGAAGCGGCGTCGCGCAGCATCAGACTGACCTTGCGGTGGTAGAGGGTGGGCGGGCCGTCCATCATCCAGCCCATGCCGCCAAAACCCCAGCCACCGCCGTAGCCCAGGCCCCAGCCGAAGCGGCCGTAGAACGGATCGGGCGCATAGGGCCAGTAGCGCGGCGTGGCGTAGCCGCCCTCGGCGCCGATCTGTGCAACCAGCCGTGGCTGGGTGTCGTCGCGGCGCAGGCCCACGCGCGCAAGCGCCTGTTCGGCCTGGGCCTCGATGGGTGCAAACGCTGCGGCCTGTGCCTGCTGCGAGGGCAGTCGCTCGAAGCGGTAGGTGGGCGGGCTGGGCAGGGCGCTGAGGGTGGAGAAGCTGCTGACGTCGCTCTCCACCAGGCGCGGACCGGCGCAGCCGGCCAGCAGCGCGGCCGCGGCGCACAGCGCAAGGGCAGGAATGTGGCGCAGGAAGGCCATGGCGGTATCTCCCCGGGGCATCAGGCCCCGCGCCTGTGATGGTACGGCGTTGCGCGGCGCTGCGTTCAGCCCAGTTGCACCACCTGCAGGCCGGGCAGCGCGGGTGCGACCGGAAATTCCTCGTGATCGAACGCCATGTCGCCATTCGGGTCGGCAATGCCGGTGGCCTTGGCGTTCTTGAAGTCGTGCAGGTGGGGGTCCATCAGGTGCGTGGTCACCACGTGGCCCATGGCGCGCAGCATGCTCTCGATGCGGCCCGGGAACTTCTTGTCCCATTCGCGCAGCATTTCGTTGACGGCCACGCGCTGCAGGCCGTCCTGGCTGCCGCACAGGTTGCAGGGAATGATGGGAAACTGCTGGTACTGCGCCCAGCGCGCCGTGTCCTTCTCGGGCACGTAGCACAGCGGTCGGATCACCACATGCTTGCCGTCGTCGCTGACCAGCTTCGGCGGCATGCCCTTCATGCGGCCGCCGTAGAACATATTGAGCATCAGCGTGGCGACGATGTCGTCGCGGTGGTGGCCCAGCGCCAGCTTGGTGCAGCCCAGGTCGTCCGCCACCTTGTAGAGGATGGCGCGGCGCAGGCGCGAGCACAGGCTGCAGGTGGTCTTGCCCTCGGGCACCACACGCTTGACGACGCTGTAGGTGTCCTGGTTCTCGATGTGGTACTGCACGCCGATGCTCTTGAAATAGTCCGGCAGCACATGCTCGGGGAAGCCGGGCTGCTTCTGGTCCAGGTTCACGGCCACGATGTCGAACTTCACCGGCGCGCGCTTTTGCAGCTTGCGAAGGATGTCCAGCAGCGTGTAGCTGTCCTTGCCGCCGGACATGCACACCATGATCTTGTCGCCTTCCTCGATCATGTTGAAGTCGGTGATGGCACGGCCCACCTCGCGGCACAGGCGCTTTTCCAGCTTGTGGGACTCACGCTCGATCTTGCGTGTGTCGGCGGCATCGGGCGCGGCATCTTCGCCGGCCCAGTCGGCGGCGGTGGGAAGGGTGTTGTTGGCGGTGTTCATGGGTTTACCACTGTCCTGTCTCGACGCGAATCGCGACTTCGCAGTCATCAAAAATTTCCAGTTTGGCGATCTTCACACGCACGCCCAGCACGCCGGGCAGCTGCATCAGCCGGTTGGCCAGCTTGCCGATCAGGCTCTCCAGCAGGTTCACATGCTCGGCCGTGCACTCGTCGATGATGATCTGGCGCACCTTGCGGTAGTCCAGCACGTGCTGGATGTCGTCGTCGCGCGGCGCCAGGGGCTGGGTGCCCAGGTTCAGCTCGGCGTCCACCTGGATGGGCTGGGGCGCGTTCTTTTCGTGCGCGAGGATGCCCAGGTTCGCGTCGAAGCGCAAACCGGTGAGCGTGAGGATCTGGGTGCCGGCGGCGGTGTGCATGGCGGGGCGTGCGGGGTTCACATCAGGGAGAAGTCGCGCTCGAAGCGCATCAGGTGCTGGCCGCCGTCCACCAGCAGCGTGGTGCCGGTGAGCGAGCGATTGTCCAGCGCGAAACGCACGGCGGCGGCCACGTCTTCCGGCGTGGACGAGCGGCCCAGCGGGCTCAGTGCGTGCATGCGCTCAAAGCGCTCGCCCGTCAGCAGATGGCTGGTGAGGGTGAGCCCCGGCGCCACGCCCACCACGCGCACACGCGGCGCGAGCGCCATGGCCAGCATGGTGCCGGCGGCTTCCAGCGCGGCCTTCGAGAGCGTGTAGCTCAGGAAGTCCGGGTTCTGGTTCCACAGCTTCTGGTCCAGCAGGTTCACCACCGCGCCTTGCACGTCGGCTTCGCCCGCGGCGGCGCGCTGCTCCAGATGGGCGTGCAGCGCCTGCGCCAGCAGCACGGGTGCGCCGGTGTTGCTGCGCAGGTGCTGCTCCAGCAGCGCGTAGCTGAAGCTGGCGGCCGTGTCGTGTTCGAACAGCGAGGCGCTGTTGACAACCGCATCCACCGCACCGAAGTGCGCCACCACGCGCGGCAACAGGGCGCGCACGGCCGCTTCATCGGCAAAATCAGCATCAAAATGGGCACTAGCGCGCGACAGTTCTGCGCAAGCAGCTACGGTTTCAAGAGCGTCCTGTTGCGAAGACCGGTAATGCACGGCCACCTGCCAGCCCCCGGCCGCCAGCGCCAGCGCAATGCTGCGGCCCAGGCGCCGGGCGGCGCCTGTCACCAGCACGGTGCGGGGGCGGGGAGGGGAGGTCATTGGGGGGACAATCGGGTGCGTGACGAGCAAACCCACAATTTTACCGAGCACCCTGCAGACCCATGTCGCCAAGGCCATTGCCGAGGCGGGAGGCTGGATCGGCTTCGACCGGTTCATGGCGCTGGCGTTGTACACGCCGGGCCTGGGCTATTACGCGGGCGACCTGCCAAAGTTCGGCGCCATGCCCGCCAGCGGCAGCGACTTCGTGACCGCGCCCGAGCTGTCCCCCGTCTTCGGCCGCGTGCTGGCCCGCCAGGTGCACGAGGCACTGGACGCCACCGCCACCGACGAGGTCTGGGAGTTTGGCGCCGGCAGCGGCGCGCTGGCCGCGCAGCTGCTGGGCGCGTTGGGCGACCGCGTGCGGCGCTACACCATCGTGGACCTGTCGGGCAGCCTGCGCGCACGCCAGCAGGCCACGCTGGCGGCCTGGGGCGACCGCGTGCACTGGGTCGACCGCCTGCCCGATCAGATGCAGGGCGTGGTGGTCGGCAATGAGGTGCTGGACGCCATGCCCGTGCAACTGCTGCAGCGCCGCGCGGGCCTGTGGCACGAGCGCGGCGTGGCCCTGAATGGCACGGAGGGTGGCTTCGTGTGGGAAGACCGTCCCACCCCGCTGCGCCCGCCGGTGGAGATCGACGGCCCGCACGACTACCTCACCGAGATCCACCCCCAGGGCGAGGCCTTCATGCGCACGCTGGCCCAGCACCTCGTGCGCGGCGCGGCCTTCCTGATCGATTACGGCTTTGGCGAGGACGAGTACTACCACCCCCAGCGGCACATGGGCACGCTGGTGTGCCACCGCGGGCACCAGGTGGATTCCGACCCGCTGGCGGACGTAGGCCTCAAGGACATCACCGCGCACGTCAACTTCACCGCGATGGCCCTGGCCGCGCAGGACGCGGGGCTGCAGGTGCTGGGCTACACGACGCAGGCGCACTTTCTCATCAACTGCGGTCTGCTATCCGAACTGGAGCGGCTGACGCAGGCCCAGCGCGCCCAAGCGGCCAAGTTGATGATGGAGCACGAGATGGGCGAGCTGTTCAAGGTGCTGGCCGTGGGCGCAGGCGCGCCGTGGCGGCCCATGGGCTTTGCGCAGGGCGACCGAAGCCACCGGCTCTGAGGTTTCTATAGATGTTTTGGTATTAAACAACCAAAAAAACAGTATTTTTAGAAATAAAAAGCGACACCTACAGTGACTGCACGTCTTCACCCACCGCTGCACAGGAGCTGTCACGATGTCCGCTTTACCCCACGATCCGGGCCTGCCCTCACAGGCATCGCAAGAGTTTGAGATCCGCCGCCTGCCGGCCCCGTTGGGCGCCGAAGTGCTCGGGCTGGACCTGGCCCAGCCGCTGAGCGATGCGGACTTCGACCGCATCCTGCGCGCGCACTGGGAGCATGTGGTGCTGGTCTTTCGCAACCAGCGCATCACGCCCGCGCAGCAGGTAGCCTTCAGCCGCCGCTTCGGGCCGCTGCAGATCCATGTGCAGCGCAAATTCGCGCTGCAGGGCCACCCCGAAGTGCTGGTGGTCTCCAACATCCGCGACGAGAACGGCGAACCCACCGGGCTGGGCGACGCGGGTTCGCTATGGCACTCGGACCTGTCGTACAAGGACAAGCCCAGCCTGGGCTCGCTGCTGCATGCGCAGGAGCTGCCCAATGTGGGCGGCGACACGCTGTTTGCCGACCAGTACGCCGCCTACGACGCGCTGCCCGAGGCCACCCAGCAGCGCATCGCCCCCCTGCGGGCGGAGCACAGCTACCTGGCACGCTATGAGGAACTGCGCCAGCGCAACCCCTGGCGCCCCCGGCTGACGCCCGCGCAGATCGCCGAGGTGGCGCCGGCCGTGCACCCCGTGGTGCGCACCCACCCGGCGACGGGGCGCAAGGCGCTGTTCGTGAGTGAGCACTTCACCACGCGCATCCTGGACCTGCCGGAGGAGGAGAGCCGCGCGCTGCTGCAGGAGCTGTTCGCTGCCAGCGTGCGGCCCGAATTCGTCTACCGCCACCAGTGGCAGCCGCACGACCTCGTGTTCTGGGACAACCGCGCGGTGCTGCACCTGGCCGCCGGCACCCCCGACACCGAGCGCCGCAAGCTCTACCGCACCACGGTAGAGGGCGACGCGCCCCGCTGATCCCGCCGCCCCTTCGCACACTCACCAATTGATAGCTGTTGGCGCTTGCCGGGCAAGCGCCAGGGCCACTTTTTGCCTGAAACAGGACAGAACCTATGACGACCCTCCCTTCCGCGACGCCCACACCGCAATCGCACAGCCCGGTGCACGGGCCCCTGCGCCATTTTTTTCTTCGTTTCCTGCGTCGCGCCACCCGCCGCGCTGCGGTGCTCTGCTCGGTCGCCGGCCTGCTGCTGGGCGCGCACGGTGTGGCCCAGGCGGCCGAGGGGCAATTGCGCATCGCCCAGCAGTTCGGCATCGTCTACCTGCTGCTGAACGTGGCGCAGGACCAGAAGCTCATCGAAAAGCACGGCAAGGCTGCGGGTGTGGACATCCGGGTCGAGTTCGTCAAGCTCTCGGGCGGCGCCGTGATCAACGATGCGCTGCTGGCCGGCTCCATCGACATCGCCGGCGCGGGCGTAGGCCCGCTGTTCACGCTGTGGGACCGCACGCGCGGCCGCCAGAATGTGAAAGGCGTGGCGTCGCTGGGCAACTTCCCGTACTACCTGGTGAGCAACAACCCAGCGGTCAAGACCATTGCCGACTTCACCGACCAGGACCGCATTGCGCTGCCGGCCGTGGGTGTGTCGGTGCAGTCGCGCATCCTGCAGCTGGCCTCCGCCCAGCGCTGGGGCGACCCGGCATTCAACCGCCTGGACAAGCTGCAGGTGGCCCTGCCGCACCCCGACGCGGCTGCGGCGATCATCAAGGGCGGCACCGAGATCACCGCGCACTTCGGCAACCCGCCCTTCCAGGAGCAGGAACTGGCCGCCAACCCGGCCGCGCACATCGTGCTCAAGTCCTATGACGTGCTGGGCGGGCCGGCCTCGGCCACGGTGCTCTACGCCACGGAGAAATTCCGCAACGAAAGCCCCAAGACCTACCGCGCGCTGCTGGACGCGCTGGACGAGGCGGCGCGCTTCATTGCCGCGCAGCCCGAGCAAGCGGCCGACATCTACCTGCGCACCCACGGCGGCAACACCGACCGGCAGCTGCTGCTGCAGGTGCTGAAGAACCCCGAGGTGCAGTTCCAGATCCGCCCGCAGAACACGCTGGGGCTGGGGCAGTTCCTGCACCGCGTGGGCGCGCTCAAGCACCAGCCCGTGGCGCTGCAGGACTACTTCTTCGACGACCCGCGCATTGCAGGAGGCAACTGATGCGCACCGTATTCCAGGGTGAAGCGAGTGGCGCGCCCGCCTGGGGCGGCCTGCCCGGCCCCATTGCAGGCCATCAGCCAGCAGCCCATCCGGCCAGCCACCCAGCCAGTGCGGCCCCAGCAGCACCTGCACCGCTGTTGCAGGTGCAGGGTGTGAGCCTCGACTACCGCACGCATGAGCGCGTGGTGCGCGCCACCCACCGCGTGTCGTTCGACGTGCATGCGGGCGAGCGCTATGTGCTGCTGGGCGCGTCGGGCTGCGGCAAGTCCACGCTGCTCAAGTCCATTGCCGGGTTCATCGCGCCTGCCGAGGGTACGGTGCGCCTGCAGGGCCGGGCGGTCGCCGCGCCGGGGCCCGACCGCGTGGTGGTGTTCCAGGAGTTTGACCAGCTGCCGCCCTGGAAGACCGTGCGCGAGAACGTGATGTTTCCGCTGCTGGCCTCGCGCCGCGCCACGCGCGCCGAGGCGGCCGAACGCGCCGCGCTGTACCTGGACAAGGTGGGCCTGGCACGGTTTGCCGACGTGCACCCGCACCAGCTGTCGGGCGGCATGAAGCAGCGCGTGGCCATCGCCCGCGCGCTGGCCATGCAGCCCCAGGTGCTGCTGATGGACGAGCCCTTTGCGGCGCTGGACGCGCTCACGCGCCGGCGCATGCAGGAGGAGCTGCTGGCGCTGTGGGACGAGTTGCGCTTCACGCTGGTGTTCGTCACTCATTCCATCGAGGAAGCGCTGGTGGTGGGCAGCCGCATCGCCATTCTCTCGCCGCACCCCGGGCGCCTGCGTGCCGAGATCAACTGCCACCAGTACGGTCTGCACAGCGCGGGCAGCGCCGATTTCCAGGCCACCGCGCAGCGGGTGCATGCGCTGCTGTTCGATGAGCCTGTGCACGGCGCCGCACCTTCCGATGCCCCGCACGCGCCTGTTCCGCCCACCTTCGCCTGACCTCTGCCCATGAGCCTTCCAACCTCTTCCGTCTCCGCGGCGCCCTTCGCGCTGCACCCGCCCGTGCGCCCCGAAGTGCTGCACACCCTGCCCCCGCTCGGACGCGTGGCGCCCGCGCAGCCGCTGCCGCTGGGCCGCCGCCTCTGGCAGCAGGGCGCGCTGCGCAAGGCGCTGATCCTCGCCGTGCTGGCGCTGCTGTGGGAAGGCGTTGCGCGCTGGCAGGACAACGACCTGCTGCTGCCCACCTTCCTGCAGACCGCGCAGGCCTTCGCACAGGGCGTGGCTTCGGGCGAGCTGCTGCACAAGACGGCACTGTCGCTGGCCGTGCTGCTCAAGGGCTACCTCGCGGGCATCGCCTGTGCCTTCGTGCTCACCACGCTGGCCGTGTCCACGCAACTGGGACGCGACCTGCTGTCCACGCTCACGGCCATGTTCAACCCGCTGCCGGCGATCGCGCTGCTGCCGCTGGCGCTGCTGTGGTTCGGCCTGGGGCAGGGCAGCCTGGTCTTCGTGCTGGTGCATTCCGTGCTGTGGCCGCTGGCGCTCAACACCTACGCGGGCTTTCAAGGCGTGCCCGAAACGCTGCGCATGGCGGGGCGCAACTACGGCCTGAAGGGCCTGCGCTACGTGTTGCAACTGCTGGTGCCCGCGGCGCTGCCGTCCATCCTGTCGGGGTTGAAGATCGGCTGGGCCTTCGCCTGGCGCACGCTGATCGCGGCGGAACTGGTGTTCGGCGCGTCTTCGGGGCAGGGCGGCCTGGGCTGGTACATCTTCCAGAACCGCAATGAGCTCTACACAGACAAGGTCTTCGCGGGCCTCGCCATGGTGATCGCCATCGGCCTGGCGGTGGAGAACCTGGGCTTTCACACGCTGGAGCGCCTGACGGTGCGACGCTGGGGCGTGCAGCGCTAGGGCCTGTGAACACTAGGGAAGGGGATCGCGTTGCCTCGCAAAGGGGGTGGATGCAAGGCACTTGCGCGCCGCAAGGCTCGTGCCTTGCAAGCGCGGGCAACGCCGCAGACGGCCCCTTTGCGAGGCAACCCGAAGGGAAGCTCATGACAGCCCCCCTCGGTGTTGCGTTCCTTGTGCGTGCGGGCGCACGCACTGCGTCACGCGCCTTGATGGGCAGGCTGTCATGAGCTTCGCGACTCCTTCCATCACAGGCCCTAGCGGCACGCCACGCGGGCTGCAGGCGCCTACACTCGGCCCATGCTGCGCTGGCTTCTCGTCGTCTTCCTCGCCCTGGTGCTCATCAACGGGCTCACCCCCTGGCTGCGCCGCCTGGGGCTGGGCCGGCTGCCGGGGGATTTTCAGTTCCGCCTCTTCGGGCGCGACTGGTTCATTCCGCTGGCCAGCACCGTGCTGCTGAGCTTCCTGCTCAGCCTAGCGGTCAAATGGTTGTGAGTCTTTTATGGCGCTAGCCCTTGCTGGACAAGCGCGAGCAGCTATCAATTGAGATAAACGTTTTTGCCCTACAGCCGAGGCGGCCGCGGTTGCGCCATGATGGGCCCCATGCCGCAGCAACCTCCTACCTCCCAGTCGCCGGGCCTGCATGCCGGCGTGGACATTGGCGGCACCAAGGTGGCCGTGTGCCTGGCGGACCCTGCCAACGGCAGCGGGCCGCCGGTGTTGCTCACACGCGTGGCGGAGCCCACCGCCAAGACCGGTGCGCCGGATGCGCTGGCCCAGCAGGTGCTTCGGCTGCTGGATGCCGCCTGCACGCAGCAGGGCATCACGCGTTCGGATCTGGCGGGCGTGGGCGTGGCGTCCTGCGGGCCGTTCGTGCGGAGTGCGGGCATGGTCGAAGTCGTCAACCCCAACATCTGCGGAGGGCTCGCTGGTGCGCCGCGTGGCCTGGGCAACGACTGGACCCGGGTGCCGCTGCAGGCGCCGTTGGCGCAGGCGCTGGGGGCAGACCGCGTGCATGTTGCCAACGATGCCGTCGCCGCGCTGCAGGCCGAGCGGCTGTGGGGAGCGCTGCGGGGGGAGGACGATTGCGCCTACGTGACCTGGAGCACCGGCATCGGCGTCGGCCTGTGCGTGGACGGCTGCGTGCTGCGCGGAAAGAACGGCAACGCGGGCCATGCCGGCCACAGCTACGTGGGCGACCCCGACGCGGGCAGCGACGTGGCGCTGTGCGGCTGCGGCAACCAGGGCGATGTGGAGTCGCTCGTCGCGGGCAGTGCGCTGCCGCGCCGACTGGGCCGGGAGGCGCCCGCGCTGATGGCGGCGGCGGACGAGGGTGACGCGGCCGCGCTGGCCGAAGTGCAGGCGCTGTGCGTGCTGATGGGACGGCTGCTGTACAACCTGGTGGCCACGTTGGACGTGCGGCGCATCAGCCTGGGCGGTGCCGTGTTTCTGCACCACCAGGCGCTGCTGCTGCCGCTGCTGCGTGCGCAGCTGGCGCGCTACTTCCCCGCGCTCACCGCCGGGGTAGAGCTGGTGCCCGCGGGGCTGGGCGCCCAGGTGGGCGACTACGCGGCGTTGGCTCTGCTGCAGCAGCCGGGCTGAACTCCACAGCTGCAGCCTTGACCGGCTGGGGCGTGGAGGGGCCGCTGCGCGCAGGACGCGTGCACCCAGACAACCCTCAAGTGGCTGCCACGGCCCCAGCCGGCGCGGTGGCCGGCGGCGCAGCCTCGTCGCGCAGCGCCTGCAGGAAGCTGTTGCGCCACCAGTGCACGTCATGGCGCCGGATGCGTTCCATGAGCCGTTCATGGCGCCACTGGCGCTCGGACAGCGGCATGCGCAGCGCGGTCTGGATCGCGTCGGCCATGCCCTGGGTGTCGTAGGGGTTGACCAGCAAGGCCTCCTTGAGTTGCTCGGCCGCGCCGGCAAAGCGCGACAGCACCAGCACGCCCGGGTCCTCGGGCTCTTGCGCCACCACGTATTCCTTGGCCACCAGGTTCATGCCGTCGCGCAGCGGCGTGACCAGCCCCACGCGTGCCGCGCGGCACAGGCCGGGCACGCGCTTGCGCGCGACGGTGCGGTGGATGTAGCGCAGCGGCATCCAGTCCAGGTCGCCGTAGTCGCCGTTGATGGCGCCGCACAGGCCCTCCAGCTCCTGGCGCAGGTCGGCATAGGCGTGCACGTCGTCGCGCGAGGGCGAGGCGATCATCACCAGTGTGGCGCTGTGCTCGTTCTCGGGGTAGCGTTCCAGCAGTTGGCGGAAGGCGCGCACGCGGTGCGGGATACCCTTGGAGTAGTCCAGCCGGTCAATGCCCAGCAGCAGCTGGCGGCGTGAATACTCGGCGCGCAGGGCTTCGCAGGTCTGCACGGCGTCGGGTGCGCGGCCCAGGCGCTGGAACTCCTGCACATCGATGCCGATGGGGAAGGCCGCCACGCGCACGGTGGCGTTGAAGGCGCGCAGGCGCTGGCCGTCCAGCTCTTGCGCATGGGCTTCGTTGACCATGTAGCGTGTGAAGTGGACGACGTCGGCCTCGCTTTGCAGGCCCACCAGGTCGTAGGCAAAGAACGAACGCATCAGCCACTCGTGTTGCGGCAGCGCCGCGAGGATGAGCGGCGGCGGAACGGGCACATGCAGGAAAAATCCGATGCGCTGGCGGCAACCCAGCGCACGCAGCTCCGCCGCCAGCGGGATCAGGTGGTAGTCGTGCACCCAGATCACGTCGTCCTCGCGCAGCAGCGGCAACAGCTTGCGCGCGAACATCTGGTTCACGCGGCGGTAGCCCTCGCTGTAATTGGCGCTGAAGTCGGCCAGGTCCAGCCGGTAGTGCAGCACCGGCCACAGCACGCTGTTGGCGTAGCCCTGGTAGTAGGCCGCGTGGTCCGCCTGGCACAGGTCCACGGTGGCCAGGGTCACGTTGCCGGCCTGGTGTGTTTGCAGCGCACCTTCGCCGGGCGTGCCGTCCGGGGTGACCGTGCCGCTCCAGCCGAACCACAGGCCGCCCGTGCGTGCCAGCGCGTCGCCCAGGGCCACGGCCAGGCCGCCGGCAGCGCTTTTGCGCGGGTCGGCCAGGCGGTTGGAGATGACGACGAGTCGGCTCATGCAGGAAGCTCCAGGTCAGATCACGCTGTCCCAGGGTGCGGACAGCCGCATGGCGGCATTGATGATGCCCACCATGGAATAGGTTTGAGGGAAGTTGCCCCACATCTCGCCCGTGGCGGCGTGGGTGTCTTCGGACAGCAGCCCCAACGGGTTGCGCACGGCCAGCATGGCCTCGAAGATCTCCTGCGCCTGCTCGCGCCGGCCGGTGCGCGCCAGCGCATCGATGCGCCAGAAGGTGCAGATGTTGAACGCGGTCTCGGGCTTGCCGAAATCGTCCGCGGCTTCGTAGCGGCGCATGAAGGGGCCGTCGCACAGCGTGTGTTCCATGGCGTCCAGCGTGCTCACGAAGCGCGGGTCGGTGGGGTGGATCAGGCCCACCTCTGCCATCAGCAGCACGCTGGCGTCCAGTTCGCTGCCGTCAAAGCTCTCAGCAAACACCTGGCGCTTGGCGTGCCACGAGCGCTCCAGGATCTCGCCATGCATGCGCTGCGCATGCTGCTGCCAGTAATGGGCGCGCTCGGGCAGTTGCAGTGCGCGTGCGATCTTGGCCAGCCGGTCGCAGGCCGCCCAGCTCATGAGGGCTGACGAGGTGTGGATGCGCGCGCGCGTGCGCAGCTCCCACATGCCCGCGTCGGGCTTGCCGTACACCTGCACGGCCAGCTCGCCCACGCGCTCCAGGCGCTCGAACTCCGCGGCGCCGGCGGGGTGCAGCAGCCGCCGGTCGTGGAAGGACTGCGCCGCGCCCAGCACGATGTTGCCGTACACGTCGTGCTGGAAGTGCTCCGCCGCTTGGTTGCCCACGCGCACCGGGCCCATGCCGCGGTAGCCGGCCAAGTGGGGCAGGACGGATTCGGGCAGCTCGTGCTCCAGCCCGATGCCGTACAGCGGCTGAATGTGGCCGCTGCCGGTTTTGGCCACGATGTTGCCGAGCCAGCGCAGGTAGTCCTCCATGGTGCCCACTTCCGACAGGCTATTGAGCGCGCGCACCACGAAGAACGCGTCGCGCAGCCAGCAGTAGCGGTAATCCCAGTTGCGGCCGCTGTGCGCCGATTCGGGGATGCTCGTGGTCATCGCCGCGACGATGGCGCCCGTGTCCTCGAACAGCGACATCTTCAGCGTGATGGCCGAGCGGATCACGGCCTCCTGCCACTGCAGCGGCAGATGCAGGCGCTGGGTCCAGTGCTTCCAGTACGACACGGTCTCTTGCTCATAGTGGCGTGCGGTGTCGCCAATGCCGCCGGAGAGCGTTTCGTCTGCACCGAGCAGGAAGTTGTATTCGCGCCCCGCTACAAAGGGTTCGCCCGAGAGCACGTAGGCCACGGGCGCGTCGGTGTTCAGCCGCAGCGTGAAGTCGCCCCCCACGTAGCGGATATGGTTGCTGCCGCGCGTGAGGGCGGGCTGGGCCATGCCCCAGTCGTAGCGCGGCTGTACCAGCACGCGGATGCGCGGTGCCCCCCGCACCGGTCGCACGCGGCGCACCAGCATCACGGGGCGAAAGGCGCGAGAACGTGCGAAGAAGCGCGGGCAGAAGTCGGTCACCTCCAGGCAATTGCCATGCACGTCGGTCAGGTGTGTGCGCAGCACGGCGGTATTGGGCTCGTACCACTGCTCGCTGCGGGCGAAGTCTTCCAGCTCGATGGCGAAGCGGCTGCCATCGGGGCCGGGCTGGACCAGCGCATTGAACACCGGGTCGCCGTCAAAGCGTGGCATGCAGCTCCAGACGATGCAGGCGCGCGCATCCACCAGCGCGCTGATGGTGCAATTGCCGATCATTCCCAGCGCCAGCGACGGTGCGGCCATGGCGGTGGCGCCCACGTGAGGTGCTTTGCTCGTCATGTGATCTCCTCGCCCACGGCGTGCTGCAGCCATTGGCGTACGGCAGCAGGTGTGGCCAGCCGCGCGTGGGCGCGCGTCGCGCCTTCGCCCACCTTGATGCCCAGGCCCCCCAGCGACTGTGCGGCGGCAAAGCCGGCTTCGTCCGTCACATCGTCACCCACGAACAGCGGCGCGCGCCCGGCGAAGGGGGCCAGGCGCATGAAGTCCGTGATCGCACGGCCTTTGTCCGGCCCCACGGGCTTGACCTCGTACACGAACTTGCCGTGCAGCAACTCGGCGCCCGGCACCTCGCGCAGCGCCTGTGTGATCGCCTGCAGACACAACGCCTGCAGTTGCGGCGCCTGTCGGTAGTGCAGCGCCAGGCCGGCGCTCTTGGCCTCCAGCAGCAGCTCGGGGTGCTGCGCCATCAGCGGGCGCAGCGCGGCCAGCAGCGGCTGCAGTGGCAGCGCCGGCAGGCCGCCGCTGCGCCCGTTGCCCAGGCGGTACTGCGCGCCATGCTCGCAGGCCACGGGCAGGCGCAGTGGGTCCAAAAAATGGTCGATGTCGGCCATGGTGCGGCCGGTGACGATGGCCAGCGCCCCCTCCAGCCGCACATGCAGTGCTTGCAGGCAGTCCACCACGCCGGGTGGCAGCTGCACGGCATGCGGCTGTGCGGCAATGTCGGCCAGCGTGCCGTCGAAGTCGAGGAACAGGGCGTGGCGGGAAGTCGGCAAAGGCGGCGTGGGCATCGCCTGCAACCTTAACCCTGCACGCGCGCGGCCACTGTAGGCCGGCTACCCGCAGGGCCGTAGGCATTGAAAACCTGACCCCTTACCCGCAATTGCCTGGTTTCGCCAACCCCCGCGAGGCCCTGCCCATGAGTTCCCCCGAAGCACTGCACGTCGTCTGCCCCCACTGCCACACCACCAACCGCGTGCAGGCCGCGCAACTGGGCAGTGCGCCCGACTGCGGCAGCTGCCATCGGCCATTGTTCACGGGTGAGCCGCTGGCGCTGGATGCGGCCAGCTTCGACCGGCATGTGGCGCGCAGCCATCTGCCGGTGGTGGTGGACTTCTGGGCGCCGTGGTGCGGCCCCTGCCGCCAGATGGCGCCAGCCTTCGCTCAGGCTGCGCGCGAGTTGGAGCCGCGCGTGCGGCTGGCCAAGCTGGATACCGAGGCGCACCCCGCGATCGCGGCGCGCTACGGCATCCGCAGCATCCCGACGATGATCCTGTTTCGCGGCGGACAGGAGGCAGCGCGCATCTCTGGTGCGCTGGGTGCGGCCGATATCGCGCGCTGGGTGCAGTCGGTGTAAGGCGCTGCGGAACCAACCCTCGTGTGGCGCTCGCCCCTGTTGTGGGGCCGCGGCGCTGACGATTCGCCATACGAATGGCTGTTGCTGCGTACCCGCGGCCAATCCTCACCGGGAATCCTCACCAGGGCCAGGCACCACAGGTGCTCAGCCAGCGTTGCCCTGAGGCTCTGGGGCAGGCTGCGCGGTGGCATGAAGCCAGTCGGCCACGGCCTGTACGCGGGCGGCGTGAATCATCTCGCCCACCTTGGGGCCGCTCAGGCCCAGTTGCGCAGCGTGCGCAGCCACGCTGCTGGTGGTGACCGACTGCACGGCCGCGAGCGCGGCGTTGATGCGCGCGCGCTGCGGGTAGGGCCGATCGGCAAAACCCAGGCGTCCGCGCGCATCGCATTCACAGGCCAGCAGGATCTCGTCCAGCCGCGCGGGTTTGCGGATGGCGTCGCAGCGCTCCAGCAGGCGCACCAGCGCGGCCGCGCCCAGGTCGCCGCTGCGGTGGATGTTGCCGTGCTCGCGCGCCACCACGTCGGCCAGTTCGCGGCATTCCACCGGCACGCGCAAGCGTTCGCACACGGCCTTGAGCAGCCGCGCGCTGCGCTGCTCATGGCCGATATGGCGTGGCAGCACGTCGTGCGGCGTGGTGCCTTTTCCCAAGTCGTGCGTGAGGCAGGCGAAGCGCACGGTGAGCGGGGCCTGCAAATGGGCTGCCATGTCCAGCACCATCATCAGGTGCACGCCGGTGTCCACCTCGGGGTGGTACTCGGGGCGCTGGGGTACGCCCCACAGGCGCTCGACCTCGGGCAGCACCACGGCCAGCGCGCCACAGTCGCGCAGCACGTCGAACATGCGCGAGGGCTGCGGCTCCATGAGCCCGCGCGCCAGCTCCTGCCACACGCGCTCGGGCACCAGGTGGTCGGCCTCGCCGTCGTGCACCATCTCGCGCATGAGCTGCATCGTCTCGGGCGCTACGGTGAAGTCGGTGAAACGCGCCGCAAAGCGCGCCACGCGCAGGATACGCACCGGGTCCTCGCGGAAGGAGTCGGTCACATGGCGCAGTACCCGCGCTTGCAGGTCGCGCGCGCCGCCATAAGGGTCAAACAGGTCTTCAGCGCCCGTCCAGTCAGCGCTGGCAGCTATTGCATTGATAGTAAGGTCGCGCCGTGACAGGTCTTCTTCCAGTGTCACGTCGGGCGACGTCTGCACCACGAAGCCGCGGTAGCCGCGCCCGCTCTTGCGCTCGGTGCGCGCCAGCGCGTATTCCTCGCGCGTCTCGGGGTGGAGGAAGACGGGGAAGTCGCGCCCCACGGGCAGGTAGCCGCGTGCCACCATGTCGTCGGGCGTGGCGCCGACGACGACCCAGTCGTGGTCATTGACGGGGCGGCCCAACAGCCGGTCGCGCACGGCGCCGCCCACCATGTAAATCTGCATGGGGGCAGTGTATTCAACCTGGAATCGGCCGCTGTCCGCACGTCATCGCCAGGACTGCCGCCCCGCTGGACGAGGCAGGGCGCAGGTGGTGGTAGCCGACGCATTCTTCGCAGCGCAGATCGTCCTCGTCGATGCCGGCGTCGTCCGCCGCGCGCAGCGTGCGACCACGGCCGGTTTGCAGGCGCAACCCACAGGCTTGTCCAGGTGAAAAGCCATGTGCCCTCGGCCAGCGGGACGCGGGCACGCAGGTGGGTGGTGTCGTCGGCCGTGGTGCAGGCCTTTCGGCGCGTTGGCCTGACTGGTGGTTACGCCACCTCTACAACCAGGTGGGGGTTGAACCGCGCGTTCTCCACCTGCCCATCCTTGGCATAGCCGCGCGGGTTGCACAGCACGCGTGTGCCGTGCAGCCCGTAGTCGAAGCTGTCGTGCGTGTGCCCATGCACCCATAGCCGCGCGCCGCTGCCCTCGACCAGGGCCTGTGCGTCGGACACGAAGGCGGCGTTGATGGGCGAGCCCGCAAAGCGCGGGTGGATGCTGTGTGGCGAAGGCGCGTGGTGGGTGATGACCACGGTGGGGCCGGCAAAGGGCTGGGCGAGTTCGCGCGCCAGCCAGCGGGCGTTGGCGTCGAACAGTTCGGCCGCGTGCTGGGGCGTGAAGAGCGCCCCATCGTCTTCACCACCCGCGCGTATGCGGCTGAAGTCGCGCATGAACTGCTGGGCCTGGGCCATGGCTTCGGTGCGGGCGGCGCCCTCGCCGGCCACGCGGAAGTCGCTCCACAGCGTGCTGCCGATGAAGCGCACGCCCTGCAGCACCAGGCTGCGGTTGTCCAGCAGGTGCACGGGGCTGCCCTCGCACAGACGGCGCAGCTCTTGCGCGGTGTCCTGCAGGCTGGAGCCGTAGAACTCGTGGTTGCCCGGCACGTACAGCACCGGCTTGGCGAAGCCCTGCGCCCAGGCCACGGCGGCCGCGGGGCGGGCAATGTCGCCCGCGAGGATCACCACATCCGCGTCGGTGCGCGGGTGCTCCATGCCCTGCACGCCCAGGTGCAGGTCGGACAGGATGTGCAGTTTCATGGCACCGCGCCGGCGGGCTAGCCGCGCCGTGCGCGGTAGGGCTCGTCGAACGGCACGAAGTCCTGCTCGGCCAGTGCGCCGTCGATCCAGGCCTTCACGCCCGGCAACTGCTGCACGCGCTGCACATAGGCGGTGATGTGTTCAGGCACGGGCAGGGCAAAGGTGGCCAGACGCATGCACACCGGCGCATAGAACGCGTCGGCAATGCTGAACTGGCCGAACAGCATGGGGCCGCCGTGCTGGTCCAGCAGCTCGCTCCACATGTCCACCAGGCGCTGCACGTCGGCGCGCACGGCGGGCTGGTCTCGCCACACGATCTCGCCCACTTCGGGCAGGCGGGCCTCGATGTTCATGCCGCAGTGGCTGCGCAGCGCGCCGAAGCCACTGTGCATCTCGGCCACCACGCTGCGGGCGCGGGCGCGCGCGGCCTTGTCCTGGGGCCACAGGTGCTTGTCGGGGTACTGCTCGGCCAGGTATTCGGCGATGGCCAGGCTGTCCCAGACGGTGATGTCCCCATCCACCAGCACGGGCACCTTGGCCACGGGGGTGACGGCCTTGAGCTGGCGCTTGAACTGCGAATTGGCATCGAAGCTGTCAAAGCGCACGGGCACTTCCTCGAACGCGATGCCGGCCTGGCGCAGCAGCACCCAGGGGCGCATGGACCAGGAGGAGTAGTTCTTGTTGCCAATGTAGAGCTGGAGCATGGAGGGGTTCCTTGATGCTGTGGTGCTACGTTAAAAAGAGCTGCTCGCGCCCGTAATCACAGGGTTTGAGCTCGTTATTTGCTTGAAAGCACCGTATGCCAAGCGCAAACCGCTCTTGTTTTTGAAGCGTCAAACCGGCCAGACCACGCCGTTGTCGTTGAGTATGGCGTCCAGCGGCAGATCGTGTGCCTCGGGCTCGAAGTCGTCCAGGTAGCCGTGGGTGAACCCCAGGCCCACGGTGGCGGGGCGGGGCTGCAGCGCAGCCAGCGTGCGGTCGTAGAAGCCCCCGCCGTAGCCCAGGCGGTAGCCGCCCGGGCCGTAGCCCACGCAGGGCACGAACAGCAGCGTGGGGTGGATGAGCTCGGTGTCCTTGGGCTTGGGGATGCCGTAGGCGTCTTCCTCCATGGGGCAGCCGGGATACCAGGCGTGGAAGGTGAGCGTCTTGTGCACCTTGTCCACCACGGGCAGGCCGATGCGGCGCAACTGGGGCTCGTCCAGCAACTCGCCATCTTCCTTCCAGCGGTGCAGCGCGGGCAGCGGATCGAACTCACCCTTGATCGGCCAGTAGGCGCCGATGATGGTGTCCGGGCGGTCCACCAGCCAGATGCGCATCACGCGTTGCAACTGGTCGGCGCGCTGCAGGCGGTCCGGCAGATTCAGGCGCTGTTCTACCAATGCGCGGCGCAGGGCTGCTTTGTCCATCACATAATCCCCCAATGCTTTGGATGAAGATTCTGACACCGCTGATCGCCGGCGCTGCGCTGGCCACCGCCGCGCCGTGGGCCGGGGCGCAAAACCGCGGCGATGACACCGTCCTGGAGATGCAAAAGGCCTTCCGCAAGGGCGACAAGCAGCGGCTTGCCGCGCTGCTGCCGGCCGCGCGCGGCCATGCCTTGGAGCCCTGGGCCGCGTACTGGGAACTGCGTGCGCGGCTCGAGGAGGCCCAGCCCGCTGAGGTGACCGCCTTCCTGCAGCGCTGGGCTGGCACCTACCAGGAAGACCGTCTGCGCAACGACTGGCTGCTGCTGCTGGGTCAACGCCGCGACTGGGACCAATTCGCAGAATTTCACCCGCAGTTCCGCATGGGCGATGACCGCGAGGTGCATTGCTACGCGCTCGCGATCGAGCAGATCAAGGGCACGGCCGCCGAGAGTGCCGGCGCCGAGATGCTGCGCCACTGGTATGCGCTGCGCGAGCTGGACGACGGCTGCTCCAGTGCCGCCGCCGAGATGCTGGCCGCCAAGAAAATCAAGCCCCTGGACGTGTGGCGCAAGGCGCGTCTGGGCGCAGAGGCCAACCGCCTGCGCGTGGTGCGCAAGGCGGTGGAAATCGTCGCGCCCGATGCGCTGCCGCAACTGCGCGAGGCGCTGGATTCGCCCACCAAGTACCTCACGGGCCGCGCCACGGCGCGTGGCAAGGAGCGCCAGGAACTGGTGGTGCTGGCGCTGACCCGCATGGCCATGAGCGATGTCGCCAACGCCGCCAGCCTGCTGGACAGCAAATGGGGACCGCACCTGTCGGCCGAGGAGCGCAACTGGCTCTGGGGCCTGATCGGCAAGCAGGCTGCCACGGCGCTGTCGCCCGATGCGCTCAGCTACTACGCCAACGTGGGCCGCGATGCCGACCTGACCGACGACATGCTGGCCTGGCGCGCGCGCGCCGCGCTGCGGGCCGGGCAGTGGAAGCTGGTGGGCCGCAGCATCGATGCCATGAGCCCCGCGGCGCGCCAGGAAAGCGTCTGGACGTACTGGAAGGCGCGCGCCCTCATGGCCAACCGCCCCGGCGACGAGGATCGCGCGGCCGCGCGCCAGCTGTATGCGCGCATCGCCGGCACCACGGGTTTTTATGAACAGCTGGCGCTGGAGGAGCTGGGCGAGCGCGTCACGCAGCCCCCGGCGCCCGCACCGCTGACCGAGGAAGAAAAAGCCACCGCGCGCGCCAACCCCGGCCTGAACCGTGCGCTGTACGCCATCCTGATGGGCCTGCGCAGCGAAGGCGTGCGCGAGTGGAACTACACCACCAACCTGCACACCCCTGGCGGCATGGGCGAGCGCGAGCTGCTGGCGGCGGCCGACTTCGCCTGCCAGCGCGAGGTGTGGGACCGCTGCATCAACACCAGCGAGCGCACCAAGGGCGTGATCGATGCGGCGCAGCGCTTTCCGATGCCGTTCCGCTCCGCCGTGGTGGAGCGCGCGCGGGGCATCGGGCTGGACCCGGCCTATGTCTATGGCCTGATCCGCCAGGAAAGCCGCTTCATCATGGATGCCCGCTCGGGCGTGGGCGCGTCGGGCCTGATGCAGGTGATGCCCGCCACCGCGCGCTGGACGGCGCGCAAGATCGGCCTGGAGGGCTTCTCCCCCCAGCAGCTCTACGACCGCGACACCAACATCACCATCGGCACCGCCTATCTGAAGCTGGCGCTGGACGACTTCGACGGTTCCATGCTCCTGGCGGCGGCAGCCTACAACGCCGGTCCGGGCCGCCCGCGCAACTGGCGCAACGGCCCGGTGCTGGACGCGGCCATCTGGGCCGAGAACGTGCCCTTCAGCGAGACGCGCGACTATGTGAAGAAGGTGCTGGCCAACACGGTGAACTACGCCGCCATCCTCACCGGCCAGCCGCAGTCGCTCAAGAGCCGGCTGGGCACCGTGGGCCCGCGCGACGCGCGCGCGCCGGAGCCGAACAAGGATCTGCCTTGAATCTGCCTTGAGGGCCTGCTGCGCTATATAAAAAGGAGCTTTTAGCGCTTGCTGGATAAGCGCTGGAGCCATTTTTCATGCCACATCGTCACCCCGCGGCGGCGCCTTGCGGCCGGTGACCATGGCGCGCACCAGGTTCTCGCGGTGCTGCAGGCAGGTCCACAGCACACCGCCCACATGCAGGGCCACGCAGGCCAGCAGAGCCCAGCCCAGGGACTGGTGCAGGCGGGCCAGCCAGCCATAGCCCCAGAACCGGTCGGTGGTGTAGAGCCAGCCGGTGAAGCCCAGCAACGCCATGATCGCCAGCAGTGCCAGCACCATCCAGGCGCCCAGCGGGTTGTGGCCGAGGTAGCGCGGCGCATGGCCCGCCAGCGCCAGGCGCGCATAGGCCAGCGTGGCCGCCGGCGTGCGCACGAACTGGGCGAAGCGCGCATAGCGGCTGCCGCCGAATCCCCACGCCACGCGCGCGGCCAGCAGGGCCAGGGCCACGTAGCCCACGCGCTCGTGCAGCGGACCGGTGTCGTCGCTGCTCCACCAGGCCATGGCCACGCACGCGGCCAGGCCCCAGTGCAGCAGGCGCACGGGCCGGTCCCACACGCGCAGCGGTGCGCCGGCGGCGCGCGCACCGTCAGTCTTGAACGCGCTCAAGCGTCTTGGGGTCGAAGAAGGCTTCCACGCGCTTGCCCTGCGGGTCTTTGCCGTAGACCTCGTAGCAGGTCTCGGTCTTTTCCATGCGGCGCACGGTCCAGCCTTCCTTCACCAGCTTCTGCTCCAGCTCGGTGTGCGGTCGCCATTCGGCGGGGGGATGCTCGGGGCAGGTGACCTTGCCGTGGGCGAAGGCGCTGCTGGCCGAGACGGCGAGCGCCAGGGCGGCGATGTGCGGGATCCAGGATGTCATGCGGGGCTCTCTTTCTTGCCGGGAAGGAATGGGTTGCGGTGATCGTTCGCCGGTGTGCTCAGGGCCTGGCCCAGCGGCGCAGCAGGTTGTGGTACACGCCCGTGAGCTGTACCAGGCGCGGGTCGTCGGGCGCCACCAGCGGCGCGAGTTGCTGGATGGACTGGTCCAGGTCGAACAGCAGCGTGCGCTCGCCCTCGTCCTGCACCAGGCTCTCGATCCAGAAGAACGATGCCACGCGCGCCCCGCGCGTGACGGGCGTGACGCGGTGCAGGCTGCTGGAGGGGTACAGCACCATGTCGCCGGCGGCCAGCTTCACGGCCTGCACGCCGAAGGGGCCCTCCACTTCCAGCTCGCCGCCGTCGTATTCCTCGGGCTCGGCCAGGAACAGCGTGGCCGACAGGTCGGTGCGCATCTGCTGGTGGCTGCCGGGCAGGAACATGAGCGCGCTGTCCACGTGCGCGCCGTAGGTGCCGCCGTCGGCGTAGCGGTTGAACTTCGGCGGGTAGATGGTGCGCGGCAGCGCGGCGCTGATGAACAGCGGCGTGCTGCTCAGCCGGCGCAGGATGTGCTGGCCCAGGCGCTGGCAGAGTTCGCTGCCGTCGGTGATCTGCTGGTTGCGCTTGACGCTCTTGGCCAGCGTGCCGGCGGTGGCGGCGCCGTCGTCCCAGGCGGCGGCGTCCAGTTGGGCGCGAAAGTCGCGCACCTCCGTCTTGGAGAGGACCTGGTCGATGGAGATCAGCATGGTGGTTGCGGTGTGAGGCAATTGGGGGTGATGTCGCAGAGCTGGGCACAGCCGGCCTGGGCCATGCAGGCGTGCAGCTCCTCGGTCAGCAGCTGCAGCATGTGGGCCACGCCCAGCGCACCCGCCACGGCCAGGGCGTACATCTGCAGGCGGCCGATGAGCACGGCGTCGGCGCCCAGTGCCAGGGCCTTGAAGGCGTCGGCGCCGCTGCGCACGCCGCCGTCCAGCAGCACGGGGTAGCCCTCGCCCACGGCGGCGCGCACGGCGGGCAGGCGATGCAGGGACGCGGGCGCGCCGTCCAGGCTGCGCCCGCCGTGGTTGGAGACGATGAGGCCGGCCGCACCCGCCGCCTGCAGCGCGCGGGCGTCGTCGGGGTGCATGACGCCCTTGATCCATACGGACAGGCGGGTCTCGCCCAGCAGCCAGCGCAGGTCGTCCCAGGTAGGGGCGTGGCGCATGGCGCCCTGGAAGATGCGGCTGTCATCCGCGCCCAGTCCGGGCGGCGCGGGCGGTGGGTAGGCTGCCAGGTTGGCGGGCGTGCAGTCGGCGGGCATCACAAAACCCGCCTGCAGCGCGCTGCGGCTGGCCAGCTGGATGCTGGCGTCCAGCGTGAGCACGATGGCGTGGTAGCCCGCGGCCTCGGCCCGGCGCAGAAGGGCGAGCGTGTGTTCTCGCTCGGGCTGCAGGTACAGCTGGAACCAGCGCGCGGGGCCGGCGGCACCCGCGATTGCCTCCAGCGTGCACGACGACAGCGTGCTGGCCACCAGGCAGGTGCCCGTGGCCAGGGCGGCGCGGGCGGTGGCGACTTCTGCCTCGGAGTGGGCCAGGCGCTGGTGCGCCACCGGGGCCAGCAGCAGCGGGTGGGGCAGGTCCAGCCCACCCAGCGTGAGCCGCGTGTGGCCGCCGCGCACGTCGCGCAGCAGGCGCGGCACGATGGCCCAGGCGGCGAAGGCGGCGCGGTTGGCGGCCACCGTGCGGTCCCAGCCGCAGCCGCCGGCCACATAGGCAAGACGGCCCGCGTCCATGTGCTGGGGCGCGAGCCGTTCGTAATCGATGGCGTTCCAGACGCCTGCGGGAATATGTGGTGTCATCAAATTTGATAGCTGCCAGCGCTTGCCCATCAAGCGCTAGCAGCCTATTTGATTACAAGTCCAGGTTCAACGTCAGGCGCACTGCGCGGCCGTCGCCCTTGTACAGGAAGGCGCCCGAGCGGTACACGGCGGTGTAGTAGTCCTTGTCGGTCACGTTCAGCACGTTCAGGCGCAGGTCGGCGTGCTTGTTGATGCGGTAGGACGCGAACAGGTCGTACACGCTGAACGAGGGCACCGGCTGCGAGCACATGCCGTTGGTGTAGCCGGCACCGGTGTCGGGCTGGCCGCCGCAGCGGCTGCTCTCGTAGCGCGCCACGGCGCCGAAGGAGAAGTCACGCGTGAGCTGGTACTTGCCCTGTACGGTGAAGGAGCGGTCGGCGAAGTTGGACAGCGGGTTGCCCACGTTGGACGCCACGGCCGAGCGCAGCACCTTGGATTTCATGATCGCCGCTCCGGCTTGCAGCTGGAAGTTCTTGGTGAGATTGCCGGCCAGGCCCAGTTCGATGCCGCGCACGCGGTTCTTGCCGGTATTGAAGGTGCCTTCAGTGTCGTAGTTGGCGCCCTCCATCACGTCGTCCTTGGTGGTCTGGAACACGGCGGCGGTGGCCAGCAGCTTGTCGTCCAGCAGGTTCCACTTGGTGCCCAGCTCGATGTTCTGCGAGGTCTCGGGCTTGGCGCCGGCGGCGCTGCCGTTGTGGATCACCAGGCCGCCGTAGCCGCTGCTCGTGCCGGTGTCGGGTTCGCCGCCGTTGATGTCCTGCGCCGTGCCGTAGCTTGCATAGACCATACCCATGGGGTTGATCTTGTAGCTCACACCCAGGTGGCCGTTGAGCAGTGTGTCGTTGAAGCCGTAGTTGCCCGTGATCGCGCCCGTCTGGTTGTTGCGGGTGTCCAGCGACAGGTCGTAGTGGTCGGCGCGCAGGCCGCCGAACACGGTCCACTGGTCGGTCAGGTCCACCGTGTCCATGGCCGACAGCGCGAAGGTCTTCACGCGCCAGTCGCGTGTCCAACTGCGGCGTTCGTAGCTGCGGCCGGCCAGGTCGCCCAGGTTGCTCACGGGGTTGCCGTTCAGATCAGTGATGCACCAGCCGGCCTGCGGGCCGTTGCGGCCCGAAACGCGGCAGTTGGTGGCGCCGGTGTTGGTCACGCCGTAGTTGCCGGACTTCACCTTGTGGTCGGTGTATTCGAAGCCGAAGATGAATTCATGCTTGAGGCTGCCGATCTGCTTGTCCCAGCGCAGGTTGCTCTGGTGCGCGAAATATTTCACGTCCTGCCAGCCGGTGTGGCCGCCGTCCAGCACGCCGGCCGTGCCGATCGGGTTGTTGGCCGCGTCCAGCACCGTGCCGTTGGAGGCTCCCGTGGTGGCGTAGCGGTTGTCCGACTGGCCGTAGCGCGTCAGGCTGGTGAGTTTGAGGTCGGGCGCAAAGCGGTAGGCGATGCGCGCGGTGACCGTGTCCACGTCGGAATTCAGGAAGTCGCTGTTCTGCGCATAGACCGGCACACCCGTGGCGGGGCGGCGGTTGGGCACCGTGCCCACGAGGTAGCCGCCCAGGTCGGGATGCTTGTCCTTGGCGCGCAGGCCGTAGTAGTCCAGCGTGACGGACAGGTCTTGGTTCAGCTCCCATAGGCCCGACAGCGCCAGGCCGTCGCGGCGGCGCTGCGAGGGGCTGCGGCCCGGCACGTCCTCGCCCGAGGTCAGGGCGTTGGCGCGCAGGGCGAACTTGTCGGAGAAGCCCTTGTTCATGTCCAGCGTCACGCGGTGGTGGCTGTCGGTGCCCACGCCGGCGGACACGCGCGTGAAGTCATAGTCCAGCGTGGCCTGCTTGGTCACGGCGTTCACCGCGCCGCCCGCCGAGCCGCGGCCCGCGAAGCTGGAGTTGGGGCCCTTGGTGACCTCCACCTGCTCGATGGCGAAGCTCTCGCGCGTGGTCATGCCGGGGTCGCGCAGGCCGTCCACGAACACGTCCGAGCGCGCCTCCTGGCCGCGGATGATGTAGCGGTCGCCAAAGGCGTTGCCGTTTTCGCCCGTGCCCAGGGTGATGCCGGGCTGCGCGGCCAGGATCTGCTTGAGGTCGGTGGCGCCGGAGTCGCGGATGGCCTCGCCGGTGACCACTTGGATGGTCTGCGGCGTCTCGGCCAGCGGGCGGGTGTGGCGCGTGTCGGCGGAGGTCTTGGCCTTGTAGGGCGCGCCGACCTCGGCGTTGGGGTTGGGATCGATGGCCTGCTCCTGCACCGTCACCGTGGGCAGGGTGGTGACGGGGGCGGGCGTGGGCTGCACCTGGGCGATGGCGCTCAGCGGCAGCAGGGCTGCGGCCATGCGCAGGCTTTTGGGCTTTTTGAGAGAGGAAGAGGAGGGCATTGCTGGAAACGAGAGGTTGGAATTATTTGCTAGGGATTATTGTTGCGAATCAATCTCGTTTGCGTCAATAAGTGCAAAAATGCCTCACCCACAGTGGCGGAAACGTCAGCAGCAGTGGTGTTTTGTGGTGGTTTGACAACAAACACACGGTTGGGCGCGCGAAGTCCCGCCCAGCGCGGCAAGCATTCGGCCAATGCTGGCGCGTGCCCCGTTACCGGATGGCACACGGCGGCAGGGCGATCAGGCGTTGAGCAGCGCGCCGCCCTCGCGCCGGGCCGCGCCGGCGTCCACCAGTTCCTGCATCAGCTGCTCGGCCCAGACGGATGCGGTCTGCTGCGCAAAGTGTCGCTGGTGCAGCAGGCCGAAGTACGGTGTGGCCGCCAACCAGGCATGCACTTGCGCCAGCGGCGCCTGCTGCCATTCCAGCAGCTTGTACTTGAGCAGCACCTTGGCCGCGTGGCGTGCGTGTTTGACCGGGTCGGCCTCGAAACCCGCCAGCCGGCGCCGCGCCCGCGCTAGAGCGGCGGGCACGTCGCCAAACACGCTGCCGTGGCCGGGGATCACGGTGAGCGGATTCAGCCGCTCGATCAGGTCCAGCGTGGCGCCCACCTCGGCAAAGGCCTGCTCGCCGTCCAGTTCGGGGAACACCACGCCGAAGCCGTTCTCCCAGAGCGCGTCGCCCGAGATCAGCACGCGCGCGTGCGGCTCGAACAGCACCACGGCATGGGTGTCATGCCCCGGGGCTGCGTGCACCTGCCACGCGCGGTCGCCCAACTGCACCTCGGTGCCGGGGGGCAGCACGCCGTCGGCACGAAAGCGCGGGCACTCCTGGCCGGTGGGCACGTAGCTCAGCGCCACCGGGTCCCAGTCCTGCACCTGTGCCCACTGCCCCGGGGGGATGCGGGTGGCAAGCTGCGGCCAGCGCGCCTGCAGCGCGGCATTGCCGCCGCAATGGTCGCTGTGCAGGTGGGTATTGAGCAACTGGTCCAGCACACGCCCGTCCAGCGCCGACTCCACCAGCGCCACGGTTTGCGGCGCGTGGGCGCAGTAGCCGCTGTCCACCAGCGCCGTGCAGTCGCGCCCCAACAGCAGCACGTTGTTGGCCGACAGCCAGCCGCGCTCGATGACAATGATTTCCGGCGGTAGGGCAGGTGGAATAAGCGGCATCAGCTATGAAAATTGGAGTAACCGGAGCGCGGCATCACTTGCCGTCGCGCAGCTCCCGTCGGAGGATCTTGCCCACGTTGGTCTTGGGCAGTTCGTCGCGGAATTCGATGTATTTTGGCCGCTTGTAGCCGGTCAGGTGTTCATGGCAGTAGCGCACCACGTCGTCCTCGGTCAGCGAGGGGTCGCTGCGCACCACGAACACCTTGATGGCCTCGCCCTGCTTGTCGTCGGCCACGCCCACGGCGGCGCATTCCAGCACGCCCGGGCACAGGGCCACCACCTGCTCCAGTTCGTTGGGGAAGACGTTGAAGCCGCTCACCAGGATCATGTCCTTCTTGCGGTCGATGATGCGCGTATAGCCCTCCTCGTCCATCACGCCGATGTCGCCCGTGCGCATGAAGCCGTCGGGCGTGAAGGCCTTGGCATTTTCCTCGGGCTGGTTGTAGTAGCCGGGCATCACGTTGGGGCCCTTGATGCAGATTTCGCCCGCCGAGCCGATGGGCAGGCTCGCGCCTGCGTCGTCCTTGATGGCGATGTCGATGCCTGGCAGCGGCAGGCCGATGCTGCCGCTGAAGGCGGTGCTGTTCACCGGGTTGTTGGTGCCGATGGCGCAGGTCTCGCTCATGCCCCAGCCTTCGATCATGGTGGCGCCCGTCACGGCCTTCCACTGCTGGGCCGTGGCCTCGGTCGCGGCCATGCCGCCGGCCTGCGCCACGCACAGCTGCGAGAAATCCAGATGGCGGAACTGCGGGTTCTGCAGCAGTGCGTTGAACAGCGTGTTCACGGCGGGCAGCATGTGGAAGGGGCGCTTCTTCAGCACCTCCACGAACTTGGGGATGTCCCGCGGGTTCGGGATCAGCGTCAGGCGCGAGCCCTGGCGGATGGCCAGCAGGCACAGCGTGAGCGCGAAGATGTGGTACAGCGGCAGCGCGGCAATGCTGTTGGCGCGGCTCAGGTCGCCGATCTTGCCCAGCGCGGGGGTGAACCAGGCCTCGGCCTGCAGCGTCGCGGCGACGATGTTGCGCTGGGTGAGCACTGCGCCTTTGGACAGGCCCGTGGTGCCGCCCGTGTACTGCAGGAAGGCCGGAGTGTCGGGCGCGACGCGCGCCGGGGTCAGCGTGCGCCGCTCGCCCAGGGCCAGCGCGCGCTTGAAACTGATCACTTGGCGCCCGCCCGTCAGGGGCAGCTCGTACGCGGGCACCATCTTGGCCAAGTGGCGCACGGCAAAGGTGATCCAGCGTCCGTACCAGGCGCCCAGCAGGTCGCCCATGGAGGCGATCACCACGTGCTGCACGGCCGTGTGGTCGATCACCTCGGCCAGCGTGTGCGCGAAGTTCTCCAGGATGACGATGGCCGAGGCGCCCGAGTCCTTGAGCTGGTGCTCCAGCTCGCGCGCGGTGTACAGCGGGTTCACGTTCACGCACGTGTAGCCCGCGCGCAGCACGGCGGCCATGGTCACAGCGAACTGCGGCACATTGGGCAGCATGATGGCCACGCGCGCACCGGGTGTGAGACCCTGGCCCTGCAGCCACGCGCCGAGCCGGGCCGACAGGCGGTCGAGTTCGCGGTAGCTCATCCACCGGTCCATGCACACCGAGAACGGGCTGTCGGCGTGGCGGTGGAAGGACTCCTCCAGCATCTGCGCCACCGAGGGGTAGGCATCGGCATCCACGTCGTGCGGCACGCCAGCGGGGTAGTTCTTGAGCCAGATTCGTTCCATGCAAGGGTCCTCGTTGCGGTATGGGGCAAGATCGCACCGATTGTGGAAGTGGCCTTGCACGCGCCATACCGGGCTTGTCCTAGTCCGGATGCCGCAGAGGTCACCCAAGCGACACACCACAACCACCACAAGGGAGCTTCATGACGAACGCGCGTTGGCAACGCTGGGCGGTGGCCGTGCATCTGCTGTTGATCGCGGGCTGGATGGCCTGGTTCTGGGGCCGTTCGCCGGCGCTGGCGCTGGCGGGCGTGGCCGCGGTCCCGCTGATATTCCGCCTGGGCATGGCGCCGCAATTTTTCTTGATGGCCTGGGTTTGCCGGGGGGATGCGACGCCGCGTCCGCGCGCCGGGCAGCTGCTGCGCGCCTGGTGGGCCGAGTCACGCTGGGCCAGCCTGGTCTTCGGTTGGTGGCAGCCGTTCCGCCACCAGGCCGTGTCGGACTGGCTGCCACCGCGCGCGTCGGACGTGCCCGGCCCGCGCGGCGTGGTGCTGGTGCACGGCTTCCTGTGCAACCGAGGGTTCTGGACGCCCTGGCTGGCGCTGCTGCGTGCGCGCGGCCATGCCTTCGTGGCCGTGACGCTGGAGCCCGCCTTCGGCTCCATCGACGATTACTGCCGCACCATCGACGATGCCGTGCGCCGCGTGGCCGAGGCCACTGGGCGGGCGCCGCTGATCGTGGGCCACAGCATGGGCGGTCTGGCCGCACGCGCCTGGCTGCGCGCCGTGCCGGGCAGCGAGCAGCGCGTGCACCGCATCGTCACGCTGGGATCGCCGCACCACGGCACCTGGCCCGCGCGCGGCGCACGCAGCACCAATGGCCGGCAGATGCGGTTGCACGGCCCCTGGGTGCACCAGTTGGGGCAAGACGAGCCGCCGGCACGCGCCGCAGTCTTCGTGTGCTGGTACTCCAACTGCGACAACGTGGTCTATCCGCCCGCGGCCGCAATGCTGCAGGGCGCGGACAACCGCTTCATCGAGGGGGTGGCGCACGTCGAGATGGCGTTCCACCCGCGCGTGCTGCAGGACTGCCTGGCGCTGCTCGAGCAGCCCTGAGCGTGTCGACGACGCGCTTCAGGCCGGGTGCGGCTCGCGCGCATCGGCCGCGAACTCGGGCTCGCCGCGCAGCCGTTCGTAGATCGGCGCGAAATCCTGCGCCGTGAGTTCGAACAGCTGCTCGAAGCTGTCGATCACGAAGTAGGTCTGCTGGTAGGTGTCGATCTTGTAGCGCGTGCGCATGGTGCGTTCCAGCTCCAGTGGCAGGCGCTGCGGCTCGGGGCTGTGCACGGCGTAGGGCAGTTCGCCGCGCGAGCTGAGAATGCCCGCGCCATAGGCGCGCAGCCCGCCTTGCTCGCGGATCAGGCCGAACTCGATCGTGTACCAGTACAGCCGCGAGAGCATCTCGCAGGCGCCCAGTCCCGCCGCTTTCAGGCCTCCTTCGCCATAGCGCTGCACATAGTCGGCAAACACCGGGTTGAACAGCAGCGGCACGTGGCCGAACAGGTCGTGGAACACGTCGGGCTCGACGATGTAGTCGAACTCCTGGGGCGTGCGGATCCAGTCGGTGACCGGGAATTTGCGGTTCGCCAGCAGCGAGAAGAACGGCACCTCGGGGATCAGCCCCGGCACGGCCACCAGCTCCCAGCGCGTGGCGCGGTACAGGCGCTCGTTCACGTCATCGAAGCGCGGGATGCGCTCCTTGGCGCCCAGCAGCGGCAGGGCCTGGATGAAGGCCTCGCTCGCCAGGCCCTGCAGCTGGGCCGACTGGCGCTGGTACAGGCGGTGGTAGGTGTCGTGGTCGGCGGCGGTGTAGGCCGCGAAGTTCTGCGCGCAGGTGTAATCCTCCTGCGCACGCGAATAGTCGCCGCGCGGCGGGCGGCTGGATTGTCCGTAGACGACGGGGGCTTGTCCCATGGTGCTTGTCTCCTTGTTGGAACCACGCCGTCGTCGTGCACCGCCGGCCTGGTGTGGGCCGGCGGGCGGGAGTGCAGGACGGCGTTCAGTCGATGTGGATCTTGGCGGCCTTGATGAGGAATTCGTACTTGCCCAGTTCCGAGCGCACGAAGCTGCCGAAGCCGCCCAGCGTGAGTTCTTCGGGCGTCAGGCCCATCTTCTGGAACTGCGCCTTGCCGGCCGGCGAGTGCATGGCTTTCGAGAACGCCGTGGCGTATTTCTGTGCATCGGCGGCGGGCAGCGTGGCGGGGGCAAACAGCCCGAACCAGGTGGACACGTTGAAGCCGGGCACCTCGCTGTTGATGCTGGGCACGTGGGGCAGGGCGTCGTCGCTGCCCAGCGATGTCACGCCCAGCGCCTTGAGCTTGCCGCCCTGGATCAGCGGCAGTGACGACGCTAGGTTGTCGAACACGATGTCCACGCCGCCGTCCTGTAGCGCTTTGAGCGCCGGACCCGCGCCCTGGAAGGGCGCATGGGGCATGCGCGTGTTGGTGAGCGACTTGAACATCTCCCCGGCGATGTGGCCGATGCTGCCGTTGCCGCCCGAGCCGTACTTGAGCTGGTCCGGGTGGGCCTTCATGTACTTCACGAGGTCGGTGGTGGTGCTGATATCCAACGCCTTGGCCCGTTCGGCGCTCATCACCAGCACGTTCGGTGTGCGGGCGACGAGCACGATGGGCGTGAAATCCTTGACCGGGTTGTAGGGGAAATTCTTGTACAGCCAGGGGTTCACGGCATGGGTGGCGACCGCGCCCATCACCAGCAGGTTGCCGCCCTTGGGCGCCTTGGCCACCGTGTCTGCGCCCAGGTTGCCGCCGGCGCCCGGCTTGTTCTGCACCTGGATGGGCCCGAGTTGGGCCTGTGCCCCTTCGGCCAGGATGCGCGCGCTCTTATCGAGCGGGCCTCCGGCCGCGTAGGGCACCACGATGGTCATGGGGGCGGATGCGTTCTGTGCCTGTACGGCGCAAGCCATGCACAGCGCAAGGGAACCCACCAATTGACGGCGACGCAACATTGAATTTCTCCCGAGTCTCTTTGAAAGGGCGCTCAGTATAGAAAGCCGTTGTTGCAGTGCGTCATTCCATGGCGGGCCGCGCCCAGGGCTCACGCCTGGGTCTGCAGGACGCCGCGCCGGATCTGGTCACGCTCCAGCGATTCGAACAGCGCCTTGAAGTTGCCTTCGCCGAAACCCTCGCGGTAGTTGCCCTGGCGTTCGATGAACTCAAAGAACACCGGCCCCAGCATGGGCGTGGAGAAGATCTGCAGCAGCAGACGGGGCGTGCCGTCAGCCGTGGTGCCGTCCAGCAGGATGCCGCGCGCCTGTAGTTCCGCCACGTTCTGGCCGTGACCCGGCAGGCGGGTGTCCAGCATGTCGTAATAGATGTCGTTGGGCGCCGGGGCCAGGGGCACGCCCGCCAGCCCCAGCTTGTCCACCACCTCGACGAGCGAGTCGCAGATCAGCGCGATGTGCTGGATGCCCTCGCCGTTGAACTGCATCAGGAATTCCTCGATCTGCCCGCCGCCCTGCTTGGCCTCTTCGTTCAGCGGGATGCGGATCTTGCCGTCCGGCGCGGTCATGGCCTTCGACGTCAGGCCCGTGTACTCGCCCTGGATGTCGAAGTAGCGGATCTCGCGGAAGTTGAAGAGCTTTTCGTAGAAATTGGCCCAGAATCCCATGCGGCCGCGGTACACGTTGTGCGTGAGGTGGTCGATCTCGTTCAGGCCGTGCCCCACAGGGCGCCGGTCCACGCCGGGCAGGAAGTCGAAGTCGATGTCGTAGATGGACTTGCCGTCCTCAAAACGGTCGATCAGGTACAGCGGCGCGCCGCCGATGCCCTTGATGGCCGGCAGGCGCAGTTCCATGGGGCCGGTGGGGATCTCGATCGGCTGGGCGCCCAGCTCCAACGCGCGCCGGTAGGCCTGGTGCGAATCCTTCACGCGAAAGGCCAGTCCGCAGGCTGAGGGGCCGTGTTCGGCGCCAAAGTACGCGGCCTGGCTGGCCGGCTCGCGGTTCAGGATGAAGTTGATCTGGTTCTGCCGGTACAGCAGCACGTCCTTGGACCGGTGGCGCGCCACGAGCGTAAAGCCCAGCTTCTCGAACACCGCTTCCAGCAGCCCCGGGGTGGGCGAGGTGAACTCTACAAACTCGAAGCCCATCAGGCCCATGGGGTTCTCCCAGGCGTCGGCGTCGTGGGTGGCGCGAAAGGGCAGGGCGGCAGTCATCGTCAGTCTCCTTAGGGTGTGTCGCTTCACTGTAGGAGGGGCGGGGCTCATGTTTCTGGCGAATGCGCACGGGTTTGAGTGTGGATATGCAGGAATGTTGCGCAACGTCAATGCGATGTGCATCCATTTCGCGTTAGGGAACACGCGGGTGCGTCTCGTGCGGCGCTTGCCTAGAATCCGCCGCCATGAGCGAACGCACCCCCGCCCTCGACAAGCTGGACCGTGCCATCCTGCGCCGCCTGCAGGACAACGGCCGCGAGACCTATGACGTGATCGGCGAACGGGTGGGCCTGTCGCCCAGCGCCGTGTTGCGCCGCGCCAAGCGGCTGGAGGAAGAGGGCGTGATTGACCGCTACGTGGCACTGGTACGCCCCGAGCGCGTGGGCCTGGGACTGACCGCCTACCTGAACGTGCGCCTGGAAAAGCACACCGAGAGCCACAAGCGCAACCCGATGGACCTGTTCCGCGCCAGCGTGCAGACCTGGCCCGAGGTGGTGGAGTGCGCGTCGCTCACCGGCGAGATGGACTATCTGCTGCGCGTAGTGGTGGCCGACATGGCGCACTACAGCCGCTTCATCATGGACACGCTGCTCAAGCACCCCAGCGTGCAGGACTGCAAGACCAGCTTCGTGCTGGACCGGGTGAAGGCCACTACCGCCCTGCCGGTGTAGATAAAAAAGGCACGGCAGTCGCGTGGCGGACAGAGGCAGTCCTGTATTGATAGCTGCTTGCGCATATTGGGTAAGGGCTAGAGGCCATTTTCCCCTTGGATCTTATTTCCCCTACTTTTTTGTTGCATTGCAGCATATGCGCCCCAGATTCCTAGGGAAAACCCTAGAATCGGCCGCATCATGCTTTCAACCAAAGACTGGCTTCGCGCTTCCTGGAACGCAGGGCGGCAAATGCTGCGCCCCACCGCCGGGGGACGCTTCCACCGAGGTTTTGCCATGAACACTGTGATGGTGCCCATCCGTTCGCTCGGCCCGCAGCACCGCGAGCGCATTGCCGCCCACCTGCTGCGCCTGGAGCCGCGCGACCGCTACCTGCGCTTTGGCTACGCCGCCAACGACGACCAGGTGCGCCGCTACGCCGAGTTGCTGGACTTCTCGCGCGACGAGGTGTTCGGCATCTTCAACCGCCGCCTGGAGTTGATCGCCATGGCCCATGTGGCGTTTGCGCCATCGGGCGAGTACGAAAGCTGCGCCGAGTTCGGCGTCTCGGTCTCGGCCACGGCGCGCGGGCGCGGCTACGGCGCGCGGCTGTTCGAGCGCGCGGTGATGCTGGCGCGCAACCGCGGCGTGAGCATGATGTTCATCCACGCGCTCACCGAGAACACGGCCATGCTCAAGATCGCGCGCAATGCCGGCGCCACGGTGCGCCGCGACGGATCCGAATCCGAGGCCTACTTGCAGCTGCCGCCCGCGCGCTTCGACACGCGCGTGTCCGAGATCATGGCCGAGCATTTCGGCGAAGTGGACTACCAGCTCAAGAAGCAGGCGCGGCAGTTCTGGCGTTTCCTGGCCGACCTGCAGGAAATCCGCCAGGGCGTGCGCGACGGCCGCCACCAGGCCGCCGAGTAGGCAGGCGCGCCCCAGGCGTGCCACGCGGGTGCGCGGGGCGATCCGCTATCCTTGGGGGCTGATCCACTCCCTGCACAACCTGCACCCGTCCCCGTGTCCGACCCCCACCCTGCGCGCGCCTCCGACAAGGAGGACAAGCGCACGTTCCTGCAGCGCCTCGTCGAGTTCATCAACCCCGGGCCGGACTCGACGGCCGAGCTCATCGCCACGCTGGCCGAGGCCGAGGACAACGACGTCATCAACGCCGATGCGCGGGTGATGCTGGAGCGCGTGCTGCGCATGGCCGAGATGACTGCGGGCGACGTGCTGGTGCCCGCGCCACGCATGGACATGCTGGACATCGACGCGCCGGTGGATGAGCTCATGCACCAGGTGCTGCACACCGCGCACTCGCGCTTTCCGGTGTACCAGGGCGAGCGCGACAACATCATCGGCATCCTGCTGGCCAAGGATCTGCTCAAGCTCTGGCGCTCGCCGGGGCTGAACGTGCGCACGCTGGTGCGCCCGGCGCTGTTCGTGCCCGAGAGCAAGGGCCTGCATGACCTGGGGCGTGAGTTTCGCAACACGCGCAACCATATGGCCATCGCCATCGACGAGTTCGGCCGCATCGCCGGTCTGGTGACGTTCGAGGACGTGATCGAGCAGATCGTGGGCGAGATCGAGGACGAGTTTGATATCCCCGAGGACGAGGGCGACATCTTCGGCCTGGCCGACCGCACCTTCCGCGTGAGCGGCGACACGCCCGTGGAGCGCGTGGCCGAGGCCTTCGGCGTGGCGCTGCAGGGCAGCGACCCCGATGAGAGCTTTGACACCATCGGCGGCCTGATCGCGCACGAGCTGGGCCGCATGCCGCGCAAGGGAGAGTCCGTGGTGCTCGGCGGCCTGCAGTTTGTGGTGATGCACACCAAGGGCGGGTCGGTGCGCTGGTTCAAGGTCGCACCGGCGGCGGCCACGCCCGAGTCCGAACGCTGATGGCCGTCGCACCGCCCCTGGCCGCGCACGCACCGCGCCGCGGCCCGTTGCCCTGGGTGCTGGCACTGGTGGCCGGGCTGGCGCAGGCCGCATCGCTGGCCTGGCCCTGGGGCGGACAGCCGCTGTGGTGGCTGCAGATCCTGTCGCTGGCCTTGTGGGCGCATGTGCTGCTGGGCGCCGGCGGTACACGCCGGGCCGCCCTGCTGGGCTGGGTGTTCGCCACGGCGTGGCTCGCGGGCACGTTCTGGTGGCTGTTCATCTCCATGCACACGTATGGGGGACTGGCCGCGCCGCTGGCCGTGCTGGCGGTGCTGGGGCTCGCGGCGTTCCTCGGCAGTTATTACGCAGCGGTTTCTGCATGTTTTTGGGCTCTAGCGCCCGTCCATAGAGCGCTGGCAGCTATCGTTTTTGCTGCGCTGTGGTTGTTGGCGGAATTGGCGCGCGGCCAATGGTGGACCGGCTTTCCGTGGGGCGCAGGCGGCTACGCGCATGTGCAGGGGCCCCTGGCCGCGCTGGCGCGCAGCGTGGGCGTGTACGGCATCGGTGCCGCGGCGGCGCTCTTGGCCATGTTGCTGGCGCAGGCGCGCCGCGCCGACCTGCGCAACGCACGTGCCTGGGCGCTGGTCCTCGCGCTCACGGCCGTGGGGGCAGGGGCCGCCTGGCAGCGCCAATGCGCCGTCGAGGGCTGCGGTGCCCCGCCGCCCGTGCATGCGCCGCTGTCGCTGGCGCTGCTGCAGGGCAACATCCCGCAGGACGAGAAGTTCCAGCCCGGCAGTGGCGTGCCGATGGCGCTGCAGTGGTATTACGACCAGATCCACGCGGCCAAGGCCAGCCTGGTGGTGGCGCCCGAGACGGCCATCCCCCTGCTGCCGCAGCAGCTGGTGCCCGGCTATTTGGAGGGCATGGCCGAGCGCTATGCCGCAGGCGGCCAGGCGCTGCTGCTGGGCATCCCGCTGGGCAGCCTGGAAGAGGGCTATACCAACTCGGTGCTGGGCTTTGCGCCAGAGCAGCCGCAGCCCTACCGCTACGACAAGCACCATCTGGTGCCGTTCGGCGAGTTCATCCCGCCGTTCTTCCGCTGGTTCACCGAGATGATGAACATCCCCCTGGGCGACTTCAACCGCGGCGCGGTGGGTCAGCCGTCGCTGGCGTGGGCCGGCGAGCGCATAGCGCCCAATATCTGCTACGAGGACTTGTTCGGCGAGGAGATCGGCGTGCGCTTTCTCGACCCGGCGAGCAGCCCGAGCATCCTCGTGAACCTGAGCAACATCGGCTGGTTCGGCAACACCGTGGCGGTGGACCAGCACTTGGCCATCAGCCGTCTGCGCGCGCTGGAGTTCGAGCGTCCCATGGTGCGTGCCACCAACACCGGCGCCACGGCGGTGATCGACCACCGCGGGCAGGTCACGCACCGCATGCCGGCTTATCAGCGCGGCGTGCTGCGCGCCCAGGTGCAGGGGCGTGGTGGCGCCGCCACGCCGTACGCCCGGTGGGTGGCGCGCTGGGGGCTTTGGCCCCTGTGGGCGCTCGGGTTTGCAGTGGCGGGGCTGGCCTGGTGCCTGCGCGGGCGCACAGGGCGGGCGCGGGCTGGAAATTGATCCAGATCATCCCGGCGCGGTAGCCAGCGGGCTTTCCCGGGGCACGGTTACAGGCCAGAGCGCGCGCGAGCCTGGATAATAGAGGGCCTTCGCCGCCCGTGGCCGCGGGCCGCGCGCTGATTTTTTTGCATCAACGACAACCACCTACCGCGACGGCACGGGCCGTCTGGAGCACGATTGACAATGGCTGATTCCTTCTCGTACGAACAACTCATCGCCTCGGGCGAGGGCCGGTTGTTCGGTCCGGACAGCGGGCGCCTGCCCCTGCCCCCCATGCTGATGTTCGATCGCATCACGCACATCGACACCGACGGCGGCGCGCATGGCCTGGGAAAGATCGTGGCCGAACTCGACGTCAAGCCCGACCTGTGGTTCTTCGCCTGCCATTTCCAGGGTGACCCGGTCATGCCCGGCTGCCTGGGGCTGGATGCCATGTGGCAGCTCATCGGCTTCTATCTCACCTGGCTGCGCCTGCCGGGCCGTGGCCGCGCGCTGGGCGCGGGCGAGGTCAAGTTCACCGGCGAGGTGGGCCCGGACGTGAAGCTCGTGACCTACGAAATCGACATCAAGCGCGTCATCAAGCGCAAACTCAACATGGCCATCGGCGATGCACGCCTGCTGGCCGACGGCAAGGAAATCTACGTGGCCAACGACCTGCGCGTGGGTCTGTTCCTGCGCGAAGGCGACGCACAGGGAAGCGCAGCATGACCAAGAAACGGGTGGTGATCACGGGCGCGGGCATCGTCTCGTGCATTGGCAACGATCTGCAGACCGTGGAGGAGGCGCTGCGCGCCAGCCGCTCCGGCATCAAGGCCGTGCCCCAGTTCACCGAGCTGGGCCTGCGCAGCCAGGTGGCGGGCGTGCCTGAGATCGACGTCGAGGCGCGCATCGACCGCAAGCAGCTGCGCTTCATGGGCGACGCCGCGGCCTATGCGCAGATTGCCCTGGAAGACGCCATCCAGCAGGCCGGCCTCACCCCCGAACAGGTCAGCCACCCGCGCACCGGCCTCATCATGGGTTCGGGCGGCGGATCTCCCGCCAACCAGATCGAGGCGGCCGACACGCTGCGCGAAAAGGGCATCCGCCGCGTGGGACCCTACCAGGTCACGCGCTGCATGAGCTCCACCGTCTCGGCGTGCCTCGCGACCAACTTCAAGGTCAAGGGCATCAACTATTCCATTACCTCGGCCTGCTCCACGTCGGCCCACTGCATCGGCGCGGCTGCGCAGCAGATCGCCTGGGGCCTGCAGGACGTGATGTTCGCCGGCGGCGGCGAAGAGCTGTCCTGGGGCATGTCGCTGCTGTTCGACGGCATGGGCGCCATGTCCAGCAAGTACAACGCCACGCCCGAGAAGGCCTCGCGCGCCTATGACGCCAACCGCGACGGCTTCGTGATCGCCGGCGGCGGCGGTGCCGTGGTGCTGGAAAGCCTGGAGCATGCACTGGCACGCGGCGCCACCATTCTGGGTGAGGTCGTGGGCTTTGGCGCCACGAGCGACGGTGAGGACATGGTGGCCCCGTCGGGCGACGGCGCCATCGCCTGCATGCAGCAGGCCATGGAAGGACTGGGCGCACCCATCGACTACATCAACACCCACGGCACCTCCACGCCTGTGGGCGACATGCAGGAAGTGCGTGCGATGCAGGCGGTGTTCGGCGAGGCCGTGCCGCCGTTCTCCAGCACCAAGTCGCTCACCGGCCATTCGCTGGGAGCCACCGGCGTGCAGGAAGCGATCTACTGCCTGATCATGCTGAACAAGGGCTTCATCGCCGGTTCGGCCAACGTGGAGACGCCGGACCCGCTGCTGGGCTCCATGCCGCTGGTGACCCAGACGCGCGACGCGCAGTTGACCCACGTGCTGTCCAACAGCTTCGGCTTTGGCGGCACCAACGCCAGCCTGGTGCTGCGCCGCTGGCAAGGCCAGTGACGGTCTCGGGCCAGGTACGACGGGGGCTGCGGCCCCCGTTTTGCTTGGACGCCTAAAATTGCCGGTTCGCGCGTGCGAGCGCGCCCGCTCTCTCAGACACACAGCCATGCTGACATTCCAACAAATCATCCTCAAACTGCAGTCCTACTGGGCCGACCAGGGTTGCGCACTCTTGCAGCCCTATGACATGGAAGTGGGCGCCGGTACGTCGCATACAGCTACGTTTTTGAGAGCTCTGGGCCCGGAGCCCTGGAAGGCAGCCTACGTGCAGCCCAGCCGCCGCCCCAAGGACGGCCGCTATGGCGAGAACCCCAACCGCCTGCAGCATTACTACCAGTACCAAGTGGTGCTCAAGCCCGCGCCCGACAACATCCTCGAGCTGTACCTGGGCTCGCTCGAAGCCCTGGGTTTTGACCTCAAGAAGAACGACATCCGCTTCGTGGAAGATGACTGGGAGAACCCCACGCTGGGCGCCTGGGGCCTGGGCTGGGAGGTGTGGCTCAACGGGATGGAGGTGACGCAGTTCACCTATTTCCAGCAGGTCGGCGGCATCGACTGCAAGCCCGCCACGGGCGAGATCACCTATGGCCTGGAGCGCCTGGCCATGTACCTGCAGGGCGTGGACAACGTCTACAACCTGACCTGGACCGAGAGCCCGAATGGCGCGAAATTGACCTATGGCGATGTGTACCACCAGAACGAGGTGGAGCAGTCCACCTACAACTTCGAGCATTCCGACGCCGAATTCCTCTTCACCGCCTTTGGCGCCCATGAAAAGCAGGCCAACCACCTGATGGGCGAGCAGCTCGCGCTGCCGGCCTACGAGCAGGTGCTCAAGGCGGCGCACACGTTCAACCTGCTGGATGCGCGCGGGGCGATCTCCGTGACCGAGCGCGCAGCCTACATCGGCCGCATCCGCAACCTGGCGCGCGCCGTGGCCAAGGCCTACCTGGACAGCCGTGCGCGCCTGGGCTTCCCCATGGCGCCCAAGGCGCATGCCGACGAAGTGCTGGCCGAACTGGCCAAGGCCGCGGAACAACAGAACAAGAAGGCCGCCTGAGCGCACGCGCCGCGCAGCGAGAAACACACCATGAATCACCAGAATCTTCTTGTCGAACTGTTTGTCGAAGAACTGCCCCCCAAGGCCCTGCAAAAGCTCGGCGATGCCTTTGCGGGCGTGTTGCTGGAGCAACTGCAGGCGCAGGGCCTGACCTCGGCACACTCGCAGCTCACCGCCTTTGCCTCGCCGCGCCGGCTGGCGGCGCACATCACCGAAGTGCTGCCCGCCGCGGCCGACAAGGCGGTGTCGCAAAAGCTCATGCCCGTGGCCGTGGGTCTGGACGCGAGCGGCCAGCCCACGCCGGCGCTGCTCAAGAAGCTGACCGCGCTGGGCGCCGACGCCGCCAGCGTGCCGCAGCTCAAGCGCGTGCACGATGGCAAGGCCGAGGTGCTGTTCTTTGAAAGCATGGCCAAGGGCGCGCTGCTGGCCGACGGCCTGCAGAAGGCGCTGGACGAAGCCATTGCCAAGCTGCCGATCCCGAAGGTGATGCGCTACCAGCTGCAGGACGGTTGGACCAGCGTGCATTTCGTGCGCCCGGCGCACGGCCTGGTGGCGCTGCATGGCAGCGAGGTGCTGGTGGGCGTGCAGGCCCTGGGCCTGACGGCCGGCAACACCACGCACGGCCACCGCTTCGAGGCCTCCGTGGACCCGGTCGTGATCCAGAGCGCCGACAGCTATGCCGAACAACTGCGCAGCGAAGGCGCGGTGATTGCTAGCTTTGCCGAGCGCCGCGCCGAGATCGCGCGCCAGTTGCAGGCGGCCGCCGACCGTGTAGGCGGTGGCATGCAGCCGATCGAAGACGCCGCCCTGCTGGACGAGGTGACGGCGCTGGTCGAGCGCCCCAACGTGCTGGTCTGCGAATTCGAGAAGGAGTTCCTCGCCGTGCCGCAGGAGTGCCTGATTCTCACCATGAAGGCCAACCAGAAGTACTTCCCGCTGCTGGATGCCGAGGGCAAGCTCACCCACCAGTTCCTGGTGGTGAGCAACATCAGCCCGCAGGACGCCAGCGCCGTCATCCAGGGCAACGAGCGCGTGGTGCGCCCGCGCCTGGCGGACGCCAAGTTCTTCTTCGACCAGGACCGCAAGAAGACCCTGGTCAGCCGCGTGGACCAGCTGGCCAAGGTGGTCTACCACAACAAGCTGGGCACGCAGGGCGAACGCGTGGAGCGCGTGCGCCATATCGCCAAGGCCATCGCCACGCAGCTGTTCACGGCGCTTGCGCAAGGCAACGCGGCGCTGGACTCCCAGGAAGGCGAGATCGCCCAGGACTATCTGCTGACCTGCGTGGACAACGCCGCGCTGCTGGCCAAGACCGACCTGGTCACCGACATGGTGGGCGAGTTCCCCGAGCTGCAGGGCATCATGGGCGGCTACTACGCGGTGAGCGACGGCCTGCCCGACGAGGTGGCGCACGCCATCGAGGACCATTACAAGCCGCGCTTTGCCGGCGACGCGCTGCCGCGCGAGAACGTGGGCGTGGTCGTTGCGCTGGCCGACAAGCTGGAGACGCTGGTGGGCATGTTCGGCATCGGCAACCTGCCCACGGGCGACCGCGACCCGTTTGCGCTGCGCCGCCATGCGCTGGGCGTGATCCGCATGCTGGTCGAGAAGGAGTTGCCGCTGGATCTGGATGCGCTGCTGGCCAGCGCGGTGCCGGCCTTCGGCGACAAGATCGAGGACACCAGCGCCCAGTTGGCCGACTTCATCTACGACCGCCTGGCTGGCTCCCTGCGCGAGCAGGGCTACAGCGCCCAGGAGGTGGACGCCGTGATTGCCCTGCGTCCGCAGCGCCTGGCGCTGGTGCCCCGGCAGATCGAGGCCGTGCGTGCATTCGCCACGCTGGAGCAGGCGCCCGCGCTGGCCGCGGCCAACAAGCGCGTGACCAACATCCTCAAGAAGGCCGGCGAGGTGGATCCGCACGTGAATGAGGAACTGCTGCAGGAGCCCGCCGAGAAGGACCTGTACGCCGCGCTGCAGCGCTTCGTGCCCGAGGCCAACGCCCAGTTCGACAGCGGCGACTACACCGCCAGCCTGCAAACCCTGGCCGTGCTGCGCGCGCCCGTGGACGCGTTCTTCGACGACGTGATGGTCAATGCCGAGGAACTGGCGTTGCGCCTGAACCGCCAGGGCCTGCTCAAGAAGCTGCACATGGCGATGAACCGCGTGGCCGACCTCTCGCGCCTGGCGGTGTGACCGTGCGCGGCTGTGGGGCCTGGACCGTTACGCCGGTGACGGCGGACGCGGGCGGCGCGGCAGCGTTGCTTTGATAATCGCGCCATGAAACTCGCCATCCTGGACCGAGACGGAACGCTCAACGCGCTGGGCGATGGCTTCATCGCCTCGCCCGACGAATGGGTGCCGGTGCCTGGCGCGCTGGAGGCCGTGGCGCGGCTGAACCACGCGGGCTGGCATGTGGTTGTGGCCACCAACCAGCCGGGCCTGGGCCGCGGCCTCTTCGATGCGCAGACCCTGGTGGCCATCCACGCGAAGATGCACCGGCAGCTGGCTACGCTGGGTGGGCGCATCGACGCGGTGTTCTACTGCCCCCACACCGAGAGCGAGCAATGCCACTGCCGCAAGCCCGCTCCGGGCCTGATGGAGCAGATCCGCGATCGCTACGGCGCGGAGGGGCAGGAAATTTTGGTGGCGGGCAGCAGTGCGGCCCACCTGCAGGCGGCGAGCGAGCTGGGCGCGCAACTGCACATGGTCTGCACCGGTCGCTCGGCCCACCTGGACCCGCGCCAGAGCCTGCCGCCCGGCTGGCCCGCCGGCACGCGCGCCCATGCCAGCCTGGGCGCGCTGGCGGATTTCATCGCCCCGCAGAACGGCGCCAGCCTGCCCGTGGCCCTGTGATGCGAAAACTATTGAATTGATAGCTGCTGGCGCTTACTGCATGGGCGCTAGAAGCCAAAAACACTGAAAACTGCTTCATGGCACTGATCCGCTCCATTCTTCATCTGCTGGTGATGGTCGTCACCGTAGTCCCCTACACCCTGGGCATCCTGCTGGTACGTGTGCTGGGCGGCAGCCCGGCGGCGCGCTACCGCGTGGCGCGCGCCTGGCTGAAGCTGTGCATCGACTCGGCGCGCTGGCTGCTGGGCATCCGCACGCAGATCACCGGCATGGAGCACCTGCCCCAGGGCGAGCAGCAGGGCGCGGTGCTGCTGGTCAAGCACCAGTCCACCTACGAGACCTTCCTGATGCCGGCGATCATGCCGCACCCGCTGGCCTACGTGTTCAAGAAGGAACTGCTTTCCGTGCCGTTCTTCGGCTGGTCCATCGGCAGCCTGGACATGATCCACATCGACCGTGGCCAGCGCGCCCGCGCCTTTGCCAAGGTGCTGCAGCAGGGCCGCCGCCTGCTGTCCAAGGGCACCTGGGTCATCATGTTCCCCGAGGGCACGCGCACGGAACGCGGCGCCAAGGGCGACTACAAGAGCGGCGGCACGCGCCTGGCCATCGACGCCGGCGTGCCCGTGGTGCCGATCGCCGTGACCTCGGCCACGGTCTGGCCACGCAAGGCCTTCATCAAGCGCCCGGGGGTGGTGCACGTGTCCGTCGGCCGGCCCATCCCCACCGAGGGGCGCAAGCCTGACGAGCTGATGCGCGAGGTCGAGGCCTGGATCGAGGGCGAGATGCGCCGCCTGGACCCCGACGCCTACCCCCCCGCCGCCGGCTGACATGCAGCGGTTGGTGCAGCTGGCGCTGGACTTCCTGGGCGGCGGGAGCAGCCCGGATTCCGGGGTGCCACAGCCGAAACGGGCGATAGCGCCCGTCCAGCAAGCGCCAGATGCTCCTTTATTGGTAGCGCCAGCGCCACCGCTGGGCGATCTGCTCACGCCCGCCGTGTTCCGCCACCCGGCGGCCAGCCGCGAGGTGCTGCTGGGCGACGCGGTGGTGGCCTATGCGCTGCAGCGTGCGCGCCGGCGCTCCATCGGCTTCACCGTGGGGCCCGAAGGCCTGTCCGTGCGCGCGCCCTCCTGGGTCACGCTGGCGTGCGTGGATGCCGCGCTGCGCGACAAGGCGCCGTGGATCCTGCGCAAGCTTGGCGAGCAGCAGGCGCGCCGCCAGCAGGAAGAGCGCGCGCGCATCGTCTGGGGCGACGGCGCCGTGCTGCCTTACCTGGGCGAGCCGCTCACCGTGGTGCTGGACCCCACGCACGGCTTCGCCGCGCGCGGTGGAGCGCTCGAGGAGCAGGGCGGCGCAACCGGTCGCGCGCTGCGCATCGCCCTGGCGCGCAGCGCCGCGCCCGCCCAGGTGCGCGACGCGGTGCAGGCCTGGCTGATGCGCGATGCGCGCCGCTGCTTCACCGAGCGGCTGCACCACTTCGCGCCGCTGCTGGATGTGCGCTGGACGCGGCTGCGCCTGTCCAGCGCCAACACCCGCTGGGGCAGCGCGCGGGCCGACGGCTCCATCCGGCTGAACTGGCGGCTCATGCACTACCGCCCGGCCATCATCGACTACGTGGTCGCGCACGAGCTGTCGCACCTGCGCGTGATGGACCACAGCCCGCGCTTCTGGGACACCGTGGCCACCGTGGTGCCCGACTACGCCGCGCTGCGCCGCAGCCTGCGCGAGCAGCCGGCGCCGCCCTGGGACTGATGGGCGCGCGGCGGCCATGGTCTGCCAGAATGGCCGCCATGAACACGCCCACGCCTGACCTCCACGCTTCTGAGCAACCCCTGCCCGCCGAGGGCTACGCCGGCGACGTGAGCCCGCCGCTGGCGTGGCAATGGGTGCGCGCCGGCCAGGCGGTGCTGGTGGACGTGCGCACCGATGCCGAGCGCGACTGGGTGGGCCTCGTGCCCGGCGCCGTGGCCGCGGCCTGGAAGCAATGGCCCGGCATGCAACCCAATGCCGATTTCGACGCACAGCTGCGCGCGGCAGTGCCGCCCGGCGGCACGGCGGTGCTGCTGTGCCGCAGCGGCGTGCGCTCGGTGGCCGCGGCGCGGCGCGCGACCGAGCTGGGCATCAAGGCCTACAACATCCTGGAAGGCTTCGAGGGTGAGCCGGACGAGAACGGCCAGCGCAACCGGCGCAGCGGCTGGCGCTTTCGCGGCCTGCCGTGGCGGCAGGGCTGAGCGGATTGCTGAAGTTTTTTTGCTCTCAAAAAAATAGCTGCCAGCGCTTGATGTGCAAGCGCTGGCAGCCGTTTTGGCTTGAGATTGCGGGGGCTTACTTGGCCAGCGGTGGAATGCGCAGCTTCTGGCCGGGGTAGATCTTGTCGGGGTGGGTCAGCATGGGCTTGTTGGCTTCGAAGATCACCGGGTACTTGTTGGCGTCGCCATAGAACTTCTTGGCGATCGCGCTCAGCGTGTCGCCGCGCACCACGTCGTGGTACTGCGCTTCGGGCTCGGGGTTGGTCACGCTCATCTGGTTGTCCACGCTGGTCACGCTGGCCACGTTGCCGCAGCACAGGGTGACCTTTTCCTTGGCCGCCTGCGTAGGTGCGGTGCCCTTCACCGTCACCTTGCCCTCGGGGCCTTCGAAGTGGACCTGCACGTCGCTCACGCCCAGGTTCTGCGACGCGATGTAGGCCTCGATCGCCTTGCCTGCCTTGTCGTTGAGCTCGGCCTGCGTGGGCGCGGCAGCTGTGGAAGCCTGCGCGTCCTTGCCGCCAAACAGCTTCTCGCCGGCTTCCTTGATGAAACTGAAAAGACCCATGGCTTTCTCTCCTTCTTGGGGGTTGCAGAAACGGTCGGGACCACTATAGCCGTACTGTCCGGCACCGCCATGTCGGAAAAACGCCCGCGCCGGCGGCAGCGCGTGCATTTGCGGCGCTCTGCGGGAGGCAAAGGCAAAAAACGGATAATCCGCGCCATGACTTTCCTGGCCATCGACGTGGGCAACACCCGTCTCAAGTGGGCGTTATTCGACGCAGCGCAGCCTGGTGCCGGCCTGCTGGCCCATGGCGCTGAATTCCTGGACCATATCGAACGCCTGGCCGAGGGCCCGTGGTCCCACCTGCCTGCGCCCCGGCATATGCTGGGTTGCGTGGTGGCGGGCGACGCGGTCAAGCGCCGCGTGGCCGAGCAGATGGAGCTGTGGGACGTGCCCGCGCGCTGGGTGGTGCCGTCGGCGCAGGAAGCCGGCGTCATCAACGGCTACGACCATCCCACCCGCCTGGGCGCGGACCGCTGGGTGGCCATGATCGGTGCGCGCCACCGCCTGCTGGCCCAGGGGCCCGCGCGGCCGCTGATCGTGGTGATGGTGGGCACCGCCGTGACGGTGGAGGCCCTGGACGCGGAGGGTCGCTTCCTGGGCGGCCTGATCCTGCCCGGCCACGGCATCATGCTGCGCGCGCTGGAGTCCGGCACCGCGGGGCTGCACGTGCCCACGGGCGAGGTGCGCCTGTTCCCATCCAACACCAGCGATGCGCTGACCAGCGGCGGCACCTATGCCATTGCCGGCGCGGTGGAGCGCATGTACCAGCACCTGCGGCAGCACTGCGGGCAGGAACCCGCCTGCATGATGACCGGTGGCGCGGGCTGGAAGATGGCGCCAAGCATGACGCGCCCGTTCGAGTTGGTGGAAAACCTGATCTTTGACGGCCTGCTGGAGATCGCGGCGCGCCGGTTTGCCGAGCTGCCGGCCTGACACGGCCCGCCAGCGCGGGTGTTAAGTGGCCTGGTCGTAGGCCCCGACCAGCCGCGCCAGGTGCGCACGCTGGGTGGGCTCCAGATAGGGCATGAGCAGTCCCAACACATGCCGCGCGCCGTGCAGCAGCGCAGCCTGCGCGCTCTCGGGTTCCAGCGCCTGGCGCGGGGCGCGTACATACTCGAAGCTGAGCCAGTAGGTCAGCACCACCACCATGCTGGTCGCGGTAGGCTGCATGGCGTCCGCCGGTTCCATCTGCAAGGCGCCACGGCGCCGCAGTGCCTGCAGCAGATCGTGCATGGCGGCGGTCTTGGCTTGTAGCAGCACGGGGAACTGCTCTTCCAGCCGGCGGTTGCACGACAGCAGGTTGTTCAGGTCGCGGTAGAAGAAGCGGTACTGCCAGATCAACTCGAACAGCGTGTGCATGAAGAACCACGCGTCCTCCACGTCCTGCACGTCCGCACCCGCGTGCAGCAGGCCGCTCAGCGCCTCGTCGTAGCGCGCGAAGAGCGCGTTAACGATCTCGTCCTTGGCAGGGTAGTGGTAATAGAGGTTGCCAGCGCTGATGTGCAGGTCCGCGGCGATGGCCGTGGTGGAGACGTTGGGCTCGCCAAAGCGGTTGAACAGCGCCAGGCTGGACTCCAGGATGCGCTCGGCGGTGCGGCGGGGAGCTTTCTTCGCCATGGGCTGTCTCCTCCCATCGGGGGCGTTGTCGTGCTCCGGAAATCTACTCCAGTCGCCCGCGGGTGCACAGTCGGGTTGATGCGGAGGGTCGTTCAACCCTCGTGGGTGGAGGGGCGCGACGGCGGCGGCGCGGTTGTCACGCCATCGCGGTCGGCTTGGCGCTCCTGCAACGCTTGCAATTCCTGCGTGAGCGCGTCGATGCGCTCGTGCAGGGCCTGCACTTCCTGCGCGGTGGGTACGCCGAGGCGCTGCAGGGCTTTGGACACGCGCTCCTCGAAGATGCCCTCCAGCCGGTCCCACTGGCCGGCGGCGCGCTCGCCCAGTCCCGAGGCCATCTGCCCCATGCGCTGCGCGGCCTCGCCCCAATGCTCCTGGGCGGTGTCCTGGGTTTTGCGCTGCAGTGCCATGCCCTCGCGCACCAGGGCCTCAAAGACCTTGCCGCCCTCGGCCTGGGCCTTGGCAAAGGCGCCCAGGCCAGCCAGCCAGATTTGCTGTGCGGACTCCCGGGCCATGCGTGGGAATTCGCGCGCGGGGTCGGTGTCGTCATCGGGAGGAACGTGGGGCATAAGAGACTCCTTGTGCATTGACCTGAGTGGTGATTGTGGGCGCCCTCCAGCGTGCGCATGTAGGTGCAGCGCCCTAAATCCCGTCACGGGAGTTTGTTACAGGCATGTGCATGCCGATGGGATAATCCAAGGCTTTGTCCCCGCAGGCAGTCCGGTCTGCAGACGGTTCTGGCGAAGGATTTCCACCCATGATTCTGGTAACAGGCGGCGCAGGCTTCATTGGCGCCAACTTTGTGCTCGACTGGCTGGCTGTCGGTGACGAGCCGGTGGTGAACCTGGACAAGCTCACCTACGCGGGCAACCTGCACAACCTGGACAGCCTGCAGGGCGATGGCCGTCACGTGTTCGTGCAGGGCGACATCGGTGACCGCGCGCTGCTGGATCGCCTGCTGGCCGAGCACCAGCCACGCGCCGTGATCAACTTCGCCGCCGAATCCCACGTAGACCGCTCCATCCACGGCCCCGAGGACTTCATCCAGACCAACGTCGTCGGCACCTTCAGGCTTTTGGAGGCCGTCAGGCACTACTGGCAAGCGCTGCCAGCTACACAAAAAGAAGCATTCCGCTTCCTGCACGTGAGTACCGACGAAGTCTATGGCAGTCTGGCGCCGGCTGCTGCGGCCTTCACCGAAGAGCACAACTACGAGCCCAACAGCCCGTACTCCGCCAGCAAGGCGGCCAGTGACCACCTGGTACGGGCCTGGCACCACACCTACGGCCTGCCGGTACTCACCACCAACTGCAGCAACAACTACGGCCCGATGCACTTTCCGGAAAAGCTCATCCCGCTGATGATCGTCAACGCCCTGGCAGGCAAAAGCCTGCCCGTGTATGGCGACGGCATGCAGATCCGGGACTGGCTGTACGTCAAGGACCATTGCAGCGCCATCCGGCGCGTGCTGCAGGCGGGCCGGCTGGGCGAGACCTACAACGTAGGCGGCTGGAACGAAAAGCCCAACATCGACATCGTCAACACCGTGTGCGCCCTGCTGGACGAGTTGCGCCCGCGCAGCGACGGCCAGAGCTACACAACCCAGATCACCTACGTTACCGACCGCCCTGGCCACGACCGCCGCTACGCCATCGACGCACGCAAGCTCGAGCGCGAACTGGGCTGGAAGCCCGCGGAAACCTTTGAGACCGGCATCCGCAAGACCGTGCAGTGGTACCTGGACCACCCCGAATGGGTGGCCCAGGTGCAAAGCGGTGCCTATCGCGAGTGGGTGCAAAAGCAATACGAAGGCGCTGCGGCATGAACATCCTCTTGCTGGGCAAGAGCGGCCAGGTGGGCTGGGAACTGCAGCGCAGCCTGGCCGTGCTGGGCCGGGTCACCGCGCTGGACCACGACAGCACCGAGCACTGCGGCGACTTTGCCAACCCGGAAGGCGTGCGCGAGACCGTGCGCGCCCTGCGGCCTGACGTCATCGTCAACGCCGCCGCCCACACTGCCGTGGACAAGGCCGAGAGCGAACCCGAGATTGCCCGGCTGCTCAATGCCACCACGCCCGGCGTGCTGGCAGAAGAAGCTGCGCGCCTGGGGGCCTGGCTGGTTCACTACAGCACCGACTACGTGTTCGACGGCAGCGGCACGCGGCCTTGGGTGGAAACCGATGCGCCGGCTCCGCTGTCAGTCTATGGCGCCACCAAGCTGGAGGGCGAACAGCACATCCAGCAGACAGGGTGCCACCACCTCATCCTGCGCACCAGCTGGGTCTATGCCGCACGCGGCGGCAACTTTGCCAAGACCATGCTCCGCTTAGGCAGCGAGCGCGAGCGCCTCACCGTCATCGACGACCAATGGGGTGCGCCCACGGGGGCTGACCTGCTGGCCGACGTGACGGCACATGCCGTCCGCCATCTGCAAAGCCGCCCCGGGGACGGCGGCCTGTACCACTGCGTGGCCAGCGGCGAGACCACTTGGCACTCTTATGCTAAATACGTTCTGGAGCATGCCAGGCAAGCGCGGCCAGCTATTGAATTGAAAGCAACCGAGGTGGCGCCCGTGCCCACCAGCGCCTTTCCTACGCCGGCGCGGCGCCCGCACAACTCGCGCTTGGACACCACCCGGCTGCAAACCACCTTCGGCTTGGTGCTGCCGCATTGGCAGCAGGGCGTGGCGCGCATGCTCACCGAAATCCTCTGACCGACCCCCCCATTGCAATGACGACACCCACGCGCAAGGGCATCATCCTGGCCGGCGGCTCCGGCACCCGCCTGCACCCGGCAACGCTTGCCATCAGCAAGCAACTGCTGCCGGTGTATGACAAGCCCATGATCTACTACCCGCTGAGCACGCTGATGCTGGCGGGCATCCGCGAGATCCTCATCATCAGCACCCCGCAGGACACGCCGCGCTTTGAACAGCTGCTGGGAGACGGCAGCCAGTGGGGCCTGCAATTGCAATACGCCGTGCAGCCCAGCCCCGACGGGCTTGCCCAGGCCTTCCTGATCGGTGAAGACTTCCTGGCCGGCAGCCCCAGCGCGCTGGTGCTGGGCGACAACATCTTCTACGGCCACGACTTCCACGAACTGCTGGCCAATGCCATGGCCCGCCCGCAAGGGGCCAGCGTCTTTGCCTACCACGTGCACGATCCCGAGCGCTATGGCGTGGCCGAATTCGATGCCAGCGGCAAAGTGCTGAGCCTGGAGGAAAAACCCCAGAAGCCTAAGTCCAGCTACGCCGTCACGGGCCTGTACTTCTATGACAGCCAGGTGGTCGAACTGGCCAAGGGGCTCCAGCCCAGCCCGCGCGGCGAGCTGGAAATCACCGACCTCAACCGCCTGTACCTGGAGCAAGGCCAATTGAGCGTCGAGATCATGGGCCGCGGCTACGCTTGGCTAGACACCGGCACGCACGACAGCCTGCTGGACGCCAGCCAATTCATTGCCACGCTGGAGCAGCGCCAGGGCTTGAAGATTGCCTGCCCCGAGGAAATCGCCTGGCGCAACGGCTGGATCGACGCTGACCGGCTGGAGCGACTGGCCCAGCCGCTGGCCAAGAACGGCTATGGCCAGTACCTGCAACGACTGCTGAAAGAGACGGTGTACTGATGAAGGCAACGCGACTGGCTATCCCGGACGTCGTGCTGATCGAGCCCAAAGTGTTCGGCGACGCGCGGGGATTCTTCTTCGAGAGCTTCAACCAGAAGACCTTCAACGAGGCCACGGGCACAAACCACCAATTCGTGCAAGACAACCACAGCCGCTCCAGCCAGGGCGTGCTGCGTGGTCTGCATTACCAGATCCAGCAGCCACAGGGCAAACTGGTGCGTGTGGCGCGGGGCAAGGTGTGGGATGTGGCAGTGGACATCCGCAAGAGCTCACCGACCTTCGGGCAATGGGTGGGGGCAGAACTGTCCGAGGACAACCAGCACCAGTTGTGGGTACCGCCGGGCTTCGCACATGGCTTTGTGGTGCTCAGCGAAAGCGCGGACTTCCTGTACAAGACGACGGACTACTACGCACCCGAGCATGAGCGGTGCATTGCGTGGAACGATCCGCAGTTGGCGATCCGCTGGCCGTATGAAGGCGAGCCCAGGTTGTCGGCCAAGGATACGCAGGGGCTGACGCTTGCTGCGGCGGAGGTGTTCGTCTGAACTATCGGCGCAAGGCCTCTTGCGTCGACCGGTAGAGTACATCCGAACCGAACTGGGGGTTCAGGGGATCGAACGAAAAGATGTTGTGGCCCCGGGGCACGCGTTCCCCCTCCCATTCCGGTTCGAGGAAGAACGACAGAAACTCCGCGCCCTGTTGCGCATGCGTATCAAAAACTTGGGCAAGCCCCTGGGGGTCCAAAGCCTTGAGGGGGTGGAACTCTGTGATGCCATAGCGCGACTGGCCTGAGCGGCGCAGCCAATGGGCAAAGGACCGTCCGTAGGTCGGCTCGCCATACAGGCTCACCCCTAGCCGCATGGAGCCGTGAGGGCGCAGCGAGTCCTGGATAGCGAAGCGCGTCGCGTCCCAACTGGGGTTGGTGAATGGAATGATCTGGTGTGTGTAGCGCGGCACGGGAGCCAAGCAGGATTCACCTACGAGTTCATCAAAGAAGGCGAGATAACGTGTGACCTGCTGTGCACGGAACGTGTGCCACAGTGGAACCAGGGGGTTGTAGTAGAACGCGGCACGGTCGCGTGGAAAGTCAATATGAAATGTGGCGTTCTGCGCAGTGCGGGAAGGCGCAGTCCAAGGGAGAGGTTGCTGCGGCTGGTCTTGCGGAGTGCTCTGGTGCCGATCCATGACGGCGATCTGGCGTGCGCCCATGGAGACCAACTGGCCGGGGCGGCTCTCCAGAAACAGGTTCAGCGTGTGCATGCCTGGTGTTAGCCTGCGAAAGTCCAGGTCCAGGCGCCAACCGGTATTGGCATCACCCAACTCAGGCCGTGCCGCCAGCACGTCCTGACGGCCCAGTTCAACAAAAGCCTGACCAAGCAGCTCCCCATTGAGATACACACGGACTCGAGGTGTGTAGTCGGATGCCCTGTTGCTCACATGCGCCCAGCCAGAGATCGGCAGACTGCCGTGTGCGAAGGCGTCAATGTGTTCGGTGAAGCGTTTCAGCGGTTCGGTCCGTATGTCCTTGGATGGGGGGTGTACATCGTCGAAAGATGCATAGTCACTTCCCAGGAACCGGTTGAGCCGGTCAATCCGGCGAAATCGCTGGGCCAGGTATTCGCGAAAGCCTTGTACGGATGCCGAGGAGTAGTCGGTGATGCGATAAGGGGCATCAAATCCCATGCCAGACTGGAAGTTCGGAAATAAATGGTGCAACTCGCCGAGTAGCGTCACACCGCGAATTTTTGCCCTGTCTTGTTCCGGTAGCCGGCACGTTGCATTGAGCACAGCCTGCACAGCCTGAACTCGACGTGCAGTGAGGGTATTGCGCGTGCTAACGAAGCTCCAGTTATAGATATGGTCGTCGTAGTAGCTGTCAGTGCCGAGAGCACCGTCACGGGTCTGTGCCATGTTCGCCTCATCGCCCGCCAGTTCGTTCTCTATGGGGGCGTGTGCCTCGAAGTGCGTCGAGAATAAATACATGATCACCGGGCGCTGTACGTCGCGCACCGTATTCACCAGGCGTTGCACCATGGCATCGTCAATTGCCCAGCCTGTCGGCTCTTGCCGGAACAGTTTCAGCAAGGGAATTGGCAGCGTGTAGCCCACTTCATATTTCGTCGCTCGCGCTCCCGCTTGTGAGAGGGATTGCAGGGATGCCTCTACCAGCGCGCCAGCAGAGCCTTCTTCAGCGACGCAGCGTCGTGCCAGCGAGGCAGGCACCGTGCCACGCGCAGGCGGCTGTTCAATGCAGGCATCGATCACTCCGACCATGGGGGCCAGAAACATGGCGCGCGCCTTGCCTGACGACTGCGCCGTCTCCTGGAACCACAGCGCCCCCGCTATGCCCAATGCAGCGACGGCGAGGCCGGCTGCGCAGAATGCTAAACGGTGGAGGGAACTGGACATCGGATGCATGGAACTATGGTGGTCTTGCGGACGCAGGTATGGGGCGTCACTGTAAGACAGTCATGAACCTCTGCCGTGGCTGAGATAAGGAATACAGAAGAGGGTCGAGGAGCCTCGCAGGCTACACTTCAAAGCTTGCCCCATTGTTTCCCATGACGACTCCATCTGTAACAGAGACCACTGACCCAGTGTCGGCGGAGACGGTATTGACCCTGCGTCCCAGGTTGGGCGAATTACTTGTCCAGGAGGGCAAAGTCAGTGCCCGCGACATTGAACGCGCCCTGCTGGCTCAGCAGGAAATGGGTGGGCTGCTGGGACGGGTGCTGGTGCGCTTGGGATTGGTGTCCGAGATCGATGTGGCTCAGGCCCTTTCTCGGCAACTGGACATTCCCTTCGTTGCTGCGGACGATTTTCCCGAACTAATGCCCGAGGTGGAGGGCCTGCTGCCTTCTTTCCTGCAGGCCAACCATGTGTTTCCGCTGGCGCTGCGCGATGGAGCGTTGCATGTGGCCATGGCCACGCCGCAGGATCCCTTTGTCGTCAAGGCCCTGCATCTCGCCACCGGCCGGGAAGTTGTGCCGCATCTGGCTCTGGAGAGCGCCATCGAGAAGGCGTTGGCAGAGCCCATCGAAGAAGCGCAGGACGAGGACGACGACGGCTTTTTTGGTGATGGCGCTGACGGTGGCGATTTTGTCGAGCACCTCAAGGATCTGGCCAGCGAAGCGCCTGTCATTCGACTGGTCAACAGCATCATCGGCCGCGTCACCGATCTGCGTGCATCGGATATTCACCTGGAACCCTTCGATGACGGCTTGCATGTGCGTTACCGGGTGGACGGGGTGATCCATCGTGGCGAACTGGTACCGCCGCGCCTGTCGGCCGCCGTCAGTTCGCGCGTCAAATTGCTCGCACATCTGGATATTGCCGAGCGCCGTTTGCCACAAGATGGGCGCATCAAAACCCGCGTGAAGGGACGCGAGCTGGACTTGCGTGTTTCCACTGTTCCCACTGTGCACGGCGAAAGCGTCGTGATGCGGGTGTTGGATCGGGCCAGCGTGCGCCTCAATCTCGACACTATGGGCTTTGCCCCGGATACGCTCTCACGCTTCAATGAACTGCTGGCGCGGCCCCACGGTATTCTTCTTGTAACGGGGCCGACCGGCTCTGGGAAGACCACCACGCTGTACGCAGCGCTGTCGAAGATCGACTCGGAGGCCAACAAGATCATCACCGTGGAGGACCCGGTTGAGTATCAGCTTGAAGGCATCAACCAGATACAGGTGCATCCCCAGATCAACCTGACCTTCGCTAATGCCCTGCGCTCAATTTTGCGTCAGGACCCTGACATCATCATGATTGGTGAAATGCGCGACGGCGAAACCGCGCAAATTGCCGTGCAGTCGGCACTGACGGGACACTTGGTGCTCTCCACCCTGCATACCAATACCGCGGCGGGTGCCGTGGTCCGCATGCAGGACATGGGCGTCGAGAGTTACCTCATTACCTCTTCTGTCAATGGCGTGTTGGCCCAGCGTTTGGTGCGCACGTTGTGCAGCCACTGCAAGGAGCCCTATGAGCCTGGTCAACACGTTCGCGAAAGCTCGGGCTTATCGCGCTTTTCCGAAGTGGGCCGCCCGATTTATCGCGCTGTGGGCTGTGATCAATGCCGCCAAACGGGATACCGGGGGCGCACCGGCATCCACGAATTGTTTGTGCTCGACGAGCCGATGCGCCGAGCCATCATTGATGGCCGCGATGCCAATGCATTGCATGCGCTCGCATCGCAGAGCGGGATGCTGAGCTTGCATGAGGATGGACTGCGCAAGGTTGCAGGGGGCGTCACCTCGTTGGATGAGCTGGCGCGCGTGACGCAGGACCAGTCCGATGCCTGATTTTGTGTGGAGGGCTGCCACGGCAGCCGGCAAGGTTGAGGAAGGGCGTTTGTCTGCGCCTAATGGTGCGGTTGCCCTGCGACAGTTGAGGGAACAAGGGCTGACGCCGCTGCGCATGGAAGAGGCTCATACGATCACTGTAGGCGCCGCTGTGAACAAGGGCGCTACGGGTACGGCGTTGCTGGGACACGATAAAGCTCGCCAAATCAAGGGCCCAGTCAATGCCGCCGATGTGCTGGCACTTACGTCCGAACTGGCCATCATGCTGCGCGCTGGCCTGGCGCTGGACAACGCGCTGCGTGTACTCGTCGATATGAGCCACAAACCCAGCGTCGCCATGCTTGTGCAGGGCGTCCTGGATGGCGTGAAAGGTGGCACTCCCTTATCGCGAGCACTAGCCGAGCATCGGGCTCTATTCAGTGATTTCTACATCAATATGGTGCGCTCCGGCGAGGTCAGCGGCCAGATGTCTGCCGTGCTCGATCGCCTTGTCGAGCATATGGAGCGACAGCGCGCGCTGCGTGACAGCGTTATCTCCGCCACCATTTACCCTGCTATCTTGTTGGGGGTTGCGGTACTGTCGCTTATCGCCATGTTGGGTTTCGTGGTGCCACAGTTTGAGAAGCTGTTTACGGACATGGGCGATGCCTTGCCGTTACCAACACAATGGGTAATGGCGCTGGGCCATGCGTTCAAGAGCTATGGGCTTCTCATCGCCGTAGCGCTGTTTGGGCTGGGTTCACTCCTTGCACGCTGGTTTCGTTCGCCGGCCGGGCGGAACTGGTGGCAGGCGCGATTGCTCAAAATGCCGCTCATGGGGCCACTGGCGCTGAAATACCAGCTCACATTGTTTTCCCGGTCGCTCGGAACCCTGCTGGGTAATGGAGTCCCCCTGCTGACGGCATTACATATTGCTACCGAGACGGTAAGTAACGTCATCTTGCAGCAAGCCCTGGCGAAGGTGGTGCCTATCGTGAAAGAGGGCGGGAAAGTGGTTCAGGCGATCTCCGCCGCTGGCATCTTCGAACCTTTGGCGATCAATCTCATCCGCGTCGGTGAGGAAACTGGACGCATAGGCCCCATGATGCTCGAACTGTCCAATATATTGAACCGGGAAGTGGAAACGGGCATCAAACGATTGCTTACGCTGGTCGAGCCTGTGCTCATCCTCGTCCTGGGCGTATTGATTGCCGCCATCATCGTTTCTATCCTGTTGGGGATACTGTCTATCAATGACCTCGCCGTATAATTTTCGTTTCTCCAAGGAGTCTTCCTTCATGGACCAACCTCATGCATGCCGCACTGCCGACGTGCTGAAGTCCCGCAAGTCTGCAAGCGGCTTTACGCTGATCGAACTGCTGGTTGTCCTGGCCATCCTTACGCTGCTGGCCGGTTTGGTGGGGCCCCGGGTGCTCAACCAATTAGGTGGAGCCAAATCGAAGACGGCTGCCGTGCAGATCGCCGACCTCGACAAGTCGCTGGAACTTTTCAAGCTGGATGTGGGGCGTTACCCCACTACGGAAGAAGGACTAGAAGCGCTGGTCAAGCGGCCAGGTTCGACCAATGGCTGGACGGGCCCCTATCTCAAGGGCGGCGTACCCTCCGACCCATGGGGCCATCCCTATCGCTACGCGAACCCAGGTCCCAATGGTGGCATTGAGATACTCTCCCTGGGGGCTGACGGTGCTCCGGGCGGAGACGGCGAATCAGCCGACATTCGCAACGCGCAGTAAGCGGCCGCGTTTCTCCCCTTGCCCGACGACGCATGCGGCGCGCGCGCGGTTTCACGCTGGTCGAGTTGCTGGTGGTCATTGCCATCATGGCGCTCGTTATCGGTTTGGTTCCTGTGGCATTCGACCGGCTTCGCGATGCTGCGCAGTACCGTGACGCCGTGCGCACCATGCTCAGCCAGATGCGTGGAGCGCGGATGGCGGCCATGACGGAAGGTCGGGAGGTTAGTTTTTCCGTGGACCTGAGTCAGCGTATGTATGGAGTGGATGCCGCGCTCAAGTCCTTACCGGAGTCATTGCAAGTGAGGGCCATCGTTGCGGGACGTGAGATCGGTCCCCAAGGCCAGGCTTCCATCCGCTTCCTGCCCAGTGGTGGAGCAACGGGCGGGAGCATAGAAGTACTGCGGGCTCCAGGCGTGGGTACGCGGCTACGGGTCGACTGGCTTTCGGGCCGCGTAACGCGGGAAGCCTTGTTCCAATGAAGGCGCTTTGGCGGCAGCGGGGCCTTACCCTGCTGGAACTGCTAGTGGCATTTGCCATCATGGCGTTGTCCCTTGGCATGCTCTACCGGGCGATGGGGGGCAGCATGCGCAGCGTTGGCGACGTAGATCGGTACCAACGCGCAGTGGTTCTTGCGGAATCGCTACTTGCCATGCGAGATGCAGTGCCTGAGCGGGGCTGGAACCAGACGGGAGAATCCGCAGGCTACCAATGGCGTGTGGTGTCGGCACCCTTTCTCACGGGGGTCGAAGGCCCCACCGTGCCTCCGCTGCACGAAATCAGTATTGTCGTCACGTGGTCGGACGGGGGGAGGGCTCGAAGTTTTGAACTGAGCACATTGCGTCCCCAGCGTAAGCCGCCGGAGCCGGGGCGAAGGCCATGAACGCAGACAGGATCTCCGTGTTCGAGTGCCTGCCGCGTCGTGAGCCCCAAGGGGGATTCACGCTGGTGGAGCTACTGATCGTGATCTCCTTGCTTTCGCTGATCATGCTAGCGCTGGGTTCCGCGCTCAGAACGACTGCACAAACCGAGGAGCGTGTCGATGCGCGACTGCACCGGACAGATGAACTGCGCGTTGCTAATGGTTTCCTACGCTCCGTTCTGGGGCGGATCTCTGCACAGAAGATGGGGGCCATGGTTGCGGCCGACGCCAGCCCGTTTTTCTTTTCAGGAAGCTCTGGAGAAATGGTTTGGGTGGGGGTCATGCCCGCCCGCTATGGCGCAGGCGGGCGCTACCATTTCCGCCTGGGGCTGATGGATGGTGAGGGGGGCACCCGGACGCTGATGTTGCAATACGTACCTTGGGTTGATGCTGCGGTGCAGCCGAACTGGGGCCAGGCTGCAAGCTACGCATTGGTAACGGGTGTCACGGCCTTATCTATGCAATATGGCGACTTCTCCGAAGAGCCTCCCGTGTGGACGCAGCAGTGGTCTGTGGTTGATCGGCTCCCCCAGCGGGTCATTATCTCCCTGCAGACTGTTTCTGGCCCGTGGCCGGAATTCGTGGTCGCCATGCGCACCATGCCGGGCAGCGATCCGGCTTCAGGCGGTGCCGTATTTGGGGGGGGGCGGCGATAGTGACTAATGCGCGTTTCCATCATGCGCATATGCATCCCCGCGGGATGGCGCTTGTCTCCGTGCTGTGGATGGTCGCAGCCCTCAGCATCATCGCAACGGGACTGACCCGCTCGATCCGCGAAGAAGCACGCCTGATGTCACTCGCGCGACAGGATGTGCAAGCGCAGGCTCTGGGGGATGCTGCCATTCAGGTGGTACTGCAGGCGATAGTGGCGGGCAACAAGCCTGTGGTGCAGCTGGTTCAAACGAACGTTGTTTACAAAGGGGTGTCGATGCAGGTCCAGGCGATGCCCCTGAATGGCCTCATCGACATCAATTCGGCGGGAATTCCGCTGTTGGAACGTCTGTTGTCCGTCGGCGGAGGGATGCCCCCCGCAGCAGCGCAGGCCATTGCGCAGGCCATCGTGGATGCACGCGAACGCAGAGATGCCAAGGGAACTCCACAGCGATTCGAGGCGGAGGAAGATCTGCTGCGGGTGCCTGGGATGGACTATGACCTCTATGCTAGACTCGCCGCGCTTCTCACTGCGGACTTGCGTGGCTCAGGGAAAGTCAATCCCATGGCCGCGCCTGTTGAGGTACTGGCAGTGCTTGCCAATGGAAATGCTGGCGCGGCGATACAGATTGCCGCCAATCGTGAGGCTGGCCAGGTTGGAGTGGATACTTCCGCACTGGATGCAAATTTCATTGATAGCGTGACTGTGCGGCGATTGCGCATCCAGGCGCGGGTGCCTATGGCCGATGGATCAGTTGTACGCGTTTCACGCAGCGTCGATTTTGGCGCCCGAACGCAAGATGGCGCTCCATGGCATACCTTCCGCACTACTTCCGGTGTCGAGCCTGTGCGCCGAAAAAATTCCTAAGACACCATGCCATCCATCACATCTGATGCCCGTTTCCTGGGGATTGATCTTCATGCGCTATGGCGTGAAATCCGCCAGACATGGTCGGGCATGCATGACTGGCCGCTGTTGTCCTGGCTTACGCCCGCAGTTCCTGTCGTGCTGCTCCATCCGGTGGAGGGGCAATCCCTATGGCGAGGCGAATCTTCATTCGCTCAGTCCTCGGGCTTTTTGACAGCTCGGTTTACGGCGGTCGCACTACCGGAAGAGTATGTCCTGAGGCGGGAAATGATCTTGCCCGCCATGGCGGCGGCGGATGTGGCGAGTGCTGTCGCACTTGAGGCAAGGGCCAACAGCCCTTTTGCGCCACAAGATTTGGTCTATGGGTATAGGGTGCAGACCCCATCGCAGGGCGGACACCGAGTGGAGCTGGCCCTTGCTTCGCGCAGGCAGATTGGTCTCTACCTTGAAAGCCAGTCTTCCCGGCTGGAAGGAGTTGCAGAGCCAGAAGTCTGGGTGCGCAACCTCTCTTCTCCGCCGACGGTACTGGAAGGCTATGGGGAAGGTTTGCGAAAGGCGTATATCAAGCGCCAACGTAACGCGGGCTATAGCCTACTGGCGCTGGCTATGGTGCTGCTGAGCGTGATTGCAATCACGCCGACGCTGCAACTTCGCATGCGCGCTTTGGAGGCTGCAGCGGCCTATCAAGACGCTGTCCGGCGCACCGCCCCGCTGGTCAAGGAGCGCGAAGGGCTCATGCAGTCCATTGAGACGATCGGAGCTTTGTCCGAAGTGCTGTCTGGGCGGATCGAACCGCTGAAAGTTCTCGATCGTCTGACGCAGGTACTGCCGGACGATACGGCCGTGCAGAGCTTCAAACTGCAAGGCCTGAAGGTGACGCTTGTGGGGGTCACGGCCAATGCGTCAGCGCTGATGCAACTGCTGGGTGACCAACCTGGATTACGGGACGTGAAGGCCCCCAGCGCAGCCACGCGTCTGGGAGGAGCAACAAAGGAGAATTTTGTGATCGAGTTCATGCTTGATCCGCAACAATTTGGCGTCGTGGATAGGCCGCTTTCAGGTGCAACGTCGGCGGACTCTCTTGCAAAATCTAATGGATCTGTGGCACCGTCGCCCGTCATGCCCTCCAGCGCAGCAGTCGCTCCGGCGGGGGCTGCGTCTGCGGCTGTTGCGCCAGCATCCAAAGCCGCAGCGCCTATGACGTCGGGCGCTGGTACGCGTGCAGGAGGAGCAACGTTCGGGGGAGGTCGGGCCTCATTTGGCGGTGGCCGCGTGGCGCCTGCTTCTTCGCCTGCGGTTGCCGCGAGCGGGAGTGCTCCATGAGGCGAGTCTCCTCCCGTGAGGTTGCTATCCTGATGGGCACCCTTGCCCTGATCATGCTGCCTGTGGCATTGCTGGGCTGGTATGTTGTGGGCAAGCACCAGTGGGCGCAGCAGCAACTGGAGCAGCTGGAACCGCGCTACGCCCGTCTGTTGGGATTGGAGGCACAGCGCGCCGAGATTGAAACGGTCAAGGCCAAAGCCAGCGCTGCCCGTACGCAATTCGTGTACCCCTCGACGCAGGATGCCAATCAGACGGGCAATTCGGCACAGCAGCGTGTGCGGGACATCTTCAGCGCCGCGGGCCTGCAAGTCATAAGCAGCCAGGTGCTCCCGGCGAAGGAGGAGAAAGGATTTGATCGCATCCCCCTGACGCTGCGTACTGAAGGAGAACTGCTGGCGGTGCAGAGTGCGTTGGCTGTATTAAGCAGCCAGCTGCCGGTCATCGTGATCAATGAGCTGGAGGTGCAAGTACAGGGCGGGATCGCCAACCAGAATCCCAAAGTTGCGCCTAAGCTGTCTGCGCAATTCAGCCTCAGCGTGTTGAGGGAGCGCTCATGAAGCGGTATGCGCTGTACATTCTGCTGGCACTGAATGGCGGATTGGCTTTGCTTCTGGCCTGGCTGTGGATCGATGCAGATGGCTCGCTGCGTGATGTGCACTGGAAGCCGCCGGTACCTCATACCACGGATTTTGCCGCCATGCTTCCGGCGGTGCCAGGAGTGGCGCCCGCCGACACCAGCCAGTTCATTGCCATGTTGGACCGCCCACTGTTTTCCGCTACGCGCAAACCGCCACCGCCACCTGCGCCGCCGCAAGCAGCGGAAGAGCCTCCTTCCGATAATCTGAGCACAGCTCGTCTGTCGGGGGTGTTCGTGGGTGAAGGAGCAGGAGGCATCATCATTCAGATCGCCGGCAAGCACCGCCGTGCGCGCTTGAATGAAGCGGTGGACGGATGGACGCTGAAAACCATACAGGGCCGCAATGTGACCTTTGTTAGAGGTGGGCAAAGCCGTGTTCTGCAGCTTCCTCGGGCTGCGGTCACCACTTATACAGGTCTCGCGACGGCACCAGCATCTGCACAATCGCCGCAGCCTGCGATACAGCGCGCTGTTGCGCCGGGGAACCCAGGTGGTTCGCCACAGGCCAACAGCGCTGGCGCCTCCCAACCGGCAGGCAGGGCGGCCACACCGCCGCGAGCATCTTTTGGCGGACGCAGTAGTCGCCGGTAGGTGTTTAGTTGCTAGTGTTTTTTGAACTTTCTAAAGTCTCGGGCCTTGATATATGACCCTCTCTCGCTATGTTCTGTCGGTGGCCGCCCTGACGGTGTGCCATATCGCTACAGCACAAGGGCCCATGGTGCCTGGCTCGACGGGTGCCACGCAAACCAAAACGCAGACGAGCGCATCAACAGGCTCCGTTATTGAGGCTGATAGCGTTGATAAGCCCGCTCAAACCCGGTCCAATGAGGAGGCTGCCGACACAAAGGCGACTGAGCCGCGCTACATCCGTGGTAACGACCGTGTGATAGCGCCCGCCAAACCGGTGCAACGCGTTGAAGGTGCCCCCTTGTCCTTCAGCTTTGAAGAAGCGCCCGTAGCCGAGGTAGTACGTACGATTCTGGGAGACATTCTCAAAGCCGACTATGTGCTGCATCCGCCGCTCAGCGGAACGGTGACGCTGGCGACACGGACCCCCATACCTCCCGATCAGGCAGTTTTCCTGCTGGAAAGCGCTTTGCAGGCCAACGGCCTTGCACTCCTGAGAGACGCGCGGGGTACCTATCACGTAGGGCGACCGGATACGCTCAAGGGCATCGGCGGTGCGATCCGCCAAGTCGGCGGTGGGCCGCTACCACCAGGCTATGGTGCCATTGTGGTTCCACTGCAATACATCGGGGCCGGCGAAATGGCATCCATTCTGCGCCCGATGGCGTCAGCAGATGCCATCGTGCGCGTGGACAATGTGCGCAATCTGCTGGTGCTTGCCGGCACGCGTACTCAGGCAGAAGGCTGGCTGGACATCATCAACACCTTTGATGTCGATCTTCTCAAGGGCATGTCGGTGGGTGTCTTTCCTCTCAAACATGCCTCGATCCAAGAGGTAGAAACGGCATTGCGCTTGGTGAGCGGCGGTACTGCTGCGCCTGGTGGTTCGGGCGTGGTCGGGGGGGCTGCGGCGGGTACCCAGGGTGCAGCCGGTGCGGCGCCTGGTACAGCCGGAAGCGCCCAGGCCATGCTGGGCGAGGGAAATCCGCTGTTTGGTGCGCTGCGCATCATGCCCATTGAGCGCCTCAACAGCATTCTGGTGGTGACACCCCGTGCCTCCTATCTGGAAGAGGCGCGGCGTTGGATAGAAAAATTGGATCAGCCCAGTGACGGCGGGGCGGAGCCTCAGTTGTATATCTATCAGGTGCAGAACGGAAATGCGAAGCACCTGGCCAGCGTGCTGAATGGCATATTTGGCGGCGGTGGTACGCCTGTTGTGGCGAACAGTGGGGTGGCTCCTGGACTCAACAATGCCATGGGCAGTTCATCGGGGCAGGCGGGAGGCGGCGCCATGTTTGGAAATACCGGTGGCTTCGGCCGCAGTAATGCCTATGGCACCACCGGCGCCTTTGGCTCGGGTCAGGTGGGGGGCTTTGGCAGCGGACTTACGGGAAGCACCGGGCTCAGTAGTGCCAACAACGCTTTCGGGGCCAGAAACGTGATTGGCGGCACGCAGATCCAAGGGGGTGGCGTCGCTGGTGGGCTGGGCTCGATACGGGTCATGGCAGACGAACTGAACAACTCCGTGCTGGTATGGAGCACCAAGGCGGAATACACCAAGATCGAATCCACACTGAAGCGGCTCGATCTGCCGCCAACCCAAGTGCTGATCGACGCGAGCATCGTGGAAGTTTCGTTGAAAGATGACTTGGAGTATGGCCTGCAATGGGCCTTCAACGGCGGGGTGGGAGGGGGGTACTCCGGGCGAGGTGTCATTAGCGGTCTGAAGGATGGTGCGTTGGGCGGCGTAGGACAGGGTTTCTCTTACACGCTTCGCAATGCGGCCGGCCTCAAAGCAGTTTTGAATGCGCTGGCGACCAAGTCGTTGGTGAAGATGATCTCTAACCCATCTCTGATGGTATTGGACAACCACACTGCGACGATTGCCGTCGGAGACCAGACGCCTGTGAGGACCAGCGAGACGAGGTATGTGGAGAGCTCAACGGGCGCCACTACCAGTACCATTCAATATAAGGACACGGGGGTGAGCCTGATGGTCACTCCATCTGTCAACGCTGGCAACATCGTTTCATTGCAGATTGATCAGACGGTCACTGACGTGGGTGCGCAGGACGAAGTCAGCGGTCAGCGTGCCTTCATGCAGCGGCAGATCAGCAGCAAGGTTGCCGTCCGTTCAGGAGAGGCGATTGTGCTGGGGGGGTTGATCAAGGACAGCTCGACGACGGGTAAAACTGGGGTGCCCCTGCTGCAGGACATTCCTATCGTGGGCAATCTGTTTGGAACGAACAGCAAGATAGGCAACCGCACTGAATTGATCGTTGTGATCACCCCGCGTGTCGTTCGCACCGACATCGACATTCGGGAGGTAAGTGAAGACTTGCGCGATCGGCTGAAGGGGCTGCGCGCTGTTGATATGCGAGACCAGTTGCAGAAACAATCCAATGGCGAAGCTGCCTCTGCGGTAGTGCAACCTTTACCCCCCAATTGAATCAATGTGTTCCGTTATGTTGTTGAAGGATGATCACATGAGTGTGTCAACGCCCAAGCGCCCTTGGGGCATGGCTGCGGTTGTTTTTACGTTTTCGCTGTTTGCGACGGGCTGCGCAACATTGGCTGGCTCACCCGAGCAAATTGTGGAACGTCGTGCCAACGAATATTGGAAGGCAAGGGCGGCAGCAGATTACGCTAAGGCCTACGAGCTCTCCACACCGTCGTATCGCAAGCTGCGCACACAAGAGCAGTTTCGTCGCCAGTTCGGTTTGGGGGCGGCCGTGAATGCTGGGGAAGCACACAAGGTGACCTGCGAGCCGGAAAAGTGCTCCGTACGCATAAAACTCACCGCTACGCCTGCTTTGATGGGGATGAATGTGGGTACAGTAACCACGTACGTGGACGAGATCTGGCTGCTCGAGGACGGTCAGTGGTGGCGACACCAGGAGCTGTAATGGAGCACCAGTTCTTGGGCGCCAGAGGAGGCTGCATAGAGTCGTTCTGACATCGGTGTTGCGTTTCTTCAACAGAGAGATTTTTTACGATCTATCTGTTGGATGAGTCCCCAAAGCGCTGTGCTACCATCAACCAGCGTAATCAATCGTGGTAGTTGCGCTTACCAACTTTTCAACTGGAGTTTTTTGTATGAAAAAGAATGTTCTGGCCCTGAGCATTGCTGCCATGATTGGTGGCCTGGGCTTTGCCGGTGCAGCATAGGCTGACGTCATCGTCGGTACCGGCGTAGCGGCGGGCGCTGGCAGCGTGAACGTGCAGCAAGGTCTGCTGATTGATGCCGTCACGCCTGCGAACAGCACGATGTCCGGTCAAGCTCTCGGTGCTAACCTTGCGCTGTCTGAAGGCGGCGTGGGCAATATGCTGCTGGTGCCTTACTACAGCGCGCAGAATGGCAACATGACTGTGCTGCACGTGGTGAACACCGATACCCTGAACGGCAAGGCTGTGAAGGTGCGCTTCCGCGGCGCCGCTAACTCCGACGACGTGATGGACTTCCAGGTGTTCATGTCGCCTGGCGACGTGTGGACTGCTGCTGTGACGGCCGGCGCTGATGGTGTGGCGCAGATTCAGAGCGCAGACAACACTTGCACGGTGCCTGCCCTGGGTAACAATACGCCCCAAGCTTTCGCCACCAACCGTCTGGACCCCAACAAGTCTGACGCCGAAAAGGCTAACGGCACGCGTGAAGGTTATGTTGAGATCTTCAACATGGCTGACATCCCCAGCGACAAACTCTACACTGTCGGCACCACTGCTAACACGAACTCTGCCTTGTACACTGCCATCAAGCACGTGAATGCTGTGGCTCCCTGCTCGGTGGCTGGTTCGCCGGCTGAGGCAACCCTGTTCGGCGTTGCGCTGACGAACTACACGGCGGAAGCTGACGCTGCCAACGCTGGTTTCAACACTCCCACGGGCGGCCTGATGGGCGACTGGTACATCATCAATGTGCCTGAAACCACCACGTTCTCCGGTGCTTCCACTGCAGTGGTGGCTGATGGTCGTGGCAACTTCGTGCATTTCCCGCAGATCGATACCGGCGTTGCCGCAGCTGCGATCGACGCATTCACGGCTGACCCGCTGCTGCGTACGGATGCTTTGAAGACGGACGGTACGGCCTTCGGTGCAACGCCCGCCCTGGCCGCTGGCTACTATGACCTGCCCGACATGTCCACGCCATACCTGGCTGCTGACATTGGCAACCCCAAGGCCCAGGCTGTGAAGCTGACGTCTGCTCTGGCTGTGACCTCGGTGACGAATCAGTACGCTAACGATGAGTCGATCACCGCCAAGACTGACTGGGTGTTCTCGATGCCCACCCGCCGTTACAGCGTAGCCGCTAACTATGCAGCTATCTCTGGCACGACGCCGGCTAACGACTCCAACACGTCTTATCGTCTGTTCTCTGACTTGATCGTTGGCGTAACGCCTGACGCTGCTGCAACTTTGCAAGATGAGTGGTTCTTTGCAGCTAACACCCCCGTCTCGACGGATGGCAAGGGTAACATCTGCGTGAAGGCCGACGCTCAGAAGTTCTGGGATCGTGAAGAAACCACCCCTGGTGCCTCTACGCCTGGCCCGGTGTTCTCGCCCCGTACGCCTGGCGTAGCCGCTGTGGTGTCGCTGTGTGGTGAGGCTTCTGTGCTGGCATTCAAGGACCTGGGCAACTCCGTGCTGGCCTCCAGCGTGGCCCGTTCGACCATCACGTCCGGTACCTACACCAACGGCTGGGGTGTTGTGACCACGGCTAACGACATCGGCGCTCCGGGCGCTGGCGTGGTGGAAGGTCTGCCGCTGATGGGCGCTTCGTTCATCAAGCTGTCGAACCCCCAAGTGGCTCCTGGCCTGTCCGGTACGTACGGCATCACCTGGCCGCACCGCTTCACGCGTTAATTCTCGTGGGCACTTAATCGCAGCGATGCGATCCAAAAAGGCGGGGGAGACCCCGCCTTTTTTTATTACTTTTTTAGATTGACGATGAACGCAAGCATGACTCGAGCATTTCTTCTTCCTCTGTGTGCCGCGGTGGCGGCGGTATGTGCGGCGGGTGTGGCATCCGCAGAAGAGCAGGCGCTGGTGCAAGGGCCGCGCATCTCCATTACAGAGGCGGACATTCAGGCCGACTCGCTGCGCATGCCGGTTGAAATGCGCAGCATCGTGTTGGCTCGCCCGCAGACTGTGATGCAGATTGCCACCAATCTGTATGCACGTCGTGCAATGGCTGAGTCAGCGGAAGCGCAGAAGTTGGCACAGGATCCCGAAGTGCAGGCCGCATTGCGCATTGCGCGGGATAAGGTCCTCTCCGACGCATATCTCGCCAAGCTGGACAAGGCGCATACTCCCAGTGCTGCAGCTGCAGAAGGCTTGGCTCGTAATGTCTACAAGGCCAAGCCCGAGCGCTTTCAAGCGCAAGAAGAGGTGCGCGCGCGCCATATTCTGATCGCCGGGGAGGGCGATGAGCAGCGTGCACAGGCTCAGAAGCTGTTGGAAGAGATCAAGACTGGCGGTGATTTTGCCAAGCTCGCGCGCGAGCATTCGACGGACAAGGGTTCCGCGGCAAAAGGAGGCGACCTGGGCTTCTTTGGCAAGGGGCGCATGGTGCCAGAGTTCGAAACGGCTGTATTCAGCCTGAAGAACCCCGGGGATCTGAGCGGCGTCGTGCAATCCAAGTTCGGCTATCACATTATTCAGTTGCAAGACAGGCGCCCCGCCGGTATCCGCCCCTACGAAGAGGTGCGTGAGGCCTTAATCAAAGAGGTGCGCGACGCGGCCATTCAGGAGGCACGCGTAGAGGAAGCGCAAAAGATGCAACTAGGTGTGAAAATTAATGAAGAGGCTATTAAGGCCGTAGCCGCCAGATACGACGCACTGCCCAAGCCAGCTCCTACCCCTGTGGGCAAGTAACCAGGTCGCTCGCAGCAGGTGTGCAGGCTTTCAAGGCGTGTTAACTTCGCGGGTTGCTTGGTTTGCACACTGGTTGCTGAATGCTGACTTATTTGTGGAATGACGCGCGTGCGGTCTGGGGGGCACGTGCGCTCGTTGGGGTCATGACCCGACGAGAAGTAGCTGCGCGCCATGCGGGAACCGCAGTCGGCATCCTGTGGCCATACCTGCAGCCGTTGCTCACCGTTGCAGCCTACTATTTGGTCTTCGACGTCGTGTTCTCCATGCGTCTGGGCTCCGGGGCGCCTACGCATGCCGTGGGCACCTTTTTGATCGTGGGGGCTTTGCCGTGGATGGCCTTTTGCGACGCCGTTTCCCGGGGGATGAACAGTCTGATCGAAGCGGGCGGGTTGTTGCAGAAAAACCCTTTGCCCCCCATTCTCTTTACGACACGGACCGTGTTGGCAAGTGCCGTCATCTATGGGCCGTTGCTGCTTCTGGTCGCGCTGGCTTACATGCCGCTGCATCGATTCCAGTGGCCCACGCTGGCGCTTCCGGCGCTGTTGGCAGTGCAGCTGCTGTTGTGTCTATTGTTGGGCTATATGTTGGCTATTCTGGCAGCAGCCCTCCGGGATACGGTCCAGGTTGTAGGCTTTCTACTCTCGGTAGGCATTTATCTCTCGCCGATACTGTTTCCGCTGAGCATGTTCCCTGACGCCTGGGCCTGGGTGCTTTGGCTCAATCCCATGACAGCACTCGTGCAGGGCTATCAGCAGGTGCTATTGCAGGGAACGTGGCCGCCAGCGAGCGTATGGTGGGTCTCTGCCGTGTGGCTTGCTTTGCTGGTGGTAGCGCTGAATCTGCTCATCGCGCGCAGCCGTGATCAGTTGGTGGATTGGCTATGACGGACTTGAGTGTGGGTGGCGCCGGCGGTGGCTTGGGCTCGCAAGTGGTGTTGCGGGTGGACGGCGTCAGCAAGGAGTACAAGCTGTATCCATCGCCCCGCTCACGCCTCAGGGCACTGGTGACCGGCAAGGCCACGCATCGGAGCCATTGGGCACTGCGAGATGTTTCGTTCGAGTTGCGGCGCGGGCAGTGCATCGGGGTCATTGGCGACAACGGCGCGGGCAAGAGTTCGTTGCTTAAGCTGTTGGCGGGCACGTTGCAGCCGTCCACTGGGCGCATCGAGCGCGTGGGCCGCGTCACGGCCATACTGGAGTTGGGCGCGGGGTTCCATCCGGATTTCAGCGGGCGCGACAACCTGTACTTCGGCGGAAGCCTGATAGGGATCGACGGGGCGGAAATGGCGCGCCTGGAGCCAGAGATCATCGAATTCTGCGAACTGGGTGAAGCACTGGACCGGCCGGTGAAGACCTACTCGTCGGGCATGTCTGTTCGACTGGCGTTTGCGCTGGTCACGGCGGTTCAACCAGACGTCTTGATCATTGATGAGGCATTGGCCGTGGGCGACCAGCATTTCCAGAAGAAATGCATCGAGCGCATCATGGCCTTCCGCAACAATGGCTGCACCATTCTGTTCTGTTCCCATAGTCCGTATCACATTCGTCATTTGTGTGACGCAGCCTTATGGCTGCGGGCCGGGCAGGTGGTGCAGATGGGGCCCACGGAGCCGGTGCTGGCCGCCTATGATCTGCACACGCGCCAGCGGCAGGCGCAGGACGTGCTGCGCGGCGAGGAGGCGCCTGAGCTCATTCCGTACGCACAGGGGTCGGATGCGAACGCCACGTCGGGAGACTCTAGCGGCCCCGCGTCAGAATCACCGGTGGCCGCGGTCGAACGCGGCGACGCTTGCATCTTGTCGGTGGACGTCAAGGATTTGGGTACACCCGAAGGAGATCAACCGGCCGTTCTGCACAGCCAGGATCTGGTGGTCACCATTACCGTGCGGGGGCGGGGGGAGGAGCGGCCGCATATTGGTTTCATGATCGAGCAATCCAAGGGCGTGGGAATCACCTCTTTGGCGACGCATGAAGATGGCGCCACTCCCGAGCAGTTGCCGGATGGAACGTGGCGCTCGATATTGACATTTCCTGATCTGCCGCTGCACAGCGGCGACTACGTCATCAGCGCATTTCTGTTCGATGAGACGGGACTCGCGGTTTATGACGAGTGGTTCCAGTTCCTGCATTTCCGATTCATTTTCCCCAAGCCCTTGCCGGGGCTCGTTCGCTTGCCGCACCACTGGAGCTGATGCAAGCGCCACATAGCTATGAGTTCACAACATGACAACGCGCCCAGTTCTGGGCAGGCACTGCTACAAGAAGGCCAGGAGCTGCTGGCGCGGGGCGACCGCACCGGAGCGGCCCAGGTACTGGCGCGAGCGCGGGCGGAAAAGGACGTGGTGCTGCAGGCGCACGCATTGATCGAGCAGCACGGCCTCGTGGGGTCCTTCACCAACATGATGGGCTTGGAATGCCGGATTTCGGCGCATGACGACATCTTCGGTTTCTTTGCGGGCCATCCCTCGAGCATGAATCCGCTGAGGGACTATTTTGCCGATGGATGGCGCACGCTGTCGGAGCTACTGGTGCTGCTGGAGGCGGTGGACCAGCCCCTGCTGAAGATGAACCACGTGCTGGAATTTGCCAGTGGCCATGGCCGTTTCACCCGGCACCTGGTGAAGGCGCTCGGAGCTTCGCGTGTCACGGTCTCCGACGTGGTGGCGGATGCGGTGGATTTTTCCCGCGCCACCTTCGGCGTGCAGGGGTTCCCATCGGCCAGCGTTCCCGAGGACGTGCAATGGCCCCGTCAATATGACCTGGTGTTCGTCCTGTCGCTTTTCAGCCATCTGCCGCGCCATACGTGGACACGTTGGCTCCAGGCTTTGCATGGTGCAGTAGCTCCAGGAGGTGTGCTGGTGTTCAGTACCCATGGGCAGAAGGCGGCCGATTTCGACCATGTGACGTTGGAGGACGACGGATACTTCTTCGCCCCCTCCAGCGAATCACAGGCAATTGACGTGCACGAGTATGGCACTGCCTTTACGGCCGAACCGTTCGTGTTGGCGCAGATCGAGAAGACGTGGGGTCTTGGCGCGCTGGTGCACCAAGCGCCAGTGCACTTCTGGAACCATCAGGACGCCTATGTGCTGCGCAAACGATGAGTCTGCATCAATGAGCGGGGCGTCGACATGAGAACGTTAAACCATTGGCAGGAATGGCTGTTTGGGGTGTCTCCGTGGGATGCCGGGAAGATCACCGACGAATGGTTTCGCGCGCATTTTGAGTATGCAGCGGACGTCGTGAACCATTGGGTGGGGGGGGTGTTGGATCTCCCCACGGCGCGTCTGCTGAATTTTGGCTGCGGCGACGGGATCACGGATCTGGCGCTCGTTCTGCGGCACGGTGCGACGGCGATCCATGGTGTGGACATCCGTCAGGAATATGCCAAGCTGCCGCGCATTGCACGTGAGCAGTTGGGAATGCGACGGCTGCCGGCTGCGCTGAGCTTTGAGACCATTCGTTCCGGAGCCTCACTGGCCCAGCGCCATGCGGGAGTGGATGGCATTATGAGCTGGTCCACTTTCGAGCACGTGCAGCGCGAGCAGCTGACACCGATCCTGCGGGTGACCTGCCCCCAATACCCGTACCAGTCGTTTTGAGAAAATCCGCTGGTTAAAGGAGATTACTCCTGGGTTTGAAGCGGCGCCGTTACGGCGCCGCCAGTTGATTGTCGATGTCGCGCTGCGAACTTTGCTGGGGGAATCCGGCCGCAGCTGCTGTGCGGTCTGATCTCGTTGTAGTCAGCCCGCCAGCGCGCAATCTCGGCACGGGCCTGTTTCAGGCTCTGGAACCAGTGCTCGTTCAGACACTCGTCGCGGAACTTGCCGTTGAAGCTCTCGATGTAGGCATTCTGCGTGGGCTTGCCGGGCTGGTTGAGGATATGGCGCACGCCCCTGGCCTGCGCCCACGCCATGAAGGCTCGGCTGGTGAATTCGGGCCCCTGGTCTGTGCGCACGGCCTGCGGGTAACCGCGAAACCGCGCCACCTGCTCCAGCACGCGCACTACGTACTCGCCGCCGATGCCGTGGTCGACGGCGATATCCACGCACTCGTGGCTGAAGTCATCGGTGATGGTCAGGCACTTGATGCGCCGGCCACTGGCCAAGCTGTCGCTGACGAAATCCATGCTCCAGACCTCGTTGACGCTCTGGCATTGGTGCAGCGGCACGCGTTCGAGCTTCAGGCGCTGCTTGCCGCGGCGCTTGCGCACCGACAGCTCAGCCAGCCTGTAGAGCCTATAGACGCGTTTGTCGTTGACCTTCGTGCCTTCAGCCCGCAGCAGGTCCGCAATGCGCCGGTAGCCGAAGCGACGCCGCTCGTGCGCGAGCTCGACGATGCGCTGACTCGTGGCCTGGTCGTGCTGTGCGCGCTGGGGCGGGTGCCGCCAGCTGTCGCGCGACAGTCCCACCAAAGCGCAGGCGCGCCGTTCACTGATCGAGGTCTCTTCCAACATCTTGCCCACCGCGCGTCGCTTCGCCGGTGGGCTCAGCGCTTTACGCCGAAGGCCACCTTCAGCGCCTCGTTGTCCAACACCGCTTCGGCCAGTAGCTTCTTGAGCCGGTTGTTCTCGGCTTCGAGGTCGCGCAGCCGTTTGGCGTCGCTGGCTTCCATGCCGCCGAACTTGGCTCGCCACTTGTAGAACGTGGCCGAGCTGAAACCCTCTCGGCGGCACAGGTCCGCAACGCTCATGCCAGCGTCGGCCTGCTTGATGAACCCAATGATCTGTTCGTCCGTGTACCTGCTCTTGCGCATCGCGCTTCCTCTCGGTTGCGCGGATTCTCTATTGCCTTGGTACGGGTGGCGGGTTGCAGGTCACGGGATCTGTATGCCTGCCTACGCCCGGGAGGCTACTTCTTCATTCAGATCGAACCGTTGTTCTATTCCCCTTTCGGCTCGCACCTGCGCCGGTATGACGACGTTCCCTGGCACCACCTGCTGGCCAGTGAAGAAGAGCTGTGGAAGATCATCGAGGCCCATGAGGGGCCGATCGACGCGGCTGAGGTGGACTTTGGCTTTGCCGACTTCGGTGTGGACGGGTACAAGAAGTTCGTCTTCAACGAATATCGCGCGCTCAACCGGCTCACGGCCGATGAGCTGGTGGAGGCCACCACCGATGTGGGCTTTCATGTCGTGCGACAGGAGCGCCGCCATCTGGACATGGAAGTCCCGCAGTCTCTGCGTGATCGCTACCCGCAGGATTGGTTGCTCAACAATGAGATATTTCTGCTGTTGAGCAAGTGATGCTATGAATTAAAGAGCTGTTTGCGCTTGATATACGGTGGTTTCAGATTGATTTCCATGTGAAATCACCGTATGGCAAGCGCCATAAGCTCCTGTTTTTCACATCAAGCTCTGAGCCAATTCTTGACCTGCCGCTGCCAGTGCGCGGGGATGCGGCGCGCCACGCCACGTAGCACGGGCAGGGAGCGCAGATAGACGACCGCCCCCAGCAAGCCGGATTTTGCGGCGTCGGCGGGCGTCGGTTTGGGCAGGTAGGCCAGCAGGGCTGCATGGTCGAGGCCGGGCGCATCCGCCGGTGCGGCGGGCGCCAGTCCGGTCAGGTAATCGCGGCGGTAAGTCCAGTCGTCCTCTGTGGACGGGATTTCCGTCCCGGGCTGCGCATCTCCTGGCACTGGGGTATTGCCGGTGGAGAAGTGCTGCGTGTGCAGGGTGGTGAAAGCGTCCACCCAACCCTTGCCGTCCAGCTCCCAGTCGTACACCCAGCTCCAGGGCCGCCCGGCGATGCGCTCGGCAAAGGCGCCCAGGTTCGGCACTGCCACGGGCAAACCGGCCAGCAGTGCGGCGCTCAGCGTGTAGCTGTAGGTTTCGGGCCATTGGGCGGGGAACCAAACCAGATCGGGCTGCAGCCATGCGAGCAGGCCGGGCAGATCCTGCTCTTCATAGGCGCCGTGCACTGTCAAGCGTGCGCGCGGCTGGGTTTGCAGATGGCGGTAGGCAAAACCGAGCAGGTGGAACTCTATGGGGGCATTGCGCCGCGCCGCCTCCAGGGCGGCGGCTTCCAGCACATCGGCGCCCTTGATGGCGCTCAGGGCACCGATCACCGCGATCCTCAGCGGTGCGCCCGGCTGCAGAGGTGCCGGCGCTGGCGCGGGTAGCGCGGCGTTCGTGGGCACGTCGGTGTGCGGCACGGCGTGCACGCGTGCCGCCGGAGCGAAGCCGGCAATGCGGCGGGCCGTGTCGTGGCTGGGTGCCAATACGTGGCGCGCACCGGTGAGCAGCCGCGCATTGGCACCGCGCCATTGCGCGACGGTGCCGTCGAGCGGCGCCGCCATGTCTGGTGGGCAGCATTTGCACTGCCCGGGTGCCAGTTCGCCCACATAGCGGTTGTCGCTGCCAGTCATCGAGATGTGGGTGCAGTAGCTGTAATAGTCGTGCGCGGTGAAATCGTAGGGCACATCCAGCAGATGAGGCAGATCGCGGATCGCCTGTCCGTGTCCGAGCAGGTGATGGAAGTGCACATGCCGCACACCGAGCCGGCGTAGCACGTCGATCAGGTCGTCGTACTGCTCGGGCAGCCGGAAGGCGAGTTCGAAGCCCTCGTTCTCTCCGGCCATGCGCAGCAGGACGCTGTGGCCAGGCGCCGGGGTGAGTGTGAGGAACTGCGATTGGTCCGCGAGGTGAGCGGCCAGCTCGCGCACATGGCGCACGGTACCTCCCGCGCGGTCGTGCAGCACGGCCAGCACCACGGGCAGGCCTGCGTCCCGAATGCGGGCCACGTCCAGCGCCAGGCGGTAGGGGCGGGCCGGGTCTGTCTGGACAAAGGCGTGGACATCCCGCGCATAGCCGGGGTGCAGGCGTGCCAGCGTTTCCATGGCCGCGCGCTCGCGCGGGCTCTTGCTGTCGCCAAAGCTCACACCGCCCGTGTGCAGCACGAAGGTGTCGAGCAGATGCAGGTTGCGCCAACCCTTGCGGATGGCGCGCTGGCAGAAGTCGTTCTCCTCGCCATAGCCCTTGCCGAAGTTTTCGGTATCGAACAGGCCCACATCGCGCAGGCTGTCACGGCGGATGTACATGCAAAAGCCCACTCCCGTGGGCACATCCACGACCGCGCCGGGGTTCGTGCGCGCACACAGCGCATCCATGCGGGCCGTGTCGTAGCCCGGAGGGAGGGCGTTGTCCTTGCAGAATTGCGGGTAGCTGCAGATGGTGGCATTGGTGGAGAACGGGGTGACGGACGCTACCTTGCTGTCGCCATAGGCAGCGGCGCGAATGCGATCGAGCCAGTCATTGGCGACCTCGGTGTCGCTGTTGAGCAGCAGCACATCGTTGTCTTCATTCAGGGCCATGCCCCGGTTGACGGTGCCTACGAAGCCGAGGTTCTCCACGTTCTCGAGCAGGGTGATGCGTTCGTCCTGAATGGCACGTTCGCGCAGCCAGGCGGTGACTTCGGGCTCGGGGCTGCAGTCGTTGATGACGATCAGCCGATACGGCGTGCGTACGGGGCTGGCCAGCACGGAATTGATGCACAGCCGTGTGTCGGCCAGGCCCCGGTAGACCGGCACGATGATGTCCACTGGATGCGCGGTGGGCGGCAGTGGCTGGGGCACCCGTTCTGTGGAGGCAGCCGTATGGCGGGGCGCGCGGCCCAGCAGGCGGTCCAGGCGCATCTTGGCGTGAACGATGGGACGGGTCGCACGGAACACGGTGGAGCTTTCGATGGTTTTCAGGTGGTTGGCCAGCTCTCCAAAATCTCGCTGCAACTGAGTGAGCTCGTACTGCAGACGGGTGGCGTTACGCTGGAACTGCGCCGACTCATCCTTCAGATCGGAGCGCTGTTGCATCAATACGGTGTTGGTGCTGGCAAGTTCCTGATTGGCGGCCTGTGCTACCTCTAGGGAGTGGCGGGCTTCGCCCAACTGGCCTTCCAGTTGCCCTTGCATGGCATGTGCCTGGGCTTCGATGCGGGCGATTTTGGCCTGGAGGGGTTGGACCGTGCTGGACAGTGCCAGGTAATCGGCCGACATCGGCCAGCCGCATTCCACTGTCAACATGGCGCCGGCTTGTGCGCTGGTCGCCAGCACGTCTTGCGAAATGGGCAGTTGGAGCCAGGGGTCCTCGCCCGTCAGCAGGAGCAGTGTGGCTGGCGCAGCCGCGGCCAGCGGGGCCTGCCAGACGATCTGGCTATGTGCCGTGCTGTCGAGCAGGGGTTCGATGGCGCTGGCTGCATCCCAGGACCAGATCGTTTCGCCCTGGGGCCCTTGCAGGGCCAGGCCATACAGATGTAGGAAGCCTGGCCGGTCAGCGGGGTCCAGCCGCAGGTGGGATATGGGCACGCCGGTCGCGGGCAGCACGAACTGCAGGGCTTGGCGTTCGCGGCCGATGATGCCGGTGGCTGTGAGCTTGCGGTCCTCGGCGTACTGGCCGGCATGACCGAAGTAGAGCTGCGCAGTGAACAGCGCGTAGGCGGGATCGGCGTCGGGCGGCCCAGATTGGTCTGCGGTGACCGGTTGCGCTGCGGGGTGCGCCACGCCAATGAACTGGTAAGCGAGTGCATCGGGCGCGCCCAGCAGATAACGCGCGACGGCTGGCGGGAGTTGATCGAATGCAGCCTGGAATTCGGACTCGGGCATTTCGCGGCGGATCGTATCCAGGCTGTCCAGGGCCCACGCCTGATCGCCCAGGAAGCGCGCGAGTGAGCGGCGTGTGAAGAAACGCAAGTGAGTGCGGTCCAGCAACCCCTCTTCACGGTAGCGAAACTCGCCCTGCAGCAACTCGGCCACCAGGCCCGCATAGCCCGCGTTGGGTACCGAGATTAGCAACCCGCCACTGGGTTTGAGCAGCTCGCGACAGGCGGCCAGCACACGCTCGGGCGCTCGCAGGTGTTCCAGCACGTCGGCGCACACGATGTAGTCGTAGTGCTTTGTCGTAAAAGTTGTAAGAAGGTTGCAGGTTTCCAAGTCGTCTACCACCACTTGGCGGTAGTGAGGGCGGGCGTGGGCCGCCTCGGCCTCGCTCCAGGTCAGGCCATCGCAGATGCATTGATGGGTTTCATACAGGTATTGGCCCAGCGCACCGCTGCCGCAGCCCAAATCCAATACGGTGGCGCCCTCATGCACCAGACCGGCCAATACGGAAAGAGAGGTGCGCTCGTCCGGGCGGATGCTGCGCAGATAGACGTGCAAATCCTCGATGTTCTGTGTCATCCCCAGATTATGACCAAGGGGGTAGGTGGGGCCCTCTGGTCTGGCGGCCCTGTCAGTGACCTTGGTTACAGCGACAATACCGACCCGATGCAAGCAGCTTCCTCATGTTCCGGCGGCCTGGTGGTGTCCGTGGTCAGCCATGGGCATGGACCGCTCGTGGGCGCTTTGCTTCAAGACTTGGCGCGATATTGCAAAGCCAGTGTCACCCGGGTAGTGCTGACGCTCAACCAGGCGGATGAGCCGTTGCCACCTCACCAGTTGTGGCCGTTTGAGCTTCAGGTGCGACGCAATCAGCAGCCGCTGGGTTTTGGGGCCAATCACAATCGGGCCCTGTGCGATGCAAAGGAGCATTGCGTTTGTGTGCTGAACCCCGATGTGCGCTTAACTTCGGATCCCTTTGGCGCTTTGGTGGCTGCAGTACTGCAGCCAGGCGTGGGGTGCGCGTACCCCGTTCAGGTGGATGGCGTGGGAAAAGAGCAGGACAGTGAACGGGCATTGCCCACCCCTGCTGCACTGTGGCGCCGCCGCATCTTGAGACACGGTGAAGCCCGGGTGGATTGGGTTAACGCCGCATGCCTGGTGTTGCCACGTACTGTCTGGCAACAAGTGGGGGGATTTGATGAGCGCTATTTTATGTACTGTGAGGACGTGGATTTGAGTTTGCGTATCCGTTTGGCGGGGTGGGCCATACGTCGCGTCCCGGTGGTAATAGTCCACGGCGGGGAGCGCGCCAGCCACCGCCGCCTGCGCTACCTCCTGTGGCATGTGCGCAGTTTGCTGCGGCTATGGCTTTCGCCTGTTTACCGCCAAGCTAAAGATTTGTTGCCTCTGGATATCCACAGCTCCCGTAGGATCGGCCCCCCATGATTTGGTTGTCTCTGGTGGGTTTTCTGTGTGCTGGGCTGTCGGCTGCCTACATCATCCGTTGGGCGGGTGGCCGCACGGCCGCGTACAGTGATTCCATGCCCCAGCGGTTCCACGTGGGCGAGATACCGCGCCTCGGCGGCGTGGCGGTGTTGGTCGGCTTGTGCAGCAGTTGGATGCTGGGTGTATGGCAGACCCGGGCGGGGGACCCGGGTTCGTTGCGCCTAGGCTACTGGGTGTTCTTGTGGATGGTGGCGCTGCTGCCTGCGGCGTTGGGCGGCATCACGGAGGACATCACCCAAAGACTGTCGGTGCGCTATCGACTGCTCCTCACACTGGTCTCCGGGGGGTTGGCAGTGTGGTTGCTGGAGTTGAACGTCCCGCGCCTGGGACTGCCTTGGCTGGACGCGATGCTGCGGCGGGAGCCTTGGCTTGGGATGGGTATCGTGCTGTTGGCGATTGCCGGCTTGCCCCATGCTTTCAACATCATTGATGGCTACAACGGTCTCGCGGGTATGGTCGCGTTGATCGTGACCCTGGCGTTGGCCCATGTGTGCCTGCAGGTGGGCGACCGGGCCTTGGCCTCCTTGCTGGTCTGCATGGCGGCGGCAACCGTAGGTTTTCTGGTGTGGAACTACCCCCGCGGCATGCTGTTTGCCGGCGATGGGGGGGCTTATATCTGGGGCGTGGTGATTGCGTTGGCAAGCTTATCGTTGGTGCAGCGCAATGTGGAGGTTTCGCCCTGGTTCCCCATGCTGCTGCTGATCTATCCGGTCTGGGAAACGCTCTTCTCCATTTATCGCAAGCTGGTGCGTGGCGTATCTCCGGGGATGGCGGATGCATTGCATTTCCACCAGTTGATCTACCGCCGTATCGTGCGGCGGGTGTTCCATGAGGACGAGGCGCGTCGCATGCTCAAGCGCAACAACCGTACATCGCCCTACCTCTGGGCGTTCACCATGCTCACGGTGGTGCCCGCCGTGTTGTTCTGGAATAACACGCCCGTGCTCATAGCGTTCTGTGGCTTGTTTGGTGCCACTTACGTGGCGGCCTATATCGGAATCGTACGCTTCAAGGTGCCCGACTGGATGCGCTTCTGAAGGCGGCGCGCGTGCGCCGGATGCGGCACAATTTGCGCTGTTTGTAATCCACGCTTGTCAATCTTCCCGTACACATGACCGACCTTCTTTCGATTGCGCCGCGCGACAAGGCTGAGATCCTGGCCCAGGCGCTGCCGTACATCCGCAAGTTCCATGGCAAGACCATGGTCATCAAATATGGCGGAAACGCCATGACCGACCCGGCCCTGCAGGCCGACTTTGCGGAAGACGTGGTGCTGCTCAAGCTGGTGGGCATGAACCCGGTGGTAGTGCACGGCGGAGGCCCGCAGATCGAGCAAGCCCTGAACCGTCTGGGCAAGAAGGGCGAGTTCATCCAGGGCATGCGCGTGACCGATGCCGAAACCATGGAAGTCGTGGAATGGGTGCTGGCCGGCGAGGTGCAGCAGGACATCGTGGGCCTGATTCACCAGGCGGGTGGCAAGGCTGTGGGCCTCACGGGGCGCGATGGCGGCATGATCCGTGCCAAGAAGCTCAAGATGGTGGACAACAAGGACCCGAGCGTCGAACATGACGTGGGGCAGGTCGGTGACATCGTGGCGATCGACCCGAGCGTGGTCAAGGCGCTGCAGGACGATGCCTTCATTCCCGTCATCAGCCCGATCGGGTTTGGCGAGGAAAACGAAAGCTACAACATCAACGCCGACGTGGTGGCGAGTAAATTAGCTACGGTGCTGCAGGCAGAGAAACTGGTGCTGCTCACCAACACCCCTGGTGTGCTGGACAAGGAAGGCAAGCTGCTCACCGACCTGACGGCGCGCGAAATTGATGCATTGTTCGCTGATGGCACCATCTCCGGCGGCATGCTGCCCAAGATCAGCGGGGCGTTGGATGCGGCAAAGGCTGGCGTGAATGCCGTGCACATCATTGATGGCCGCGTACCGCATTCGATGTTGTTGGAAATTCTGACCGACCAGGCCTACGGCACCATGATCCGGAGTCACTAGGCTCTTTTCGGGCATGGCCCGGGTGTATTGGGGTAAAAATGGCTGCAGCGCTTGTCCTGCAAGCGTTAGCAGCTATCTTTTTGGAAGCAAATTCCGGGGTCGTGGCAACAGCGAGCAGCCGTCACGACGCTGGAGTCGTGGTGTGCGAGAATCAATTGCACACACTTGTTGCTCCCCCCGATCCATGCCCCATGACTGAATTCACGCCTGCTACTGACGCGCCAGCCTCCACCGACGACGCGCCCGCCGCGCGCCGCCGGCCGCGGCCGGGCGAGCGGCGTGAGCAGATCTTGCAGACCCTGGCGGCCATGCTGGAGCAGCCCGGGGCCGAGCGCATCACCACGGCAGCGCTTGCGGCGCGCCTGCAGGTGAGCGAGGCGGCGCTGTACCGCCACTTTGCCAGCAAGGCACAGATGTTCGAGGGGCTCATCGATTTCATCGAGCAGAGCGTCTTTACCCTTGTGCAGCAGATCATGGAGCGCGGTGGCGAGTCTGAGGGCGCGCAGCGCGCGGCGCGCATCACGGCCATGGTGCTGCAATTTGGTGAGCGCAACCCCGGCATGGTGCGCGTGATGGTGGGGGATGCGCTGGTTTTCGAAAACGAGCGCCTGCAGCAGCGCATGAACCTGTTCTTCGACAAGGTGGAGGCCACGCTGCGCCAGTGCCTACGGCCCGTGGCCGACGCGGACGGCTCGGCGACACCCACGGTGCAGACACAGGTGCGGGCGGCCGCACTGTCCGACCTGATCCGCGGACGCCTGCAGCGCTACGCACGCACGGGCTTTCGCCGCATGCCGACGGAACACCTGGACGCCACTCTGGCACTGTGGCTGTAACGCCGGCGCAGGCAAACGTGATGGCATGACCACCCGCGAAAGGCGCGGTAACCATTTCGCCCTTGGCACGGTCCCCCGCGATGGTGGGGCTCGATAAATCATCCACTTAGGGGTTTACCCCGAAGCGCGTTCTGCGCGCCTGGAAATACTGGCGTTACCTGCCTGTTTTATGCAAAATAGAACGATCGTTCGTTTTATTTTGCCTCATGTCTCTTTCTCCTTCCCCCATCAAGACGGTTCGCGCGCCACGCCGCGAGGGCCGGGCGCTGCACAAGGGGCAACACACCAAGGCCGTCATCATCGATGCCGCCCTGGGCCTGGCCACGCACATCGGCCTGGAGGGGTTGTCCATCGGTGCGCTGGCCGACGTGACGGGCATGAGCAAGTCAGGCGTGTTCGCGCACTTCGGCTCGCGTGAGGAGCTGCAGATCTCGGTGATCCGCGAGTACCACACGCGATTCGAGCAGGAAGTGTTCTACCCCGCGATGCAGGCCCCTCGCGGCGTGCCGCGCCTGCGCGCCCTGTTTGCCAATTGGATGAAGCGCACCTCCATCGAGATCGACTCCGGCTGCATCTACATCAGCGGCGCGGTGGAGTTCGACGATCGCACCGGCCCGGTGCGCGATGCGCTGGCCAACTCGGTGATGACCTGGCAGGCCGCGATGAAGCGCGCCATCCAGCAGTGCAAGGAGTGCGGCGAGATCCGCGACGACGTCAGCGAGGACCAGATGCTGTTCGAGATCCACGGCCTGATCCTGGCGCTGCACTACGAGGCGCGCTTCCTGCACACCCCTGGCTCCATCGACCGGGCCAACACGGGCTTTGACAACATCCTGGCGCGCTACAGCGCGCTGCCTGGCCACCGCGGTTGAGTCCTGCCACCGTCCGTATTTCGGTTTTTCTTCTCTTCCACCCTTCCTTCTTCCCAGGAGTCTCCACATGCCTACTTACACGCCTCCGCTGCGCGACATGCAATTCGTCCTGCATGAAGTCTTTAAGGTCACCGACGAATTCAAGGCCATGCCCCCGCATGCGGAGGTGGATGCCGACACGATCAACGCCGTGCTGGAAGAAGCCGGCAAGTTCGCCGCCGGCGTGGCGTTCCCGCTGAACATCAGCGGCGACACCGAGGGCTGCACGCTGAATCAGCAGACGCATGAGGTGACCACGCCCAAGGGCTTCAAGGAGGCCTATGCGCAGTACGTGGAAGGTGGCTGGGCGGCGCTGTCGTGCGACACCGCCTATGGCGGCCAGGGCCTGCCCTTCGTGATGAACCAGTGCCTGTACGAGATGCTCAACAGCGCCAACCAGGCCTGGACCATGTACCCCGGCCTGTCGCACGGCGCCTATGAGGCGTTGCACGCCCACGGCACCGACGAGCAGAAGAAGCTGTACCTGCCCAAGCTCACGAGCGGCGAATGGACCGGCACCATGTGCTTGACCGAACCGCACTGCGGCACCGACCTGGGCCTGCTGCGCACCAAGGCCGAGCCCCAGGCCGATGGCACCTACAAGATCACCGGCAACAAGATCTTCATCAGCGCCGGCGAGCACAACTTCACTTCCAACATCGTGCACCTGGTGCTGGCCCGCCTGCCCGACGCGCCCAAGGGCAGCAAGGGCATCAGCCTGTTCGTGGTGCCCAAGTTCAAGGTGAACGCCGACGGTTCGCTGGGCGAGCGCAACCCCATCTACTGCACGGGCCTGGAGCACAAGATGGGCATCCACGGCAACGCCACGGCGCAGATTGCCATCGACGGCGCCATCGGCACCCTGGTGGGCGAGCCCAACAAGGGCCTGGCCGCGATGTTCGTGATGATGAACGCCGCCCGCCTGGGCGTGGGCAACCAGTCGCTGGGCCTGACCGAAGTGGCCTTCCAGAACGCGCTGGCCTACGCCAAGGACCGCATCCAGATGCGCAGCCTGTCGGGCACCAAGGCGAAGGACAAGGAGGCCGATCCCATCATCGTGCACCCCGACGTGCGCAAGATGCTGCTCACCGCCAAAGCCTACGCCGAGGGCGCGCGCGCGCTGCAGATTTTTTGCACGCTGCTGCTGGACAAGGCCCACAGCCACCCCGACGAGAAGGTGCGCAAGGACAGCGACGAGCTGGTGGCGCTGCTGACTCCCATCGTCAAGGCCTTCATCACCGACAACGGGCACATTGCCACCAACGCCTGCATGCAGGTCTTTGGCGGCCACGGCTTCATCAAGGAATGGGGCATGGAGCAGTTCGTGCGCGACAACCGCATCAACATGATCTACGAAGGCACGAACACCGTGCAGTCGCTGGATCTGCTGGGCCGCAAGGTGCTGGGCAACAACGGCGCCACGCTGAAGAAGTTCGGCAAGTTGGTCGGGCAGCTGGTGGCCGAAGAAGGCGTGAACGAGAAGATGGCCGAGTTCATCAACCCCATCGCCTACCTGGGCGACCAGATGACCAAGTTCACCACCGAGATCGGCTTCCGCGGCTTCCAGAACCCCGATGAGGTGGGCGCCGCCGCCGTGGACTACCTGCGGGTGGCCGGCCACCTGGTGTTCGGCTACATGTTCGCCCGCATGGCCCAGGTGGCGCTGCGCGAGATTGCCGCTGGCAACACCGACCCGTTCTACCAGGCCAAGCTGCAGACGGCGCGTTTTTACTTCGCCAAGCTGTTCCCTGAAGTCCACACGCTGATGCGCACCGCCCGCGCCGGCAGCAAGGTGCTCATGGACACCGACGCCGCCCTGGCCTGAGGCAGCGACTGCACGCATTGCTACTTTTGAACGTTTTTGCACTGGAGGCCTTATGAGACAAGCGCTAGCAGCTATTATTTTTGCAGCAATCGCAGCCCCTGCATGGGCCCAGATGTCCCCCGTGGGCCTGTGGCGCAGCGTGGACGACAAGACGGGCGAGGCCAAGGCCGAGATCCGTATTGCCGAAACCAGCGGCGTGCTGAACGGCCGTATCGAGAAGTCCCTCAAAAAGGACGCCGACCCTGCCGCCACCTGCACCGAGTGCAAGGACGACCGCAAGGGCAAGGCGATCGCGGGGCTGGAGATCATCCGCGGCGTCAAGAAGGCCGATGACCGCGAGGTCTGGGAGGGCGGCAAGATCCTCGACCCCGAAAACGGCAAGGAATACCGCGCCAGCCTGACCCCCATCGAGGGCGGCAAGCGGCTGGAGGTGCGCGGCTTCCTGGGCCCGTTCTGGCGTACCCAGACCTGGCAGCGCGTGCAGTAAGCAAAGCAGTGAGCGCCACGGCGCCGCAGCCGGCCCGCCCGCGTGGCGGGGGCCTGGCGCGCGGCCCCGTGCGTATCCCACCATCCAAGGAACAAGCAAATGTCCCGATTCCAAGTGAAGAAAGTCGCCGTGCTCGGCGCGGGCGTGATGGGCGCGCAGATCGCGGCCCACCTCGTCAATGTGAAGGTGCCGGTGGTGCTGTTCGATCTCCCCGCCAAGGAAGGTCCGAAGAACGGCATCGTCACCAAGGCCGTGGAGAACCTCAAGAAGCTCAAGCCCTCGCCCCTGGGTGTGGCGGACGACGCCGCGCTGATCCAGCAGGCGAACTACGAGGAGAACATGGCGCTGCTGGGCGAGTGCGATCTCGTCATCGAGGCCATCGCCGAGCGCATGGACTGGAAGCTCGATCTGTACAAGAAGATCGCGCCGCACGTCGCACCGCACGCCATCGTGGCGTCCAACACCTCGGGCCTGTCGATCACCCAGCTGTCCGAGGCGCTGCCCGACGCCATCAAGCCGCGCTTTTGCGGCATCCACTTCTTCAACCCGCCGCGCTACATGGTGCTGGTGGAGCTGATCAACACCCCCACCACCCGCCCCGAGGTGCTCGACCAGCTCGAAGCCTTCGTGACCAGCGGCCTGGGCAAGGGCGTGGTGCGCGCGCACGACACCCCCAACTTCATCGCCAACCGCGTGGGCATCGCCGGCATGCTTTCCACGATGAAGGAGGTGGAGAACTTCGGCCTGACCTTCGACGTGGTGGACGACCTCACCGGCAAGAAGCTGGGCCGTGCCTCCAGCGGCACCTTCCGCACCGCCGACGTGGTGGGCCTGGACACCATGGCCCACGTCATCAAGACGCTGCAGGACAACCTGAACGAGCAGACCGACCCGTTCTACGGCAGCTTCGGCACGCCCGCCGTGCTGCAAAAGCTGATCGAGCTGGGCAACCTGGGCCAGAAGGCCAAGGCGGGCTTCTACAAGAAGGTGGGTCGCGACATCCTGCGTTTCGAGCTGGAGAGCGAGGAATATGTGCCCGCCGGCGCCAAGGCCGACGAGGTGTACGGCCGCATGCTCAAGAAGCCCGCCGCCGAGCGCCTGAAGCTGCTGCGCAACGCCGAGGGCGCGCAGGGCCGGTTCCTGTGGGCCATCCTGCGCAACAGCTTCCACTACGCTGCGGTGCATCTGGCCACGATTGCCGACACCGCGCGCGATGTGGACCAGGCCATGCGCTGGGGCTTCGGCATGAGCCAGGGGCCGTTCGAGCTGTGGCAGGAGGCGGGCTGGCTGGAGGTGGCCAGGATGGTCCAGGAGGACATTGACGCGGGCAAGGCACTGTCCAAGGCGCCGCTGCCCGAATGGGTGTTCAAGGGCCCGGTGGCGGATGCCGGCGGCGTGCACACGGCGCAGGGTTCGTGGAGCGCGCGCCAAGGCAAGTTCGTGCCGCGCCGCCAGTTGCCGGTGTACGAGCGCCAGTACTTCCCCGAGAAACTGCTGGGCGAGGACAACCTGCCCGACTGGCGCAAGGCCGGCACCACCATCAGCGAGACCGATGCGCTGCGCACCTGGACGCTCGATGGCAAGGTATTGATCGCCTCCATCCAGAGCAAGATGCACGCGATCAGCCCCGACGTGATGGAAGGCCTGATGGAGGCCGTGGACCTGGCCGAGCGCGAGTACGACGGCATGGTCATCTGGTCGGGCGACGCGCCGTTCAGCGTGGGCGCCGACCTGCAGGCCACCATGCCTGCCTACGTGGTGGCCGGCATTGCCGCCATCGAGGGCGTGGAGCATGAGCTGCAGAACCTGATGCTGCGCCTGCGCTACGCCCAGGTGCCGGTGGTCTCGGCCATCCATGGCATGGCGCTGGGCGGCGGCTGCGAGCTGGCCGTGCACAGCGCACGCCGCGTGGCCCACATGGAAAGCTACATCGGCCTGGTGGAAGTGGGCGTGGGCCTGGTGCCCGGCGCCGGCGGCCTGACCTACATCGCCCGCCGCGCGGCCGAGAACGCCGCCGCCAGCACCGGCAAGGACCTCCTGCCCTTCCTGACCGAAGGCTTCACCGCCGCGGCCATGGCCAAGGTAGGCACCAGCGCCCTTGAGTCGAAGAAGCTCGGCTACCTGCTCGACAGCGACCTCATCGTGCCGCACAAGGACGAGGTGCTGTTCGTCGCCATCAACGAAGCCAAGGCCATGGCCGCCGGCGGCTGGCGCGCGCCGCACAAGCGCCTGTTCCCCGTGGCGGGGCGCAGCGGCATTGCCACCATCCGCGGCTCGCTGGTCAACATGCGCGACGGTGGCTTCATCAGCGAGCATGACCAGCACATCGCCACGCTGATCGCCGAAGTGGTGTGCGGCGGCGACGTGGACGCCGGCACGCTGGTGAGCGAGGAATACCTGATGGCGCTGGAGCGCAAGGCGTTCTGCGCCCTGATCGAGCACCCCAAGACCCAGGAGCGCATCCTGGGCATGCTCAACACTGGCAAGCCGGTGCGTAACTGAGGCCGCCCGAGGAGAGAAACCATGAAACAGATCCAAGACGCCTACATCGTTGCCGCCACGCGCACGCCCATCGGCCGTTCGCACAAGGGCTTTTTCCGCAACTACCGCCCGGACGACCTGCTGGCCACCACGCTCAAGAGCGCGCTGGCCCAGGTGCCGGGGCTGGACCCCGCCTCGATCGAGGACATCATCTGCGGCTGCGCCATCCCTGAGGCGCAGCAGGGCCTGAACGTGGCGCGCATCGGCGCCGTGCTGGCGGGCCTGCCCACCAGCGTGGGCGGCATCACGGTGAACCGCTTCTGCGCCTCGGGCCTGTCGGCCGTGGCCATGGCGGCCGACCGCATCCGCGTGGGCGAGGCCGAGGTGATGATCGCCGCTGGCGTGGAGAGCATGAGCATGGTGCCCATGATGGGCAACGCGCCCAGCCTGTCGCCCAGCATCTTTGAGCGTGACGGCGACGTGGGCATCGCCTACGGCATGGGCCTCACCGCCGAGAAGGTGGCCCAGCAGTGGAAGGTGAGCCGCGAGGCGCAGGACGCCTTCGCGCTGGAGTCGCACCGCCGCGCCATCGCCGCGCAGCAGGCCGGCGAGTTTGCCGACGAGATCACGCCCATCGAGGTGACCGACCGCGCGGCCAACCTGGAGACGGGCGAAGTCATTGCCAGCACCCGCACCGTGAGCCTGGACGAGGGCGCCCGCCCCGACACCAGCCTGGAAGGCCTGGCCAAGCTGCGTACCGTGTTTGCCGCGCGCGGCACGGTCACGGCCGGCAACAGCTCGCAGACCAGCGACGGCGCCGGCGCGCTGATCCTGGCCAGCGAATCCGCCGTCAAGCGCTTCGGCCTCACGCCGCTGGCGCGCTTCGTCAGCTTCGCCAGCAAGGGCGTGCCGCCGTCCATCATGGGCATCGGCCCGATCGAGGCCATTCCCGCCGCGCTGCGCTATGCCGGTCTGAAGCAGGACGACATCGGCTGGTACGAGCTCAACGAAGCCTTCGCCGCCCAGTCGCTGGCCGTCATCAACACGCTGGGGCTGGACACGGCCAAGGTCAACCCCATGGGCGGCGCCATCGCGCTGGGCCACCCGCTGGGCGCGACGGGCGCCATCCGCTCGGCCACCGTGGTGCATGCGCTGCGCCGCAAGCAGCTCAAGTACGGCATGGTCACCATGTGCGTGGGCATGGGCCAGGGCGCGGCGGGTATCTTCGAGCGCGTGTAAGTAAGCGCCACTGCCGCGCGGCAGCGCGCGGGGATTGCAGCCGAGCCGGCGCAGACCGGCCGCCTTCATGGAGACAAGCCATGCAGAGTGAAACCCTGATGGTCGATGGCGCAGTGCCGCTGGCGCTGCGCGTGTACGCGCCACGGACTGGCCCCGCGCGCGCCAGCGTCGTCATTGGCGGCGCCATGGGCGTGCGCCAGGCCTTCTATGGGCCGTTCGCCGCCTGGCTGGCGCAGCAGGGCCTGCGGGTCACCACCTTCGACTACCGGGGGCAGGGCGAGTCGCTGAACGGTGGCATGCGCGAGGTGCGGGCCAACCTGTTCGACTGGGCGCGCGACTACGACGCGGTGATCGCCCATGCAGCCCAGGCGCTGCCTGGCCAGCCGCTGCTGCTGCTGGGGCACAGCCTGGGCGCGCAGCTGCCCGGGCTGCTGCGCGAGCATGCGCGCGTGAGCGGCCTGCTGAGCGTCGCCGCGGGCAGCGGCTACTGGCGCGACAACGCACCCCGCATCCGCCGCGCCATGCCTGCGTTCTGGCATGTGCTGGTGCCGTTGTCGGTGCGGCTGTGCGGCTACTTCCCTGGGCGGCGCCTGCGCGCCGTGGGCGACCTGCCCGCGGGGGTGATGCTGCAGTGGCGCCGCTGGTGCCTGCACCCGCGCTACAGCGTGGGGGCGGAGGGAGAATCCGCCCAGCGCAGCTACGCGGCGGTGCGCTTTCCGGTACACGCCTGGTCCATGCAGGACGATGAGCTCATGACCTGGCGCGGCACGCAAAGCCTGTTGGCGCTGTATGCGAACGCGCCGTGCAGCGTGGAGCGCATCGCGCCGCACGAGGCGCAGGCGCGGCGCATCGGGCACTTTGGATTTTTCCGCGAACAGTTCCGCGACACGCTGTGGCCCCGCGCCTTGCAGCAGCTGGAGGCGTTGGCCCAGGCGCAGCCGCAGGGCACCGCAGGTGCCACCGCCACCGCAGGCTGAGCCGAATCACGGCACACTCGCACCCATGACTACGCACCACAGCATTCATCCCCTGGACGCGGCGCTGGCGCTCTCGTCCAGCCATTCCGAAGGGGCCGGGCAGTACACCGGCCACACCTCGCCGGCTTACTGGAACATGGTCGGGCCGTTTGGCGGCATCACCGCGGCCACGCTGCTGCAGGCCGTGATGCAACACCCCGACCGCCTGGGCGAGCCCCTGTCGCTCACGGTGAACTACGCGGGCGCGCTGGCAGAGGGGCCGTTCACGCTGCAGGCCACGCCGGTGCGCACCAACCGCTCCACCCAGCACTGGACGCTGTCCATCCTGCAGGCGGGGGCGGACGGAGCGCCCGTGGTCACCACCACGGCCACCGTGGTCACGGCCGCCCGGCGCGAGACCTGGGGTGCCGCCGACACGCCCATGCCGCAGGTCCCCGCGCCGGCGCAGTGCAAACCCGTGCAACCGGCGTTCCGCTCGGAATGGCTGCAGCGCTACGAGATGCGCCCGGTGACCGGCGCGCTGCCCGAACAGTGGGACGACAGCGGCGACACCAGCCTGTCGCAGCTGTGGATGCGCGACGCGCCCGCGCGGGCGCTGGACTTTTGCGCGCTGGCGGCGCTGGCCGATGTGTTCTTCCCTCGCGTGTGGCTGCGCCGCGCGCGCCAGGTGCCCGCGGGCACCGTGTCCATCACCGTGTACTTTCATGCGGGCGCGGACCTGCTGGCGCAGACCGGCACGGGCTACCTGCTGGGCCAGGCGCGCGCGCAGGAGTTTCGCAACGGCTTTTTCGACCAGACCGTGCAGCTGTGGAATGAGGCCGGCGCCATGCTGGCCACCAGCCACCAGATCGTTTATTACAAAGAATGACCCCCGGAGCAACACCCATGAGTACCACGAAAGCAGACATCCTGGTCCACGCCGAAGAGGGCGTGACCACCATCACCTTCAACCGCGTGGAGAAGAAGAATTCCATCACCACGGCCATGTACGCGCAGCTGGCCGATGCGTTCGAGGCCGCGGCGCAGGACACTTCGGTGCGCGTGGTCGTGCTGCAGGGCGACGTGGCCATCTTCAGTGCGGGCAACGACATCGGCGACTTTTTGCAGCAACCGCCCGCCACGCAGGACGCGCCCGTGTTCCGCTTCCTGCGCGCCATCGCCACCTTTCCCAAGCCCGTGCTGGCGGCGGTGTGCGGCCCGGCGGTGGGCATCGGCACCACCCTGCTGTTCCACTGCGACCTGGTGTACGCGGGGGACAACGCGGCATTCTCGATGCCCTTCGTGAACCTGGGCCTGTGCCCCGAGGCCGCCTCCAGCCTGTTCGCGCCGCAGATGCTGGGCTACCACCGCGCGGCCGAGGCGCTGCTGCTGGGCGAGCCCTTCATGGCCGAGGCGGCGTTGGAAGTCGGCTTCGTCAACCGCGTGGTGCCGCCGACCGAATGCAACATGGTGGCCCAGGCCCAGGCGCGCAAGCTCGCGGCCAAGCCGCTGTCGGCCCTGATCGAAACCAAGCGCCTGCTCAAGAAGAGCCAGACCGCCGCCGTGCTGGAGCGCATGGCTGAGGAGGGCCAGAGTTTTGGCCGCATGCTGCGCGAACCCGCCGCCCGCGAGGCCTTCACCGCGTTCATGGACAAACGCCGCCCGGATTTCAGCGCCTGCTGACATCCTCCCCGCCACCGGACAGAGCAGGGTGGCGCCGGCATCCACGGCACGTTCGCGCAAGGCGCTGGGCGATCACCGCGGCTGTTGGATAGGATGGCTGTGCATTTGAAATAAAAGTGGCTCTAGCGCTTATCCAGCAAGCGCTAGCAGCTCCTGATAAGAGAGCAAAATTCCATGAACAAAACTGCCAGCCTGCCAGCGGCTTTCGAGCCCGAGTTCATCGCCGGCCTGCGCCAGATCTTTGAGGAGAAGATTCCCTTCAACCACCTGTTGGGCCTGAAGATCACGCGCCTGGAGCCCGCGGCCGTCGCGGCGCGCATCGACATGCGTCCCGATCTGGTGGGGCACTTTGCCTACAACCGGCTGCACGGCGGCGTCATCAGCGCGGGGCTGGATGCCATGGGCGGTCTGGCCGTGATGGCGGCCATCGGCGCCAAGCACATGGACGAGGCGCCCATGGACCGCCTGCACCGCTTCGCCAAGCTGGGCACCATCGACCTGCGCATCGACTATCTGCGCCCCGGCATCGGCAGCCACTTCGAGCTGCGGGCCGAGGTGCTGCGCCTGGGCTCGCGCGTGGCCACCACGCGCATGGAGTTCCTCGGCCCGCAGGGCGAGCTGATGTCCGCGGGAGCCGCGGCGTACATCGTCTCTTAGCGCGACCGTGCGAAGACGGCCGCGCCGGGCACGCGCCGTTTTGGGGATACGCGCTGTGTGCTGCTGCAAGCCCTGCAAGTGCATGCAACCATCGAACGGTTTGGTTACCGTTCTTGCGTAACAGGGGCGGTTTTGATCTGTGGCAACTCCTAGCATCTGCGGGTCTTTTCTAGGAGATCCGATCCGATGGCCGTGCAAAACCCCTTCTTTGGCAAACGCGAACCCGACACTTTCCAATCCCGCCAGCCTTCGTCAGCGCTGGGCGGCACCACCACCACCGCAAGCACCCCAACCGCCGCTCCCGCAACCAGAACCGCTGTGTCCACGGCCTCCAGCGCCACGGCCGAGGGCAGCGGCAGCAAGCTGACCGTGGGCCCCAACATCAAGCTCAAGGGTGTGGAGATCACCGATTGCGACACCCTCGTCGTGGAAGGCACCGTGGAGGCCACCATGGATTCGCGCGTGATCCAGATCACCGAGCAGGGCGCGTTCCGCGGCTCAGCAGAGATCGACATTGCCGAGATCCACGGCGAGTTCGACGGCACGCTCACCGTGCGCCAGAAGCTGGTGATCTTCAGCACCGGCAAGGTGAGCGGCAAGATCCGCTACGGCAAGGTGGTGATCGAAGAGGGTGGCCAGCTCTCCGGCGAGATTGAGGTGGGCCTGGGTGGTGGCGCGCGCATGAGCGCGGCCTCGGGTTCGTCGTCTGCCGCATCCTCGGCCGCGCTGGCCGCGGCCTGACGCCGGCACACCCATCGCCGCCAGCGGGAGGCCGTGAGGCGCTCCCGTTTTTTTACGGCGCGACGCTTTCTTCGCCCGGCTTCTGAATGGGGCGCGGGCGGCCGTTCTCGTCGATGGCCACATAGGTCAGCGACGCCTCGGTCACCTTCACGTAGCTGCCCTGGGTGCGGATGTGCTCGGCATAGACCTCCACCTGCACGGTCATGGAGGTGTTGCCGATGCGCGTGACTTCGGCAAAGAACGACAGCAGGTCGCCCACGCGCACGGGCTGCTTGAAGATGAATTCGTTCACCGCTACCGTGGCCATGCGGCCGCGGATGTACCGCGCGGGCAGCACGGAGCCAGCCAGATCCACCTGCGCCATGACCCAGCCGCCGAAGATGTCGCCATTGCCGTTGGTGTCGGCGGGCATGGGTATCACCTTGAGTACCAGTTCCTTATCGGCGGGCAACTGGCTGTGGGAGGCGGGGCGATCCTGGGACATGGGCACAATCTTTGGTTTTGCTTGACTCCACGGATTGTCCATCATGCGCCGCTACGGCGAAGCCATCGCCTCCGACAGCCCACGCGTTCGTTCCGACCGGGCCACCCTGCAGCGCCTGCTGCCCTATCTGTGGCAGTACAAATGGCGCGTGGTCGCGGCCATGGCCTTCATGGTCGGCGCCAAGCTGGCCAACGTGGGGGTGCCGCTGCTGCTCAAGAGGCTCGTCGATGCCATGACGCTGCCCGCCGGCAGCACCACGGCGCTGCTGGTGGTGCCCGTGGGGCTGCTGCTGGCCTACGGGGCGCTGCGCCTGGCCAACTCGGTGTTCAACGAGTTGCGCGAGCTGGTGTTCGCCAAGGCCACGCATGGCGCGGCGCGCGCCATCGCGCTCAAGACCTTCGAGCACCTGCATGCGCTGTCCCTGCGCTTTCACCTGGAGCGCCAGACCGGCGGCATGACGCGCGACATCGAGCGCGGCGTGCGCGGCATCGAGTCGCTGGTGTCGTTCGCGCTGTTCAACCTGGCCGCCACGCTGGTCGAGGTACTGCTGGTGCTGTTCATCCTGGCGCGCCAGTTCGACGTGTGGTTTGCCGTCATCACGCTCACCGCGCTGGTGCTGTACGTCGCCTTCACCGTGGGCGTGACGCAGTGGCGCATCCAGTTCCGGCGCCAGGCGAACCAGTTCGACTCGGCCGCGCACAGCAAGGCCATCGATTCGCTGCTGAACTACGAGACCGTCAAGTACTTCAACAACGAGCAGTTCGAGGCGCGCCGCTACGACGAAAGCCTGGAGCAATTGCGGCAGGCCCAGCTCAAGAGCCGCAGCACCCTGGGGCTGCTCAACAGCGGGCAGCAGCTCATCATCGCCGTGGGGCTGGTGGCCATGCTGTGGCGCGCCACCGAGGGCGTGGCCGCGGGGCGCATGACGCTGGGCGACCTGGTCATGGTCAACGCCTTCATGATCCAGATCTACATCCCGCTGAACTTCCTGGGCGTGATCTACCGCGAAATCCGGCAGAACCTGACCGACCTGGACAAGATGTTCACGCTGATGGACAGGGAGCAGGAGGTGGCCGATGCGCCCTGCGCCCAGCCGCTGACGGACCTGCACACGCCCACCGTGCGTTTCGAGGATGTGCACTTCGCCTACGACCCCGCACGGCCCGTATTGCAGGGAGTGAGCTTCACGATTCCCGCTGGCAAGACGGTTGCCGTGGTCGGCCCCTCGGGCGCAGGCAAGAGCACCCTGAGCCGCCTGCTGTACCGTTTCTATGACCTGCAGGGCGGGCGCATCACCATCGCGGAGCAGGACATCCGGACGGTCACGCAGGACAGCCTGCGCCGCGCCATCGGCATCGTGCCGCAGGACACGGTGCTGTTCAACGACACCGTGGCCTACAACATCGCCTACGGCCGCACCGGCGCCAGCCAGGCTGAGGTTGAGCAGGCAGCGCGCGCTGCGCACATCCATGCCTTCATCGCAGCCCAGCCCAAGGGCTACGACACCATGGTGGGCGAGCGCGGGCTGAAGCTCAGCGGTGGCGAGAAGCAGCGCGTGGCCATTGCGCGCACGCTGCTCAAGAACCCACCCATCCTGATCTTCGACGAGGCCACCAGCGCCCTGGACTCCGCCAACGAGCGTGCCATCCAGGCCGAGCTGGCCAGCGCCGCGCAGAACAAGACGACCCTGGTGATCGCCCACCGCCTGTCCACCGTGGTGGACGCGCACGAAATCCTGGTCATGGAGGCCGGCCGTATCGTCGAGCGTGGCACGCACGCGCAGCTGCTGGCCCACGGCGGGCACTACGCGCGCATGTGGGCGTTGCAGAAGAATGATGGTCAAAACGGGCTGTAGCGCTTATGTGGCAAGCGCAAGCAGCTATCAAAATGAAAGCACGGAGCGTTGAGCATGGATATCGTCGCCCTGCAGCGTGAACTGCGCGCCTTCGCCGCCGCGCGTGACTGGCAGCCCTTTCACACGCCCAAGAACCTGGCCATGGCGCTGATGGTGGAGGCGGCCGAGCTGCAGGAGCTGTTCCAGTGGCTCACGCCGGAGCAGTCGCGCACCTTCACCCAGGACGCCACCGCCCACGAGCGGGTGGGCGACGAGATGGCCGATGTGCTGCTGTACCTGCTGCAGCTGGCGGACTACGCGGGCGTGGACCTGGAAGTTGCCGTGCGGCGCAAGCTGGCCAAGAACGCCGTCAAGCATCCCGTTCCCTGATGCGTGAGGCGTAAAAAAGCGGCTAGCGCCCGTGGTTAGGGCGTTAGCCGCTTTTGATTTGATAGCGCTGGCAGAGCCTGCGCTATGGGGCAAGGCGCCCCATTACTGCCCCATTATTGTTTGCGCGCCGCAATCGCCTTCTCGGCTGCGCTTACCAAGTCGGCGCCGATCTGGCCCTTCCACTTCTCGAACACGGGGCGCGTGGCCTTCACGAAGGCGTCGCGCTCGGCGGGGCTCAGCTGCGTCACGGTCACGCCATTCGCAGCGATGTCCTTGAGCAGGGGCTTGTCGGCCTCGATCATGCCTTTGCGCGCGATGGCAATTTCTTCCTTGCCGGCTTCGATGGCGGCCTGCTTGACGGCTTCGCGGTCGGCGGGCGTCCAGCTGTTCCACACGTCCTTGTTCACCACGAAGATCAGCGGGTCGTTCATGTAGCCCCACATGGTCACGTGCTTCTGTGCCACGGTGTGCAGCTTGGCGGCCTGGTACACGGCGATGGGATTCTCCTGGCCATCCACGGCGCCGCTGGCCATGGCGGGCTGTGCGTCGGCCCAGCTCATCTGCGTGGGGTTGGCGCCCAGCGCGGTGAAGGTGTCGAGGAACAGGGGCGAGCCCACCACGCGGATCTTCAGACCCTTGAGGTCGGCGGGGCTCTTGATGGCGTGCTTGGAGTTGCTGATCTCGCGGTAGCCGTTCTCACCCCAGGCCAGTGGCACCACGCCGGCCTTTTCCAGTGTCTGGAAGATGCTCTTGCCGACTTCGCCCTGTGTGACCGCATCGACAGCCGCGTAGTCGGGGAACAGGAAGGGCAGCGAGAACAGGTTCAGCGCCTTCACCTGGGGCGACCAGTTGATGGTGGACCCCACGGCCATGTCGATCACGCCCTGGCGCAGCGCGGAAAACTCACGTGTCTGGTCGCCCTGGATCAGCGACACGCCCGGGTAGAGCTTGATGTTGATGCGGCCCTGGGTTTTCTCCTTGACCTTCTGTGCCCAGATCTCGCCGCCCTTGCCCCACGGGAAGGCGGTGCCCAGTACCAGCGACATGCGATATTCGCTCTTGTAGTTCTGCGCCAGCGCGGGTGTGCCGAAGGCAAGGGCCGCAGCAGCGGCGACGGCGGAAGTGAGGAAAGTGCGAAGTTTCATGGGACAGGTCTCCTTGGAAAAAATGCGAACGAATCAATAGCCCAGCTGGGCAGGCAGCCACAGGGCCAGCTGCGGGAAGGCGATCACGGCCACCATCACCAGGAACATGGCCAGCAGCATGGGGCCAACCCAGCGCACGGTGGACTCCATGCGCACGCCTGCGATGCGGCAGCTGACCATCAGGTTCACGGCCAGCGGCGGCGTGAACTGGCCCAGTGCGACCTTCAGGGTGAGGATCACGCCGAACCACACCGGGTCCCACTGGTAGTGCTGCATGATGGGCAGCAAGAGCGGCACGAAGATCAGGAAGATCGAGATGCCGTCCAGGAACATGCCCACGGTGATGAGCAGCAGGATCAAAAGCGCCAGCACGCCGTATTCGCCCAGGCCGGAGTTCACGATGGCGTTGGCCACCGGGTCGATCACGCCCAGTGTGGACAGCGAGAATGCGAAGATGCCCGCCAGCGACACCACGATCAGGATCACGGCCGACAGCTCGCCCGCTTCGCGCAGGATGGTGAACAGGTCGCGCACCCGAATGGTGCGGTGGATCACCATGCCCACGAACAGGCCGTAGAACACGGCCACCACAGCGGCCTCGGTGGGTGTGAACCACCCCGCGCGCATGCCGCCCAGGATCAGCACCGGCGCGGCCAGGCCCCAGGAGGCTTCGCGCAGGCTGCGCCAGAACGGCGGGCGGGGCATGTCGGCTTCCAGGTGGCCCATGCGGTGGCGGCGCGCCATCCACACGGCCGGCACGATCAGCGCAATGCCCGCCAGCACGCCCGGCACCATGCCCGCCGCGAACAAGGCCGGCACCGAGGCCCCGGGCACCAACACCGAATAGATGATGAACGCCACCGAAGGCGGGATGAGGATGTCCGTGGCTGCGGCCGCCCCCACCACACTCGCTGAGAAGCTGCCGGGGTAGCCCGCGCGGCTCATGGCCGCGATCATCACCCCGCCCACGGCGGCCGCGTTGGCCGGTCCCGAGCCGGAGATGCCGCCCAGGAACATGGCCACGGCAATCGCCACCAGCGGCAGCATGCCCGGTCCGCGCCCGACGATCGCCACGGCAAAGTTCACCAGGCGCAGCGCTACGCCCGAGCGGTCGAAGATCGAGCCCACCAGCACGAACATGGGAATCGCCAGCAGCGGGTACTTGCCCAGCCCGGCGTAGAAGTTCTGCGGCACGGCGAGCAGGCCAAACCATTGCGTCTCGGCATTGGCCAGCGCAATGGCGGCGGCGCCGGCCAACCCCAGGGCGGCACCGATGGGAACGCCCACAAACATCAGCACCAGGAAGGCGACGAAGAGCAGCGTGGCGATCATGGCTGGCGCTCTCCGTCGTCGTCTGCGTCATTGCCGAGAAACTCCACGTCCGGCTGGCGCGTGCGGCGGATCAGCAGGCCAATGGCGCGCCAGGTGATGAGCAGCGAGAGGATGGGCAGCCAGACCGAGTACCACCACTGCGGCACGCCGATGCCGGGCGAGGTTTCTTCGAAGCGGTAGTCGTCCCAGACCACGCGCACGCTGAGCACGGCGATCACCGCGAACAGCACGGCCACCAGCAGTGCGCCAAGTTGCGCCAACCGGCGGCGGCGGGCTGCGGAGCCGCTGTCGCAGAAGAATTCGATGCGGATGTGGCGGTCGCGCGCCACGGCGGCAGAGCCAGCCACCAGGGCCAGCACGATCATCAGGAAGACCGAGAGCTCCTCGGTCCAGGCAAAGGACGAATTGGTGAAATAGCGCACGAGCACGTTGGCAAACGTGATCAGCGCCAGCAGCGCCATGACGATGACGGTGAGCCAGTCCTCGATGCGCAGGGAACGGGGTTCGCTGGAGGCGGGGGCGCTAGAGACGCGCGCGCCATCCGGGGCGGCATCGTCGGCCGGCCCGGGGGTAGGTAGGGAGGACATGGGGGCAGAGAACAGAAAAGTCGAACATGAAAGGCTGGCCGCTCTGCCCTCCGGTGTTGTGCACCAGGGGCCTGGTCGAAGGATTGCGCTGTGGGCGCGAGAGGGCCTATTTTGCAATCAAACGTACGGTGCTCCGCCGCAGGGTGTTCCCCAGGAGGGCGCTGGGGCGGCCCAGTCGCGCTCAACAGGGGGAGAAGGCCTGCCTGGGCGCATCGATAATGCGGGCCATGGAAACCAAATGGCTCGAAGACTTCGTCAGCCTGGCAGAAACGCGCAGCTTCAGCCGCTCGGCGCAATTGCGCCATGTGACACAGCCCGCTTTTTCGCGGCGCATCCAGGCGCTGGAGGCCTGGGCCGGCACCGATCTGGTGGACCGCAGTTCCTACCCCACGCGGCTGACGGCCGCGGGCAACACGCTGTACGACCAGGCGCTGGAGGTGCTGCAGGCGCTGCAGAACACGCGCGCCATGCTGCGCGCGCACACCAGCGCGGGCACCGACATGATCGAGTTCGCCGTGCCGCATACGCTGGCGTTCACTTTTTTCCCGGCCTGGGTGTCGGCGCTGCGGGCGGACTTCGGCCCGCTCAAAAGCCGGCTGATCGCCCTGAATGTGCACGACGCGGTGATGCGCCTCGTGGAGGGCGGCTGCGATCTGCTCATCTCCTACCACCATCCATCGCAGCCTCTGCAGTTGGACCCGGACCGCTACGAGATGGTGACGCTGGGGCAGGAGGTCCTGGCCCCCTACGCCAAGGCGGGCGCGGATGGTCAGCCGCTGTTTTGCCTGCCGGGCCGGCCTGGCGAGCCGCTGCCCTACCTGGGGTATGCGCCGGGGGCCTACTTGGGGCGCGTGACGGAGCTGATCCTCAAGCAGGCGGGGACGGCCATCCACTTGGACCGCGTGTACGAAACGGATATGGCCGAAGGCCTGAAGGCCATGGCGCTGGAAGGGCACGGCGTCGCCTTCCTGCCCTACAGCGCGGTGAAGAAGGAACTGCGTTCGCGCAAGCTCCTGAGCGCGGCGCCGCCCGACGCGCAGGACCTGCAGATGGTGATGGAAGTACGCGCCTACCGCGAAAAGCCCTCGCGCAAGGAGCCGGCCAAGGGCCTGGCCCAGTCCCTGTGGACGTACCTGCAGACGCGCGCCGGACAGAACCCCATCTGACGCGGGCGCACCACACTTGGCATGCAAGTCTTGCATGCAAACCCACATCCCTGGCATTGGATTGCGTGGTCACGCGACATTACAGTCTTTGAAACTAAATGTGGCAACGCACGGTCGCACCGAAACATGGCGCGCACCTGGTGCGGAGATTGCTAAGCCATGCACAAGGGAGATCCTCTGAATGAATTGCAAGCAAGGATGGAAGGCGCTGGGCGCCGCGGTGGCGCTGTGCTGCGCCGTGGGCGCGCAAGCCCAAGGGGTGCTGGAGCGTGTGCGCGGCGGCGGACCGCTGGTGCTGGCGCACCGTGAATCGTCGGTGCCGTTTTCGTACGTGCACGAGGGCAAGCCCATGGGCTACGCCCTGGACCTGTGCCTGCATATCGCCGAAGTGGTGCGCAAGAAGACCGGCATGAAGAACATGCCGGTGCAGTTGGTGCAGGTGACACCCGCCAATCGCATTGAGATGGTGAAGACCGGCAAGGCCGATATGGAATGCGGCTCCACCACCAACAACGCCGAGCGCCGCAAGGATGTGGCCTTCACCATTCCGCACTTCATCACGGGTGCGCGCCTGCTGGTGCCCGCGGCCAGCACGGTGACGCGCATGGAGGATCTGGAAGGCAAGAAGCTCGTGTCCACCAAAGGCACGACGCCCTACAAAGCGGCCGAGCAGGCCAACCGCGAACGGCTGATGCGCATCCAGATGGTGGAGGCGCCCGACCATGAGGCCGCGGTGGTCATGGTGGAGAAGGGCCAGGCCGACGCCTTCGTGATGGACGATGTGCTGTTGTATGGCTTGGCGGCCAACCGCCCCGACCCCAAGGCGCTGAAGGTGGTGGGCCGCTTCGTCACCACCGAGCCGCTGGCGATCATGCTTCCCAAGAACGATCCCGAGTTCAAGAAGTTGGTGGACGAGGAGATGCGCCGCCTGATCGTGAGCAATGAGATCAACGCCATCTACGACAAGTGGTTCATGCAGCCCATTGCGCCTACCCACCGTGCGCTGAACCTGCCCGTGAGCTACCTGCTGCGGGACTTCTGGAAATACCCTACCGATCAGGTTCCCTTCTGAACCCACAATACGCCCCTGTCTTGAACGTGCCGCAGGGCGTGGCTTGACCGCCATCGGTTCCCCAGAACGGTCGTTCGATTTCAATACACTTCGCTTTTCGCTTCACCCACAAGGAGATATTCATGAAGAAGCATTTGCTGGCCGCAGCCATTACCGTCCTGGCCGCTGGTAGCGCGTTCGCACAGACCAACGACACCCTGGCCAAGATCAAATCTACGGGTGCCGTGACGCTGGGCGTGCGCGAGTCCTCGGGCCTGGGCTACACCCTGGGCAACGGCAAGTACGTAGGCTTCCACACCGAGATGGGTGAGCGCGTCCTGGCCGACATCCAGAAGCAGCTGGGCCTGGCCAACATGGAGATCAAGTACCAGCCGGTGACTTCGCAGAACCGTATTCCGCTGGTGACCAACGGCACGGTGGACATCGAGTGCGGCTCCACCACCAACAACACCGCACGCCAGAAGGACGTGGCCTTCGCCGTGACCACCTACGTGGAAGAAGTGCGCATCGCCGTGAACGCCAAGTCGGGCATTACCGGCATCAAGGACCTGAACGGCAAGACCATCGTCACTACCACCGGCACGACGTCGGTGCAGACGCTGCGCAAGAACAAGCGCGCCGATGGCCTGACCTTCAAGGAAGTCATGGGCAAGGACCACGCCGACAGCTTCCTGATGCTGGAGACGGGCCGTGCCGACGCCTTCATCATGGACGGCTCCATCCTGGCGGCCAACATCTCCAAGTCCAAGAACCCTGCCGATTTCAAGATCGTGGGTGAAGTGCTGTCGGTGGAGCCCATTGCCTGCATGCTGCGCAAGGACGACCCCGCCTTCAAGAAGGCCGTGGACGATTCCATCAAGCGCCAGATCGCAGATGGCAGCCTGGCCAAGCTGTACGACAAGTGGTTCATGCAACCCATCCCGCCGGCCAACGTGAAGATCGGCCTGCCGCTGTCCGAAGCTACGAAGAACGCATGGGCCCACCCCAACGACAAGCCCATGGAGTCGTACGAAGTCAAGTAATCGGCTTGCATTGCATCGCCCCTTCGGCCTCCGGGCCCGGAGGGGCGTTTTTTGTTGTTGCGCCAGCGCCGCCATGCGCTGCCGCGGCAACACGGATCGAAGAATAGAAGGGGTGCTCCTATGAATTGGGATTGGCAGGTGTTCTGCCAGGACACCATTACCCAAGAGGTCGGTCAAAGCTGCTTCGGCAAGAACGGCGACATCACCTACCTCGACTGGATGCTGTCGGCCTGGGGCTGGACGGTATCCGTTTCCTTGCTGTCGCTGGCCGTTGCGCTGGTGGTCGGTTCACTGGTTGGCACGCTGCGCACGCTGGAAGGCCGTCCATGGACGGTGCGGCTGGGCAATGCCTGGGTCGAGCTGTTTCGCAACATTCCGCTGCTGGTGCACATCTTTGTGTGGTACCACGTGGTGCCGTCGATCTTCCCGGCCATGAAGTCGCTGCCGGGCTTCGTGCTGGTGGTGTTTGCGCTGGGCTTTTTCACCTCGGCGCGTATCGCCGAGCAGGTGCGTTCGGGCATCCAGGCGTTGCCGCGCGGCCAGCGCTATGCGGGCATGGCGCTGGGCTTCACCACGTTCCAGTACTACCGCTACGTGCTGCTGCCGATGGCGTTTCGCATCATCATCCCGCCGCTCACCAGCGAGACCATGAACGTGTTCAAGAACTCGTCGGTGGCGTTTGCCGTTTCCGTGGCCGAGCTGACCATGTTCGCCATGCAGGCGCAGGAAGAGACTTCACGTGGCATCGAGGTGTACCTGGCCGTCACGGCGCTGTACATCATCTCGGCCTTTGCCATCAACCGCATCATGGCGTTCATCGAAAAGCGCACGCGGGTGCCGGGCCTGATTGCCGCAGGCGGGGGAGGACACTGATATGAACCTGAATATCGATTGGTCCTTCTTCACCTGGGAGCTGTTCAGCAACTTCGTGATCAAGGGGCTGTACTTCAGCCTGGTGCTGACGGTGATCGCCACCGTGGGCGGCATCCTGCTGGGCACGGTGCTGGCGCTCATGCGCCTGTCGGGCAAGAAGTGGCTGGACGTGCCGGCCACCATCTATGTCAACGGCATGCGCTCGATTCCGCTGGTGATGGTGATCCTGTGGTTCTTCCTGCTGGTGCCCATGATCATCGGTCGCCCCATCGGCGCCGAGGTGTCGGCCGTGGTGACCTTCATCGCCTTCGAAGCCGCCTACTTCAGCGAGATCATGCGCGCAGGCATCCAGTCCATCCCGCGCGGCCAGGTGTTCGCGGGGCAGGCGCTGGGCATGACCTACGGGCAGAACATGCGCCTGGTGGTGCTGCCGCAGGCCTTCCGCAACATGCTGCCGGTGCTGCTCACGCAGACCATCATCCTGTTCCAGGACACGTCGCTGGTGTACGCCATCGGTGCCTACGACATGCTCAAGGGCTTCGAGATCGCGGGCAAGAACTATGGCCGCCCGATCGAGGCCTACCTGGCCGCGGCCGTGGTCTATTTCATCCTCTGCTACGCGCTGTCCTGGCTGGTCAAGCGCCTGCACAAGAAGATCGCCATCATTCGCTGAAGCGGCGTTCCAAGGAATTGCAATGATTGAACTGAAGAACGTTTCCAAGTGGTACGGCAGCTTCCAGGTGCTCACGGACTGCTCCACGAACATCCAGAAGGGTGAGGTGGTGGTGGTCTGCGGGCCCTCCGGCTCCGGCAAGTCCACCCTCATCAAGACCATCAACGCGCTGGAGCCCTTCCAGAAGGGCGAGATCTTCGTGGACGGCGTGGCCGTGCACGATCCCAAGACGGACCTGCCCAAGCTGCGCAGCCGCGTGGGTATGGTGTTCCAGCACTTCGAGCTGTTTCCCCACCTGTCGGTGACCGAGAATCTGACCATCGCGCAGATCAAGGTGCTGGGCCGCAACCCCACCGACGCCAAGGCCCGCGGCCTGAAGATGCTGGAGCGCGTGGGCCTGACGGCGCACAAGGACAAGTTCCCCGGCCAGCTGTCGGGCGGTCAGCAGCAGCGCGTGGCGATTGCGCGCGCACTGTCGATGGACCCCATCGTGATGCTGTTCGACGAGCCGACCTCGGCCCTGGACCCCGAAATGGTGGGCGAGGTGCTGGACGTGATGGTGGGCCTGGCCCACGAGGGCATGACCATGATGTGCGTAACCCACGAGATGGGCTTCGCGCGCAAGGTGAGCAACCGCGTGATCTTCATGGACGTGGGCGGCAAGATCCTGGAGGACTGCTCGAAGGAGGAATTCTTCGGCAACCCCGAGGCGCGCCAGCCGCGCACCAAGGACTTCCTCAACAAGATCCTGCAGCATTGATTCTGCACACCCCCTGAGGCGCTTCGCCTTCCCCCCCACTCGCAGCGCTGCGCTGCAGGAGGGGCGCGCAGCCGGCGGCAGGGCAGAGCCAGGCCTAGGGCTGCCATGGTCCGGGGCGCGCCAGTGGGATGGGCCGTGGCCCAGGCTTGCCCGGGTGGCGTACAAAAGCAAAAGGGCAGAAGGGCAAAAGGCGCCATTGGCGCCTTTTGCTTTTATTTTGATAGCTGCTAGCGTTTGATGGATGGGCGTTAGAGCCTGATTTGGCTTGAGGCGGTCAAGCCACGCGCCGCAGCCGCGTGCGGCCTTGGACGCTCGCACCGCGCGTGCGGCCGAACAGGTCCTTGGGGTCGTCTGTGGGCACCAGCTCCACATCCACGCCCAGGCCGCGCGCCTGGGCCTGCTGGTACAGGTAGCGCAGTGCGGAGTAGTCCTCCAGCGCAAAGCCCACGGAATCAAACACCGTGACTTCGTCGGCCCGCGTGCGCCCCGGCGCGTCGCCGCGCAGTACCCGCCAAAGCTCGGTAACGGGATGGTCCGCGGGCAATTGCTGGATCTCGCCCTCCACGCGGCTTTGCGGCTCGTATTCCACGACCACGCGCGCCCCGCGGAGCACATCGGGGTGCAGTTCGGTTTTGCCGGGGCAGTCGCCACCCACGGCATTCAGGTGCATGCCGGGCTCCACCATCGCGGGAGTGAGGATGGTGGCGCGGCTCTTGTTGGCGGTGACCGTGGTCACGATGTCCACGCCGCGCACGGCCTCGGCCGTGCTGGCGGCGCGCTCCACGGTGAGGCCATCGACGTGCGCCAGGTTGCGCACCAGCTTGTCGGTGGCGGCGGGGTCGGTGTCGTACACCCGCAGTTCGCGGATGCCCAGCAACGCGTGGAAGGCCAGGGCCTGGAACTCCGCCTGCGCGCCGTTGCCGATCAGCGCCATGCGGCGGCTGCCGGGTCGTGCAAGCGCCTGCGCCGTCAGCGCCGACGTGGCAGCGGTGCGCAGCGCCGTGGTCAGCGTCAGCTCCGACAGCAGCAGCGGATAGCCTGTACGGACCTCCGCCAGCACGCCGAAGGCCATCACTGTGGGCAGTCCGCTGGCAGGGTTGCCGGGATGGCCGTTCACATACTTGAAGCTGTAGAGCGCATCGTCAGCCACGGGCATCAGCTCAATCACGCCGCGCGGGCTGTGGCTGGCCGTGCGGGCGGACTTGTCAAAAGACTCCCAACGCAGGAAGTCGGCGCGAAGCTCGGCCGCCAGCTCGGTCATGCAGCGTGCGGCACCCCGTTCATGCACGAAGGCAGCAAGGGTCGGCAAGTCAATGAGGCGTGTCATGGTGTCGGTCCAAGTGTTTCCCCATTGTGGACAGGCCTTGCGCCGGGGACCAGCCTGCAAACTGCTCAATAAGCGCGGAAAACTGGCGTTTCGCCAGCAACCCGTGGCAGTATGCGCAACATGGACGACGTCGACCGCGAGATCATTGCCCTGCTGCGTGCGGATGCCCGCATGCCGGTGGCGGCGCTCGCCGCACGTCTGCGCGTGGCCCGGGGCACCGTTCAGAACCGCCTGCGCCGGCTGGAGGAAGAGGGCGTCATCGTCGGCTACACCGTGCGGCTGCGCCCCGAGTCGGAGCCCCACCGGATCCGCGCCTGGATGAGCATTGCAGTGGAAGGGAACGCGGCGCCTGACGTGATTCGCGCCCTGCGTGGAGAGCCGCTGGTCGGCGCGCTGCACAGTACCAACGGCCGCTGGGACATCGTGGCCGAGCTGCATGCGCAGAGCCTGGAGGAATTCGACCTGGCGCTCACGCGCATTCGGCTCACGCCGGGCATCGCGCGCACCGAAACCAGCATCCTGCTGTCCACGTACAAGCTGTGATCGTCCCGCCCGAGCGGGCAGTGCTTCACTGCATCGACGAGACGTACGCCACCAGCGACTCAATGTCGGCGTCCGTGAGGAGCTTGGTGTTGGGCGTCATGATCGAATTGGCGCGCGTATTTGGGCCGTCGCGGTAACGCTTGAGAGTGCTGCGCAGGTAGTCGGTCTGCTGGCCGGCAATGCGTGCGATCTGGTCGTTGCCCCGGCCCATGTCGCCATGGCAGCGAAAACAGTTCTTGCCGAAGATCTCCTGCCCCTTGGCCAGCAGCGCTGCGTCCGCCACGGGTTTGGGAGTGACGGGCTGCGCGGCGTAGAAGAGCACCATGCCGATCTTCTCGTCGCTGTTCATCGCGCGGATCATGCCTTCCATGAACTCGTAGCGGCGGCGCCCGTCTGCGAACTGCCGCACCTGCTCGAGCAGATAGGCCGGATTCTGGCCCGCGAGGTTGGGTACCGAGGGTTTGGTGCTGTTGCCTCCGTCGCCATGGCAGTTGGCGCACACCGCCGAGACCTTGCGGCCGACCTTGTAGAGCTCGTCGGCCAGCTTGGGGTCCGCCATGGCTTGCTGCAAGCGTGTGTCGATATCCACCTTGCTGCGGCCGGCCTGGGCCATCGCCGCGGGTTGCCACGCCAGCCCGGCGAACAACGCCAGCGCCAGCATTGCGGGAATGCGCCTTGCCATGGTGTAACCCTTTTTGTGAAAAGGGTCATTTTAGAAGGCGAGTTGTGAAGTTCCGGTGGCGTTTTGTTAGTGCAACGCGCACCTGGACGGTCGATGTCAGCGATCGTTGATGGCGAGCAAGGATTGCGCAAGTTCTGCAAACCCTGCCCCGCGCTCGCCCTGCGTCACATAGCGCGGCAGATGCTGCAGTTGGGGCACGAAACGCGCAATATTGGCCACACCCACGCTGTGTGGGAAGTGCGCAAACATGAGTTGGTCATTGGTGGAGTCTCCGATGTAGACCCAGTGCTCCAGCTCGGCGTCCAGATCGCGCCCGAACAGCTCGCGCACGATCCAGCGCGCACCCTCCAGCTTGTTGTGCGCGCCGAACCAGCCGTTGATGTGGATGCTGCTCACGGTGGCGTTCATGCCCGCGGCATGCATCAATGCAACCGCCTGATCGATGGCCGCCTGGGGCAGGTGCGTGAATTCACTGTGGTCGATGGCGATGTCCGTCTCGCGCCCCGGCGAGTCGGTGGCGCGCCGGGCGCCGGGCACGGCGGCTTCAATCTCGGCCAACACCTGTTGCATGCGCGCGAAGTTGGCGCTGCGAGCGGGAGCGTCCTGCTGGTAGAGCCTATCGAGCCCCCCTTTGGCATTGCGTCGCAGCGCGACGGCGCCGTTCTCTGCCACGATGGCATCCACAGGCCAGGCCAACGCGAAGGGTTCGCTCCAGCCCACGGGGCGGCCGGTAATGGGAACAACCGACAACCCTGCCTGCTTCAAGGCAAGCATGGCATCGAGCGCATCCTGTGTGATGGCACCGTCGGTGGTCAGGGTGTCGTCGATATCGGTCAATACTCCTACAAGAGGGAAGGGGCTAGACCATTGGCCCAATGGCGCCATCGATACCCTGTCGGTGTGCTGCGGTTGGGTCGCTCTGTCCGGATTTTCTGCGGGGCTGCTTGGAATGGTTTGCATGAAAACTATTGACTGCAAGGCTGTGTGTGTCCGGCTCAGGCTAGGTGTTTGGCTGGGATATCCCTGTTGCGCGTAGCCATGGCTGGCAGCAAGACCATTGGAAGAACAAAAAAAGGCAGAAGATATCTGTACTCGCCGGCGATGGAGAACATGAAAACTCCTCCTAATTGCACAACCATGGGAATGGTGATGAGCAAGATGCTTTTGTCTTTATGCCTCACTCCCCAGCACGTAGCCCATAGCAGAAGGGCCAAACCCAGCCAGGGGGTCCAAAGGGCCCATCTCCATGCGTAGCTTTTGGCATGTACCTTTTGCGCCCAAGATTCTGCGCGGTCCCAATGGAATCTTCGGTAGGAGGATTCGGAGGGCACGCGTGGCAATACGTTCGAGGCGTAAGACAAAGCAGGGAAACCGCCCTGGGCCAATGCCGCAGAGAGAAACACATTGACGCGGCTGGCGGCGAAATCCGGGAGGTTTTGCCACAGGTTGTATGTCCAGAATTCGTGGACGATGGTGTGTTTGTCTTCAGGAGATAGGTGGCCTATTTGAGGGCCATCAGGATGAAATACCAACATATCCCAGTAGGCCGGGTCTCTGTATTGTTGGATTCTTTCGGGAGAGGACTGGCGGCTCAGTGCGTCGATGGTGGCGGGCGAGACTTTTGGGTCTTGCAGCACCCATGGATCGTTCATGTGTGGATACTGCTTCCACAGTTCATTCATGGCCCGCTTCTGTAGAAAACCCGCCGTTTCAAATGCTGCCAAGGGGAACTGCGTTTCCTGGGTGGTCGAGCGGTGAAATTGAGTGCTTATAAAACCTACGACGCACCACATGCCCGTGATCAGTAGCCACCACGTGCGGCTACGCGCCTCTATCCAAAACGCCGCGAGTGCAGCGGGTAAGAGAAATATCAGTCCGTTCGGGCGGACGAACGCAGCAAACGGCAAAGCCAACGCCAGCATGATTAAGGAAGCAGCTGACGCTTGGCGACGTTTCGTGCATAGCCAGATTTCGAACAGCAGTGTTACCGACGCGATAGCAAAAAGGCCGTCGGGGTACAACGTTCCCATGAAGTAAATCATGTGCGGCGCGAGCGCGATGGCAGCTAAAGCAAAAAGCAGAGTTTTGCGTAGTGATTGCTCCCAATACCACGCTAGCATGCGCGTCAGCATGAGTGCGCAAATCAGCATGGCTGCCGCGATGGGTGCCTCAACCCGTGCTGTGGTGCCGTAGAGCAGCTTGACAAAGCCATACCACACGACGGTCTTCCCGGAACGGAAGGCGTCAGGGTTGTGTGCCTCTAGCAGGATGGCTACGCTGTCCTCACCAAGCACACCCGGCCAGAACGTCGCCAGCCAGAGACCGTAGGTACTTGCCAGCAGCAAAAACAAGGCAAGAAAGCGGACTACAGCTCTGGTTAAGGGTGAGTAGGGCATGGAGTCTGTGTGGCGCTGTGATGGCTGTGCGCTGGCTTCACGAGGCTTGCATGGTGGAATTCACAACGCAGCTTTCATGATGGGCTTTTCTACCCAGCGATACCACAGAAGGCTGAGCAGAACGATCATCACGGGCAACGCCAGCATGAAACACAACAACGCTGTATGTGAGGTCAGCCCGAGGTACCCCCGAATTTTTCCGCTGGCATCGAGCAAGAACGTGTGCAGCAGATACAAGCTGTAGGAGGCATTGCCGACGACCACCAGCCAGGCGGGCGGCTTATGCCGCGTTCTTTCCAACGTCAGCCCCACCACCAAAGCGGAGATGCCCATGACGCCAAAGCTTGCGGCGCGCATGATCTCGACACGGTCGAAGTAGGGCGATGTCATGCCGATGCCTACACCGGCCGCCATCAGCAGTATGGACACCGGCACGGTGACGCCCACTGACTGGAACATCGCGCCCTTGCGCTCGTACACATGGGCCATCAGCGCCCCAGCTAGGAATTCCAGCCCTAATCCAGTGAGCCAGTAGCGCAATGGTTGCTGCCCACTGAATACGCCCGGCTTATCGGCAATCAGCCAGCCAACCCCCCAAGCCCCGATCAGTACCATTAGGCCAACAATGGCTTTGATTTGATGGCGTTGGGGCAGTAGCGCTATGAGGGCGATCCACATGTAGAAATAGATCTCCATCGTCAGTGACCAGGCGGGAGGTAGCCAGTTGTCCCAAATGTTGGGGTATAGCAGCAAGGTGCTGAACACCATCTTGCGTAGCGGGGGCAGGCTGCCCTGATAAACGAACACTGTGGTCAACGCGATCAGCAGCAGTACGGGCCAGTAGCCCAAATAGATGCGCAGCAGACGCTTCTTGACAAACGGCCAGATACCACGCACGGGGATCGAGCGCTGGGCCGAACGGTAAACAACGAAACCACTCAGCGCAAAGAAGATGTCCACGCCGGAAAAGCCCCAGCGTGTCAGCGCGCCGGTATATGACAGCAGCGGCACTAGGTCCCAGTGTGGGTGCATATGGAAGAACAGCACCATCAGCGCGGCGATGCCGCGCAGCGCTTGGATCCAGTGCAGGTCGGTTTTGACGGGAGTGTCAGTGCTCATCGGTCAGTTCGGGGCTGAGCGCTTCACGGGGCACGTTGCTCACGTCGTAGTGCAAGAAGGCAATAAGGAACTGAATGCCGATAATCAGTGGTAGTGCTGCGGCCATCACCGTGCCGCTAGATGCGGGCTGGCCACTGGACATGCTGTGGATCCAGTGCACTCCGCCAAAGACGACGCTCACCATGCACAGCAATACTCCCAGGATGCTGTACAAACTGCCGACATTGAAGTCGCGCAGCAGGTAAAGATAGAAATAGCGTCTGAAGATGCGTGAGACATGCTTGCCCAGGAATTCGGGTAGCACCTTGGATATCTTGAGGTTGGATTCCTCGTCCGCATACACCGCATCCATGGGCACGTCGTGCACCACTGCGCGGATGGTGTTCAGGCGGTACAGCATGTCGGTCTCGAAGAAATAGCGCCGCTCCAGCTTGTGCAGCGGCAGCTTGCGTAGCACCGATGTATGGATGGCGGTATAGCCGTTGGTCGGGTCCATTGAAGACCAGTAACCGCAACTGAACTTGGTCAGCAGCGACAGCACTGCGTTGCCAAAGAGGCGCACGGGAGGCATGCCGCTCAGAGATTCGGGGCGGTAGAAGCGGTTGCCCTTGGTGTAGTCGGCTTGTCCACGCACGATGGGACGCACGAACAGCGGCAACAGCTTTGGGTCCATCTGCCCGTCGCCGTCGATCTTGACCACAATGTCCATGCCATCGGCGATGGCTGCTTCGTATGCTGTCACGATGGCACCGCCTACGCCTCGGTTTTCCGGGTTGTAGAGCACGCGCACGCGCGGGTCGCGGTTGTGCTCCTCGATGTAGTGGCCGCTGCCATCGGGACAAGCGTCGTCCACGGCATAGATGGCCTCCACTTCGGGACCGATGGCAGAAACCACACCCAGGACGTGCTGGGTGACTTTATAGCAAGGGATCGCAACAGCGATACGCATGGGATGTTCTTCAGTTAGTCGAGGCCAATGCGACGCCTGCCATGATCAGCCCGCCCCCTGCAAGCGTGCGCCAACGCAGAGGTTCGCCTAGGAACAACCAGGCTAGCGTGGGAACGATCAGGAAGGCTAGGCCCATAAAGGGATAGGCCAGATGGAGTGGGGCATGGCGAAGAATCCAGACCCAGCCCAGCGTGGTCAGCCCATAGAGTGCCAAGGATGCGATCAGCCAGCCATTGAACACCACAGCCTGCAAGGTCATGGGCTCGGTCAGTGCCGCGGCTGCTTTCTTGAACAAAATTTGCCCAAGGCTGATGCACAGAACACACAGCAGGGTCAGGGCGATGGTGAGATTAGGCATGAGCGTTTGCGGGGTGGTAGAGCACGGGAAGCAAAACGAGGGGCGCAGTGAAAAATGCCAGCAAGTAGCGATACTCACCGGCTATCGAGAATGTGAACACGGCGGCCAGCTGCACGACATAGGTGCCAATAATGATGACCTTCACTGGTGTTCGCTCCACCAGAACGCGGTGGCAGCCAATGAAAATTATGGCAAGACCAACCCACGGCGCCCACAGAAGTGCGCGGTAACGCATTGAAAACTCAAACCAATCACGCAGGTACGGTGTGGTGGCCCATTCAACCGCATTCAGTGTGGAAACGGATTGGGTTTTGGGCAGTACATATTGGGCCGTAGTAGGACCGGGAATTCCGCCATTGGCCAGCATCGAGTACAGAAAAATGTTGACGCGACTTGCAGCGAATGCGGGCAGGTTGTGCCACAGGTTGTATTTGAAGAATTCGCGGAGGATGGTGCGCTTTGCTTTTGGCGGGAGAGCCAGCAGCGTGGGGCCGTTGGCAAAAAAAATCAGCGGATCCCAGTAATAGTGATCGTGGAACTGGGCAATGTGTTCCAGGGTCCTGCCAGTAGATGTGAGTGCTTCGACAGTTTTGGGCGTTACGCGGGGTTCATTGCGCTCCCACAAGCCCATAGGACGATGCTCCAGGAAGCCAACCGTTTCGTACAGTGCCAGGGGAAATATCGAGCCGATGGGGTTGTTGTACTTGTAGGTGATTTGCCCATAGAGACCAATGAGGCACCAGGGCAGGACAGTCATCAACAGTCGGATGCGCGGGGAGCGGGGTAGCACCCAGGCCAGGGCCAGAAGCGGCAGGAGATTCAGAACGCCATTGGGGCGAGCGAACAAGGCAAAGGGCACCGTCAGGGCAAGCATCAGCACGGCGGTCTTGTCCACCGCGCGAAGGCGCCAGCTACGCCACACCTCGAAAAGCATGCCGCTTAATGCGATGGCGTAGATGCCGTCTGAATAGAGGCTGCTGCTGTAGTAGATGACGCTTGGTGCCAGGGCTACAAAGAACAGGCAATAGGCAAAACTCTTCCACATGCGCTGCTCGCTAAGCCAGTGGAGTATGCGTGCGCAGACAATGGCCGATATCAGCATCTGAAATCCGATCGGGACTTCAACGCGTCCTGAAGTGCCATATAGCCAGTTCACGTACATGTACCAGAACGCCGGCTTGTTGGCCTGAAACTCCCGGCGGGTGTCCACCTCCAACATGATGGCCAGACTGTCCTGGCCCAGGATGCCCGGCCAGCATGCGACCAACCAAGCCGCGTAAACGACCAGCAAAAACAAAAACAGAGCGCTGAAGCGCAGAAGGGGGTTGATCTTGTGTTCGGAGCTGGCTGTCATGGTGTTGGAGGCTTGTATTTCAGCGCCTTTTTTTCGAGCATGTGCCAGCTGAGATAGGCGAGCGCGACGGTCAGCGCCAGTGCCAGGGCCATCGTGCCCGTAAAACCCAGGCTGGGCCAGGCAAAATGGAACACGGTCTGCTGGATGGGAAAGGCATACAGGTAAATGCCGTACGACGGATCTCCCCAGCGTCCTGCACGATGAATGAAGGGGGTGGACTGGGTGCCGACGTAGATGACTGCGAAAGGCAGGCCTATCAACAGCGCCGTGTGCCGCCAATCAAAGGCCCATGCGATCGCGCAGGCCAGTCCGGTGATCGTCGCCCAAAGCAAAGGGCGGCGACTCCAGTGCGATCGCAGCGCGAACAGGGCCGCCCCGGCCAGGAAAAAGGCGCTCAGTTCACGACCATAGTTCACGGCGCCGGTCACATCGGCATTGCTGCGGGCAAAGAACCAGACCATGTACAAAGCGATACAAAGCAGCAGCACCGGGCGGAAACGAAGCAGACCCAGCAAACCGGCCGCACCGAGCACGATGTAGCACCGTACTTCGATAGGAATGGTCCACAGCGATCCATTGACACCCTGGGGGTAGGGGTTGGTTTCGAACACGCCAGGCAGCACGTAGTGAATTTGCAGCCACAGGCCTTGCAGATATTGCGCGGTGCCTGGATGGGTTAGGTAGTCCTGTATGGGAAGCTTGGTGACCCAGGCTCCCAGTACATAGGCTGTTAGGACAATAGCGGCTGTCAGTGCGGGCCAGATCCGCACAAAGCGCCGCAGTGCGAACCGCCACACGCTGGGGTCTCGTTCCCAGCTCATAGTGACCAGGTAGCCGCTGATCACAAAGAAAATCGCGACGGCTAGTCCGCCATAGCTGTGGATGCCAAAGAACGAAGGTTCCATATGGCCGGTCAGCGCGAAGTGGTGGCTCACCAGCACCATGGTGGCTGCACCGATACGAATGGCGTCGAAGTTGTTCCCCGGATGGGTCTGCGCAGGTGTTGTTGTGGTGGTCATGGGCAATGGTCAAGCGCTGGCCTGCAACGCCAACCCCGCATGCTCTCGCAGCGGATGGAAATGAATCTTCGGGAACCGCTCCTGCGCCAGCCGTACGTCATATGGGCTCGTGCACAGATAGGCCAGCGTGTCCGCCGCATCGCGCGCCATGCGCATCGGATAGGCGTTCTCGAACTCGCGCAGTTCGGCTGGCGTGTCGGCAGTAATCCAGCGGGCCCCGGTGTACTGGCAGGCCTCCAAGCGGACGTCGCAGTCGTATTCGGTATTCAAGCGATGCTGCACCACTTCGAACTGCAGTTGTCCCACGGCCCCCAGCAGCATGTTGCCGCCGGCTTCGGGCTTAAAGACCTGGATGGCGCCTTCCTCGCCCAGTTGCATCAGGCCCTGCTGCAGTTGCTTGGTGCGCAGCGGGTTCTTCAGCACCACGGTCATGAACATTTCGGGGGCAAAGAAGGGCAGGCCGGTGAACTGCAGGTTGGCGCCGTCGGTGATGGTGTCGCCCAGCTGCACGCCGCCGTGCGTGGTGAAGCCGATGATGTCGCCGGCGTAGGCCTCTTCCACCGCCTCGCGGCGCTGGCTCATGAAGGTGACCACGCTGGTGGGGCGCAGCTCCTTGGCGGTGCGCTGCACCTTGAGCTTCATGCCGGGCGTGTACTTGCCGCTGGCCACGCGCACGAAGGCGATGCGGTCGCGGTGGTTGGCGTCCATGTTGGCCTGCACCTTGAACACCACGCCCGAAAAGCCTTCGTCTTCGGGCAGGATGGTTTTCTCGACGGTCTGCTTGTTGACGACGAGCGAGCTCTTGCGCGGGCCGGGCGGGGGCGACATGTCCACCACCGCGTCCAGCACTTCCATCACACCGAAGTTGTTCACGCCCGAGCCGAAGAACACCGGTGTGAGCTTGCCAGCCAGGAAGGCTTCATGGTCCCAGGGCGCCGAGGCGCCTTGCGCCAGCTCCATGCTTTCCAGTGCGTCGTCAAAGGCCTGACCGAAGCGCGCGCGCAGCTTGTCGGCATCGGCCAGCGGAATGACCTCGAAGTCCTGCGGGCGCTTTTCGCTGCCGGGCTGGAAGACCGTCATGCTTTGCGTGCGCAGGTTGATGATGCCGCCGAAGCTCTTGCCCTGGCCCACGGGCCAGGTGATGGGGCAGCAGGGCATGCCCAGCTCGCGCTCGACCTCGTCGAGGATGTCGAGCGGGTCGCGCACCTCGCGGTCCATCTTGTTGACGAAGGTGATGATGGGCGTGTCGCGCTGGCGGCAGACCTCGATCAGGCGGCGCGTCTGCGCCTCCACGCCGTTGGCCGCGTCGATCACCATCAGCGCCGAATCGACGGCCGTGAGCACGCGGTAGGTGTCTTCCGAGAAGTCCTTGTGGCCCGGTGTGTCCAGCAGGTTGATCACATGGTTGCGGTAGCTCATCTGCATCACGCTCGATGCCACCGAAATACCGCGCTGCTTCTCGATCTCCATCCAGTCGGAGGTGGCGTGGCGGCTGGCCTTGCGGCCCTTCACGGCGCCGGCGATCTGGATGGCGCCGGAGAACAGCAACAGCTTTTCCGTCAGCGTGGTCTTGCCGGCGTCGGGGTGGGAGATGATGGCAAAAGTCCGGCGGCGCCGGGTTTCTGGGGCGTACGACACAGTGATTCTGGGTGAGGGCCGTGCGGTGCGCGACGGCCGGTGCGAGAAGAGGCGGGCGCACCCTGCGGGAGCGCCCTGGCATTGGGCGGGGATTCTACGGCGCGGCGCGTGGCGCGGGGGCACCGGTATAATCTTGCACTTTCCGAGGAGCGTTGCAGCGTCCCCAGCACGGCGGGGCGCGAGGCTCGGAAGTCATACCCAGCAACGACGCTCACCCACGCCTTGCGGTGCGGTGAGTCCCATCCCCCAGGCGCGGTTTTTTCAGATCTCCATGAAGGAAACCACCATGAGCGCTGTTCTCAAGTCCCCAGCCGACTCCGCGATTGCCGATATCTCCCTGGCCGACTGGGGCCGCAAGGAAATCCGCATCGCCGAAACTGAAATGCCCGGCCTGATGGCCATCCGCGAGGAATTCGCGGCCAAGCAGCCCCTGAAGGGCGCGCGCATCACAGGCTCGCTGCACATGACCATCCAGACGGCCGTGCTGATCGAGACCCTCAAGGCCCTGGGCGCCGACGTGCGCTGGGCCTCGTGCAACATCTTCTCCACCCAGGACCACGCCGCCGCCGCGATTGCCGCCACCGGCACGCCGGTGTTCGCCATCAAGGGCGAGACCCTGGTGGACTACTGGGACTACACCCACCGCATCTTCGACTTCGGTCCCAAGGGCAGCGAGGGCGAAGGCCCGAACATGATCCTGGACGACGGCGGCGACGCCACGCTGCTGATGCACCTGGGCAAGCGCGCTGAAAAGGACGCTTCCGTGCTGGCCCACCCCGGCAGCGAGGAAGAGCGCATCCTGTTCGCCGCCATCAAGGCCAAGCTGGCCGAGGACAGCACCTGGTACAGCCGCAAGAGCGCCCAGATCATCGGCGTGACCGAAGAGACCACCACCGGCGTGCACAGCCTGAAGGAAATGTCGGCCAAGGGCACGCTACTGTTCCGTGCGATCAACGTGAACGATTCGGTGACCAAGAGCAAGTTCGACAACCTGTACGGCTGCCGCGAGTCGCTGGTGGACGGCATCAAGCGTGCCACCGACGTGATGATCGCCGGCAAGGTGGCCGTGGTGGCGGGCTATGGCGACGTGGGCAAGGGCTCGGCCCAGGCGCTGCGCGCCCTCAGCGCCCAGGTGTGGGTGACCGAGATCGACCCCATCAACGCCCTGCAGGCTGCCATGGAAGGCTTCAAGGTCGTGACCATGGAGTGGGCCGCCGACAAGGCCGACATCTTCGTGACCACCACCGGCAACCGCGACGTCATCACCTTCGAGCACATGAAGGCCATGAAGGACCAGGCCATCGTGTGCAACATCGGCCACTTTGACAACGAGATCCAGGTCGCCAAGCTGGAAGAGCACTGCCAGTGGGAAGAGATCAAGCCCCAGGTGGACCATGTGATCTTCCCGGACGGCAAGCGCATCATCCTGCTGGCCAAGGGCCGCCTGGTGAACCTGGGCTGCGGCACGGGCCACCCCAGCTTTGTGATGTCCAACTCGTTCGCCAACCAGACCATCGCGCAGATCGAGTTGTTCACCCACCCCGAGGGCTACGACGTGGGCAAGGTCTACGTGCTGCCCAAGCACCTCGACGAGAAGGTGGCGCGCCTGCACCTGAAGAAGGTGGGCGCCATGCTGACCGAGCTGAGCGACGAGCAGGCCGCCTACATCGGCGTGCCGAAGCAGGGCCCCTACAAGCCCGACACCTACCGCTATTGATTGTCAAAAAGCATAGCTGCTTGCGCTTGCCAGTAGTCGTTTTCAGCATGAAATACTGCTGAAAATGGCTCGCTGCAAGCGCTGCCAGCTATCGATATGAGAGGACAGCGCGATGCGCGCGGACGTATTTCTGGTGGAGGGCGGCTACGCGGCCACCCGGTCGCAGGCCCAGCGGTTGATTGCCGCCGGCGTGCAGTGGCGCCTGGCGCCCACGCTGCCGTGGCAGAAGGTGGCCAAGAACGGCGACGACATTCCCGCGGGGGTCGAGGTACAGCTGCTGGACGCTGCGGAGGCCAAGTACCTCTCGCGGGGCGGCCTCAAGCTTGAAGGTGCACTGGCGGCCACGGGCCTGCAAGTGGCTGGCCTGCGCTGCCTGGACGTGGGGCAGAGCACCGGCGGTTTCACCGACTGCCTGCTGGCACATGGCGCTGCCCAGGTGATTGGCGTGGACGTGGGCCACGGCCAGTTGCACGAGCGGCTGCGCGCCGACCCGCGGGTGGTCTGCGTGGAAGGCGTGAATGCCCGGGCCCTCACGCCCGAGGCGTTGCAGGACGCCTGCGACGTGGCGCTGTCCGAAGTCATCGAGGACGCGGAAGACAACGACACCCAGCCCCAGGCCCCCTACGCCTGGATGCGCAACGGCGGCATGGTGGACGATGAGTACGACGACAGCGACGACGCCAAGGAGCATGAGATCGAGAGCTTCAAGGCCGAGCGCGCCGCCAAGGCCAAGGCGCGCGCCGAGGGCTCATTGCCCGTGCAGCGCCGCCGCCGTCCCGGGTGCGAGGACGTGGACATCACGCCAGCGTTCGATCTCGTCACCGGCGACCTGTCCTTCATCTCGCTCACGCTGGTGCTGCCTGCGCTGGTGCCGCTGTTGAAAGAGCGGGGCCAGCTGTTGATGCTGGTCAAGCCGCAGTTTGAGTTGCAACCCGGCCAAGTGGGCAAGGGCGGCATCGTGCGCGATGCGCAGCTGTATCCGCAGGTGGAGCAGCGCATCCGTGACTGCTGCACGGAGCTGGGGCTGCACGTGGTGGCCTGGATCGATAGCCCCATCGAGGGGGGCGACGGCAACCGCGAGTTCTTCATCCATGCAAGGAGGAAGGCATGAGCCTTTCCACGGCCTTTCCGGTCAGCTTTGAATTCTTCCCGCCCAAGACGCCCGAGGGCGCCGACAAACTGCGCGCCGTGCGACAGCAGCTGTATGCGCGCCGGCCCGAGTTCTGCTCCGTCACCTACGGCGCGGGGGGCTCCACGCAGGCGGGCACCTTCGGCACGGTGCGCGAGATCCTCGCCGAGGGCGTGAGTGCGGCCTCGCACTTCTCGTGCATCGGCGCCACCAAGGACGGCGTGCGCGCGCAGCTCGCCGAGCTGAAAGCCATGGGCGTGAAGCGCCTGGTTGCGCTGCGCGGCGACCTGCCCAGTGGCTACGGTATCGGGGGCGAGTTCCATTACGCGAGCGATCTGGTGGCGTTCATCCGCGCGGAGACGGGGCGCGACTTCCACATCGAGGTGGCGGCCTACCCCGAGGTCCATCCCCAGGCACGTTCGTCTGATGCCGACCTGCAGGCCTTTGCCACCAAGGTGCGCGCGGGCGCCGACTCGGCCATCACACAGTACTTCTTCAATGCCGACGCCTACCTGCGCTTCGTGCAGGACGTGCGCCGCCTGGGGCTGGACGTGCCCGTGGTGCCGGGCATCATGCCGATCATGGGCGCGTCGCAGCTGCTGCGCTTTTCGGACGCCTGTGGCGCCGAGATCCCGCGCTGGATCCGCCTGCGCCTGCAGGGCTATGGTGACGATGTGGCGAGCATTCGCGCCTTCGGCCTGGATGTCGTCACGCACCTGTGCGAGCAACTGCGCCGCGAGGGCGTGCCGGGCCTGCACTTCTACACCATGAACCAGAGCGCGGCCACGTTGGAAATCTGCGACCGCCTGGGGCTCTGAAGCGGCGGGGATGGGTAATATCGGCAGCTTTTTCCCGTCCTCTTCCTCCTATCCCCTGCGCGTTTGCGGTATGAGTCCCGTCATTGCCTTCCTGCTGTTCACCACGCTGTCGCTTGCGATGGCATCGCCCGCGTCGGCCCAGACGCGCTATTCCTGCCGCGACGAGCAGGGCGCCGTCTACACCCTGGCGCGCCCGTGCCCCAAGGGCATGGTGACCACCGCCGTCTCGGCGGGGCCGGTGGAGCCGCGTGCAGAGCCCCGCAGCTATGCGCCCGCTCCGTCCCGGCGCAGCAGTGTGATGCGCGAGGTGCCGGAATACGAGAGCTACATGAGCGGGCGCTGCCGCACGCTGCAAAACAGCATCCGCGGGGCATCGGCCAACGGCTCCAGCTACGACGTCATCGCGGGCATGCAGCGCGAATACCGGCGCGACTGCAGCGACGAGGAGAGCGATGCCGCCTCGCGCTACTACCGCGAGCGCCGCGAGGCACGCAGCCAGCGCCGCACAGAGCGCGAGCGCGAGGAACAAGCCCAACTGGCGCAGGAGGAGCAGGAAAGCCGCAAGGCGCTGCAATGCGCGGAGTCCAAGCGCATCCTGGCCGTCAAGAGGGCGCGCACCGACCTGACACCGGGTGAACGCAATGATCTGCGCCGTTTTGAGACCAACGTCATCACCCGCTGCGGCGACTTCTGACCCTTTGCACCCCGGCCGCATGGGACGGTGGTTGGCCGGCGTGCTGTTGGCGGCCGTGCTGGCGGGTTGCGCAGCGCCACCCGCCGATGCGCCCCCTGTAGTAGCACCTGGCCCGTCGCAGGCGTTGCCGGGACCGGCGGGCGCGCAGGCGGACAGCCCACCCGACTCCGGCGTATCGGCCCCGCCGCGGGCTCGCAAGGAGGGCAGGGTGCGCTCGGCACCGTCTTCTCCGCGTGAAGCCGATACCGCCATCGAGCGCGGCCGCGAAGACGAGGAAGAAAGCGGCGTGCTGCTCGGGCGCGGGCTGGCCTCCTGGTACGGCGGCAGCCTGCATGGCCGGCGCACGGCCAGCGGCGAGCGTTTTGACCGTGGGGAACTCACCGCCGCACACCGCACGTTGCCTTTCGGGGCGCGGGTATGCGTGCGCAGCCTGGTCAACGGCAAGGTGGTGGTGGTGCGCGTCAATGATCGCGGACCGTTCGCGCCAGGCCGGGTCATCGACCTGAGCCAGGCCGCGGCGCAGGAACTGGGCATGGTGGGCCTGGGTATCAAGCCCGTGGAGATCTGGCACATGGGGCCGGACGACGACAGCTGCCCCGAAGATCTACCGGAGCTGGACCCGTCGTCCACGCCCGCAGCCTCGCCGGCCGCTGCTCCAGCGGGCGCCGCGCAAGCGCGCACAAATCAGGGCGCTGCGCGCACTACTCCCCGCAAGAGCCAGGCCCGGCGGCGCTAAACCACGGCATCCCAGAGATCGTGCGGGCGCCGCTGCCCCCGGGGGCTTAACCCACCTCCAGCGTGTGGGACGCGTTGCGGTCCTGGGCCAGCAATTGCGCCATCTGCGGCAACGCCTCGCGCAGCACGCCCTGCAGCGTGAAGGGAGGGTTGACCACGAACATGCCGCTGGCCGGCAGGCCGGGCCGGCGCGCGCCTTCGCCGGCCGCAGGGGAGGCCAGTTTGCTGGATTTCACGGTCAGCGTCGCATGCAGCCAGGGCTTGCCCGCCTTCTGGGCCAGCGTCTTGAGCCGGCGCGGCAGATCGTGCGCCTCCGCCCGCGGAATGATGGGGTACCAGACGGCATACACCCCAGTCGCAAAGCGCTTCAGCGCATCTTGCAGCAGCGCCTGCACGCGCAGGTAGTCGCTCTTGATTTCATAGCTGGGATCGCACAGTACAAGCGCGCGGCGGGCCGGTGGGGGGATGAACTTCTTGACGCCCTCAAAACCGTCCTCCTGCAGCACGGCCACCTGCCTGCCTGCTTCAAGCTGGGCTATGTTGCCTGCGAGGGAGCGGGCGTCGGTGGGGTGCAGCTCGAACAGTTTGAGCTTGTCCTGGGCGCGCAAGAGGCGCTGCGTGATGAAGGGCGAGCCGGGGTAGACGCGGGTGGCATCGCCCTGGTTGAAGGCGCGCACCATGTCCACGTAGTCCTGCAGCGCGGGTGCCAGGGCGGGAGGAGCCGCTGGCGGCACAAGGCGCAAGATGCCGCCCGCGGATTCGGCGCTGGTGGAGGCATAGTCTCCGTCCAGCCGGTACAGGCCCGCGCCAGCGTGGGTGTCCAGGACGGTCAGGGCCGCGTCTTTCTGTAGAAGGTGTTGCAAGGTGGCAATGAGCACCGTGTGCTTGAGCACATCGGCGTGGTTGCCTGCGTGGAAGGCGTGGCGGTAACTGAACATGCACTCAATGGTAACCAGCGCCATCGCGGGCACAATGCGGGTCCGCCTGGTACGGGAAGTGATGTTTTTGGCAGACAGGATGCGCTTTGTTGCGCGTCGGCCTGGCTGCCTGGCGCATCATGGCGTCCGCTGCGGCGTGCCGCGGCGCTTCCTCCGCTTCCTCGTTAGACTTCGCTGCCCTCGCTGATCCGCATCCCTTGTCCGCAACGCCCTCCATGTCTTCGCTCCCCCCCCGCTTCACGCCCGCCAGCGTCGCGCACCACGTCGACGCCCTCCCGGCGGGCACCCGGTTGGGAGAGTTCGAGATCGTGGCGCTGCTGGGCGTGGGTGGCTTCGGCATGGTGTACCAGGCGTTCGACCATTCCCTGCTGCGTTTCGTCGCGATCAAGGAATACATGCCCGCCGCCTTGGCGGGGCGCGCGGACGGGCATTCGCTCTGGGTGCGTTCCTCGTCGGACGAGCAGTCCTTCCAGGCAGGCCTGGCCTCGTTCGTGGACGAGGCGCGCCTGCTGGCGCAGTTCGACCATCCCTCGCTGGTGAAGGTCTTCCGGTTCTGGGAAGCCAATCACACGGCCTACATGGTCATGCCCCTGTACAGCGGCTTGACCCTCAAGCAGGCGCGCGCGCACATGCGCACGCCGCCCCCCGAGGAATGGCTGCGCAAGGTGTTGTGGTCCGTCACCAGCGCGTTGCGGGTGCTGCACGAAGGACAGACGCTGCACCGCGACATCTCGCCGGACAACATCTTCCTGCAGGACCATGGCCCACCAGTGCTGCTGGACCTCGGCGCCGCGCGGCATGCGATCAGCGACCGGGACCAGAAGCACACGGCCGTGCTCAAAGTCAACTACGCGCCCATAGAGCAGTACACGGACGCGGCATCGCACCTGCACCAAGGGCCGTGGAGCGACCTGTATTCGCTGGGCGCCGTCGTGCATGGCTGCCTGTGCAACGACACGCCGCTGCCCGCTACTCTGCGTGCCATACGTGACCGCATGGTGTCGTTCTCCCGCGTAGCACGCACGGTGCGCAAGCAGTTCGGCGTGGAATACTCGCGTCCGTTCGTCGATGCGGTGTCGCAATGCCTGGCGCTGCAGCCGCAAGACCGTCCGCAATCGATCGACGCGTTCCTGCAGACGATGGGCATGACGGCGGCGCCCGCGGGACTGGACGGGTTCGACTTCCGTGCCGAACTGGGCTCCATCTGGGTAGAGCCCTCGAGCAAGGATGCGCAGGGCGTGGCAATCCCGATGATCGACCTCACGGCGATGTCGCAGCCGCAGGATTCCCGGCCGCAGGCCGCCACCGTTGTGGCGGCGCCGGCTAGCGCGCCGGCAGACCTCATGGTGTCACCCGTGGAGCCTGCGACCGTGTTTGCGGAAACCGTTGCCGATGCGGGCGACACGCAGGCCTTCGCAGATACGCGCGAGATGCCGCAACATGACGCGCCGACCGGTTCACGCCACCCGACGCACGCGCGCACACCCCGCCCCCAGAAGGCTGCACGCCATGCATCAGCCCCCCGTGTTGCCACAGCAGGCCATGGCGGACGGGCGCGGCTGGTGTGGGGTATGGCTGCCTCTCTGGCGCTGCTGGTCATCGCCAGCAGTCCGTGGTGGGGAGGCCGGGAGAGCTCGCCGCGGTATACACCCGAAAACGAGATCATCACGGAACTTGCGTCACCAGCGCCAGCACCGGAGCCGGCAGAGGTGGTGATGGTGTCGCATGAGGCGGCGGACCCCGCGTCGGCGGCAATGGCAGTGCAGCAAGAGGCTGCGTCGGTGGCTGAGGCCCGGCCTGCGGCCGTTTCCAAACCCCGGCTTGTGCGCAAGGCTGCCGAGGCGACCGCGCCTGCCCCATTGCCCGCCCCTGTGGTTCCGGCTCCCGAGCCAGCGCCGCCTCCCCCTGCGCCGTCACGCCCTGCGGTGCCCGCAAGGGTGCCCGGGCCTGACGAGGCCTGCGAGGCATCCAGTTTCTTTGCACGCCCCTTGTGCATTCACGAGCAATGCCAGAAGCCGGGGCTGGCCAACCATCCCGTTTGCGTGGAAAACCGCCGCCGGCAGGAAGCCGAGGAGCGCAGGCGACAGCTTTACTCGCAGTAGGGCACTGCGCAGCGGTCGATTTTGTATAATGGCCGGCTTCGCAGCGATTTTTAGGTCCCGCGGCGAAGCGCGACATCCCACCTAAGAGGCTTTCATCAGAAAAGCACCGACCGTGGAAAAGGACCGCCAAACCACCTCTAGAAAAGAGAAACTCATGTCCACATTCAGCGCAAAGCCCGCTGAGGTCGTGCACGAGTGGTTTGTGATTGACGCCACCGACAAGGTGCTCGGCCGGGTAGCCAGCGAAGTTGCCCTCCGTCTGCGCGGCAAACACAAAGCCATTTACACGCCTCACGTTGATACCGGCGACTACATCGTCATCATCAACGCCTCCAAGCTCAAGGTCACCGGCACCAAGTCCCTGGACAAGGTGTACTACCGCCACTCGGGTTATCCCGGCGGTATCACGGCCACGAACTTCCGCGATCTGCAAGCCAAGCACCCCGGCCGCGCGCTGGAAAAGGCCGTCAAGGGCATGCTGCCCAAGGGCCCGCTCGGCTACGCCATGATCAAGAAGCTCAAGGTGTACGGCGGCGCGGAACATCCGCACACCGCTCAGCAGCCTAAAGCGCTGGAAATCTAAGGAGCCTTGAATGATTGGTGAATGGAACAATGGCACCGGCCGTCGCAAGTCCAGCGTCGCCCGCGTGTTTCTGAAGAAGGGTTCCGGCAAGATCACTGTGAATGGCAAAGACATTCAGCAGTACTTCGGCCGCGAAACCTCGATCATGATTGCCAAGCAACCCCTGGCGTTGACCAACCATGTCGAAACCTTCGACATCCAGATCAACGTGCACGGCGGTGGTGAATCCGGCCAGGCTGGCGCTGCCCGCCACGGCATCACCCGCGCTCTGATCGACTACGACGCGACGCTGAAGCCCGCACTGAGCCAAGCCGGCTTCGTGACGCGTGATGCCCGTGAAGTTGAACGTAAGAAGGTCGGTCTGCACTCCGCACGCCGCGCCAAGCAGTTCTCGAAGCGCTAAGCCTCGGCCACTGCCTTGCGTTATGCTGCAGCGCCCCTCGGCGTGCTGCAGACTGCAGAAACCGCCCTTCGGGGCGGTTTTTTGTTTTTTGGCGTTGCCGCGGGCGGCGGCGACCATCCCACTGAAAGAAACGTGCACTGCCCATGCGTTACCGACTGCTGCGCCGCCGCCTCACGATCTCCGCTCCGCGCGTCACCGTGCGCAGCGCGCTTCCGTGGCCGCTGCGCTGGGCGGCCGTGGCCATCGTCCTGGGCCTGTGCGCGGCCATGACGCTGTGGGCCTTCGACCTGGGCAAACGGATCGCCGGGCTGGACGCGGGCAGCCGGGAGGAATTGCAGCGCCTTCGTGCAGAGGTGTCGCAGTTGCGCGAGCACAACCGTCTCCAGCACGAAAAGCAGGAAGCCGCGGGCAGCCTGCGCATAGCCGAGCAGGCGGCCATGGATCGTCTGCTGGAGCAACTGCGGCAACTCGAAGCCGACAACCGTAGCCTGCGGGAGGACCTGGGCTTCTTCGAGAAGCTGACCCCCACCGGCAAGCCTGGCAACCTGACCATCCGCGGGCTGCATGCTGAGACCTTGGAGGGAGGTGGGCAGTTGCGCTGGCAGGTGCTGGCCATGCAGCCCATGCGCAATGCGCCGGAATTCAAGGGCCGGCTGGAACTGCTGCTGGCGGGCACGCTGAACGGGGCGGAGTGGTCCTCCACGTCTCCAGCGGTCATCCAGCCGCTTCAGTTCCGGCAGTACCGGCGGGTTCAGGGCGTGGCGGCCCTGCCGCCGGGCGCCATGGTAAAAACCGTGACCGCGCGCTTGATGGATGGAACCTCGTTGCGCGCGGCCCAGACTTTTTCACTAGAGCCATAGGGCCCGGCTGCGGACCCGCATGGCAATGACTACTACACCCCGAGGGAATACCACATGTTTTCGCGCAAGAAGCCACCCCCGATCAAGAGCCTGATTGCGCAAGGAACGCGCGTGCAGGGCGATGTGCTGTTCGCTGACGGATTGCGGGTGGATGGCGAAGTGATCGGCGACCTGCGGTCTTCGGCTGAACCCAGCATTGTGGTGGTGTCCGAATCGGCAAAGGTGGAAGGTGCGGTGCATGCCGCCCATGTCATCGTCAACGGAACGGTGGAGGGGCCCGTACATGCCACGGAGCTGCTGGAGGTACAACCCAAGGCGCGGATCACCGGTAACGTGCATTACAAGGCCCTTGAAATGCACCAGGGCGCGGTGATTGCCGGGCAGCTCTGCCCGGCCGCGCCGCTGCTGCTGGAAGAAAAGCCCACACTGAAACTGGCGTCAAACGCACAGTGAACGGAGCGCTGGGGGGCTATGCCTTACCATCGAAACAAAGACTGACCCAAGGAGCCCTTCATGAGCGCCGTTGCCGAGAACACCACGACCGAGATGCCCGCCCCCATCCTTTTCACCGACAGCGCCGCCGCCAAGGTGGCCGAGTTGATTGCCGAAGAAGGCAATCCTGACCTCAAGCTGCGGGTCTTCGTGCAGGGCGGGGGATGCTCGGGCTTCCAGTATGGTTTCACATTTGATGAAATCACGAACGAAGACGACACCACCATGACCAAGAACGGTGTGTCACTGCTCATCGATGCCATGAGCTACCAATACCTGGTAGGTGCAGAGATCGACTACAAGGAAGACCTGCAGGGTGCGCAGTTCGTCATCAAGAACCCGAATGCCGCTTCGACATGCGGCTGCGGCTCCAGCTTCTCCGTGGAAGACCACTGACGCACAGCCCATGAGAATCCGCCGCCTACGGGCGGCTTTTTTATGGCTGCGTGGTAGGTTGCTCAGGCGGGGTAGATGGCGCCGAGGATGCGCTCCCCGCGGGCGCCCGTGACCGCGGGCAAGCTGGCTGTCTGGCCGCTGACGCATTGATGCGCCAGCCACGCGAAGGCAGCCGCTTCGACCTGCAGGGGAGGCAGCCCGTGGTGATCCGAGCTTTCGACGCGAACCGTCGGCGCCAATTGCTGTAGGCGCTCCATCAGATAGCGGTTCAGTGCCCCGCCGCCGCAGACGATCAACAGCCCGCAGTCCCGTGCGTGCCGTGACAGCGCCTGGACGCACGTAAGGGCCGTGTATTCGGCAAGGGTGGCCTGGACATCCTGGGGCGCGGCGCCCACAGCGCTGGCCGCAAGACGTGTGGCCAGCCATTGCGGATGGAACAGGTCACGCCCCGTGCTCTTGGGGGGCGCAAGGGCGAGGAATGGCTCGTCCAGCATCGCCTCCAGCAGGGCGGGCAGGACATGGCCGCTGCGTGCCCAGGCGCCTTCGTGGTCGTAGGGCTGCCCCGTTTGCCGCTCGCACCAGTGATCCATAAGGGCGTTGGCCGGGCCGCAGTCAAACCCCACGGTGGTCCCGTCGGCCCGCAGGATACTCAGGTTGGAAATGCCCCCCAGGTTCAGCACCGCCACGGTGCGTCCGGCTTGGCCGAACACGCCGCGGTGGAAGGCGGGCACCAGCGGCGCGCCCTGGCCGCCCGCCGCCACGTCCCGGCTGCGGAAGTCGGCCACGACGGTGATGCCGGTGATTTCAGCGAGCAAGGCGGGCTGGTTGAGTTGCAGCGTGTAGCCCGTGCCATCGAACGCCTGCGGCCGGTGGCGCACCGTCTGCCCATGCGCGCCCAGGGCCTGCACTGCGGCCGCCGTGAGGCCCGCTTGGTCCAGCAGACGGTGGACTACCTTCGCATAGGTACGCGCCAGCGCATTCGCGGCGAGCGCCGCGCGGTGCAGTTCGTCGTGGCCGGTGGTGTTGAGAGCGAGGAGTTCTGCTCTTAAATCAGGAGCTAGTGGCGCTGATGCATGCTGGGCTACAGCGCATTTTTGGCCTGAAAAATTCGCGAGCACACCATCCACGCCGTCCAGCGACGTGCCCGACATCAGCCCGATGAACCACCGTGGCGGCGTATCCATGGGCGAAGGGCGTTACTCGGCGCTGGCTTGCAGAATCTGTGCGGCGGAGGACAGCTGCACGCGCATGTTGCCGGCCAGGCGGTCGAATGCCGGACGTGCGGCGGCCGAGACCGGCTGGGCTGCCTCGCTCTGGCGCGCAATAACCATCGGGTCCTTGTGCTCGCCCGCGACGCGGAATTCGAAGTGCAGGTGCGGCCCCGTGGCCCAGCCGGTGGAGCCCACGGCGCCAATCTTCTGGCCCTGCTCTACGCTTTCGCCCTTGCGCACGTCGATGCGGCTCAGGTGCGCGTAGACGGTGACGTGCTGGTTGCGGTGCTTGATGTACACCACGTTGCCGTAGCCGTTCTGCACGCCGGCGAAATCCACCACGCCGTCGCCTACCGTGCGTACGGAAGTACCGGTCGGTGCCGCGAAATCGGTACCCAGGTGCGCGCGCCAGGTCTTGTGGATGGGGTGGAACCGCATCGCAAAGCCGCTGGAGACGCGGGAGAACTCGACCGGCGACGACAGGTAGGCGCGGCGCATGCTCTCGCCGTCCAGCGTGTAGTACGAGCCCTTGGTGGCTCCCGGCTCCTGGAACCAGACGGCGCTGTGGGTCTTGTCGCCATTGTGGAACTCGGCGCTCAGCACGCGGCCGCTGCGCAGGGGCTCGCCATCTGCCTCCAGGGTTTCATACACCACCGAGAAGCGGTCTTCCTTGCGCAGGGCGCGGCGGAAGTCGATGTCACCGGAGAACACCTCTGCCAGCTGCACGGCGACGGCGTCGGGAATGTTGGCGGCATCCGTTGCCGCAAACAGCGAGCTGCGGATGACGCCGCCCGCCAGGCGGCTGCCCACCGTCAGCGGCGCCGTCTCGATGCGCGAGGCGAAGCTGCCGTCCTGCTGGCGCTCGACCACCAGGCGCTTGAAGCTCCCGCTGTCGTCGGGGGCCCAGCGCGCCGTCAGGCGGGTGAGGCGGTGGTCGTCGGTGGTCTCGGCGGACATCGAGCGGCCGGTGCGTCCCAGCAGGTTCTGCCGCACGTTGGCGTCACTGCGCAGGAAGGCCGAAGCCGCGGGGTCTGCCACGCCCAGACGCTGCAGGATGCTCTCGGCGGTATCGGCGCTGCGGGTGACGTCGGAGCGGTACAGCGCGTACTGCGGGATGTCCACCAGCGACGATAGCGGTTCGTCTGCCGCCAGCGACTGCACAGCCTGGGTGACGGTGCGCACGGGCAGGTCGGCCGGGTCGGGAGCGAACGAAGCCACTGCGAAGGCACCGCCGCCGCCGGTGAGCAGCAGGGTGGCCACGGCGGCAGTGATGCGTTTTGGATGTTTCTGAACGGACTGCTTCAGTTGGTTGAGCAATACCAGGCAGGCGGTCGTCAAGCCGTTGTTCAAGAGTCTTACCCCAGGCGTCTGTGTGCTTCCAGGCCCCGGGCCAGGGGTCTTAAAGGGCGGGAGGCACTGTCAATGTCGTAGTGCTGTGGAAGGGAGCGAACGCCGGGCGTACGGGTGGCCCACTAGAATCCACGGCTGGAAAGTGCCCGGAAGTATAGTCGTTGGGGCCCTGGCGGCACCCCAAAAAACCCTTATGAATCAATCTGCTGTTACAACATTCCCGGTGACCGATGGTGTAGGACGGGCGCTTGAAGTCTCCCTGCGCGGGGTCGACGAGCTTCTGCCCCAAGAAGAATGGACCCAGAAACTGGCGCGTTCGGAGGCCACGGGCCAGCCGCTGCGCATCAAGCTCGGGCTGGACCCCACGGCGCCGGACATCCACCTGGGCCATACGGTGGTGCTCAACAAGATGCGCCAATTGCAGGACCTGGGCCACCAGGTCATCTTCCTGATCGGCGACTTCACCACGCTGATCGGCGACCCATCGGGCCGCAACAGCACGCGCCCGCCCCTGACGGCCGAGCAGATCAAGGTCAACGCCGAAACCTACTACACCCAAGCGGCCAAGGTGCTGGACCCTGCACGCACCGAGATCCGCTACAACAGCGAGTGGTGCGACCAGTTGGGCGCGCGCGGCATGATTCAGCTGTCGGCCAAGTACACCGTGGCACGCATGATGGAGCGCAACGATTTCCACCAGCGCTTCACCGACGGCAGCTCTATCAGCCTGCACGAGTTCCTCTACCCACTGCTACAGGGCTATGACTCGGTAGCGCTCAGGAGCGACCTGGAGCTGGGCGGCACCGACCAGAAGTTCAACCTGCTCATGGGACGCCATCTGCAGCAAGAATGGGGGCAGGAGCCGCAGTGTGTGCTCACCATGCCGCTGCTGGTGGGGCTGGATGGCGTGGACAAGATGTCCAAGTCCAAGAACAACTACATCGGCATCACGGAGGACGCCAACTCCATGTTCGCCAAGGTGCTCTCCATCTCGGACACCCTGATGTGGGACTGGTACACGCTGCTGTCGTTCAAGAGCCTGGACGAAATCGCCGCGCTCAAGGCCGAGGTGGCGGCAGGCCGCAATCCCAAGGATGCCAAGGTGATGCTGGCCAAGGAGATCACCGCGCGCTTTCACAGCGCCGCGCTGGCCGACGCGGCCGAGCAGGATTTCGTCAACCGCAGCAAGGGCGGCATCCCCGACGACATTCCCGAAGTCCGCCTGGCGGGCGCGCCCCTGGGCATCGGTGCGCTGCTCAAGCAGGCCAACCTTGCGCCCTCGACCAGCGAGGCCAACCGCCTCATCGACGGCGGCGGCGTGCGCGTGGACGGCGGCGTGGTCAGCGACAAGGGCCTGAAGCTGGAAGCGGGCAGCTACGTGGTGCAGGTCGGCAAGCGCAAGTTCGCGCGCGTCACCCTGGCCTGACGCCCGGCGGGGCGCGACCGCGCTCCCGCTTTGCCAAGCCACTCCGCGCAGTGGCTTTTTTCATGCCCTTTCAGGCCAGGGCGGCTGTGCGTTGCGCCTGCAGCGCCTCGCGCATGAAAGGCAGGTAGGCGCGGTCCACCTTGCAGATGTGGTGCACCAGCCATTGCTTGAGGAATTCCAGCGCCTCCAGCGTGACCTCCTGCCCGCCGTCAAAGCGCGTCAGCAGATCCATGGCCTTGCGCGTGAAGCCGTCATGCTCGGCCTTATGGGCGGGAGTCTCGGCGTAGTCGTGCTGCTGGAACAGCACCTCCTCCACGATGAAGTGGTTGTGCGTGTAGTCCACCAGGCCTTCCAAAATTTCGCCCACGGCGCTGCGGCGCGGGCTCGCCGCGCTCAGTTCATCGTGCAGGGCGTTGGTCAGCGCGACCAGTTGACGGTGCTGGTCGTCGATTTCGGGCAGGCCAAGCTCCAGTTCCGCGGTCCAGGGCATGAAAGGCATACAGGGTCTTCTCTTTTGTCTATTCGTGTTGTCGGGGGCGGGGCATAGCCTGCCGACGGTCGCAGACCTTTGCGTGACAACCCATAGGGGAAGACCATGCCATCCGCATGGATTTACATGGGCCTTGATCTTCGTCAGACGAAGCGCCCGGCTGCGTGAGCGGTTTGCCACGCATTCCTGAGCAAAAAAAGCCAAGCGCGCCCGCCCATCGGGCGCTAACCGCTATAAATAGAGGAGCGACCGTGCCGCGCTCAGGAGATGTCGTCGTTCAGATCCGTGTCCGGCACTTCGCCGACGGCTTGGCGCGTGGCTTCGGCCTGCAGCAGCAGCCAGGCGCTGAACGCCTGGATTTCGGGGCGTTGGCCGCTGCGCGGGCCGACGACCAGCCAGTACACCAGCGGAGAGTCCAGCCGGTGGCCCGGCAGCACCTCCTGCAGGTCGCCCGAGGCGAGGCTTTCCGCGATCAGCGGCATGCGCGCCAGCGCCAGACCCTGTCCGGCCAGCGCGGCCTGCACGATCTGCTGCGCGTAGTTGAAGTACAGCCAGCGCTTGGGCTGCAGCCGCCCCAGGCCGTGCAGTTCGAACCAGCGCCGCCAGGTGATCCACTCGAAATAGGGCATGCGGTGCGCGTCGCCTGCCTCGATGAGCGTGAACTGCGCCACGTCGGCCGGCGTGCGGATGGGCGGCATGCTGTTGAGGAGCCAGGGGCTGGCCACCACCGCCAGTTGCTCGCCAAACAGCCGCTGCGCGCCCGCGGCCTGCGTGCCGGGCACGCTGGAGCGCAGGGCCAGGTCCACGTCGGCCGTCTCCAGGTCCACGATGGTGTCGGTTGCGTCGATGCGGATGTCGATGTCGGGGTTGTCGCGCTGGAATTCCTCCATGCGCGGGATCAGCCACATGGACGCAAAGCTGGCCCAGGTGGTGATGGCCACGCTCTTGCGCCCCGCCGTCTGGCGCACCAGGCGCACGGCCGCGTCCATGCGCTCCAGCGCGGGCGCCACGGCGCGCTGCAGCTGGCCGCCGGCGCTGGTGAGCTCCACGGCGCGTGTGTGGCGCAGAAACAGGGGCACGCCCACTTCGTCCTCCAGCGCCTGGATCTGGCGGCTCACCGCCGACTGGGTCAGGGCCAGTTCCTCGGCCGCGGCGCGGAAGTTCAAATGCCGCGCCACGGCCAGAAATGCGCGCCAATGGCCTACGGCCACGGGCCGGGTGCGCAGATGCGCGATGGGAGGAGCGCTGGCGGGCAAGAGGGGGGAGTTCATGGCAGATTGATGACCATTGGGAATCAAAATGCTAGCGCTTTTTCATCGATCGCGCAGCAGGCTGCTCAGGCAGCGGGAGCATCGCTGGCGGTTGCCGTCCCCCGGGGCATGGGGTGATACCGTGATTGATGCCGTTCCGTAATTGATGAGGCCTTCCGTTTTCATTGGACGGTGCCCGGGTCGCAGTCGCACACTGGCGTCACTTCAAAGGGTTTACCAGGAGATGACCGTGACCACCTCGCAAGTTCTGCATTCGCAAGCCTCCAGCGTTCCCGCCGGCGTTGCCGGACCGGAACTGTGCACCATTCCTCAGGGCGCGGCGCGCAGCCTGCACCCCCGCGCGCCGATGCAACTGCGCGTGGTCAGCGGCCTGGCCTGGGTGACCTTGAGCGACGGCCCCCATGGCTGGCGCGAGGATTCGGGGGACCTCATGCTGCACGCGGGCCAGAGCGTGTGCGTGGCCTCCGGCCAGCACGCCGTGGTCGAGCCGATGGGCCGCGAGCCGCTGCAGTTCCAGTGGCGCAGCGCCGCCGCGGTGCGCGCACCGTCACCGCAGCACGCCGCCCCCCGGGGCGATGTCTGCCGCGCCTGACCGTCCGGCTATCGCATCAAACTGGCTGCTAGCGCCCGAATGACGGGTGCTAGCAGCTATTTTTTTAGGAGCGATCAGAGGCGGTGGTGCAGCCGCGCCGCAGAGGGGCTGCGCATGGGCGGCGGGATAATGGCGGAGGGCTGCCGGCCTGGGCTGGCAGGACACGACGACCTTCCACTCTCCACACCTTCATGACAGCACTGGACATCATCATCATGGCCGCGGGCAAGGGCACGCGCATGAAAAGCCGCATTCCCAAGGTCTTGCAACGCCTGGCCGGCCGGCCCCTGCTGCACCATGTGCTGGGCCAGGCCGCCAGCCTGCAGGCGCGCCGCGTGGTGGTGGTAACGGGCCATGGCGCTACAGAAGTAGAAGCTGCTTGCGCAGGATTGGCGGGCGCTGGAGGCACTTTTGACTTGAAATTCGTGCGCCAGGAGCCGCAGTTGGGCACGGGCCACGCGGTGCAGCAGGCCACGCCCGCGCTTGCGGGCGATGGCACGGTGGTGGTGTTGTCGGGCGACGTGCCGTTGACCCAGGCCGCGACGCTGCGCGCGCTGGTCGAGGCCGGGGCGGGCGAGCGCCTTGCGCTGCTCACCGTGCGCCTGCCCGATCCCACAGGGTACGGCCGCATCGTGCGCGGCGAGGGCGGAACGGTGCAGCGCATCGTGGAGCACAAGGATGCAAACGATGCCGAGCGCGCCATCGACGAGGTCTACAGCGGCATCATGGCCGTGCCCGCGCAGCGCCTGGCGGGCTGGCTGGCGCGTCTGACCAACGACAACGCGCAGGGCGAGTACTACCTGACCGACATCGTGTCCATGGCTGTGGCGGACGGCGTGCCCGTGGCGGCCCACTGCATTGGCGATGCGCTGCAGGTGGCGGGCGTGAACAGCCCCGCGCAACTGGCCGAGCTGGAGCGCGCGCACCAGCGCGCCCAGGCCGCGGCACTCATGGAGCAGGGCATTCGCCTGGCCGACCCCGCGCGCTTTGACCTGCGCGACGATGCGCGCAGCGGCGCGCGCGGCGAAATCCTCTGTGCGCAGGATGTGGAGATCGACGTGGGCTGCATCTTCACCGGCCGCGTGGAACTGGGCGAGGGTGCGCGCATCGGCGCCTATTGCCACATCAGCAACGCCACCATCGCCGCGGGCGCTGTGGTCCACCCCTTTACCCACATCGATGGCGAGAAGACCGGCGCCCATGTGGGCGAAGGCGCACTGATTGGTCCCTTCGCGCGCCTGCGGCCCGGCGCGCAACTGGGGCGTGAGGTGCACATTGGCAACTTCGTGGAGGTGAAGAACAGCACGCTGGCCGACGGCGCCAAGGCCAACCACCTGGCCTACCTGGGCGACGCCAGCGTGGGCGAGCGCGTGAACTACGGCGCCGGCAGCATCACCGCCAATTACGACGGTGCCAACAAGCACCGCACGGTGATCGAGGCCGACGTGCACATCGGCAGCAACTGCGTGCTGGTGGCGCCCGTCACCATTGGGGCGGGCGGCACGGTGGGTGGCGGCTCCACCATCACCAAGGACACGCCACCCGGGGGGTTGAGCGTGGCGCGTGGCCGGCAGGTGAGCATCGCGAACTGGAAGCGCCCCGCCAAACAGGTCAAGGGTTGAGGCCATGACCGGCGAGGGCATTCCACCGGCGGACACGCTGGCGCAGCTGCGCAGCGAACTGGCCCAGGCGCGCCAGCAGATCAGCGATATGGCGGCGGCGCAGGAGGACTTTCTACGGGGTGTGTCGCACGACCTGCGCGCGCCGCTGCGCCACGTCACCTCTTATGGCGCGCTGGTGCGCGAGGTACTACAGGAGCAGCCGCCGCAGGTGGACGAGGCGCTGGGTTTCCTGGCCACGATGGAGCAGTCCGCGCGCCGCATGGCGCAGATGATCGACGGGCTGCAGGCCATCGCCCGCGCACGCAGCGCTGCGCTGCGGCCCCGGGCCGTTGCGCTGACCGCGGCTGTGCAGGAGGCTCGGCAGGCTTTGGGTGCGGCGGCCGAAGGCGCGGCATGGAACATTGCGCCGGATCTGCCCGTCGTGCAGGCCGATGCCGAGCTGCTGGCCCAGTTGCTGGTGCAACTGCTGGGCAATGCGGTGAAGTTCTCGCGCGGCGTGGCGCAGCCCCGTGTGCAGGTGCAGGCTGAGCCTGCGGCGCAGGGCGGTGTGCGCATCACCGTGCGGGACAACGGCGTGGGCTTTGATGGCACGCGCGCGCAGCAGCTCTTTGGCGTGTTCCAGCGCATGCACCGCGAAGCCGAATTCGAGGGCGTGGGCGCGGGTCTCGCGCTGTGCCAGGCGATCGCGCAGCGCCATGGCGCCCACATCCAGGCCACCGCGGCGCCCGGTGCGGGCTGCACGGTGGCGCTGGAGTGGCCGGCTGCGGCGCGGTAGCGGCCTGCGCTTGCCGCGCTTCCCGCCGCCGCGCTCAAGGCATCGCCGCAGGCAGGCCCAGGCGCGTCTGCAGCTCGCGCAGGCGCTGGCGCAGCGCAGTCACTTCCTCGATCAGGTCTGCCGTCAGTGCGGCCAGCTCGGGGTCGGCGTCAAAAGTGGATTCCAGGCGTGCCAGCCGCCGCGCGCGCACCACGCTCGCGCTGCTGAACCGCCAGTGCCCGCCGGCCTGCTCGCCTTGCAGCAAGCCGGCCTCCAGACGCTCCACGACCCAGTCGGGGCCCATGCAGCAGGTGCGCGCCAGGTCTTCCAGCGTGAGGCGGGGCTGCTCGTCCAGCAGCTCGGCCAGGGCATGATCAACAAATGGGGGCGTGGGCATGCTCAGGCTCCTTGCGTAGAGGGCTTGCGGGGCTGGAATTGCGGGAAGGCCTGCGCGAGCGCGCGGTAGGCCTGCTGCTGGGCCTCGTTGGTGGCGGGGGGCAGGGCCACGTGCAGTTCCAGGTACAGGTCGCCGGGCGTGGCGGCGGGAATGCCGCGCTCCTTCAGGCGCAGCTTGCGGCCGGGTTTCCAGCGCGGCGGCACGGTCACTTCCACGGTGGCGCCGCCGGGTGTCTGCACCTCGACGGGGCCGCCCAGTTCGGCCTCCCAGGGCGCGAGGGTGACGGACTGGTACACGTCGCGGTCTTCGGCGCGCCAGCGTGCGTCGGGCTTGAAATGCACCTCCAGGAACAGGTCGCCCGCGGGCGCGCCGCCCAGGCCCGGGCCGCCCTGGCCGCCCAGGCGGATGAGTTGGCCCTCCCGCACCCCCTTGGGGATGTTCACCTGCAGCTGGCGTTCTTCATTGACCAGGTGGCCGCTGTCGTCCAGCCGCGCACCGCGCAGCGTCAGCGTGCGCTCGGCGCCCAGGTAGGCATCGCGCAGGTCCAGCTCGATGCTGGCGTGGTGGTCGCGCCCGCGCTGTGGTGAGGTTCTGCCGCTTCCATCATGGGCCGACGGGCCCGCGTGCCGGCTGCGCTGGGCGCGGGCGGCGCGGCCGAAGAGCTGCTCGAAAAAGTCGCTGAACTGCGCCGCGTCCATGCCCTCGGCGCCGGGCGTGCCGGTGAACTCGAACCCTGCATCCCAGTTCGGCGGCGGGCGGAAGTCCTGCCCCGCGCGGTGCGGTGCCTCGCGGCCGAGCGCGTCGTAGGCGGCGCGCTTCTCCGGGTCCGATAACACGGTGTTGGCCTCATTCACCTCGGCCATGCGGGCCGCGGCATCGGCCTCCTTGCTCACGTCGGGGTGGTACCGGCGCGCGAGCTTGCGGTAGGCCTTCTTAATGTCGGCGGCAGTGGCGTCGCGTGCCACGCCGAGGATCTGGTAGTAGTCCTTGAACTCCATGCGTCCCTCCATGCATGGCCGGCCCGCAGTGGGCGCGGCCTTGAGGTTCACAGAGTGGAGTCGATGTCCCGGAAGGTCAAGGGGTCGTGCAGGATTGCTATAAATTAAATAGCTCTTGGCGCTTGCTAGATAAGCGCTAGAGGTACTTTTGTTTCAAACTTTGCACGGTGGACCGAGAAGAACGCCTTCACGTTGCGCACATTGGCGTCCTGCGTGAATAGCCGCTGCGACAGGGCCAGGTAGCCCGGCATGTCGCGCGTGTGCACGATGAGCACGAAGTCCGGCCCCGGCGAGACACGCCAGCATTGCTGGACCTCGTCTTCGGCGACGGCGCGGGCCTCGAACGCGTCCAGGTGCTCGGCACCCTGGCGGTCCAGTGCAACCTCCACAATCGCAGCCAGCCCGTGGCCCTGCAGCGCGGCCAGGCGGTCGGGCTGCAACAGCGCCACCTGCCGCTCGATCAGGCCCAGGGTGTGCAGCCGCCGCACGCGGCGCAGGCAGGTGGGTGGTGAGACATGTACCTGTTCTGCCAGAGCTTGGTTGCTGAGGGAGGCGTCGCGCTGCAGCAGGTCCAGCAATTGCAAATCCACGGCATCCAGCGAGGAATCAGATTCCATCAAAGTGTGCTTTATGAAGAAATATTTCTTAAATTATGACGGAAGAAATTTTTGTTCATATGCCATGAAAAACAGATCAAAAATTTCTGGAGAGGCCGCCTAGCATCTCGCCCATTCTTTCATCGGAGCAGTATTTATGTGCGGCATCGTCGGCGCGGTATCCACCCGCAATATCGTTCCCATCCTGGTGCAAGGCCTGCAGCGGCTGGAGTACCGCGGCTATGACTCCTGCGGCGTCGCCGTGCACGAGGCGAGCCTGGGCGAAATGCCCGCGGGTGGCCTGCACCGTGCGCGCAGCACTGCCCGCGTGGCCGAATTGCTGGCGCAGGTGAACCATGAACACCTCCAAGGCGCCACGGGCATCGCCCACACCCGCTGGGCCACGCACGGCGCCCCCGTCGTGCACAACGCCCATCCCCACTTCAGCCACGGACCCGGTGCCGCGCCGGCGCAGGCAGAGCGCCCCGGCCGCGTCGCGCTGGTGCACAACGGCATCATCGAGAACCACGAGGAGTTGCGCGCCGAGTTGCAGGCGCGCGGCTACGTGTTCTCCAGCCAGACCGATACCGAAGTCATCGCGCATCTGGTGGACAGCCTGTACGACGGCGACCTGTTCCAGGCCGTGCGCGCGGCGACTGCGCGGCTGCACGGCGCATTCGCCATCGCCGTGATCCACAAGGACGAGCCGCACCGCGTGGTGGGCGCGCGCGCGGGCTCGCCCCTGGTGCTGGGTGTCGGTGAGGGTGAGCACTTCCTGGCCAGTGATGCCATGGCCCTGGCTGGTGTGACCGACCAGATCGTGTACCTGGAAGAGGGCGACCTGGTGGACCTGCAACTGGGCCGTTACTGGATCACCACGGCCGATGGCCAGCCGCTGGACGCCGGCAGCCGCCCCGTGCGCACCGTGCACGCACACAGTGGTGCGGTGGAGCTGGGGCCCTATCGCCACTACATGCAAAAGGAAATCTTCGAACAGCCGCGCGCCATTGCCGACACGTTGCACGGCCTGCAGGGCATCGTGCCCGAGCTGTTCGACGGCGTGGGCCAGCCCGGACAGCCGGGCGCGGCAGCCTGGCGTGTGTTCAAGGAGATCGACTCCGTGCTCATCCTCGCCTGCGGGACCAGCTACTACAGCGGCTGCACCGCCAAGTACTGGCTGGAGGGCATCGCGGGCATTCCCACCCAGGTGGAAGTGGCCAGCGAATACCGCTACCGCACCAGCGTGCCCAACCCGCGCACGCTGGTGGTGACCATCAGCCAATCCGGCGAAACCGCCGACACCCTGGCCGCGCTGCGCCATGCGCAGAGCCTGGGCATGCGCCACACGCTCACCATCTGCAACGTGGCCACCAGCGCCATGGTGCGCGAGTGCGAGCTGGCCTACGTCACCCGCGCCGGCGTGGAGATTGGCGTGGCGTCGACCAAAGCCTTCACCGCGCAGTTGGCGGGACTGTTCCTGTTGACCCTGGCGCTGGCGCAGTCGCGCGGGCGCCTGACCGAGGAGGCCGAGGGCAACTACCTGAAAGCCATGCGCCACCTGCCCGCCGCACTGCAGGCCGTGCTGGCGCTGGAGCCGCAGATCATCAGCTGGTCCGAGGACTTCGCGAAGAAGGAGAACGCCCTGTTCCTGGGTCGCGGACTGCACTACCCCATTGCACTGGAGGGTGCCCTCAAGCTCAAGGAGATCAGCTACATCCACGCCGAGGCGTACCCTGCGGGTGAACTCAAGCACGGCCCGCTGGCTCTCGTCACCAGCAGCATGCCGGTGGTGACCGTGGCGCCCAACGACGCGCTGCTGGAGAAGCTCAAGAGCAACATGGAAGAAGTGCGCGCCCGTGGCGGCGTACTCTACGTGTTGGCTGATGCCGATACCCATATCGACAGCAGCGAAGGTCTGCACGTCATCCGCATGCCAGAGCACTACGGCGCCCTGTCGCCGCTGCTGCACGTGGTGCCGCTGCAACTGCTGGCCTACCACACGGCCTGCGCGCGCGGAACGGATGTGGACAAGCCCCGTAACCTGGCCAAGAGCGTCACGGTGGAGTAAGGCCAAGCACACCGGCGGCGCGACGGTTGCCGCCGCCCGGTTGTGGTATTCCAACGATGCCTATCGCCGGCATCGGTGTTTCATTGGTGCAGCGAAAGCCGGGGCAGAGGATCGGCCCGGGTCGGGCGCGAACCGGCACGGGGCTTTCGGTTCGTTTTCAGTTCGCTCTCAGTTCGCCACGGTGAAGCGCAGGCCGCGGTGTTTCGCGGACTCTGCTTCATCCACCATGGCGACCGCGTAGTCCTCCAGCGAGATGTCGCTGGGCCCGCTATCGCCCATGATCACGGCATCGTTCGCGGTCCGGTACTGTCCGGTGCGGGTTCCCGGGTGGATCATGGGCGGAGGGCTCAGCACCGTCCAATCCACATCCGGTGTTTCGCGCAGCAGTTTCAGGGCTGCTCGGGCACCCTCGGCCGTCGCTTTCCATTGTTCAGGGAACGACGGTGTGTCGAGCAATTGCACGCCGGGCTCGACCTCCAGACTGCCCGCCCCGCCGACGACCAGCAGGCGGACGCCCGTGGCACGCGCTGCATCGATGATGGAGTGCATTCCTTTGAGGTAATAGCCATATACGTCGGAGTTGGCATGGCCACTGAATGCGCTGATCACGACGTCGTGCCCACGGAGAACCGCTCGCAATTGCTGAGAATCCAGGGCATCTGCGCCCTGAACCTCAAGGCCCTGCGCGGCGGGGAGTCTTGCGGGGTTGGACACGATGGCGGTCACGTGATGACCGCGCGAGAGCGCCTCTTGGCGGATGGCGGAGCCGATAAAGCCAGTGGCGCCGATCAGTGCGATACGCATGGAATGTTCCTTTCTTTGACCCGCGGATTCGGGATGCGGGGTCAATGATCCTCTTGCCGCATCGTCAGAAAAAGAGGACAAAAAGAACAATACTGGTATCTAATTCGAACCAATCATGCCATCCCCCGTGGGCGATCTCAACCTGTTGCGCGCTTTCCTGGCCGTCGCCGATGCGCGCAGCTTCACGGCCGCCGCCGAACGTCTGCACATTGCGCGTCCGCAGGTGAGTCTTCAGATTCGCCGTCTGGAGAACGTGCTGGGCGCGGCCCTGTTCCACCGTACGACGCGCACGGTTACGCTCACCGATGCGGGGCAACGGTTGTTCGAAGAAAGCGCGCCTCTCATGCAGGGGCTTGAGCAGGTGCTGCAACACGCCGGATCGCGTGGATCGGGTCTGCGTGGCCGCTTGCGTGTCAGTGCGCCTGTTGAATATGCCGTTCAGGTCATGTCGCCGGTGGTGGCGGAGTTCGCTGTCCGCCATCCCGAGGTCAGTTTGGAACTTGTGGTCAGTGACAAGGTGCAAGACCTCGTTGGCGAGGGCATCGACGTGAGCATCCGTGTGGGGTGGTTGCGCAATTCAAGCGCGCGGGTTGCGAAACTGGGGGAATTTGGGCAGGCGGTCCTGGCGTCACCCGAGTATCTGGCCCGCTGTCCGCGTCCGGAGGCTCCCGAGGACCTGGCGCATCACCGGTGGATCGCGCTGACCTTGCTGCCGGCGCCCCTCACATGGTCATTCACCAACGGGACAAAGGACATCACGGTGCGCATGGCGCCCAAGCTGCGCACCGATTCCGCTGTTGCCTTGCGCGCCTTGCTGCTCAATGGCGCAGGCGTTTCGGTTGGCAGTTTGCTTCACTTGGAGAGTGACATCCGCAGTGGAGCGCTGGTTCGGCTGCTCCCGGAATGGACATTGCCCAAAGGAGGCGTCTATGCCGTGTATCCGCCCGGCACAGCCATCGCACCTGCGGCGCGCGCCTTCGTCGAGCTTCTGAAGGGCGAAATGCTCCGGAGGGCTTGATGCAGGCCGCAGGCAAGAAGTGGGGGCACTGCGGCAACGCCCGGCAGCGTGGTCAGTAATGCGTGGATCGCCTGGGGTTCGGCCACAGGCGAGGAAGCACGGCGGGTGGTGGTGCGGCCTAGACGCTCAGCGACGTTCTGAATCCTCGCGCTGCGTAGTACGACTCGGCGCCGTTGTGGTACACGAAAACCCGGCCGTAGCGCCTGTCGCAAAAAAGCGCGCCACCGCGCTCGCGCACGTCTGGCGGGGTCCAAATCCAACTCGAAGTCTTCTGGTCGAAATCCTCTACCTCCTGTAGTGCGCGGTACTGCGCCTCTGTCAGCAGGGTGACGCCCATGGCCGCGGCCGCTTCGATGGCGCTGTTCTGCGGCTTGTGCAGCTTGCGGGCATGCAGGGCCTGTGCGTCGTAGCACAGGCTCCTGCGCCCGCTCGGGCTCTCCGCCGCGCAATCGCAGAAAAGGTAGGTTCCGTCCGCGGCGGCACTGCCGACGACGTCGGGCTCGCCGCCCGTTGCCTCCATGTCCTGCAGCGCCTTCAGTTTGTTGGCATTCAAGCGTTCATGGACATCGGCCCAGACGACGGTGGGGTGCCGGTGCATGTGGCTCTCGAACCGCTTTTTCAGCGTCTGGACAAGGACATCACGTTGTGCTGTTTTCATGTCTGCTCCTGGCAACGGCGCCTTCAGCGCCTGGGTGGTGGCTTGTTGCATCGTCAGCGGGCCCAAACGACGACGCATGGCATGTCCAGCAGCGACCTTTTTGAGCGCGAGCGCTGTGGGGTGCCAAACCCGAGTAGGCTGGCATAGACGTCACGGTTTCACGCCACCGGGCCGGTGCAGAGGTGGGCAAGCAGCCGTTTCACAACCGCACGGTGTGGGGGTGTCATCGTGTCCTTCATGTCAACTCCTTGGTCGGGGGCATGGCCAGGCTGAGGGGCCGTTGAAGCGGTTCTACTCCAGCAACGCTCTGCCTTACAGCGACGCCCGGAGGAAGGCAGGCCCTGCCTCAGGCCGGAAGTGCCGATAGGATTCTGTTCCGAAACGCATCGGATCGAACCTGTACAACAGGGGCGTGAGCCATTCACAGGAGAACCCCATGACCGTCAAAGCCTACGGCGCCTACGCGAGCGACCGCCCATTGCAGCCCCTGGAGATCGCACGGCGCGCGCCGGGCGCGCACGACGTGCAGATTGGCATTGCCTATTGCGGTGTGTGCCATTCCGACCTGCACCAGGTGCGTTCGGAATGGGCGGGCACGCTGTATCCGTGCGTGCCGGGGCATGAAATCGTCGGGCGCGTAGTGGCCGTGGGCGCGCAGGTGTCGGCGTTCCAGGCGGGCGACCTGGTCGGCGTGGGCTGCATTGTCGACAGCTGCCGGCATTGCCAGGATTGCGACGAAGGGCTGGAGAACTATTGCGGCCACATGGTCGGCACCTACAACGGCCCGACCGAGGACGCGCCCGGCCACACGCTGGGCGGATACTCGCAACAGATCGTCGTACATGAGCGCTATGTGCTGCGGGTGCGCCATCCGCAAGGGCAGTTGGCCGCGGTTGCTCCGCTGCTGTGCGCGGGCATTACCACCTACTCGCCATTGCGCCATTGGAAGGTGGGTCTGGGGCATCGCGTGGGTGTGGTCGGCATCGGCGGGCTGGGCCACCTGGGCATCAAGCTGGCGCACGCAATGGGGGCGCATGTGGTGGCATTCACCACCTCTGAATCCAAGCGCGCTGCGGCGCTCTCGTTAGGTGCGCACGAAGTGGTGGTTTCCCGTCATCCGCAGGAGATGGCCGCGCATGCCAACAGTCTCGACTTCATACTCAACACGGTGGCGGCGCCGCACGACCTGGATGCCTTCCTTCGCCTGCTGCGGCGCGACGGTGCGATGACGCTGGTGGGTGCGCCGGCGTCGCCCCATCCGTCGCCCAATGTGTTCAACCTCATCATGAAGCGGCGCACGCTGGCTGGCTCCTTGATCGGCGGCATTCCCGAGACCCAGGAGATGCTCGATTTCTGCGCGGAGCATGGCATCGTGGCGGATATCGAGTTGATCCGCGCCGATGAGATCAATACCGCCTATGAACGCATGTTGAAGGGCGACGTGCAATACCGCTTCGTCATCGACATCGCCACGCTGGCCGAATCGGCCGGGGCCTAGCGGCGATGGGGCGAGGGGCGGCGCGGTGCGCCGCCGGCACGCGGCTCCAGGTGGCGGAAGGTGATACGGCCCTTGGTGAGGTCGTAGGGGGACATCTCCAGCGACACGGTGTCGCCCGCAAGCACTCGAATGCGGTGCTTGCGCATCTTTCCGCCCGAATAGGCGATGAGGGTGTGTCCGTTCTCGAGAACTACGCGAAAACGGGAATCCGGCAGCACTTCGTCTACCTTGCCTTGCATTTCAATCAACTGCTCTTTATTGGACACGGAACTCCTTTGAGATCGACGGCAAGAGCCAGCATGGGCATGCCCTTGCCTGGGGGCCTGTGAGAGCACAGGCTGCGGAACGCGCCGGCCGTCCGGCGCGATAGACGAGGTATTGCCCGTCTTTTGCTGCGCTGGCGCGTTGCCACCTGCGGCAGTGAAATGAAGGGCCGTATGCGCGCTGCAGAACGCACAGTGCGGCGGATCACCGAGGGAAGGGGTAGGAAGCCGGCGCTTGCCGCTGCGGGGATCTGCTTCCCCGGGCGCGCGTAACGCGGGAAAGGATGGGAGTTTAGGACGATTACCTAACCCTTGCTGACCAGTGGTGGATTGGCCCTGCTGGCAGGTGCGACATAAGATCGCTAGAGGGATACGCTGCGGTGAAGACGTTGCCCTACAGGAGCAAGGGACCCGTTGCTCCTATCATCGCGCGGCAATGTTTACTCCACGTCACACATGACTGTCTCCAGTTCCGATGCTCGGCCCCGAACGGCCATCCGAGGGGGCATGCCCGTCCGCCTGATGGTGGGATTTGCTTTGGCGGCATTTGCCGCCCTGTTGATCGCCGTGCTCACCTACCGGTCCAACGACGAGCGCGCGAAAGCCGTGGACAATCTCAACGCGACGGTCGAACGGATCACGCAGATCCAGATGGTCTGGTCGCATTTGAAGGACGCTGAATCCGCCAAGCGGGGCTACCTGCTGTCGGGGCAGGAGCAGACGCTGGGCTTGTTCACCGTAGCCCAGGCGGCCGTGCCGGTGGCCCTGGAGAAGCTGCGCGGGATGACGCGCGGGAGTCTCTTGGAGCAGCAGCGCTTCGACCAATTGCAGGGGTTGGCCACCAAGCGCATGACCGAACTTGCGCACATCGTTGCGCTACAGCGCGAGGGCCGGCGCGAGGAGGCCCTGGAGGCCATGCGCGGCGACGGTCAGGCCACCATGGAAACCACCCGCACGCTGGTGCGCGAGATGCTCAACACCGAACAGCAGCAACTGCAGGCCCAGCGGGAGGTGTGGGAAGGAGCGTTTGGCATCTCGGCCTACCTGACGTGGGGCAGTGCCGCCGTGCTGTTGCTGCTGACCTGTGCGTCCGCGGTGATGACCATGGCGGAGTACCGCAGCCGCGAGGTCGAGAACTGGATCAAAGGCAACCTCGTAAGGCTGGGCACGCGGCTGCAAGGTGAGCAGCGCATCCATGACATGGCGGGCGCTGTCATCGGCTATCTGGCGACGGAGTTGGATGCCAGGGTGGGGGCCATCTACGTGACGCAAGGCCACGGCGTCTTCGAGCGCATGGGCGGCTATGCGCTGGCGCCCGACACCGGCCCTGCGGCCGTGCGGGCGGGAGAGGGCCTGCTGGGCCAGGCGCTGCAGAGCCGCACTCTTCAGCATGTGCGCCACGTGCCCAGCGGCTATCTGCCGGTGACCTCCGGCACGGGCCAGGCCACGCCCGCCGAATTGGTGATGATGCCCATCGTGCTCAATGGCGTAGCGCTCGCGGTGGTCGAGATGGGGTGGTTCCGCACGGTCGCTCCGCACGAGGTTGACTTCCTTGTGCGCGCCGGGGAGCAGCTGGCCCAGGCTGTTCGGGGCGCATTGGATCGCTCGCGCCTGGAGAGTCTGCTGGACGAGACGCAGCGCCAGGCGGAGGAGTTGCAGGCGCAGCAGGAAGAGCTGCGCGTCAACAACGAGGAACTGGAGCAGCAAAGCCGCATGCTGCAGGAGTCCCAAAACCTGATGCAGGCGCAGCAGGCGGAGTTGGAGCACAGCAACGCCCAGCTGGAAGCGCAGACCGAGCAGCTGCAGTACCAAAAGCAGCGCCTGCTGACTGCACAGGACGCCCTGGAGGCCAAGGCGCGCGATTTGGCGCAGGCCAGTCAGTACAAGAGTGAGTTTCTGGCCAACATGAGCCATGAATTGCGTACACCGCTGAATTCCAGCCTGATCCTGGCCAAGCTGCTGGCCGACAACAAGCAGCAGAACCTGACGGCGGAACAGGTCCGCTATGCGCAGACCATCCACAACGCTGGCACCGATCTGCTGAACCTCATCAACGACATCCTCGATCTGTCAAAGATCGAGGCGGGGCAGACCTCGGTCGAAATTGGCCAGGTGACGGTGGCCAAAGTGGTGGCGGGCGTGATGGAGCCGCTGCGGGCCCAGGCGCAGGACAAAGGCCTGCAATTCAACGCGGTGATGGAGCCGGGCGTGCCGGCATTCATAACCTCCGACGCGCAGCGCCTGGCGCAGATTCTCAAAAACCTGCTTTCCAATGCGCTCAAGTTCACCGCGCGCGGCGAAGTGACCATGCGCGTCTTCGCAGGAGACAACGACACGCTGTGCTTTGCCGTGCGGGATACGGGCATCGGCATCGCGCCCGACCAGCAAGAGCGCATCTTCGATGCCTTCCACCAGGCCGATGGCAGTACCCATCGCAAATACGGCGGCACTGGCTTGGGCCTGTCGATCTCCCGGGATCTGGCGCAGTTGCTCGGCGGCAGCATCGCGGTGCAGAGTGCGCCGGGCGAAGGCAGCGTCTTCACGCTGACCCTGCCCGTCACGGCGCCCCTTGTCGGCGATCCGGGCGAGCGTCCGGCAAAGATGCCAGCGGCGCCGGCGCTTGCCACGCGCGCGGCCGAACCACCGCCTGCGAGCCAGCCAGAGGCCCCGGCGGCAAAACCATGCGCCCCCGTGCACGTCGTGCCGGATGACCGGGCGCAGTTGGAACAGGGGCGTTACACCATCCTGGTCATCGAGGACGACCCGCGGTTTGCGCGCATCCTTTGCGACCTCGCGCATGAGATGGGTTTTCAGTGCGTCATTGCCTCGACGGGCAGCGACGGCCTGGCGGCGGCGCTGGAATACGGCCCCAGCGCGGTGGTGCTGGACATGAACCTGCCGGATTTCTCCGGCCTGGGCGTGTTGGACCAGCTCAAGCGCAACCCCGCCACGCGCCATATTCCCGTGCACGTGGTCTCGGTGGCCGACTACATGCAGGAGGCCATGGAGCGCGGCGCCATCGGCTATGCGCTCAAGCCCGTCAAGCGTGAGGAGCTGGAGCAGGCGCTGCTCCACATGCAGGCCAAATTCACCCAGAGCATGCGCCGCGTGCTGGTGGTGGAGGACGACGCGCGCCAGCGCGAGAGCGTGCGCCAGCTGCTGGCAACCGACGGCGTGGAGATCGTGGGCGCCGCCACCGCGCGGCAGGCATTGGACCTGCTCAAGGGCAGCACGTTCGATTGCATGGTGATGGACCTGCACCTGCCTGACCTGAACGGGTACGAGCTGCTGCAGCAGATGGCCGAGCAGGAAGAGGTGTCCTTTCCGCCCGTCATCGTCTATACCGGGCGCAACTTGTCGCGCGACGAGGAACAGCAGCTGCGCCGCTTCTCCAAGTCCATCATCATCAAGGACGCACGCTCGCCCGAGCGCCTGCTGGACGAAGTCACGCTGTTCCTGCACCAGGTGGAGTCCACCTTGCCGGACGACCGGCGCCGCATGCTGCAGCTGGCGCGCGACCGTGAGTCCACTTTCGAAGGGCGCACCATCCTGGTGGTGGAGGACGACGTGCGCAATGTGTTCGCGCTGTCCAGCGTGTTGGAGCCCACGGGGGCGCGCGTGGAGATCGCGCGCAACGGACGCGAGGCCCTGGAGGCGCTGGAACGTGCCAACGCCGCCGGCGAGAGCACCGTGGACCTGGTGCTGATGGACATCATGATGCCCGAGATGGACGGCTTTACCGCCATGGCGGAAATCCGCCGGCGCCCCGAGTGGCGCCGTCTGCCCATCATCGCCCTGACCGCCAAGGCCATGAAGGACGATCAGGAGAAATGCCTGGCCGCCGGCGCCAACGATTACATCGCCAAGCCGCTGGACGTGGAGAAACTCCTGTCGCTGATGAGGGTGTGGATGCCCAAGTGAGCGTGCGCCAGCGCGAGGACCCACGATATCGGAGCCAACACTTGCCGCACCAACGCAAGACCGCAGAGATCGAGCAGCAGCTGCTGATCGAGGCCATTTACCTGCGCTACCACTACGACTTCCGCGGGTATGCGCAGTCGTCGCTCAAGCGCCGGCTCCAGGCCGCGCTCACGCGGTTCGACTGCGAGACGCTGTCCCAACTGCAGCATCGGCTGCTGCACGAGCGCGGGGTGTTTCCCGCGCTGCTGGACTACCTCACCGTGCAGGTCAGCGATGTGTTCCGCGACCCGGAGTACTTTCGCGCGCTGCGCGAAAAGGTGGTGCCGCTGTTGCGTACCTACCCCTCGCTCAAGATCTGGGTCGCGGGCTGCAGCACGGGAGAGGAGGCATATTCGCTCGCCATCCTGCTGCGTGAAGAGGGGTTGTTGGAACGCTCGTTGATTTACGCCACCGACATCAACAGCACGGCACTGCAGCGTGCCGAGGCGGGCGTATACGACATTGAGCGCGTGCCCGGCTTCACCGAAAACCATGCGCGCTCGGGCGGGCGTTCCTCGCTGTCCGACCACTACAGCGCCGCTTATGGCCGCGTGGTGTTCGACAAGAGCCTGCGCCGGCATATCGTTTTCTCCGACCACAGTCTGGCGACCGACAGTGTATTTGCCGAGGTGCACCTCATCTCCTGCCGCAACGTGCTGATCTACTTCGACCGTACGCTGCAGGACCGCGCCCTGGGCCTGTTCCGCGAGGCGCTGTGCCGGCGTGGATTCCTGGGCCTGGGGGCCAAGGAATCCCTGCGCTTTTCCTCGCACGCGCCGGCATTCGAGGACTTCGTGGCGCCCGAGCGCATCTTTCAGAAGAGAGGTGACGCATGAGGCAGGTGGCTTCGCCACGCGTGCGCCTGGACGCCATTGCCATTGGCGGGTCGGCCGGCAGCATCGAAGCGCTGGGCGCGGTGCTGCCCGCGCTGCCTGCGGGTTTCCATGCGGCCCTGCTGGTCGTGCTGCACCTGCCGCGCGAGCGGCCCAGCCTGCTGTGCAACATCTTCCGCCAGCGCTGCGCCCTGCCGGTACGCGAGGCCCAGGACAAGGAGCCCGTGGAGCCGGGCACGGTGTATTTCGCGCCGCCTGACTATCATTTGCTGGTGGATTCGGGGCCGAGGCTGTGCCTGTCCGTGGATGCGCCGCTGAATTTTTCGCGCCCGTCGATCGACGTGTTGTTCGAATCCGCCGCCGATGAATATGGGCCGCGGCTCATGGCCGTGCTCCTGTCGGGCGCGAACAGTGACGGAGCGCGGGGCTTGCGCGCAGTGCAGGCCGCTGGCGGCGCCACGGTGGTGCAGTCGCCCGACAGCGCTTCGTCCATGGCCATGCCGCAGGCGGCGCTGGCCCTGATCCAACCCGATCAGGTGCTGCCCCCGGCACGCATCGCCGCGCTGTTGACCACCTTGCATAAGGAGGGACTTTCGTGATTTTTGCCCCACCGGCTGCACAGGCCGCGAGTCATCGAACCGGCGCGTGCGTGAAATGCCTGATCGTGGATGACGTTCCTGAAAACCTTGTCGCATTGCAGGCGCTGTTGAAGGATGAGGACGTAGAGATCCTCATGGCCGGCTCCGGCGCCCAGGCGCTGGAACTGCTGCTGGCCCACAACGACGTGGCGCTGGCGCTGCTGGACGTGCAAATGCCCGAGATGAACGGTTTCGAACTGGCGGAGTTGATCCGCGGCAGCGAGCGCACGCGGCACATCCCGCTGATCTTCATCACCGCCGGCTCGCGGGACCAGGGCTGGCAGTTCCGCGGCTACGAAAAAGGTGCGGTGGACTTCCTTTACAAACCCGTCGACCCCCACATGCTGGTCAACAAGGCCCGGGTGTTCTTCGACCTGCAGCGCCAGCGGCATGCGCTGGCACGCGAACTGCAGGAGCGCACCGAGGCGTTGTACATCAACGAGATGTTCATGGCCGTGCTCAGCCACGATCTGCGCAGCCCGCTCAGCGCCATCATGGCCGTGGCCAGTGCGCTGCAGCGCGCTCCCGAGCCCGCCAAGGTGCAGGCTCTGGCGTGCAACGTGCAGCAGGCCGGGCGGCGCATGGGCCGCATGATCGAGGACCTGCTGGATGTGACGCGCGCCCGCCAGCATGGCGGGCTGGCCATCGAGCCTGCACCCATGGACCTGGGGCCGCAGGCGCAGCGCGTGGTGCAGGAAGTCCGTGCCGGCCACCCCGAGCGCCACCTGCGGCTTGAGCAGCAAGGGGATCTGCGCGGCGAGTGGGACGAAGAGCGCCTGGGCCAGATGCTGGCGAACCTGCTGGGCAACGCCATGCACCACGGCACGCCCGACCAGCCGGTGGAGTTGTCACTGGACGGCGCCGCCGCCGATATCGTGGTGCTGCGCGTGAGCAATGGCGGCGGGATTGACGCCGAACTGCTGCCCCGGCTGTTCGCGCCATTTACGGGCCGGCGCAACCGGGCCGGTCAACACCAGGGGTTGGGGCTGGGGTTGTTCATCGTGCACCAGATCGTGCAGGCCCATGGCGGGACGATCGACGCCGCCTCGCAGGCGGGGCGCACCTGCTTCACGGTGACGCTGCCGCGGCGCGCGGTGGCGGCTTGACAGGACGGGGGCGGGGGGATGCCGGGCCTTCAGCGCCGGGCACGTGCCGCCTCAGGCGGGGCTGGCGCTTTGCAGGTGGCTGGCGATCACGTCCAGCAACTCCTCCAGCTCTTCCAGCTCGAACGGCTTGAGCAGGGACCGCACATGCGGGCCCAGCGTGCCCACCCCGTGCTCCAGCGGATAGCCCGAGCAGAGCACCACCCAGCGCTGGGGGTTGCTTGCCAGCAGGTGGCGGCACAGATCCAGCCCGCTCATGCCGGGCAGGCTCACGTCGGAAACCACCACGTCGTGCGGCTGGGCCGCATCGCGCTGCAAGGCCTCCTCGGCCGTGGCGCAGGTGACGACGGTGCGGCCTTCTCCCTCCATCAGCAGGCCGATGGTGTCTCGCAGTTCGCAGTTGTCTTCGACGTAGAGGATGCGCAAGTAAGGTCCTTGGGAAGCGGGCTCTGCCGCAGGGCAAAAGGGCATTGTGCGGGGAACGTCTTACGCCGGTGTAAGACAATGTGCCGTTCTGCGAAATTATCGTTAAAAATGGCTACAAGAGCCATCCAGTAAGCGCAAGCAGCTATCAAACATGTAGCGTCAGGTGGCCTTGCGCAGCGTGAGGTTGATGCGGCATTCGCCCGTTGCCGGGTGCTGGCCCGGCGCCACCGGCAGCACGCCGTGAAAGCGCAGCCGGTCCACCCCGCCCCATACCACCGCGTCGCCATGGCGCAGCGGCACGCGCAAGGCGCGCTCGCCACGTGTGGCGCCACCCCACAAGAAGGTGGCGGGCAGACCCAGCGAGATGGACACGATGGGCGCTGCCAGGTCCTGCTCGTCGCGGTCTTGGTGCAGCGACAGGCGCGTGCCGGGGGCGTAGCGGTTGATCAGGCAGGCGTCGGGCACGAAAGCGGCAAAGCCGGCCTCCTGCGCTGCGGCATGTGCCAGCTGCGCGAAGTCCGCCGGCAGGGCGGGCCAGGGCTTGCCGGTCAGCGGGTCCAGCGCAGCGTAGCGGTAACCGCGCCGGTCGCTCACCCACGACAACGGCCCGCAGCCTGTGGTGGCTACCGACATCGCCTTGCCTCCAGGGGTCTGCATGTGGCGCCACGGCGCTTGGCGCACCACCTGTCGCACTTCTTCCAGCAACTGGGGTGCCTGTGCCAGCGCGAAGCCGCGCAGCAGCACGGCCTGCATGCCCAGCGCCAGCGTGGATGGCTCCGCGGGGTCGTCGGCAAACAGGTCTTCGGAGGGCACAGATGGCATGCACGTAGTGTGAGCCAAAAGGGCCCCCAGCGCTTAACCATCCAGCGCAATGTGCTACTGATTAAGGAGCAATCGATTGGTCGGCGCTCATCCCCGCCAGGGATTTCCCTTGTGTATTTCTGCGACTGTGCGCGCTGCCGGCGCTTGCCTATAGTCGCACCAGGAGACAACGCGACAACCCCATGAACATTGCCCACCTGTTGCAGCGCAGCGCGCTGGTGCATGGCGAGCGGCCCGCGCTGCTGGCTGGCACATGCCTGCTGCACGACTACCGTACCCTTGCCGCGCGCGTGGCCGCGCTGGCCGCACACCTGCGCGCGCATTGCGGCGTGCAGCCGGGCGAATGCGTGGCCATCTTCTCGGCCAATGGTCCACAGTACCTGGAGGCGTTGCACGCCATCCACTGGTGCGGCGCCATCTCGGTGCCCGTCAACTACAAGCTGCACGCGCGCGAGCTGGCCTATGTGCTTGCCGACAGCGGCGCGCGCGTGGTGTGCGTGTCTGCGGCGCTGCACGATGCGGCGCTGGCTGCGGGCGCCGACGCCGCGGCGGTGCAGGTGTTGGGGGCATCCGCCTGGGAGCAAGCGGCGCAGGGCGTGCCGCTGGCGCTGCAGGAGCGCGCCCCCGACGACGTGGCCTCGCTGTTCTACACCTCGGGCACCACCGGGCGGCCCAAGGGCGTGATGCAGACGCACCGCAACCTGTTGGCCATGACCATGGCCTACTTCACCGACGTGGACGACGTGCAGCCCGGCGACGCCATGGTCTATGCCGCGCCCATGTCGCACGGCGCGGGCTTGTACAACTACGCCCACATGCTGCGCGGCGCGCGCCATGTGGTGCCCGCGTCCGGCGGGTTCGACCCGGCCGAGCTGGTGCAATTGGCCGCGGACGTGGGCCAGCTGTCGCTGTTTGCGGCGCCCACCATGGTGCACCGGCTGGTGGAGCATGTGCGCCGCACGGGCGCCAATGTGGACGGCTTCAAGACCATCGTCTATGGCGGCGGTCCCATGTATGTGGACGACCTGCGCCGCGCCATCGACACCATGGGCCAGAAGTTCGTGCAGATCTATGGCCAGGGCGAAAGCCCCATGACCATCACCGCGCTGGCGCGCGAGCACCTGGCCGACACGGCGCACCCGCGCTGGGCCGAGCGCATCGCCTCGGTGGGCGTGGCGCATGCGTGCGTACAGGTGCGGGTGGTGGATGACGAGGACCGACCCGTGCCTACGGGCGAGTTGGGCGAAGTGGTGGTGCGCGGCGATACGGTGATGGCCGGCTACTGGCGCAATCCCGAGGCGTCTGCGCAGACGCTGCGCTGCGGCTGGCTGCACACGGGCGATGTTGGGAGCCTGGACGCGCACGGGTTTCTGACCCTGCGCGACCGCAGCAAGGACGTGATCATCTCGGGTGGCTCCAACATCTACCCGCGCGAGGTGGAGGAGGTGCTGCTGCTGCACCCGCGCGTGAGCGAGGTGGCCGTGGTGGGCCAGCACGACGCCGACTGGGGCGAGGTGGTGGTGGCCTTCCTGGTGGCGGGCGAGGGCGGCGCCGTGGACGATGCCGCGCTGCATGCGGAACTCGACGCGGAACTTGACGCGGAACTTGACGCTTTGTGCCTGGACCACATCGCGCGCTTCAAGCGACCCAAGGCCTACCGCTGGGTGCCGGCCCTGCCCAAGAACAGCTATGGCAAGGTGCTCAAGACCGAGCTGCGCGCATGGCTGCAGGCCGAAGGGGCGGGGAGCGGGGCGTAACAGACCCGGGAGCGGCGCGGACATTGCGTCGCCCCTACCATGGGCGCTTTGCCCCGGCTGGAGCCCATGCCATGAACCAACCCGTCTCCCTCAAGATCGACTTCGTCTCCGACGTGTCCTGCCCCTGGTGCGCCATCGGCCTGCACGCGCTGGAGCAGGCCGCGAAGCGGCTGGACGGCGAGGTGGCGCTGGATCTGCACTTTCAGCCCTTCGAGCTGAACCCACAGATGGGCCCCGAGGGCCAGGACATCGGCGAACACCTGCAGCAAAAGTACGGCGCCACGCCGGAGCAATCACAGCAAAACCGCGAGGCCATCGCCGCGCGCGGCGCGCAGTTGGGCTTTACCTTCAACATGGACCGGCGCGGCCGCATCTACAACACTTTCGATGCGCACCGCCTGCTGCACTGGCTGGAGGAAGAGGGCACGCCGGAGCAGCAGGGCGCGCTCAAGCACGCGCTGTTCACCGCGTATTTCACGCAGGGCGAGAACCCTGGCGACCACGGCGTGCTGCTGCGTCTGGTGGCGCAACTGGGGCTGGACGAGGCGCGCGCCCGCGCCGTGCTGGCGTCCCAGGAATATGCCGAGGCGGTGCGCGAGCGCGAGGCCTTCTACCAGGGGCACGGCATCCATTCGGTGCCGGCGGTGATCATCAACGACCGCCACCTGATCCAGGGCGGCCAGCCGGTCGAGGTGTTCGAGCAGGCGCTGCGGCAGATCGCGCAGCAGGCGTGATGCTCTTTTATTGATAGCTGATGGCGCTTGCTCATCAAGCGCTGCAGCCTGTTTTGGCTTGAAACCTGTCAGCGCAGCGGGATCGGCGTGGCCCGGTCCACGGGCACGGCCGTCACGCTGTTTTGTGGCGAGCCGTCGATGAGCTTTTCGGAGTAGGTCAGGTACACCAGCGTGTTGCGCTTGGCGTCCACCATGCGCACCACGCGCAGGCGCTTGAACAGGATGGACATGCGTTCGCTGAACACTTCCTGCTGCGCCTTGAGCGGCTGCACGAAGGTGATGGGCCCGACCTGGCGGCAGGCGATGGAGGCTTCGGCGCGGTCCTCGGCCAGGCCCAGCGTGCCTTTGATGCCGCCGGTGCGCGCACGCGACACATAGCAGGTCACTCCCTGCACGGCGGGGTCGTCATAGGCCTCCACGATGATGTCGTGGTCGCGGCCGATCCACTGGAAGGCGGTGTCCACGGTGCCGATCTTCTCGGCCTGGGCCGCGGCCGGCCCGGCAGCCAAGCCCAGGGTGCAGGCCAGCAGCGCCAGGCTTGCCATGCCTGCGCGCAGGCCGCCGCGCGCATTCATGGCGCAACCGCCGAGGCTTCGCTGCAGCGCTGCGCCAAGTGGGCCAGGGCTTCCTCCACCTGGTCCACCAGCACCAGGCACAGGTCGCCCGGTTGCAGGCGCTCCAGCGCATGGTCGATGGCGAGGAACTCGCCGTGGATCTCGGTCACGTAGCGCGTGCGCGGCGCGCCCTGCAGGCCCTGGCGCAGCAGCGCCAGCACCTCGCCGTCGGCACGGCCGCGCTGGCAGGCATCCTGGTACAGCACCACGTCGTCAAAGGCCTGGCCCAGGATCTGGGTCTGCTCGACGATGTCCTGGTCGCGCCGGTCGCCCGCACCGCTGATCACCACGCTGCGTTGCTGGGCCGGCATGGCCTGCACGGCCTGCACCAGCGCGCGCATGGCGTCGGGGTTGTGGCCATAGTCGGCGATCACGGTGGCGCCGCGGTAGTCCATCACGTTGAAGCGGCCGGGCGCGTTGTCGCTGTCGTTCATGAAGCCGGCCAGGCCGCGGCGGATGGTCTGCCAGGGCAGGCCTACGCCCCACGCCGCGCCGATCGCGGCCATGACGTTCTCGACCTGGAAGCCGATCGTGCCGCCGCGCGTGATCGGGATCTCGCGCAGGGGGATGGTCTCGCGCCACGAGCCTTCGGCCGCCACGATGGAGTCGCCATCCACATACACCACTCGGTTGCCTTGGGCGCGGTGCGTGGCCATGACGGGGTGGTGGCGGTCGACGGCGAAGAAGATCACCTTGCCCGGGCATACGCTGGCCATGGCGGCCACGTGCGGGTCGGCGGCGTTGAGCACGCCGTAGCCGTCGGCGGCTACGTTCTGCACGATCACGCGCTTGAGCACCGCCACGTCTTCCACGGTGGTGATGAAGTTCAGCCCCAGGTGGTCGCCCGCGCCGACGTTGGTGACCACGGCCACCTGGCAGCGGTCAAAGCCCAGGCCTTCGCGCAGGATGCCGCCGCGCGCGCATTCGAGCACGGCCGCGTCCACCTCGGGGTGGAACAGCACGTTGCGCGCGCTCTTGGGGCCCGAGCAGTCGCCGCTGTCGATCTGGCGGCCGTTCACGTACACGCCGTCGGTGTTGGTCATGCCCACGCGCAGGCCGTGCGCGGCGAACAGCTGGCCGATCAGGCGCGTGGTGGTGGTCTTGCCATTGGTGCCAGTGACGGCCACCAGTGGGATGCGCCCGTCCTGGCCGGGCGCGAACAGCTCGTCCACCATCGGCACGCCCACGTTGCGCGGCTTGCCGAACGACGGGGCCAGGTGCATGCGCAGGCCGGGCGCGGCGTTCACCTCGACGATGCCGCCGTTTTGCTCTTCCAGGGGTTTGAGCATGGTTTCGCAGACCACGTCCACGCCGCAGATGTGCAGGCCGATGGTCTGCGCGGCCTCGATGGCACGCGCGGCGATCTCGGGGTGCACGTCGTCGGTCACATCGGTGGCACTGCCGCCGGTGGACAGGTTGGCGTTGTTGCGCAGCACCACGCGCTGGCCCTGCACGGGCACGGAGTCGGGCGTGAGGCCTTCGGAGGCGATGCGCGCGATGGCGATGTCGTCCAGGCGCACCTTGGTCAGCGCCGTGCCGTGGCCCGAGCCGCGGCGCGGGTCCTGGTTGACGATGTCCACCAGCTCGCGAATGGTGTGCTGGCCGTCGCCCAGCACCTGGGGCGGCTCGCGGCGCGCGGCGGCCACGAGCTGGTGGCCCACCACCAGCAGGCGGAAGTCGTGGCCGGGCAGGAAGCGTTCGACCATGATCTCGTCGCCGAATTCGCGGGCGGTCTTGTAGGCGGCCTCCAGCCCCTCGCGGGTGGTGATGTTGACCACCACGCCCTTGCCCTGGTTGCCGTCCTGGGGCTTCACGACCACGGGCAGGCCCACTTCCTGGGCCACCACCCAGGCGTCCTCTACGTCGGCCACCGGGCGCCCCAGCGGCACGGGAACGCCGGCGGCGTGCAGCAGGCGCTTGGTCAGGTCCTTGTCCTGGGCGATGGATTCGGCCACGGCGCTGGTGGTGTCCAGCTCGGCGGCCTGGATGCGGCGCGCCTTGGAGCCCCAGCCCAGCTGTACCAGCGAGCCGCTGGTCAGGCGCCTGAACGGGATGCCGCGCGCCACGGCGGCGTCGACGATGGAGCCGGTGGACGGGCCGATGCGCTCGTCCTCGTCCAGCTCGCGCAGCTCGGCGACCACGGCATCGGCGTCGAAGGGGGTATCGGCCAGCGCGGACTGCAGCAGGGCGCCGGCGTGCTCCATGGCCAGGCGGCCCACGGCCTCCTCGGTGTACTCCACCACCACCTGGTAGGTGCCTTCTTCCAGCGTGGCGTGGGTGCGGCTGAAGGTCACGGGGCACCCGGCCTGGGCCTGCAGCGACAGGGCGGCCACTTCGAGCACGTGGGCCAGCGACAGGCGCTGGTCGGCGCCGTGGGGCTGCAGGGCGCCGATCTTGGGAAAGCGCGCGCGCAGGCGGTCTTCAAAACCCGCGATGTCTGCGTAGCCGCACTCTTGTGGCTCGCAGTGCACAACGGCTTCGATGGCGGTGTTGCGGCTCCAGAGGTTGGGGCCGCGCAGGGCGCGGATGCGGGTGATCTGCATGGTGTTTTCTTTCAGCCCGATTTTTCAGTCAAATTGGCCTGTAGCGCTTGTGGGGTGAGCGGTGGCAGCTATGCTTTTGAAAGCATTCGCGGCGTCACGCGGCATAGTCGAAGGTCTTGATGCCCGCGGCGATCAGGTCCGGCCCGATGTCCATGGACCAGGCTGCGGCAATCGCGGCCAGCATCGCGGCCGTGTCCGGGCGGTGGCCGCCGGGCAGGCTCAGGGCGTCCAGCGTGCCCAGCACGCGTTCGCTGGCGCCCGTGGCCAGCACGACCTGCTCACCGCGCACGAACACGGCGCGGCCTTCGCCCTCGGCCCGATGCGCGGCGACGAAGGGGTTGTCTGGCGACAGGGAATACAGAAGGACCTCGCCATCACACAGGCGCGCCAGGTCGGCCACCTGCTCGATGTCGGCATTGAGCACGCCTGCGCCCTCGTCCAGCACCACGTCGATCTGGGTGCGCAGCACGCGCGTCATCTGGGCCTGCTCCAGCACGTCATGGTCGGCCAGGGTCTCGAAACCGTCCATGTCGGTCACCACGCCGACCAGGCAGCGGTCGTAGGCCAGGCCTTCCTCCAGGATGGAGCGGGCAGTGGTCTGGATCACGGCGGCCTGCGCCAGTCGGTTGGTCAGCAGGCGGTGCGCGCCGGCCCAGTGGGCGGTGGCGCTCTTTTGTGTGCGGCGGTTGTTGAGGAACATGCCTTCGCTGCTGGCCACGCCCGTGAGCTTGCCCGACAGCTGCAGCAGCCAGCCCACGAAGCGCGCGGTGAATGCGTTGTGGCGCGTGCCCGCAATGCCCACGATGGGGATGCGGCCCGCGCCCGAGGCCTCCTCGGTGCTGGGGAACAGGTGTTCGACGATGGCCTGGCCCACGGGGCGCGGCGCGCCGCTGGTGGGCTTGAGGTGCATCAGCAGGCCGGGGCCGGCGTTCACCTCGAGGATGGCGCCGCCTTGTTCCTTCATGGGCTTGGAGACATCCTGCAGGATCATGTCCATGCCGGCGATGTCCAGGCCCACGATTTTCGCGGCCAACTGGGCGTAGTAAGCCACGTCGGGGTGCACGTCGTCGGTGCAGTCGATGGCCATGTTGCCGTTGCGCTGCAGCAAGATGGCCTGGCCCGAGGGCACCACGGTGTCGGGCGTCACACCTTGGCGCTTGAGCTCCAGCTGCACGGCGCCTTTTTCCACGTCGATCCAGTCCAGCGGGTACTCCTGCTCGGGGCCGCGGCGCGGGTCTTCGTTGAGCACGGCCACCAGCTCGCGCAGCGTGGACTGGCCATTGCCGTGCACGCTGACCGTCTCGCCCTTGGTGGCGGCGACCACCTTGCCGCCGACCACCAGCAGGCGGTGTTCCACGCCGTCGATGAACTTCTCGACGATGACATCCGAGCCCTCGGGCTCGGCCAGCGCGAAGGCGGCCTTGATATCGGCCTCGCGCGAGAGCTCCAGCGTCACGCCGCGCGCATGGTTGCCGTCCGAGGGCTTCACCGTGACGGGGAAGCCGATCTCCTGCGCCACTTCCCAGGCCTCATCGGCGTTGCGGACGATCTGGCCCTCCGGCACGGGCACGCCGCAGGAGGCGAGCAGCCGCTTGGTGAAATCCTTGTCCTGGGCAATGCCCTCGGCGATGGCGCTGGTCTGGTCGCTCTCGGCGGTCCAGATGCGGCGCTGTGCGGCGCCGTAGCCCAGTTGCACCAGGTTGCCGTCGTTCAGGCGGATGTGCGGAATGCGCCGGGCGCTGGCGGCGTCCACGATGCAGCCGGTGCTGGGGCCCAGGTAGCGGTCGTTGATGGCGGTCTTGATGGCGTGGATGGCGGCCTTGAGGTCGAATGCCTCGTCATTGATGGCGGCCATCAGCAGACGGTGGCCATGCTCCAGCGCCACGCGGGCCACGGCCTCTTCGGGGCAGCGGAACACCATGCGGTACACGCCGCGCCGGGAGATCTCGCGCGTCTGGCCGAACTCGGCCGGCATGCCCGAGAGGTTGAGCAGCTCGATGACCACGTGCTCCAGCACGTGCCCCATCCAGGTGCCTTCCTTCAGGCGCAGCAGGAAGCCGCCGCGCTCGCCCACGCCGCAGTGGTGCTCCACCAGATCCGGCAGCCAGGTGGTCAGGCGCTCGTTGAGGCCGGGAATCTTGTTGGAGGGGTAGTCTTCCAGCTCCCCCAGGTCCAGCCAGACTTCGAGGACCGGGCGGTAGGTCCAGACACTGGGGCCGCGCAGATAGGTGGTGCGCAGGAGTTGGATATCGTTGAATTTGGCCATGAAGTGCAGCGTGGAAGATTCGGATATCTGCCGGGTTGCGGCGGATGTGGCGATGCCCATGGGCTGAGATTGTGCGCCGATACTGGCGCAGCTCAGCACTGGCGGGTGTCAGCCGCGGGCTGATGATGTGCGTTACGAGGGGATACCGCGGCGGCGCAAGGGCCTGGGGCGCGGTGGCCGACAATGCCCCCCATGGGCCCGGACTGGCCCGCCAACGCCCCGTCCGTGCGGGGGTGGACATACAAAACCAAATGCAACATCACCATTCTGTGGACGCCTCGGGTGTCTTGTCTGGCCCCTGGGGGGCCGAGATGCGGGCAGTGCTCGCTCCTGACGAAAACGTGCAGGCCGCCTTCGAGGTTGACCTGACGCCCGACCTGCGCTTTGCCCCCGGCCTGCTGGTGCTGACCGAGCGGCGCCTGCTGGCGCGCGCTGGTGACGCGCCGGCGCAGGAATGGCCCCTGGCGCCCGGCATGGCGCTGCGACTGCTGGACCATGGCGGCGTGGGCACGGTGGAGCTGCACGATACCGACCGGCGCCTGGCGCTGTGGCGCTTCACGCTGGGGCGCCATCCCCAGGCGCTGCACCTGCAGCAGCGGCTGGACGCCCAGGTGCGGCGCCTGGACAGCTTGCAAGGCGCCATCGCGCCCGAAGCGCAAGACGTGCCGCGCTGCGCCGTGTGCGGCACGCCGCTGCCGCCCGACAGCGACGAGTGCACGGCCTGTGCGCGCCAGCAGGCGCCGCAGACCTCCACCTGGGTGCTATTGCGCCTGTGGCGTTTCGCCCGGCCTTACAAAAAGCAGCTGGCCGCGGGCTTCGCGCTCACGCTGGCCTCCACCGCCGCCTCGCTGGTGCCGCCGTACATGACCATCCCGCTCATGGACGACATCCTCATTCCCTACCAGAGCGGCCAGCAGATCCCCGCCGGCATGGTGCTGCTGTACCTGGGGGGGCTGCTGCTGGCGGCGCTGCTGGCCTGGGCGCTGGGGTGGGCGCGCACTTACATCCTGGCCCTGGTGTCCGAGCGTATCGGCGCCGACCTGCGCACCACCACCTACGAACACCTGATGCGGCTGTCACTGGACTATTTCGGCAGCAAGCGGACCGGCGACCTCATGGCGCGCATCGGCTCCGAGACCGACCGCATCAACGTCTTTCTGTCGCTCAACGCGCTGGATTTCGCCACCGACGTGCTGATGATCGTGATGACGGCGGCGATCCTGTTCTCCATCAACCCGTGGCTGGCGCTGGTCACGCTGGTGCCGCTGCCCTTCATCGCCTGGCTGATCCACACCGTGCGCGACAAGCTGCGCACCGGCTTCGAGAAGATCGACCGCGTGTGGTCCGAAGTGACCAACGTGCTGGCCGACACCATCCCCGGCATCCGCGTGGTGAAGGCCTTCGCCCAGGAAAAGCGCGAGGCGGACCGCTTCCGTGCCGCCAACCAGCACAACCTGGAGGTGAACGACAAGCTCAACAAGACCTGGAGCCTGTTCTCGCCCACCGTCTCGCTGATGACGGAGGTGGGGCTGCTGGTGGTCTGGGGCTTCGGCATCTGGCTGGTGGCGCGCAACCAGATCACCGTGGGCGTGCTGGCGGCCTTCATCGCCTACATCGGGCGCTTCTACATACGGCTGGATTCGATGAGCCGCATCGTTTCCGTCACGCAAAAGGCGGCAGCCGGCGCCAAGCGCATCTTCGACATCCTGGACCATGTGAGCAACGTGCCCGACCCCGTCAACCCGGTGAAGGTGGACCGCGTGCAGGGCGCCATCGAGATGCGCGACGTGGGCTTTCGCTACGGCAGCCGCACGGTCATCAAGAACCTGTCGCTCACCATCCGCCCCGGCGAGATGATCGGCCTGGTGGGCCACAGCGGCTCTGGCAAGAGCACCCTGGTCAACCTCATCAGCCGCTTCTACGACGTGAGCGACGGCGCCATCCTCGTGGACGATGTGGACATCCGCCGCATGGCGGTGGCGGACTTTCGCCGCCACATCGGCCTGGTGCTGCAGGAGCCTTTCCTGTTCTTCGGCACCATTGCCGAGAACATCGCCTACGGCAAGCCCGACGCCACGCGCGAGGAGATCGTCGCCGCCGCGCGCGCCGCGCATGCGCACGAATTCATCCTGCGCCTGCCGCATGGCTACGACAGCCTGGTGGGCGAGCGCGGCCAGGGCCTGTCGGGCGGCGAGCGCCAGCGCATCTCCATTGCGCGCGCGCTGCTCATCGACCCGCGCATCCTGATCCTGGACGAGGCGACCTCCGCCGTGGACACTGAAACCGAAAAGGAAATCCAGAAGGCGCTGGACAACCTGGTGCAGGGTCGCACCACCATCGCCATCGCCCACCGGCTGTCCACCCTGCGCAAGGCCGACCGCCTGGTGGTCATGGACCGGGGCGAGGTCGTCGAAGTGGGGCCGCACGACGAACTGATGGAAAAGCAGGGTGCCTACTGGCGCCTGTACGAGGCGCAGGCGCGCCGTGCCGAGGAAGACGCCCAGGCCGCGGGCGTGCGCATCGAAGTGCGCGAGCACTCCGCTCACCCCGCGGGCAACACCTGAGCGAGAAAGACACGCGATGACCCTTCACACATCCCTCTCCACCGCTTCGGCACTCGCGGCAGGCTGGGACCTGCACCGTAATCCCCATGGCCGGCTGGTGCTGCGCGCGGCCGACGGCACCGCGCATGTGGGCGTGACGCCCGTGCGCGCCTTCCCCATTGCCGCTCCCGGCGAAGGCCTGTCGCTGGTCGGGCCGGACGGCCATGAATTGGCCTGGGTGCCCCGCCTGGAACAACTGGCGCCTGCCGTGCGTGCGCTGGTCGAGGAGGAATTGGCCGCGCGTGAGTTTGTGCCCACCATCACGCGCATCCGCTCCGTGTCGAGCTTTTCCACCCCCAGTACCTGGGAGGTGGACACCGACCGCGGCGCCACGCAGTTGGTGCTCAAGGGCGAGGAAGACATCCGCCGGCTGGAGGGGCGCACCAAGCTGCTCATCGCCGCCAGCGACGGGCTGCAGTTCCATGTGCCGGATGTCACGGCGCTGGACCGTGCATCGCGCAAGTTGCTGGAGCGTTTTTTATAGCGTCTGGCGCTTACCTGGCGCGGCCTGTGCCCGTTTGTCCCTGTCATAGCCCACGTCAATCAGACATGGTTGCCGCATGAATTTGTGACAAAAGGCTAATAAGGCCTCAATTTCCCCTTTTGTTTGCCGTAATGAATGTACGACGAGGTGGTAGTTGCGACTGCCGCCGGCCGCATTCACGAGGGGACCCATGCCATGCAACTGCCACCTGTAGACCGATCGCCCGCCCAGTGGCGTACCACGGGCGCGGACTTGTATTCCACGGGTGCCTCGGGGGCCGTGGCGGTGCGGCCCGTGAACGCTGCCAATCCTGTCGAGTCCACGGACCGCCTGGGCGAGGGGGCCAGCCTGCGCGAGCCCACCAAGCCCTCGGCGCCCGACGAAAACAACCGCGACTGGACCCTGGCCGAGGCCAAGAAGGAAGCGCCGAAGGAGCCTGAGGAGCCGCCCAAGGAGCCCATCTACAAGCAACTGCTGGAATTCATCCAGTCGATGTGGCGTGCCAGCGGCAGTGCGGTGGAGCTGGCGCAAGACATCAACAAGAACACCCTCCAGGAGCGACTGGCCCAGCAGGTGCAGGACCGTCAGTCGCTCACGTACTCCGATCCCAAGGTCAAGCGCACGGGCGGTTTGTGAGTTTTGCTCCGGCGGTTGCTATCAGATAAGTAGCTGTTAGCGCTTATTGGTAAAGCGCTGGAGGCCAATTGGACTGGTATTTTTGGGTCCGCCGGCGCTCTCAGCGCGCCGCCGCGCGGGCGCGGTCCCGCTCGGCGCGGTACTTGATGGCGAAGGCGCGCACCTCGTCCAGCGTCACATAGTTGTCGCGGTTGGTGTCCGCATCTTCGAACGCCGCAGCCACCTTGGGCACGATGGCCACTTCAGCACGGCTGAGCTTGCCGTCGCCGTTGAAATCCAGCATCTCGAACTGGCGGATCGCCTTGATCTCGCCCTTGGTCAGGGGCGCACTGGCGCTGTGCCGGGGCGCGGTGGCATGGGCCACGCCCTGCGCCTGAGCGGCCAGCGGAGCCGTCAGCGCGCAGGCCATGAGCCACGCGCAGGCTGCCGGGGCCGTCAGCAGGCGCGTAAAGGGGCGGAAGGAGCGTGAGGGCAACATTCAGGAGTAGAGCCGGCGCGCCGCCACAGGTTCAACGCCGCGGGGGGCGGGCTGTATCACCCTGTAGCGCAGCCGCTGTGTTGGCGATGCCGCTGCTGACATGCCCCGCCGGAACATGGCGTGCGGCGGACGCCACGTGGCCCGTCTGGTCATCGAAGAAGAAGTCGGGCTCGAACTCGCGCAGGAAGGGGCCTTTTTCCAGCCCGCCGAGGAACATGGCCTCGTCCACGGTGATGCCCCAGTCGAGCAGCGTGCGGATCGCGCGCTCGTGCGCCGGCGCGCTGCGCGCGGTGACCAGCGCGGTGCGGATGCGCATCTGCGAGGCGTCCGCCTGCTGCTGCAGCCGGTGCAGCGCAGCCAGCAGCGGCTTGAACGGCCCTTCGGCCAGCGGCGTGGCGGCATGGGACACTTCGTGCTGCAGGAAGGCAGGCAGGCCGCCCTGCTGGTACACACGCTCGGCCTCGTCGGAGAACAGCACCGCGTCGCCGTCGAAGGCGATGCGCACTTCGCGCGGATAGCGGTCGCCCGCAGGCGTGGAGTCGATCATCACCCGCGCGGCGGGAAAGCCGATGGACAGCGCCTCGCGCACATCCGTCTCGTTGGCTGAAAGGAAGAGGTGCGCGCCCAACGGCCGCAGATAGGAAAACGGGTTGCGCCCGCGCGTGAACACGCCGCGCTCGATGCGCATGCCCGCCGCCTTGGCCGAGGCGAACACGCGCATGCCGCTGGCAGGGTCGTTGCGCGACAGCATGACCACCTCGACGCGCGCGGCATCGGGCGTGTTGAACGCCAGGAGCTTTCTCACCAGAGGGAAGGCAATGCCGGGGCGCGCGGGCTCATGCACCAGCTCCAGCTGGCGGCGCATGTAGGCTTGCTCGTCGCCGGCCTCGAACAGGCGGTTCTCTTCCTCGAAGTCGAACAGTGCGCGCGACGAGATCGCGACGACGAGCTTGTCCTGCAGGGTGGCGCTCATTTGACGAACTGGTTGAGCTGGATGATCGGCATGAGCACCGCCAGCACGATCAGCATCACGATGCCGCCCATGGCCACGATGAGCAGCGGCTCCAGCACCGTGGCCAGTTGCATGGCGCGGCGCTGCACCTCGGTGCCCAATTGCGTGGCGGCGCGCTGCAGCATGGTGGGCAACTGGCCCGTCTGTTCGCCCAGCCGCGCGAACATGGCCACCAGGCCGGGGAACCGTTTTTTCTGCGCCAGTGCCGAGGCTAGCGGCGCGCCCTCGCGCACCAGCACCAGGGCGTCGAGTGCGTCCGCGCGCAGGGCGCGGTTGTTCAGCGTCTCGGCCGCGGCCTGCAGCGCCTTGAGAATGGGCACGCCCGCGCCTGCCAGCATGGCCAATGTGCCGGCGAAACGCGCCGCGTTGTAGCCGCGCGCCAGCTTGCCGACGAGCGGCAGGCGCAACCAGGCGGCGTCGAATTTCTCGCGCAGCCGCGGCTGGGCCAGCGCGGCGCGGGCGCCGAAAGCCAGCAGGACCAGCCCGCCCAGCAACGCCCAGCCGTAGTTGCGCACCACGTCGCTCAAGGCCAGCATGGCCACCGTGAGGAAGGGCAGGGCGCGCTTGGTGCCCGCGAACACGCTGGCCACCTGCGGCACCACATAACCCACCAGGAACAGCACGATGACGATCGCGATCACGGTGACGATGGCCGGGTACAGCGCAGCGCCGATGAGCTTGGCGCGCAAGGCCTGGCGCTGCTCCAGATCGTCCGCCAGGCTGTCCAGCACCTCGGCCAGACCGCCGCTGGACTCGCCCGCGCCGATCACGGCGCAGTAGATGTCGGAGAACTCGCGCGGGTGCTGCGCCAGCGCACGTGCGAAGGTGGAGCCGGCGTTGACCTCGGCGCGCAGCGTGGCCAGCAGGTGGCGCTGGCGCTCATCGTCCGCCTCTTCGGCGAGCGCGGTCAGCGCACGCTCCAGCGGCAGGCCCGAGCCCACCAGCCCGGCGAGCTGCCGCGTCCACACGCCCAGCCCCGTGGCGTTGAACACCGGCCGCGTGAACAGCCGCTGCGCCAGCGTGGGGGGTGTTCCGGGGACGGCGCCAGCGGCCAGCGCCTCCACATCCAGGGGCACCAGGGCCTGGGCGCGCAGCAGGCTGCGGGCGGCCTTGGGGCTGTCGGCCTCCAGGGTGCCGCGGCGCACATGGCCTTGGGCGTCCAGGGCTTCGAAGGAATAGGCGGGCATGCGGAGAAGTCAGCGGCGGTGGGCGAGCAGGGGCAAACTGGGCGGGCCGCAGTCGACCCGTTCAGCCCGCCATGGTAGCCGCTGCGGGTGACAGTGCCGCGTGCGCCTGGGCGGTGATGTCCAGCGAGCGCAGGCGCAGCGCCGGGTCGTACACGTCGCTCACCAGCATGAATTCGTCGGCCTGCGTGGCGGCCAGCAGCGCCTGCAGGCCCTCGCGCACGGTCTGCGGGCCACCGACCACGCCGACCGCGAGGAAGTCGGCCACGGCGGCGCGCTCCTGCGGCGCGAGGCTCTGCAGATAACCCTCTACCGGCGGCTGCAGCAGTCCGCGCTGGCCGGTGAGGATGCCCAGCACGCGCTGGTAGGTGCTGCTGGCCAGGTACTGCGCCTCGTCATCGGTGGGTGCGGCGATCACGGGCACGCCGATCACCACGTAGGGCTTGGCGCAGGCCGGCGAGGGGCGGAACAGCCGGCGGTAGATGTCGATGGCCGCGTGCAGCATGCGCGGCGCAAAGTGCGAGGCGAAGGCGTAGGGCAGGCCCATCTGCGCCGCCAGTTGCGCCGAGAACAGGCTGGAGCCCAGCAGCCAGAGGGGCACCTGCGTGCCGGCGCCCGGCACGGCGGTGATGCGCTGGCCCGGCTGCGCGGGCGCCAAGAGCTGCTGCAGCTCGGCCACGTCGCGGGGGAAGTCGGCCTCGGTCTCCACGCGGTCGCGGCGCAGGGCGCGCATGGTGGCGCCGTCGGTGCCGGGTGCGCGGCCCAGCCCCAGGTCGATACGGCCGGGGTAGAGCTCGGCCAGCGTGCCGAAGGCCTCGGCCACCACCAGCGGCGCATGGTTGGGCAGCATGATGCCGCCCGAGCCCACGCGGATGGACCGCGTGGCCCCGGCCACGTGGCCGACCAGCACGGCCGTGGCAGAGCTGGCGATGCCCGGCATGTTGTGGTGCTCGGCCAGCCAGTAGCGCTTGAAGCCCAGCGCCTCCACATGCTGCGCCGTCTGCACGGCGACCTGCAGTGCCTGGGCCACGGTGCCGCCCTCGCGCACGGCCACGAGATCAAGCATGGAAAGTAAAGGCAGGGAATGTGCGGTCATGGCACCGATTGTGGGCAGCGGGTGAAATCCGTGCTGCGCCGCGGGTATGGTGGTGCAGTGGTCCCCGCATGGTGCATAGCGTTTTGCTATTGATATACTGAATTTGTTTTAAATCAACACACGAAACATATTGTCACTTTTGGCGTCCTGTGCGACGCTGCCAGGAAGTGATGCACGGGGCGTGCGGGGGGTGTCTATGGGGTTCTTCAGCCGTTTGTTTCAGCCGCGTGCCGACGGCCTGGCCGCGCCTGAGGACTGGACTTCGCTGCCTGCGAGCGAGGCCAGCGCGCTGGTGCTGTACGACGAAGAGGCTTCGCGGCTCCTGGCGGCGTTCGACATCGAGGCTGCCATCGTCATGCACGAACGCTGGTTGCCCTGGCTGGCCCAAGCGCTGGCGGGCGCGCGCGACGAACAGCTGCGCCCCGAAACGGTGGTGGACGACACCTGTTCCGAGCTGGGCCGCTGGCTGCACGGCAGCGGGCGCGTGGCGCTGGGGCACTTTCCTGCTTTCGACATGCTGATGCGCCGCCACCAGTACTTTCACCACCAGGCGGCCGTGTTGTTGACGCATCTGGCGCAGGGCGATCAATTGCGGGCCGAGCAGGCGTTCAAGAGCTGCCAGCATGCGTCGCGCCAGGTGGTGCTGCTGCTCAAGGAACTGCAGCGCGGGCTGGACCACGGGAAGCGTCCTCCCCAGCCGATGGCCGCAGGTAAACGCTGAAATGCGCTATTGATATAGGAGCTGCTAGCGCTTGTCTGTAATGGTTTTCAATGCAATTTGTATTGAAAACCCAGTCTTGGCAAGCGTGCCGCGCTCCTGTTTTTGAAAGGCGCCGCTGCGGCCTGTCCGCTCAGTCGCGCGTCACACGCAGCACTTCTTCGCGGCTGGTGATGCCGGCGTGGATCAGCCGCTCGCCATCGTCGCGCATCAGCGTCATGCCGCCGGCCAGGGCCTGGGTACGCACCTCGGCCTCTGGGGCCTGGTTGTGGATCTGCGCGCGGATGGCGTCGTCCACTACCAGCAGCTCGAACACGCCGGTGCGCCCCGCGTAGCCGGTATGGCCGCAGTGGTCGCAGCCTGCGCCGTGGCACTCGCCGCAATATTTGCGCACCAGGCGCTGCGCCAGCACCCCCAGCAGCGACGAGGACAGCAGGAACGGCTCCACCCCCATGTCGGTCAGGCGCGTGATGGCGCTGGCCGCGTCGTTGGTGTGCAGCGTGGCCAGCACCAGGTGCCCGGTGAGCGAGGCCTGGATGGCGATCTGCGCGGTCTCGAAGTCGCGGATCTCGCCGATCATGATCACGTCGGGGTCCTGGCGCAGGATGGCGCGCAGGGCCTTAGCAAACGTCAGGTCGATCTTGGCATTGACCTGCGTCTGGCCCACCCCGGGCAGCTCGTACTCGATGGGGTCTTCCACCGTCATGATGTTGCTGCGCGCGGCGTCCAGCCGCGCCAGCGCCGCGTACAGCGTGGTGGTCTTGCCCGAGCCCGTGGGGCCGGTCACGAGGATGATGCCGTGCGGCTGCTGGATCAGGTGCGCGAGCCGCGCCAGCACCTCGCCCTGCATGCCCACGGCCTCCAGGTTCAGCTTGCTCTCGCTCTTGTCCAAGAGGCGCAGCACGGCGCGCTCGCCATGGGCGTTGGGCAGCGTGGATACGCGCACGTCGACGGCGCGGGTGCCCAGGCGCAGACTGATGCGTCCGTCCTGCGGCAGGCGCTTTTCGGAGATGTCCAGGTCCGCCATGATCTTCAGGCGGCTGATCAGCGCGGCGTGCAGCGCGCGGTTGGGCTGCACCACCTCGCGCAGCGTGCCGTCCACGCGAAAGCGCACGCTGGAGTGGCGCTCGTAGGGCTCGATGTGGATGTCGCTCGCGCCGTCGCGCACGGCCTGCGTGAGCAGGGCGTTGAGCATGCGGATGATGGGCGCGTCGCCCGCGGACTCCAGCAGGTCTTCCACGGCGGGCAGCTCCTGCATCATGCGCGAGAGGTCGGCGCCTTCCTCCACCTCGCTCACCACCGTGGCCGCGCTGGATTCGCTTTGCGAATACGCCGCGCTGATGCGCTGCGCCAGCGTGGGTGCGTCCAGCGGCATGAACTGGTGCACGGCATGCTTGCGCAGCACTTCGGACAGCGCGCCGGCGTCCGGCTGCGGGCCGTGCCACAGCACGAGCTGCTGGCCGTCGTCTTCCAGCAGCAGCTGGCTGCTGCGCGCAAATGCGTAGGGCAGGGGGTGGCGCATGCGGCGGGCCCTTACTGCGGGCTGTAGGGCGACTGGCCCATGCTGGGCGGCGTGGCGGTGCGCGCGGGCGGCTGGGGTGCGAGCGGCGCCAGCGGCGCAGGTGCGGCCGCGGGCTGCACGGGCGCGGCGGACGAGGCGGGGGCGGGCAGGGGCGGCAGCACCGGCGCCTCGGACACACCGCTCATCATCGTGCTGGGCGCGGGCTGCGTGCTTTGCTGCAGCGCGCGAATGGCCTCGTAGCGGTCCACCATCAGTGCGTCGCTGGTGGCGCTGTCGCGGATCACCATGGGGCGCAGGAAGACCATCAGGTTGGTCTTCTGGCGCGTGCGCTTTTCATTGCGGAACAGCCCGCCCACCACGGGCAGGTCGCCCATCACGGGCACCTTGTCCTGGCCCAGCGCATAGCTGTCTTCCAGCAGGCCGCCGATCACGATCACGCTGCCGTCGTCCACCAGCACCGTGGACTCGATGGAGCGCTTGCTCGTGGAGGGGCCGTTGGCATTGGACAGCGTGCTCTCCGCGACCTTGGACACCTCCTGGTACATCGTGAGCTTGACGGTGCCGTTCTCGTTGATCTGTGGGCGCACGCGCAGCATCAGGCCCACGTCCTTGCGCTCCACGGTGGTGAACGGGTTGACCGCGCCGCCGCTGCCGCCGGTGTTGGCGTAGGAGCCCGTCACGAACGGCACGTTGTTGCCGATGATGATCTGCGCCTCCTCGTTGTCCAGCGTGAGCAGGTTGGGGGTGGACAGCACGTTGGCATCGCCCGTGTTTTCCAGGAAGTTGGCCAGCGCCCCCAGGTAGTACTTGCCGTTGATGCGCGGTGCGACGGCCAGGTTCATGCCGGCCGCCGGCTTGGCATTGGCGATGGAGGTCACGTTGCCGGTGGCCGCCGCCAGCGCCAGATCCAGGATGTTGCGTCCGGCCACGCTGGAGTTGTTGCCCAGCACGCCCAGCGTGCTGCCGTAATTGCCCAGCACGCCCTGCCACTGGATGCCGAACTCGGCCACCTTGTTGGCGCTCACCTCCACGATCAGGCTCTCGATCAGCACCTGCGCGCGGCGGCCGTCCAGCTTGTCGATCACGGCGCGGATCTGGCGGTACAGCGGCTCCGGCGCGCTGATGATGAGCGAGTTGGTCGTCGGGTCGGCCTGGATGATGCCGCCGGTGGACGGCTGGTTGGCATCGCTGCTGCCGCTGCTGCCCTGGCCCGTTCCCAGGCCCGAACTGCCCAGGCCGCCGGCATTGCCACTGGCATTGGTGCTGTTGCCCAGGCCGCTGGTCTGGCCCAGGCCCGATGCGCCGGTCCGCGTGAGGCCCCCCGACAGGTTGCCGGTTCCCGTGCCGCCGCCGCTGCTGGTGCCGCTGCCCCCCGCGCTGCCCAGCGCTGCGCGCAGGGTGGTGGCCAGCTTCACGGCGTCGGCGTTCTTCAGGTACACCACGTGGATGTTGCCGCTGGCAGCGGAGCTGCCCGGCGCGGCCGGTTGGTCCAGCTTGGCCACCAATGAGCGCACCAGCGCCACGCGCGCCGGGTTGGCGGCGCGCACGATCAGCGCGTTGCTGCGCGGCTCGGCCAGCAGCGTGGTCTTGAACGAATTGTCGGTCTGCCCCTGGGCCACGCCCTGCGCAGTGCCTGTGGCAGTGGCGCTGCCGCCCTCGATCAGGCGCGACACCAGCGGCGCCAGGTCGGTGGCGATGGCGTGCTGCAGCGGGATCACCTCCACGTCGCTGGCGTTGGAGACGTCCATGGCCGCCACGATGCGCGCCAGGCGCTGCAGGTTGTCGGCGTAGTCGGTGATCACCAGCGAGTTGTTGCCGGGGTTCACGTTGATGGTGTTGTTGGGGCTGATCAGCGGGCGCAGCACCGGCACCAGGTTGGCCGCGTTCTCGAAGTTGAGCTTGAAGATCTGCGTGACGACCTGCCCGCCCGCGGGCGTGCCGCCCGCGCCGCCTTGGGACACGCTCACGTTGCCGGTCTGCAGCTTGGCATCGGCCTCGGGCACGACCTTGTACAGGCCCGCCGACTCGACCACCGTGAAGCCCTGCAGCCGCAGCGCGGCCAGGAACTGCTGGAAGGCCGCGTTGGGCTGCACCGCGTTCTCGGTCACCAGCGTGATCTGGCCCTTCACGCGCGGGTCCACCACCACGTTCTTGCCGGTGATGGTGGCCATGGTGCGCGCCACGGCCTCGATGTCGGCGTTGGCAAAGTTCAGCGTCACCGGCTCGCTGGGCCGCACACTGCCGGCGCGCTGCCCGGAGGTTTGTGCATGAATGTGGCTGCTAACGCCCGTCAATAAAGCGCTAGCAGCTATCAAATGAAGAGTGAACCGCAGGGGGTGGCGGGGCAAGTTGGTCATAGGGTCAACCCACGGTGATGATGGAGCGCGCGCCACTGCGCCGCCCGATGATATTCAGAAGATTCGCCAGGGCCGCCTCCCGCCCGGGCGCGGCGCTGGCCTCGCCCGTGAAGCGCAGGCGTTTGCCCACCCACTGGCCGCTGCCCGACAGCAGCAGCGCGCCCTCCAGGGTGGACAGCTGCAGCGTGGGCGCGCCGCCGCCCTGCACCTGCAGCCGGTAGCTGCCCATGGGCCGCAGCGTGGACAGGCGCGAGGACAGGCCCAGCGCATCCAGCTGCACCTGGCCCTGCATCTGCAGACGCCCTGCGGCCCATTGCAGCGCGAACGCCTGGGTGCGCAGCTGCAGGCGGCCCTGCGGCTGCACGGTGTTCCAGGGGGTGCCCAGGCCCGCGAGCGCCGCAGCCGGCCACTGGCTCTGGCCATCGGCCACCTGGGCGCGCACGGCACCCAGGCCCAGCGCCACCTGCACCTGCAGCGGCGCGGTGGCGGGAATGCAGCAGTCGGCCGTCAGGCGGGCGCTGAGCCCGTTCCACGCGGGGCGCAGCTGCCACTGCAGCCGGCCGGGCAGGGCGGCCTGGTCCTGGCTGTCGGCGCCACCGGTCAGTACCAGGCGGGCCGAGCCGTTCCAGACGGTGCCGCGTGCCTGCTGCAGCTGCAGTTGCCCGCCGCTGGCCTGCTGTACGCCTGTGGCCAGCCAGCGCGCCGGGGCCCACAGCACCAGCGCGGGCAGCGCGCCCAGGCACACGCCGGCCACGGCCCAGCGCCAGGGCGCGCGCGGCAGTGTCAGCGAAGGGGTCGGGCGCAGGGAGCGTGGCACGGGCAGGGGGCGTGGACTATTGCGGGGGCAGCGCCAGCACCAGCGTGCCGTCCCAGCGGACGGCGGCCGCGGCAGCGTTGGCGGGCGCGGCGCTTTGCACCAGGCGGGCTTCCAGCGGCACGGCGCGCGCGGTGCTGCGCGCCTGGTTCAGCCACTGGGCAAGGGCCTCGGCGGGGGCGCCCTTGAGGGTGACGGTGGCGCGGTCGCCCGCGACGTTCATCTGCGCGGCTGCGCCCAATTGCTGCGCCAGCGTGGTCTGCAGCGTGCGCAGGGCCTCGCCGCCGGGTGGGCGGGGCGCGTCCTTGAGCTGCAGCGCTTCGGCCTGCAAGGCCTGCATGCGCTGCAGTTGCGCGTCCACGGCTGCGTGGCGCGCGCCCGAACCGCGCAGCTGCTGCAGTGCGGGCGCCAGCAGTATCCACCACAGCAGGGCCAGCCCCACCACGGCCGCGGCGGCCAGCACCAGGGACTGTTCGCGCGGCGCCATGCGGGCCCAGTGGGCGCGCAGCGCGGCCAGCGCAGGGGGAACCGGCGCGGGCGAGGTCGAAGCGGTGCGGGTGTTCATGGGCGGTCCTCGGCGCGCACCAGCAGGGCGCCATCGCGCGGCTGCGCGCTCAGGCTTTCCGCGGCCAGGCGCTGGTTCATGGCGGTGAGTTCCTCGGGTGCCAGCTCCAGGCCCCGCAGGCGCAGTTCGCCATTGGCATATTCGATCTGCGTGGGCACGCGCGGCGGGGGCAGCGCGGCACCTGCGGCGGCCATGAGCGGCTCCAGGTCGCGCCGCGACACGCTGCCGGCGGCCTGGCGCAGCTGCGCCAGTTCGCGCTCCATCTGCACCGGTGCATCCACGACGACCTTGACGTGCGGGAAGGTCTGGGTCAGCGCGTTGCGCACGCCGGCCTGTTTGGCCGCCAGCGCCTGGCGGTCCTGCCACGCCCAGAGATTGAGCCCCACGACCTGCACCACCACGGCCACGGCCAGTGCCCAGCGCGCGGCCCGCCATTGGGGTGCGCGCGCAAAGGCGCTGGCGCCGCTGCCCAGCTTGCGCAGCGCGCGCGTGTGGCCGGTGCTGGCCAGGTCGAACTGCGCCAGGTCCCAGTCGCCACGCGCGGCCACCAGCGCGCGCTGGCTGGCGGTGTGCAGCTGCACCGGGCGGTTCAGCAGCCGCTCGGCCAGGGCAGCCACGGCGGGTTCGGCGCGCACGGCGGGCGGCGCATCATCTGCGGGGCGCGCCGCCAGCGCGGCGGCCGCGGCCAGCGGCAGCACGGCCACGGCCTGTTGCGGCCCGTGGCCGGTCAGTACCAGCTGGGCGTCCTCGGGAGTGCCGAGCACGTCGCATTCCTCTTGCCCGCTGGCGGTGGGGCCGGGAGCGAACTCGGGCACCACGCGGTCCACCGGCCGCCCCGCGGCTTCCAGCGCCTGCAGGGCGCCGCGCAGCCAGGCGCGGTCGCACACGGCCACCCAGGCAGGGCTGCCCGGCTGGGCGCCGGGCTGCAGCGCGAAGTGCAGTTGCGCGGGGTCGTCGAGCAGGTGTTCTTCGAGCAGTCCTTCCAGGACCGCGCGCAGCCGGCCGGCCTGGGCCGTCGCACCCTGCGGCAGCGTCACCTGCTGCCATGACAGCGCGCGCGCAGGCACCACGGCCACGATCTCGCCGGCGCGGCCCGGGTCGGGCAGCAAGGCGGCGGTGGTGCTGGCGTGGCGGGTGGCGGTGTGGCCGTCGGCCGTGAGCGTGTAGCTGTATTCGGCGGCGGGCCCCGGCGTTCCCAGGGGCAGGGTTAGGACAAGGGTGCTCATGAATGGGTTAACAGACCATTTTAGGGGCGTGATGTGACGCTTCGTGCCAAGGCGGCCGGTCACCGCGCGCCAGCGGCCGCAGTGCCGGGAGCCGTCGTGCGCACGAGGCCGCCACGTTCGCGCCACAGCGTGCGCACGTCCCCACGCTGTTTGTAGACCAGCGAGCGCTCTTCGACCACGGCCATGTCCAGGCGCAGTCGCCCGCGCACTTCGAAGTAGCTGGACGACACCGTATGCACCGTGGCCGAGATGCGGCTGGAGTTGCCCAGCAGCTTGGCGGCGTCGGCCTCGCTGCGGAAGTGGTTGGAGTCGCGTGCCTGCACCAGGCGCTGCGCCTCGGCCATGTCCAGCCCGTCGGCGCTGGCCCACAGCACCACGGCGCTGGCGGTGTTGAGGTTGACCTTGGTGCGCACGGGCAGCAGCGTGACGTAGGGCGCGAGCGCATCCACGCTGCGCTGCGGCAGGCCCCACCACCCAAGTTGCGCCACGCTTTGCGGCAGCAGCGGCGCGGCGCTCGCGGAGTCACTGTCCTTGGCCTCGGCGCGCAGCATCTGCCGCGCCAGCATGTCCAGCTGTGCGCGCGGCAGTCCGAGGTATTCGAAGAGCCGCTGGAATTGCCGCAGCGCCGTGGCGTCCACCTGCCCCTCGTTGGCCAGGTTGCGCAGGTTCAGCAGGGCCTGCAGGTCGGTGATCTGGCCCGACAGGAAGGCGTTGGTGGTGTCGGTGCTCGCGTCTTCCACCTGGGCCACGTTGCGGTCGGCCGCGAGGAACGTGGACAGGCGCGCTTCTTCCAGCGGCACCGACCAGGGTTCGGAGAGGTTGTCGGTGCCGTCGCCGCTGCGGGCAATGGAGTCTTCGCGCAGGATCAGGCGGGACCAGTCCAGCGCGCCGATCAGGATCCACGCCGACTGGATACGTGCGCGCTCGGCGGTTTCGACTTCGATGGCGCGCCACTGCTGCCACATGGCCGCAGCCGCGAACGTGGCGACCAGCGTCACGGTGAGCATGGCGGCCAGCAGTGCGGCGCCGGCTTGATGAGAAACACCCCGAGGGGCTTTGCGTCCACCCGCCGCTCCCGTTACGCGGGCGGGGCGGCGCCACCAGTGCGTCGGGGCCCTGGCACGGCGGCCCTCGCCTGGTGCGCGCCAGTCGCGTGTGTCGGAGGCGGCGGGCAGGACGGCGGATAGCGGGCAGGAATCGGTCACGACTTGCCTCCACCCAGCAGCGGATTGGCCCAGTCCCGCGTGACCACGCCCGAGAGTGCGCCACCCGGCGGCAGCGTGAGCTGCAGGCGCACCCCGTCGGGGATGCTGGCGGCGGCGCTGCTCAGCCCGCCGACCGTGCGCGGTGCGCTGGCGCTGGTATCGGTGGACAGCGCATTGCCCCAGGCGCCGCTGCGGTAGTAGTACAGCTGCCAATTGGCCAGCGGCATCAGCACGGTTTCCTGTCGGCGCTCGGCCTCGCCGGGTGTGCGCGCCCACTGGGCTGCGCGCTGCCAGGCGGCATTCCATTCCGTGCGGGTGCGCACCGGGGGGGACTGCCAGCGCAGCCAGCGGGCGGTGCCGTCCACGCTGCGCCGCGCCCAGGCGACGACCAGCGCACCCTCGTCGGGCTGGCGCGTGCCGCGCCGCGTGAGGCGCAGCACCTGGCCGTCCCAGGCGATGGGTTCGGTATGGTCGATGGCCTGCAGGGCATCCAGGTCGGCCGCCCACTGGGCCAGCACGGTCTGCAGCACCAGCAGCTCGTCGGTGCGCTCGCGCGTGAGCTGCTGCGAGCGCGCCATGCCATCCAGCCCGCGCCAGCTGGCGATGGCGAGCAGCGCCATTACCGCGATGGCCACGAGCAGCTCCACCAGCGTGAAGCCGCGCGCTGCTTGCATGGGGGACTCTGCGCAAACCCGGTGCCGCGCTTGATCTGTCGGAAGGCCGCGGCGCAGGCCGCGCGGGCGGACGCCATGGAACTGGCTTTGCCAGGCCACGGGCGTCGTTCCCCCCGGGGGAGTAGGCGCGAAGCGACTCAGGGGGGGCATCTCAATACCGCCCCACGATGGTGGACAGCCGCAGCACGGGCAGCGTGGCCTCGAAGACCTGCGCGTCCACGCGGCGGAACTGTGGATTGGGCGTGGGCGAAACCGTCACCGCCACGTCGTAGCGCCGACCCGCCTGTTCGCAGGCCACGCGCGTGTCGCCGATGGACGGCATCTGCGACGACAGGCGCACCCGGCTCAGCTCGTTCTCGGCGCACAGGTGGGCCAGCACCACGTCGGTCTGGCGCGTGGCGTTGCGCGTGAGGGCGGAGGTGGCCTGCAGGCCTGCCATGAGGGCGATGGCGACGATGCCCAGTGCCACCAGCACCTCCACCAGCGTGAAGCCGCGCGCCGCGCCGCGCCGGCGCCGCGCCCCCGTGCCCGTTCGCGCGCGGTGGCTCATGGCAGCGCCTGCACGGCAAACGGGCGCAGCCCGTCGGTGGCCACGCGCACCGCGCGGTCGGGGTGCGCGCCGCTCACGATCACCACTTGTTGCGGGCCGATGAGGGGTTCCGGCCCCAGCCACAGTTCCGCAGGGCCCTGCACGCCGGTGGCGCTGTCCAGCCAGCGGTTGGGCAATGTGTCGGGCGGCACGCCCTCGAAGCGAAAGCCCTGGGCATCGGCACGCCAGCGCACCGCCGCGCCGGAGGCGCGCGATTGCGCGCGCGCCGACTCCAGCAGCGCTGCCAGCCGCTCGCCTTCGCGCTGCAGTTGGGTGGCGCCGCTGTCGCGCAGTGCCAGGCCCACGCCGGCGGTCGCCAGGGCGATGATGGAAATGACCACCAGCAATTCAAGGATCGTAAAACCCCGCTGGGCGACAGCTGCGCGGCTTTGCCTGTCTCGCCTGCTGCGCAAGGGGCGGGGGGAGAAGAAGCCTGCGCGGCGTAGTGGCGCGGCCGGCCGAGGCCCCTGCGCGGCGTCCGCTGGGCTGGGGTGTACCCGTGTCATGCGTGGGATGGCGCCGGCGCCGGGCCCTGCGGCTTACTGCCAGCTGCCGATGTCGGCATCCTTGCCCTCGCCGCCGGACTGGCCATCGGCGCCGAAGGACATCACGTCCACCTCGCCCTTGATGCCGGGGCTCAGGTACTGGTAGGGGCGGCCCCACGGGTCGTTGGGCAGCTTCTCCAGGTAGGGGCGCCAGTTGTTCGGCACCGGGCCGGCGCTGGGCTTGGCGATCAGCGCTTGCAGGCCCTGTTCGGCCGTGGGATAGCGCTGGTTGTCCAGGCGGTAGAGCTTGAGCGCTTGCATGATGTTGGTGACGTCGGTGCGCGCGGCCGTGCTGCGCGCGTCGTCGGCGCGGTCCAGCACGTTGGGCACGATCAGCGCGGCCAGCACGCCGATGATGACCAGCACCACCATGAGCTCGATCAGGGTGAAGCCCGCGGACAGGCGGCGGCGGGCGCGGTGCGCGAGGGAGGAAGGGCTGGGCTGCATCTCGAAGCGGCGACTCGGAATGGACATATCCGGTCAATCATAATCGTGCAATGGTGACAAACACATACGGCCGCTGGGCCCCGCGCCTGGCCACGCTGCTGCTCTGGGCGCTGGCGGGCGCGACTGCTGTCTATTGGGGGTTGAAGCTGTCCGCAAGCCCGGCCGGCACGGCACCGGCTGCCGCGGCGCCCGAGCCGGTGGTGACCGACACGCAGGCGCTCGCGCGCCTGCTCGGGGCCAGCCCGGTGCTGACGGCCGCCGAGGCGGCACCCTCTGCAGCCAGCCGCTTCGTGCTCATGGGCGTGCTGGCCGGCACGGCCAGCGGCGGCGGCGCCGCGCTGATCGCGGTGGACGGCAAGCCGGCCAAGCCCTACCGCGTGGGCGCGAATGTGGAGCCGGGGCTGGTGCTGCAGTCCCTGGGCAAGGGCGCCGCGCGGCTGGGGGCGTCGATGGACGGCGCCACGACGCTGGCGCTGGAGATGCCGCGCAAGCGGCCCTGACCTGGCGGGGATCCCGCGCCGGCGGGGCCTGCATATCCGACGGGAGCGCCCATAACCTAACCGCGCGCCGGTGCTGCCTGCGGTCGGCCTTTCAGTGGCAGAAGTACCGTGGTCCAGGCGCCGTAGCCCGGAGCCGATTGCGGCCATTCATGGGACAGCGGCATGCGCGCGGCGCCGTGCGTCAGCAGCCAGTGCACGCAGCGGGCCACCCCGGCATGCGTGATCCAGACCACATCGCCACCGCCGGCGTGCGCCTGGGCCGCGGCCTCGTCCAGCGCGGCGGACACGCGCGTGAGCATGGCCGCCAGGGGCTCGCCGCCGCCGGGCGCATGGTGGACGAAGCGCGTGGTCCAGGCGTCGATGTCCGCACGGGCGATGTCGTTCCACGCGCGGCCCTCCCACTGGCCGAAGTCCATCTCGGTGATGCGGGGCTCAGCCTTTGAAGCCAAATCGGCCCGCAGGGCAAGCAGGTCCTGCGCAAGCAGCTCACATCTTTGTAGCGGAGAGTGGTGCAGGGCGGCCAGACGGGGTGGCAGCGCCTGCGCCAGCAGGCGTGCGCTCTCGCGGCTATGGCGCGCGTCGGCGGCAACGTCCAGGCGGCCGTAGCACAGGCCGGGCGCCACCTCGGGGCGCGCATGGCGCACCAGCCACAGGCGCGGCGCGCTCATGCCGCCCGTTGCGCCAGCGCGATGGCCGCGCCCAGATAGAAGCCGATCTCGCCCACCTGCTGTGTGGCGCCCAGGCAGTCGCCGGTAAAGCCTTGCAGTCGACGCGCAAAGCGCCACAGCATCCAGGCCGCACCGGCGGCGCTGGCCAGCAGGCTTGCTATCAATACCAAAGCGCCCAGCGCTTGATATACAAGCGCTAGCGCCGGAAAACACCACAAGGCCGCGGCCGCCAGCGCGCGTACGGAGATCTGGTCCGCCAGCGGCTTGCTCTTGGACGTGGCCGTGTCGCCCACATGCGGCAGCGCGCGCACGATGACGAGCGGCCACAGGCGCGACAGCACATGTCCCCCGGCCAATGCCGCCAGCGCGCTGGACAAGCCGAGGTGGCCGAGCTGCGCCAGCAGGGCCACCTTGGCCTGCAGCGCCAGCACCAGCGCCATGGCCCCGAAGGCGCCGATGCGCGAGTCCTTCATGATCTCCAGCGCGCGCTCGGGCTGGTAGGCGCCGCCCAGTCCGTCGGCCACGTCGGCCAGGCCGTCCTCGTGGAAGCCCCCGGTCACCAGCACCGTGGCGATGGTGCAGCCCACCGCCGCCGCCAGCGGTGCAAAGCCCGCGCCGCCCAGCCCCAGCCACAGTGCCGCATAGCTGCCCACCGCCATGGCGGCCACCAGCCAGCCCACACCGGGGAAATGTGCGCTGCTGGCGCGCAGCATCGCAGGGCTGTAGCCCACCCACGTGGCCAGCCGGCCCGTGACGGGGATGCGCGTGAAGAACTGCACGGCCAGCAGATAGTGGCGCAGGGTCCGCATGATTACTATCGAATCAATAGCTGCTCGCGCTTGATGGACGGGCGCTGGAGGCCAAAATGGCTTGCATCATGCGCCGTTGGCCTGCAGGAACAGGCGGTAGGCCGGGTTCTGCGTTTCCTCGACATAGGGGTAGCCCAGCGTCTGCAGGAAGGCATCGAACTGCGCTGCGTCGTCGGCCGGCACCTGCATGCCCACGAGGATGCGCCCATAGTCCGCGCCCTGGTTGCGGTAGTGGAACAGCGAGATGTTCCAGGTGGGCTGCATCAGGCTCAGGAACTTGAACAGCGCGCCGGGGCGCTCGGGGAAGGTGAAGCGCATCAGCCGCTCGTCGCGCGCCAGCGCCGAATGGCCGCCGACGAGGTGGCGCAGGTGCTCCTTGGCCAGCTCGTCGTGCGTGAGGTCCAGCGCCTCGAAGCCATGCTTGTGGAAGTTGCGCGCGATCTTCTCGGACTCGCCGCGGCCCGTGGTGGACAGGCCCACAAACACATGGGCGCGCCGCTCGTGGCTGATGCGGTAGTTGAACTCGGTCACGTTGCGCGGTCCGCCGGGCAGGGCCCCCACCACCTCGCAAAAGCGCTTGAAGCTGCCGCGCTCCTCGGGGATGGTGACGGCGAACAGGGCTTCGCGTTCCTCGCCCACCTCGGCGCGCTCGGCCACGAAGCGCAGCCGGTCGAAGTTCATGTTGGCGCCGCACAGGATGGCGGCGTAGGTTTCGCCCTTGGTCTTGTGCTTGGCCACGTACTGCTTGATGGCGGCCACGGCCAGGGCGCCCGCAGGCTCCACGATGCTGCGTGTGTCCACGAAGATGTCCTTGATCGCAGCGCAGACGGCATCGGTGTCGACGATCACGTAGTCGTCCACCAGGTTTTGCGCGACGCGGAAGGTTTCCTCGCCCACCAGTTTCACGGCCGTGCCGTCGGAGAACAGGCCCACGTCCGGCAGCGTGACGCGCTGATGCGCCTTGACCGATTGCGCCATGGCGTCCGAGTCGTTCATCTGCACGCCGATGACCTTGATGCCAGGGCACACGGCCTTGATGTAGTTGGACACGCCAGCGATCAGCCCGCCGCCGCCGATGGCGACGAACACGGCATCCAGCTTGCCGCCCAGCTGCTGCACCTGCCGCAGGATCTCCATGGCGATCGTGCCCTGGCCGGCGATCACGTCCGGGTCGTCGAAGGGGTGCACGAAGGTCAGGCCTTCTTCCTTTTGCAGCTGTGCGGCGCGCTCGTAGGCGTCGGAATAGCTCTCGCCGCTCAGCACCACTTCGCCGCCCAGCGTCTTCACCGCATCGATCTTGAGTTGCGGCGTGGTGGTGGGCATCACGATCACGGCGCGCGTGCCCAGCTTGCTGGCGCTCATCGCCACGCCCTGAGCGTGGTTGCCGGCCGAGGCGCAGATCACGCCGCGCGCCAGCTGCTCGGGCGAAAGCTGCGCCATCTTGTTGTAGGCGCCGCGCAGCTTGAAGCTGAAGACGGGCTGCTGGTCTTCGCGCTTGAGCAGCACCTTGTTGTGCAGCCGCCGCGACAGCGCGCGGGCGGGCTGCAGGTCGGACTCCACCGCCACGTCATAGACACGCGCGGTGAGGATCTTTGTGAGGTAATCGAACGGGGTGAGAGGCTGGGTCATGGTGCAAACCGGCGGGCGGCGCTGCGGTGCGGACGGGGCGTCCAGGGCGCGCTCAGCCGGGCGCACATCATAGGACGGCGCGCCCGCAGGGTTAGGGACGGCTCACCGCAGGGCAAAAAAAAGCCCCAAGCGGTAAAGCCTGGGGCTGAATCCATCCTTTGAGGAGATGGAGGAGACAATCGGTGCGAACCCCGCTGTGCGAACAGTGCGAAGCGGGTAACGCATGGGCGCATTGTAGCGCTGCGGTTGTTGCGTTGCAGCAAAATCGCACCTGCGTTCATCATTTGCTACAGATTCACCCTGATTTTTTGGAGAAAAACAACATGGAATGCACCGTCAGCTGGACCGGCAACGCCGGCACGCGCTCCGGCATGGGCTTTGTTGCGGAGACCGGCAGCGGCCATGTGCTGGCCATGGACGGGGCGCCCGACGCCGACCGTCCCGAGAACGGCGGCCAGAACCTGGCCCCGCGTCCCATGGAGACCGTGCTAGCCGGCACGGGCGGCTGCACGGCCTACGACGTGGTGCTGATCCTCAAGCGCGGCCGGCACGATGTGCGCGGCTGCAGCGTGAAGCTCACCTCCGAGCGGGCGCAGGTCGATCCCAAGGTGTTCACCAAGATCCACATGCAGTTCACGGTGACCGGGCGCGGCATTCCGCCGGCGGCCGTGGAGCGTGCCATCGCCATGAGCCATGAGAAATACTGCTCGGCCAGCATCATGCTGGGCAAGACCGCGCAGATCACGACGGGCTTTGAGATCGTCGAGGCCTGAAGCGCGGCGGGACGTACTAGATGTAGTGTGCAGTCGTCGTCATGACCTTGGCGGCGGCTTTCATCAGCCAACGCGCCGGGGGCGGTAGAGGAAGGGCGCCCGCCGCCTGCGCCTGGGCCGCGTGGCGTTCTTCATCCCGCTGCATGCGGTCGACGATGGCGCGAGAGGGCAGGTCCGCCTCCGGCAGGCGGCGCAGGTGCCCTTGCAGATGGGCGGATACCTGCCGCTCCGTCTCCACCACAAAACCCAGACTGGCCTGGTCGCTGACCCGGGCCGCCACCAGGCCGATGGCGAAGGCGCCAGCGAACCACAAGGGGTTGAGGAGACTGGGCCGGCTCCCCAGGGCGTCGAGCCGCTCGCGGGTCCAGGCCAGGTGGTCGGTTTCCTCGCGCGCCGCGGCCAGGAGATCGCTGCGCAGTTGGGGGTCGCGGGTCACGCACGACTGCGCCATGTACAAGCCCTGGGCACACACCTCCCCGACATGATTGACGCGCATCAACGCGCTGGAGAGACGCCTTTGCTCGACGGAGAGGTCCACCGCAGGCAGGGAGCGTGCCGGTGAGGGTTCTCCCGCTCTCGGACGAGCGAACAAGGTTCGCAGGGCGCTATCTGCGGCAATGAGGAGTGTGTCCATGGGTAACAAAAACGTTGTTTACGCGCACGTAATGGCGCAGGTAACGCAAAAAACCGTACGGTAAGTGCTTACTCGGAGCAACAATAAGACGGTTTTGCTGCCGTTTTGGCCATGTTGCGGTACAGCAACGAAAACCCGCTTTTGGCCCGATTCTGAGGGATTTCCTTTGCGAAACCTGGCGGGCTCTGTTGCAATAGGACCAACTTCCCCACCAGGAGGTTGGCCCGGGGAACCGGCGGGGCTGTGCGTGAGCCGCACCTCCAAGTCCTCTACGATCCGGGGCCCTCTGTTTAACCTTGGAGTAACTCGCAATGAAAAAATCCCTGATTGCCCTGGCAGTGCTGGCTGCTTCCGGCGCCGCAATGGCCCAATCCTCCGTGACGCTGTTCGGTATCGTTGACACCGCTTTCGGCTACGTGGACAACGCTAACGCCGCTGGCGACAGCGTGTATGGCCTGAGCACCAGCGGCAACGCAACGAGCCGTCTGGGCTTCCGCGGCGTGGAAGACCTGGGTGGCGGTCTGAAGGCTGGCTTCTGGCTGGAAGGCGAAATCTTCGGTGACAACGGCAACGCAGCTGGCTTCAACTTCCAGCGCCGTTCCACGGTCAGCCTGGCTGGTGGTTTCGGTGAAGTGCGCCTGGGCCGTGAACTGACCCCTGGCTACTCCAAGACCAGCTCCTACGACCTGTTCGGTCAGACCGGTATCGGCCAATTCATGGGCTGGAGCAACTGGTACGGCACGAGCGGCGATGCCAACGGCATCCGTTCGAGCAACATGATCAGCTACTACACCCCCAACTTCAGCGGCTTCACCGCTGGCCTGGGCTATGGCTTTGACGAGCAAACCTCCGGCAAGGCCGGCCGCTACGTCGGTGGCTACGTTGCCTACGAAAACGGCCCCCTGGGCGTGGCTGTGTCGTACGACCAGCGCAACCTGGCTGCCGACGCTGAGCGTAACGCTCTGACCGTGGCTGGTTCTTACAACCTGAACGTTGTGAAGCTGAACGCCATCGTCCAGCAGACCAAGGATGACGTGCCCGGCGCTTCCGACCGCAAGGTCAACGCCTACGCTCTGGGTGCTTCCGCTCCCGTGGGCGCTGGCGAAGTCAAGCTGCAGTACGCTCTGTACGACCAGAAGGCCATCGACTCCAAGGCTCACCAGATCAGCCTGGGTTATGTCCACAACCTGTCCAAGCGTACGGCTCTGTACGGCACCGTGGCTTACATGAAGAACAAGGACGCTTCCAACCTGGGTCTGGCTGCCAAGAGCCTGAGCACCGGCGGCCCCGGCGCTGGCGAGAACCAGACTGGCGTGCAACTGGGTATTCGCCACTCCTTCTAATCTCGGGCTGGCGTGAGGCCAGCTTGGATAAAGAAGACAAAACCGCTGCCTTCGGGCAGCGGTTTTTTTTCGTCTGCGGTTTGGTGTCTCTTGTGCGACGATTTTTCGGGTTAACCCCTGTGGCTGTAAAGCGATGGGCCCTTGCCCCTGCTCGGCGGGTTTTCAACAATGAAGCCTCCTCGCTTCCTGCCAAGAACACGATTTGGCCGCAGGGCCCCTGGTGGAGGAGAAGTCGAGTGTTGTGAAGCGAGTGGCGCACGTCCAGTGAGCGAGTTCATCAAGGCGTGGCTGCGAATCTTGAGCCGGTTATCAATCCAAGAGGAGTCTGTCGTATGCAAAAGAAAATTGTGGCTGCCCTGGCGCTGTGCGGCGCGGGCGTGGCAATGGCCCAGTCCGCCGGTACCAGCAAGGTGGAGCTGTGGGGTATCGTGGATGCCGCCGTGCGCCACACCAACAACGAAGGTGCCGGCAAAGATGGCCTGACGAAGATGATCGGTGGCGGCATGTCGCAAAGCCGCTGGGGCATCAATGTGGAGGAGGACCTGGGTGGCGGGTCCAAGGCCCTGGTGGTGCTGGAAAACCGTCTCAATGCCGATGACGGCAGTGTTTCCACCCCCTTCTTCCAACTGTCCTATCTGGGTCTGCAAGGCCCTTATGGCCGCCTGACTGCCGGACGTCAGTGGAATGTCCTGTTCGACGTGGTGACCAGCACCTACGCTTCGTTCCCGTATTCCCCCTACATGGAAGCCTACAAACCTGAGTTGGGAATGGCCATGGGCGCGCGTACCAGCAACATGCTGAAGTACACCTTCGCAACGCCGGACCGCAGCTTCGTAGGCTCGCTGCAATATTCGTTTGACGAGAACAACGACACCAAGGCATTGGAAGCTGGCCTGCCTGCCTCGGCGGCGCAAGTGCCTGCCTACGTTGCAGGCACCCTGGGGGGTGGTGCCTGGAAGACGGCTGGCGGCTACCTGCGCTACTCCGCGAGCGGGTTTGCCGTCGGCGGCGGCTACATGCGCACGACGCTGCCAGGCGGCACCGACGTAGACGCCTGGACTCTGGGCGGTTCGTACCGCACGGGTCCGTGGTACTTCAATACAGGCTATGGCCTGAACAAGGCGAAATACGCTACGGTGACCAACCCGATCCAGGGTTTCCGTAACCTCGTAGACGGAGCGATCCTGGGGCAATTCTGGGCCGGCCAGACCAATGGCGGCTTCCAGCCGGGCGACGCCAACAAACGCCAGCTGTTCAAGGTAGGTGTGGGCTATCAGCTGACGCCTCAGCTCAACCTGGGCGCGCACTACTTCCGCGGTAAGCAGTCGGGCTCGGCCACGGGTGCTTCCAACGGCAATGTCAACTTCTACGTGGCCGTGGCGGACTATGCCTTCAGCAAGCGCACCGATGCCTATTTCGGCGTGGACCACACCAGCATCAGCGGCGGCAGCGCGCTCGTGCTGGATGCGGCGAGCGGCGCACGCAGCCGTACCGGCATCACCGTGGGTGTCCGCCATCGCTTCTAAGGCACATTGAGTGGGGAGGGGAAGGGCCCTTATGGGCCCGCCCCGATTTCAAACAACCTCCTTCGGGAGGTTGTTTTTTTCCCGAAGTACGGTTCTTGCCCCGCCGAGCGTAGATACGCAGTCCGGGCATTGGTTTTGCATCAGCACTGCGGATGAATGGCGGCGCATCTGCGATGCACCATTTCAGGGATTTCCCTTTGCCAGTGGCCACGGCCACGCTGCCATAGTCGCTCCTTTCTATAAAAGAGGATTCCCATGCGAATCAATGCCTTGATCCTTTCTCTTGCGGCGGCCTGCGTGGCAGCCGTGGCTCCAGCGGCGCATGCCAAGACCTTCAAGTGGGCCAGCCAGGGCGAAATCGCCACCTGGGATATCCACTCCCAAAACAACGCGCTGCAAAACGCCATCCATTCGTATGTGTACGAAAGCCTGGTCTACTACAACAGCCGTACCTTCGAGGTCGAGCCCATGCTGGCGACGGCGTGGCGCGAGGTTAGCCCCACACAAGTGCGTTTCACGCTGCGCCAGGGCGTGAAGTTCCACGATGGTTCCGCCTTCACCGCCGATGACGCCGTGTACTCGCTGCAGCGCGCCATGTCCAAGACATCGAACTACACGCCGTATGTGCAAGGCATCGACAAGGTGGTGAAGGTGGATGCGCAGACCATCGACATCTTCCTCAAGTCGCCCAACCCCGTGCTGCTGCGGCAAATGACCGAGTTGCGCATGATGAGCAAGGCCTGGGCCGAGAAGAACCGATCGGTGGAGCCGAAGGACATCAAGGGCACCGATGAGAACTTCGCCCATCGCAACGCCATGGGCACGGGCCCCTATACGCTGGAGACATGGCAGCCCGACGTGAAGATGGTCTTCAAGCGCAATCCGAACTGGTGGGGCCAGATGGAAGGCAATGTGACCGAGATCGTCTACACCCCCATCAAGTCGGCGGCCACGCGCATTGCCGCCCTGCTGTCGGGTGAGGTGGACCTGGTGCTGGACCCCTCACCGCAGGATCTGCCCCGCCTGCGCTCGTCGGGCACCATCAAGGTGGTGGACGGACTGGAGAACCGCACCATCTTCCTGGGCATGGACCAGTTCCGCGACGAACTCGTGGGCTCCAACATCAAGGGCAAGAACCCCTTGAAGGACCTGCGCGTGCGCAAGGCGCTGTACCAGTCCATCGACGCCAATGCCCTCACGCGCAACATCCTGCGCGGCCTGGGCAAGCCGACGGGTACCCTGGTGGCGCCGCAGGTCGCAGGCTGGTCGGAGGCCGTGGGCAAGCGCATGCCCTACGACGTCGAGGCCGCGAAGAAGCTGCTGGCCGAGGCCGGCTATGCCGACGGTTTCGAGGTGGACTTCGCCTGTCCCAACAATCGCTACATCAACGACGAGGCCATCTGCCAGGCGGTCACCGCCATGTGGGCGCGCATCGGTGTGAAGGCCAAGCTGCGCACGCTGCCGCTGGTGACCTACTTTCCCATGATCCAGCGCAGCGAAGCCAGCATCTACATGCTAGGTTGGGGCGTGCCGACCTTTGACGCGCTGTACAGCCTGCAATCGCTGGTGCGCAGCGTGGGCACTGGTGGCGATGGCAACTACAACGTGGGCCGCTATCGCAATGAGCGCATGGACTACCTGGTGGACCGCATCAAGGCCGAGACGGACGCTCCGGTGCGCGCGCGCATGCTGACCGAGGCGCTGCAGCTCTCCAACGACACGGTCTCGCATCTGCCGCTGTACGACCAGGTCATCCCCTGGGCCATGAAGAAGAATGTGGAGCTGGTGCATCGCGCCGACAACCGCATCGACATGCGCACCGTCAAGGTCCAGTGAGCGGCCGTGCCATAACGTACCGCCTGCGTGCGGAAAGCACCCGCGCAGGCGAACCACGGCCAGGCTAAGCACCCGGCCGCTGCGGGGACGAGCCTTGGCTGCGCCCCGATGCCTGCTAGCATGGCCCGACATCTTGCAAAAGCCCGAGAATGCTTGCCTTCATCCTGCGCCGACTTATCCAGGCCGTGATCGTCATGGTCGCCGTGGCCTTCATCTCGTTCATGCTGTTCCAGTTCGTGGGCGACCCCGTGGTCTTCCTACTGGGGCAGGACGCCACGCCCGAGCAGATCACCGAGATGCGTGCTGCCCTGGGGTTGGACCAGCCATTCATCGTGCAGTTCTGGCACTTCCTGGTGAATGCGGCGCAGGGCGAATTCGGGCTCTCCCTGCGCCAGGGGGCCAAGGTCTCGCGGCTGATCGCCGAGCGCTTCCCGGCCACGCTGGAGCTGGCGCTGGTGGCCGCCTTCATCGCCCTCGCGGTGGGCATGCCCATGGGGGTGTATGCGGCGCTCAAGCGCGGCACCTTCACCAGCCAGGTGTTCATGACGCTGTCGTTGCTGGGTGTGTCGCTGCCTACGTTCCTGATCGGCATTTTGCTGATCCTGGTGTTCTCGGTCACACTCGGGTGGTTCCCGAGCTTTGGGCGCGGTGATGTCACGCAACTGGGCTGGTGGAGCACGGGTTTGCTCACGGCCAAGGGTTGGCACCACATCACGCTGCCGGCCATCACGCTCGCCATCTTCCAGCTCACGCTGATCATGCGCCTGGTGCGCGCCGAGATGCTGGAAGTGCTGCGCACCGACTACATCAAGTTCGCCCGTGCGCGTGGCCTGACCGACCGCGCCATCCACTTTGGCCATGCGCTCAAGAACACGCTGGTGCCGGTGATGACCATCACCGGCCTGCAACTGGGCGGCCTGATTGCGTTTGCCATCATCACCGAGACGGTGTTCCAGTGGCCCGGCATGGGCCTGCTGTTCATCCAGGCCGTGACCTTTGCCGACATCCCCGTGATGGCCGCTTACCTCTGCCTGATCGCGCTGATCTTCGTGGTCATCAACCTGGTGGTGGACCTGCTGTACTTCGCCGTGGACCCGCGCCTGCGCGTGGGCGGCAAGGCGGGAGGGCACTGACATGCAGGCCGTGCAGCAGCGCTTGAAGGCAGGCGGACGCGCTTTCGCGCACATCGCGCAGTACCACCCGGAGCTCACCGCATTCCGCCGCGACCTGCATGCCCACCCCGAGCTGGGCTTTGAAGAGGTCTACACCAGCGCCCGTGTGCGCGAGGCGCTGCGGCACGCTGGCGTGGACGAGGTGCACGAAGGCATCGGCCGTACCGGCGTGGTGGGCATCATCCACGGCCAGGGCCGCAGCAGCGGCAGCATGATCGGTCTGCGGGCCGACATGGACGCGCTGCCCATGGCCGAGCACAACGATTTCGCCTGGAAGTCCTGCAAGAGCGGCCTGATGCATGGCTGCGGCCATGATGGGCACACGGCCATGCTCGTGGGTGCAGCGCGCTACCTGGCGGCCACGCGCCATTTCGACGGCACGGCGGTGCTGATCTTCCAGCCCGGCGAGGAAGGCCTGGGCGGTGCGCGCGTGATGATCGAGGACGGGCTCTTCGAGCGCTTTCCCGTGCAGTCGGTGTACGCCATGCACAACTGGCCGGCCATGCGGCCCGGCACCGTGGGTATCAACAGCGGCGCCATGATGGCGGCGGCCGACCGCGTCACGATCGAAGTGACCGGGCGCGGCGGCCACGGTGCGCATGCGTACCAGACGGTGGACGTGGTGCTGGTGGCCGCGCACATCGTCACCGCCGTGCAGGGGATCGTCTCGCGCAACGTGCGGCCGCTGGAGAGCGCAGTCATCAGCCTGTGCGCGGTGCAGGCGGGCGACATGGGCGCGTTCAGCGTGCTGCCGGGCACGGCCACGCTGGTGGGTACGGTGCGCACGTTCGACCCCGCCGTGCAGGAGATGGTGGAGCGCCGCATCAAGGAGCTGTGCAACGCCATCGCACTGGGCTTTGGCGCTACCGCCACCGTTCGCTACGAGCGCATCTACCCTGCCACCATCAACACCGAGAGCGATGCGCGCTTCGCAGGCGACGTGGCTGCGTCGCTGGTGGGCGAAGAAAACGTGGACCGCGACCTGGAGCCGAGCATGGGCGCGGAGGACTTCTCCTTCATGCTGCAGGCCCGGCCCGGCGCCTACCTGCGCCTGGGGCAGGGCATGGGCGCTGGCAACAGCACCTTGCACAACAGCCGCTACGACTTCAATGACGACGTGCTGCCCCTGGGCGCGGCCCTGCATGCCGGCCTGGTCGAGCAGGCCATGCCCCTGGGGCAAGCGCAGTGAGACCGCACGGTACAGCAGCATGATGCGGAGCACCGTCTGGATGCGAAATATGGCCCTGACGCTTGTACTGCAAGCGTTAGCAGCTATATTTTTAGTAGCTAATGCGCAAACCATCCGTGTGGCCAACCAGGGCGATGCGCTGTCGATGGACCCCCATGCGCTCAATGAATCGCTGCAGCTCAGCCTGACCGGCAATGTGTACGAGCCTCTGGTGGGACGCAACAAGGATCTGAGCCTGGTGCCTGCGCTGGCGCTGGCCTGGCGTGCGACCACCCCCACCGTATGGCGCTTCGAGTTGCGCCGCGGCGTGTCCTTCCACGACGGTGCGCTTTTCACGGCCGACGATGCGGTGTTTTCGCTGCGGCGCGCGCAGTCCGACGGCTCGGACATGCGCAGTTACCTTAGCGGCGTGCGCGAGGTGCGCAAGCTGGACGCGCACACCATCGAGATCGAAACCCGCGAGCCCACGCCGCTGCTGCCGGCCCTGCTGTCGCACGTCTACATGATGAATCAGCGCTGGAGCGAGGCGCAGGGCATCGCGCAGGTAGGCGACGCGCGCGGGGCCGCGGGGCACGCCGCCGCGCTGCGCGCCAACGGCACGGGGCCGTTCCGACTGGCCGAGCGCCGCCCGCAGCAGCGCACCGTGTTCGAGCGCAACATGCGCTACTGGGGCACCATCGAGAGCAACGCACGCCAAGTCGTCTTCCTGCCCATTCCGGACAACGAGGCGCGCGTGGCCGCGCTGCTGGCCGGCCGCGTGGACGTGATGGAGCCCGTGCCTGTGCAGGACATCGAACGCGTGAGCGCCGCCGGACTTGTTCGCGTGGTCACGGGGCCCGAGCTGCGCACCCTGTTCCTGGGCATGGACCAGCACAGCGACGAGCTGCCGTACGCCAGCGTGCGCGGCGCCAACCCCTTTAAGGACCGGCGCGTGCGCCAGGCTTTCTACCAGGCCATCGACATCGATGCGCTCATCAAGAACGTGATGCGCGGCGCTGCCACGCCGGCCGCGCTCATCGTGGGACCGGGCGTCAATGGCTTTCAGCCCGACGTCAAGCGGCTGCCGCACGACGTGGCGGCCGCGCGCGCGCTCATGGCGCAGGCCGGCTATGGCGAGGGCTTCGCGCTCACGCTGGACTGCCCCAGCGACCGCTATGTGAACGACGCGGCACTGTGCACCGCCATCGCTGCACAGTTGGCGACCCTGCAGGTGCGCGTGACGGTGCGCGCGGAGCCCAAGGCGCAGTACTACCCGCGCATCCTGCGACGCGACGCGGGCTTCTACCTGATGGGCTGGACGCCCTCCACCTACGACGCACACGGTGCGCTGAACGCGCTGGCGGCCTGCCCGCGCGGAGAGGGCGCGGGCCACTTCAACCTGGGGGGCTATTGCAACCCGCGGCTGGACGCGTTGTTGCTGCAGGTCCAGACGCAGACCGACAAGACCCGGCGCGACGCGCTTCTGCGCGAGGCTTTGCTGCTGCAGGCCGCCGACATTGCCTACATCCCGCTGCACCAGCAGGCCCTGGCCTGGGGCGTATCCAAGAAGATCCGCCTGGTGCAGATGGCCGACAACACCATGCCTTTCAAGTGGATGGGCGTGGGCCCCTGACCGTACGACCTTGCCGCCTTCTCCCTTTTTTGCCTGACCCTTCGCCCATGAAACAAACGCTCTTGCGCTGGTACGACAGCGACGTGGCCCACAGCTTTCGCACCTCGCCCGTGGCCATCATCGCGGCGCTGATTGCCGCCGTGTGCGTGTTCTGCTCCATCTTTGCCGGCTGGGTGGCGCCACACAACCCGTTCGACCTGAGCACGCTGGAGCTGTCGGATGCGCGCTTGCCGCCCGTGTGGCAGGCCGAAGGCACCTGGAAGTACGCCCTGGGCACCGATGACCAGGGCCGCGACATCCTTTCGGCGCTGATCTACGGCGCGCGCATCTCGCTGGTGGTGGGCCTGGCCTCCGTGGCGCTGTCGGTCGTCGTAGGCGTGGCGCTGGGGTTGGTGGCGGGCTTTCGCGGCGGATGGGTGGACGGCGTGCTCATGCGCCTGTGCGACGTGATGCTGTCGTTCCCCGCCATCCTGATCGCGCTGCTGATTGCCGGCGTGGGGCGTGCGGTGTTCCCCAACGCGCCCGATTCGCTGGCCTTCGGCGTGCTGATCCTGTCGATCTCGCTCACGGGCTGGGTGCAATACGCGCGCACCGTGCGCGGCTCCACGCTGGTGGAGCGCAACAAGGAATATGTGCAGGCCGCGCGCGTCACCGGCGTTTCGCCGCTGCGCATCATGCGCAAGCATGTGCTGCCCAATGTGCTGGGGCCGGTCATGGTGCTGGCCACCATCCAGGTGGCCACGGCCATCATCACCGAAGCCACGCTGTCCTTCCTGGGAGTGGGCGCGCCGCCCACGTCGCCCTCGCTGGGCACGCTGATCCGCATCGGCAACGACTACCTGTTCTCCGGCGAGTGGTGGATCACTGTCTTCCCCGGCGTGATGCTGGTGCTGATCGCGCTGTCCGTGAACCTGCTGGGCGACTGGCTGCGCGATGCACTCAACCCGCGCCTGCGCTGAAAAATGAACCACAACCCCCTGAGCAGCTGGGCCTCTTCCCCTTTTTCTCGCTTCACCGCGCGCTGCGACAAGGGGAACGACGCCAACGCGGCGGGGCGGCCCTTGTGCGGCGTTTGCTGGCATGGGCTGCGCCCGTTTCGAGCGCTGTTGACTGCGCGCAGCGCGATGGAAAACTGATATGTCCTTGTTAGAAGTCCACAACCTCGTCGTCGAATTCCCTGGCCGCCGCGGCACGCTACGCGCGCTGGACAACGTGTCGTTCTCCATCGCACCGGGCGAGATCCTGGGTGTGGTGGGCGAGTCCGGCGCGGGCAAGTCGCTCACGGGCGCGTCCATCATCGGTCTGCTGGAGCCGCCGGGGCGTGTGGCCTCGGGCCAGATCGTGCTGCAGGGCCAGCGCATCGACAACCTGCCGCACGAGCAGATGCGCCACATCCGCGGGCGCAAGATCGGCGCGATCTTCCAGGACCCGCTGACTTCGCTCAACCCGCTGTACACCGTGGGCCAGCAACTGGTGGAGACCATCCTCACCCACCTGCCCATGAGCGCCGCGCAGGCGCGCCAGCGGGCCATCGACCTGCTCAAGGACACCGGCATTCCCGCGGCCGAGCAGCGCATCGACCACTACCCGCACCAGTTCTCGGGCGGCATGCGCCAGCGCGTGGTGATTGCCCTGGCGCTGGCGGCCGAGCCGCAGCTCATCGTGGCGGACGAGCCCACCACGGCGCTGGACGTGTCCATCCAGGCGCAGATCATCCAGTTGCTCAAGAGCATCTGCAAGACGCGCGGCGCGGCCGTGATGCTGATCACCCACGACATGGGCGTGATCGCCGAGACCTGCGACCGCGTGGCCGTGATGTACGCCGGCCGCGTGGCCGAAATCGGCCCCGTGCACGAGGTCATCAACCAGCCCGCCCACCCCTACACCGCCGGCCTCATGGCGTCCATTCCCGACATGGAGCAGGACCGCGAGCGCCTCAACCAGATCGACGGAGCCATGCCCCGCCTGAACGCCATTCCCGAGGGCTGCGCCTTCAACCCGCGCTGCCCGCGCGCCTTCGACCGCTGCCGCCAGGCGCGCCCCGACCTCATGCCCGCCGGCGCTACGCAGGCCGCCTGCTGGCTGCACGATGTGACGAGCGAGGTGGCTGCATGAGCTCCACGACGACCACCACCGCACCGCTGGTGCAGGCGCATGACCTCGCCAAGACGTTCGATGTCTCCGCGCCCTGGCTCAACCGGGTCATCGAGCGCAAGCCGCGCGCGCTGCTGCATGCGGTGGACGGCGTGGGATTCACGATCGAGCGCGGCAAGACGCTGGCCCTGGTGGGCGAGTCCGGCTGCGGCAAGAGCACCGTGGCGCGCCTGCTGGTGGGGCTGTACGAGCCCACGCGCGGCGGCCTCACCTTCGACGGGCAGGACGCGCACGCCGCTTTCAAGGGCAAGGATGCGCGCGCCATGCGCCGGCGCATCCAGATGATCTTCCAGGACCCCTATGCCAGCCTGAACCCCCGATGGCTGGTGGAGGACATCATCGGCGAGCCCCTGCGCGAGCATGGTCTCATCACCGACGCTGCACAGCTCAAGAAACGCGTGGGCGAACTGCTGCAGTCCGTGGGCCTGTCGCCGCTGGACATGGCCAAGTACCCGCACCAGTTCTCGGGCGGGCAGCGCCAGCGCATCTCCATCGCGCGTGCCCTGGCCACCGAGCCCGAGTTCCTGGTGTGCGACGAACCCACCAGCGCGCTGGACGTGTCGGTGCAGGCGCAGGTGCTCAACATCATGAAGGACCTGCAGCGCCAGCGGCAGCTCACCTACCTGTTCATCAGCCACAACCTGGCCGTGGTGCGCCACGTGAGCGACCAGGTGGGCGTGATGTACCTGGGCCGGCTGGTGGAGCTGGCCGACAAGAAGGTGCTGTTCGAGAACCCGCGCCACCCTTACACGCGCATGTTGCTGGACGCCATCCCCAAGATGCACGACACCGGCCGCGCGCGCACGCCCGTGCAAGGGGAGGTGCCCAACCCGCTCAACCCGCCGCCGGGCTGCGCGTTCAACCCACGCTGCCCCTACGCCAACGACCGCTGCCGCACCGAGCGCCCCCAGCTCATCGATGACGGCGGCACGCGCGTGGCCTGCCACGGCGTGCAGGAAAAACGCATCCCGTTGGCGGAGTTGGCGGTATGAGGGCTTGATAGAAAAACGGCCCTAACGCTTGTACAGCAAGCGGTAAATGCTCTTTTTATGTGAGCAAAAAGGGGCCGCACGACCCCTGTTCTACGGGCGCGCGCGTGGGGCTTTCACGGCGCTGTCATCCTTGCTTCCCACCATCTCCACTCTGTAACGATTCAACAGGGAGCGAGAACATGGGTTCGTGGATGCAATGGGCCAACAAGCCCTACGGGCGGCGGGTGCGGATGGGCGCGGTGGCGCTGGCGGCGTGTGGCGTGCTGGCGGCATGCGGCGGCAACGATGACGACGAGGCCCAGCCGCTGGAGCTGACCGTCCTGCACATCAACGACCACCACTCCACGCTGGACGCCAAGTCCAAGACGCTGAAGCTGTCCACGGGCGGCGCCGCGCCCGTGGACGTGGCCGTCGAAGCCGGTGGCTTTGCGCGCGTCACCGCGGCCTTCGACAGCCTGGCCAAGGCCGCGGGCGCCAACGTGCTCAAGCTGCATGCGGGCGACGCGCTCACCGGCACGCTGTACTTCAACCGCGCGGGCGCGGACGGCGAGGCCGATGCCGCGCTGATGAACACCGTGTGCTTCGACGCCTTCACGCTGGGCAACCACGAGTTCGACAAGGGTGACGCGGGCCTCAAGGGATTCCTGGACCTGCTCAAGAAGGGGTCCTGCAAGACGGCGGTGCTCAGCGCCAATGTGAAGTTCGGTGCCGGCTCGGCGCTCAACGCCACCAAGGCGCCCGGTTACGTGCAGCCTTCCACCGTGGTGGAGCGCAGCGGCCAGAAGATCGGCATCGTCGGCCTGACGATTGCGGGCAAGACCAAGGCCTCGTCCAGCCCCGACGCGGACACCACCTTCGAGGACGAAGTCACGGCGGCGCAGCGTGAGATCGACAAGCTGCGCGCCCAGAGCATCAACAAGATCATCGTCATGAGCCACGTGGGCTATGGCTACGACAAGGAAATCGCCGCCAAGCTCAGCGGCGTGGACGTGATCGTGGGCGGCGATTCGCACACGCTGCTGGGCCCCGACGCGCTCAAGACCACGGGCGTGGGCACGCCCAGTGGCGCCTATCCCACGCGCGTGACCGACAAGGACGGCAAGAACGTCTGCGTGGTGCAGGCCTGGGAATACGCGCAGGTGGTGGGCGAGTTGAAGGTGCGTTTTGACGGCAAGGGCGAGGTCACGCAGTGCAGCGGTACGCCGCATGTGCTGATCGGTAGCGACTTCACCATCAACAAATTGCCCCCGACCGACGCCGAAAAGAAGGCTATCGATGCGGACGTGGCAGCCAAGGGCTTTCTGCGCGTGACGCAGCCAGCCGCCGCTGCCACCACGGCGCTGCAGCCGTTCAAGGACCGCGTGGCCGTTTTCAACAAGACCAACGTGGCGGTGGTGCCGAAGGAGTTGTGCTTCCGCCGCGTGCCGGGCAATCCCGGCTCGGGCGGCTCCAGCCCCACATGCAACGCCGAGGGCAGCGTGCATCTGCGCGGTGGCGACATCCAGCAGCTGGTGGCGCAGGCCTACGTGGACGAGGGCAATGCCAAGTACGGCGGCGCCGACATCTCGCTGCAAAGCGGCGGCGGTGTGCGCATTGCGCTGGACGGCACGGTGACAGCAGCGCAGGTGATCCAGGTGCTGCCCTTCGGCAACATGCTGTTCCGTCTGGACGTGACCGGCGCGGAGGTGAAATCCATGCTCGAAGACGGCCTGGAGGCCGTGTTCAAGGCGGGCGGCTCGACCGGGCCCTATCCCTACACCGGCGGCCTGCGCTTCGATGTGAACGCCTCGGCCGCCTTCGGCCAGCGCGCCTCCGGTCTCGAAGTGCGCAACGCCGCCACCGGCACCTGGGGGCCGATCGATCCGGCCAAGACCTACAGGCTCTTCGTGTTGAGCTTCAACGCCACGGGCGGCGACGGCTACAAGACGCTGGCGGCCGTGCCCGCGGCGCGGCGCCTGGACATCGGCGTGCTGGATGCCGATGTCTTCTTCAGCTACATCGACAAGCAGCCGCGCGACGCCGCCACCGGCCTGCCCGTGCTGAACCGGCTGCCGCACGAGCTCTACAGCACCAAGAGCTTCGCGGGGCAGTGACGGGACCAGTGAAGTGAACGGCGGGAATGCGCGGGCATACTGACAGTTTCCCGTCAACGAACCCCAGGAGTACCGCGCATGACCGCCTTCACCCTCACCAGTCCCGACATCGCCGACGGCAGCACCATTGCACAGAGCTTCGAGTTCGACGGCTTTGGCTGCAGCGGTCGGAACCAGTCGCCCGTGCTGCGCTGGAGCGGCGCGCCCGAGGGCACGAAGGGCTTTGCCGTGAACGTGTACGACCCCGACGCGCCCACGGGCTCGGGCTTCTGGCACTGGTATGTGATCGATCTGCCGGCTTCGGTGAGTGAGCTGCCCGCCAACGCCGGCGCCAAGGGCGGCGCCCACCTGCCGGCTGGCGCGCGCCAGATCCGCAACGACTACGGGCAGTACGCCTGGGGCGGCATGTGCCCGCCGCCGGGCGACAAGCCGCACCGCTACATCTTCACGGTGCATGCGCTGTCGGTGGAGCGTATCGATGTGCCCGACGACGCCCCCGCCGCGCTCGCCGGCTTCATGGTGAACGCCCACACCCTGGCCAAGGCGAGCTTCACCGCCACCTACGGGCGCTGAAACGACGCTCTGAAAAAGAGAGCTGTTACCGCTTGTTATTGCTTGATTTCAGATGCTTTTGTGCCTGAAATCCAAGCAGGACAGGCGGTAGCAGCTATTGTTTTTGTGCTTCCCCATAGGGCGCACGGCATGGAACTGGCGCGCCCCATCCCAGCAACCGCCGCGCAGCGGGCTTGGCCCGGGCGCAGCCGCTCAGGGGGGTGCCCTCAGGTATACCGCTTGGCCCGCAGGTTGTTCTTCATCTGCTGCAGCACCGGCTGCAGCGGCTCGCCGATGCGCAGCGCCACGCAGGTGGCGACCACGTCGATGATGAGCAGGTGCAGCAGGCGCGAGACCATGGGGCTGTAGCGGTCATAGCCCTCGGGGTGGTCGGCCGCCAGGTGGATGCGGCAGGTGTGTGCCAGCGGAGAGCCGCTGGCGGTGATGGCGATAGTGGTTGCGCCGTTCTTGCGCGCGATGTCGGCTGCGTCCATCAGGTCGCGTGTGCGGCCCGAGTTGCTGATGATCACCGCGCAGTCGCCCGGGCCCAGCAGCGTGGCGCTCATCACCTGCATGTGGCCGTCGCTGGTGGAGATGCTGGTGATGCCTAGGCGAAAGAACTTGTGCTGCGCGTCCTGCGCCACGATGCCGGAGTTGCCCGCGCCGTAGAACTCGATGCGCCGCCCCGTCTGCCAGGTGCTGGCGATGGCCTCGGCCGCACGCTCCAGCGCATTGGTACTGGCGGCGTTGCGGTACTGCAGGAAGGCGGCCACGGCGTTGTCCACCACCTTCACCAGCACGTCGTTGGTCTTATCGTCGGCGTCCACGCTGCGGTGGATGAAGGGCACGCCCTCGCTCACACTGCCGGCCAGCTTGAGCTTGAAGTCCGCCAGGCCGTCATAGCCCATGCTGCGGCAAAAGCGCACCACTGTCGGCTTGCTGACGCGCGCGCGCACGGCCAGCTCGCGCACCGGCAGGTGGGCAAAGGCGCGCGGGTCGTCCAGCACGAGTTGGGCCACGCGCTGCTCGGCGGGGGCGAGCGATGGCAGGGAAGCGGTGATGCGGTCTAGCATTCTTCCATCCAGGTGTGTCCTTCGCGGGCCACCAGCGCGCTGGCGGCGCTGGGGCCCCAGCTGCCAGCGGCATAGGGGCGTGGGCCTTCGCCACGGGCGTCCTGCTCGGCCCAGGCCTGCATGATGGGTTCCACCCAATGCCAGGCGGCTTCCTGTTCGTCGGCGCGCACGAACAGATTCAGGCGCCCGGCGATCACGTCCAGCAGCAGCCGCTCGTACGCTCCCACGCGCTGGCTGCCAAAGCGCTGGTCGAAGTCCAGGTCCAGCTGCACGGGCGCCAGCGCCTGGGCTTCGGAAATGCGCATGCCGCGCTTTTCCTGCCCCGCGGCAAACAGGTGCAGCGCCACGCCGTCGCGCGGCTGCAGGTGGATCACCAGGCGGTTGGCTGCGCCCAGCGGCGTGCGGTAGATGGCGTGGGGCGTGGGGCGGAAGTTGATGGCGATGTGTGCCTCGCGCGCGGCCAGGCGCTTGCCGGTGCGGATGTAGAACGGCACGCCCGCCCAGCGCCAATTGGCGATCTCGGTGCGCAGGGCGACGAAGGTTTCGGTGGTGCTGCCGGGCGCCACGCCGTCCTCGTCGGCATAGGCGCGCACGCCCTCGCAGGCCGTGGTGCCGGTGGAATACTGGCCGCGCACCACGTCCTGCAGCAGCGTGGCGGGTGTCCACGTACTCAGCGAACGCAGCACCTTGAGCTTCTCATCGCGGATGGCATCGGCATGGGCGTTGATGGGCGGCTCCATGGCGATCGCGCACAGCAGCTGCAGCGCGTGGTTCTGCACCATGTCGCGCAGCGCGCCGGTCTGGTCGTAGAAGGCGCCACGCTGCTCCACGCCCAGCTGCTCGGCCATAGTGATCTCGATGCTGGCGACGGTCTCGCGCCGCCACAGGGGTTCGAACAGCGCGTTGCCAAAGCGCAGCGCCAGCAGGTTCTGCACCGAGGGCTTGCCCAGGTAGTGGTCGATGCGGAAGATCTGCCGTTCGTCGAACACGCTGCGCACCGCGGCGTTGATGGCACGGTTGGAAGCCAAATCGTGCCCCAGGGGCTTTTCCAGCACCACGCGGGTGGCGGGCGTCGCCAGGCCGGCAGCGCCGAGCTGCTCGCAGACGGTGGTGAACAGCGCGGGCGCGGTGGCCAGGTACATCACCACCGTGTCGGCGTGGCGCTCGCGCAGGCGCCGCGCCAGCAGGGCGTAATCCTCTGGCTGGGACAGATCCATGCGCTGGTACTGCAACACCGCGGCAAAGCGTTCGAATTCTTCGTCGCTGGGGCGCTTTTCTCCCTCCACATCGGCAAAGCGCCGGGCAATCAGCGCGCGGTAGTCATCGTCGCTCAGCGCGTCGCGCGCCACGCCGATGATGCGTCCCTGCGGCGGCAGGGACCCGTGGCGAAAGGCCTGGAACAAGGCAGGCAGCAGCTTGCGCCAGGCGAGGTCGCCCGTGCCGCCGAAGAGGACCAGATCAAAGCTCATGAGCCAGCTGCGGTGATGTGTAGAGGGTTGATCGATGGGAAAACGGTGCCCGCATGGGGCGCCATATCCAGTGCACGATGTTATCGAGTTTCATGGTCGGCATTGACCGACACGGGGCGGGCCGTGGCCGCGCATACACTTGCCGGTTCGCGCCGGGGCTGGGCTCCCCGCGCCTTTCTCCCTGGACAACACGCCATGAACCAACTCGACGCGCTCAAGCAGTACACCACCGTGGTGGCCGACACCGGCGATTTCAAGCAGCTGGCCCAGTTCCAGCCGCAGGACGCCACCACCAACCCCTCGCTGATCCTCAAGGCCGTGCAAAAGCCCGAGTACGCGCCGCTGCTCAAGGACTGCGTGACGCGCTGGCATGGCCGCGCCATCGACGAGTTGATGGACCGGCTGATCGTGCGTTTCGGCTGCGAGATCCTGTCGATCATCCCTGGGCGCGTGTCCACCGAGGTGGATGCACGCCTGTCGTTCGATACCGCGGCGACCGTGGCGCGTGCGGAGCGCATCGTGGAGCTGTACCAGGCCGAAGGGCTGCACATCGACCGCGTGCTCATCAAGATCGCCGCCACGTGGGAGGGCATCCAGGCCGCGCGCCAACTGGAGCAGCGCGGCATCCACACCAACCTTACGCTGCTGTTTTCGTTTGCACAGGCGGTGGCCTGTGGTCAGGCGAAGGTGCAGCTCATTTCGCCCTTCGTCGGACGCATTTACGACTGGTACAAGAAGCAGGCCGGCGCAAACTGGGACGAGGCCGCCATGGCCGGCGCCAATGACCCGGGCGTGCAGTCCGTGCGCGCCATCTACAACCATTACAAGCACTTCGGCATCGGCACCGAGGTCATGGGTGCGAGTTTTCGCAACACCGGGCAGATCGTCGCGCTGGCGGGCTGCGACCTGCTGACCATCGCCCCCGAACTGCTGGCCCAACTGGCCGCCAGCGATGCACCGGTGGCACGCGTGCTCGACCCCGAGGCGGCACGCCGCGTTGCGCTGCAGCCGGTGCAGTACGACGAGGCGGGCTTTCGCTATGCGCTCAATGCCGACGCCATGGCCACCGAGAAGCTGGCCGAAGGCATCCGCGCATTTGCGGCGGACGCGGCCAAGCTGGAACAACTGATGCAAGCCGCTGCATGAATTTTGACGATCCCCGCACCCGCTGCGACCACACGACCGCGTGGCAGCGCCTGCGTGCCCATTACGAAAGCGCCGGCCGCAGCTTCGACCTGCGCGCCGCATTTGCGCAGGATGCGCAGCGTTTCGAGCGTTTCAGCCAGGACGCTCCGCATGTGTTTGCGGACCTGTCCAAGAACCTGATCGACGCGCCCACCGAAGCGCTGCTGCTGCAGCTGGCGCGTGAATGCGGCGTGGTGGCCTACCGCGATGCGATGTTCGAGGGCCGGCCGATCAACAACACCGAGCAGCGCGCGGTGATGCATTGGTTGTTGCGAAAACCGGCTCCAGGGCATACAGGTCAAGCGCAAGCAGCTATCGATACAGTAGCGCCTGAAATTGCCTCTGCCTTGCACGACGTGCACGCCACGCTGGAGGACATGCTGGCCCTCGCCGAGCGCGTGCGCGCTGACGATGGCATCACCGACATCGTGAACATCGGCATCGGCGGCTCGGACCTGGGGCCGGCGATGGTGGTCAAGGCACTGGACGATCTGCGCCACCCGGGCAAGCGCCTGCACTTCATCTCCAACGTGGACGGCATGGAGCTGGGCAGCCTGTTGCGCCAGCTGCGGCCCGAAAGCACGCTGTTCCTCATTGCGTCGAAGACCTTCACCACCGCCGAGACCATGTCCAACGCACAGGCGGCGCGTGCATGGTTCCTGGACCAAGGCGGCAGCGAGGACGCGCGGGCGCGGCTGCCGCTGGCGCGCCATTTCTATGCACTGACGACCAACCTGGAAGCGGCGGCGCAGTTCGGCATCACCACCACGTTGGGCTTCTGGGACTGGGTGGGCGGACGCTATTCGCTGTGGTCCGCCATCGGGCTGCCAATTGCCATTGCCGTGGGTGCGCCGCACTTTCGCGCACTGCTGGCGGGTGCACATGCGATGGACGAGCATTTCCGCACCGCGCCGTTGGAATCCAACCTGCCCGTGCGGCTGGCGCTGCTGGACCTGTGGTACCGCAATTTTCACGGCTTCTCCAGCCGCAGCATGGCACCTTATAGCCATGGCCTGCGCCGCCTGCCCGCGTACCTGCAGCAACTGGAGATGGAGAGCAACGGCAAGGGGGTGGACGCGCACGGTCAGCCGCTGCCCTATGCCACTTCTGCCGTGGTCTGGGGCGAGCCGGGCACCAATGGGCAGCATGCGTTCTTTCAGATGATCCACCAGGGGCCCGACACCGTGCCCGTGGAGTTCATCGCGCTGCGCGAGCCGGGGCGTGATTTGCCGGACCAGCACCCGCGTCTGGTGGCCAACGCTTTGGCCCAGGCCCGGGCGCTGATGATGGGACGGCCCGAAGAGGCCGACGGCCACCGGCGCTTCAGCGGCAACCGACCGAGCACATTTCTGGTGCTGGAGCGTCTGGACCCGGCGTCGCTGGGCGCGCTGATCGCGCTGTACGAGCACCGCGTGTTCACCAGCGGGGCGCTCTGGGGCATCAACAGCTTCGATCAGTGGGGTGTGGAACTGGGCAAAGGCATCGCCAAGGATCTGGAGCCGCGTCTGGCCACGGGTGATGTGCAGGGGCTGGACCCGTCCAGCGCGGGGCTGTTGCGCCGTCTGGCGGCCTGAAACGGGGTGCGCTTCCTGCTCTGACGGGGCTCAGGCGCGCGCTCCCTGGGGCATGGCCGGCGCATCATCTACAGGCGCCGGCTGGAGTTCTGGAGCCAGGGCGACCCGGTTGCGGCCCTGGTCCTTGGCGGCGTAGAGCGCCTGGTCGGCGCGCTCCAGCGTTTCCTGGGGTGACGAATGGGGCAGGTGCAGCGCCAGGCCGGCGGACATGCTCAGGCGCAGGCCCGGCGGTGCGTTGGGCACGGGCAGGGCAGCGATGGCTTCGCGCGTGCGCTCCAGCAGGGTCTGGGCGCTGCGTGGTTCGATGTCGCTGAGCAGCAGCAGGAACTCGTCGCCGCCCCAGCGCGCCAGCACATCGGTTTCGCGCACATTGGCGCGCAGGGCGTCGGCGAACACCCGCAGCACATGGTCGCCCATGGCGTGGCCGTGGTGGTCGTTGACGCGCTTGAAATGGTCCACATCGATCATGGCGAACAACAACGTGCCCTGCCCGCGACGGCGCCGCCGGCACTCCAGCTGGATCAGCTCGACCATGGCGCGGCGGTTGTACAGGCCCGTGAGCTCGTCGCGCATGGCCAGCGCGCGGTTTTCCGCGAGGGCTTCGGCCAGCGCCTCACGTTGCCGGTCCAGGCGCTGGCGCATCTGCTGCACGCGCAGGTTCACCACCATGCACCCGGCTAGCACGATCAGGATCATGGCTGCGTAGGCGCCATCCATGACGTCGAACGTCGTCGCGTAGAAACGCGGCGAGACGACCACCGCCGCCGAGAACGCCGCCATCGCGTAGAGCCCGATGCCCACGACCTGGCGCGGCGGCAGGCCCAGCGCACCGAAGAACAGGATCATGGCCAGCACGGAGGGCACCACGCCTCGGCCTTCCCCTGCCAGCACGTAAGCCACGGCGCCGCTAGTAATGGTCCACGCCATTTGCACCAGGGTCAGGGACGGATCGCGCAGCCGCTCGGACCAGCCGGTGCGGATCAGCAGCGTGATGACTGCGAGCCCCCCCACCGAAAGTGCCGCCGCACAGCGTCCAGGTGGTGGTTTGCGCTGGGGTGGTGCAGCAACAGCATTACCAGGGCGCTGGAGCTCATCAGCAGCAGCGCGAGCAGCGCCATGCCGACGCGCACACGCCGGTAGGGGTCGCGGGAGAGGATGCAGGGAAAGAGACGGCGAGGGGTCGTGTGCATGGCGGAGGCTCCTGCGAAGGGCCGTGCGATGGCGGTACGGCCAGAGTGAACCGCTAGCAATGAATTACTAATATTTACATATAAATACAATTATGCGAGGAGCGCAAAGCTTGCTTTTGTGTAGGGGTATTGGGGAAAGGCGGGCCAGATCCGCGCGCAGTGCGCCGCGGAAGGTCGCCCGCCACGCACGCAGGCGAAAAAAAACCCGCAAGCACTGCTTGCGGGCTGGGTGCTGCCTGCGCCTTCAGGGCGCAGACAGGGCTCTGGCAATTACATGCCCATGTCACCCATGCCGCCCATGCCGCCGGGCATGGCGGGGGCTGCGGACTCGTCCTTCGGCGCCTCGGCCACCATGGCTTCGGTCGTCAGCAGCAGCGAGGCCACGGAAGCGGCGTTCTGCAGGGCCGTGCGGGTCACCTTGGTGGGGTCCAGGATGCCCATTTCCAGCATGTCGCCGTAGGTGTCGTTGGCTGCGTTGAAGCCGTAGTTGCCCTTGCCGTTCAGCACTTCGTTCACGACCACCGACGGTTCGCCACCGGCGTTGGCCACGATCTCGCGCAGGGGCGCTTCGACAGCCTTCAGCACCAGCTTGATGCCGGCGTCCTGCTCAGGGTTGCCGGTGGACAGGTTGCCCACGGCCTGCTTGGCGCGCAGCAGTGCCACGCCGCCGCCGGCCACGATGCCTTCTTCCACGGCAGCGCGGGTGGCGTGCAGGGCGTCTTCCACGCGGGCCTTCTTTTCCTTCATCTCGACTTCGGTGGCAGCGCCCACCTTGATCACGGCCACGCCGCCGGCCAGCTTGGCCACGCGCTCTTGCAGCTTCTCACGGTCGTAGTCGCTGGTGGCTTCCTCGATCTGGATGCGGATCTGCTTGACGCGGGCTTCGATGTCGGCAGCGGCACCAGCACCGTCGATGATGGTGGTGTTTTCCTTGCCCACTTCAATGCGCTTGGCCTGGCCCAGGTCGGCCAGGGTCACCTTCTCCAACGTCAGGCCCACTTCCTCGGCGATCACCTTGCCGCCCGTCAGGATGGCGATGTCTTCCAGCATGGCCTTGCGGCGGTCGCCGAAGCCGGGTGCCTTCACGGCCACGACCTTCAGGATGCCGCGGATGGTGTTCACCACCAGCGTGGCCAGGGCTTCGCCGTCAACTTCCTCGGCGATGATCAGCAGCGGACGGCTGGCCTTGGCGACTTGCTCCAGCGTGGGCAGCAGGTCGCGGATGTTGCTGATCTTCTTGTCGAACAGCAGCACGAAGGGGTTGTCCAGGATCGCGGACTGCTTCTCGGGGTTGTTGATGAAGTAGGGCGACAGGTAGCCGCGGTCGAACTGCATGCCTTCCACGACGTCCAGCTCGTTTTCCAGCGACTTGCCGTCTTCCACGGTGATCACGCCTTCCTTGCCCACCTTGTCCATGGCGTCGGCAATGATCTTGCCCACGGACTCGTCGGAGTTGGCGGAGATCGAACCCACCTGGGCGATTTCCTTGGAGGTGGTCGTGGCCTTGGAGGCCTTCTTCAGCTCTTCCACCAGGGCCACCACGGCCTTGTCGATGCCGCGCTTGAGGTCCATGGGGTTCAGGCCGGCGGCCACGTACTTGGAGCCTTCGCGCACGATGGCCTGAGCCAGCACGGTAGCGGTGGTGGTGCCGTCACCAGCGATGTCGTTGGTCTTGGAAGCCACTTCCTTCACGAGCTGCGCGCCCATGTTCTGCAGCTTGTCTTTCAGTTCGATTTCCTTGGCCACGGACACGCCGTCCTTGGTCACCGTGGGGGCGCCGAACGAGCGCTCCAGCACCACGTTGCGGCCCTTGGGGCCCAGGGTCACCTTGACCGCGTTGGCCAGGATGTTCACGCCTTCAACCATGCGAGCGCGGGCTTCGCCGCCGAACACTACGTCTTTTGCTGCCATTTTTGGCTCCTACAAATTTGAATCAAATGGGCTGCCAACGCTGATCTATCAAGCGCAGGCAGCTATGAAAAATGAGTTGACCAGAAGGGATTACTTCTCGACGACCGCGAACAGGTCGTCTTCCTTCATCACCAGCAGCTCGTCGCCATTGACCTTCACGGTCTGGCCGCTGTATTTGCCGAACAGCACGCGGTCGCCGACCTTCACGTTCAGGGCGATCAGCTCGCCCTTGTCGTTCTTCTTGCCAGGGCCAACGGCCAGCACTTCGCCTTGATCGGGCTTTTCCGCAGCGTTGTCGGGGATCACGATGCCCGAGGCGGTCGTGGTTTCGCTTTCGATACGTTTGACGATCACGCGATCGTGCAGGGGGCGAAGATTCATTGCATCTCTCCTGATAACAAAAAGGATTGCGACATCAAACAACGCGCCCGCAACGCGGGCGCAGGGAACTGACACAGCGGTGTTGTTAGCACTCATCTGTTTCGAGTGCTAATGATAGAGGCATTCGTGACAGTTTCAAGAGACACAGGTCTTGCCAGATCGTCTTCACACGCCTGTAGTCCTACTTGCAGCTTCCTCGCTCGTTGCTTGGATAGCGAGTGTCCCTTCGTACAATCCAGCCAAAAAATCAGGCGCTCCTGACTTCTCGGTGGCGCCGTCATCTTCGTCTTACTTTTACATCGCATATTGGTGGTGTGCAGCCTTTCTTCCTTCTTATAGAAGCTGCGTGCCTCAAGCGTTGACCGTTCCTGGAATCCAATGGCCTCCTTGCAGTTGACCACCACGCTCATGGGCTTCGGCTTGGCAGCGTTAATCCTTTACCTCATCCGCCGCGATCATTTGTACGTGATGCACGGATTGTTTTGGGTTTTCGTGGCGAGCGCTGCGGCTTTTTTGGGAGTCTGGCCGGGGCTTATCGATAAGTTGGCTGGCTTGGCAGGCATTAGTTATCCGCCTGCGCTGCTGCTTTTGCTAGCGTGCATGGTCCTTTTGGTGAAGGCGCTGCACTCGGATATGGTGAACACGCGTATCGAGCGGGATGTTCGGAGACTGAATCAGCGCTTGGCATTGCTGCAGGCTGATATTGAAACCCAGAGAATTGCGGCGGAGCCGTTGAACTCCAACGAGCACCTCTCGGTATGACGACCGAGTTACTTCCCGTCATTCTGTGTGGCGGCTCTGGTACCCGTTTGTTCCCTTTGTCGCGTGAAAGCCACCCCAAGCAGTTCCTTGCCTTGACTGGCCCGCAAACCATGCTGCAGCAGACGGCCATGCGTTTGCGGGGATGGAATGAGGGCATCTCATTGGCGCCGACGCCTACCTTGGTATGCCACGAAGAGCACCGCTTCTTGGCCGCGAGTCAATGGGGGGAAGTGGAAAGCGGGGCGGCATCGATCATCCTGGAGCCGGTTGGGCGCAACACTGCACCCGCGCTGACACTGGCTGCGCTGCATGCCTGCCGGGATGGCGGAGATCCGGTGATGCTGGTGATGCCTGCCGACCATGTGATCCAGGACATTACAGCTTTTCAAAATGCTGTACGCGCAGGGCTCGAGTACGCGAGTCGAGGCGCCGTGATCACCTTCGGCATCTTGCCCCAATATCCTGAAACTGGTTTTGGCTACATCCAATACCGGCACGAACACGCAGAAGACAGAGTGTGTCCGGTGGAGGCATTCACCGAAAAACCTCCTCTAGCCTTGGCGCAGCAATATGTGCAGCAGCAGAATTTTCTATGGAATAGCGGCATCTTCATGCTGCGCACCAGCACATGGCTGAGGGCCCTGCAGCTATGCAACCCAAAGATTCTTGGCAGTTGCCAGGCCGCCATGCGTTCGGCAAGACACGATCTGGATTTCATCCGTCCTGACAAAGCCGCCTTCACCGCCTGTCCATCCGACTCTATTGACTACGCGGTGATGGAGAAACTCTTGGAACATCCTGAGTGGGGCATTGCCTGTTCGGTTGTATCTCTGAAAGCAGGTTGGTCTGACGTGGGCTCTTGGGATGCCCTGTGGAAGGTCATGGAGCGAGACAGTCGCGGTAATGCAGTCATTGGCGGCGCCGTACTGCACCAAGACTGCAATGACACCCTGTTCATGTCCAATAGCCGACTAGTGACTGGCGTAGGGTTGCGCGACTTGGTTGTCGTAGAAACCGCCGACGCGGTGTTGGTGGCAGACAAGCGCTGCACCCAAGAAGTGAAGAGCCTGGTCAATCGTCTCAGTCAGGCGGGACACAGAATTACCAACCAGCATCGCAAAGTGCATCGGCCGTGGGGCTGGTACGACCTGATCGATAGCGGGGAGCGCTTTCAGGTCAAGCGCATCGTGGTGAACCCCGGCGCCAGCCTCAGCCTGCAAATGCACCAGCATCGCGCCGAGCACTGGGTGGTGGTGAAAGGTGAGGCAGAGGTCACCCATGGTGAGCGTAATTTCTCATTGAAGGAAAACGAGTCCACCTACATCCCGCCAGGGCACAAGCATCGCTTGCGCAATAGAGGGGCTCAGCCGCTTGAGATCATCGAAGTTCAGTCGGGTTCCTACCTGGGTGAGGATGACATTGTTCGCTTTGATGATGCCTACGGCCGGATCGATGCTTCTGAGAGTCCCCATGGCTGAGTCAATCGCTGTGCTGAAGTTGCCAGAGGTGGTGGAGGTTTTGCATCTCGCTGCAAAAGCGTCCATCTCCGCCTCGGGTATTGGTGTGCTTGTCATCAACTACAACACGGCTCGACAAACGCTGCGCTGTCTGGAATCCATCCAGCAGTCCAAATTGCTGCCTGATTGGGTTCTGGTGCTCGATAACGCTTCCGCGTCGGACGACTATCAGCACCTCTTACAAAACGCGCAGTCCCCCCAGGCGGGCAGCCTCCACATTTACCGGTCAGAGACAAACCTGGGTTTCGCCCAAGGTAGCAATGTACTGATCGATTTGCTGCTGCAAAACGCCTCTTGCCAGCGCATCATGCTGCTCAACAACGATGCGGTGGCCCACCCAGACATGTTGGGCAGCCTGGATGAAATGCTCAACACGGCTGGAGACGTGGCTGGACTAGCAGGTGGCCGCATGCACAGACTGGCTGCACCTGATGAGGTGGATACCCTGGGTATCGCCATCTATGCCAGCCTGATGCCCGCTGACCGAAAAACGCTGGACGACATCTACGTCGGTCCCACTGGTGGTTGCTGCATGCTCACACGGCGGTGTGTCGAGCGTTTGTTGGCTTTGTCTGGATACTGCTTCGACCCGCGCTTCTTCTGTTACTGTGAAGATACCGATTTGGTGCTGCGCGCTTTACTCCTGGGCTACCAGCCGGCATACCTGGACAAGTTATTAGCGTGGCATGAAGGCCAAGCCAGCAGCGGCGGTGGATACAACCCCTTCATTGCCTACCACGGCTTGCGCAACACGCTGTGGATGCATATCAAGCTGATACCAGCACGTCTGCTATGGCGCAACTTCCTACGTTTGCTATTGGCCCACATCCTCATGGTAGGCCGTCACACGATGGCGGGGCGATTTTTGTTGATATTGCGGGTGTATCGCGATGCGTTATATCGCGCACCCGAGTTCTTTCACGAACGCAGGCAGCTTATGAGTCGCATGCATGGTTCTGACGCCATAAGTGCGCTCTGCCATCGCATCACCCACCGTTTCTATCGTTTGGGATACCTACGATTGGTGTTGCAGTCACTCCCGGTTTTCAAACATTTTTTCTCAGATTCCAAGGTATGACGGTTTTGGTAACAGGCGGCGCAGGCTTCATTGGCGCCAACTTTGTGCTCGACTGGCTGGCTGTCGGTGACGAGCCGGTGGTGAACCTGGACAAGCTCACCTACGCGGGCAACCTGCACAACCTGGACAGCCTGCAGGGCGATGGCCGTCACGTGTTCGTGCAGGGCGACATCGGTGACCGCGCGCTGCTGGATCGCCTGCTGGCCGAGCACCAGCCACGCGCCGTGATCAACTTCGCCGCCGAATCCCACGTAGACCGCTCCATCCACGGCCCCGAGGACTTCATCCAGACCAACGTCGTCGGCACCTTCAGGCTTTTGGAGGCCGTCAGGCACTACTGGCAAGCGCTGCCAGCTACACAAAAAGAAGCATTCCGCTTCCTGCACGTGAGTACCGACGAAGTCTATGGCAGTCTGGCGCCGGCTGCTGCGGCCTTCACCGAAGAGCACAACTACGAGCCCAACAGCCCGTACTCCGCCAGCAAGGCGGCCAGTGACCACCTGGTACGGGCCTGGCACCACACCTACGGCCTGCCGGTACTCACCACCAACTGCAGCAACAACTACGGCCCGATGCACTTTCCGGAAAAGCTCATCCCGCTGATGATCGTCAACGCCCTGGCAGGCAAAAGCCTGCCCGTGTATGGCGACGGCATGCAGATCCGGGACTGGCTGTACGTCAAGGACCATTGCAGCGCCATCCGGCGCGTGCTGCAGGCGGGCCGGCTGGGCGAGACCTACAACGTAGGCGGCTGGAACGAAAAGCCCAACATCGACATCGTCAACACCGTGTGCGCCCTGCTGGACGAGTTGCGCCCGCGCAGCGACGGCCAGAGCTACACAACCCAGATCACCTACGTTACCGACCGCCCTGGCCACGACCGCCGCTACGCCATCGACGCACGCAAGCTCGAGCGCGAACTGGGCTGGAAGCCCGCGGAAACCTTTGAGACCGGCATCCGCAAGACCGTGCAGTGGTACCTGGACCACCCCGAATGGGTGGCCCAGGTGCAAAGCGGTGCCTATCGCGAGTGGGTGCAAAAGCAATACGAAGGCGCTGCGGCATGAACATCCTCTTGCTGGGCAAGAGCGGCCAGGTGGGCTGGGAACTGCAGCGCAGCCTGGCCGTGCTGGGCCGGGTCACCGCGCTGGACCACGACAGCACCGAGCACTGCGGCGACTTTGCCAACCCGGAAGGCGTGCGCGAGACCGTGCGCGCCCTGCGGCCTGACGTCATCGTCAACGCCGCCGCCCACACTGCCGTGGACAAGGCCGAGAGCGAACCCGAGATTGCCCGGCTGCTCAATGCCACCACGCCCGGCGTGCTGGCAGAAGAAGCTGCGCGCCTGGGGGCCTGGCTGGTTCACTACAGCACCGACTACGTGTTCGACGGCAGCGGCACGCGGCCTTGGGTGGAAACCGATGCGCCGGCTCCGCTGTCAGTCTATGGCGCCACCAAGCTGGAGGGCGAACAGCACATCCAGCAGACAGGGTGCCACCACCTCATCCTGCGCACCAGCTGGGTCTATGCCGCACGCGGCGGCAACTTTGCCAAGACCATGCTCCGCTTAGGCAGCGAGCGCGAGCGCCTCACCGTCATCGACGACCAATGGGGTGCGCCCACGGGGGCTGACCTGCTGGCCGACGTGACGGCACATGCCGTCCGCCATCTGCAAAGCCGCCCCGGGGACGGCGGCCTGTACCACTGCGTGGCCAGCGGCGAGACCACTTGGCACTCTTATGCTAAATACGTTCTGGAGCATGCCAGGCAAGCGCGGCCAGCTATTGAATTGAAAGCAACCGAGGTGGCGCCCGTGCCCACCAGCGCCTTTCCTACGCCGGCGCGGCGCCCGCACAACTCGCGCTTGGACACCACCCGGCTGCAAACCACCTTCGGCTTGGTGCTGCCGCATTGGCAGCAGGGCGTGGCGCGCATGCTCACCGAAATCCTCTGACCGACCCCCCCATTGCAATGACGACACCCACGCGCAAGGGCATCATCCTGGCCGGCGGCTCCGGCACCCGCCTGCACCCGGCAACGCTTGCCATCAGCAAGCAACTGCTGCCGGTGTATGACAAGCCCATGATCTACTACCCGCTGAGCACGCTGATGCTGGCGGGCATCCGCGAGATCCTCATCATCAGCACCCCGCAGGACACGCCGCGCTTTGAACAGCTGCTGGGAGACGGCAGCCAGTGGGGCCTGCAATTGCAATACGCCGTGCAGCCCAGCCCCGACGGGCTTGCCCAGGCCTTCCTGATCGGTGAAGACTTCCTGGCCGGCAGCCCCAGCGCGCTGGTGCTGGGCGACAACATCTTCTACGGCCACGACTTCCACGAACTGCTGGCCAATGCCATGGCCCGCCCGCAAGGGGCCAGCGTCTTTGCCTACCACGTGCACGATCCCGAGCGCTATGGCGTGGCCGAATTCGATGCCAGCGGCAAAGTGCTGAGCCTGGAGGAAAAACCCCAGAAGCCTAAGTCCAGCTACGCCGTCACGGGCCTGTACTTCTATGACAGCCAGGTGGTCGAACTGGCCAAGGGGCTCCAGCCCAGCCCGCGCGGCGAGCTGGAAATCACCGACCTCAACCGCCTGTACCTGGAGCAAGGCCAATTGAGCGTCGAGATCATGGGCCGCGGCTACGCTTGGCTAGACACCGGCACGCACGACAGCCTGCTGGACGCCAGCCAATTCATTGCCACGCTGGAGCAGCGCCAGGGCTTGAAGATTGCCTGCCCCGAGGAAATCGCCTGGCGCAACGGCTGGATCGACGCTGACCGGCTGGAGCGACTGGCCCAGCCGCTGGCCAAGAACGGCTATGGCCAGTACCTGCAACGACTGCTGAAAGAGACGGTGTACTGATGAAGGCAACGCGACTGGCTATCCCGGACGTCGTGCTGATCGAGCCCAAAGTGTTCGGCGACGCGCGGGGATTCTTCTTCGAGAGCTTCAACCAGAAGACCTTCAACGAGGCCACGGGCACAAACCACCAATTCGTGCAAGACAACCACAGCCGCTCCAGCCAGGGCGTGCTGCGTGGTCTGCATTACCAGATCCAGCAGCCACAGGGCAAACTGGTGCGTGTGGCGCGGGGCAAGGTGTGGGATGTGGCAGTGGACATCCGCAAGAGCTCACCGACCTTCGGGCAATGGGTGGGGGCAGAACTGTCCGAGGACAACCAGCACCAGTTGTGGGTACCGCCGGGCTTCGCACATGGCTTTGTGGTGCTCAGCGAAAGCGCGGACTTCCTGTACAAGACGACGGACTACTACGCACCCGAGCATGAGCGGTGCATTGCGTGGAACGATCCGCAGTTGGCGATCCGCTGGCCGTATGAAGGCGAGCCCAGGTTGTCGGCCAAGGATACGCAGGGGCTGACGCTTGCTGCGGCGGAGGTGTTCGTCTGATGCAGCACTTTTTGGCCAACCCGAAAGAAATGTATGGCAGCTTGTGGCGCCATCGGGATCTAATTGTGGCATCCGTAAAACGTGATGTTTTGGGGCGTTATCGCGGCTCTGCTCTAGGCCTACTGTGGTCTTTTCTAAACCCTTTACTCATGTTGGCTGTATATACATTTGTTTTCAGCAATATATTTAAATCGCGTTGGCCTGGCAGCACTGACTCTAAAAGCGAATTTGCCCTTGTACTATTTCCCGGGTTGATCATATTTAGCATTTTTTCGGAGTGTATCAATCGCGCTCCCGGCGTCATTGTTGTACATGCAAATTACGTTAAGAAGGTGGTGTTTCCATTGGAGATACTACCTTTCGTGAGTGTGATATCAGCGATGTTCCATGGCGCGATTAGTTTTTTCGTCTGGGTTGTTGCCTACGTGTTTTTGGTTGGTGTTCCGCCGGCAACAGTGATTTATTTCCCATTGATAATGCTGCCTTTCTTGTTTTTCTTAATGGGATTAAGTTGGTTTTTGGCCTCTCTGGGAGTTTACCTTCGAGATGTGGCGCAGCTTATCGGGATGGCCACTGCAGTTCTTATGTTTTTAAGTCCAGTTTTCTATCCCGCAGCATCTCTGCCGGAAGAATATCGCTATTTACTATATCTTAATCCGATTACTTTAGTTGTTGAGCAGGTAAGGGCTGTTCTTTATTTTGGCGCACAGCCAGATGCCGATTTGCTGACGGTGTACATAGTTTCCTCTGCCTTGGCAGCTTGGCTCGGATTTCTGTGGTTTCAGAAGACGCGAAGGGGTTTTGCTGATGTCCTCTGAGATTGTTCTTCGAGTTGAAAATCTAAGCAAATGCTATCAAATTTATAAAAATCCACGTGATCGTTTAAAGCAATTCATTTATCCATGGCTTAAAAGTTTTCTTGGACTCCCGCAGAAAAATTATTTTGATGAATTTTGGGCTTTGCGTGATGTTTCTTTCGAGGTTGCGAGTGGAGAGACTGTCGGGATTATTGGGTTGAATGGATCTGGTAAGTCGACGCTGCTCAAATTGATTTGCGATACTTTGAGTGAGAGTGCCGGTCGCGTTGAGAAGAAAGGGCGTGTCGCGGCTCTGCTTGAGCTTGGTTCCGGATTCAATCCGGAATTTACTGGACGCGAAAATATCTACTTGAATGCATCCATACTCGGGCTGAGTAAGGCTGAGATTGATAGACGTTATGGTTCGATCATTGACTTTGCTGATATTGGCGAATTCATTGAGCGCCCAGTCAAAAGCTATTCTTCTGGAATGTATGTGCGTTTGGCATTCGCAGTAATGGCAAATGTCGACGCCGATATCTTAGTGGTCGATGAAGCTCTGGCGGTTGGGGATGCGCTATTTTCGCAAAAATGTATGCGTTTTTTGCGAGATTTCAAGGAGCGAGGGACGATACTTTTTGTTAGCCACAGTACAGGTGCAGTGGTTAATTTGTGTGATCGCGCAATATGGCTGGAAAAGGGTCGGGTGAAAGCTATTGGCTCTGCTAAGGCGGTGTCTGAAGAGTATCTTGCAAATAGATATTCTGCTGTACATAGCAGGCAAACAGAGAACAATCAAGCGAAAAATCAGCTTGACAAAGGACTGGCCTCAGAGGCTATCCTGGAATCCCTTGATCAATGCCGGGACATGCGACTAGATTTTATTAATAATTCTAATCTACGAAATGACCTCAAAGTGATCGGATTTCAGGAGGTTAAAAGTAGCTTCGGGAATGGTGGGGCTGTCGTGACATATGCAGGGCTTGAGGATCTTGCTGGGAGGAAACTTTCATGGATGGTCGGGGGGGAGGCTGCTTGTATTGTTGTAGAGGCGAAAGTACTAAATGATTGCTCTGACTTGATTGTTGGTTTTAATATTAAAGACAAACTAGGGCAAGTAATCATAGGGCAAAACACCTATCTCGACACTTGCCTGTCTCCAGTGAAGGTTGCGGCAGGCGAGGTGATTCGTGCTGTGTTCGTCTTCAGGTTGCCTATATTGCCAAGAGGCAGTTATGCCGTAGATGTGGCAATCGCAGATGGCCAACCACCCGATGTGATCCAGCTTCAATGGGTGCACGATGCATTTATTCTGGAATCGCAAACGTCAAGTGCCGTAAGTGGATTGGTTGGCGTCGCATTTGATCGAATTGAATTAAAAAAGGTAGGGTGAAGGATGAATTCTAATAAAATATCACCTAGATCAGCGGTGTTTTTGCATATACAGAAAACTGCAGGGAGTTCAATTGTTGATCTGGCTAGAGCCGCTTACGGATCAGATCAGGTGACTAGCCATGGAGATTTTTTGTTGCCCCCGAAAGAGCTGGATGCGCTGGTTGATGCAAGGGGGAGTGATGATCCTAAACTTCAAAATCGAAGCTTCATTTCGGGGCATTTTGGGTATGACTACGCAAAAAAGATAATGGTACGAAGGTACTCATTTACTTTCTTGCGCAATCCTATTGAAAGAGTTCTCTCGTATTACTATTTCTGCAGAACGAGAAATCCGCTCGAGTATGAAATTTATGCTCTAACCCAAAATCTTTCGCTTGATGAATTTTTGAAACTCGGTTTCGAGCGTCCTTCGGTTAAGGCTTGTATTTGGAATAATCAAACGTGGCAGTTGGCTAACGGATATGGGCATACGAATGGACGTAATATCTTAAGTTACGGCGATAAGGAAATGCTTGATCTGGCAATTGGCCACCTCAATAATTTTTCTTATATTGGGTTTGCTGAAACGTTTGAGAAGGATAGAGATTGTATTCTGCGAAGTCTAAATATTAATCCCCCTCAGGGTAAGGTTGTTTCAAATGCTAATCCTGGGCGTCCAACGTTAGAAGACTTGCCACGTACAACTAGAGATCTGCTTGTCGAACTAACCCATCTCGACCGCGCGCTTTATAAGGCGGCGTGGCGACAGCGTAAAACGTTAATAGGGCGTTTGAGCAGAGGTTTGAAAAATCTTACGCGGTGTCCGGTTTGAAGGGCTAGGAGACGAGATGAAAGCCAATGACCTTAATAAATGGCTCGTACAAGAGCGTGCGCGTCTGATAGATAATTACCTCAATTTGATCCAAAAGTGCTTGGGGGGAACCATATATGAAGATCCTCCACTACAGGCGCTAGGCTCTGATAAGTTTGATCCAGTATTGCGCGAATACGGTTGGGATTGGCCTTCGATGGCTCATACGATGATCGGGCAAAAGCGACTTGGTAATATTCGCCAGCTTGTTGAGAGTGTTCTCGGGAATGGGATAGAAGGGGATTTTATCGAAACAGGCGTATGGCGTGGCGGCGCGTGCATATTAATGAGGGCAATCCTGGATGCATATCACATTACAGATAGATGTGTGTGGCTTGCGGATTCTTTCGAGGGACTTCCCCCGCCAAATGAAGAAATGTATCCCGCAGATGCAGGGGATAATTTTCATACATTTAATGATTTGAGAATTTCTCTCGAAACGGTTCAGCACAATTTCCAGAAATATGGTCTTTGGGATCAGCAGGTGCGTGTTCTCAAGGGATGGTTCAAAGATACCTTGCCAAATGCGCCAATTGATAAATTAGCTATTCTGAGATTAGATGGCGACATGTATGAATCTACTTGGGATGCTCTCAATGCTCTTTATAACAAAGTCTCCATCGGTGGCTATGTAATTGTGGATGACTATCACGTCGTTCAGGGATGTAAGTTGGCTGTTCAAACCTTCCTGGCTGAAAAACGGTTGAGTCCAGTCCTTCAAGAGATTGATGGCGTTGGTGTTTATTGGCAGGTCGCCAATGGGACATCATCTTCCTGAGCAGAAAGAGATTGTCATGCGTAGAAAAAAACACAATTACGAATATTCTGTCGATACGGCCTCTGCCTCTGCACCCGCGAATGTAGTTCGCTTGGTGGGTGTTAATAAGCGCGTATTAGAAGTGGGGTGCGGGCCTGGATCAATAACTAAAGTACTTTTTGAGCAGAATAGATGTCGCGTAACAGGGGTGGAAATCGATGCAGATGCAATTGATAGAGTGCGGCCTTATTGCGATCAAGTGATTCGGGCTGATTTAAATTCATCGAATTGGCCTGAGCTCATTAATGCACTCGAGAAATTTGAAGTGGTTGTGGCTGCGGATGTCCTAGAGCATCTATATGACCCTTGGAGCAACCTTAAAAAAATAGCCTCTTTTATTGCGCCCGATGGGTATGCCGTCATCTCGTTGCCACACGCCGGCCATGCCTCAGTGATTTCTTGTCTTTTAAATGGTGATTTTCAATATAGAGATTGGGGGTTGCTTGATAGAACTCATATCCGTTTTTTTTGCCTCAAAAATATAGAAGATCTGTTTTCTGCGGCTGGGTTGAAGATTGTGGATGTAAGGTATGTGATCGCAACTCCTGAGGCTACTGAGTTTGCAAATAGCTGGAGCCGTCTATCCAACGACCAGAAAGCAGCTATCAATAAAGCTCCTCATTCAAATGTCTATCAAGTGGTGATCAAGGCTGTCGCACTTGAAAGCGAGGGTGATGTTGTTCCATTAATTCCGCCTTCTTCTCAGTTCTCGGTAAATATGCCTTCGCTCCGATTTCGACTAGGGGCCTGGATGGGGCCCGTATGGAGGGCACGAATTCATAAACTCATTCACTTCTTTGGAATCAGGATCTGATCTTTGGCGATTCGGTGAGGATTATTGGTGATGAGTGTTACGAAAATATCTGATGCGTCTGGTAATAGTGTTAAATTGATTGCATTCTATCTTACGCAATTTCATCCAACACCCGAAAATGATGTGTGGTGGGGGAGGGGGTTTACCGAGTGGACAAATGTGACCAAGGCGAAACCGCTATTTGATGGTCACTACCAACCGCATCTTCCTACAGATTTGGGATTTTATGATCTGAGGGTTAGGGAGACTAGACGTGATCAAATTAAGATGGCGAAAGATCACGGAATTGATGGATTTTGCTACCATTATTATTGGTTTTCTGGCAAGAGGATATTGAACCGTCCGTTGGATGATATGCTTTCTGACCAAGAAAGCGATATGCCATTTTGCCTTTGCTGGGCTAATGAAAATTGGACTCGCCGTTGGGATGCTGCGGAGCATGAGGTTTTGATTGCTCAAAAATATCTCCCGGATGACGACACCGATTTTATAAAATCATTGGTTCCTTTTTTTGAGGATGAGAGGTATATTAGGGTTGATGATAAACCAATTTTGATTGTTTATAGGCCGCAGCATCTTCCTGATGCTGGGAAGACAATTGAAATATGGCGTGAGTTTTGTCGAAAAAATGGAGTTGGTGAGATATTTTTATGCGCTGCATTGACGCACGGCAATGAAAATTATGCGGATTATGGATTTGATGCGGGGGTGGAGTTCCCTCCGCACAATATGAAATCTGCCAATGTTAATTCTGAGATTGCGTTCTACCAACCGTTTGTCGGAAATGTTATGGACTATGCGACGGTCGCGCAGTCTTACCTCTCTCGCACCTATGATGGAGGGAAAGTTTTTAAGACAATATTTCCTTCTTGGGATAATACGGCGCGAGTGAATAATAGGGCCCTTCTGTTTCTAAATGGCGAGCCTGACAATTATGAGTTTTGGCTGAGTTCTACTTTGGATTTGGCTGCAAAGCAAGGGGACGAAATAGTATTTGTTAATGCATGGAACGAATGGGCCGAAGGTTGTCATCTCGAGCCGGATCGAGAGTTTGGCCATGGCTTTTTGCTGGCGACTAAGAGTGCAAAAATGGGTGCTCGCAGGTTCTCTGAATTTCCAAACAAGGAAATTCCCGTGGTGATAAGGGAGAACAGGCGTATTTTCTTTGCTGACCTAAGTGAGGTTTTGGCTTTCCACATCAAGTCTGCATTTGAAAATATTCAGTCAGCGGTCTTGCGGCGACCGTTGATTCATCGGGTTTTGTTGCCCTTTGTTAGAGTATTGAGAAGTTTTCGCAAGCTCTTCTCGTGAGTGTGAGGTGGCCTATAGCGAGTGCAACTCAGAATGTGAGTCGTTGAATAGTCGCTCTATGATCTGTTCGACGGCGTTTTTTATGGTGATGTTGGCAGTCTTGATGGTGATGGTGGGGTGATCTGGTTGTTCATAAGGACTGCCGATCCCTGTCATGTTGGGAAGTTGTCCACTACGTGCTTTTTTGTACAACCCTTTTGGATCGCGTTGCTCGCACACTTCCAATGGCGTATCGACAAATACTTCGATGAAATTTTCTTCCCCAATGAGTTCCCGAGCCATTTGACGCTCGGCACGGAACGGGCTGATGAACGCGGTCATAACGATCAGCCCGGCATCCATCATGAGCTTGGCCACTTCGGCGACGCGGCGGACGTTTTCCACGCGGTCCGCATCGGTGAAACCTAAGTCTTTGTTCAGTCCTTGTCGGATGTTGTCGCCATCGAGGATGTAGGTGCGCTTGCCGCGGATGTGCAGGGCTTTTTCAAGTGCATCAGAAATTGCAGATTTGCCCGAACCTGAGAGGCCTGTGAACCAGATCACGCTGCCTTTATGGCCATTGAGCCGTTCGCGGTCTCGCCGGGTTATGCTCAAAGATTGCCTGTGGACGTTCTGTGCGCGGCGCAGGTTATGTGTGATGAGGCCTGCCGCCACTGTTGCTTGTGTGAAACGCTCAACAAGGATGAAAGCACCTAAGGTGTGCGAGGTGGCGTAGGTGTCGAACACCACGGGGCGGCTCAGCGCCAGGTTACATTCAGCAATATCGTTCAGGTCTAGGTGCCGACATGCCTCATGGGCACCTGTGTTGACGTCTATACGGTGTTTGATGCAAGTCAGGGATGCGCCTGCCCATTGGTTGGCCAGTTTCAGCTCATAGCTGCGACCTACCATTCCCTTGTCTTCATGCATCCAGATGATGGTCGCCGTGAACTGATCGGTCAACTGAAGGGGATTATCAGCTTCGGCCAAAATGTCGCCGCGCGATGCATCCACTTCTTTGTCCAGCACCAGGGTGATGGCGCTGCCCGGCAAGGCCTCTGATGCATCTCCCGCCGGCGTAACGATACGCTTGACACGTGCTGTTTGGCCTGAGGCGGTAACCCGCACTGTGCTACCCACGGCTAACCGCCCACTGGCAATGCTACCGCCCAAGCCTCTGAATTCCGAACACGGCCGGTTGACAAATTGCACAGGGAACACGACGCGCTGGTCGGTCGCTGGAGGTATTTGTACCGTTTCTAAGTATCCCAAGAGCGTGGGGCCGTGATACCAAGGCGTGTGCGCAGAGCGGGTAGTCACGTTGTCCCCAAGTAGTGCAGAACTTGGGATGGCCGTAACGCTGTCAAATTGCAGACCTTCGGCCAGGTTCGCAAAGTCTTGCTCAAGGCGCTTAAACGCTTTGGCATCAAACCCGATCAAATCCATTTTGTTAATGGCCAAGGCCAGGTGACGGACCCCCATCAGTGAGAGCAGGCGGGTGTGCCGCCGCGTCTGCGTCAGTAAACCTTTCCTCGCATCAATCAGGATGACCGCCACATCGGCGGTAGATGCACCCGTTACCATGTTCCGCGTGTATTGCTCATGTCCGGGGGTGTCCGCCACGATGAACCTGCGCCGCGCGGTGCCAAAAAACCGGTAGGCCACATCAATAGTGATGCCTTGTTCCCGCTCTGCGGTCAGGCCGTCCACCAATAGGGCCAAGTCAATGTTCTGGCCTTGTGTGCCATGACGCTTTGAGTCCGCGGTCAACGCGGCCATTTGGTCGTCAAAAACGTAATGCGATTCCCACAGCAGCCGCCCTATCAAGGTACTTTTGCCATCATCGACGCTGCCACAGGTAATGAAACGCAGGGTGTCTTGTTGTGCCTGCTGTGCAAGCCAATCACCTAAATTAGATGTATCGCGGCTGCGTGCCGGGTATCGGGCCGCTTGAGATTTTGTGGGGCGTGCCATCAGAAATAGCCCTCCTGCTTCTTCTTCTCCATTGATCCTGCGCTGTCGGTGTCTATCTTGCGGCCCTGCCGTTCGGACTGGTGGGTGTTGATCAGCTCCAGCAGGATGTCTTCCAGTGTGTCCGCCTCAGACTCGATGGCGCCCGTCAGCGGGTAGCACCCCAGTGTGCGAAAGCGTACCTTGCGTATCTGAATCTCCTCGCCTGGCAGCAGTTGGCAGCGATCATCGTCCACCAGCATGATCATTCCTGGGCGCACCACAACCGGGCGTGGTTTGGCAAAGTAAAGTGGCACAACCGGGATGCGCTCATGGTGGATGTACTGCCAAATATCCAGTTCTGTCCAATTCGACAGGGGGAAAACGCGGATGTTTTCACCCGGATTTTTGCGCGTGTTGTACAGGCTCCAGAGCTCGGGGCGTTGGTTCTTGGGGTCCCATCGGTGACTGGCGGTGCGAAATGAGAACACACGTTCCTTGGCTCGCGATTGTTCTTCGTCTCGTCGCGCACCACCAAACACCACATCAAACTTGTACTTGTCGAGTGCCTGCTTCAATCCCTCGGTCTTGGTAATGTCGGTATGGCGGGCAGAGCCATGCTGGAAGGGATTGATGTTTTTCTCAATAGCCTCGGGGTTGGTATGCACTAGCAGTTGCATCCCCCCTTCGCGCGCCATCCAGTCTCGGAAGTCGTACATCTCCTGAAACTTCCACTGCGTGTCCACATGCAGCAGTGGAAACGGCGGCACTCCTGGATAAAACGCTTTGCGTGCCAGGTGCAGCATCACGCTGCTGTCTTTGCCAATCGAATACAACATGGCAGGGTTTTGCGACTCGGCCACTGCTTCTCGAATGATGTGAATGCTCTCCGCCTCCAACCACCTTAGGTGTGGCGAGAGGGGCTTCGTAGATCCATTTGCGTCGTTTAGATGCAGGCTGCCACTAGGTAGAGCAGATCGATATGCCTGCGGACAAAAGTGAATGGTTGGGGTGTTTTTTGTTTCTCTCAACGCCTCGACCAACGTGCCGTGGGGAAACACTGCCACAGGCTTGTTGATGTGTTTCTGCAGTGCCAGCAGGGCTTGCCAAATAGTATTGTGTTGAGTGTTTGGCAACGGTACCCAAAAACGCGCGCCGCGCGCGTCGTTGGCATGCAGACAGGGAATGCCGTTCGGTAACGAGTTCAGTTGAGCAAAAAGAACGCGGTCGCGTCGTTTTCGCGCGTGCTCAATTGCCCAGCCCAGCACCAAGCGGTTTGGTGGGCGCCCATGCTCGTCTCGTAAATCATCACCGCGCAGTTCCTGCGGGAGCAGCCCTGACGCCTTGAGTCTACGCTCGGCGGTTCGTCTGGTGTCGGCTTCGCCACAACTCTTCAGATGCTCGTAGGCAAGCTCAGTGTCCCACACCTGGTGAGTGTCGAGGCCCGGCAAACCCCGAGTAGTGTATGTCGCAATTTGCGATTTCATTAAATTAATTGCTCTAATATGCGTGCTAGGATGTGTAGCATCAATCAATTTTCGCTTATTTGCAATATGCGACATGCTGAGTTTGTTGGACTGCTCGACAAGCTGCTACCCATCGCACGACTTGCTGGTAGCGAAGTGATGGCTATCTATGCCAAAGGGCGAGTGGAAGCAAAGCTGAAGGAGGACACGTCTCCAGTCACGCTAGCTGATTTGTCTGCCCATCGGGTGCTGGTCCAACAACTACAGCGATTGCTGCCAAACTGCATCGTGGTGTCTGAGGAGGCGAAGGGTCCGTACGTACATCGCCAAAGTGAACGGTTTTGGTTGATCGATCCGCTGGACGGCACCAAGGAGTTCATCTCCCGCAACGGGGAGTTCACCGTGAACATCGCTTTGATAGAAGGGGGCCGCAGTGTCATGGGTGTGGTGTATGCACCGGCCATCGACACACTTTATTGGGGTGGTTCAGGCTTGGGCGCATGGCGATGCATGGGTGGTGAAACCATTCCGATCCGGGTGAGTCACCGTGGCGATGGTTCCGTGTGCCGGGTCATCGCGAGCAGGAGTCATCTCAACACGGAGACTCAGGCAATGGTCCACCGGCTAGGGCCTGTTCAGTTGATGTCGGTGGGGAGTTCGCTGAAGTTTTGCCGCATTGCCGAAGGTACGGCAGATGTTTATCCGCGCATAGCCCCGACTTGCGAGTGGGACACGGCGGCAGCGCAAGCCGTGCTGGAGGGGGCGGGGGGCGTAGTGCTGGACCTGCAAGGCCAGTCTCTGAGTTATGGCAAACCCAATGTGTTTAATCCACCGTTTGTTGCTGCAGGCAGTGCTGCTTGGATACCGAAGTGATTGACACGTCTTATGCCCTTGCCGGGGCGTTAACTGGTTTTGTGGTGGGTCTCACGGGGGTGGGTGGGGGCGCTTTAATGACGCCTATTTTGCTGATTTTTTTCGGGGTGTCTCCGACCACAGCGATCGCCACTGACTTATGGTTTGCAGCCGTCACCAAACTTGTTGGAGCACGTGTGCATCACACCAACGGCCATGTCGACTGGCAAGTGGCTAGGCGCCTATGGATGGGAAGTCTGCCAGTAGCACTGCTCATCGTGGTGATTGTCAGCCTCGATGGGCAGGTGGCCCAGGTGGAATGGCTGACTAAAGCGGTTGGCATCGTTGTGCTGATCACGGCTGTGGGCTTGTTTGCTGCGCCAAGATTGTTGGCTTATGCGCGTGGGCGACGTGTTAACGGGGCAGAGCGTTTTAAGGCAGTTCAACCGTCGTTGACGGTGACCGCTGGCGCGATCTTGGGGCTGTGCGTCGCCCTGACGTCGGTAGGGGCCGGCGCGTTGGGTAGCGTGATGTTGCTGTATCTCTACCCTCTACGGATGACCCCACATCGCCTAGTTGCCACTGATCTCGTTCATGCAATCCCGCTGGCGGTAGTTGCGGGAGCGGGCTATCTGTTTGCGGGAATGGTGGACTGGTGGATGCTGGCCGGTTTGTTGGCTGGCTCTGTTCCGGCGGTACTTTTAGGGAGCCTACTCGCAGGGAAGATCCCCGGCAGATGGGTTCAGTTGGCTCTGGCGATGGCGCTGGTCGCGGGAGGCATTAAGGTGATGGGGTAATGCGGGCGATTGGGGTGCCGCTAGCCAATAGTGCCTATGTCCAACTTATACGTTTTTGGTAATTTTTTTCGCTCTGAGTGCGGGTCGTCCATGCGCGATGCTGAGGAGCGTTGAAACAACCATGTACCGTGCGGCGTAGGCCCAAGATCTGAAAATTTTGGAGCGATCTATCTTGGGAGTGTGCATTGCAAGCGGCACCTCCGCAATGCGCTTGCCCTCGCGTTTCATCAGCAGCAGCGTTCCAATGTCTTGGTAGTCCAGAAGAGTAGCTTCGGCCAAGGCCGCCACTTGCATTGCGGCATGGTTATAAAAACGAAAGCCTGAAACAAAGTCACGCAAACCCAAGCCAGTGACCCACCTGAACCATTGCCATGCTGCTCGACGCGGCAAGCTATTGCTCGTCGCAAAGTAGCCCACTGCCATATCAGCTTCGCTATCTGTGTTAATCAGCGTTGGCAGTTCTTCCACTTCGTAGCGGCCCTCTGCGTCGATGGTGATGACGGACGCGTAACCTTGAGCGAGAGCATGACGTATGCCCGTCTGCAAGCTGCCCCAGGTGGTCATAGCCAGAAGGGGGCGTAGAACCTTTGCACCGTACTGTTCTGCCAGGTGGCAAGTCGCGTCGGTGCTTCGGTTGTCCACCACCAGAACTGCTGCGTTGACCAGTCCGCGTACTCGCTGTATCAGGTGGGCGATGTCGGCTGCGTTGTTGTGGGTAGCGATGACAACCATCAACCTGCGCGTGGGCTGTACAGGCTGGCTACTTGATGTCATAGCTCTGTAGTGGAGAGCGGCCGTGCGTTCGCAAGGGCTAATGCTGAAGTGCTGATGCAAGGCTTCGTAGCCAGCCTTTCCAAGGCGGTGGCGCAGGGCAGGATCATGATGCAAGCGGGCAATACTGCTACGCCAGGCATCTACATCTTCAAACGGCACGTGTAGCCCGCATTGGGCGCGGGATACCACCCAGGGCATGCCCGAACCAGGTAAATCGGTAACTAAACAGGGGCGGGCATGCTGCATGGCTTCCAGCAACACCACGCCAAACGCCTCGGTGCGCTCGCGTGATGCCAAGCAAAAGAGATCGCACTGGGCAAGCAAAGCATGCTTTTGTGCCTCATCCACAGCACCCAGTAGACGTGTGGCTGGCTGAGCGCCATGCGGAGTCACGTTGCTTATCAGCTCTTCAAGCGTTTCCTGAAGCTCACCGCTTCCCACGATTAGCAGTTCCACGCCGGGCAGAGTGGAAACAGCATGAATCAGCGTTTCGAAGCCTTTGTAGTAGGTGAGCCTACCCACCGACAGCAGCCGGAACTGGGTGTCTGCTCGCCAAAACGATGGTGTTTTGCTAATGGTTTGTGCGTCGACCGAGGCTTCACGCAAGTTGATGCCCAGCGGGACAACATCACACTTGTCGGTCCAAGCGCGTAGGGCTGAGCTGGCTTTCAGATATGGTGGAGACGTCGCGAATATCTGTTGCGCGCGCTCTAGCAACGCTTGTTCAAAGGGCCTATAGAGCAAGTAGGCGAGCGCGACAGACCATTTGATATTGGATACCACCACATCCGAGTGCCAATGCACGACCCAAGGCACTTTGCGAGCACTCGGTAAGGTGAGTGCCCACAGTGCCGAATTATTGGGCATATGCAGGTGTAGGACGTCGGGTTTGATCTGGTCGATGGCGCGCCTGAGAGCTCGTCGAAAGCCCATCGCCATCGGGGCATACACTAGATTGAACTGCACCGGAATGCGTTGCACCCAGGGTGGGTCCGCCGGTAAAGGGTCGCCATGGACCAGCGCATGGGCGTCTATC